>NZ_FONP01000037.1 GCF_900112955.1 Peptostreptococcus sp. D1
ACTTACATAACCTAAGGCATATTGGTATAAGTAGCTTTATAAAAAATCAACTGTTTCCAAAATGGAAATAGTTCAAGACGAAGGTGGAATAAAAATAACAAGAACATTAAAATTTTACAACCTTGATGCTATTATCGCTGTTGGCTACAGAGTAAAACAAGATAGAAATTATTTCTCAGATTACGATAAGGAATTAGAAAAATATATTAATAAATAAAAAAATAAGAAGTAGCTGAATCTTGGCGGAACACTACTTCTTATACCGTACACAAACAACTCACTCAGTGAGTCTATTTGCTGTACCTACATTATAACATAAAATTGAAAGTAGGTGTATAAAAATGGGAGTATATAAAGATAATTCTACTGGACTTTGGAGAGTTCAAATTTACTATACAGACTATAAAGGCGAAAGTCAAAGAAAACAGAAAAAAGGGTTTAAAACCAAAAAGGAAGCAAAACAATGGGAGTCAGATTTTATTAACTCCTTAGATGTTACAACAGATATAATATTTATTCATTTAGTAAATAATTATATGGATGATTTATCACCTAGATTAAAGGTTAGTACTATGTCTACAAAGAAAAATATAATAGACAAACATATACTACCCTTTTTTAAAGACATAAAAGTAAAAGATATATCTCCTTTACTTATTAGAAAATGGCAAAACGCAATTTTAAAAGAAGGTTACTCTAATACATTCACAAAAACAATAAATAATCAAATGAGCGCCATACTAAATTATGCAGTCTCATTTTATGGATTACAATCTAATCCGGTTCGAAAAGCAGGTAGCATAGGTAAGAAAAAATCTGATGAAATGAACTTTTGGACATATGACGAATACAAAATATTCATATCAAATATTACCAAACCTGAGGATAAAATTATATTTGAGATATTATATTATAGTGGGATGAGAATAGGTGAAATGCTAGCACTCACACCAACAGATATTAATTTTGATGAACAAACTATATCTATTAATAAGTCTTTATCTGTTATTAACGGTATAACATATATAACTGAACCTAAGACAGAAAAAGGAAAAAGAATCATTGGTTTACCCGAATCAATCATGAATCAACTTTCATCTTATATGAAAACAATATATTGTCTTGAAAAAGATAATAGAATCTTCACATTTGCAAGATCATACCCAGCTAAATTGATGAATAAGTATATTAAGGATACTGAATTGAAAAGAATAAGAACGCATGATTTTAGACATTCACATGCCAGTTTGCTAATAAATTTAGATATAAATATTATGACTATAGCGGATAGGTTAGGGCATGAAAAAGTAGATACAACATGGAACACATATGGACACCTATACCCAAATAAAAGGGTTGAAGTAGTGGACAAATTGAAATCACTTGAACAGACAGAAAATAAATAACTCCTTTTTAACTCCCTACATATAAAACAAAACGCTAAAACCCTTATATATCAAGGATTCTAGCGTTTTTATTATCTATTCCCACTC
>NZ_FONP01000033.1 GCF_900112955.1 Peptostreptococcus sp. D1
TAGTAAAGCTAGTATGCTTAGTTTTTACTCGGGTTGCAGCGAGTTAAATTGATTTTACCAAAAAAGCACTGTTCGCAGCAGTGCTTTTTTATTTAACTATTTTATTTTATCACATAATACTACTTTTTTCTATTAATTGTTGCTAATTGTGTTTTCCACTCGTTGTTGCTAATTTTAAAAGCTTTTGAGTAGAATAATTAATATATATTTCATTTAAAGCAAGATTATCTTCTCACTTAAAGTATTAATTCTACAAGGTTTAACCAATTCATATGTTTTTCTAAATATATCAGGCTTGCAAGGATATAACTCTCCATTAACACCTTTTATTATGTAATCGCCAATATCAGCAATCATTGTACCTTCCAATGCTTCAATTGCTAGCTTCCCATTATCGTAGCTATTATACTTAATAGCATTGTTCTCAAATGCTTCAATACCCCATCCTGGTATGTAATAATTTCCTTCTTTGTCTACAAAATCACCGTCATACCTAAATGCTTCAATTTCTACTGGTTTCTTTCTATACTTCATCTTAGTTATCTCCCATTCTTAATTCGACTTTTGTTTCTTCAATATCTCCTTCATTTATCATCTTATTAAAATACGAAATAGGTATTGAAGTAAAGTGAACATAATCTTCAAATTGTAATATATAACTCATTTCAAAGGAATCTTTAGAAGCTTCCTTATTGTCAATCGCTACAACTTCAAATTCTATTCCAGTTGTTTTATCTTTATATTTTTTAGCCATAATTTTAATCCTTTCTTTTACTATTTTTGCACTAAAAAAGCACCCTAACTATTACCGTTAAAGTGCTCTTATCTAACTTTTTCACCATTTTTATATGCTTTTTTTGCTTCTTCAAGTGTCATTTTATTCGGTCCACCATCAATATTTAAAATCCCAGTATTTTCCCAACCACATTCGTCACATATATCCCACGCTTCTACAATTGTTTTCTCACATACGGGACATGGGAATTTTTCAATTTCTTTATTCATTTTCAATATCCTTTCTGTATTGCTCTAAATAATATTCATAGCCATTATTTGGTTTCATATATGTTTTTATTTTCCCTTTATCATATATTACAATTTCATTAGATTTTTTATCATAAACTACATGCCTACCTGATTTAGTCTTATATCTATGAATATTTTCACTCTCTGCTTTACCTAGAAGTTCTTGTGACTTCTTCAAATACTCTTCTTTATTTTTATACCCAAATTCACTATTGTGCTTATTAAAGTGACCATCAAGTGATTTTTCACTTGAAAAAATGGACTTTTTAAGACTGTGTCTCTCTTTAATCTCTTCAAGTTTATTAGTATTATTATACTTCATATTTTGGAATTTTTCAAAGCTTTTAGGGATTTCTTTGCCATATTTTATTTTATAATCCTCATACTGTTTTTTATCAACATGTCTGTTCTTCCACTTCTTTTCTTTTAAAAGATATTGAGGATTCGTTTCTACATATTTTTTATACCACTCTCTATAACTTAAATTTGAGTCAACATAAATATTTTTTCCATTTTCATCTCTAGCTATCCTTACACTATCTTCCAAATCATCAACATCAACTGGAACAGTTGTAGACCTACAATGTGGATGCATAGGTGGATAATTAACTCCTGGAACTGCCTCACTTAAACTAAACTTTTTCCCATCTAAATTTCTGCATATTTCTGATGTTTTGATATCCAAAGTAGCTAAATACTCATAATCTTTTACATCAAAGACTTCATACATCTTTAAGTCACCTTGAGAACAAGCATAAGCATGCTCAGTATTAATCAATCTTTCTGCTACTTTTTTGAAGATTCCATTGTTTCGGCTATTTCTCTAGCACATTGTTTAAGATCCTTACCTTGAACAGTAGCCTGTGTTAGTTGCTCTTCGATAACCTCTTTTAATTTTGTTCTGTTATTCCAAAGTCGTTTAGAATAATGCTTACCACTCCATGGAAGTTTAATAATATTCTCTACTTCTTCCTCTGAAATCATATTAAAGACACCATGAACACCTAAATACATATTCCATGCAACACCTCATGTATTAAAGTTGCTTGTTTTTGCTCATCTGAAAATTCATTATTTAAATAAATTTTATTTTTATCAAAATGAATCTCTCCATAGCAGTCGCCACTTACTACATTCAATCTTGCCTTTTCTTTTTCAATGTGTTCAATATCAAATTCTTTCCAACCTATTTTTATTTTATTCATCATTTTAAATATCTCCGCTTAATGT
>NZ_FONP01000032.1 GCF_900112955.1 Peptostreptococcus sp. D1
AGACAGACAGACAGACAGACAGACAGACAGACAGACAGACAGACAGAGCAATAATTCTGTCTTTTTGCGATGTAGATTTTTATAGTTGGCAGGAATATGTACCTGATGGATAGGTATGTATTTCTGCCAATTTTTTTTATAATATTTTTCAAAAATAAAGGAGGATACAAAAATGAGAAAAACAATGAAAAAATCTATGGGCTTAATAATGGCTCTACTGATGGTGTTTGGTGTATTTGCCGGCACAACAAATGTATTTGCGGCTAATAATGTAATAAGTAATTATAGCCAAAGTGGGTGGAGAATCAACGGAGAAGTTGATTTGTCAAATGTCGTATCAAATAGCGGTCATGATGTGGAAGAAAATGGCAGTCTATACTACAAGGGAAATATAGGGGGCGTTGTTGAAGCTTCTGACTTGTTTAAAGGAGCTTATGATAAATATATTAAAGATTACAAGGGAACATTGTATTGGGGTAAAAAGGTTGAAAATCTTGTAATGTTTAATAGGGATGAAAAATTTCCGACAGCACAGTATACTATTGATTTTCCGGATAACTTTAATGTTGATTTCGATAACATTGTAGTAACAGATAATACAGCACTTGTTAGCAAAATAGAAAAATCATATGATAAAATAAACAATTCTGTAACATTCACATTTTATTTAGGAAATTGGAATGACTACAAAGGTTTTTTTGGATTATATGAAAAGGAGGGAACAGACGGACATCCAATAACAATTAATGTTCCATATTCAGTAGAAATAACAGATTCTGCTATTACAAATCTTGGGACAATTAGTTCTGAAGGATTATGTGCCTTGTATAAGGGTGGAAACAAGCTCTTTAATACTCAATTAGTTAATGTTGTAGCAAAGAAAATAGATATCAATGTAAACAGGTAAGGAGGTTATTAATGAAGAAAAAAGCATTTAAATTGTTAGTCATACCACTTATTATGGCATTGACCTTATCGGTTTTTCCGAATGTGTCACATGCTGAAACCGAAGAACAACTAAATGGGTGGCTAACAGATAATTATTGGAGTGAATTGGAAATATATAATGGCAATCTAATTCCCAAAGGAGTCAATTTGGAGGAAATCAGCTTTTTAGGTAAAAACATACAGGTTGATGATAATTTTGGATTTATGTGGGCTAATACAGGAATCAGGTCTGACAGACCGGCATTGTTTGATTTATTTGGTGAGGATGCCGGTTATGACTTAAAGGATATAGCTGACAGAGATTATTCATCATGGAATGATGAATACCACAAAGATGGTAAAGTTTGGAATCCTTTGAATTTTGATACAGAAAAAGATCTCATAAAAAACATTAATGACTTTAATATTTATGGAGATTTATCAAGCCCTCAAACAACGAACTCAAAAACTGTAGGGGAATATACAATAGGGGATATTCTAAACCTTGACTTATCAGTAGATTTATCTCTATTTAAAAATGTAATGAACACCCATCTTTTAGAGGTGATTAATTCAAAATATGACTACACGGCTACAAAACTTCCTTTAGAAGGTCAAGGATTTGTTTTGGCTGATGACAAATTCGCATTTACTTTTGATTTTCCAGCCGGTATCGTTATTGATGATTCTATGCAATTAGAAATAAAAGGGCTAGAAGGTTATCCATTAAAATGGGACACTATAAAAGATGATACAACCGGTAAAAAAATAGTTGTATATGCTGATGAAGAAAATCCTAGAGCGGTTTCATCTGTAGCTGATTATTTTAATAAGATGAATGCTTCGAACGGGAGGGTTACATTAAGCATAAAAAATGTAAAAATTTCAGATAGTGTACCACTAAATACAAATTTAACTATTAAGTCATTTATTGGTGGAATGTATGATTTTGCTATGACAAATAACAAAGCAATACTAGATAATCGTAGCAGTGAAGGGATTGATAGAGACAAAGACTACTTAACAAGAACTTTTACTGTTTTTGCGGCAAAGCAAAATAATGAAGGAAGAGATGAAGCAGCACCTGCTGACAAGCCAAATCTGATATCATACACCTTTAAAGTAAATAAGCCTGCAAACAATACCGTTACATTCATAAACGAGGATGCGGAATATGCTAAGGTAAAGGTTGAAACGGGCAAGGCGATTGACAATGACGATTTAACAGATGAGTCAATGCCACAAAACCCAACTAAGAGTGGATATACATTCAAAGAATGGAATACACAAAAAGACGGTAAAGGAACTGCCTTTACAGGAACGACCGTTGTAAATGAAGATATGACGGTCTATGCGATTTATAGTAAAAATGCTGTTGTCATCAATGAAGCACCAAAATTAGAAGTTAGAGATAAGACCATAGAAAAGGGAACAGCTTTAGACCTGAAAGAACTTATCATATCAGCAACAGATAAAGAAGATGGAGACCTCAAGTCTAAGGTTGAACTTATTGACGATGGCGGATTTGATAAGAATAAGGTAGGAAAATACACAATTACCTTTAAAGTAACGGATAAAGACGGAGCAAGTACAACTAAAAAAGCAACAGTTACTGTAATAGAAAAGGATAAGCCGAAACCAAATCCTGATGACAATAAACCGAAACCAAATCC
>NZ_FONP01000031.1 GCF_900112955.1 Peptostreptococcus sp. D1
TCGTCTACCATCACTATGGTATTGCCTTTTACTTCAGTTCCTTTTACCAATACCTTTCCGTCTTTTACCTCAAAGGTAATTGCTGTTGCCACTTGATACTTATCAGGGGCTGATACCTCTGTAAATGTATAGCTTCCAGCCTCCAATTCAAATTCTGTTAGCTTTCCATCAGTTACCCATTCTTTGATTACTGTTGTACCTTCTTCTGTTGTATCGTCTTTTTTAGTAAGCTTGATTTTAGCTCCTGCTAGCTCTTCTCCATTTTCTGTCAGAGCCTTCTTTGAGAAGCTTACCTTTGTTTCTTTATTTTCCTCGTAATGATTCGTTACATTAAAAATAAGTAATTGCTTGCTTTTATCAACATTTGACTCAACTGTATATGCATTTTCTTTATATCCATTTTCCTTATCATGCCATGGATTGCCATTTTCATCTACCTCTTTTACTTTAAATGTGTAGCCTTGTTCTTTCAAAAATAAATTTGTCCAGTTAAGTGAGGCTACAGTAGGCTGGAGTTTTTGTCTTGCCTTAAAGTCCGCCCTTGGAATGGCAAAATCATCTGAGGTAACTATGCTTTCTTCTCCAGCTTTTACCTTCCAAAGCTCAAAATAAATATCCTTAGTTGATTTTTTATCCTGATTACTCCATTTTTTATTTACTTGTACCTTAGTTATATAAACCTCTTCAGGTTGAGGTGTATCGCTCTCTTTATTTACTAATTTGATTTCCTTTATATCCTTATCAGATTCTCCGGATACATTAGTATCCCCACCCTCAACTAATTTATAGGTTTTGTTCATATCCGATTCAGAAACAGAATAAACTATTTTTTCACCAGAGGTATTTCCATTTCTATATATGGGTAAATTCGTAAACGAAGCCTTCCAGCTAGACATTTTATTCAAAAGCTGTTCTGGAACTTTGTGTCCAGATGCATCAACAGCAGCTTTACCATCTGCTAATAATTTTACCTTTGCAGATAAAAAGTCCAAATCAGATGGAGTACCCTCATTTTTATCCTTCCACTCTTTATTCACATTTACAGTCATTGTAGGAATTTTTTCATCTTCCATAACTACTGTTTTATCATTTGCAATGACATCTATTTGATTTTTGCTACTATATTTAATTTCTCCTGTATCACTAACTTTGATAGTAATAGGATCTGCCACTTTATATCCATTTGGTGCTTTGAGCTCTGTCAAAAGGTATTCACCGACAGGAAGCTTGAAGGTAATTAGATTTCCATCATTTTCCTTAGTAGTCCATATAAATAGTCTTTGATCAATGCTTTCACCATTTATCACTTCAAGCTTAAGTCGTGCATCCATTATAGTAGATTTATCGTCTTTATCAATTTTTTTAATTTTCACTTCATATTCTGTGTAATTTGTTTCGCCATTTGATGAAACAAATTCGCATGAAAGTAAATTTTGGTAGCCTGTATTGTGAGATTCATGTAGCCTTGTAGGCTGAAATAAATCTAATGTATTATTCACAGGAGCATCATTCAAAGTCTTTCCCTTAAGCGGATTATCATCTGTTAAGTCCTGTCCCAATAAAAACTGATAAACATACCATGTCTTTGTATTCATCGTAGCATCAATTTCGTCACCTATAATTTGTGCTTCCTTGGGTATTTTTGTAACCAATTCTGCAGAATCTGTATAATACCAAATCGCTTTTTGTGTAGCTGCATATATTTCAGGGTCCGATATATTTCCATCTCCTGTATCTGGATACCTTGCTTTAAATGCGTTTTTTATCTCATCAACTCTATTTCCCTCTCCATCACGAAAACCGTTATATACAATTTTCAAAATAGCTTCTCTTGCACGTTCTCTCGCGTTAGTTGTAAGCTTAGAGAATTTATCATTCGTTCCTGCAAGCTTTGTGTAGGTTATTAAAGTATCTTCTGTATACTCTTCACCAATATAATCAGGTGCAGATGATTTGATGTCCGGAACAGATCTATTTGCATTAAAGCAGTACGCTATTTTTCCGGCTTCATTGGATCCCCCTTTAATATTTGAACGGACATAAATCATTTCGTTTCCGGTTTTTAGTTTTTTACCTTGTTCGTATAGCTCCTTCAATACAGAATAGGCTTCATACGCACCTACTACACCATAATCATTACCTGCTTCGGCATGAGCATTATAAAAATTTGTCGGTATTGTTCCCACGCTTATTAAAAATGCCAATAATGATATCAATATTGACCTAAATTTCTCTTTCATTTTTTCCTCCTCAACTGATATTCTTATAAATTATCGCTGTAAAGCTCCTATTTTTTTGTATGTTTGAAATAAAAAATTGGCAAGAATACATACCTATCCATCAGGTAAATATTCTTGCCAATCACAAAAAATTATATTACAAAAAGACAGAGCTATTTGTCTGTCTGTCTGTCTGTCTGTCTGTCTGTCTGTCTGTCTGTCTGTCTGTCTGTCTGTCTAACGATTGTGTTCAAATAATCCATCCTTGTCCACTCTTTTCACATAAATTTCTATTTGTATATTATATCAAATTCATTTAATTTTTTCCAGTGTTATTTTTCATATTTGTTACTTAAAATTTGTAATATTACAATCGATATGAAACAAATAATAAAAAAAGAGAGAA
>NZ_FONP01000034.1 GCF_900112955.1 Peptostreptococcus sp. D1
AGACAGACAGACAGACAGACAGACAGACAGACATATATTTTAAAAAATAAAAATATAAATATAAAAAACAAGCAAAAGTATATACCTGATGACGGATAGGTGTGTGTTTTTGCTTGTTTTTGTGTGAAAATTTAAAATATAAGGAGGTATACATATAAATATGAATAAATTAAATAAATTTTTATCAATTTTTATATCCATATTGACAGTTTGTTCAGGCTTGTTACCGAGTGCACCAGTATTTGCACAAGATTCAAGTACATCCAATGAATATATATATCGAGGGTGGAAGGAGTACCAGAACTCATATGATCAGGCATTTTATGTGGGACTTAAAGACAAAGTAATCAGTGAAAGAGAGATTGAGGATAGGCATGTCGCATATTGCTTTAATTACGGAAAGCCGGCTCCTTTAGATCTGAAAAATCCAGAAGAAATTCTTTATAAAAAAGTTAATTTAAATGAAAATAATATGTATTTATATATTAATAATCCAGAGTCGCAGAAAGAAAATTATAAGGAATTTTATAAAAATATTATGAAGGTCATTTATAATGGCTATCCTGAAAATGCAGCTGGTATTAAAGAGGATTTGAATGATGGCGATTTTAGAGAAGCAACACAGTGGGCAGTTTGGTTTTACACTGATAAATATAACCCCGAGCAAGATCAGAAATTGATCGCCTTGCTTCCTTTAATGTCAGAAGGAGCTAGAGCTATTTGGGATAAAAAAATAGCAGCATATAAAAAATTAATAGGTGGTGGAATTGTTGATACAGGCAATTTTTCCTTAGATATGTATGAAACAAATATGAAATCCAGCGATGGAAAAAAATATCAAAACTTGATTGCTCTTAAGAAAAATGATCCGAAGAAAAGACCGGAAGATGAAACACAGTACAAAACACAAGTGTCATTTGCGAAGATTACAGACGAAGAGTATGAAAAATTAAAAAAAGAAAAACCTGACATATATAGCATAAAAGGTTTAAGTGGAGTCAAATTAAAAATAGAAGAAGTCGATGGTAAGGAGATATGCAAGTTTGAGTCTAAGTCAAATGCAGGCTATAGTCATGAGCTAACATCCGGTAAAGAGTATAAACTAATAGAATTAGAAGCTCCTGAAGGATATAAAAAGGCTGAACCTGTGTCCTTTAGAATAGAAGAAGAAATTGAAATGCTTTATGGTTTTCCTCAGTTAAAGTTTAAAATATATATAAAGGGAGCCAATGGTCAATGGGAAGAAGCTGCTGACAACGCTGTAGTCATGGTAGATGAGAAGCAACAAACAACACCGGTTGAACCACAAACGCCGGAGCCGGATAAGACAAGTCTAAAGGTAGAAAAAGAATGGCAAGGAATTGATCCAAATGACGCACCTGAAGTAACAGTATACCTTGTAAAAAACAAAGAAAAAACAAAAGAATCTATCAAGCTAAATAAAGATAATAAATGGAAAGGCGAGTTTAAGGATCTTGAGGTGGTAGATGATATTAATGATAATAAAGCTAATGTCTATACTATTGTAGAAGACGGAGAAGAAGATGGCAAGGTAACGCTTGCAGATACAGAATATGAGGTAACTTATGCAGGTGGAAAGGTCATCAATACAAAAATAGTACCACAAATGTCGCTTGAACCGGCTAAGAAAAGCCTAAAAGTAGAAAAAGAATGGCAGGGCATTAATCCAAATGACGCACCGGAAGTAACAGTATACCTTGTTAAGAATGATAAAAAGACAGATAAAGCCATCAAATTAAATAAAGATAATAAATGGAAAGGCGAGTTTGAAGAGCTTGAGGCGGTAGATAATATTAATGATAATAAAGCTAATGTCTATACTATTGTAGAAGCTGGAGAAGAAAAGGGTAAGGTAATGCTTGCAGATACAGAATATAAGGTTACTTATGCAGGTGGAAAGGTCATCAATACAAAGGTAGTATCAAAAACAAAGGTAAGCTTCTCAAAGAAGGCTCTGACAGAAAACGGAGAAGAGCTAGCAGGAGCTAAAATCAAGCTTACTAAAAAAGATGATACAACAGAAGAAGGTACAACAGTAATCAAAGAATGGGTAACTGATGGAAAGCTAACAGAGTTTGAATTGGAGGCTGGAAGCTATACATTTACAGAAATATCAGCACCGGATAAGTA
>NZ_FONP01000029.1 GCF_900112955.1 Peptostreptococcus sp. D1
TCTTAGTTGTCAACACATATGTTACACTAATAAGAAAGTTTTTTCCAAATTTACATCTTCAATCTAAAAATTAAAGGATTCGAAGTCAAGGAGAAAAGCTGTGCGTACCTTGACTTTGATTCATTTTAATTTTTATACTAGCAAGATGTATTTTAGAAATACTCTTTTACAGCTTCATTTGGACTTTTAAATTTTAAACTTGTTTTTGCAGTACTATGATATCTCTTCTCGTGCTTTGCCACCTGCCTTATTAATTCTTTTTCGACCGTATTCATCTATACCTGTAATTTGATAGTATTTATATCCATATGTAGGAAACTTTATACAATCGTCAGGAACATATTTTATGTCTACTTGAACTTTATCTCCCGGGTACTTCCCATCTATTTTATCGTATCTTGTATAGCTTTTTCGACGTATTTCCGGTTGCTTATAGCCTCTTGTTCTAATTTGCCTACACATACTTGAGAAGCTTCTAGTATATCCTTTTTTACAGCATCTAACGTAGACTTCAGCAAGATCTTATACTCCATTACGTTTTAACATTTTTTTATTAGCGTCAGTTCTTCCTCTGTATGTGATTTGGGGCTATTTTTTGGTCTTCTAGACCTCAAAGCTAGACTTCTTACAGCTCCATCATACTTTTCAAGTTGCCTGTACACATAACAATTTGTATGATAGCGTCTTGCGGCTTTTGTAGCTCCATATTTTTAACATATTCACATAATTTTTGATGGTAACACATTTCTTCTGTTATATATAGACGTGAAAGGACTCCTTTACATTTTGGTTTTGTACTTATTACCATTGTATTAGAGCTTCTCTCTTTTTTTATTCATTTGTGTAACATATGTTATAGAACATTACAAATTTAAAGAATCCCCTACATCTCACAATGTTAGGGATTCTTTATCGAGAAGTGTACGTGATTTTTTTCTGTAAATTACATACACTCAAATTAATGAGGGTTGGATAAAATCAGCCTTCATTATAGTTAAACATTTAATCATTATTTTAAGACCGCATAATATTCTTCCATACTACACTCTTTGATTTTTACATTATTTGAAATACCCATGTAATATTCAATATTATGCTTACTTTTAGCCATATTGCTCAAATTAACTATTTTTTTTATATTGTTAGGCAAATCATCATAGCAAATTGGTTCTAAATAAAAATAAAAACCATCCTTATCAATTTCATAATTCTCTGTTTTACCTTTAAAAAACTCATCAACCTCAGCAGCATCATTAAATATTAATATCGATGAATTTGAAATAGTAGACAAATTCATCCATCCGATTGAAATCCTGTTAATATCATTAACTTTTTTAAAGCTTAATACATCCAGTAGAAGATTTAATATATATACTTTTTTTGAATCAATATGTTTCATGTTCCATTCTTCAAATGAATATGGAACATAAATCTCATTTATACGATTATTCATTTTCATATTATTGATTTCTATAGGTATTTTTTTCCAAAGCCTACTTACAAATCTATTTTTTTTCATAAAATCATCTCTCTTTTTTGTAAAGCTTGAATTCAAAGTACTATTTTGATAAAATTTTTCCATTTCCATCTGTTGAAGCTTTTCTTTTTCCTTTTTTATCCTTTATTTTACATTTCTTTCAATCATGAACGGCTGTATCTTTTTCCTTTGTATAGCCTGTTTTTAGGATCCTTCCAAGCTTGCTTACCTTTTACTTTATTTTTAAAAATCTCCTAAACGAACATTTCCTTTATTATCAAGTAAACGTTCTGGTATTCCATAATAATTTGCTACATTGGATCTAAGCATAGGAATATCATTATTGTTAAATCTCCCCGCTGTAATTAATATTTCTTCTAATTCATTTTTATATTCTTTTCCATTAATTATTATGGAATCTTCAGTTACAATTACCTTACTATTGTCATTATGATTCAATTATAACATTTCGTCGTTCGGTATCTGAATCATTCTCACTTATATTTACATTTCACTATGATTCAATTATAACGAAGAAAGGATTCATCGCATTTCAAAATGTAGAAACATTTACATTTCACTATGATTCAATTATAACTATCAAATTATCAATAGTTCTACTTTTATTAACTTCAGGGCCATTTCATTTATTTTCTATCTTTAAAAAATTCTACCCAGTAGGGATTTTCTTTATCAAATACTTTTACTTCCTCTTCCGTTAAATTGTGAGGGTAATCAGCAAATAGGTTATATATTTTTTTCCTGTCAAAGCTGAATAAAAACTCTCCTACTGTATCTAATTTTTCTACCCACCAAACCTTGGCTTTTTCATCTTCTTTATGAAACTTGCTAAAACCTTCTATATCACAATCAGCAAAAACTGTAGTGTCTGGTTCAGTTGAAGATAATTCTAACTCTTTTATAAAATTATCATAGCTATTTGACACTTCCACCAGCTCCTTTCAACTGTTTTCTTTTACCGTTAAAGTGCTTTTTTATTTATCGATTCCTAATTTTTCAAATGCTTCCTTTGCTCTTTCTCTATATTCCTTTTCTTGCTTTTCCCTCTCATCATCAGAAGCAGTATAGTCTGTGATGACTTCATCTGGTATTAATATTTTTTCATTTTTCATTTTAATTCTCTCCTATACTTCCAATTAAATATTTTAGCAAGCTCTTCAATTATCTCATGTGATTGCTCCTTCCAGGTTTCTTTAGAATCACCGGTTTCATCAAATATTTTTTGGTATTTAGAATTTAATTTATTTCTAATGACATAATAAACTTCATCTATATCGCTAAAACTTGGTCTTAGCCCTGATCCAATTTCTAAAAAATACTTAGTACCATCGTGACCGATTACTCTCATTTCTTTTACACTTTCAATCCTACAAGCAACATCCATATCTGGCGATGAGAATGATGAGCTACCTGGATGGTTATGCAATGAAATAACACTACCTTTTTTTAAAGACATCAAATAATTTATTGTGTCTTTAGTTATCTTAACACTGTTACTATAACCCGTTACAAACTCAATTATTTCATTACCATTCAAATACAACCACATTAACCCCGCATTACCCGTTTTAATCCTATGCTCAATCACTTTTTTAGCAGCAGCATCAAAGTTAATTTGCTTATTTAAATTATAATCTTTAATATCATGATTTTCAATGCCCTCATCGTATTCTTTTGCTTTTTCCTGTGCTGACTCCATCCAGTTTTTATTTACATTTCACTATGATTCAATTATAACGACCATATATAGAAGGATGTGCAACTTTATTAAAACATTTACATTTCACTATGATTCAATTATAACATTCATTTTGTTTTTATTATTGTCAATATCAATAATATTTACATTTCACTATGATTCAATTATAACCTAGAG
>NZ_FONP01000028.1 GCF_900112955.1 Peptostreptococcus sp. D1
TTATCCTATGATGATGCTATTTGTGAAGATTGCTATGATTGTGAGAAACTAATTACGTATTTGGAAACATAAAAAAACATTTCAATCTACCAAATAGATATATACTTACATAACCTAAGGCATATTGGTATAAGTAGCTTTATAAAAAATCAACTGTTTCCAAAATGGAAATAGTTCAAGACGAAGGTGGAAGAAAAATAACAAGAACATTAAAATTTTACAACCTTTTACGGTAAGGAATTAGAAAAATATATTAATAAATAAACAAAATAAGAAGTAGCACAAGTTTGGCGACCTAACTACTTCTTACACAGCACAACAACCTTAACGAATAAGGTTCTTTTGTGGTACTTAAATTATACCAAAAGAAAGGAGAAATTACAATGGCAGAAGTTAATACAAGAAAACGTGGTTCTAAGTGGGAATATCGATTTGAAATAGCTTCAGTTGGTGGCAAAAGAAAACAAAAGTCTAAGGGTGGATTTAGAACTAAAAAAGAAGCACTAGAAGCAGGAACAAAGGCGCTTAATGATTACAACCAAGGCGGAATAAATAATATACTGGATACTAATATGTCTTTTAGTGATTTTATTGATTATTGGTTTGAAAACTACGCAAAACTAAACTATAAATATAACACCCTACAACAGTACTCCGGACACATTAGCAACCACATAAAGCCTCAATTAGGGGTATACAGAATACAGTCTATTACACCCGTTGTGCTACAAGAATTTATAAATGGGTTATTTCTAAAAGGCTTATCTAAATCCCATACGACTGGCATAAAATCAACTGTGTCTAAGATATTGGATTACGCAGTATTTCCCATGCAATACCTACGATACAATCCATGCAAAGCTACCATCACACCTAAATTTGAATCTAGTGACAGTATCAGATATATTATTTCCCATAAAGATTTCAAGAGAATTTTAGAGAGATTCCCCGAAGGTAATGTATTCCATGTACCATTAATGCTTGGATTTCACTGTGGGTTACGTATATCAGAATCATACGCACTGACTTGGGATGATGTTGATTTCGTAAATAAAACGATATCCATTAATAAGATTATATACAAAAGATATAAGGAGCTAGGCGACTACTCAAAATCTTTAGGGTGGTATATAGGTACAACAAAAACATCAAGCTCAAACAGAACATTATATATCGATGACGTGCTTTTAAATACTCTAAAAAAAGAAAAAATTAGACAAAATGAAAACAGAATATTTTATGGCGAGTATTACACTAACCAATACATCTCATTAGATAAAGATGAAAGAAATAGGGATATTAAAAGCATTGTAGAAATGAAATCAAATGCCCACACAGATTTAGAAAAAATTAATTTTATTTCTGTGAAAGAAAACGGATTATTATCTACTGTAGAAAGCTTTAAATATTGCGCTAGAGTAATTAAACATGAATTAAAAATAAACTTTAATCATCACAGTTTAAGACACACACATGCTACAATGTTGAATGAAAATAACATCAACCCAAAAGCCATACAATCAAGACTTGGACATTCAAGAATGGATATGACCGATAAATACACACACGATACCGATATACTTAATAAAGAGGCCGCAAAAGCTTTTGAAAAAGTAATAGGAGGACGCGATAAATAATTTGTCCACGAGTTAAATATTTCGTGGACAAATCGTGGACAAATGGTATATATTATCAATCTCTAATACTTGAAATCGTTGCAATTTCTAGTAAGTAAGGCAACACACTCCACATGAACACTATGTGGAAACATATCCACAGGCTGCACTTCTTCGCACACATATCCTCTCTCTGCCATATATTTCAAATCTCTCGCCAGCGTAGCAGGATTACAGCTCACATACACAACCCTATCTGGCTGCATATTCACTATAGTATCCAATACTTTTTCATCGCATCCTTTTCTCGGAGGATCCACAACCACAACATTGGCTCTCTTCCCCTCTTTATACAATCTCAGAACAACTTCTTCTGCTTTTCCAACGTAAAATTCTGCATTTTCGATATTGTTTCTCTTCGCATTTTTCCTTGCGTCTAAAATAGCCTCTTCTACTATTTCAACTCCATAAACATGGCTTGCTTTTTTTGCCAAAAACAGTGAAATTGTACCAATCCCACAATATATATCAAAGACCATGTCGCCTTCTTCTAGCCTTGCGTATTCCAGCGCTTTTCCATATAAGACCTCTGTTTGTGTCGGATTGACTTGAAAAAATGAAAGTGGTGATATCTCAAATTCCAGCTCTCCTATATTGTCTAAGATTTTACCCTCCCCGTATACATTAATATTATTTCTGCCAAGTATCACATTTGTTTTTTCTTTATTTACGTTCAACACCAATGTTTTGAATCCGTCTATTTTTAATTTTAGCTCTTCTACTAAAAATTCCACATTAGGTAATTTTATATCTGTGACAACAAGTACAACCATCACTTCTCCTGTTGTATATCCAACCTTCGTCAAAATATGTCTTATCATTCCTTTATGTGTTTTTTCGTTATATGCACTTATATTGTTAGCTTCTATATACTGTCTAACTATACCAACTATTTCATCATTTTTTTCATGCTGTATGACACATTTATCCATATCGATGACTTCATGTGACTTCTTTTTATAGAATCCTATCTTTAGGTTTCCATCTGGTTTTTGAACTGGAAATTGTGCTTTATTTCTATATCTAAACGGATTCTCCATCCCCAAGGCTGGATGCACTGTAATATTTTCCAGACCTCCAATTCTTTTTAAGCTTTCTTTTACATTGTTCGTCTTTATTTCTAGCTGCTTTTTATAATCTAATTCCTGTATCTGGCATCCTCCGCAGCTTCTATATTTCATTGAACAGACACGATCAACTCTATATTTTGAGGGCTCTATTATCCTTGATATCACACCTTCTGCATAATTTTTCTTAGATTTAGTTATTTTCACATCCACAATCTCTCCCAGTAAAGCGCCATCGACAAAAACTGTAAAGCCTTCATGCTTTCCTATTCCAACTCCATTTTGTCCGATATCAACAATCTCACATCTATACTTTTTGTTTTTTTCTAGCATTACTCCTCCGTATTTTTTCAAATCATATAAACTGATTACATTATATCTATTTATACTATTATATTTATTTATATCACTATATTCATTTATATCACTATATTTATTTATATCACTATATCTATTTATATCACTATATCTATTTATATCACTATATCTATTTATATCATTATATCTATTTATATCATTATATCTATTTATATCATTATATCTATTTATATCATTATATCAAAATATCAAAAATTTCGGCATATTATCTAGTGACAAAATTTGTTACATAGCTCTAGCATCTAAATATTTTCCAACTTGTAATTTATCATGAATACCTTGTCATGTCAATATGAAGGCAACACTATTATTTTACACACTATTATTATTTGTCAACACATATGTTAGGCTATCTTAGTTGTCAACACATATATTACACCAACCATC
>NZ_FONP01000027.1 GCF_900112955.1 Peptostreptococcus sp. D1
CTGAAAAAACAAAGGTAAAATTCTCCAAGAAAGCATTGACAGCAAATGGAGAAGAATTGAAGGGTGCAACCATCAAGCTAACAAAAGAAAATGGCACAGTAATAAAAGAGTGGGTAACAGATGGAAAGCTAACAGAGTTTGAATTGGAAGACGGAAGCTATACATTTACAGAAATATCAGCACCGGATAAGTACCAAGTGGCAACAGCCATTACCTTTGAGGTAAAGGCTGGAAAGGTATTGGTAACAGGAACTGAAGTAAAAGGCAATACCATAGTAATGGTAGATAAGCTGAAAAAAACACCTATAACTCATCTGAGCACACCGACAACACAAAATATTGAAAAAATGAGAGCTTTAAACACAAGCATTAATAATACCTTGCCAAAAACAGGAGCTGGAGCAAGCTTATCTCCATATGGCATATTTATGGGATTGTTAGGAACGCTACTTATTACCATAGAGCTTAGAAAAAGAAGAAAAGAGAATTAAGCTACTATCTAGCATAAAAACAAAATAATTACCTTCGGATTTGATAGACATCAATTCCGGAGGTTGTTTTTGTTTATAAAGATACATTGTGAGAAAAATAAAATTAATAATCAAAAAGTATTGATATTGATTATTACTTGCTGTATAATTATTCATGATAAATGAAATGTTATTAACAGATTTTTGTAAAAATTACAATAGAAAACGTATAGAGCTAGGTGTACTAGACTTATAGTGAATGAATTAATTTTAATGCTTGTGTATGGTGCAGTAGCTTAATGTGACTAAGTTAAAGCATTCATTTGGTCAATTTAAAGCTATAATTAAGAGGGAAGGGGAGATTGTTTATGAAAAAGGGCTTGAGTTTATTTGTGGCAAGTGCGATGATTGTTGGTAATGTAGGCTCATCAATAAGTATATCTTATGCTGATGAAAACGATGTATCAAGAATTAGTGGAAAAGATAGATTCGAAACTTGCGCTGTGCTAAGCAAAAAAGCTTTTACAAAATCGGATATTGCTATTATTACATCCGGAGAAAGCTATCCGGATGCATTATCTAGTGGATCCTTTGCAACAAGATATAATGCACCTTTGCTGCTGGTTAAAAAGGATCATATGCCAGAGGTTATTTCAAATGAGTTAAAAAGGCTAGGTGTTAAAGAAGTAAAGATTATAGGTGGAGAAGATACCATTAGTAAAGCTTTATTTGATGAAATTTCGAAAAATTACAAAGCAGAGCGAATAAGTGGAGTAGATAGATTTGAAACATCAATTAAGGTGGCTGACAATATAAATAAAATTAAAGGAAATACAAGTGGAGATATATTTGTGAATGGTAATGTTTTTCCAGATGCATTGGTAGCTACATCTCTAGCAAGTAAATTAAATAAAAATGTTATACTTACTGATGGGAAAAATATATCGTCTTCATATAGAAAAGCTGAATCCTCTTCTAAGGAAGGAGATTTAATAGTAGGTGGAAAAAATTCAATAAATATACCGAGCGTTAAGGCACAACAAATAGGTGGTAAAGACAGATACGATACTGCTTTAAAGGTATCACAAAAGTATTTTCCAGATACAAAAAAGGTAATATTAGCTAATGGAGAGGAATATATAGATTCATTGTCTTCAAGCAATTTATTAGGAAAAGAAAACATACCTATTTTGTTAAATGAAAAAAATAATTTGAAAAAGGATGTAGAAAATTATATAAAAAATAATAAGATATCAAATATAACTTTAGTTGGTGGAACGCAAACACTTTCTAGCTATATAGAAAACTCTGTTAAAAATATTTTAGATGGATTTTCAAAAGCTGTTTCAAGTAGCTCTAAGCCTATAGCATCAATTCCAGGTAAGCCGAGTCAACCAAGCAAGCCATCAAATCCAAGTAATCCGAGTGAGCCAGGTAAGCCATCAAATCCAGAAGCTGGAAAGCTTAAATATAAGAATGGAACATATAGGGGTATTGGTGGTGGATTCTATGATACTGATGCCGACCGTAGAATGGAGGTTCAAATAACAATAAAGGATGATAAAATAACAGATTTTGAATTGTTGAAATTTGGGGACGACAATAGCTTTGAAGATAGCTATAGAAATTTTGAAAAGAAATTTTTACCAAAGATGAAATCAGATATAGGTGAGGTTTCTAAGATATATAATAGTATAGTAAATTGGTTAAATAGAAAGCCTGCCGATTACATAGATGTAGCCACTGGAGCAACTTACTCCAACAAAGGTGTAACATTAGCAATTTTAGATGCTTTAAAGCAAGCTGAAAATACGAATTTAGGTCAGCATGCAGCAAATAAAGTGAAGGATTTGTTTTTTACAAAGCAACCTAAAAGTGCTGTTTTGTACTTTGGAGATAATTTAAGCCTGAATGAATTTGAAATCACAATTAGATATTGGGATTCTAGTGCTGAAGATACCGTAGTAAAAATGAATGAATTAGAGAAATACGGTATTGAGGTTAATATTCCGGAAGGTACAGCTATTAGCAGCAAAAATTTAAAGATGAATGAAGATGGATTTTTTGATGTTGTATTTAAGCACAAAGAATCAAAAAAAGAAATTAGTGCTAAATTCCAAGTAAAAAAGAAGATAGTTTATGTAAGACCACTGAAAGAAATTGAAATAGAATTTAAAGATGGTACAAATAAAAAATTAAATGCTGACAATGAGAATGAATTTAATTATAAATTAGAGGTTAGCGAAGACGAGTATTCTAAAGGTATAAAAGAAATTAAAGCAAAGGATAGTAAAGGTGATCCCATAGAAGTAAAGAAATTTACTTATGAAAACGGAATTTGTTATATTACTTTAAAGAATAATGTAGTAGAAAGAGAATCAGTGAAAGAAAAGGATCGTAGATTTGATAATTTTAATATAGAATTAATTAAAAAAGAAATAAAAGAAGATAAAACAGATATTGAAGAAGGTGAAGCTGATGAGGATGAAGAAGAAAATGATGAAATTAAATTCCACAATGGTGTATACACTTCAAAAAAACCTGGATATAATTCAATTAAAAAATTAGAAGAACAAAAGGATAATCAATTAACCTTAACAGTTGAAGACGGAAAAATTAAGAAAATTGATTTTGAATATAATGATACAAATAATGAGTTATTTAAAAATCCTTTAGAGCAAAATAAAGAAAAGCTGTCTGAATATATTAAGAGAGATGAATTTAATTATTTTGAAAGTGAAGATCTTTTTGATAAAATAATCGAAATTTGTAATAACAATATTGACATTGAAGAAAAAAAGGGTCAAGGTAAAGTCAAAAAAGATTTTAAGGAAGTTAGAGAAATTGATGTTACTACAGGAGCAACTTATTCTACAAAAAGCTTATTTGAAGCAATAAAGGATGTATTGGAGCAAGCATTGCAAGGAAAGAATTAAATTTATTATGAATGAGAATTATGTTTAATAATTCCAGAATCGGTGACTTGGTAAATTATAGAAAATAAGTATTTAAAATTATAGAAAATAAATATTCAAGGGGGGAATTTTAAACGTGAGAAAAATAGACAAAGCGATATTGTTATCCTTGTCGTTAGCTTTGCTGCTGCCAATGCCAGCTATGGCAAAGGAAGGTAAGGTTACAAGGATATATGGAAAAGATAGGTATGAAACATCTTTAAAGGTGGCAGATGAGCTATCTAATTCTTATGAAAAAATAATAGTGGCGAATGGAGAAATTTTTTCGGATGCTTTATCTGGCTCTATACTAACAGAAGGAAAATATCCAATAGTATTAACTGCGAAGGACAAGCTAGATAGCTCAGTAAAAGCGAAAATATCTAAGGCAAAGGAAGTATATATTCTTGGTGGAAGTGAAACTATATCCTTGAATGTTGAAAATGATATTAAATCCCTTGGGAAGAAGGTATCAAGAGTACAAGGTATAGATAGATATGAAACCTCTGTAAAAATAGCAGATATTACGCGAAGCAAGGATTTAGTTTTAGTAAATGGAGACATTTTCCCGGATTCACTTATAGCATCAGGAATTGCACTTCTTAGCAATAAGTCGATATTACTAGTAAAATCTAATGAAATTCCAAAGAGTGTAGAGCAGTATATTAAAAATGTCAATCCAAGCTCTATAACGATTATAGGTGGAAATAAGTCAGTAAGTGATAGTATAGAAAAAGCTGCGAAGGCTCTTTCTAAAAATGTATCAAGGATATCTGGAAAGGATAGATATAGTACTTCATTGGAGGTTGCAAAGCAGTTTAAGGATTTAAAAAATATGATAATAGCTTCTGGTGAAAGCTTTTCAGATGCATTATCTGCTTCGTCAATTGCTGGGAAGTTAAAGGCACCGATTATTTTGATAGATGGTAAAAATGATGCTGTAGCATTGAAATACATAGAAAATAATAAAAAAGGTATAGATAATTTAAAGATTGTTGGTGGACCGAGATTGATATCAGAAAATATCTATAAGAGCATAGAAAATGTGTTTATAGAAGCAAAGGATAATAAAAAGCCTATTGCTAGTCTAAGACCAAATAGCAGTGCTAAGCCTGAATCAGACAAGATAAAGCCGAATCCTAAGCCAGATTCAAATCCACAACAGCCTAAATTGGCTGATAAGCCAGCAAATGGTATTTGGTACGGAACAGCCTTTGAAGGATATGGAGTTGAACAGTATGGAGCTAGTATAGTAAAGGTAGAGATAAGAGATGGAAAGATAAAGTCATCAGAAGCTATTAAGCATTGTGCATCAGATTCTGACTATATAAATCTTTCAAAAAAGCTTTTGCCTACAGTTAAGGATAAAAACACGTCCGATATTGATTCAATAATTAAAGAATTGTCTAATGAAGAGTATAAAAACCATGGAGAATATGCAGATGCTGTAACGGGTGCTACAAGAACCTCAAGAGGTTATGCAATTGCCATAAAAAATGCTATAGAAAGAGCAAGAAAATTTGAAGCTGATAAAAAAGAACAAAAAATTGCGTATATTAAAATAACAGGAGATAATGCAGATAGACCTGGGTTTGATAGGAGTAAAATTGCAGACAAATCTAATTTAAAAAACGGCATAAAAGCCGATTTTGACTTTGTTAGCTATGATATTGCAATGTCAGATGGTACTATTTTAAAGGATGTGAAATTCTCTGAGCTTGAAAAGTATAATATTACTTCTAACTATAAGCAAAATGAGGTATTAAATAGTGATAATAAGGATAGTATCACACTTACGGTACAAGATGAAACAGGCTATGCAGTTGAAACGATTAGATTAGCTGTGAAGCCAAAGGTTGAAAAGTTTAAAGTAAGACCGACACATGCACTTATAACCTTTGCAAAATCAGCAGATTCTGGCGATGCTGAAACAAAAAAGGTTGATATACAAGAGGATAGGTTTGCTTATGATCTTGGGACATTTAATCAAAAAATAGAAAAAGTTGAGCTATTTAAGGATGATAAGCTAATTAGTACAGGAGTATTTCATGAACGCTTTAACTATTGGTGGTTTGATATAAAGTATGATCTAAATGAAAATGAAATGTGGGAACATGATAAATATAGAATAACTACAAGAATAGTACAGCCTATTGTTCCAAAGCCTGAAAAACCTGAGTCTCCAAATCCGGAGGAATCTGAAGCTCCAAAGCCACCACAAAAAATAGAAGATTATTATCCAGCTAAATATGTATTTAAAGATAAAAAAACAAAGGAAAAGGTTGCAGAGATAGTACTAAAAAATGGT
>NZ_FONP01000025.1 GCF_900112955.1 Peptostreptococcus sp. D1
TTCAATCGTTCTGTTAGTTCCATAGCCCTGAGAAACATATAGCCTTTCAAACTGATCAGCAAATTTAGCAAACGCCTTGTCTGTTTCTGAAAGTGCAGATTCTCCAAGTATTACCTGAAGCTCCTTTGCTTCTTTACCTGCTGCATAGGCTGCAAACAACTGATTCATAGTATCTGCGTGGTCTTCTCTAGTTTTCCCATCACCAATACCCTTGTCTTTAAGTCTTGATAGAGATGGTAAAACATCTATAGGAGGCATCAAATTCTTCTTATATAGCTCTCTAGAAAGAATTATCTGACCCTCAGTGATATATCCTGTCAAGTCAGGGATAGGATGTGTTTTATCGTCTTCTGGCATCGTCAGAATAGGAACCTGTGTGATAGATCCTTTTTTACCCTTAATTCTTCCGGCTCTTTCATACAAAGTCGAAAGGTCGGTATATAAGTAACCTGGATAACCTCTTCTTCCTGGAACCTCACGTCTAGCCGCAGAAATTTCACGAAGTGCTTCACAGTAGTTAGTCAGGTCTGTCAATATTACTAGCACATGCATTCCCTTTTCAAATGCAAGATACTCTGCACAAGTAAGTGCCATTCTAGGAGTTGATATACGCTCAATAGCTGGGTCATTTGCCAAATTCATAAATAGTACAGCTCTGTCTATCGCACCAGTTTTCTTGAAGTCATCAATAAAGAACTGTGCTTCTTCAAATGTGATACCTATGGCTGCGAATACAACAGCAAACTTTTCATCCGTCCCCAAAACTCTTGCCTGTCTAGCTATCTGAGATGCTAGATTGGCATGAGGAAGTCCTGAGCCTGAGAATATAGGAAGCTTTTGCCCTCTAACCAACGTATTTAATCCATCTATTGCAGATACACCTGTCTGTATAAACTCTGACGGATAATCTCTTGCAACTGGATTTATTGCAATACCATTGATATCTAGCTTATCATCTGGAATTAACTCAGGACCACCATCCTTTGGATTACCCATTCCATCAAATACTCTACCTATCATATCTTCAGAAACACCAAGAGTTAGAGGCTTTCCTAAAAATCTAACCTTTGAATCCTTCAAGTTGATACCCGCAGAGCCTTCAAATAACTGAACCATAGCCTTATCGCCATTGATTTCAAGAACTCTACCACGACGAATATCGCCATTTTGCATTTCGATTTCAACAAGCTCTTCGTACTTTATTCCTTCTACTCCATCTACCATTAAAAGTGGACCTACAATTTCTCTTATAGTTTTGTACTCCTTAATCATCTAGCCCACCTCCTCTATTAATTAATGCATTGATATCAGAAGTTATTTGTTCAGATATTTCATCTAATCTCGATATGTTAGCTTCCTCAGTATATTTTGCTCTAGCTATCGATTCTCTTACTGGTAGGTCTATCAGCTCCTTTAAATATACCTTGTTTTCCAAAGCTCTAAGTGACTCACTGTAGAACTTTAGAACTAGGTCCAACATTTTATCTTGCTTTTCAAGAGATGTAAATGTATCTACATCCTGGAAAGCATTCTGCTGTAGGTAGTCTTCTCTAATTGACTTTGCCACCTCTAGCTTTAGCTGGTCCTTTTCAGATAAGGTGTCCTTACCTACCAATCTAACTATTTCTTGAAGAGCTGATTCTTCTTGCAATAATGCCATGGCTTCAGCTCTGTTTTCAGGGAATTTTGGAGATACATTTTCTCCCATCCACTCATCTACATCTGACTGATATAATGAGTATGAATCTAACCAAGAAATCGCAGGGAAGTGTCTTCTATAGGCTAGATTTGCATTCAATCCCCAGAAAACTTTTACTATTCTTAATGTCGCCTGAGAAACTGGCTCAGATATATCTCCACCTGGAGGAGATACAGCACCTATTATTGTAAGTGCACCTTCTCTACTGTCGCTACCCTTACAGATAACTTTACCAGCTCTTTCATAGAATTCGGCTGCTCTAGAAGATAGGTATGCTGGATAACCTTCGTCACCAGGCATTTCTTCAAGACGACCAGACATCTCTCTAAGTGCCTCCGCCCATCTAGATGTCGAGTCTGCCATAACAGCTACCGAATATCCCATATCTCTAAAGTATTCTGCTATTGTTATACCAGTGTATATACTTGCTTCACGTGCAGCAACCGGCATATTTGATGTATTTGCAATAAGCACTGTTCTTTTCATCAAGGTTTGACCAGTATGTGGATCGATTAGCTCTGGAAACTCGTTCAAAACGTCTGTCATTTCGTTTCCACGTTCACCACAGCCAACATAAACAACTATCTGAGCATCTGCCCATTTAGCCAGCTGATGCTGAACAACTGTCTTTCCAGAACCGAAAGGACCCGGCACACAAGCAGTACCACCCTTTGTAACTGGAAAGAATGTATCTATAACTCTCTGTCCTGTAATTAGAGGAACCTTTGGAGCAATTTTTTCCTTTATTCTTCTGCTTCTTCTAACAGGCCATTTCTGCAACATTTGTACAGGCTTTGATTCGCCCTTATCATTTTTTATTACAGCTATATCATCAACAACTGTAAAATCACCTTCCTCGATGCTTTCTACCACACCCTCCATTCTATATGGAACCATGATTAGATGCTTTACAACCTCAGTTTCTTGAACATATCCAAGGATATCTCCTTCTTCTACTCTGTCACCGACCTTTGCTTCAGCGTGGAAAGTCCATTTCTTTTCTCTATCAAGTGAAGGTACTTCAACACCTTTTGTAAGGAAATCCCCAGCAACTGCTCTAAATTTTTCCAATGGTCTTTGAATACCATCAAACATATTTTCAATTAAACCAGGACCAAGCTCAACACTCAGTGGTTCTCCTGTAGTTTCTACTGGTTCACCAGGACCAATTCCTGCTGTTTCTTCGTATACCTGTATTGAAGCTTTGTCATCACGCATTTCTATTATCTCGCCTATCAGCTTTGAATCAGATACCTTTACAACGTCGTAAATATTAGCATCTGACATTCCTTCTGCTACAACAAGTGGACCAGATACTTTGACTATTTTTCCTGCCATAACGTCGCCTCTCCTCCTTATTTATCAGAATTGGCAAATATATTACTACCAACTGCCTTTTCTACGTTTTTATTTATATCATTCATTCCTATTCCAAGACTACCTTGATTAGAAGGTATTAGTATTATCGCCGGAACAAGCTTTTTCTTATATCTCAATATAGTTTCCTCAATATGCTGAGCAATATGCTCTGTAACAAATATCAATCCATAATTTTCCTCAGCAAGGGAATCTACTATATTTCTGGCATCTTTTCCATCAATGGCTGGAAAAACATCTATTCCTATCGACTTAAATGCCAGTATCGAATCCTTATCTCCAACTGCACCTATTTTATACATTAAATACCACCCAACCTCTCTCTAAGCTTAGTAGATGGAATGTTATTCAATTTTCCAACTAGTATCAGTCTAATTATTGAAATTTCCTTTTCTTTTGCCACAAGATATGCAAATATAGGCTCTGGTCCAAAGGAAATAAATCTAGAATCAGAATTTAGTCTACTCAAGAAAATATCTTTCATATTGTCAATTACTCCGAGACTTCCTTTTTCCTTGTATTCATCAACACATTCCAATAAGGCTCTTCCTACTTTTTCAGACTTTAATGCCATTGCAACTCTATCGAAATCCTCTCTTGATAAAGAAATCAACCTAGCCACAGATACACCTCCACCTTCAACCAAAATTTGACTTAGGAAGCTTTGAGATTTACCCATTTTTACTGCCCTTAGCATCGATGATATATTAAAGAAATCTATACTCGAGCTAACGTACTCACTAAACAAATTTATCGCCAATGAATCTGAAACATCCTTGAGATGTGAATAATATGCTCTGTCTATAACTATATCAATCATCTGAGGATCATTTGTTTCTTCAAAGATAGCTTCACCGCTTCTCAAGGCTTTGATAAATTCACTTTTTGTATTTGTAAAGTGCCCGCTTTCAAATTGAACTCTTATCTTATCCGGATTATTATCACTCGAATATATAAATAAGTCATCAAAATTCTTTCCAGAAACCTTGCCCTTTACAATTACTTTTAAATTATGGTAGTCATATTTCAATGACAGAATTTCTAGTATTCTCTTATCATTTAACATCTCAGCTCCTAATTTAAAAGCTCTAGCAGTTTCATTTTTCAACAAAAGCTCATAGTTTTTGACACCATCTACACCTTCCGAACTCTTTATGTACTCTGAATCTAAAAGAATCTTAAACGCTTCATCAGCATCTTTGGCATCGATCATCTTATCTAGTTTTCCTTTGTCGAGAAGTCTTTTCTCATAAACCCTCGCCATTACTACACCCTGGGCGTAATCCAATCTATCCATAAACTACCCCCTATTATTTAAAAAGTACCCTAGCAATTTCACCCTGTATCTCATCCTTTATATAGTTAAGCTGAGTGTCAAAAGTATAATTCTTTTCTATTCCACCTGTTATTTCTATAAAACCAGATTCTGTAAATCTATCCTCCAGTACCTTAGCATTGGGAAATGCACTCTTTACAGCATCCAATTTATCTTGCTGTACTACTATAATGGAATCTTCTGAGAAATTCGAATTATTCTTGATGTATTCCACATACTTTTCTGATCCAATATCTTTCATATCCCTCAAAGCAGCCTCAAAAACTCTTTGAATTACCTCTTGCTTTACCTTTAATTCTCCATCTCTAGCCTTCAGGTTTGCATTTGAAACCAATCTCTCCTTCAAGCTATCAGCTTCTCTCACTCCCTTTTCAACCATAGATTTATATTTAGCCTCACACTGATTCTCAGAACTTAGTTCAATTTTTTTGACCTTGTCCTTCGCTTCGGATAGAATATCATCGGCAGATCTTTGTGCTTCATCCAATATTCTATCAATCAGTTTACTTAGTTCTGCCATAACATCACTTCCTTTTCTATAAACTTAATTTCTTTTTGCATTTTTTTAAGCAAAGAAAGAAGTAAACTTAAAGAATAATAGAAGTGAAATTACGAATGCCAATAGTGCATAAGTTTCAACCATTACTGAGTAAATTATACCCTTTGTAGTCTGCGATTCATTCTTTGCAAGAATTCCTATACTACTTGCAGCAACCTTCCCCTGAGAAACGGCTGAACCCCAGCCTACAAATCCTATCGGCATACCAACTGCTGCTAAATACATACCTTGCTCTAGTGGAATATCACCTGTTAATTTTAAAAGTATTAAAAGACCTATAACGAATCCGTATAATCCCTGTGTACCAGGAAGTAGCTGTAATATAAGTGTCTTACCAAATTTTTGTGGCTCCTCTGGAACCAACCCTGATGCAGCTTGTCCAACTATTGAAAGCCCTTTTGCTGAACCTATTGCTGCTAACATTGCTGCAACAACACCAACTGATCCAAATACTACTCCACCGTGTTCTACTATCCATGTTGCGAAATTCATAAAAATAACCTCCTCAATTTCTTGTTTAATAATCGTTTTATCTTTTTATTTTTCCACATTATTATTTGTTATTTTTTCAGTTTTTTATATATTAATCTTCATAATGTCTATCAAGGTTAATATATTTTGTCTTATTTCTAAAGAATCTAAAAGCCTTTCCTCCACCTTCATAGAATTTTCCAAAAAATTCCACGTAAATTAGTCTAAGTGCATGAACATAAGCACCTAGGCAAGAGAGAAATAAGTTAAATGCATGGAAGAATATCAAAATAAATATGGCTGCTACCATTCCAATTGGGCTACCCCACATCATGCCAGCTATCATATTTACAGAAAATGCTATATATCCACCAGACATTCCCAATGCCATCAAACGAGAGTATGAAACAAAGTCACCTATATAGCTCGAAATTCCATATACATTATATACTCCCGCAACCAATCTAACTGCAATATTTCCCTCTGAGCCTCTTGCTCCTCCTATTACCAATAGAATTATACCTATGATCATACAATATTTAAATATGTTTGATAAAGCCGGATTGACAACCCCCATTGTGGATAACAGGAACAATATTATTCCAGCTAAAGTTATATACCATGCTATTACATCAAAAAACATATCGACATACTGACCATCTCTTATTTGCATATAGGCTTTTATCGCAAGAGCATATGCCAAGTGAATGCCTCCAATTGCTATAGATATTGCCAATACAGTCATAAACTGAGTACCCAAATCTAAAAGTCTCCACATACCCGGTATGCTCGCTCCAAAATATGAGCCATACAAAAATCCCCATATTGCTGTTGAAATACCCAATAACTGAAAGAATCTAACATTTTTTCTCATATCCGGAGTAAAGTTGCAAGCCCTTAATCCTATTGTAGTAAGTAAAAATAATACCACTCCATAGCCAAAGTCCGCAGACATCATTCCAAAGAAAAATGCATATATCGGTGCATATAATGGAGTTGGATCTATTTCGTTATACTTTGGCAACGCATATGTGGATGTTATCACTTCAAAAATCCTTACAAACCTATTATTTTTTAATAAAATTGGAACATCATCACTATCTCTTTCTGCGTCTTCATACTCGATTGAATAGACCTCACCAGAAATTTTTTCAATAGATTGCTCAAATCTTTTGACCTCAAAATCCGGAAGATAACCACTAATCATACAAACGCTAGCAGTCGTCATAAAATCCTTCTGAGCAGACTCTCTAACCTTTAAATTTCCTATATAATCATACATTAATTTGAAATCGTCAACCAGATTGGCTTTTTCTGCTATTTTCTGTTCTATAGACGCCTTCTGAATTTCTATTTCCTTGACTTCCGATGTCAAGGCTTCAATCTTGTTCATAGGTAGGTCATCTGAATCAAATTTTAACTTATTAAAGTTACCCACTCTAAAGGCTTCATTTAATTCTTCAGCTTCCCGCTTGTCACTTAATACAAAGAATAGATGTTCATCTTTATTTTGTCCAAACTCCTCATGATAAGTGTACTCCATTTTCTTCATTTCATCCAAAAATGGTTCCAATGCTTTCTCAGAAACACCTCCAACAACACCCTCAAAGCGTTTCAAATTTGCCAACTCATCAAAGCTGATATCCAGATTAGAAATAGGCTG
>NZ_FONP01000024.1 GCF_900112955.1 Peptostreptococcus sp. D1
GAGTGGTGGAAAGATAAAGATGCATGAAGTAAAAACAATAGTTTCAAAAGAGGAAGATGCTGACGAAAGAACATTACTTGTATTTTGGAAGTTTATTTAAGAATAATTAAAAGTGAGAAAAACACAAATACCTTAAAGAGAAATTAGAATGTACTAGCAAGGGAATTTTTTAGACAAATAGTCAAATGAAGAAACGTTAATAGTGTTAGCTTAGTATTTTTATTTAAAGTGTCATTAATGTTATAGTATGATAATCATTTGAATAAACTCCCTCAATTTAGAGAACATCCTTAATATCATACTGTATACATTTATGATATTAACGTTGATAGCGATTTAAGGCTGTAAGTAAAATAGCAGCTTAGTTGCTATCAACGTTTTTATTTTATTAAGCATTTCAAAGTAACAGTATAATTGAAAGTAGCAGTATAATCGAATGTATAATCATATTTAATTGAATATATGGTATAATTATTTTAATACTATATGCTTAATGATTTTTGAAAAAGCTAAAATATATATCTAAAAATAATAAATTCGAAGTCAGTTATTATTATCCTGTAAGGAGGGAGAATAATGGGGAAGGTTTTTTTAGAAAAGAATGTATATGATGCTGCATTGGATAGGCTAGAGAAAATTTTTTCGGAGGATTTTGCGGTATACTTTTCTTTTTCCGGTGGTAAGGATAGCTCAGTAATGTTACAGCTTGCTAATATAGTCGCAAGGAAGAAAAACAAAAAGTTTGATGTGCTTTTTATTGACCTGGAGGGTAATTACACTTATACAATCGACCATGTAAAAGAACTTCAAAATTTGAGCCAAATTAATGAATTTTACTGGGTTTGTTTACCTTTGGTTTTAAGGAATGCAGTGAGTCAATTAAGTACTCACTGGTTATGCTGGGATAAAAGGCAAAAAGATTTTTGGATTAGAGATATGCCAAAAGAATGTATCAATGAGGATAACTATATTTCTAAATATGGTTGGGATTTTTTTATAAGTGGTATGCAATTTGAAGCCTTTATTGTTGCTTTTGCAAAATGGTACCAGAAAAAGCATAATAAGCCTGTTATGTGCGGTGTAGGAATCAGAACAAATGAAAGCTTTAATCGCTTCAGAGCAATTGTATCTTTAAGGAAAGAAACATGGAAGGATTATGGTTGGACTACTCTTGTACAAAATGAAGAGAATCTTCCAATTTATAATTTTTATCCAATCTATGATTGGCAGACAAGAGATATTTGGATTGCTGTTGCACGATTTGATTTTAAATATAATGAATTGTATGAATTATTTTATAAAGCAGGCTTATCTATACATGAAGCAAGAATCTGCCAGCCCTATGGCGATGATCAGAGAAAAGGTCTTAGCCAGTTTAAGGCAATAGAGCCGGAAACCTGGTCTAAATTACTTATTCGGGTAGGAGGAGTTAATTTCGGAAATATTTATTCTAAAAGTGTTGCATTGGGACATATGAAGATAGAAAAACCAAAGCACTTAACATGGCAGGAATATACGATTTTTCTTTTAGAGAGCATTGGAACAAAAAATTATACTCTTATGATTCATTATGCAAGAAAAATAGAAAGGTTTATATACTGGTATGAAGTCAAAAAGGGAGTAAAAATGGCTGATTTTTCGCCAAAGCATATAGAAGCGAAGAGAAAGGGAGCCTCGTGGAGAAGATGCGCTAAAATGATCTTAAAAAACGATTATTATGGTAGAGGCTTGTCCTTTTCTCAAACTAAAAGGGATGATATGGAGCTTAAGGAAATGCTTGAAAATGATGATGCAGTTAATAAATTATTATTTTTTGATGAAGGGAAGAATTGATATGAGTGAGGATATTAAAATTTTAGCAACACAGGCTAAGCTAGTTTCTATAGATGATGTTTACGCAAATGATTATAATCCTAATATAGTGGCGGCACCGGAAATGAAGCTACTAGAGCTTTCGATTAGAGAAAATGGCTTTTGTTATCCTATTATAGTTATACAGGATAATAATAAATACTGTATTGTAGATGGATTTCACCGCTATACTGTGGCGAAAAGGTTGAATTTAAAAGAAATTCCGGTGGTGATTTTAGAGCATGATATCGTAAAAAGAATTTCTGCTACTGTACAATTTAATCGTGCAAGAGGAACTCATCAGGTTTTGGATATGTCTAAAATAGTCATCAGATTAATTGAGGAAGGTAAGGGTGATGATGAAATAGCAGAAGCTTTGGGAATGGAGGAAGATGAGGTTTTTAGATTAAAGCAACTATCGGGACTTAAGGAAGCATTTAAAGATAAAAATTTTTCAAATTCATGGGAAGAATTTACAAAAAAGTACAAATGGGATTAATCATAGAAAACTGTTATGTGATTTTTTCTTGACTGATGGTCAAATAGTACGATAAAATGAGTAGGTATGAATTATATAGGGCTATTGAAATTTATTATTGAAGATGAACAACAATTGTAGTATACTATTCATTTTTGCACTTTGATAGCCTTCTTATACAAAAATATTATTTTGAAGGGTGGTGAAATAACTCAATTTATAATAATTTGAGTTACTAAATATGAAAAAAATATATAAAATACCAGTTATATTTATGCTAATAATGTCGATAGGAATGTATATTTGTTACCATATCTATGGAATTGGATATGCTAATCCTAAGTTTTCTTCTGCGTTTTTACCAACATATTTTATTTTAGTTCCATTTTCGATATTAGCTTATTTAAAATACAAAAAAGATTTAGGAGATCATGTGCCAAAATATAAATTATTTTTGCTTATATTTATACCAGTAATTTCAATTGGTATGTTTACTGTGATTCATAAATTCGAGCTATCTATTGTTTTTTTGCTGCCTCTAGTAGATGCCTTTTTTGTTGGGATATCAGAGGAATTGGTTTACAGGGGGATTATTTTTACGAATGCTGCAAAGGAAAAAGGAGTTTTTAAGGGGATACTTATATCTGCGTTATTTTTTTCTATATTACATAGTATTAACATTATTGGTGGAATATCGATTTCGTCAATGCTTACACAGCTGGTTAGTACTTTTATAGCTGGGGTATTTTTTGCTTCTGTTTATAATTATACAAAAAATATAATGCTTTTAATAGTAATGCATGCTTTTTGGGATTATGTGTTATTTACAAATATTTCTGAAGCATTTTCATTTGTAGGAATTGCGTATCTATTATTTACAGCTTTAGAACTAATAATTGCTATTACCTTATTGATAAAATATAGAAAAGAATAATATTGATAAAATATTTATATACTATTTACCTATGACGGAGAAGAAATGTCCTAGAAATTCTTGAAAATTATTTATATTAGAGTTAATATATTATGTAATATATAAATAAAAGGAGGTATTTTTATGACGATGACAGCAATATTAGCATTTGTATGTGTTCTTTTCTCTATGGCTATAGGAGATGTAGTGTCTGCAAAAACTAAGGCCTTTATTCCATCGGTATTTGCAACTGCAATTATTTTTTTAGTGGGCTTTTGGTTTGTATTTCCTAAGGACATGATTACAATAGCCACGCTTGGGCAGCCTGTTGCCGGATTAGTTATGTATTTGTTGATAGTGCATATGGGAACGTTGATGAATATCAAGGAGCTTATTGCACAATGGAAAACTGTACTCATATCACTTGCAGGTATAGTGGGTATACTTGCTATTTTGATGACTGTTGGTGTAATGGTGTTGGGTAGAGATACAGCAATAGTTGGAGCACCTCCTTTGACAGGTGGTATTGTAGCAGCAATACTTATGAAAGAAGCCGCTGAATCTGTAGGTAACACAAATTTGGCTGTTGTTGCAATACTTGTTTATGTAGTGCAGGGCTTTGTAGGCTATCCTTTGACAGCAGTTTTATTAAAAAAGGAAGGAAACAGACTTCTTGAGGGCTATAGAAAAGGAGAGCGTGAACAAATAAGCTCGGTTAGTGAGGACCAAGCTATCAAAAAAACATTGATTCCACAGCTACCAGAAAAATATGATACTACGTATATGGTGTTGTTAAAATTGTCCTTTGTTGCATGGTTGGCTGATATATTTACGAAGCTTATCAATACTAATGTATTTAATAATCCAAAAGCATTATCACCACTTGTGACTTGCTTGGTATTTGGTGTTATAGCAGCGGAAATTGGTTTGGTTGATAGAAAGCCGCTGAATAAAGCAAACGCCTTTGGATGGACAATGACATGCTTGATGGCATTTATTTTTGAAGGCTTGAGCAAGGCTACTCCACAAATGCTGGCATCTGTTGCAGCGCCGCTTATTGGAATAATAGTGATAGGTGTAGCTGGATTGATTATTTTTGCTTTTATTGCAGGAAAGCTATTGAAAGAATCAAAATATATGTCATTGCCAATAGCTTTAAATGCTTTATACGGATTTCCTCCAAACTTTATTCTGACAACTGAGGCGATTAAGTCTTTGACGGACGATGAAGCTGAGGTTAAGTATTTGACAGATATTATGATGCCAAGGATGCTGATAGGTGGATTCACTTCAGTTACAATTGCTTCAGTAATAATAGGTGGGATTTTTGCCGGAATGTTGGGCTAGAATTAAACTATTTTCGATGTTGATAGTATGATTTGAAGATTATGGATTGGAGTTGATATTATGGATATAAAGAGTGTTTCTGATAAGTATAGAGATTATGTGATAGAAAAAAGAAGATATTTTCATATGAATCCAGAGCCTAGTTTTTGTGAATTTAATACTTCAAGGGTTGTTCAGAGTGAGCTGGATAGGCTTGGAATCGAGTATGAGGTTGTTTGCGATGTAGCAGTGGTTGCCAGAATAAAGGGCAAAAATAGTGGGAAGAAGGTCCTTTTGAGAGCTGATATGGATGCACTTGAAGTAGCTGAAAAAAATGATGTTGCTTATAAATCTCAAAAGGAGGGTTTAATGCATGCCTGCGGTCATGATGGTCATACTGCAATGCTGCTAGGTGCTGCACATATATTAAGTGAGGTAAAGGATTATTTTGATGGAGAAGTAGTCCTATTCTTCCAGCATGCCGAAGAAGTTGCAAAGGGTGCGAAGGAAGTACTAGATAATTACCCATTATTAGATGGAGTAGACGGAGCCTTTGGTATTCATCTTTGGCAAGGTGTTGAGAGCGGTAAAATTTCCCTAGAGCCAGGTCCGAGAATGGCAGCGGCTGACTTTTTTAAGATAAATATAGAAGGTAAATCAGGGCATGGATCCATGCCTAGTGACACTATAGATGCTGTTGTTGTGGCATCATCAGTTGTTATGAATCTTCAACATTTGGTAAGTAGAAATACAGATCCTCTAGATTCATTGGTGGTTACAATCGGAAAAATGGAAGCTGGAACTAGATTTAATGTAATAGCAGGTGAGGCTGCTTTGGAGGGTACATCTAGATCCTTTAGTGACGAAGTATGGAAAAGTATACCGGAGAAATTAGAAAGAGTAATAAAAGGTACTTGCGATGCTTACGGTGCAAAAGGTGTTCTTGAAATGGATAGAGCAACTCCACCATTGGTAAATGATGAAAAAATGTCTGAAATCCTAAGAGAATCAGCTATAAAATTGTATGGAGAAGAATCTATTGTTAAGTATGAAAAGACTACCGGTGGAGAGGATTTTGCGTATATTTCCCAGATGGTACCAAGTGTATTCGCTTTTGTTGGGATTAAAAATGATGAAAAGTGTATTAATGCGGCACATCATAATGATAGATTTGATATTGATGAGGATTCCCTTCAGATTGGCATGAACCTATACGCTCAATTTGCAATAGACTTCTTGTCTAAATAAGTAGATAAAATACTCGACGCTTTTGTTGCAGAGGATAGCGAGTTTAATTTTTGATTAAAAAGACTCTCAAAGGTTAGAAGTAAAGCCTAACCTTTGAGAGTCTAGTATTTTTTATAGAGCTCTTTACTATCTATCAATGAATTATAATTTTCAAATTTACTTGATTCTTTTTATTCAAATAGTCGAAAATTTACCTAAGCAACGATTTCTATTCATAGTATATAATGAATTTGAAGTAGCATTTTGGGCTATATACAAGTCTTACATGAAATTCTTAATATATTTTTCTAGTCTGTTTATTCCTTCTATAAATTCTGATTCATCACAAGCATAGGATATTCTTATGTATTCATCAATACCAAATGCTTTTCCAGGAACGATGGCAACCTTTTCTGCTTCTAGGAATTTCTCACAAAACTCAACAGAAAAACTTTCTATATAATCGAAATTTTTCTTTATATTTGAAAGATCGATAAATATATAAAATGCTCCGGATGGTTCGATGTAACTAATGTTGTTTATTTTATTTAATCTTTCAGTTATTAAGGTGCATCTTTTCTTGTATGTTTCAACCATATGCTGCATATCTTCATCGCACTCTAATAGTGCGCCAAGACCGATGTATTGAGCTGTAAGTGATGGGTGTGATACTATATGGCTCTGGATTGTAGACATACCTTTTGCTATTTCTGTATTGGAAGCAGTATAGCCAAGTCTAGTACCAGTCATAGCAGCACACTTTGCAAAACCATTAATAGTTATAGTGATATTTTTAATTTCCTCGCTTAATGAAGCAATAGAAACGAAGGAATCGTTAAACCTAATTTTTTCGTAAATTTCGTCTGCTAAAATATATATACCTTTCTGTAAACAAAAGCTTGCGATTTCGAATAATTCGTCTTTTGTATATACACAACCAGTTGGGTTGGAAGGGTTTGTAATCACTATGGCTTTTGTTTTCTCAGTTACGTGTTTTTTTATATCCTCGACTGTTACTTTAAAATTATTATCCTTACAGGTAGGAATTTCTACAGGAACAGCATTAGTAATTTTAATAATCTCAGAATAACTAACCCAGTAAGGTAGTGGTAATAAAACTTCGTCTCCTGGATCTGTTAACACTAAAATGGCATTTGTAATTGAATTTTTAGCTCCACTTGAAAGAACAATTTGATCTGGAGTATATGAGATATTATTTTCTCTCTCTAATTTTTTACATATTTCTTTTCTTAGTTCAATTAATCCAGGAACAAGGTCATATTTTGTTTTATTTTCATCCAGTGATTTTTTTCCATATGCCTTTGCTTTATCTGGTATAGTGAAATCAGGTTCACCAATGCTCAAGTTTATAACTTCAACACCGTTTGCTTTTAATTCCTTGACTTTCGAGCTTATTGCAACAGTGACCGATGGAGTCACGTTTTTTAATCTTGCTGACAACATATTTCTCCTCCTGACTATGTTTTGGTTATGTTTATTGTGTTTATGATATCTAAACAAGCACTCTTTTAATTAATATATAACGTATGTAGAAATATATCATTGATATACGATAATGTATAATATGTAAAAATTACATAATTGATATACGATAATGTATAATATGTAAAAATTACATAATTGATATACGATAATG
>NZ_FONP01000023.1 GCF_900112955.1 Peptostreptococcus sp. D1
GTGTTTCCGTCCCCTTACGAGGTTATCTATTTCTTAATGCAATGGATTTTTAACCATAGAAACACACAAGACGCAGTTTCCGTCCCCTTACGAGGTTATCTATTTCTTAATTGATACTATCCGTTTTGAAAACTCAACTCTAAATTTTTCGTGTTTCCGTCCCCTTACGAGGTTATCTATTTCTTAATGATTAAGAATACTTCAAATGGTATTATAGATACTGTGCAAGTTTCCGTCCCCTTACGAGGTTATCTATTTCTTAATCTGTAACTGAACAAATTAATTCATAAAAAGAATTCCCGTTTCCGTCCCCTTACGAGGTTATCTATTTCTTAATGAGAATAAAATCTGAAGATACTGCTTACATGAATACTGTTTCCGTCCCCTTACGAGGTTATCTATTTCTTAATAAGGCACCTGAATTTGATGATATGAAAGAATTAAGGAAGAAAGTTTCCGTCCCCTTACGAGGTTATCTATTTCTTAATCCTCCTTACTGAAATTCTTTTCTTCACTAATATTCAACCGTATTTTGCGTTCTAAAAAAATAATTTAATCAATTCACCATATTTCAAGCAAAAACATATTCTCACATCATTGGAATATCAATATCGTCTAAACTGTTTTAAATATCCTACATATTCCACTTTTCACTATTCTATTATCGTATTTTGTACATTTAAGAGTTCTCGGACTTACACCTAACGTATTATCGTTTTTATGGTTCGAGATCTTATTTCCTTTCTTAAGTGTTAAATCAAAAATATCCATAATCACGTCAATATATTTTTCACCAAGCAAAGCAATTAGTATTGTTTTAGAGTGGAATCCAACTATTCCACCAAGCAAAATATTCCCATTTGGAATATAGTTTTTATTAAACTTTGAAAAATTGTATTTTTTCACCAAATTAAAGAAAATTTCGAGTGATTCCAAAATATAATCCAAATCTATTTCTATTTTTCCTTTATCGATATTTACTTCAAAATCCACAATTGTTCCTGGTTTAATGATTTCCTTAAATAGTTTTAAAGATTTTTTTTGTAAAACATCTTTATTAATAAGTATATCTGTGTAACTGCATAACGATAAACTACCTTTTGGCAATGGTTTACTATCAGAAACCTGAATAGCACTCATTTTTGATTTGATATGCCCATCTTCCATAACTGTATTAAAAATTCTACTCTCTAGATTCTTAATATCTCCATCAATTTTTTTTATGATGTATTTTCCTCTCATTTTAGAATCATTAATTATTTTTCTCTTGATGTTCTCAAATTTCGGTGGATTATCAAGTATGTATCTAGCAATAAGAGCTGTTCTAATAGCTCCTTTAATACTACTTCCAGGAATATACGGCATTCCGTAATAATCTTTAATAAAAACAGATAATTCTTTATTGTTATTAATAATCTCGCTAATACTGTCAGACTCAAGATTTGAAATGTCAAGTTCGTAGTCAGTAATTTCTTTCGACTTAGAATATATATTATTATTTTTCATCCATTTAGAAAGATTTTTACAGTTTGAATCAAGTATAAACTCCTCATAGCTATCTACCAAATTTCTTTCTAACAGTAGCTTCATAAATTTTCTCTGGTTGGGAACATACAATTTTTTATTATACACATCAATAATGCAGTTTTTATTCAACATTTTTTCTCCATTACCTATAAAAATTGGACTCACAACCTCCATAGATAATTTTTGACTTTCAATAAAACTCTTCATCATTTCACCCCCATAAACATCGGAATCGCATATCTATAAACTGGATGATTAACCAGACCATTGGATACATCATAAATATCACCTTCATAACAGTTTTCAAAACAAGAGCCTGAAGAAAATACAAACAAATCTTTTTTCTTTGTAATATTATCACTTTCTGAGGAATAGACAAATCCACTCCTCTTTTCAAGAGAATAACTTGAATTTATCAAAGTAGTTTTCAGTTCTCTTTCTTCTGGTAAAGATACTGATAAACTCATTTTTTTATTATATTTCTCATAGTTTTCAATTCTTTTTAAAAGTTCACTCGGCATACTCTGAGAATAGAAATCAAATTTACCTAGTCCCGAATATTTTTTTCCTCCGATTCCGTTTACAGATAAACCAAGAATAATATCACTGACTATCTCATCTACTTCTGAATCTTCAAATCCCAAAATAACATATAGCCCTGAGTTCTTATTATAAAAAGTTATTCCAACATGGAACGGTTTGGCAATGCTTTCAGTCAGATTAACTTTTGTAAATGACTCAACTTCTCCAATTTTATCCATATAGTTTTCTACTTCATCTATTTCTCCATTTAGATAATTTCCTAAGTCATCTATCGCTATATATTTTAATTTTTTTGCCTTTTTTTTCTGAATAGAATCTCCTGTTTTTTTAGGCTCAATATATATATTAGGCTTTGGAATTAGTAGTTTATCATCAACATATGGAAATAAATCAGATAATACAAATTTTCTTTTTTTGGCAAAGTCTATTAATTTATCCAAACACCCCATTTTTATAGATTCTATACACAATGACGAAAAAAATGTATCTGCTTTTAAAGATAACATAGAGTCATTTAACATCCCATCTCCAAAGTGTACACCTGTAGAGAACTTTAATTTATATATCTTGTAATTCATATCATCACCACTAATTATCTTAATTCCTTTAAAATTATCTAATATTGTCTAAAATTCTTTAAAATATCACTACATTCATCTAATATTTTTTCATCAATATTTCCTATTACTTCGCATACATCAATGTCGTTTATTCTTATTTTTCCATATCCTCTTGTCCCATTACCACCAAGATAATCATACTCTAATAATTTAAACCCAACACTTAGAATTTCAAAATCTTTCTTTAAGTTTTCATCAGAGGTATACTCATAAATAATATTGAGATCAAATTTTGAACCTCTAATGGCTCTTTCAATTTGTCTAGGAGTTGCTTTTCCAGAAAGTCTATTAATAGTATTTTCAAATTTTATTTCAGTCTTACTTGTTAAACCATATCCATTTTTTAATTCATCCCAGTTATTCATTATCATATCAGAAAATATTACTCTACTCGGTTTAAAGTCTTCACCTGATTTTCCGAAAATATCTGTCAAACATTCTGCATCATCATTTGGAGTTTTTTTCGGATTATTCGTAACATACTGCTTTGAAAGCAAGGCTCTCAATTTACCTTTAAAACTACTCCCTGGTATCATTGGATTTCCAGAAATAATATCTTTAACAATCGGCATATCTACAGCACCAATTGCTGAAAATGCGTCAGATCCTCCTATATGTAAACCTGTTCTACTTCTATTTCTCCTGTTATTTCTAATTTAGCGTACATAATATTCCTCCTATTCATCCTTGCTATCTATTAAAAACTTTCTAAATGCCACAAGTGCTTCCATATATCTGCTAAACAAAATAAAACCTTCTCTACTTCCATCAATATCATCAATATATTTTAATATATTTGAAATTTGAGTAAATGCTTTCACTGATGGTTCTCTTCCCGATTCATATAAAAATCTGACTTTAAGATATTGAATATCTCCTATAATATCATCGCTTAATTCTTCTTTTTTGCTATCAATAATATCATTGTATATTGCAGCTGTCATTGCTAGAAGATTTCTTATTTTTGATGTTGTTAATACCTTTACTCCAGCCTCCTTTTTAGATTTTTCTAAACTTTTTATAGCATTCTCTGCTATATTTACATAATTATTTTTATCTAATTTTTTATACTCAATTATGTAATCTTCGACCTTTGACTTTTTGTTTTTCGGTTTTGAACCATTATTACTTCTATTATTTCCATTATTCCTAAAATTATCATTATTTCCTTTTTTCCCACCGTATCCATTCATAGTATTACTTCCTTTCTCTAATCGAATACACAAATATATAAATAGCAGTAATTAACTCTTTTCTATCTTTTTCGTCAGTCATCCACTCATACATTTTTCCTGAAAATCTCAGGTATCTTCCTTTTTCCACAGGATCTTTAGGCTCCATCCTTGAAAGTAAATAAACATATCTCGCTATATTAATTTTTTCATTCACGTTTCTTAATAGATCCAAAAGGTTATATAGAAAAGCCTTTCCTCTTTCGTTAACCTCGCCTTTTTCTAAAAAACTAGTGTTGTCGCTAAAAAATTGCTTTAACTCCAGATACTTTTCTCCCAATACATTATTAACCAAGTCATCCCATTTGTAGCAATGCTCTGGAGAAAATAACGTTATGGAATCCTTCAATGTATTATTTTTAGAAACACTTTCTAATTTTTCTACTTCTTTTGCTATCATATTTATCGGATAGTTTGGTTTGTACATACCAATACCAGCTGATATTGAAAGAGTATTCTGTGAAAATTTTTTGAAACTTTCTCTTATGTCTACTGCTGCCGATATTATTTCATCCCATGCGCCAACAAGAAAAATATCATCTCCACCTGAATATACAATAGAAACATTTCTTTCACCTTTTTTACCAAATACGTCATATACTCCATTTTTTAATACATTATTGATATACCCTTTAAAATATAGAGATAACTGCCTAGATAGAGTCGCTTTTCTTGATATAGTATCATATTTTCCACCTTCTCTACTTAGCCCATTAATAAAAGCATTTCCTAAATTATCAACATCTGCACGCAAAATAGCTATTCTATCTATTCCTATTGATTTTTCGGATAACTCTTTAAACGTTTTGCCCAATGTATAATCTCCAACCCAAAGATTGTTAGAAACCTGAGAGCCTGTATGATGTCTATTTTTTGTATAAGTTCTACAATAATCCTCTTGATTCATAATATCAATAATATCTTTTTTATCAAAGTATGGAGTGAGATATTTGCCAAACGGAAGAATTAAGCTATGAAGTTGACTTGTTTTAGTTATTACATAGTATTTTCCATATAAAATTCCGTCTGAAAAATACTCTAAATCACTACAAACACAGCATTTATCAGAATCATCATCCATAATATCCATCTTTTTACAAACCACACATTCTCTTTTTCCAATATTATTTCTATTATTGAGCCTAACAATATCTTCTGCTGAATATCTATTTCCTTTTTTCATAGAAATATTTTTCGAGATATCAATATGTAGATTTGAAATAGAGCCATTAGGTTTATTTTGTAAGTCATTTGAACTACACTCAACATATCCTCCTGCTAAATATAGTCCTATATCAAAGTTTTCAATAAACCAAGAATTTACTTCTTTTTCAAACAACATAATCTTATTTTTTACATTTTCTGTATTCGGAAATATAAAAGATGCTCTTCCACCTCCTAAAGATATCAAGTTACTTCTACTTAAATTTACTTTCTCAAGTAGTTCATCTATAATATGTTCCATCAATAATTCCAAATAGAAACTTCTTGATCTCAGACCTTTTAATGCACCTTTACTACTTATTGTATAAATAAATTTTTGGATGCCAGATATATCAACTTCATACATTAAGAACGCTTTATCGCTATAAAAGCTTTCACTATTAGTATATAATCTTTTCTTATAGTCTAAGACTCCTTTTTCTTCAAGATACAAAAGAATACTTGAAGCTATTGCAGCTGTCATCTTTAAATGATCGTAAAGAGAAATATCAATAAGTTCACTTATATTTGTCGATGAAGGAATATATGATAAATTCGCTTCAAGAACATTTAATAGTGAGCTGATATATTCACTACTGTAGTTAATATTTTTTAAGGAATCCGATATATCAAGCATTACTCTATCATAAAAATTATTGTCTAAACTAATTTCTTTTGAAGTTGGCATATTAATGCCTTCATCTAAATTAACTGTTTTTTGAGAGTAATGCAAGTTTTCGTTGTTCTCATTTAGAATGTTAAATATGGTATATAATGGTGTATTCTTTTTAAAAATATCACTCTCAGTTTCTCCATACTTCCTTCTGTCGATTCCTGAAGCGATATTGTCAGCCAAATATACTATATATGCCATGCTATTTTCCGCCAGTGTTGAATTTTTTAATTTACTAGAGTGATGGTATAGAACCGAGTCAAGAATATCTTTATCAGATAATTTTATTGTATCTTTAAGATAATCATATCCTAATTCACTATGATTTGTTTTTGATCCTGTTCTGTATAATACTTTTCCAATATCGTGTAACAAACTAGCAATCGTTACACCTATAACATTACTACTCAAATTTTATCCCCCCTTTTTATGGTTGTAGCACCCATTCCCAAAGATGTTTTTGCACCAATTCCCGAGTAACAGCCAAATCTAAACAGCATATTAGCATAATTTACCAATGTTTGAGTCCCAGAAATTTTTATCTTTATTGTGCCTGAAAATCCATTTATTCTAATCCCTTCTAAATAAAAAAATTTATTTCTCAAATTGTAACCAATAATTTCTGTATTGTTTACTATATCTTCCAATAAATCTTCATAGTCGGTTTGATCTTCATTATTTGAACTATTGTATTTATTGATTAAGCTCTGATAAATGCACTTAATATCTGGATAAAAAATATATTTTCCCGACTTCTTAAAAGTAGTTGGTGTTGTAAATTTTATTTCAAGTATCCTATCTGAACATTCATCATACATACTCTTAATAAACTGTTTCTTAGGTGTTATTTCTATATTCTTATTAATTATTATTATTTTAACATTATTTTTATGCAAAGTAATCTCATCAAGTCTCAAAAGAAGCTTTTCAATTATTTCAGAATAAGCTTCCTCAGACATAGTCGAAACTACCCAAAACCATCTATTATCTCTATGCTCCAAATGTTGAGAAAATGGGTTTAATCCCGGATTATGAATAAATCTAGCAAACTCAGTAGGTACATTATTCAAAATAAAACCATGCAAAAGAGAAGAAATACCAAGATATAAGTGTTTAGGTGATTCAATTTCCATTTCCAACCTAGTTAACATATAAACCTCCAAAAATTTTATGATATCAACCTCATTATATCATTTTAAAAACGTTAATTTCAATATGTTTTATCAAAAGAAATAAATTAATTCCATAGTGTTACAATTAACGTTAGACAAATAATAAAAAAGAGAGAAAATCCTAGATAATTGAAATAACCACAAATCAAAAATGAAAGAAATTCTCTTTATGAATATTATTATAACACAAAAACAAAGATATTTACCTCATACTTTAGAATCTAGATACCATGTAGTCAAAATTTCCAGAAGTAGTTACTCTATCAAATTTGTATGCAGAAGATATAAGATTTCAAAAGCATTTCTTATGCGTTAGAATCATGACCACCAGTCCAACGGGTGGTTTGCACAATGGGTATAAGCCCAAGGGTTACCAGCCAGAGTCTAAAGGCGCTGGCTTTCACTTTGTTCAAGCTCAGCCTTTGACTCGTCACTATCCCTTAAGGGATATTTGTACTACTTGCCATCCCTAAAGAGATCTTCGTATTCTTTGACACTCAATTTATCCAATGCTATATCATGCTTTTCTTACTCTTGAATATACTTCTTTATTGTTGCTTCATTCAGACCAAAAGTGTCTATTTCCAAGCTTATACTTTAAATTTGCGTGCTTATCAAATATCATCAATGCACTTTTTTCCTTTGAGATATCCCATAAATTGTGATACACTATGTTTGGATGGTTACTCACTAATATATGAACTTGGTCTAACATTAAATGACCTTCTATTAATTCTACACCCTTATACGTGCACAGCTGTCTTAGTACCTTACCTATATTTTCCCTATATTGGCTGTATATAATTTTTCTCCTGTATTTTGGAGTAAAAACTATATGATACTTACACATCCACTTTGTGTGCGACAAGCTGTTCGCTTTATTTGCCATAAAATCACCTTACGATTCGTATTATTGAGCTTGAACAATTCAATTATACTACAGAATGGTGATTTTTTTGTATAACTTCTGTCATGCACCCACATAGAAGTTGGTTTATTGTTTCACACACTTTGCGAGCTCAACTGGGACATGTCCCTATAAAAAAATAGCGTTGAGAGAGCAATTATTTTCTCTCATCAACGCTAAATATTATACAACCATACTTTTATTTAATCAAAAGTACTAAGCCAGATGTTTATTTTATTTTTTACGTTCATAAATATTCTTATAAATCAATATTCCTACATAAACTATAATATACGCAATTCTTATTTGTCAACACATATGTTACACTAATAAGAAAGTTTTTTCCAAATTTACATCTTCAATCTAAAAATTAGAGGATTCGAAGTCAAGGAGAAAAGCTATGCGTACCTTGACTTTGATTCATTTTAATTTTTATACTAGCAAGATGTATTTTGGAAATACTCTTTTACAGCTTCATTTGGACTTTTAAATTTTAAACTCGTTTTTGCTGTACTATTATATCTTTTCTCATGCTTTTCCACCTGTTTTATTAATTCTTTTTCGCTAGTAAATATTTTTCGCTTATATAGAATTTTTCCATCTTCTCTATGACTTCTTTCAACTTTTCCGTTTTGCCATGGTGAATATGGTCTTGTTCTCTTTATTGTAATACCAAGTTCATATGCAGCCTTCTCAAATGCACTTTCTTTACTTGCTTTATCATCGTCATTAACAAATTCACAGCCGTTATCTACTTGAACAATATGGATTGGAAAGCCCATCAATCCTTCTAAATCATTTAGATATTTTTTTGTTTCATGAGTGCTTTTTTCTTTTACAATCTTTAAAACTCTTTTTCGACTGTATTCATCTATACCTGTAATTTGATAGTATTTATATCCATATGCAGGAAGCTTTATACAATCGTCAGGAACATATTTTATGTCTACTTGAACTTTATCTCCTGGGTACTTCCCATCTATTTTATCGTATCTTGTATAGCTTTTTCGACGTATTACTGGTTGCTTATACCCTCTTGTTCTAATTTGCCTACACATACTTGAGAAGCTTCCAGTATATCCTTTTTTTACAGCATCTAACGTAGACTTCAGCAAGACCATATACTCCATTACGTTTTAACATTTTTTTTATTAGTGTCAGTTCTTCCTCTGTATGTGCTTTGGAGCTATTTTTGGTCTTCTAGACCTCAAAGCTAGACTTCTTACAGCTCCATCATACTTTTCAAGTTGCCTGTACACATGACAATTTGTATGATAGCGCCTTGCGGCTTTTGTAGCTCCATATTTTTAACATATTCACATAATTTTTGACGGTAACGCATTTCTTCTGTTATAATAAACATGAGAGGACTCCTTTACATTTTGGTTTTGTTGATATTACAATTGTATCAGAGTTCCTCTCTTTTTTTATTCATTTGTGTAACATATGTTATAGCACATTACACCTACATAAACTATAATATACGCAATTGTATCATTTATAAATATATCTCTATAAGCATTAGAATGTAGTTCAACAAAAAATCCTGAAATAAATACATATATAAAAGCAAGTGCAATAAAAATCAAATATGGGATTAAACAATTTAATATTGAACTTTTAAAATCAATATCTATTGCAATTACAATAATAATAGAGCCAATTAATGTTAATACTGCCCTATCCAAAATATGAATATAAGTATCATTTGTATTCCCAATTAACACATTTATTATACAGCTCGCTACTATTGCTACTGTAAAAATAATACAAAATAATACGGCTATATTTTTTAATAATCTACAAGTATTTTTCATAATATATATTCCAATCTATTATTCAAAAGCCTACCATCAAAATGATGGAAGGCTTTAAACAATTCACCTAAATTCAATAACTCCCTTTTGAACCTACTTTTTCAGCTTTTTAGTATCAAAACAGTATCATTTAGAGAATTTTACTATATCAAAATCGCTCAATTCCTGTATTTTCAAGCGTTTTGTAGCAGTAATATATTTGCTTCTGTTACTCCCACTCTACATATATATTTTTTATATGATTTAAAACAGTTGAAATAACTTAATTTTATTTTTTACATTTTATGGTTTTGATTATATTTTACAT
>NZ_FONP01000008.1 GCF_900112955.1 Peptostreptococcus sp. D1
TCTCTTTCAAATCTCATTCAAACTACTCGAAAACATAATTTCGATCCTTCGTATTTTGACAATCCTTGAACTATATTTTCAAGTCTTATCTAAATTTCTAAAAACTATTTTTAACGCTTTTATTGGCGACCTGGAAGGGGCTCGAACCCTCGACCTCCAGCGTGACAGGCTGGCATTCTAACCAACTGAACTACCAGGCCGCATTCTTGGTGGGAGTAACAGGGCTCGAACCTGTGACCCCCTGCTTGTAAGGCAGATGCTCTCCCAGCTGAGCTATACTCCCACTTTGGAGCGGGTGAAGGGGATCGAACCCTCACAGCTGGCTTGGAAGGCCAGAACTCTACCATTGAGCTACACCCGCAGAAGCTGTTAAAAAAATCATTGTCCCATTGAACAAGTATTATAATATCAAAATTATAAATAAAAGTCAATAGGATTTTGTTTATTTAATATATTTTTTTACTACAATATCATTCTCTATTTTTTAAAGCTTCTGCAAAACTCATCCTTGATATCTTTCTCATCTGCAATACCATAATTAATGTATATACTAAAACTTACACAATGCTTGTCACAATAATAGATTTTTTATCTACTATCATTTCAAAATATCCACTAAGCTTAGACATAGCTACTAAAGAAATATACTCTAGTGATTTAATTTCAAAAGGTATTCCCAAAGCAATTGTAAGTAATAAAACAAAAATACTTCCACCTAGATATATAGATTTAATTCCCTCCGTTCTATATCCAAACATCTTCAAATAAGCTATATTTAGACTACTACTTTCAAGTATAAGCTTTGTTAACATAAACATTATAATAAAAAAATATATCCCTATCATTAAGCTTTTGCAATATCCAAAATTTTTTCTCCATTAGCTCTTTAAATTACTTCTATTATGCTTTATAATCTTCTCTAGAGGACTTTTAATAATCTCATTTTCCTATATACATAAAAAATTAAAATGAAGTTTACAAAGGGGGGTATTTATTTGAAAAAGGTATTTATTATGACGGCATCTACTGGTGGAGGACATAATAGGGCTGCCAAAGCTATAGCCGAAGAATTGGAAAAAAGAACCTTTAATGGTGAAAATATAAAATGCTACATCAAGGACAGCTTTAAACTAGTAAATCAAGCCATGGATAAAGTTATTTCCGAGGGTTACGAAATGTCTGCAAAATATACACCAAAGGCATATGGTACAGCATATAGCTTGTCGGACAAAAAATTTTTTTCATTCAATGAATATAAAAATAACCCAATATCACTTCTAATGGCTAGAAAGTTCAAAAAACTTATAAAGGAAGAACAGCCAGACTTGATAATTGGTACACATGCCTTTCCTCTTATAGCACTTAGTAGACTTAAAAAAAGTGCCAGAGGTGAGAATTTAGAGCTAGAATTTGAAGAATTTATTGAAGAAAATGGAGACATAAAATACGAATTTCCACCACTTATTTCAGTTTTGACTGACTATACAGCCCATTCTACTTATCTGCAGGAAGAAATAGATTACTATATATGTGGCGATGAATATGTAAAAGAGCTTCTGATTGAGGATGGAATTTCACCTAATAGAGTGAAGCCTTTTGGTATTCCAGTTGAAAAATCCTTCCTAGAATCTAGACCTAGAGACATTGTGTTAGAAGAGCTTGGATTGGATCCAAGAAAAAGGACTGTTTTATTGATGGGTGGTAGCTTTGGTGCAGGAAATATTAAGGGTACATTAGATGATATTGCAACCATAGATAGAGATTTTCAGGTCTTGGTAATTACAGGAAGAAATAAATCTCTTCAAAAGACTCTTGAATCAAGAATTTCTGAGTATGATACTGATACAAATATAAAAATAATCGGCTTTACAAATATCATGAATGATATTTTACCTGCCATTGATTTATTGGTTACAAAACCTGGTGGGCTGACGACAACAGAGGCATTGCTAAAAGAAGTTCCTATGATCATACCGTACTTTATACCTGGACAGGAAGAAGAAAATCTTGACTTTTTAACTAACTGTGGAGTCGCAATCAGGACAACAAATAAGTTTTCAATCAAATCAGTAATAAAGGTGCTTATTGATAATCCTGAAAGAATTGAAAGAATGAAGGGCAATATCAAGCTTATCAAAAAGCTTAATTCAGCAGAAAATATAGCAAAACTTTCTATGGAAATATTTGAAAACTGTGAGGTCGACTACTCGAACACATTCTCTAGAAGGTCTGTGCTAGACATAATTGAAGACGTTCCTCTTCTTACAAAATAATTTTTATGAAATTTATAATTTAATTGATAATTTGATTTAAAATTTAGGATTATTACATTGATTACATTAAAAAAGCTCACATATTCTTTTAAAACAAAATTGAATAATGTGAGCTTTTTATTTATTTTTTTTCTGGCTCATAGTAATCTTCTTCATAATCATACTGAAAATTTCTGGCATTATTTCTAAACTGACTACTATCATTAACTCTTTTATACCTCGATGTTTTGCTGGAGGCCTTAGGCTTTTTATTGTTATGTCTCTTCTTGATCAATAAGTCAAGAGCTTTATTTTCATCAAAATCACTCATACTAAAAATCCTCCGACATTTTAATTATCAAAATATCTAAATTTCTCTTCTTCCCTCCATCGCTTTTGAAATAGTGACATCATCTGCATATTCCAAATCTCCACCAACCGGAAGTCCATGAGCTATTCTAGTAACCTTTATCCCCATTGGCTTCACAAGCCTAGAAATGTACATAGCAGTAGCCTCGCCCTCTATCGTTGGATTTGTAGCCATAATAATTTCCTTGACTTCGCCTGTTCCCAGTCTCGAAATCAATTCTTTTATCTTTAACATTTCTGGACCAACACCATCCATTGGAGATATTACGCCATTGAGCACATGGTATTTCCCATTGTAATCCTTTGTTCTCTCCATAGCTGCAACATCTCTAGGATCTTCAACAACACATATCATCGATGAATCTCTATGTTGATTTGAGCATATTGAGCATATTTCTGAATCCGCAATATTACAGCATATTTTACAGTATTTAATTTCATTTTTTACATCGACGAGTGCTTTCGCCAATGCATTGATATCATTAGAATCCATATTGATTATGTGAAAAGCCAGTCGCTGAGCAGTCTTTCTTCCTACTCCTGGTAGCTTTGACAACTCATTTATCAGCCTATCAATAGGCTCGCTATAATTTTCCATATTTTCTACCTCTAGCTCCTATTAGAACGGAAGGTTCATTCCTCCAGTAAATTTACTCATCTGAGATTTCTGCATCTCGTCAATATCTCTAAGAGCCTGATTAATCGCACTCATAATCAAATCCTGTAGCATCTCTACATCGTCTGGGTCAACTACCTCTTCCTTTATCTGAATATCAACAACCTCTTTTTTTCCATTAACCTTGACAACTACTGCACCACCACCAACTGATGATTCAACTTCCTTCAATTCTAGCTCTTCCTGAGCTTTTTGCATATCAGCCTGCATCTTTTGTGCCTGCTTAAGCAAGTTATTCATATTCATTCCACCTGGCATTCCGCCACCAAAACCACCTTTTTTAGCCATATTTATACCTCCATCATGTTATTTGTATTTTTTTATATTTAATTTATATTAAAAATATTATTTATATTTTCTACTCCTCGTACTCTATTTCACCTGAAAAATCATCACCAATCAACTCCAATAGCCTATTTTGTCCATTTGATTCATCGCTGATTCTATCATTTGAAATATTTCCATCCAGCATTTTGTCTGTTTCACTACTTAATATTATACCAACATTTACATCGATACCAAAAACCTTTTTTATGGCGATTTTTAGATAACCTATGTTTTCCGCAGATCTCAATCTCGCTATGACAAATGAAAAATTTTCGCTACCGACGATATATAATATATCATTGTTTATTATGAGATCAACTTTTTCTAATAAAAATGCCCTCAGCACCTTCTTATTATCCTTATTTAATTGATTCATCAGTCCCATCCAGCCTTCTTTGATGTTGTTCAGGATCTCCTCTGTCAACACACTAGTACTTTCACTGGAAGATGCTCCGGCATCTGAACTATCGGATGCTGTTGTAGAATCTGAGTCAGTGCCAGATTTTTGTTCGACTTTCTGATGTTTATTTACGCCATGTGCAAAATTTTTCTGTTTATCTCCAGCCATTTTATTATTTTGCGTATCTAAATCAGCGATAACATTATTAATTATACTTATTTTGCCATCTTCTATCAATTTTTCCAATTTTTCAATCCTGCTGTAAAGAGCTTCCATTGACGAGTCGGTTTGAGGCGCTGCTATTTTCATCATATACACTTCCATACTCATCCTGCTGTTCGTAGTAAATCTCAAATTATCCAATAGCTCGGAAAGCAGAGTCAATACTCTAACCAGCTCTTCTTTTCTTACAGCCTTTGACAATTCAATTATTATATTTTTGTATTCTACAGTGAATTCTATGAAATCCTCTGCATCTCCCAAAATCTTTGCGACCATGATATTTCTAAACAGCTGTATTAAATCAAGCGTCAAAATTTTCAAGTCTTTACCATTTGTATAGTATTCTTCTACTAGCTTTATACATCCACCGACATTGTATTCTATAATATTCCTCGCAAATTCGATCAACTGGATTGGATCTGTAATACCCAAAATATCTTCAACGTCACTTGCATTGATTACACCATCTGTAAATGAAACACACTTATCCAAAATACTCAATGAATCTCTGACAGATCCTTGCCCATTTCTGGCGACGATTCTAAGGGATTCCTCTTCTATTTCAATATTTTCACTTTTGCAGATATTTCTCATCCTGTCCATCAAATCATTGATAGACACTCTCTTAAAATCAAATCTTTGGCACCTTGAAAGAATCGTTGCCGGTATCTTATTCGGCTCAGTAGTGGCCAAAATAAATATCACATAGGATGGAGGCTCTTCAAGAGTTTTCAACAAAGCATTAAAGGCTCCCTGAGACAACATATGAACTTCATCTATTATATACACCTTGTACTTTGATTTGCTCGGCGTATACTTTACGGTCTCTCTAAGCTCTCTGATATCATCGACACTATTGTTTGAAGCAGCGTCTATCTCTACAACGTCAATATTGGAATTATCTAGAATTGATACGCATGATTCGCATTGATTGCATGGATTATTATTTTCCAAATTGTCACAGTTGACAGCTCTAGACAATATTTTTGCCGCAGTAGTCTTACCCGTACCTCTAGTGCCACAGAATAAATACGCATGATTCAGATTTCCCTCTTTTATCTGGTTTTTTAACGTCTTTATTATATGCTCTTGACCGATCATATCTTCAAATACTATCGGTCTATACACCCTGTACAACGCTTTGTGCATCTCATTACCTCCAAAAAAATAAAATCCCATTAACCATGGGATTGCTAATTATATGTTTAAACTGCACACCATCCTCCGACAAATGCCTCCAACCGTTGCCCATGTAGTTTGCTCCTTATAGGCATCCCCAAGTCACATGAAAGGTATCACTTACCGCTGCTTTCTTCCGAACCTGACGGGATTCATGAGCTTCCATTGCTTGGGACCCATCTATCAACACTACTTGCATAGGACTGCATCACAGACAAATTGCCTCGGGATGGAATTCAACCCCGCTAAAGCGGATTGCGGGTTACAGGGCACCGCTATCTCCCCATCTAGTACAGCAAAATTATAACCTAATGTAGTTTTAACATATTTTATTTCAATCTTTAGTTAATCAAAGTTGAAATCATGTTTTCCTAATAGAATTATACGAAACAAAAGTTCACTAAACCTTAATTATTCACAAATATGGAACAAAATTCTCGTATAATCGCTTTTAATCATAACACATTAATAAGTATTATTCAATAAAATTGAAAAAATATCTTCAAAATATTATTTATTTGAGCCCATGTATTTCGTATAAGGAAAATATATAGACAATATTGCAAAAATGGCTAGTACATATTGATACCAACATAAACTGATAACCTCAAACGGACTGTTTAACCCCTTTATACTAGCACACGCAAATAACACCTGCGCACCATAAGGAATAATTCCCTGAAAAACACATGAGAAAATATCCAGTAAGGATGCCGTTCTTTTTGGTTCGACACCATATTCTTCGCTTATTTCCTTTGCGATTGGACCGTTTATCAAAATAGCCACAGTATTGTTAGCAGTCGCCATATCTGTAAGTGATATCATTGCAGCAATACCCAATTGAGCTGATTTTTTTCCTCTTATTACCTTTCTTATCTTCTGTAATATCCAGTTTATTCCGCCCTCTTTCTCAACCATGGCAGCCAATCCTCCCATGAACATTGAAAGCAAGAATATATCGAGCATCCCCTTAAAGCCTTCAAATATTTGTTGAGTATATACCAGTGCGGTAAAAGACCCATCTGCAATCCCGATAATACCAGAAAATACTATTCCACCAGTTAAAACAACGAATACATTCACTCCACACAGCGCTGATACTAATACAAAAATATATGGTAAAACCTTTATAAAGCTATATGAATAAGTTGTAGCCTTTGGAACAACCTCTGGTCTTCCAAAAATTAATAATAAAACTACAGTGACTATTGCCGCTGGTAGTGCTATTGCAAAATTTGCCCTAAATTTATCCTTCATTTCTACATTTTGAGTTCTAGTTGCAGCAATTGTCGTATCTGAGATAATAGACAAGTTATCACCGAACATTCCACCACCTATTGTCGCTCCGATTACCATCATCTGATTTAATCCAGCGGCCTCAGCAAAACCTATGGCTATCGGTGCAACGGCTACAACTGTTCCGACAGATGTACCTGTTGCAACTGCAATAAAAGATGAAATAATAAAAATTCCAGCAGTAATAAATTGAGGTGGTATTACAGACATTCCTAGATTAACTACGGAATCAACGCCACCCATCTGCTTTGAAACTGTTGTAAACGCTCCAGCCAATAGGAAAATTATACACATTATCACTATATTTTCATTTCCACATCCTCTAATAAAGGTATCAAACTTTTCATCAATTCCGCCTTTGAATAATATAAATGCAACGATTATACCACAAATAACTGCAACTGGAGATGGTAATTGATAAAAAGCCAATTCAACCCCTTGAGAACTCAGTACGATTCCAGTCACCAAATACACTGCGATAAACACGCCAAATGGAATCAGCGCCTTTGCACTAGCTTTCACATTCTCTTTGATTTCACTATTTTCCATAAAAATTCCCCCCTTTTCTTCTGAATAAAAAATTTTTCAAACACAAAAAACATCAATCAAGGTATAAAAAAATCTGGTATGCATACCAGAAAGAAGCGGAGAAGAAGGGATTCGAACCCTCGATGCAGTTTCCCACATACTCGCTTTCCAGGCGAGCCCCTTAAACCAACTCGGACACCTCTCCAATTCCATATGATACCATATTAAAGAAGTATAGTAAAGCTATTATTACTAAAAATTAAAATATTTTTTGTATATTCAAGATCGTTCGACACAATAATCAACATTACTTAATAAAATTAGCGTTATTTCTTTTCACTCCTTCTTTTCTTAAAAAATTCATTCAATATATTAGAGCACTCCTCTCCCATTATTCCAAATTCAAAAATAACCTTATTGTCATCGTAAATTTCCCTTTTAAATTCATTGTGCTTGTCCACCACATGGTTTTTTAAATGTCTGGCACCGATGTATATTTTTTTTATTCTTGAATTTACAATAGCCCCTGCACACATTACACATGGCTCCATCGTCACATACATCTCGCAATCAAATAATCTCCATCTACCCAATTTATCACACGCATCTTCAATCGCAACCATTTCGGCGTGATTAAGAGGATTGTTTGAAGTCTCGACTTTATTATACCCTCTACCCACGATTTTTCCATTACATACAACAATAGCACCTATTGGAGTTTCCCCCCTATCATATGCCTTTTGTGCTTCAAGTAAAGCCTCACTCATAAAATATTTTATTTTTTCATCAAATTCTTTAAAGCACATTTTTTATCCTCTTTCATAAATATAAAAATCTATCAATATTTTGTAGCTATCACTAATAGTATATCATATGATTAACAACCATAGTGGCAGTGATAAAAATAAATACAAAAATAAAAAATCAGGTATACAAATAAGTCTATTAATACACTTATAGAATATACCTGATTATACTACTCATTTATTACTTTATAACATCACAGCCCATATATGATCTTAAAGCCTCTGGAACAACAACGCTTCCGTCAGCCTGCTGATAATTTTCAAGAATGGCTGCAAAGGTTCTACCTACAGCAAGTCCAGAGCCATTTAATGTGTGGACAAATTCTGTCTTTGAATTTTTATCTCTCTTAAATCTAATATTTGCTCTTCTAGCTTGGAAGTCTTCAAAATTAGAGCAAGAAGAAATTTCAACATATCTATTATAGCTTGGCATCCAAACTTCTAGGTCATACTTTTTAGCAGCAGTGAATCCCAAGTCACCAGTACAAATCTTAACAACTCTATATGGAAGACCTAGAACCTGTAATATTTTCTCTGCATCATTTGTCAGAGTTTCCAATTCTGCATAAGAATCCTCAGGCTTTGTAAATTTAACTAATTCCACCTTGTTAAACTGGTGCTGTCTGACCAAGCCTCTAGTATCTCTACCAGCTGAACCAGCTTCTGATCTAAAGCAAGGAGTATATGCGCAATGCTTGATAGTAAGATCATCAGCTCCCAATATTTCGCCTGCATAAATGTTTGTTACAGGAACCTCAGCAGTAGGAACCAAATAGTAGTCCTTAGCTTCCAATTTAAACATATCCTCTGCAAATTTTGGAAGCTGCCCAGTTCCAGTAAAGCTATTAGCATTTGCCATAAACGGTGGCATAACCTCTACGTAGCCATGTTTTTCAGTATGATAGTCCAAGAAAAAAGATATCAATGATCTTTCCAGCTTAGACCCCTTATCCTTATATAATGTGAATCTTGATCCAGTTATCTTTCCAGCTCTCTCAAAATCCAATATTCCTAAATCAGTTCCAATATCCCAGTGAGCCTTGTATTCAAAATCGAATTTTGGTGGTTCTCCCCATTTTCTTATTTCAACATTGTCTTCATCAGTTTCCCCTTGTGGAACATCTGGATTTGGGACATTAGGTATTCTAAGAAGTCTATACTGTAGTTTGTCTTCAACTTCCTTTAACTGAGCATCGAATTCCTTTATTCTATCAGATAATTCTTTTAGCTCCGCCTTTATTTTGTCAATATTTTCACCCTTTTTCATCATTTCAGGTATTTTCTTAGAATCTACATTTGACTGATTCTTCAATACTTCAACTTCTTTAAGTATATCTCTTCTTTTGTCATCAAGCTCTATTACTTCATCTAGATCCTTTGGATCAAATTCTCCTTCTCCTCTTCTTCCCATTAAGATTTTAATTTCATCCAAGTTTTCTCTAATTCTTTTTACATCAAGCATTTCAAACACCTCTCTAATATTACAATTCCTAAAAATAAATAAAAAAGACTCCCATCCCAAATAAGGGACGAAAGTCGTAGTTCCGCGTTACCACCCTAGTTGATTAATAAAAATCCACCTCAAAGCCTTTAACGCAGGCATTACGTCTAGTGCTATTTCAAACTAGAAGCTCTTGAGTAGATTCAGAAGTAATTGCAGAGGATTTTCACCAAACACCCACTCTCTAAATACAATTATCAACTTACTAAGCTCCGTCATCACTAATATGAATACATTATATACCAATTATGAGTTTAATACAAGTATTTTTATTTCAAAAATTATATACTTGTTTTATACTAACATAAATTTTATACTGACACAAAAATCTCTATATTAATTTTTAAAATTAATATGTAGACCTAAATTTATTTAACTAATTTTACCGAATCATACACATTTTTAATATTATATATTATATCTTCTATCCCTACCACTCTATATCAGCAATCGCAACAGGTTTTTCATTAATCTCAATGCTTTTTATCCTTGCATCGTGCATATGTATTACTCTATCGGCAATTGGAGCAATCGCAGCATTATGAGTTACTATTATAACTGTTGAGCCTTTTTTTCTACTCATATCTTGAAGTATTTGCAAAACCTGCTTCCCAGTATTATAATCCAATGCACCTGTAGGCTCATCACACAAAAGTATTTTTGGATTTTTTGCAACAGCTCTTGCTATTGCAACCCTCTGTTGTTCTCCACCAGACAATTGTGCAGGAAAATTATTTATTCTGTGACCTAAACCAACCTCAATTAGAATTTCCTCTGGATCCATGGAGCTTTTCACAATTTCTACAGCCATTTCAACATTTTCTTTTGCGGTTAGATTAGAGATTAGGTTATAAAATTGGAAAACAAAACCCACATCAGTTCGTCTATACTGAGTCAATTGCTGCTTATTATAATTTGAAATTACCTTTCCATCTATAATAACAGTCCCTTCATCGTTTGTATCCATTCCACCAAGAATATTTAAGACTGTAGATTTTCCTGCTCCCGATGATCCAAGAATTACTACCAATTCTCCTTTTTCAATGTCAAAGCTTATATCGTTATTTGCAATTATTTCATTTTCTCCAACCCTATATTTTTTATAGCTATGTTTCATTTCAATATAACTCAAAAAAATTCCTCCTCAAAAATAATACTATCTTTCATTTTTATCCAATTTTGATTAACTAAATAAACAATATATTAGCTTATTAAATTAGTTCTATTATATAACTATGTTCTAACTAATTCAATAACGAAATATTATATTAATTCTGAAATAATATTTTTATATTAATATATCAATTGCTTTTAATGGCCTATCAGATTGATGTTTTTGAGTACCTAAAATCACAAAAATCAGATTTAACAAACACCGACTTGTTCAATTTGACTTCCTTTGTTTTTTATTATATATTAAATTTATATACTACAAAGTGACTTGATGTTATTAAATCAAAATATGTGAAGGGAGAAAGACTATGTACTACTACACAAAATATGGGTCTCCTATAGGAGAATTGACTTTATTGAGTGACGGAAATGCTCTAATAGGACTATGGATAAGAGAACAGAAATATTTTGGATCAGATTTGATCAATTCTAAATATTCAATTGAAAAAAATGATTGTGACGAAATATTGAAAAAAACAAAAAAATGGCTAGATAGGTACTTTGAAGGAGAAAAGCCTGATGCTTGTGAGCTGAAGCTTAATCCGTATGGTGGAGAGTTTAGACAAGAGGTTTGGAAAATACTGTGTGAAATCCCTTATGGAGAAACTATATCATATGGAGAAATAGCAAAACGCATAGCTGATATTAGAGGTATTAAGTCTATGTCTGCCCAAGCTGTTGGACAAGCAGTTGGACGCAATCCCATAGGAATAATAATACCTTGTCATAGAGTTATAGGAAAAGATGGAAAATTGACTGGCTATGCGGGTGGAATTGACATAAAAAAATGGCTTTTAACACACGAAAAAGCCATTTAAATATTTTTATATTATTCACTGTAATCTCTATCGATATTAATAACAAATTCGATATCTGGATACACCTTATTTAAATTTTCAGTAATTCTATAAACCAGCCCATGCTGGTTTTTTTCATCAAAATCAATAATAATATCAAAATGTACTAATTTTTCACTTTCCTCCACATAAAAGCCATGCATTTGCAATATAGAATTATATTTTGATATTTCTTCATAAACAGAGTTTTTTATAGACTTAGAATATTCATCCTTGACATTCGTAGCATATATACCTATAGTCAATATTACCCCCAGCTTGTTATATGCGCCTATCATAATTTTTCTCGACAATCTATCAATATCCTTTGCTGTCAAAAAATCATCAACCTCTATATGTATAGACCCAATCAACTCCTCCGGACCATAGCTATGCAATATCAAATCATACGCACCTATAACCTCAGGAAAAGAGTTTACATAATTTTTAACTTCTATTGACAAATCATCATCTATCCTCACACCAATGATATTGCTCAATGTATCCTGCATTATTTCATATCCTGCCTTTAATATAAAAATTGAAATTACTGCACCTAAAAATCCCTCAATGTTTATTTTGAAGAAAATACTAGACATTGCTGATACCAAGGTTCCAATGGAGATAATTGCATCAAAGGATGCATCTGCACCAGAAGCCGAAAGAGCACCTGATTTAAGCTCATCACCCTTTTTTTTGAAATATTTTCCCAAAAAATACTTTGTAATGATACCTGCTATAATTACTATTATTGTTACAGTGGAGAATTTTGTCTCCGATGGATGAATAATTTTTGACACAGCTTCCTTCATTGACAGAAATCCAGCACTTAAAACAATTATTGCAATCAACGATGATGTTATGTATTCAACTCTACCATGACCAAACGGATGCTTCTTATCCGCATCTTTATTTGCTATTCTGGTACCAATAATAGTAATTACGGAGGATAAAACGTCACTTAGGTTATTTACAGCATCCAATATAACTGAAATCGAATTTGCAATAATTCCCACTATTGTCTTAAATATAACCAGCAAAATATTAGCCAAAATACCTTTATAGCTTACCATTACAATTTCCTTTGTTCTTTCATTCATACCTTAATCACTTTCCTAATACATAAAAATTTACAATACTTCGTACCACACTATACTGTATATAATTTATTCATAATAGTTTTCTTTTTCTATATGCGTAAAGTATACCTCACACTCACTATAATCGAATTTTTTAACATGATTTTGAATCTCCTTTGCCATTTTTTCTTCTATTTCAACACCTCTGTCAAACTGAATAACCTCTATCAATGGATACATTTCAAATTCCTTTCCATCAAAGAAATAAGCTGTTTCAGGCACTTCCATTGTAAAATAGTCGACCGGAGTATCACTTATTTCTGACAATCTATAAGGCAAGGAATTGCTAAGCTCCTTCACATCAATTTTCTTTACACCTTTAAAAATCAACTGTGGCATATAATACCCTCCATTTATTATAATTCATTATTTAATATTTCTTCTTGAAAATATATTTTTCCATTGTCTACCAAACATGGTATTCCTACAAAATTTTCCTTTTTTATATTATCAAAAGCAGCTTCATTATCCCTTAAATACAAAAACTCCTTCAGGCTTGATATAGAATCCGTTATATTTACAAATTCAAAGTCAATATTATTATTTTCTAGAAATTCTATAGCCGGTAAACAATCCGGACAAAGATAGCTTCCATACAATTTCTTCATAATTAAACCTCCCGTTCAACTAAAAAGTAAAAACATTGCTATGCAGGCATACTGCTCTAATATTTACTTTTTAATCCTATAGCTGTGTCATAATATTTACATTTGCCATTTTTATTCCATTGTTGTCAAATTCTTTTTTAAACTTTTCCATAAGACTGTAGTAGGTATTCCAATAATCGTCTGTTTTGACCCAAGGCTTTGCAATAAATTTTATCATATTATTATTCATAGAATCAACACCTATTAATGGCTCCGGACTGCTCAATATCCTCTTTTCATACTCAAAAATACCATTAGCTACATAATACAACGTTTTTATTTCTGTATTATAATCTACATAAAAGACGAAATCAATTCTTCTTACATTTTGAGAGGTGTAATTTATGACTGGATTTGTAGTCAATTGGAAATTCGGCAAAATAATATGTTTATTATCAACAGTCTTTAAGGTAGTGGAAAAAATTTGTATACTTTCCACAGTTCCCTCATTTTCTTCACACTTTATATAATCACCTACATCAAACGGCTTAAAAAACAGAATAATCATGCTGGAGCCAAAGTTTGACAGCACTTCCTTAAATGCCAAGCCTATACTGAAGCCAGCCGCTCCCAGCATAGCCGCCAAAGAAGTAGTATTCACACCAAGACCACCCAATGCCTGCATAAACACAAATACGATTATTATAAATTGTACAAGGTTTATCATAAACCCTACCAAACCAGTGCTACTTTTGTATTTTGATAGAGCCTTATTCAATATTTTTTTTACAATTTTTGCAATTATTATACCTATAATTATCGTAATAATGGCAACGATTATCGATGGTATTTTATCTACAAATACACCCATATACTTGTTCATTATACTCGTCTGCTTTTCTATTGATTCTTCCATAAACTCCTCCATTAAAGCTTCAATGTATAGGTACTATTATACAACACTTTATTAATAAATGTAAAACTATCCATAATTAATTTAGGATATCAACAAAAATACATTTCTGTATCAACAAATAAAGTTATATCAAATTGGCAAAACAATATTAATTATAGAATTCATGTATTACGCCTTCCTTTTTGTAAAATTCAAAATAAGTAGTCCAGTACAAATAATCACTACATTCAAAATGCAGATACTAAATATTTTTAATGTGTGTATACCAAACCAGTTATAAACCTGCTGAGAGATTAAATTAAAATTAAATAAAGCTCCATTGGCTGGAAGAATACCAGCAAATTTCCTTATGAAAAATGGCAACTTATCAATCATTGGGGCTAATACCTGAGTAGCAGTTATAAGTAAGCTATATACCAATGATGTTATTGACTTTTTGCAATGCCTATTTACAATCATTGAAATAGTAGAAATAGACAGTATAGATGTTAAGCCAGATATATATTGGTACACAAAAGACTCAAAAAAGCTATAATTATGAATTGATAATAAATACGCACTTGAAATTTGAATTGGCAATTCATAATCCAGATAGAAATATTTATTAAAAGCTATAAATATCCCCCAAACCAAAATACTATATACAATAAACAAAATAAGGTATACAGATTTTATTTTATTATTAACTACTTTTTTTAAGACTTTTCCTTTGAACGACTGCAATACTTCTGACATCCCAGTTTCAGATTCATAAGTAAATATTTGTGAAGACATTAATATTGCCAAAATCATTACTACAATCGTTATTGCTCGTATATTTTCAAATAATCTTATCCATCCTTCATAGAAACCATATTTAATTGGAGTTTTTAATGCTTTGGCATATTTCAAAATATCCTTTTTTTCCCAGTCATCAAACATTTTTACGTTATAATACAAGTTAAGATGACCCTCAACCACTTCTACTCTCTTATCATAAAAATCATCTGCATTAGTAATCTTTTTCAAATTATCTTTATCAAAGATCTTTGGTGGAGAATATGCCATTATTAACAAGGAAAGTATTCCTGGGTACTTATCCTCCATATTTGAATAAACATCTTCATTATCATTTTTTTTTAAATAGTTCAATGCTGAATTTAATAAATTTGAATCCAATAGCTCAAATCTGGACATATTCTGCTTTTCATATTTAATCGCTTCTGTTCCATGAATAAGATTTCCATTTTTGCCTAAAGTCTCATAATTGTTTATAGTCAAAACAGGAGAAACTATAGACAAAATAAATATTAATACCATCACAACAAAAAAACTGGAACTACTAAATATTTTTTTGATTTCATATTTCATTTTCTACATCCTCACTAAAATTCACATAATATATATCTTCCAATTTTAATCTATCCTCAACTGCGTCATCCAATGGCTTGTTGTTCGAAATAATTCTAAGTTCATAGCCTGCATCACATTTGTGCATATTGGATACAAGAAATTTTGAATCAATATTTTCTGCAGAATTAATATCTTTGGCATAATATTTATATGCTTTCATTGGATATTTATCTAAAATATCATTTTCTTCACCTTGAATTATTATCTTTCCATCCTTTAAAATAAATATTTTATTGGACAAATCCTGCAAGTCTGAAACGATATGAGTAGACAATAAAACGATACTATTTTCAGACAAGCTAGTTAGATATCTTCTAAATTTTACCCTCTCTTTAGGATCCAAGCCTGTTGTTGGTTCATCCAAAATGATTATATATGGATCAAATAAAGTGGCTTGAGCCAACCCAACTCTTCTTAACTGACCACCTGACAATTTTTTTAGTTTTACTTTCTCAAGTCCATTCAGCGAAAATATTTCTATTTTATCTTCTACTTCTTTTTTTATTACACTTTTCTTGATTTTTTTTAATTCCATTTTTAATTCGGCAATATAGTATAAAAATTCTTTTACACTCATTTCTGGATATCCTTTAAAATTTTGCGGAAGATATCCTATGATAATATCTCTATCAGCTCCAGCTATTTTTATCTCGCCTGAAAACGGCTTTAATTCACCAATAATTAGCTTAAAAAGCGTTGTTTTTCCTACTCCATTTGCTCCTAAGAAACCATTTATCCCTTTATTGATTTCAAAATCTATATCGCCTAAAATCACTCTATCTCCATATTTAATTTTAATATTTTTTCCTGTAATCATAAAAACATCTCCTTATATAAAAAGGCTATTGACACGACATACTGTCTAAATAACGCTGAAAAAATAAGAACCGTCATAAGATTCAATGACCTTGCCTGTTCCAAGCTCATAAAAATAGTTTTTAAACTCTGTATTAAACAGACAACCAAACATATCGATATAATCATAATTTTGCAATTGTTCAAAATAATTTGATACATTATACATTATAATCTCCCCCCTTAATACAATATATGCATATATCGCATTTATTATATCATTTTTTGAATTTTTATTCAATTTCTTTGTATACTTTTTTGGTTTTATAACGTTAATTAATATAAGACAAAAAAATAGCTGGAGAGTAATCTCCAGCTATTATACATATTTAAACTATTTACAAATATACTATCCTAAAAACTTAGCCAAGTCTTCGTCTACTGCTCCAATTCCTGATATTCCAAAGTTTTCAACCAATACATTTGCAACATTAGCTGACAGGAATCCTGGAAGTGTTGGTCCGAGATGAATATTCTTAACACCTAAGTATAATAATGCCAAAAGAACTATTACAGCTTTTTGTTCATACCAAGCTATATTGTATACGATTGGCAATTCGTTTATATCTTCTAATCCAAATACCTCTTTAAGCCTTAAGGCTATTACAGCTAGCGAATATGAGTCATTACACTGTCCTGCATCTAAAACTCTTGGTATACCGTTGATATCACCTAAATTTAGTTTATTATATCTATATTTTGCACAGCCAGCAGTCAATATTACTGTATCCTTTGGCAATTTTTCAGCAAATTCTGTGTAGTAGCTTCTGCCTTTCATTCTACCATCGCAACCACCCATTACAAAGAACTTCTTGATTGCACCAGTCTTAACAGCATCGACAACCTGATCAGCCAGTTCTATTACCTGATTGTGAGCAAATCCACCAACGATGCTTCCTGATTCGATTTCCTGTGGAGCTGGCAATGTCTTAGCCATCTCTATAATAGCAGAGAAATCTTTTTTTCCGTCTTTATCAGCTACAATGTGTTGACATCCAGGATAACCAGATGCACCTGTTGTAAATATTCTATTTCTTACTTCTTCACTCTTTGGAGGAACTATACAGTTTGTTGTAAATAAAATAGGTCCATTAAATGTAACAAATTCAGTCGTTTGCTGCCACCAAGCATTTCCATAATTTCCAACAAAGTTATCATATTTCTTAAAGGCTGGATAATAATGAGCTGGCAACATTTCTCCATGTGTATAAACATCCACACCAGTACCCTTTGTCTGTTCTAATAGCTGCTCCAAATCTGTCAAGTCATGTCCAGAAATCAAAATAGCTGGATTGTTTCTTGTTCCAATATTAACTGTTGTAATTTCAGGATTACCATACTTTGATGTATTGGCATTATCTAAAAGCGCCATAGCCTTAACACCATACTCACCAGTTTCTAACGTCAATGCAACTAATTCATCTACACTAAGTGAATCATCCAATGTTTTTGACAATGCCTTGTATGTATATTCATACACAGAATTATCTTCCAAGCCTATGTTTAATGCGTGCTCAGCATATGCTGCCATTCCCTTTAATCCATAAATATTTAATTCTCTTAAAGATCTAACATCTTCATTTTCAGTAGATAGTACTCCTACATTTTTTGCTTTTTCAAGCATTTCTTCTCTGTTAGATACTTCAAAAGTAACAGAATCATGAGGATTTGAAATATTGACCTTTCTTGCCAATTCATTTCTAATTCCTATCATTTTATTTATCTGATTTTCAATTGCGGCTTCATCAAAATTTGCATTAGTTATTGTTATAAAAAGACTTGTAATAACCTCTTTATTTATATTGGAAATTTCTGCAGCATCTACATTTCCTTTTACCACGACTTCGGCTATTCCCTTAGTCACATATACCAATAAATCCTGCAAAGCTGCCACTGTTGGATTCTTCCCACATACTCCTACCTTTGTACATCCTGTTCCCTTTGCTGTTTCTTGACATTGATAACAAAACATACTTGCTGTAATATCCTTCATAAACTGTACCTCCGATTTCTTTGTTTTTATACTAATAATTTATTTTTCATAGCATCTTGAGTACATTATATTATTAATGAAGGACTTTGTATGTTGTTTAAACAACGATTATTTTTTTGTAGAGAATTTTTTAATTTATTTCAATACACCAGACAAATCTATTCGCTCGGATGCTCCGGTCAATTTTGCTATTGCAATACCGTAGTTTGTAATTGGAACACCTGCATCCCTTGCAATTTTAATTCTAGACAAAACGTGCTTCCTATTAAACATACACGCTCCACAATGTATTATAAGATCATATCTCGAAATATCGTCAGGAAAGTCATTTCCAGAACAAATATCTACGCCAATGTCTTTATCTATCACATTTCTCAATAGTCTTGGAATTTTTATTCTACCTATATCCTCCTCCAGAGGCTTATGTGTACATGATTCTGCAATCAAAACCTTTGATTTACTATCCAAAAAATCCAAAGCCTTTGCACCTTCTATAAAAGTACCGATATCTCCCTTGTATCTTGAAAATAGTATTGAAAATGTGGTAATAATTGTGTTTTTTGGTTTTTTCTCATAAATTTTATCTACGACCTGAGAATCTGTAATGATTAGTCTAGGCTCTTTATTTAAAATGGATATTACTTCGTCAATTTGATCTGAATTTATACATATTACCATACATTTATTGTCCAATAAATCTCTAATCATTTGAACCTGTGGAAGTATAAGTCTTCCTCTCGGTGCTTGAATATCTTGAGGCATAACCAATAACACCAAATCGTCTTTTGAAACCAAATGTGCACATAATGTCGTTTCTTCAACTAGATTTTCACCTATAGAAGCTATTTTTTCATACAAATAGTCTATCCCTTCTCCATCCTTTGCACTGACAACAATAGGGTTTTGGTCGAAATTTCCCTCTATTTTCTTCTCCAAGTGGGCGATATACGAATGGTCAAAGACGTCGGCTTTATTGATAGCTATAATAAACGGTATTGAATTTTCGCTGAATTTATTTACCCATTTTTTTTCTTCGACAAAATCATCATCACATATCAGCAAAACTGCTATATCGGTTTTTCTAATAGCTTTCTCTGTCAATTTTATCCTTTTTTCTCCAAGTATTGATACATCATCAAATCCTGGAGTATCAATGATAACACAGGCACCTATTTTATTTATTTCAGTCGTTTTGTACACTATATCAGTAGTAGTTCCTGCAACATCTGACACTATTGCTATATCCTGCTTCAAAAGAGTGTTTACAACTGACGATTTACCTGTGTTGGTTTTTCCAAAAAAAGAAATATGTACTCTATTTGCCAAAGGTGTGGAATTCATAAATAACCTCCTTAATCTAGAATCTAAAATCCCTTTCTCCATGCTCTAGTTGTTTCAAATAATCCATAGTAATAGATTTAACCTTATCACTTCTTATCCTATCAATTTCTTTTTTTATCACAAAATCTCCAACTTCAGAGGTATCATTTGATGCATAATCCAATAAATACTCCTTTAAGGTAATAAGAGAGTTTGGTTGACATACATTTCCAATTTGACCTGATTTTGCCAGACGCATAAAGCGATCTCCAGTTCTACCCTCTCTGTAGCAAGCAGTACAAAAACTAGGTACGTATCCCAATTTCAACAGCCAGTTTATAATTTCATCCAAAGTTCTCTTATCATTCGTATCGAACTGAGAAGAGTTTTCTTCTATCGATTCTTTTTCAACATACCCACCAACACTTGTCGATGATCCACCACTAATTTGCGAAACACCGATTTCTAATACTTCTTTTCGAGATTTTTCCGATTCTCTAGTAGATATTATTATACCTGTATAAGGTGCCGTAATACGTACCAATGCTACTATTTTCTTGAAAATTTTATCATTTACAGCGTTTGGAAATTCGTCCAAATCAATATCATCTGCAGGTCTTATTCTAGGAATGCTGATTGTATGAGGACCAACTCCAAACCTTGCTTCGAGATGCTCGGCGTGCATCATAAGTCCGATAAAATCATAAAGATAGTCATACAATCCAAACAGCACTCCTATACCAACGTCATCTATACCAGCTTCCATAGCCCTATCCATAGCTTCTGTATGATAATCGTAGTCATGCTTTGGACCTTTGGGATGAATACACTCATAGGTTTCCTTATGATATGTTTCTTGGAATAAAATATATGTACCTATCCCAGCATCCTTTAATTTTTTATAATTTTCTACTGTAGTCGCTGCGATATTTACGTTTACTCGCCTTATTTCTCCATTTTTATGTTTTATGCTGTATATAGTTTTTATGCTCTCTAAAACATACTCAATTGGAGAATTTATCGGATCTTCTCCTGTTTCCAATGCCAATCTCTTATGACCCATATCTTGCAATGCCATTACCTCTTTTATAATATCATCCTGAGTTAGCTTTTTGCGATTTATCAATTTGTTCTTAGTGTGATATGGACAGTAAGAACATGAATTTACACAATAATTGGATAGATACAACGGAGCAAACATAACTATTCTATTTCCATATATCTTTTCTTTTATCTGCTTTGCCAATAGAAAAATATCGTTCCATATCGATTGATCATCACACTCTAACAAAAGTGCTGCTTCTCTGTGTGAAATACCATTCATCAGTCTTGCCTTTGATAATATCTCTTCTATCATTTTTTTGTTGCCACATTTTTTTTTTGCAAATGAAATTGTATCCAATATTTCCTTATCGTTGATAAATTCCATTGCTTTTGATGATTTACTGTTGTACTCAACCATTTTTGTAACCTCCCCATTATTATTTATCTTGGAATCCTGTCTATAGACAGTAAATAATCCTCTAATTTTTTTCTTTCTTTTTTTGGCTCCAGTGTCTCTATATCATTTGGATATATTTCATATAGCTTTAAATATTTTTGAGGTGTAAGCTTGTTCATTATTACATTTGCACCACATTCAAAAACATTTCTTTTTTCATCGGAATCAATCACACCGAGAGAAGTAGTTGCTGGCAAATTCGCATAAGGAAGCAACATCCTTGTAATTGCTACAGATCTTTTCGTAAGCTCTATACTACCATGTTCTTTTTCTTTTAGTTCAGTTTCTGGATGAGGAATAAACGGTCCAATTCCTGCCATATCACATTTTAAATTCTTTAATAGTAGTATATCACTCGCAATGGTCGTATTTGTTTGATTTGGTAACCCTATCATAAAACCACTTCCAGTCTCGTAATTTAGTAGCTTCAGGCTTTCCAAACATTTAATTCTAGATGATAGATTTCCACAGGGATGAAGGAATGAATAAATCCTATCATCAGATGTTTCGTGCTTAAGCAAATAGCGATCTGCTCCACATTTTTTCAAATATTTTAATGACTCGAAATCCAGCTCTCCACAGCTCAGTGTTATTTTAATTTCTGCATTAGACTTTATTCTTTTTATTACATTTCCAAGTATCTCCCTTGAATAATATGGATCTTCACCAGATTGAAGAACTACCGTTTTATAACCAATTTCATATGCTTTTACGCCAACATCCACTATTTCATCTACACTCATCCTATACCTTGAAGCCTTTTTATTATTCTTATTTAAGCCACAATATTTACATTGCCTTTTACAAAAATTTGAAAACTCGATTATACCTCTAATATCGACATATTTGCCATGTGTATATTGATTGATTCTATTTGCACAGGAAAAAATATCGTCAAAATCATCCATTTCCAATAATTGCACAATAAAACTATCATCAACCAAGCCATCAATAAATCTTTCAGAAATACGCTTATTTCTAATCGTATCGTTTATTATATTTTTAATACAATTCGTTTTTTCATTTATCAATTTTTTGGAATATTTCATATAAAATACCTCTTGAGTAATAAAAATCGCTAAAATTTTATAAAAATTGACGAAATAAAGATCGAAAAAAAATAATATTATTTTATAATTTATCAAATTTTTCAAAAAAATCTAACAAATAATTTTATAAATAAAAAGATAAATAATAAACTTTCACACATTTCATCTCAGATCTCTCTTTAATGTCAGATGTAAAATTTTAGCACAACTAATCTCACAATATTATAATATAATTTGCGTTGTTTTTTCAATAGAAGAATACAAATTATACATAATATTTTCACGATGCTAATTTGAAAAATAAATTATAGTAAAAAAATACATTTTTTTATGTTGGGCATATGCGTTCAAATTAAAAAATGGTTCTCAAAAACTTTAGAATTCTGCAACTTTGGATGACAAACTTGAGGAATAAACTCAAGTGGAGATTTGTTTAATAAAATTCTCAGTAAACAAAACTTATTTTTCTTTTAAAAAACAAAGGATTTAAAGAAATATTCAAAAGAATTTAATAGATTTACACATATTAGAAATAGATTTCTATTATCTAAAAATGAAATTCCCACCACAATTACTTAAGAACCTGCAAAATGCAGGTTCTTAAGATAATAAAGTATCATTTTTTTGATTAATTTCTCAAAATTAAAATACTAAAAATTTTTTTTACAAAAACAGATGTTTTTCTGTTTTTATTTCAACCACCCCCTCAAAGTTTTTGGAGTTTCCTTCAAAGTTTTTAATTATCATAAAAAATCATAAACTTTTTCATAAATTCTACTAACATAACATTAAAAATCTAAGTATATCAATATTCTTTTTTAATAACATAGATATTGCAATTATTATTCCCGAGTTTCCTTCTAGAAAATTTAATCCTTTCTCCGAGAATTCAAAGTCTTCTTTTTTAAATTCGTTCAGTATTTTTTTTATTGCTATTATAACATTATTGTATATTTCATCATCTGCTTCATGATAATCATTGCTCAAAATTATGGCAATTATACTTGCATTTCCATGGCACAATATATTTTCATCTAAGCTAAATTCATCATATTCTCTACTTAAGACTTTATTTATTATTTTTTTATATTTCGTATTTTCTTTATAATCATCTACCATATCAGAAGCTGTAATCAATGCTCTTAATATACTAGCATATCCATAACACCAACTTTCTCTTTGATATTCTATTTCTATATCTTTGTTATCGATATAATCTTCAATAGATATTTGAGTGCAAATATGTTTATTACCTTCTACTATGTATCTATCATAAATTTTAAATAACTTATTTATACTTTCGTCTAAACCTAATATCTTTATATTATATTTTTTAAATTCACACAATACTACCAATATAGATATTATTCCGTGAGATAAACTTAAATTAATACTGCCATTTGGGAAAACTTCTTTATATACCTCATTATGCAAATTTTCTTTAGTTACATAAAATCTCGGATATATATTTCCATTATACTCATAGTCACTAACAATATATATTAGAAATTCACAAATTTTCTTTAATTTATGTATATTTTTTTTATCGTCATGATATATATCTATTAAATAATGTAAAACTCCTGACACGCCAACTATCAAATCATAGTCCTCTGTTTTATAATTATCTTTGCCTAAATTATCTTCAGAAAATCGATAACACTCTTCTAGCAATAAATCGTTTAGTGATTTAGAAAAAATGGTCAATATTTTTGTCTTTTTACTGAATATATTCATACTAAATGCTGTAAAGCCTAATCCAATAAACATAGATATATTCATATCATTACCAAATTCTATTTTTTGTTTTATAGCTTTTGATACATCATAGGCTATGTCTAAAAATTTTTCTTTATTTTCATCAGGTATAAAATCATATAATACCCCAATGCTTAATATAATATTCTCATAATCATATGGAGAAATAATATTATTATCATATAACTCACATACATAATCTAAATATGAAAATACTATTTTATTTATATTATTCTCAAGATATATCCCATTTTTCATAATTATTTTCTCCTCAATTTATTGATTTCCATTACAAATTCCTGATATGAATTAACTTTCTTTATCCAATCTTGATTCCAGAATTTAATTTCATTATCACTATGCCCTAAATCTTCAACTGTAGTCTTATTACAATAAAATTCTTTATAATAATTAAAGTTTTCCTCTAAGTTATAATTTGAATGCCCATAATTGCATTCTATTGATTCAATAACTTTTTTCGATATAAGATGTGACTTATAGTCTATGTCATCAATTTTTTCTATAAAATAAAATGAATCTAATACTTTTATACCTAACTCACTAGACCTAATTCGCAAAAAATAATTAGTTTCTTCTATTCCAGTAAGACCTGTAAAACTTAATACAAAACCCAATTTACCACTCATCATCATTAGGTGATTCCAATATGCTAGCCTGTCAAAAAAATTTTTCATTGCCCCTGTTATGCTATTTAAATATACTGGGCTTGCTAATATTATAAATTCTGAAGATATCATTTTCTCTTTTATAAAAATAAATTCATCTACTATACTACATTCTCCAGTGGAAAAACATTTTCCACATCCTTTGCAAAACTCAATTTTATAATCTCCCAATAATATTATTTCTACAATGTATTTATTTGTATTTTCTATATTCTTTTTTATATTCTCCATAAACTTTTTAGTCTTTGAGCATTTATTATTACTTCCAACAACAATTAAAATTTTTTTCATAATCATTTTTTATTATGAAGATGTTCTTCTTTTCTAATTAAATCTCTTAACGAATATTTAATTACTGATAAATACATATCTTCTAATAAATTCTCTCCTTTTATTCTATTACAATACATGTGTATTACAGAAAAAACAATATTATGATAGTCATTTGTAATATTATTTTCTTTAATTTTATTTTTTACTTTAAGACTTTGATGATACCTTTTTTCCAATAATGCTGAAATTTCCGAATCATATTTAAAGTTTTCATAATATATTTTTTCGAATAATTTCCTATATTTATTTCTATCTCTGTCATATATATATTTATAATTATCATCATTATCATCATTTACATACTTACATAAATCAATATACATTTTTTTCTTATTATCATAAAATGCTTTTAAGTACTCTATAATACCTATAAAAAATATATCATCCATTGATTCTTCTGAATTTAAATTATATACTTTATTTATTTTATAAATCAAACTACTATCTATACAAAATAATTCTTCAATATCATTTATAACTTTCTCACCTCCATACCTATTTACTTCTCGAAAATATGTATCTATAATTATTCTTTTTGAGATTTTATTTTCTTTTAAATAACTACATTTTTTTAAAATATTAAATATTTCTTTTTCATTAGAATTTATATTTATTCTAAACCTTATATGATATCCTATATCATCTTTATATCTAATAAAAAAATTTTTTAATCCTGTACTTACGTTAATATCCTCCAACCAAGCTAATATATCATTTTCTCTCCCCTCATAACTATATATTTTTATATATAACCAGCCTTCCTCTAATGGATATAAATCATTACTCATGTCAATACAGGACACATTTCTATCATTTTTACTATTACTTTCTAATTTTCTGGATTTAAAAGCACTAAATGTAAATTCAGAATAATATTTTCTATTTAACTCATCTTCCACCATAAATTGTGATTCATCATCATATTCATATTCCTCAAGTATTATATTTTTTTCTCTTTTAAATATTTTATATAAATAGTCATCGTTTTTAATATTAGTAATATTTAATAGTAGTCTATTATCATACTTTGTAATATATACAAATTTATTTATATTTAAAACTTTTATTAATCTATTGAGACTCTTTCTAAATAGTTCTATACTACTAAGATCAACCATTCCTTCATAAATATTCCATGTCTTTGGCCTAACAACAAAGTTTTCAAATTTTATTCTGGGAATATAAATATACCTATTCCTAACAATATAACTAAATATATTCATAGGATCTATTTCTTCATTTGTAATACTATATAAAAATTTGGATATATTAGACTTTGTTTTAACATTTAACATATCATTACTTACAAATTTTATTTTTTTATTATTATTTATATTAATTAATTCAAACTCATTATTATAATTTATACGAATATAAATATCATTCAAGCTGAGTACTTCATTTTGATTCTTTGTATTTAAACATAATGGTAACACAGAATTATTTATTAATGTTTGACTTTTTATATTTTGAATTCTTGTATTGTTATTCAATTCTCTTATCTCTGTAAAATTACTACATTCTGAACTTTCTATGATACTATCCTCACTCTTTATTTTAGATAATACTTCTCCATATTTATCTTTATCTAAAACATTTGCAAACCTATTAAACATTGCGCCTGCTCTATGTGATCCAGAATTTGGTGCAAGTATATATTCATAATTATCATTACTCATCTTTTTTATTATTATATTAATATCGAATGAATTAATTAATTCAAATGTATTTTCGTTTTTTTTCAGTATATTTAAATCATCTTTTGAGATATAAATTTCATCTTTTCCATTCTGTATTGCTTCCAATATTTTACACTCAATACAATTAATAAATTCATTACTTTCTTCGTCAAAATCACTAAAATCTATTTCGCTATCATCATAGATATTATTAATTTCAAATTTATTACTATCAAATAAATCCATTAATTTAACCAATGTATTATAACTATACGCATCAATAAATTTATATTTAAACTCTTCTATTCTTCTATTTTTTATTTTTAGTTTGTATCTAGTTATCGTATTTATAAAATCAGATAAATCAGTCTTTATTTTTAAATCTAAACCACTATTAATAGTTCTAAAACCTCTTACACAACTTATATAATTTTCATTTTGAACTATTTCACTCATTTTATTTACAATATCAACTATTTTTTCTTTATCATTTTTTTTATTATACATTTCTATTAAATCATTTATTTCTGTCAATTTTTTAACTAAATTATCATTGGGATTCAATTCTTTCATAGAATAAATTAAATCCTCTAAAGAATTTTCATAATAAGCACTTGGTAATAAATTGGTTAGAAGTACTTCATTTTGTATCAAATTGTTTATAAAATCATCTATAATTTTGTTTTCAACATCTGGATAACATTCCTTTATCTTTTTATATAATAAATCTCTACTTATAAAATTTTCTGTATTTCTTATTACCAAATCAATAAGCTTATTATTTTTAATGGAAAATACACCATATTCTTTTTTTTCTTCCATTAAATAATTTGACATTTGTATGCTTTTTATTCTATCCCCTGATTTAAATAGATTTTTATTATAACTAACTGATATATTCTTCCTTATTTCATCTTTATTTTGTAATAATATTATTAATTTATATAACCAACTTGAATCTACATTTATATGATTAAAGAAACTTTCACTGTCTAATATTACGTTGTTGCTATTACTTTCTTCTGAATAGTTTAACAAAGATACTCCTGCACAAATACCATATGGTGTTGGTCTTGAAGAAGCTCTAGATAAATAATTCTTAATAGTTTTATTTAACATAAATTTAGACTTAATATTTGTGTTCTCCTTTAAATATGTTTGATATGTCTCTTTGCTTGATATTATAAGTAACTCCTTCAAAAAACTTTTTAAATTTTTCCCTTCTATTATTTTTTCTATATTATCAATATTATTATCAACTTCATTAATAATATCTTTAAATAAGCTTGGTGTCCTTAACATAAAAAAATCTGATAGTTCATAAAATTTTTCCATATATTTTCTCCTATTTTTATTTATTTCAAAAGATGAGAGCTTTTTTTACTAATCCAAAATTACCTTCTTCCTGTTGAGCCAGGACACTGTTTTACACTTCCACAACCTGGCCTACCAGAGCATTTATTTTTAGTACAATTTCTTGTACACTTTTCTAAGCTAATAGTTATTACTCCACTACAAACGTATTTAGTAATTGTATCACAAATTTTGCCTGTTATCTTTGGTAACCCACTAACTGTTGTTCTTGGTTCTGTTTTTCTTATATCTATATCAAAATCCTCATATTTTCCCATTATATTTCCCTCCTTAATAGTACGCTCTCATCTTTTGAAGTAAATATATAATCACAAACTGTATAATATATATAGTATATTAACAAGTAAATTATTTAAGCAATGAATTAATATGCTAACAAATATAGACCTAGTTTTATAGTAAGAATAACTCAACACTAATCCCATTAAAAAATACATTATAAAAGACGTAATGTTATTTGGTATATGTGCTATACAAAATAATAAACTACTAACAAAAATAGAAATTTTTTTAAATTCAAACAAACTTCCTATTATTATATATCTGTATACTAGCTCTTCTAAAATTGGCATATATATTGACATAAACATTATTATTTGTAATATACTAAAATCATTAATATACTGTTTTATAATTTCATCATTTTGTACTTTTCCTGTTTCAACACATAATAAAATTAAATAAGATGCATAGACTATTATTCTTAATAAAATAACTCCTATTAAAATATATACTATTTCCTTTTTACATAGACTAAATTTAATTATATTATTTTTGTATAAGCTTCTGAATATTATATATAAAATTATTGATAATACAAGCAAAAATATTATCTCATTTATTCCACTTATACTTTCTGTAAGTACTAGTTGATTATTAATAAATTTCATCCGAAAAATTGGACTCATAAGTGGATACAATATAAATAACACAATAATAAATTTGTTAATATTACTTTTTTTCATATAATTTTTCCCCCTCTTTTTTATATGATTTTAATCTTATTTTTTATATATTTTCATACAAATCTCTATATATTCTACACCTATCTAGTAATTCATTATGCTTACCTTCATCTACTATTTTTCCTTTATCCATTACTATTATATTTACATCCTTTTCTACAATCTTCTTAAACCTATGTATTACTATTATCGAAATTTTCTTATCCATATATCTCATATACTCTTCTTCAATATCATTCTCTGTTATTACATCTAGCGCTGAGTTTGGCTCATCTAGAATAAACACACTAGCATTTTTAAAAAAGGTTCTTGCAATAGCTATTTTTTGCCATTGACCTTCAGATATTTGTGAGCCTTCATTAAACCAATATCCGATCTGAGAATTTATGGTATCATTCTTGCAATTAATAATATTATCTATAGAAAACTCCTTTATAAGTTTATCTATCCTATTTTTATCATTAATTCTACTAATGTCCCCCAGAGCTATATTCATAAAATAGGATGACTCATACTTAACATAGTCTTGAAATAATGCACCTATGCATTCCATATACGATTTTTTTTCTATATCTTTTAAATTGATGCTATTTATTTTTATAATTCCTTCATAGTCATCATAAAATCCCAATATTATTTTTAGCAATGTTGTTTTACCTGATCCATTTTTACCAACAATTATATTTTTACTGTGAGGCTTTAGTTTTAAATTTATATTTTTTAAAACTAATTCTTTATTTGTATCATACCTATAATTTAAATTCTCTATTTCTATACTATTTATAGATTTTACAGTAACCTCTTTTTCATTATATTTTTCGTTCTTGTTATATTCAATGAAAGAAAAAAACAAATTCAAATCTAAACTCATTTTCTTGATATCATTAATATCTTCAAGAACCAATGAAATTAATGATTTAATCTGGGTCAATGATCTAGTGTACGTTATAACATTTCCTATAAGTATCACTTTCGTAAAGCCACAATAAACTATATATACATATATTAAACCATCTATAATAGATTCCAATATTCCTGTTAATATTAAATATTTCTTGTATTTTTTTATTATATTTAAATCTATGTGCATAAACTCAGAAATATATTTAATATATTTCTCTTTAAGATAAAAAAACATTGAGTTTAATTTTATTTCCTTAAAATAATTTTCTCTAGTGCACATGTACTCAATATACCATAGTTTTCTTTTATCATTAGTTCTATTTATATTTATATGGTAATTCTCTATATTATACGCTTTCATTATCATAAATTCTAATATTGGTATTATCATTATGAGTAAAACTAACCAAACATTAAAATTAATTAATATATATATATATGACAATATTGTTAATATATTTTTACTAATAGAAAAAAATATACTCACATATGTATTAATAGATTCAGCTCCACTCTCTTGAGCTCTTTGTATTTTGTCATATATATTACTATCCTCAAAATCCTTTAAACTTAGTTCACTTGTTTTATCTAAAATAATTATTTTTATTTTTCTATTTAAAATCATTTTAAACTTAGCATTATAAATATCAATCATATTATCTTTTAAAACAGTAAATAAATCCAAAAGAATATATGTTGCTAACAACATTAATATGTACTTAAAATCATCAACATCATTTTGTATTTTATTCAAAACTGACTGCATTATAGTCAGTGATAACGCTGGTATTAGAGAACTTATAATTGTATCTATACTCATAATAAAAATATTTTTTTTATCAGTTTCTAATAGTATTTTTATTATTTTCTTTAAATTACTTATCTCATTATATTTATTCATAGATTAACTCCACCTGCTCAACTATTTGTTAACTAATATTTTAACATCTCAATTATAGCATAATGCATTTAAATCCTCAAGTACATTTTTCAGATTTTTCATTTTTTTTTATTATTTCATAAGATTCCATTTATCAGTATTTTAATACTTACATAAAAAAATATTTCACCTTAAATACAAAAAATTCTGTTTTTTCAAAAAAATACAATATTTGTGATAAAGTACTTAAATAGGTGTTTTTATGGAGCTAACAATATCAAAGTCAAATAGTGCATAACATGTGTATATAGCAAAATCTTTTAGAAATGAATATTGAAAAATACATCAAAAATAATAGAAAAATCAGTAACTACGGAAAGTCTATTATCTCGATACGATAATAACAGAGAAAAAATAATTAATTAGGAAAACAAATTACAAAACAAATAGCTATTGATAAAAAAATAATATACTAAAAGTATCTGTAATATTTTCTGAAATTTAAAAGTAGAAAAGAAGAATAGATTAGATTTAATATAGGTTATCTTTTTAATAATTTAATAACATAAACTAACGCAAATAAAAATCGGTACCTTGCATAATCCTAATGCGAAACTATGGATATCTTATGAAATATAATTAATTCCTTTGTAGCTATCTAAAAAAATTCCAATGTCAATATAAATCAAGACTTTGTAATAGACCTATTGAAGCTATGGATAGAAAAATAAATGATTTTGAAAGATACAATCAAGAGGATTTAATAGTTCTACACATATTAGAAATAGATTTCTATTCTCTGAAAATTAAATTTCCACTATCAGAAATTTTCCTCTTAAAATGAATGTTATTAGGCGACCACCTTGAAAAAAATAATAATATAAATAAAAAATCAACATTATGTTTATATTATTAATCTAAATACAATTTATTCCCAAAGTTAATAAATTAACTTTGGGAATAAATATTTTTTTATTATAAATATTTATCAATAAATTCGTTTTTTATATACTCCAAAAGGAATATTATACAAACCATAATGATAAATTTAATAATATTATCAATCACATATATTCTTTTATTATGTAAGTAAAAGAATATAATAATTATAAGTAAATTTAAAAAACCAGATATTAAAAATTTCTTCATTTTTCAAATCCTATGTGTATTTTTATAAAGTCAAATCAAAAATTTATTTTGAGTTGTCCTTGATTATTTTTTCTATTTCCTTTACTCTCTCAGGACTATCTATGGTACCTTCCATTTTTCCAACTATCTTTCCTTCACTGTTTACGAATACTGTTGTTGGATATGCAAATATTTTTTCCATATAGCTTCTGATTTCTTCATTTGAGCTACTATTAACAATCACATTCTGGTATGTAACTCCCTGCTTCTTTATGATATCTTCAGCCTGCTTTGGTTTGTTTTGAATGTCATAATTTACTCCTATGATCTTTGCACCCATTTTTTCGAAATTTTTGTTCATCTTCTCTAAATTTGGCATTTCGTCTACACAAGGCTGACAATCTGTATTCCATATATTGAGTATAGTTAACTTATTATTTTTAAAAATACTATTATCTACTTTATTTCCCATAGTATCCTTTAAATCTAATTTTGGAAACATCCCTGATTCATCAATAGCTGTAGAAGCTGTTTTCTGTCCTTCTGTACCTTTATCTGCTCCCTTATTCTGAGAGCATCCTGTAGCCAAAGTTACAACTACTAATCCACATAACATTAAGCTTGTAATTTTCTTCATTTTCATAACCATAACTCCTTTTTTATACTTACTATACTTTTTATACATAAAATTTTATTAGCACTATATTATTTTATTTATACTGCTAATTTTTATATTACTAATTTTATATTCACTATTTTTTTATTTTAATTATTATCTATAACTGCTTTGTTGTTCAAATCTATTACTCTTTTTTTGTTCGTAATATCAAATTTCTTTGAAAGTGCCTTAGTTGGACAAACACTTACACATTCACCACATCTTATACATTCAAGAGATGTAGTTGTCTTTGTAATATCTACGTCCATCCTACAAGTTTTTCTACACTTACCACAATTTACACACTTGCTCGCATCGAAATTATATCCATACATTGAAATTTTATTGAATAGTGCGTAGAACGCTCCCAAAGGACAAATCCACTTGCAAAACGGTCTATAAACCAATATAGACAATATTATAACTAAAGCAAGAATAACACTCTTCAGTGCGAACAGCTTACCAATAGCACCTCTAATACCTTCATTGGCAATTGATAATGGAATACCACCTTCAAGTATACCTTGTGGGCATACATACTTACAAAAAAATGGTGATCCCATACCTATTTTATTTGTAATCAAAGCAGGTAATAACCCCACAACCACAAACAACATGATAAATTTAATATACGTTAAAAATTTCAGTTTTTTCGTACTAAGCTTCTTTGTTGGTATTTTATGTAATAAATCCTGAAACCATCCAAACGGACATAGAAAACCGCAAATCAATCTACCAAACAAAGTTCCTACTAATATCAAAATTCCTGTAATATAGTATGAAAAATTGAACTTTGATGATCCAACAACTGCTTGAAAAGCTCCTATTGGACAAGCACCTGTCGCTGCTGGACATGAATAGCAGTTTAGTCCAGGCACGCATACTGTCTTTAGTTTACCAGTATACAGACCTCCGCTCATAAAATTTCCGACCTGAGGGTTTGTGAAAAAGGCAGCTAGAGCTTGAATACTTCCTCTTTTCTTAAAAAAGTTAAAGATATAACCTATCTTATTCATAAACTCCCTTATCCGATTCCTACACATTCCAAGCATAGTTTTATCGCCTTTGAAAGTACTGTTGCTGATTCCCCTCTATTTACTCCAATCACAACAAAGGCAGCTCCCAAAGCAAAAAAAGCTGGTTTTATTAATCTAGATATCATAATCATAAATATATAATCACCTCTCTTATATATACATTATATCACTTATTAGAGATAATTTAAATAAAGTTTATATTAATTAAAGTTAAATTTCTATAAAGAAAATATTAATATTTTATAAAGAACAGCTTATATTATAATGAGTATTAATATATTTTTTTCAGAATATTCTTTTTTATGTGTTATTTTAAATATTTTTCATTTCTCAAAATATATAATTGTTTTTTTAAACAGAGTGAGTCCCAATAATTAAAGTGTTTAAACTGACTTTTACTCAGTAAAATATTTACCAATATATATTTTACAAAATTTTCAAAAAAATATTATTAACTATCATTATTAAATATTTTATAATATAGTATAAGATTAATAACACCAATATAAGTGTTATTTAATCTTTATGTGGTTAATTATTGGAGGAAAAATATGAAAAAAATAGTGTATGCTTTTTTATTATTATCAGTTACTTTTAATGTTTATTTTATTTCCAACAAAATATTATACTCACAAAATAATAAAAATTATCATAGGATAAATTATATGGATGATATATCAAAAATAAAAATATCTGGTGAAAAAAAATATATTAATAACAATTGGGGAAGTAATAAGCTCATTGTTATGTTAAAACAAGAGTGTTCTTCATGTTATAATATCCTACCTATTATAAATGAATTATCCAATGTAATTCAGGGTACTGATAAAGATATTATTATCATTTGGGATAAACAATATCCAGAAGAAAACTATTGTTAAAAAACTTGGTTGTTGCTAATATTTTCATAGGGGGGTATATCCTCCCTATATTTTTTAATTTTGATTGGGGGGTTGTTATGAATAAAGGATTACTAAGAGGCATAGCTATATCATTTATTTGTATTATATCGGTATATTTTGCATTTTTTTCACCAAGTGATAAAAGCGAAGATCTAATGAAAACCAATGATAAATATGTATTAAAAATACTAAAGGATGAGGGATATTCGAATAAAGACTTATATAAGATAAAGGAAATCGATAGCACATATTATACAGTTCAAAAAATAAAGCTTGACAAGGACAATGTAAAAACGATAAGCGGTATTGCGTTTGTCGATTCCAATGTGATAGTTTCGGACATTAAAAAGGACTCATTGTTTATGTACGACAGTGATTTTAATCTTATAAAATCCGTCGGAAAAACCGGTAATGGAAGTCTCGAATTTATAAGTCCTAGTGATGTCAAATTCACCAATGGAAAACTATACGTTTTGGATTATGGAAACCAGAGAATACAGATTTTAGATAAAAATCTATCTCATATCAAGGATATAAAATTTGAAAAACCAGATGAATTTCCAGAATTTATTTATACATCAATGGCTATTGATAAAAAAGAAAACATTTATCTATCTGGTGAGACCCTATTTACAAGATCAATACAAAAAATAGATAGCAATAATAAATCCAGCTATATAAAGGATAATTTTTCTGGAAATCTATATTACTATAATGATATTGTATATGCAATAAATTTTGGACAGTTTTTGGTAAATAGAAGTGGTGAACTCAGTGTGAATACAGGAAGAAACTTTATGTTAAGCATTTCTAAGGATAAATTGAAAAAGGAGTATGAATTTAACTCTCCACTCACACCAGCTAGCTTCTGTATGGATGAAAAGTATACTTATGTTATGTCAGATTCATCACTATGCCTAATGAGATTCGATAGAAAAACCGGAAAATATATAGACAATATCGGAAAATATAGTGAAAAGAGCATGCAATCTATGGCACGTATGGATGCAAAAGATGGTTATGTATATACCACAAATGCATCAAACGATGTGTATATCTACAAAAAAAATAAATTCATAATAAGGATGTGTATATCATATGATAAAACTAGAAGGATTATGTAAGACTTATGGTGAAAACAATGTGTTAAAAAATATCGACCTTGAAATAAATAAAGGAGAATTTTTGATGATAACAGGAACATCTGGTTGCGGAAAAACCAGCCTTATGAATATTCTTGGTCTAATGGATACAAAAACATCAGGAAAATATTATTTCAATGGTGAGGATATTGATACTATTGATGAAGTTCAAAAATCAAAAATAAGAAATACTCTGTTTGGATTTGTTTTTCAATCATTCAACCTTATAAACGATTTTACCGTAATTGAAAATATTGAAATGCCGATGGGAATATACGGTATTAATAAATCAGAAAGAAAAGAAAGAGTTGATACTCTACTAAAAAAATTTGATATATCTGACAAAGGTCAGTCATTGACAAGTCAGCTATCAGGAGGGCAAAAACAAAGAGTTGCAATAGCAAGAGCTATTTCAAATAATCCCAGCGTCATATTTGCTGATGAGCCTACTGGAAATTTAGATGAAAATAACACCCAAACAGTATTGAATATATTTAAAAAATTAAACCAAGATGGCATTACCATTGTAATGATAACTCACGATAGAAAGCTATTAAAATATGCCGACAGAGTTGTGGAGCTCGACTATGGCAAAATAAAAGAGGTATACAATTGTGTATAAAGGTAGGGTATGAATAATTACAAATATATATTATATTTGATTAGAAAAATAATGAAAATTAATAAAAAAATTAATTTCGTATTTATGTTTTCAATCCTTGTTGGAATATTAGTGCCGTTTATTTTGCTTGGAAACATAAGTCTATTATATAAAAACTATAAAAATTTAGAATATAACAATAGAAGCTATAACTATTGTGTGGATATAATGAACAACAAAATGATAGATGAAATAACCTATAATAAGATATCTAGAAATTTCAAGTTTAATGACATAAAGCTTAAAATCTATGACAGAATCTACATTAACGGAAATGAAAAAAAGCCATTTATTTTAAATACAGTGGACACTAGCTCCAAACTAAAATATAAAATTGATCTTGTTAGTGGTAGTTCTCTAGCTGATAGCTCAAACCAATGTCTGATTAATTATAAAGTGTCCAAGGATTTAAAAATTAATATTGGATATTTTATAAGTATTGGACAGCAGAAGTATATAGTCAGAGGTATATTTAGAGGTGAAATGACCGATATTTACCTTGATTCTAACAATTATGCCAAATACTTAAGCTCAAAAGGCAAAAAGCTACAACAATGGATATATATAAATTCAGATACAGATAAATCATCCATAGAAAATATGTTGTCGAATATAGGTATATATGATCATTATGAGATATCAGAAAATGGTGAAATGGTAAAAATTCAAATGAGAGAATACAAGAATAATATCAGAAATGAAGTAATTATGTCACTAATGTGTACTATATATCTGCTGATTAACTTGTTTATAGTTATAAAAATAAAGACATCAAAAAATAAAAAATTGATATATATTCTGCTAGCACTCGGCATGAATAGAAGTTCAATAAATATATTCTATTATATTTATTGAACTTCTATTACTAACGCTAGTGCCTGCAATACTGATTTTATCGGCAGTTTTATATATTTCAGACATGGGAGCATTGATAAACTATGTCCATATAAGCTCAGCATATATGACATGTGTTTTGTTTTTGACTATTCTATTAGTATTTGTTGTGACATGTCTTTCGTTAAGAGAGTATTTTTCCAAAACTGTGATTGATTTGATAAGTGATGGTGATTATGTATGATTAGAAGATATGATCTTGAAATAATAATAAAGAGAATATACAAGAATAGAATTATGTATCTATTTTTTTCTTGTTGAGATAGCACTCGGCATGACGATATTATTTTTCTCTCTAAACCACCTGCTCGAGTATAAAAAAACTGCAGATCAAATAGATTCGCAATTAAAGCCATATGAAACAAGATTGGAAATAACCGGAGAAAATAATACTGATGACAATGCTATAAATCTCAATGATTATAGCTATATAAATAATAGAATCAGCAATAAATTTGAAGCATATTTGATAAGTAATCAATTGTTTAAAAAAAACGGAAAAGTTAGAAGGTGTGATATCATATTTTTCGATTTCAAAAAAATTCTTGGAACGAAAAATTATTCAAGGTTAATTAAAAACAATGATACAGCCAAATTTATTCTTGATTTAAATGATGTAATTGATATTTCCGATATGAAAATATATTCGGATGAGTATAGTATTTCATTAAATAACAACAACATTGAATATAATGGCAAAAAATACGAATATATAAATAAGGGAAATATAAAAATAAGAAACCTATATATTCATGAATATGAGTCAACTGATGAAGAAAATGAAAAGGCTGAAAACATACCAAAAATATACGCTGACATAAGCTTACTCGAAAATAATATTAAGTTTTCTCCTGTTGGAATACGGCTTTTCTTAAATGAAAAAAAACTAACCAATCCTGAAAAAATAAAGGATAATTTGACTAGCTATTTAAAAAATAGGCATCCTTTATATGAGTATGCGTTTAAGAACGATTTGGGTCATTTTAGTGTAAACAATAGATCCGACCTGATATATATGTGCGTATATCTGTTTATATCAGTAGTAATAATTATGCTATTTTTGATTACGTTTACAGGAATGTTTAAAATATTGATGAAAAAGAGAGAAAAGGATCTTGCTGTAAGCCTTGCATTTGGAAGCAATAGATTAATATTAATTTTATCGATACTAATAGAAAATTATTCAATCATATTTTTAGGAACCATAGTCGGAATATTATGTGGTATAAAAATAAATAGTTACCTAACGACAGATTTATTCAAAAAAGGAGTGAGTATAGAGCTTGTGATTTTTCTAGTAATATTGTCAATCGTTATTAGCTTTATATCGTCAATAGGATCTATTATACGGTTATCGAATATGGATGTAGTCGATATTATAAATGAGCAATAATTAAAGGTAGCAACACTGTTTTTTTATTCAGTATGTTGCTACCTTTTTGAGTAAATACACTCTATTTTATTCAATGTCTTTATTCAATATTAGTTAAATAACTTTGATCAATTAAAAAACTATAAGAAAAATAATAGCTTTATACAGCTTTATTATATTCTTTTTTCAGCTTTTCAATTATCTTTTTTTCCAATCTCGATACCGTCATTTGAGATATACCTATATCCTCAGCTATTGCAGACTGGGTTTTGTTGTTGAAAAATCTCCCAATTACTATTTTTACTTCCAATTCATTTAGAGTCTTCATAAATTTTTCTAAAAAATCTCTTTGTTCAATTTCTCCAAATCTAGTCTCTTCGGTACCTATTTTATCTCCCAATGTAATGTCTTTTTCCTCAGACTCTTCACCACTTGGCATATCAAGAGAAACAGGCTGATATCCATAAGAGGCTTCCATTGCTTCAAGCACATCTTCTTCTGTTACTCCCAAATAGTCGGCGATTTCCTTAGGTCTTGGACTTTTTTTGTTATCCTGCTCTAATTGAATCTTAGCATTGCTTATCTTCTTGCTGAGCTCCTGAATCCTTCTAGGAACTCTCAATGTCCAAACTTTATCTCTAAAATACTTCTTGATTTCTCCCACTATTGTCGGAGTTGCAAAACTCGAAAATTCAAACCCCTTAGATATATCATATCTATCAATAGCATAGATAAGAGCTAGAGACGCAACTTGAAAAATATCTTCATAGTCGACACCCTTATTTATATATTTTTTTGAAAGAATCTTTGCCAAATAAAGATGCTTTTCAATCAATATATTTCTTACAGCTGTATTGCTCTTATCTTCAGAAAAAACCTTGAAAAGTTCTTTGACATCCATCTTTTCATATTCTTTTTCTGAGGTTAAATTCATTAATTATCAACTCCAACCAACTTTGTCATCTTTATTACAGTTCCACAATCTTCACAAGTTTTTACTTCTACTTCATCCATCAAGGTTTTAATAATGAATAACCCCAACCCACTTGTCTTCGGATTTAGCGGATCTGGATCTTCAACAGAATCTTCATCATATCCTACACCATCGTCGATAACTTCGATTGATAGCTTGTCTTCGTAAATATAAAAATTTATTTCAAACAATTCTTCCTTGCTATGCTTTATTGCATTGGTACAAGCTTCAGAGATAGAAACCTTTAAATCCTCAATTTCATCAAAGCTAAAACCGATTTTACTAGCAATACCTGATACAGTCAATCTTATCACAGATACAAAATTAGGATTACTTGTTAACTTCATGCTAATTTTATCACAACTCATCGCTATCCCTCCAAAGTTATTATCTGATCTAGACCAGTAATTTTAAATATTTTCTTCACATTATTTTTCGTATTGATAAGAGATATTTTTTTATCTGGCTTCAGTCTCTTCATTATTCCTACAATAACACCAACGCCTGTAGAATCAATATATTGAAGATCTGACATATCCAATATTACATCAGAAAACTTTTCATCTATTCTTTCGTTTAATTCATCCTTTAACATATCTGCACAAGAAACATCAAGCTCCCCTGAAACATTTACAATCCAGTTTTCTTTTTCACTGTCATATTTTGAATTGAAATTAATTGACATAGATACCTCACTTTCTACTCTACAATATCGTCCTCATTCTTTATTTTAGCTATCGAAACGACCTCAACCTCTTCATCAGTTCTCATCAATTTTACACCACTGGTAATTCTTCCAAAAATTGAGATTTCATTTACTCTAATTCTAATCAATACTCCATCAGAGTTTATCATCATCATCTCATCATCTTCATTGACAATTGTTGCACCTATTAGTTTTCCAGTCTTAGAATTTATATTATATGTCTTTATACCTTTTCCAGCTCTCATTTGGATTCTATATTCTTCCAAATCAGTTCTCTTTCCATAGCCTTTTTCACTGACAACCAATAAATCGCTACCCTCACTAGCCAAATCCATTGACACGACCATATCGTCCTTTGATAGTGTAATTCCCTTTACACCTGTTGCGGTTCTACCCATAGGTCTTATATCTTTTTCATTAAACTTAATAGACATAGCATTTTGAGTAACCAACACTATTTCCTCATCTCCATCGGTCATCTTTACACCTATCAGCTCGTCGCCATCCTTCAATCCTATGGCAATTATTCCTGACTTATTGATATTTTTAAATTCTTCTATAGGAGTCTTTTTTACTATACCATTCTTAGTCACCATCAATAAATACTTGTAGTCGTCTTTTACACTATCTGGATTAAAAGTGATTATTCTTGCAATTTTTTCTCCAGGATTCAATTGTAATAAATTGACTATTGCGGTTCCCTTTGATGTTCTCTTGCCTTCTGGTATCTCGTAAGCATTTAATTTGTATACTCTACCTCTATTCGTCAAGAACAGCATTCTTGAGTGATTTGTAGTAGTTATCAAATCTGTAATGAAATCTTCTTCTCTTGTCGTAAGAGCTGAAATACCTCTTCCACCTCTTTTTTGACTTCTATATGTATCCGCAGGCAATCTCTTAATATAGCCTAGATGAGTAAGAGTTACGACTATATCCTCTTCTTCAAATAAATCCTTTACGTCAAATTCGCCTTCAGCCGGAATTATCTCAGTTCGTCTTTCATCAGCGTGCTTGTCTTTAATTGCTGTCATTTCGTCTTTTATCACACCAAATAGCTTTAATTCATCAGCCAACAAGCTTTCAAGATATTCGATTTTCTTCATCAATTCATTGTACTCATTATCTATCTTTTCTCTTTCAAGCCCCGTTAATCTCTGAAGTCTCATATCAAGTATTGCTTGAGCTTGAAGATCAGAAAAAGCAAATTCTTCAATAAGTTTTTCCTTTGCGATTTGACCATTTGCTGAGCCTCTAATAATATTAATCACTCTATCAATATTGTCTAATGCAATCCTAAGTCCCTCAAGTATATGTGCTCTCGCATTTGCTTTATCCAATTCAAACTGAGTTCTTCTAGTTATTACCTCTCTTTGATGCTCTACATAGTAATGTATTACTTCCTTTAGGTTAAGTATTCTGGGTGTACCATTAACTAAAGAAAGCATAATTATACTAAATGTATCCTCAAGCTGTGAATGCTTATAAATATTATTTAGAACAATATTTGCATTGGTATCTCTCTTTAGCTCTATAACTATTCTCATACCATGCCTATTACTCTCGTCTCTCAAATCAGATATTCCTTCGACCTTTTTTTCCTTTACAAGCTCAGCTATTCTCTCTACTAATCTAGCTTTATTTACTTGATAAGGAATTTCTGTTATTACAATCTGTTGTCTACCTTTTGGCAGCTCCTCTATTTCAGCCTTTGCTCTAACCTTTACCTTTCCCCTACCAGTTTTGTATGCTTCCTTTATTCCCTCTGTTCCAACTATTGTCGCTGCAGTTGGAAAATCTGGACCTTTTACATATTTCAACAATTCATCTACACTACAATCCCTGTTGTCTATGTAGTGAATTGTCGCATCGATAACTTCGCCCAAATTATGTGGTGGAATTGAGGTTGCCATACCTACAGCAATCCCATTTGAACCATTTACCAATAGATTAGGATATCTAGCTGGAAGAACTAATGGTTCATTTAATGATTCATCAAAGTTAGGACCAAAATCTACAGTTTCTTTATCTATATCTCTCAATAATTCCAAAGCAAGCTTGCTCATTCTCGCTTCGGTATAACGCATTGCAGCAGGACTATCTCCATCTACCGTACCAAAGTTACCCTGACCATCGACTAATAGCCCTCTAGTGGAAAAGTCTTGTGCCATTTTTACCATTGCCATATATACAGAGCTATCACCATGTGGATGATACTTACCAAGAACATCACCTACGATACGAGCCGATTTTCTATATGGCTTATCAGGTGTTATACCTTGCTCACTCATAGAGTAAAGTATTCTTCTATGTACAGGCTTCAATCCATCTTTGACATCAGGTAATGCTCTACCAGCTATTACGCTCATAGAATAATCAATATATGAATTTTTCATCTCATCTGCTATCTCACGCAGAATTATTCTTTTATTTTCTTCCATTTATTCAGCCAACCTCCTATATATCCAAATTCTTTACAAATTTAGCATTAGCTTCGATAAATTCTCTTCTAGGTGCGACCTTATCCCCCATCAACATAGAAAATACCTCATCGGCTACAATTGCATCATCTACAGTTATCTGTAACAATATTCTGGACTCTGGATCCATTGTAGTTTCCCAAAGCTGTTCTGCATTCATTTCACCAAGTCCTTTGTAACGTGAAACTTCTGTTCCCTGTCTTCCAACCTCTTCAAGAGTGGCGTTTAACTGTCTTTCATCGTAAGCATAAAATTCTTTTTTATTTTTCTTTATTTTGAAAAGTGGCGGTTGTGCCGCATATACATAGCCCTCTTCAATTAAAGGTCTCATATATCTAAAAAAGAACGTAAGTAAAAGAGTTCTGATGTGAGCTCCATCGACATCGGCATCGGTCATTATTATTATCTTATGATATCTTAATTTTTCAATATCAAAATCATCACCTATACCACATCCGAATGCCGTTATCATATTCTTTATTTCATCTGAAGACAATATCTTGTCTAGTCTAGATTTTTCGACATTCAGTATTTTACCTCTTAAAGGTAAAATGGCTTGTATATTTCTATCTCTACCTCCCTTTGCAGAACCACCGGCAGAATCACCTTCGACTAGGAATATTTCACTCTTTTCAGGTGATTTTTCTGAGCAATCTGCTAGCTTTCCAGGAAGAGATGTATTTTCAAGAACGCTTTTTCTTCTTGTCAGCTCTCTTGCTTTCTTTGCAGCCTCTCTTGCCCTTTGAGCTCTTAGACACTTGTCTATAATTATCCTTGCAACTGAAGGATTTTCCTCCATAAATGCTCCAACCTCTTCATTTGTAATAGTATCTACAAGACCTCTCATAAAGGTATTGCCAAGCTTTGTTTTAGTCTGACCTTCAAACTGAGGCTCTGGAAGCTTTACAGATATTATTGCAGTCAACCCCTCTCTGATATCTTCACCAGAAAGATTTTGATCCTTTTCCTTCAAGTAGTTATTTCGTCTCGCATAGTCATTCATGACCTTTGTAAGAGCAGTTTTAAACCCTGAAAGATGTGAGCCTCCCTCATGAGTATTAATATTGTTAGCAAATGAATAAATATTTTCACGATAGGCATCCGTATACTGAAGAGCCAATTCTATGGTACAATCATCTGCTACCTTATCTATATGAATAATCTGCGGATGGATAGCAGTCTTTGTCTTGTTTAGATATTTTACATACTCTATAAGTCCACCAGTAAAATGGAAAGCTCTTGTTTTTTCAATCCCATCCCTTTTATCCTCAAATTCAATTTTTATAACCTTATTTAGGAATGAAAGCTCTCTAAATCTAAACTCTAAGGTTTCATAGCTAAATTCAGTTTCATCAAAAATACTAGCATCTGGTAGGAATGTAATAGCAGTTCCACTCTCATTAGATGTACCATCAAAAACCTCTAGCTTTGTTGTAGCCACACCTCTTTTGTATTCTTGTCTATATATTTTACCATCTCTAAAAACTTCTGCGACAAGCCAATCACTTAATGCATTAACTACAGATACACCAACGCCGTGAAGACCACCAGATACCTTGTATCCTCCTCCCCCAAATTTTCCACCTGCATGAAGCACTGTCAATACAGTCTCAAGAGTTGATAATCCTGTCTTTGGATGAACTTCTACAGGAATACCTCTACCATTATCCCTTACAGTGACACTACCATCATTGTTTAATGAAACATATATTTCAGAGCAATTACCTGCCAAAGCCTCATCTACACTGTTATCTACAACCTCGTATACCAAATGATGCAATCCTCTAGTACCAGTAGATCCTATATACATACCAGGTCTTTTTCTAACAGCCTCTAATCCTTCTAAGACCTGAATTTGATCTGCACCATATTCGTGTTTAGCCATTTACACTCCTCCATTCTCACTACTTATAACTCTTCCATTTTCTATATGAAAAACGGAATACTCCAATTCCTTTAATATATTAATGTGCAAAGGATCTGCTGATGTTACAAACATCTGAACATCTCCTAATTTTTCAACCAACATCTTCTGTCTATCTTGATCAAGTTCACTAAATACATCATCCAAAATCAAAATCGGATAATCTCCGACCTCTTGCTTAATAAGCTCAATTTCTGAGAGCTTTAAGGAAATAGAAGCCGTTCTTTGTTGTCCTTGGGATCCGAACAACCTAACATCTATATCGTTAATATGAATACTGATATCATCCTTATGAGGTCCTATTTTTGTATTTCTGTTGTATAGGTCGCTATCAATTGTTTCTTTATATTTTTGATAAAGTAGCTCCTTAATCAGCTCAGCATCACTATAGTCATCAATATTCAATTGATTTTTATACTTTATAGTCAAATTTTCCTTATTTAAAGTAAGGTTCCTATGTAAATTACTTGAAATAGCTGATAGCTTTTCAATAAATCTATTTCTAAATACGTAGATTTCACTTCCATACCTTGATAGACTTAGGTCATAAACGTCGAGTAAATTTTTATCTATGTAATTAGATTTTAGCAGTATGTTTCTCTGACTCATAGTTTTGTTATAATCCATAAGCAGACTATAATATCTAGGCACGACCTGACTTATCTCTTTATCTATAAAGCTTCGTCTCTCCTTAGGACCATCCTTTACTAGCTTCAAATCCTCAGGTGAAAAAATAACTACATTTAGTGTTCCAAGTAGCTCATGCAATGACTTCACCGAAACACCATTTATTTTTATGCCCTTTTTTTCTTTTGTGACAACTATTTCAATACTCTTGTTTATTCCATTTCTCGAAAAATTACAATTTGTATACAGTGAATCCTTATTAAACATTATCAAATCCCTATCCTTGTTTGTTCTAAAGGACTTTCCTATTGACATTAATGTTATTGATTCAACTATATTTGTCTTACCTTGACCATTACTACCAATTATTAAATTGATTTTTTTATTGAAATCCAATTCTAATAATTGGTAATTTCTATAATTCATCAGCTTTATGTTATTGATATACAATATAACACCTACTTTTTAAAATAGTATTGTAGTTACTCAACTAAAAAACTTATATCATTTACTTTTACAATGTCGCCTTTTTTTATTTTCCTGCCTCTTTGGGTACATATTTCACCATTCACAAAAACATCTTCACTAAGTATTAAAACCTTTGCTTCTCCACCTGACATTACGACATCAGCCAACTTTAAAAATTGATCTAATTTTATAAAATCAGTCTTTATTTTAATATTTTTCATTTCGTATCCCCACTATTTAATACAAATTTTTGTTAGTTGCATAATTCGACTATTCTATTATATCATAAATAACCGACACTTGGTAATAACAAACTTCAATAATGTTCAAAAATAGACTATAGCTTAAAATATTAAGGACTGCTACACAATATATTTATCGTGCAGCAGTCCTTAATCATTTTTCTAGCTGAATCTAACTGGAAGAATCAAATAAATATATTCAGGTCCATCTATAGGCTTAATTACTGCTGGATTTACTTCCCCTCCAAATTCTATACTGATATATTCACTATCTATATTTTTTATACCATCAAGAAAATATCTAGAATTAAATGCTATTTCAAGCTCATTCCCTTCAAATTCAACATCTAATTCTTCGTAGGCATTTCCATTTTCATTGTTAGATGTGATCGCTATCATGTCCTTCATTATAGATATTTTTATTAGGTTATTTTTTGGAGATGTAAACAATAATGAAGCTCTCTCAATTGATTCTTGAAGCTTTCTAGTTTCTACATTGATCTTCGTAATATGGTCCTTTGGCAGCAAGCTATCATATTTTGTGAAGCTACCTTCAATCAATCTGGCGATAATTTTTGTGTCCTTCAATTTAAATATAATGTTTTTACTGTCAAATCCGACACAAATATCTCCGTCATCTGTCAATAAACTGTTAAGATGATTTAATGTAATACCAGGTATAATTGCGCTAGTATCAGTATCTATACCATCCTTTATTTCAGATTTTCTAACAGCCAATCTATAGCCATCAAGTGCAACTAAGCTAAGATTGTGATCTCTTAGCTCGAATAATTCACCTGCAAGAGTAGGATTCATAGGTTCAATTGCAGTTGCAAAAACCGTCTGCTTTATCATGCCTCTCATCTCTATTTGATTTATTTTAACTTCATAATCAACATTGATGTCATCAATCTTTGGAAATTCCTCTGCAGGTAGACCTTTTATTTTAAATCTCGAATTCATGCAATTTATATAAACATTACAATCTGCATCAGTTTCTAATGAAATAAATGTATCCGGTAGCTTTCTTACAATTTCACCTATAAGTTTAGAATTGACTACGACACTACCTTCTTTATTCACTTGAGCATCTATATTAGTTTCAATACTCAATTCACTATCATATCCTGTTACTATAAGCTTACCTTCCTTTGCTGTTATAAGTAATCCTCTTAAAAGCTCTATTGTAGTTTTGTTATTGATAGCTTTTTGAGCATTTGTTATCGCTTGTGATAATTTTTTTTGATTACATAAAATATTCATGTATAACCACCTTTCTTTTAAATGTTTACCATTGTTTTGTTGATAAGTATTTATTCATATACTACTATATAAATAAATAATATATATAGTAGTATTAGTAGTAGTGTATGTTTATTGTGTTAATAAGCATATAAAAGCATTGAAATTAACAATACATTAATTGTTAATTTTATATTGATAAGCATATGGATATCATATGTATAAATTGTGGATAAAATTTGATTTATTTTTTATCCACAATAGTCAACAGCTTATTAACATAAAAAATGTTGGTAACTACCCTATTAAATCTGACTTTATTTTCTCTATTTTTATCTTTGTAGTTTCGCTTTTTTCTATTTCGTCGTTAATTTTCTTTATAGCGTGAATTACAGTAGAATGGTCTCTATTTCCAAACTCCTCGCCAATGGCAGGTAGTGAAATATCCATGATTTCTCTAGCTATATACATCGCTATTTGCCTTGGGAAAGCATACTTCTTGTCTCGTTTTTTTGAATCTATATCCTCAACTGAAACATTAAATGCATCTGCAACAGTTTCTTTTATTCTAAGAACATTGACCTCGTTTGTAGTGTAAGAAACCAGACTGTCCTTCAATGCTTCCTTGGCAAGCTGCAAATCTATTTCTTTTTTGCCGGATAAATCTGCATACAAAATAACCTTATTTAAGGCACCCTCCAGCTCTCTGATATTTGATTTCACATTGTCAGCAATGTACTCAAATACTTCTTTTGGTATTTGTATATTTTCTGATTCAGATTTCATTTGAAGCACTGCCATTCTCGTACTATAGTCTGGAGGCTGTATGTCTATTGTAATTCCCCAAACAAATCTACTTTTAAGCCTTTCCTCAAGCTTTGGTATATCTTGAGGTACTCTGTCGCTAGAAAGAATTATTTTTTTTCCAGCATTATGAAGATCGTTAAATGTATGGAATAATTCCTCTTGAACTGAGTCTGTTTTTGCGAAAAATTGAATATCGTCGACCATTAATATATCAACGTTTCTGTATTTTGCTCTGAAATTACCAGTATTTTTTTGTCCCAATGAAGTTATAAATTCATTGGTATATGTTTCTGATGAAACATATAGAACCTTTTTTGATGGATCTCTTTCAAGGATTCTATGTCCTATCGCATGCATCAGGTGAGTTTTTCCAAGACCAACTCCTCCATATAGAAAAAGAGGGTTATCATTTGAAATATTGTCATAATTAGCAACTCTTTGACAAGCTGCCATAGCAATATTATTGCTTGGACCAGCTACAAAGGTCTCAAAAGTATACTTTGGATTGAGATTAGCTTTTTCAACACTATTTACAAATTTTATTGGATCATAATTATCAATATTTGAATTATATGATTGTTTTTGAGAAGAATTTTTACCATTTATATTATTGATAATTTCTAGTTCATCTTTCTCATCAATAATAACTATTATATCACTGATATTAGCTGCTAACTCACCAAAAATATCTAAAATGATTTTTTTACTTTCTTCTTTTTCATAAAATTCCTTTGTTCTTTTGTCTTGACCCTTTATATAAAAAATATTATTGTTTATTGCAATAGGAATACATGGTTCAATATATATATCATAGTGAACACTTGTAAACTCTCCTTTTAGCTTATTTTTTACTGAGATCCAAAGTTTGTTAGCATCCATTCCGTATCCTCCAATTTATCTGTTTATTAATTGTTTATAATATTGTTGATTTGTGTTAATAAAACTGGATTAAAAAATCCACTAATAATTATTATTTTTACTAGTGTGTAAAAAATGTTTATAAAATTATATATAATCTACCAGTAATTTAACCATAAAAAACAGCTTTTAATACCCATTATAATTGCTATAATATTAGCTTTATAGATATATTATACAACTATAAAAAGCTTTTTTGTCCACAAAGTTATTCACATTTTGTGGATAACTTTGTGATATATTTTTACATTATCAACATATTGTGTTGCTGTGGATAAATATTCCATTTTTATTTCCGTATATTGTTGATAACTAAAAAAAAATTTTTTAGTTATTTGGACTGGAGATTTTATTAAAAATATGCAGCTTTCACATAGTTTATATTCAAAAAACAATTGACTTTTACTATAAAAATAATTATAATTATATTGTTATGTTTACAATTACGTTTATGGAAAGGAGTGTTCAAGTATGAAGAGAACTTATCAGCCAAAGAAAAGACAAAGAAAAAGAGAACATGGCTTCAGAAAAAGAATGAAAACTTCTAACGGGAGAAATGTTTTAAAGAGAAGAAGAGCTAAGGGAAGAAACAGATTAACTCACTAGTCAGTTTTGTTCTAAATTAATGATAATAAAATGCCACTTTTTTTAAGTGGTTTTTTTTATAATGATCATTAAGAAATGGAGGTTATTGATGAAATTTAATAACACCGATGGAATTAAAAATGATTCCGATTTTAGAAGGATTTATCAAAAGGGTAAGTCTTTTGCGGATAGAAATTTGGTAATATATTATATGAATAACAATGTGGGAAAATCTAGAATAGGGATATCTATTTCAAAAAAAGTTGGAAAAGCTAACGTTAGAAATAGAATAAGAAGGCATATAAAAGAATCATATCGTTTGAATATAGATTCAAAAATCAAACAAGGCTATGATATTGTTTTTATCGCCAGAGTAAATAGTTCAAATTCAGATTATAAAGCCATTGAAAGGTCGATAAAGTATATAACCAAAAAGGCGAATGTTATAAAAAAAGATGGTGGTACAAATGAAAGTAATAAAAAAAATAAGTGATTTTTCTGTGAGAATTTGTATATTTCTAATAGAATATTATCAGAAATTTATTTCTCCATTAAAAGGTCCAAGCTGCAGATTTTACCCCACTTGTTCTCAGTATTCTATCCAAGCATTCAAGAAATATGGCTTTCTAAAGGGACTGTGGTTGACTATAAAGAGAATTTCCAAGTGTCACCCTTTTCACCCAGGTGGTTACGACCCTTTGAAGTAGAAAGTTTGTTCCAAAAGTTGGAATATGTATTTTAGGAGGTATTAATGAGTTTTATTGCAGAGTTTTTTGGAATGGTTTTAAAAAATATTTACGGTCTAATAGGAAACTACGGTTTGGCTATAATTGTGTTTACTATTATCGTAAAGGCATTGCTGACTCCTTTGACGATAAAGCAGACTAAGTCTACATTTGCAATGTCTGAAATCAATCCAAAAATTAAAGAAATTCAGGAAAAGTACAAGAATAAGCCTGAAAAACAGAATGAAGAAATTACTAAATTATATAAAGAATCAGGGTTTAACCCTTTGGCAGGGTGTCTACCGATGTTGATACAGATGCCTATATTATTCGCTCTTTTCTATGTATTTAGAGATCCGATGAAGTATGGTGTATTTGTTGATAATACTACATTTTTATCGGCAAATGGAAGCTTCTTATGGATTAAATCACTGATAAAGCCCGACTATGTGTTGGCAGTTTTATCAGGCATAAGTGCTTATTTTATGCAGATAAGCATGACTCCAAAAGATCAAATGCAGGGGATGATGAAGAGCTTTACATATATGATGCCGGCACTTTCACTAATTTGGGGATTCACTTTTCCAGCAGCCCTTACTCTTTATTGGACAGTGAGCAATCTGTTCGCAGTTTTACAGTATTATGTAATCACAAAGCCTTTAAAGGCGAAGCTGGAAGAAGAAAAATCCAAGTCTTCTGGAAAGTATACAAAGGTAAAAAAATAGTAAAGTAGGAGGTTGTATAGTGGAATCAAAGGTTTTATATGCGAGAAGTTCAGATGAAGCTGTTGAACAACTACTTAAATCTACAAAAGCAGATAAAGCAAGTATTCAGATAACAGTTAAGGAAAAGCCTAGCAAGGGTTTTTTGGGAATAGGTGCAAAGGACGGAGTATTTGAGCTATTTTACAATTTATTGGAAGAAGTAGATATATTCGAATGTATTGAAGATAGTGTAAAAGAAGATAAAATTGAAAATAATGAAGAAATAAATGATAAAAAAATAGAAATATCTGATGAAGTTTCTACAGAGAGCAAGGTAAGCATAACAGTAGAAGATGAAATAGAAACAGCTAGAAGCTTCATAGAGGAATTGTTAAAAAATGCCGATGTAAATGCTGATGTAAATGTCGGTGTTGAGAAAGATCTTTTAAAAGTCAAGATAACTGGTGATGAAGCTAGCTGTCTTATTGGTAGAAGAGGAGATACACTAGATGCAATTCAGTTTTTAATAGGTCTTGCTTTGAGTAAGGTAAATAAAAATTCTCATACTAGAGTTTTTGTCGATATTGAAAACTATAGAAGCAAAAGAGAAGAATCATTAAAGAGATATTGTTATAAAGCAGCTAGAGAAGTTGCTAGAACAAAGAGAACAAAGAAGCTTGATTATATGAATCCTTACGAAAGAAGAATTGTTCATTCTGCTCTACAGAATGATAGATTTGTAATAACTTATAGTGAGGGCACAGATCCTTATAGAAGAGTTGTAATAGAATATAAGAGATAAAAAAATATTAATTCATAAAAAATCCTAAGCATTACTATTGAAATGTTAGGATTTTTTTTATATTATATATATTAACTTAAAAAAAATAGTTAAGAGTAAGAAAGTACAAATAATTATTAATTATTAAAGCTATAAAAGAGATGATTGATTTTATTTTAAATTAGGGAGATTGATTATTATGAATGCAGGAAGTATTAAGGAAGTTAGAGAAATAAATGGTAAACTGAGATATAACATTTTAAGAGTACCAAAGGAAGTTCAGATGGCTAGTGGGATAGTTGTGCATGGCAAAAGGATAAAAAGCTTGGTTTTTACAACTGATTTGGCAATTATCAAAAATTGTGATGCTGATGCTGTTTTTGCAGTTTATCCATTTACTCCACAGCAATCTATTAGTGATGCTATAATAAAGCACTCATCAATGCCGGTATTTTGTGGAGTTGGTGGAGGTACGACAAAGGGATTAAGAACCATTTCTTTGGCAAAAGACGTAGAATGTCAAGGTGCATGGGGAGTCGTTTTAAATGCTCCTATATCGAATCTGAATTTAAAGGTTGTTTCTGAGGCAATCGATATTCCAACTATCGTTACGGTCATCAGTGAAGATACAGACATAAACGCAAGGATTAATGCTGGTGCAGCCATTTTAAATGTTGCTGGTGGAAAGGATACACCGGCTATAATTAGAAAAATTAGAGAACTTGACGATGAAATACCTATTATCGCTACTGGCGGTGGAGACCCAGAGACAATAGTTGAAACGATTAAGGCAGGTGCGAATGCTATAACCTATACTCCACCTAGTATACAGGATCTTTTCAGAACTGTAATGATTGGATATAGAGAGAGCTTAAAGTAGCAATAATAAGCTTAAGCTGTTAAAAAATGAAGAAGTGTAGAAATATTAAATGCAGAAAGAGCTTGGACAGGCTCTTTTTTGTGTTAATTTATTATTGAAAATTATACAGAATTATGTTAAATTGAAATTATGGTGGTATTCGAGATTAAGAAACTACACATTTGTTTTATTTTGTTTTTGTGATAATAGTATTACACTCAATTAGGAGGTGATAACTATGTTAAAAATAGGTATAATTGGAGCTGGAAAGGTCGGTGTTTCTCTTGGGAAATACCTATTTGATAATTCTTTGGTCGGTTTTAGCTTAAATGGATATTACAGCAAAACCATAGAGAGTGCTAATTTTGCTTCGAGATTTACCAAATCAATGAGCTATAATAATTTAGAATCTATTGTAAGAGATAGTAATTGTTTAATAATTGCTACGCCAGATGGAGAGATTAAAAATATTTGGCAACAGCTAAAATGCTATAATCTTGAAAACAAAGTAATATGTCATTGTAGTGGTTCACTATCATCTAAAATATTTACCGATGCACCATCAAAAAAAATATATAAGGGCTCTATTCATCCAGCATTGGCTATTAATGACATTAGTAGCTCATACAGGGATTTGGAAAAAGCTTTTTTCTCACTAGAGGGAGATCAAGAATTTATCGATATATTTAAAAATATACTAGTAGAAAAAGGCAACAGATATAAAATTATTCGATCAGATGATAAGATAAAATATCATTTGTCATCTGTTTTTGTAAGTAATTTATTTTTGGCTTTGGGTAATATTTCATTGGAATTGCTTAGTGAATGTGGATTTGATGAAAACGAATCCTTTGATGTATTATCTAATCTGGCAAGGTTAAATGTCGAAAATTTTGTGAAAAATGGGCCGATAAAAGCATTGACAGGACCAGTAGAAAGAAATGATTTTACCACAGTTAAAAATCACCTAATGTCTATAGATGATTGTGATATCAAGCATAAAAGAATAACTGATATCTATAGACTATTAAGTCTGGAATTAGTAGAAATTGCAAAAAACAAGCACGAAGATAGAGATTATACAAATATTATTAAATTATTAATGAAATGAAAGGAAAATCTGATTTATTAATTAGAAAAGAATGGATATGAAAAATACAGTACTAACTTTTAAGGACGCAAAAAAAAATGGAGAAAAGCTTACTATGCTGACTGCATATGATTATACTACAGCCAAGATTGTAGATGAATGTGGGATAAATTCAATACTTGTTGGAGATTCATTAGGAATGGTTATGTTGGGATATGAGGATACCTTAAGTGTAACTATGGATGATATGATTCACCATACAAAAGCAGTTGCAAGAGGTGCAAAAAATGCATTGGTTATTGGCGATATGCCGTTTATGTCATACAATACTGGAGTAAGAGATGCCGTTATTAATGCTGGTAGATTTATGAGTGAGGGAAGAGCAAATTGTGTAAAGCTAGAAGGTGGTAGAGAAGTTTGTGATGTGATAAAAGCAATTGTCGCTGCAAAAATACCAGTCTGTGGTCATTTGGGCTTAACTCCACAGTCCTTAAACGCATTAGGTGGATTTAAGGTTCAAGGAAAGGATGAAGAGTCAGCCAAGAAAATTATAGAGGATGCTTTGGCAATACAAGAGGCAGGTGCTTTTGCAATTGTGCTAGAATGTGTTCCCGACAAATTGGCAAAGAGGATTACTGAGTTGTTAGACATTCCGACAATAGGTATAGGAGCTGGTCTGGATTGTGATGGTCAGGTTTTGGTTTATCAAGATATGTTAGGTCTATATAGCGATTTTACACCTAAATTTGTAAAGAGGTTTGCAAATGCTGGAGATGAAATGAGAAAAGGAATAAAATTATATATTGATGCTGTGAAGGATTGTAGCTTTCCTGAGGAGCAACATTCTTTCAAAATAGATGACGAAATAATAAAAAAACTGTATTAGTCGAAACGGAGAAAAAATAAAATGAAGATTATCAGAACTATAGATGAAATGAAAAGTATTTGTTTTTCTCATAAAAGTCAAAATAAAAAAATAGGAATGGTTCCAACGATGGGGTTTTTGCATGAGGGGCATGAAAGCCTGATAAAAAATGCAAGAGATAACAATGATATAGTAGTAGTGAGTGTCTTTGTTAATCCAACTCAATTTGGTCCAGATGAAGACTATGATAATTATCCACGAGATTTGCAGAGAGATTCAGAGATTTGTCGCAAGCTAGGAGTGGATTATGTTTTTCACCCAGATGCAAAAGAAATGTATCCAGAAGGATATTCAACATTTGTCGTACCAAGTGAAAGAATGACAAATATTCTCTGTGGTGTGACTAGACCAGGACACTTTAGAGGTGTATGTACAATATTGACAAAATTATTCAATATTGTAGCTCCAGATAATGCATATTTTGGTAAAAAAGATATACAGCAATTGGCAATAGTAAAGAGAATGGTAAAGGATTTTAATTTTGGTATTAATATAATTGGATGCCCTATAATTAGAGAAGAAGACGGACTTGCAAAAAGCTCAAGGAATTCATATCTTAGTGAAAAGGAAAGAAAATCAGCTACAGTGTTGAGAAAAAGTATATTGAAGGGCATAGATATAGTAAAAGAGGGAGAAAGGAAAAGTAAAGCCATTAGAGATATAATTTGTGAAACAATTGAAGCTGAGGAAACAGCGAGGATAGACTACGTTGAGATATTGGATTTTGATACTTTTGATAGAGTTGAAGAAGTAAGTAAAAATACTCTAATAGCTATTGCTGTGTATATTGGAAATACAAGATTAATAGATAATGAAATAGTGAGCATTTAATCGAGTCGTAACGCATAAATTGATGAAACATGTTCAGTAAATAGGAATGTAATAAAGGTCATTCGATGATAATTTAGTTTTTCATTGAATGACCTTTTAAATACGTTATTTATAATTATTATATGCTATAGTGAGTATTCACTATAAATAGAGTGATTTATAGAATCAACCAGTTGTTTAATTAAATTATTGTCTTTGACAATATATTCTTTTAAGTGTGACGAGTTTTTAGAAATTGCAATATGCATAGATTCATGATTGTCATTTAAATTTTTATCTGTTATATACAGGATATCTTTATTGTATATAATTTTTATCGCATATGCCGTATTAGTTGGGCTAGTTGTGATAAGTTTACTCTTATTATTTTCTGCTATACCCTTGTTAATATCATTGTATAGTTTCAATAGCTTTTTGTCATTTTCTATTAAAAACTCGCTTAATTCTTGCCTTGAATTTACTTGAGATAGGGTAAAAATAATCTTGGTTTTTGTTGAATTTTTCAAAATAAACCCTTTGCTTTCTATTAGAGATTGTCTGGCATCCATTATATTATTAAAGTATGAACCAGATTCAGAATAAATATATCCGTTATTATTAATTCCTGAAAAAACTCTTGATGTATCATATCTGTCTTTTCTGGATATACGTTTTGAATTAAAAAAACTAACTATATCGTCACTGATTTTTAAATTACCACCAACCACAACTCTGTCTAAAATTCCCATTGAATCCAAAATATTTTTTATTCTAGTGTTTGTTTCAGTATTATCTGAAACAAAAATAGATATATTTTTTGAAGAAGCTACAATTGAACTATCAGCATAAGAATTGCCAGAAACTAAGTTAACCTTATCAACTTTTTTATATTTGTTGGCATATTCCAATACAGAAATTGATGTTTCATATCGGTTTTCTCCACTAATTCTAATATAATTTAAATCCTTGAATAAATTATCGTTGAGCGAACGTTTTCCACCGACAAGAATATAGTTTTTATTCTTATCAAACTTTATATTAGAAATTTGCTCTTTATCTAAAAGCATAAAATCTGTACCAATGTAGTTAGACAAAGTAACTGCTGGTAAAATATCTGATGGACTTTGTTTTGATACTACAATGACATTTTCCATATCAATATCTCTTGCTTGAGATGTGGTTGTAAGGAAAATAATAGATAAAATAAATATTAATGAAAAACATATTTTTCTCATAACTACCTCCTATTTTTTATTATATTAAATATATATGGAACTATTTTACATGGATATTATCACAAATAATTTTAAGTGTCAACCAATTATTGCAAAATATTCCCACTATGAAGTTATGTAACCTTGTGATTGCATATAGTTATATAAAAAAAACAACAGAAAAACAATAAAAAATCTAAAAGAATATTAAAAAAATGCTTTTTATATTTACTTTGGTTAAATTTTATGTTAAAATGATGTTAAATCGACAATTTAATAATTGTTTTATATTTTTATACGTATCTTTCAGATTATTCCAAAAAATAATTTTAACAATATAGATAGTTTTTCGTGATATATATCACAAATATTGTTTTAATTACGAATGGATTATTGATAGGATTTATTATATTTTAGGAACATGGAGGTATGAGGATGAATAATCTAAAAACAAGATATAATAAGGTTCAAGTTAGTAGAATAGGTGTATATTTATTATCAGTTTTGATGCTGATACTTATGTATGCATTTAAAAGTAATGAAATATTAAGAGTACTATGTGCTAATGTTATTGTAATTTCGTTATTAGTTCATGACTACAAAAATGAAAATGTATCTTTGTTTGGGCTGTTATCCTATATTGTATTAATACAGCTTTTCATTATCTCTATAATAAAATAAAAAACATAATAAAGATATACTTAAATAACAAATAGATAATAAAGGGGGAAAATGGAGAAATTCCATATTCTCCTTTTTTATATATAATGTGAATTAATACTAAATAATGCTTTTAATAAGTAAATAAAACTCTTCAAAGGTATTTACCTCAAAGTCTGCTTTGTATTTTTCACAATTTATATCATATCCCCTATGATTTATCCATATAGAGCCAAAGTTTGAAATTTTTGCACCAATCACATCATTTTCAAATGAATCACCAATATAGTAATATTTCAAATTAGGTATGTCATCTGATTGAAGCCTGTTATTTGAAATCAGGTTATCTTCAATATGTTTTTTTGCATAGCAAAATATTCTGGAATCTGGTTTATGAAAACCAACATCCTCAGAAACAAAAATATTATTTTTATCTACATATTTGTACATATCTAAATATTTTATCTTATTATACTGTTCTTTGTGAGGTCCATTTGATATAATTCCAATTTCTGAGCCTTTTGAAATGATATAATCAAGTGACATTTGTACGTGATCCTCAAACTTGATATGTTTTTTTTGATCCAAATAAACCAGATGGAATTGCATTGCCTCTTTGTCGTCTATAGATATTCCATTATCAATAAATGAATTTTTTGTTCTATAAATACATAGATACTCCATAGAAATTTCGCCCTTTAATGCTTTATCATAAATTTCGTTGTTGTATTTTCTAAAATCCAAAAATATTTGGTGAATATTTTTAGGAAGGTAATAATACATTTTTTTAAATGCAAGTCTAAATGGATATTCCAAATCATACAGAGTATCGTCAATATCAAAAAAGAAAACATTTCTATTCATATACATTACCTCCCATAAATAATTTCTGATTATTGTGATTTATTAAGCTTCATACTAAGATAATACAATGAGTATTAATTTTTTTCAACTAATTCACATAGTCTTTCAAATACATAATCCTTCAATGGTTTTCCATCTACTACTGCATTATCGTTTTCATCAAAGTATATTGTGAAAAAGTTTATTAATAGAGCATCTCCAGCTATATAGTATGGATCTAGATGAAGTGGTGCTATATGAACTGTTATTTTTTCCAAATTTGAATCTGGATATTTTTCGTTTAGCTTTTCAACAAGGTCGTCTACATTTAAAACCTTTACTGGCTGTGCCATTTTTGTAGCAAGTGAAACGTCTTCCGCAATCCACATATTTTTGCTCCAGAATCTTTTTTCCGGTTTTGTTGCAGCTGAAAGCAATTCTCTGTTTTGAATAGAGCTTAATACTTTTCTGATTGATTCCTCTGTGAATTCAGGACTTTGTACTAGCTTCATCGCTTCCATATTGGCTACGTCAACAAAAAAGCTTTCATTCACCTTTTCTCTGTCGACTACAGTACTCCAATAGTATAGCATAGATTCAATTACTTCGAGATTAATAGTTACTGATTTTATCATGATTTCCTCCTCCAATATCTTATATAGATATAAACTATATTAAGCATATTATGTTAAAATTTTTATCAATAACATTATTATAGTATATTTTCATTCAAATTTATAGTTAGAAGTACGATATTTTTTATATATATGTAGCAATAGTAAAAAATTTAGTTATGACTTGCAACAATGTGATATAATTTTATATATTGGATAGGTCTAAAAATTTGAGTTTAGAGTATAAAAATAATATAAAGTTTATTGTTGATTATAATAGATTTATATGAATACATATAAGTATATATGTACAAATATGTATTTATAATATTTTATGTTATATAAATGGTGAAATTGTCAAGGGATATTGAAATAGAGAGCGAGGTATAGAGTGTTTATTGATGATACTATTTCTGCCATTGCTACAGCTCCAGGTGAGGGTGGTATAGGCATAATTAGAATAAGTGGAAGTAAGGCTGTAGATATTGCAAAGGCGATATTTAAACCCTTTTATAAAAATGGTATTGATGAATATAATACTAGAACATTGATATATGGTAATATAGTGGATGGCGAGGAAATTGTGGATGAAGTTTTGCTGGCATATATGAAGGGTCCTAATTCATATACAGCTGAAGATGTGATAGAAATAAACTGCCATGGTGGGTTTATTTCCGTGAAAAAAATACTAGAGCTGACTCTGAAAAATGGGGCTAGATTGGCAGATAGAGGAGAGTTCACAAAGAGGGCTTTTTTGAATGGTAGAATTGATTTGTCACAGGCAGAGGCAATTATAGATATTATCAACGCCAAAACAGACAAATCTCATGAAATTGCACAAAGTCAGCTGGAGGGTTCACTTTCTGATAAAATAAAGAAATTGAGACACAGGATAACTGAGGTTTTGGCTCAGGTAGAGGTTGCTATAGATTATCCTGAAGAGGATATAGAGTTTATCACTTACAAAGAATTAACTGAAAAAACCGAGTCTATAAGAGATGAGATTAGATTTCTATATAATACCGCGGATACAGGCAGGATTTTTAGAGAGGGGCTTAAAACAGCTATTTTGGGTAAGCCGAATGTTGGAAAATCATCGCTAATGAATGCAATTTTAGGTGAAAATAGAGTAATTGTGACGGATATTCCAGGAACAACTAGAGATGTAATCGAGGAGTTCGTAAATATAAATGGTATTCCTTTGAAAATTGTCGATACAGCAGGAATAAGGGAAACCGAAGATATAGTAGAAAAAATAGGTGTTGAAAAATCTATTTCTCATCTGAAATCATCTGATTTAAATTTATTGGTAATAGATATATCCAGAGAATTGGAGGCTGACGATTTGGATATATTGAAAAATATTGATCCGAATAAAACTATTGTACTACTTAATAAGATTGATTTGGAGTCAAAAATAGAATTAAAGGAGATTGAAAAATATGTTGATAATGAAAATATTATTAGCATATCTGCATTAAAGCATGAGGGGTTAAATTCGATTCATCAAAAAATAGAAAAGATGGTATTTAGTGGTGAAGTACAAAGCTCTTCTGATGTAGTAATTACAAATTCTAGACATAAGGATGCTATATATAAGGCTATGAATTCCATTGAGGATGCCGTAAACGGATTAAAGGATATGCTTCCTTATGATTTTATAGAAGTGGATTTAAAAGATGCTTGGGATAGTCTTGGATATATCAATGGTGATACAGTGTCAGAGGACTTGTTAGATACTATATTTAGCAATTTTTGCATTGGAAAGTAGATTGTATTAAAAAGTAAAGATAAATAAAGAAAGGAAATATATGGAAAGATTTGAAGCGGGAAATTATGATATTATTGTAGTTGGTGCTGGTCACGCTGGATGTGAAGCGGCGTTGGCTTCTGCAAGATTAGGAATGAAAACTCTGATGCTTACACTTTCTCTAGATGCGATTGCAGCACTGGCTTGTAATCCTTCAATTGGAGGAACTGGAAAGGGGCAGCTGGTAAGAGAGGTCGATGCATTGGGTGGTGAAATGGGTATAGCGATAGATATAACATATATTCAGAGTAAGATGCTCAATACGGCAAAGGGTCCGGCAGTACATTCCTTGAGAGCACAAACCGACAAAAATTTGTATCATAGAGTTATGAAAGAAACAATAGAAAATCAGGATAATCTAGACGTTGTGATGGATGAAGTGGAAGAAATTCTTCACGAGGGAAGGATAGTTACAGGTGTAGGGACTAGATTGGGATGTAATTATAGATCCAAGGCTGTAATTCTTGCCACAGGTGTTTACCTCGAATCAACTGTTTTCATTGGTCATGACAAATTTAAAGAGGGACCAAATGGACTGGCATATGCAAAAAGTCTGACAAAGAGCTTGGTGGAGCTTGGGCTTTCTATGAGAAGATTCAAAACAGGTACTCCAGCGAGAATTCATAGAGATAGTATAGATTTTTCAGTTATGGAAATTCAAGAGGGGGATAGTAAGGTCACTCCGTTTTCATTTATGAGTGATGATATTCAAAGAGAACAGGTTTTGTGTCATCTAACAAGGACCACTCCTGAAACAAAGAGCTTGATACAAGAAAATATTACTAGAAGTGCTATGTACAGTGGAAATATAGAAGGAACAGGTCCTAGATACTGTCCATCAATTGAGGATAAGATTGTGAAGTTTGCCGACAAAGAAACTCATCAGCTATTTATAGAGCCGGAGGGATTAGATACAAAGGAAATGTATATTCAAGGTGTTTCGACAAGTTTTCCACTGGATATGCAGGTTAGAATGTATAGAACGATAAAGGGCTTGGAAAATGCTCAAATTATGAGACCGGCATATGCAATAGAGTACGATTGTATTGATCCGACTCAATTAAAGCAAAATTTGGAGATAAAGGGCGTTGAAAATTTATTTTCTGCTGGACAATTTAATGGAACATCGGGATATGAAGAGGCAGCGGCTCAAGGATTGATTGCAGGAATAAATGCAGTCTTAAAAATTCAAGGGAAGGAGCCTTTTATTATAGACAGATCTGAAGGATACATAGGTGTTCTGATAGATGATTTGGTTACAAAGGGAACTAATGAGCCATATAGAATGATGACATCTAGAGCTGAATATAGACTTTATTTGCGTCAGGATAATGCTGATATGAGACTAACTCAAAAAGGATATGATATAGGGCTTGTTACACAAGAGAGATATAATAGATATATTAAGAAAAAAGCACAGATTGAATCCGAGATAGAAAGGCTAAAAAAGAATAGAATAACACCAAATGAGGTGAATGAATTATTGGCTGAAAGGGGAATTGTAGGTCTAAATAATGGATTGTCACTTTATGAATTTTTAAAGAGACCAGAAATAGACTATTCATTTTTAGACATTACTGGAAAATCAAGTGAATTGGAGCTGCCAGAGGATGTTAAAGAGCAAGCTGTAATAATGATAAAATATGAAGGCTATATTGAAAAGCAAATGAAGCAAATTGAACAATTTAGAAAGCTAGAGAATAAAAAGCTTTCTGAGGATATAGATTATAGCTTGATAGATGGGCTAAGACTTGAAGCCAGACAGAAATTAGATCTGATTAAGCCAACTTCGATAGGACAGGCTTCGAGAATATCGGGGGTTTCTCCATCTGATATATCAGTTCTTTTAATATATTTAGAGCAAAAGAGAAGAAAAGTGGAGGCGTAAGTGAGCAGAGAGAATATAGAGCTGTTGGAAAATGGTTTAAAAAATTTCAATATTGATGTAAATGATACTATGCTGGAAAAATTTGAGAAGTATAGAGAAATATTGGTTGAATACAATAAAAATATGAATTTGACAGGAATTACTGAACAGAGAGAGGTTTATATAAAGCATTTTTTGGATTCGGTAGCAATTTTTAAAGATGGATATATTATGGATGGATTATCTGTGATAGACGTTGGTACTGGTGCGGGGTTTCCTGGAATACCTTACAAAATTTGCAATCCAACAATAAAGCTTACACTTCTAGATTCTTTAAATAAGAGAATTAATTTTTTGAGGGAAGCTTGTACAAATATAGGCTTTGATGATGTCGAATTTGTTCATGGAAGAGCAGAGGATTTTGGTCAAAATGAAGATTTTAGAGAAAAATTTGATATCGCAACTGCAAGAGCTGTTGCAAATTTACCCATTCTTTTGGAGCTATGCATTCCATTCGTGAAGGTTGGAGGCTTCTTTATCTGTTTAAAAGGACCAAATGCTGAAAATGAGGTCGAAGAAGCGAAAAATGCAATGGATGTACTCGATGTAAAATTAGTTGAAAATATTGAGGTAAGCTTGCCTGATGAAGAACTTAAACACAGGATATTGGTGTTAAAAAAAATAAAAGAAACTCTAGGTAAATATCCTAGAAAAGCTGGTAAATTATCTAAAAAACCACTTTAATACAAATTTTGGATAATCAAAATAATAGTAAACTAATAGTAAACTAATATCATCAAAAGATGATATAGTGTAAAATATAGATTTTAAAAATAAAAAGTCTATCCACATTCCCCATAAATGGTGGAAATGTGGATAGATTCCTATTTTTCTTTTATTTTTCTAATATTTATCAAAATAGCGAATATTATTATCAAGACAGAAAATAATACACTTTTAATGCCATCAAAGCTTAATAGAATAGATTTTTTATTGAATAAAAAATCTATTCCAATTATTGCTAAGTAAGTTTTTATAGATTCATATAATATTAGTATCGATTTTTATAGATTCATACTTTATTTTCCCCAGTAGGTAAATATGCATTCTGCTATTCCATATGCCACACCATACTGTAAACCGCTTTTTGCGAGTTTTCTTGCAAAACCTTTAATTCCCATTTTTTTTAGTTGTTTTGGTGAAAACCCAAAAAGAACACCTTTTGCTATATTAACTGGATTTATTACTTTCGATATACAAGCTCCTGTTTTTGTTTTAGTCCAAAAATATATAGAGTCTTTTAAATCTAACATTTCCCCTACTGCATAAGGCTTTATAACTACAAAATCACTATTATTCTTTACTGAATAAGCTATGTATGCTGCATAATCATCCACTGTATTAAATTGTAACTCTGCATTTTGATTAGCAATAACATTATTAGATGGTTTAGCTTCACTAGCGAATGAAGAAAGTGAATTAAAAGGTGACATTAATAAAGATAATAATAGAACAAATAGACTTAATTTTTTGAATTTTTTTAATAACATAAAACAATTTCCCCCTTTTTTTAAATTTATTATAATTGATACTATAAAAAATGTCAATATAAATGCAAATAATTGTATTTAATAGAATATAAATTATGGGATTTGAGCTTTTTTGTCAAATAACGTTAACGAATTTATCTCACGATGAATTTGAAAATTTTTACCATCAACGCTAAATATTATACAACCAATAAATCCTAAGCAAAGAGGTATCCAATCATTCATAAGAATGTTGGATACCTCTTTGCTTAGGATTGACTTTCAAGTCATACCATTTTTACGGTTAAAAAATTTATGTTATGTTAAGCAACAACTTATTTGAAATATAATAAATTTTTGTGATAACCTATAAATTATAGAAGCTATCAATTATATTAATTACTGTTTAGATGCTATTGTTTGTTAAGCTCTTGATGAGTTTTATCGATCAACTCGGTAGGTAAAACTTTATATTTACCATCTTTAATCAGTAACATACTAGGAATTGTTTCAAGTCCGTACTTTTCATAAAACTTCTCGTAATTTTTGTCTTTAAAATCCTTATCCATATCGACTTCGACAAGATAGCTTTTCACATTTACTTTTTTCTGTATATTTGAAACTATGTATTCATATGAACTCGAAAATCTAATACAGTATGGGCAATCTTCAGAGGTCAATACATACAATCCATCTTCTTCGCTAGTGATATCTTTCCAGCTTTTTTTATTTACCAAGAATTTTATGTTATTTTTATATTCTTTCTGCTCCATCATTAGTTTAATATCATCCTTTTTGGCAAAAATGCCGACAACCAAAGCAACTAAAACAATTACTACTATATAAATAAGTTTTTTGTTTTTCATATGTACCTCTCATAATATTAAGATAATAAATAATAATGTCAACAATATTTTCAAAACTCTATTATTGCACTAATATATTATCTTATCACTGACAAAAAGTAAACAAATATATAAAAAAACTATATTGAAGTAATCTAAAAATTAATAATATCTATACAAAAAATTGAGATCATTGATTTTTAAAATAAATAATCTCAACTTTTAAATATTATTCAAAATTTGTTGATGCTGATATAGAACACTTTAATTGTCTTAATATGATTTTGATATTTCCTTTAGTGCATGAATAGCCTTGTCTACGTCATCCTTGGTATTAAAATAACCAAAGCTAAATCTGATTGCACCTTGATTTAATGTACCTATTGTTTTGTGGGCAAGAGGTGCACAATGAATACCAGATCTTGTGGCAATATCAAATTCTCTATCCAATCTAAATGTAATTTCTCCGGAGTCAATATCGCCTATATTTACTGCGATAACAGCAGATCTTTCCTTTGAAGACCTTGGTCCATATATCTTTATATTGTCTATTTCTGATAGCCTGTCTAGCATGTATTGAGTAAGCTCTTCCTCGTGATTTCTAATCCTTGAAAGTCCAGTTTCCAATAAAAACTCAATACCTGCTCCAAGTCCGGCTATGCCAGGTGTGTTGTGAGTTCCAGATTCATATTTATCTGGATATAGATCTGGTTGTATTATATCCTCAGATTTACTGCCAGTACCACCTTCTCTTTGGCTTTTCAACCTAATATCATCATTTACATACAAAATTCCCGTACCTTGAGGTCCTAAAAGACCTTTATGTCCAGGCATTGCCAACATATCTATATTCATTCTCTGGACATCTATATCATATATTCCGGCAGATTGAGAAGCATCTACCAAGTATTTTATGTTATGTTTTTTTGCTATATTTCCAATAGCTTCTATATCTACAAGTGTTCCCACGACATTAGATGCATGAGTTGTTACAATTAATTTGGTATTTTCCTTTATCGCTGATTCTATATCCTTTGGTGATATTTTTCCCTCGCAATCAGCCTGAACAAATGTATGCTCAACTCCTATTTTTTCAAGCTCCATTATTGGTCTTAGAACGGAATTATGCTCCATAGTCGTTGTTACTACATGATCTCCTGCTTCTAAAAATCCCTTTATAGCGAGATTTAATGAATCTGTCGCATTGAAGGTATAGACAACCTCCATTGGATTTTTTATATTAAATAGTTTTGCTACCAAATCTCTAGTAGCCTCTACCGTTCTAGCAGATTCCATTGCCATCCTGTGACCGGATCTGCCGGGATTAGCACAATATGCCCTTGAACAATGATCCATAGCCCTATAAACATTTTCCGGTTTTGGAAAAGTCGTTGCAGCATTGTCTAAATAAATCATTTTATTGCCTCCTTGCGATAATGTCAATTGTCGTTTGATATTATCTAAGTTTATATTACTTGAATTTTAGATATTCCCCATCCTTTATTACTATATGCCCACTTGAATAGCTTTTTCCGTCAACTGTCAATTTGACCTGTTCGACCTTGAAGGTTTTTATCAAGCTATTTGTGAATGATCTCAACATAAGGGTTTCAGCACTTGAGCCCAAATCAAAGTTAACGAACTTGTCATTTACATCGACGATTAATGTTCTAACTCCATCAACTGTTTCAACCTTGGCTTTATTTACATCTGTACCTTTTTGAAGTACTTTTTCTGAAACAAGTGCTTTGATAACATTTCCGACACTTACTTCATCAGCCTTTTGCTTATGCTCAGTCAATTTTTCTGAGTTGATATCATAAGTGTAGTAAGTTATTTCAGCCTTTCCGGATTCTGTTTTATTTGCTTCGTTATTTTGAGTGGACTCTTTTTCTTTATCAGATGCTTCCTTAGAAGTGTCGTTATTCTCGCTATTTTTAGACTCTGAGCTTTCATTGGTATTTTTTTCCTCTGTTTGTGTTTTTTGTTCAGATGAATTATTTGCATTTGTTGTACATCCAACCATCGAGATAGTTGATGTAATAAGTATTCCAACCATCAGTAAGCCTTTGATTTTTTTATTGTATTTCATAATGTAATCCTCCTTAATTTGTTTTTCCTCAATTACTTTAAGTGAAATATCAAAAACTGATAAAAATTGATATCAATATTATTATATCATATTTGTGAGCTTTTTAATATATAATAGAATTTCGAATAGGAAATATCAAAAATATATATGAAAAAATTTTTCTCGAAATTGTGAAAATTTATTAATAATTATCTCTTTAATTTTATTTTTTTTAGTTAAATATAAGCAAAAACTAAAATTAACTAAAAATAATAATTGTGTAGCGTTTTCCCTTGGATGAAATTGAAATTATTATGTGTCACAAATACCAATAATGTGATATTATATAAGTGTAAGTGTACTATGTTGGAGGTATGAATAATGGTAGTAAATGTAGACGCAAAGGGGCTTGCTTGTCCGATGCCTGTAATAAAAACTAAAAATGCTCTTGAGCAAATAGAGGAAGGCGTTGTCGAGGTTGTAGTAAGTGACAATGTTCCAAAGGAAAACATTTTAAAATTTGCAAGGTCAGTCAATTGTAGGGCTGAGATTATAAAAGAAGAAAAAGATGAAATTATCATTAGAATTTCAAAGGAAAATGGAGCAATGCTTGATATAGCTGATGAAGATATTACTTGTGATGTCGAAATCCCTAAGGGAAAAGAAGTGATAGCTATCATGAGTAATAGAATTGGAAGCGGTAATGATGAGCTAGGTGCTGTTTTGATAAAAGGCTTCCTGTTCACACTTACAGAGTCCAAGCCATTACCAAGGTCGATTTTATTTTTAAATGGTGGAGTAGAATTAACTACAAGAAATGAAGCTACCGTAGAGCATATTAAAAAATTGGAAGAGCTAGGTGTTGAAATACTTTCATGTGGAACTTGTCTGGACTACTATGGTCTAAAGGAAGAATTAAGGGTTGGTACAGTGACTAATATGTACACAATCGTTGAAGAGATGAAAGCTGCATCAAAAGTAATTACAATTGGGTAGGTGATATATGAATAATTTTTATATTGTGTCGTTTAACTCGACACACCATGCTATTAGATCAGAGAAGCTATTGTTGGACGATGGTCTAAAGGTAATGACATTGCCTACTCCTAGAGAGGTAGCTGCTAGCTGTGGGCTGTCAATAAGGTTTGAATTTGAAGATAAAAAAAGAATAAAGGAGCTATTAGAAGAAAATTCTATTGACATAAAGGGTGTTTATCATATATTGAGGAATGAATCAGGTGATAGAGAAGCACTTGAAATAGAATTTTAATGAGAGAATTTTCTTCTTGCTATAAATATGGGAGAAAATATGGCAGTAGACATTAAGGTTGGAAATATTGTTGAATTAAAAAAACAGCATGCTTGTGGTTCCAAAGAGTTTACAATAACTAGAACAGGAGCTGATGTAAAGTTTAAATGTAATAATTGTGGAAGAATAATAATGCTTGATAGAGAAACTGCTGAGAAAAGAATAAAAAAGTTTCTTTAAGGTTGTTTTTACTAGCAGGGCAAAATATGGGAGCTTTAGTATTATTAATGTGTTTGTCATGCTTTTAAATAAAATAATATAATTAAATTATTCTAAATTATGGAGGTGCTTTTTAAATGGCTGTAAAATTTGCAAAAAGACTAGAAAAGGCAGAAGGTTCTGCTATTCGTGAAATCCTTAAGTTAGCTTCAAATCCGGATGTAATATCTTTTGCTGGTGGGCTACCAGCTCCTGAATTATTTCCAGTTGAAGAAATGAAGCAAGTGGCGATTGCAGTAATGGAAGAACAAGGTAGAGCTGCTATGCAGTATTCTGCAACAGATGGTTACCCACCACTAAGAGAAGCTATAGCTGAAAGAATGAACAGAAAGCTATACACTGATGTTACTGCTGATAGCATATTGGTAACTAATGGATCTCAGCAGTGCCTAGACTTTATGGGTAGAGTATTCCTTGACGAAGGTGACAAGGTTATAGTTGAAAGCCCATCTTATCTTGGTGCATTAAATGCATTTAAGGCTTATGGACCACAGTTTATTGAAATACCTACAGATGGTGATGGTATGATAATGTCAGAGCTAGAAAAAGCTCTTGCTGAAAATCCTGACGTTAAATTTATATACGTTATCCCTGATTTCCAGAATCCATCAGGAAGAACTTGGCCAATTGAAAGACGTAAACAATTTATGGAAATCATAAATAAGTATGAAATTCCAGTTGCAGAAGATAATCCATATGGCGAATTAAGATTTGAAGGAGAAATATTCCCATCATTGAAGTCTTATGATACTAAGGGATTGGTTTGCTTCTTCGGAACATTCTCTAAGATTCTTTGCCCAGGATACAGATTAGGTTGGGTTTCTGCAGCACCAGAAATACTTGAAAAATTCAATATTTCTAAGCAGGCTTCCGATTTACAGGCATCTACAATTTCTCAGATGGAAATAGCTAAGTTTATCGAAATGTTTGATTTAGATGCTCATGTTGAAAAAATCAAAGAGGTATACGGACATAGAAGAACACTTATGCTTGATGCAATGGACAAATATTTCCCGGAAGGTGTAACATTTACTAGAACTGATGGTGGATTGTTTACATGGGTGACTCTTCCAGAAGGAATAGATGCTGCTCAGTTGATGAAGGATGTTGTTCTTCCTAATAACGTTGCTTACGTTCCAGGTGAACCATTCTATCCAAACGGAGGAAATGCTAACCATTTCAGAATGAACTATTCTTGTATGCCTGATGATAAGATAGTAGAAGGTGTTAAGAGATTAGGAAAGGCTTTGACAGAAGCTATAGAAAAACTATAATATTTGATCTTTATTTAGAATAACAGAAAAATAAACTATTTTATATATGAAGCGTTATTAAATATAAACTTCAACAATAGATAGGCAGGAAATTGCGTGATTTAACGTTAATTTCCTGCTTTATTATTGTTGACAATTTGACTACCATATTGTAAAATAGATTGACATGTTTTCAATTTTTTTTCAAAAAATTAGCGCTGATGGTCTCCGAACTCACCTCAAGATGAATTTGAAAATTTTTACCATCAACGCTAAATATTATACAATCTATTAAAAGCTCTGGACGAACTATACGGTCAACTAATATAGATTCAATTTTATATAGTTAGAAATAAGAATAAATCTTTACTAATATTTTTTGTAAAATATTTTATCTGTATTTTTTAAAATATAATAATTAATATTATAAATGTTATTAAAGCTACAGAATAAGATATTAATGTGTATTTATTTATAAATATTTCCCAAAAACTAACTTTTCTAATACGTGATATTAATAGTGAAAATACTAACGCAGATACGAAATATACTATTAACACTAAATATTTGTCCATTAATGAAAACCTCTCTTTGAATATGTAAACGCACCAATATATTGTCTTTTAGCTGAATCTAAATAAAATTTACCCTCATAATTATTTTACTTATTCTTTTTTTAAGCATAATTTAATCCCTACTAAGTATTATTTTTATTAATGATATATCATTATTGAATAATATTTTAACTTAGTAGATAATAAAAATCAATATAAAAATGTTAATTTTTTTATTTTTTAGATTATTTTAATTTTTTCTTTGTTTTTTCTTTATTTTTATCCTTAATATAAAAATAGGTAACTCATAAGAGTCACAAATAAAAATGAATACCCACAACGCTAAATATTATACAACCTTATTATTGTGCAATGAGAAAGAATGATTTAAAATATATATTAGGTAAACATTTTATTGAGGGGTATGTTAATAAGATAAGGTAATTTAATGGGTATTAAGTGATTTGCAGTAGGTAGGAGAGGGTGTGTAATTATGTTAAATAAAAAAATTTCTTTATTAACAGCTTCAATACTATTATCTTCAATGCTTATGATGGTGGCATGTCAGATATCTGAATCAGCCGATAATGAAGTAAGCTATGCTCAGAAGCTTGAAGGAAGTGCAGTAAATATTGATAAAAATTTTAAAAAGGATGTTGTTGAAGCAATAAAAGGTGATATCATTAGGGATATCAGAAATTCGTATGAAAAAGAGGATTTAGAAGGATTATTGCCAATAGTGGTTTTGAAAATTGTAGGGATAAAAGATAAGGGGGATTTTTATACAGTGTTTGCAAATGTGAATACAAACCTGTTTTCCTTTAAAGAGGGATTATTTACAGATGAGTCAGGCTCGGCTTATCCTGTTAGATACGATTTGTTTAAGGATTTTGGCATAAAAAAAGTACATGAAGCAAAGGATGGAGGGTTATTCGCTGATTCGATATTGGAGCTTACAGAAAATGACAGGGAATTGTCCGGTAAGCTTTCAGAATCACAAGGCTATTATCCAGTTGTATATAAGGACATACTTGCAGAATTGAAAAACGAAGCAAAGACCAGTGGATTAAAAAATTATTATCATAAAATTAATGAGATTCCAGGATATGAATCTAAGGTGGTAAAAATAAAAGAAAAGAATATTGATGGTCTAACATATGTGATAAAAAACGATGAATATGAAAAAATAAAAGATAATAGAAAGAACAAGGATAATAAAAAATATCTTTTTGCACCATGTGTTTTGCATGATGAAGCAACAGGTATTACAGTATCAACAATTTATTCAGAACAGTAGTGGAGGTATTATAATATGAAATATGACGAACAGATATACAGACCACCAAAGGAGTATAAATCAATATTGCTTCAGGTGACTAGTGGATGTACTCACAACAAATGTAAATTTTGTGGAATGTATAGGTACACAAATTTCAAAATGGAAAGTTTGGAGCAAATAGAAAAAGATATCGTTGAGGCAAGTAATCATCCGTTTTACAGGAATACTAAAAGATTATTTCTCTTAAATGGCAATCCATTTGTACTACAAGCTGAAAGGCTTCTAAGAATTGCAGAATTAATCCATAGATATCTTCCGAAGGTTGAGGTGATTACTACATATGCTTCAATAAAGGATATTGAGAGAAAAACTGACGAAGAGTTAAGAGCTTTAAAAGAAGCTGGATATAACGACCTATACATTGGTGTTGAATCCGGCAATCAAGAAGCCTTGACATTTATCAATAAAGGTAACACAGTAGAAGAAGCTATAAGAGAAATGAAGCGACTAGACAAGCTTGACTATTACTACTATGCTATGATATTGACAGGCTTGATGGGTAAGGGCGTGGATAAAGCTATTGAAAATGGTAGAAAAACAGGAGAAATGCTCAGTCAAGTAAATTGTAGAGGTATATTTCCGATGTCTGTGACAATTGTTCCTGGAACTGAATTATGGGAAATGTATGCCAATGGAGAGTATGAGGAAGCTACAGAGTATGATAGATTAATAGAGCTGAGAGAAATATTGGAGAATTTAAATCCTCAAAAAACAGCACTTATTTCTTCTGCTCATAATTCGAATACCATGTATATAAAAGGAATTATTCCAACTGAAAAGGATAGACTGATTAATGAGATAGATGAAATATTGAGCGAGGCATCTCCAGAGGAAATGCAAGAATGGATAGATAGAAGAAGAATAAGACTCTAATTTTATGCTAGATTGTTTTTCAGAAAGGACGAGGAGATAGGATACTGAATATATGTATTTATTATAAGATTCATTTGATTTGGCTTAAGCAAAATCCTTGAAAATACTTGGTTGCAAGCGTTAGTTGACAACTTGCAAGGTCTGATTGGTGGTATGCAACTGTAAACGAACGTATAATTGATACATATTAATTTGGTAAAAGGAGTGATAAAAAATGAAATTAGCAGATAAGATAATTCTACTTAGAAAAAAGAATGGATATTCTCAAGAGGAGTTGGCTGATCTTTTGGATGTTAGTAGGCAATCTGTATCAAAATGGGAGAGTGCTCAATCTATACCTGACTTAAAAAAAATACTAAAAATGAGTTTTATATTTGGTGTAAGTACAGACTATTTGCTAAAGGATGAGCTTGGGGAAGATGAGCTTTTAGGTGATGAAATAGTAAAAACAGATAATGACTATAAAGTAAAATACGTTTCTATGCAAGAAGCTAGTGATTTTCTGGGAAAAAGCTTAAAATCAGCGAAAGAAATCTCCTTTGCCGTAATGCTATGTATACTGTCTCCAGTTACGTTGATTTTTCTTAAGGGATTGATGGAAATGAATGTGTTAAAGATGTCTGAGGATAGAGCTGGCGCATTTGGAGTAATGATACTGATTGCTATTGTTGCTATTTCTGTTGGCATAATTATAAAAAATACTATGAAAATGAAAGAGTATGATTACTTGGAGAATGATTCTATTGAAACTGAGTATGGTGTAGATGGGATGGCAAAAGACAGAAAAAGAGAATATTTAGAGATACATACGAGAAGTCTTATAATTGGTGTAGGTTTATGTATTGCATCTGTTATTCCCATTATGTGCAGTATAATTGTATTTGGTAAGGAAAGTGAATTTACAATATTTGCGGTATGTATATTATTGATTATGATTTCAATTGGCGTGAAAGCAATAGTTGATACGTCTATTGTGTGGGACTCAATTATTAAGCTTCTTGAGGAAGATGAATATACTAGAAGTAATAAGGCCTATAGAAGAAATTCCATCATGGGTATATATTGGTGTATTGTTATTGCAATATATTTATGCTATAGCTTTGTATCTAATGACTGGAGAATGAGTTGGATAATTTGGCCTGTGGCTGGAGTATTGTCAGCAGTAGTATCCCAAGTAGAGAAGATGATAAAAAAGAAGGCTTAATTAAGCCTATGCAAGAAATTTAATACAAGAAATCTGATGCAAGAGCTATTAATAGTATTAATAATAGTTTTTAAAAATGAAGCATGGAAATCCTACGATAATTTGGTAGGATTTCTTTTTTTATTAATTTTTTATAAATATGAGAGAAATATCAAAAAAAATTGTGATTTTGTTAATACTTAAAATTTTTTTGCGTATATATATGTGAAAACCATTAAAAATATACTATAGTATTAATAAATCACTAGTGACAAGAAAGGGGGAATGGACCGTTGAGTTTCGACGATATTTACGAAAAATACTTTTATAGAGTATATAGATTTGTTAATGTAAGAGTTATGAATCATATGGATTCAGAGGATATTGCTGTAAAGATATTCGAGAAAATCTATAGGAACTTAGACACATATTCTCCTGAAAAAGGAAGCCTGGATGTATGGATATTTACCATAGCAAGAAATGAGATAACCTCTTTTTTCAGAACGAAAAAAATTCAAGTTGTCAGTATGGAATGTATATCTGAAATAAACGATAGTACAAGCTCCCCTGAAAATATAATGGAAACAAACATAAAAAATGAAAAACTATATAATGCTATTGGAAATTTGAATGATAATGAAAGATTTGCAGTTTCATGTAAATATGGTGCAGGGCTAACAAATATTGAAATAGCAGAATTGATGGGGATTTCTAGTTCCAATGTAGGTGTAGTTTTGTTTAGAAGTATGAAAAAGTTAAAAAAGGAATTGGAGGGATAGATATGGATAAAAAAGAATACAATATTGATGAAATATTTGATAAAGAATTTGATCTATTCTTGCAAGAAAATATCAAAAATGAATTTAATGCAACAAAAGCTGTGAGGGAAAGGATTAAAAAAAGAGTTGAGGAATCAATCGAAAAAGAGTCAGATATCAGTATGAATATTGTTTCTATGGATATCAAAGAGGATGAAAATAGGAGGGTGTTGGATATGAAAAATAAGAAAAGGAATAAGGCTTTAAAAATTGTAGCGGCATCAATTGCTCTATTGTTGATAGTAGGTAATATAGGAAGCTTGGGAGTTTATGGTAAGGATATGTTTACCATTATAAAAGAAATAAGTACTGGAAATATCACAATGATAGAAGAAAAATTCGATGGCGATATAAATAAGATATCTATGAAAGTTCCAGAACAGCTAAAGGGGAAAATATTTGATAAAAATGGAAAAGAGGTGGAATATTTAACTCCAGAATTAGAGGGTAAAATATATACAAAGAATGGAGAACTAATCGTGGGCTTCACTACTATTGAAGATACAGGAAAAATTGAAATTTGCACTAAAGAAAGCATGGAAAATGATTTGGTAAAGTATGATAGCATTGAAAGTGCAGCCAAAGATTTAAAATTCAAGCCTATGACTATACCTGGATTCAAGGTAGAGCAGGTATCCTTGTACAAGAATGATAAAGGTAAGGCATCTGATAAAGCAGTGGAAATGATATTATCAAAGGATGATATAAAAATATATGTACAGCAGAGATTTTCATCTAAAGACAATTCATATGTTGGTGGTGGAAAAAATGTAAAAGAGGTTAGTATAAATGGTGAAAAAGGGATTCTTTCTGGTGGAGATTCATTGGATTGGGAGTATAAAGACAAATTAATTGGTGTTCACGTAATAGGTGGAAAAATATCAGAGGATAAATTGGTTGACATTTGTTCTTCAATGGAAGAGATTAAATAGATTATAAAGCTATAAATAACTCGGGCGTGTATAAAAATATGCGCCCTATTTTAAATGTAAATTGTGAGATAATGCAAAAATTTCCGATTTATAAGCATTTTTTGCCATTGTATTGAAAAATAGTTTTTGAGTGATATAATTAAATTGATATTATAATAACAATATATATCGAATATTATTTAATGATATTTTGGGGAGGATTTATGAAAACGAGTAGGAGAATTTCTATTATTTTGGGATTAACTCTTTTTACCTTAGGAGCAGTAGTTCCCGGGTATTCTTTAGAAGATAATCACAAAAGTAATGAAGTGAGTGTATCTAGCGATAACGTTAATGGTGGCGTTAGTACAGATTTTTCTGGTGAGGAAATTTTAAAAAATTTGATTGTTGATAAGGAAAAAATAGCTGAAGACACAGATTTATTTACGATATGTAATCCAGAGGCATTTGTTAATTCACATCCTTTGTGTATTAGATCATTGTCAAAGTCTTTAAATGAAAAATCAGTGATAGAATTTCAAAGATAGGATGGTAGCATAGCTAGATTTAATGCTACAAATGAGGAAATTGAATTTATAAAAGATGGTGAGTACCACTTCAATATTGTAACTGACAAAAGGGGTATATGGAAGGTGTATTCACTAAATGGTCAAAGAATCAAAAATGATAAATTAACTTTTATGTCATATGATGATATTGAAGATTTTGATAATGTAAACAATAAGGAGTACAGAGAAGAACAAAAAAGACAGCAGATGAATAAAATGCTGAGAGCTGCTAGAAAACAAATTGTTAGATATCAAGGCTCTGATAGAATAGAGACTGCTGTTATAATATCAAAACGTAATTTTAGTTCAGCCAATAATGTGATAGTAACAAATGGCTGGAAACCAAGTGATGCAATAGCTGCGACAGCTTTGGCAAAAAATCTTAATGCTCCAATTTTGTATGTAAACGAAAGTAATATTCCAAGTAGCACTAAGAATGAAATTGAAAGACTAGGGGCAAAAAATATTTATGTTATTGGCGGTGTAAATTCAGTATCAGATGATGTGAAAAATCAATTGTATAATAGTATATCAGCTGTTCAAACCACAAAAAGAATAAGTGGAGATGATAGAGCTGGTACTGCTCTGGAAATTGCAAAGGAAACGTCTAAGTATGGAAAAGGGAAAAAGGCCTTTGTAGTTACTGGAACATCTGAATCCGATTGCTTGGCAATAAGTGCTGCATCAGGTGAAAATAATTACTCTATGTTTTATGTTGTAAATGGAAATTTGGATTATGCATCAAGAAGCTATATTCAAAATAACTTTAGTGGAGTTGTAGTTGCTAATGGAAACTCTAATGTAGGTGCAACTGTTGTTAATCAATTAAAGAATGCTGGATTGAATGTAAGTCAAATAAACGGATATGATAGCTTCGATTTAAGTATGAAACTATCAAAAAATACAGGCTTTTATACAACATTACATAGTGTTTATTTAACCTCTGGAAATAGTGTACCAGATGGAGTTCCTGGTAGTGTACTAGCAGCTAAAAGTGGTATGCCTTTGATGTTAGTAAATGGAAGCAATAATAAAGATGATATAGTCAATTATATAAATAATAAAGATGTGGATGCTGTATATATTTTAGGTGGTACTAATGGAGTTCCAACAGATTTGGAAAATGCAATTAATGGTGGAGGTAGTACGCCAAATATTAGTGAGGCTAGAAATAAGATAGTACAGCTAGCAAAGGCTCAATTAGGAAAACCATATGTATGGGGTGCAGTAGGACCAAATTCATTTGATTGTTCTGGGTTTACACAGTATGTTTATAGAAATGCTGCGAAATACAATCTTTCAAGAACAACAAAAACACAAATTGTAGAAGGTAAAGTTGTCAGTGAAAGTAATGCAAAACCTGGAGACTTAGTATTTTTCGGAAATCCAGTACATCATGTAGGAATATATATTGGTAATGGCAAAATGATTCATGCTGCTGGCACAGAAAAAAATCCTGAATGTGTGAAAATCGGAGAGATTCATACAAGTTATTTGAGATTTAACTGCATTAGGAATTTATTAGATTAATAAAGAAGGGGAAAGATATGAAAAAAAGAAAAAAATTACTTACCTTATTGATAGTATTAATATTTACTATTGTAACTCCAATTTCATTTGCTGATTCGTCAGACAATATTTCTGATAATACATCTATTAAAGTTCAAAGAATATCGGGTGGAGATAGATATGAAACATCTACAGCGGTAGCCAAGGAAATACAAAAGAACTCAAATTACTTTTATTACACTATATTAGCTAGTGGAGAAAATTTTCCAGATGCTTTATCTGCGGGTTCATTGGCAAGCGAATTAGGGGTACCTCTTTTACTAACAGAAAAAAAGACTATACCACAAAAGGTTGTTGGCACGATTGATGAGTTACAAATAGGCAAATTGTATTTAGTTGGTGGAGAAAATTCAGTAGGAAAAGAAATTGAAAAACAAATTTCCGAAGTATTTAGAGGGACAAAAATTGAAAGGATTTATGGAAAAAATAGGCTTTTCACAGCTATTTCAGTAGCTGAAAAAATAAGAGAATATAGAAGGTATTTACTTCTTGGAGAAACAGTTGCAACTTATAATAGTAATGCATTTTCAGATGCACTTTCAGCAGCGCCATTTATGTATCAATATAACAAACAGTTTAAAAATGGATATTCACTACCACTTTTACCTTTTGTTGAGGTGGAAAATAATTATTTTCCAGGTATATATATTGCTTTTGGTGGAAAGAATTCTATTCCAAATGATGCGGACGTTAGATTGTCAGGTTCTGACCGATATAAAACAGCTGTAGAAGTAGCAAAGGCATATAAAACAATGTTAAAGATGGATATTGATACTATAGTTTTAGTAGACGGAGAAAACTATCCAGATGCATTAACTTCAACACCGCTTGCTTCAAAACAAAATGCCGCCGTATTGCTTACAAAATCAGACAAACTAAACGTTGATACAAAAGAGTATATTAAATCAAATCCAAATATAAAAAATATAATTATAGTTGGTGGAGAAAATTCAGTATCAAAGGATATTGAGCAAGAATTACTAAATATTAGACAATAGACAATATATTTGTAAAAATTATAAGTATTTTATGGAGCTGTCTTATTTTTAAGACAGCTCTGACTATTAAATAAATTATATTATTATAGAAAATATTAAATCTTTGATATATAATCATATTGAGGTGATAAACATGTATAGGATTGCAATTTGTGATGATAATCCAGAGTATGTAGATTTTCTTGAGGAAAAGATTAAATCGTCAAAAAAATACACAGATGAAATGTCAATCAGTAAATATTATTCAGGGGCTAGCTTTGTAGAATCACTTGATATGACGTTCAATTTAGTAATATTGGATATTCAGATGGAAAATATTGATGGGCTGGACGCTGCTTTTGAGCTTAGAAAACATTCCGAGGATACAGTTATAGTATTTTGTACAGGAGAGATATCGCCTAAACCAGAACATTTTAACGTCAATCCCTTTAGATATTTATTAAAGTCATATTCAGATGACAGGCTAAATCAAGAAATTGAATTGGCGTTGGATAAAATGGTATCTTATCAAAAAGATTATTCTATTTCAATTGTTTCTGATGGAAAATTCGAAAGAATATCAATTGATGGTATACTATATGTTTCAAGAACGAAAAGAGGAACTTTATTCAATATATTTAATTACAAAACAAAAGAAAAATATGAAATAAAATGTAGTCAAAGGCTTCCTGATATTTATGAAGCTTTAAAGGACTATTGCTTTGAATACGGACATAATAGCTATATTATAAATTTTGGTTCAGTGATACGAGTTAGCAAGGAAATAATAGAATTAAAGGATGGAACTATATTAAATCTATCTAGATCTAAAAGAACTATATTTATTAATAGATTTGCTAAGTATGCAGGAAAGAATTTCAAGAGAGGTATGAGATGAGTGCTGTTGTTTCGGGTTTAATATCGGGCATATTTTCTGTGCTGATATTTGATATTTTTTGGGGGGATATTTTAAATAGAAAATTTAATTTTTTTCCGGTCTATCCTGCTGTATATTTAGCCTATGTATTAGTGTTTTATTTGATTTCAATATTCGATAACAGTATAGTGACGTTGATTTCAAATATTATCTTTTTTGTAGTGATGATTCACTTACTATTCGATGGCTCTATAAAAAGAAAGCTTTTTAATTTTTTAATATTTTTAATTGTATTTATGGGCATTGAGTTAATTTCTGAATTGATTATTAGCTTTATTCTGGGAAGTGACTATAGCTGGGATAGCTCTGGTGAGCTATTTAAATTTTCTGTTGTTTCAATTGAAAGGCTGACTAGCTTTATATTTCTCTATGTGCTGAGTAGGATGGTAAATAAAGGAGAAGCATACTTTAGAAAAAGACAGCTAGCCTGGTACTTGGTTCTTCCATTTTCTACGGGATTTGTGTACTTATCTATTTTCTATTCTAGTATTATAAAATCACTTCCAGAGGATATAGAGATTCTGGTTATTATTAGCTGTTTACTGCTTCTGATTTCAAATTTTATAGTATTTATATTATTTGATTACACTTTCAAGCTGGATTCCGAAAAAAAAGAGCTCGAATTGTATTCGATGAAGCTTGATTTGGAAAAAAGCTATTACACCAAATTAGAAGAGAAAAATAATAGTCAAAAGAAGTTCAACCACGATTTGAGAAATTATCTAACTACAATTGCAAATTTGGCTAGCAATGACAAAAATGAGGAAATATTTTCAGTAATAAATAATATGAGTATTAAAATAAACTCCTTTGAGGAGGTGTTATATTCTAATAATGCGGTATTGAATTCAGTCATATCTGATAAAAAGATATACGCTGAAAAAAATGATATAGAGCTCAATATAGAGGTTAGTCCAAATATCAATATTGATTTTTTACAGGATATAGATATAATATCTATCGTTGGAAATACTATTGATAATGCTCTAGAAGCATCCTTAAAAATGGAAATGCCGACTGTTAATTTAAATATATTCAATGATGAAAACAATAATTTTCTTGTGATTAATTGTGAAAACAATTTTGACGGAAAAATTGTTACCAAAAATGGAAAAATTATTACATCAAAAAATGATAAAGATGGACATGGATTGGGGATTAGTAATATTAGAAATTCTGTAGATAAGTATGGTGGATTTGTTGATATTGATGTGAAGGGTTGTATATTCTCAATATCTATAATAATAAGTACATGTAAAAAATAAAAAAGCTGTTACTTTGGCAGCTTTTTATAATGGTATTATTTTTAATTTTTTTGTCTATAATATCTATGATGACTTTTCCTCTCCAATTTATTTTACATAAAAAATACAAACGATTAGTAATGCTGTTATATTTTTTAACAGCTGAGAAAATCAAGGACGATAGTAAAAAAAATAAAAAAATTAATAACTGTAAAGCTATTGACTAAATCACCTCTAATATAGTAAAATAGTTTGGTATGAGAATTTAAGCATTCTCGTCTCTGCTCCGAAAGGTCTCGGAGCCGTATAGTCCAAAGGGAGGTGAAATGAATGAGAGCTTATGAATTACTTTATATTGTAAAGCCAACACTTGATGAAGAAGCAAGAGAGGCTGTGCTAAACTCAATCAAAGAAATAATAGCTTCTGCTAACGGTGAAGTTGGTGAAGTTGATGTTTGGGGTAGCAGAAAGCTAGCTTATCCAATCCAGAAGTTTAGAGATGGTGTATATACACTAGTAAACTTCAAGGCATCTGTTGATTTTCCAAAGGAATTAGACAGAAGATTAAAGATAAGTGAAGATATAATAAGACATGTCATAGTTGTACAAGATGAAAAATAATAGGTGGTGTTAATATGATTAATAATGTTGTATTAGTTGGTAGATTAACAAAAGATCCAGACATTAGATATATACCTGGTACTGGTACACCAGTGGCTACATTTACGTTGGCTATTGATAGAGATTACAAGAATAAAGATGGTTCAACAACTACTGATTTTATTCCAGTAGAATTAATGGGAAAGCCTGCTGAATTCTGTGCAAACTACATTACAAAAGGAAGATTGGTTGGAGTTCAAGGTAATATTAGAGTAGACAGATATGAAACTCCAAATGGCGAGAAGAGAACTTTTACAAAAGTTGCTGCTCGTAATATACAGGCATTAGAAAGCAAGGGAAGTGCAGCTCCTAATACTTCAAATGATAATTTTGAAGCACCGGTATTTGAACCAAGTGGTGTTGTTAGCCCGTCAGAGTTTTCTGCCGTAGAAAATGACGATGTTCCATTTTAATAAAGAGGAGAGGTGAAAGTCATGATAAACAAGAAAAGACGTAAGAAAAAAAGAGTTTGTCAGTTTTGTGCTGATAAAAACACTGTAATAGATTACAAGAACTATCAAAAACTTGAAAAGTTCGTAACTGAAAGAGGAAAAATTCTTCCTAGAAGAATAACTGGTACTTGTGCAAAACATCAGAGAGAAATAACAAAGGCAATTAAGCTTGCTAGAAACGTGGCACTTTTACCATACACAGTTGAATAGTATCCAATTGTAAACATAAAGGTCATTGCATTATTGCAATGACTTATTTTTTTAATTTACACTAATTGTCGTAAATGGTATAATATAAAGGATAGCTATATTTATTTTGGAGGTGATTGTTTGGAGAAAAGGAGCAATATTAATTTTGTAAATGTTGCCATGTTTGCACTGATTTTTTTATTTGTTGCAGTGTCAAAAATAAATTCCATTTCATCAATATTAATTGTTATTACGATTATTCCGATGGTTTTGTTGACTATGGGATCTGATATAAAGTTCTCTGGATTTATTTTGGTGTTGGCGTGTGTGGAGGCTTACATTATTAGTGGAGCGGAATATGCCTTATTAGTGACGTTTGTGTATTTGATACCAGCATTCATAAGTGGTATTGTATTTCTTTCTGATGAATATATAGACAGGAATGGTGTCAAGTATAAGATAAAGGTAAGAAAAAATGGCAATGATTTCAGATTTATCTCTATAAAAGCACTCCTATTATCGATGATATTCTTTGTAATAGGAAGTATGATATATATTGTATCTGTAAAATATTTATTGAATATAGATATAATAAAAGAGCTAAGGATGGTTTTGAATGATACACTACAGAATGTATCAGAGGTATACAAAAATAATTTAAAGCCTAGTGATTATGAAAAAATCGTTTCATCTGGAACTTTGGATATATTAAAAGACACAAGTACAGTTGTATTAGTGCTTTGCTTTTCTAGATCATTGATATTTTCATTGGTTTCGTACTTTATCTGTATAAAGCTATATAGTTGTTTTTATAGTGAAAAGACAATGTGCGTGCCAGTAGAAAGTATTTATTTTCCTGGAAGACCTGTATCGGTGTTGTTTTATTCTATTTTGCTGATGTTTTTGATCGACTATTCATACCCTAGCCTTGGAGTATCGACTATGATTGGTGGTTATATAATCATTATGAATATGCTATTCTTTATGGAGGGGGTATCGATAATTATTTATGCAGTTAAAAATTGGAAAAAGATAAAAAGCAGAGTAAATATTTTGATTTTTGCTTTTCTTGTAATTTTCTTGGGAATTGTGCCTGGAATATCGATTTTGGGAATGTTTGATAATTCTTTTGATCTTAGAAAAAGATGGAATTTGACAATGTAATGTTAGTGGAGGAGAAGATGAAAGCCAAAGATAACAAATCCGGTGTTTTTAACTACATCGATTACCTATTTTTTATTTCTGTTCTGATGCTCAGTATTTTCGAGCTGTTTAGGAATAGATTTATTGGTACTGTTGGTGTTGTTTTATCAGTTTTTATTATCGCAGCTTATACATATAAGAAGAAAATTGAAAAAAAAGAATGGATTGATAGGCTACGCAATGTAGAATTTGATATAGATAGTATAATCAAAAAGGCGGTAAGGAATAATCCTCTTCCTATATGTATATTGGAATTGGACGGAACTATATTCTGGTCTAATAATGCTTTTGATGAGATGGTATCAAGCAATGAAGAGTCTTCTATTTCAAAGAATATTGAGTCCTTCATTGAAGATTTTACCATCAGAAAGGTTTTGGATGAAAAGAAAATATTAGAGGATGAAGTGGTCTTTAAAGATAAGGACTATGTCATTAGATATTGTTTTTCCAAAGCAATGGACGAAAACACTGGAAGCGTGGATTATCGAGTACTGATTTATTGGATTGATAGAACTGATTATATCAATATGAAAAATAAATTTGAAAATGGAAAAGAAGCAATAATGTTTATAGAGATTGACGGATATGAGGATGTAATTAAGAGTACACCGGAAGAAAATAGAGCTCTTATGGCGATGGATATAGATAAGCTGTTGACTAGCCTTGAAGCCGAATCAAATGGTCTTCTTCAGAAGCTGTCAAATGATAAGTATATTATTTTTATGAAAAAAGAGCATTTAAAAAGCCTTGAAAGGTCTAAATTTTCTATATTGGACAAAGCCAGAGAAATCAACCATGGAAATTCTTTGCCCGTTACTCTTAGTATAGGTGTTGGAGTTGATGGAGAATCAGTTGAGCAGACAGGGGAATTTGCTTCTGGAGCATTTGATATGGTATTAGGTAGAGGTGGAGACCAGGTTGCTCTTAGAAATCAAGAAGGGTTTAACTTTTATGGTGGAAAATCTAAGGGCTTTGAAAGAAAGACGAAGGTTAAATCCAGATTGATAGGTTTTGCCTTGAGAGAGCTAATTAATCAGAGTGAAACAATATTGATAATGGGACATCATTATCCGGATATGGATGCAATGGGTGCTGCTGTTGGAGTTTATGACATATGTAAGTCCTATGGAAAACAATCTCATATAGTGTTGGATAATGTAAATGAGGCTGTAGAAATATTTTTTGACAGAATAAAAGATGACGCATACTACAATGGAATGTTTGTCGGGCATGAAAGGGCTATAGACATTTGTAACAAAAATACCTTAGTTGTAGTGGTAGATACTCACAGACCGAGTTACACAGAGTGTGAGGAGCTATTGAATATTTCAAAAAGAGTGGTTGTTATAGATCATCATAGAAGAGGTGTTGAATATATTCAAGATACAGTTTTGCTGTTCCATGAGATCTATGTTTCGTCTACCTGTGAAATGGTCACAGAGCTTATACAATACACTGAGCATGATATAAAGGTAAATAAGCTGACTGCAGAAGGTCTACTTGGAGGCATATATCTTGATACCAAAAATTTTGAATTTAAAACAGGTGTCAGAACTTTTGAGGCGGCGTCTTTCTTGAGAAATATGGGTGCAGATACTCTTTCTGTAAAGAAATTCTTCAACTCCTATGCAGAGGATTTCTTGGTGAAGGCGGAGATAATTCAGAGAACTGAGATTTTGGACGAGAAGATATGTATTTCGTATTCAAAGGAGGAGATAGATAATATTAATATTGTGATTGCGAAGGCTGCTGACGAATTGTTGAATATCAAAAATATTGAGGCTTCCTTTGTATTGGGTATGAAGGGTGACACTGTATTTATAAGTGCTAGATCGCTAGGTGATATAAATGTGCATGTGCTGATGGAAAAGATAGGCGGTGGAGGTCATATTGATATAGCTGGAGCTCAAATGAAGGATGTGAGTTTATCGCAAGCGTACAATATGGTAAAAGGTATAATAGAGGATTACTTGAAGGAGGAATAAAATGAAAGTTATTTTATTACAAGATGTTAAAGGTACAGGAAAAAAGGGTGAAATAAAGGAAGTTAGCGACGGATATGCGAGAAACTTTCTTCTGAAAAAGAAGGTCGCTGTTGAAGCGAACAATACCAACCTAAAGGAATTGGACGAAAAATCAAAATCAAAAGAAAGAAAGGCATTAATAGAATACGAAGAGGCAGTTTTATTAGGAAAGCAGATGGAAGGTGTTAATATAGAAATATTCTCAAAGGCAGGAGAGGGTGGAAGATTATTTGGTTCAATAACTTCAAAAGAAATAGCAGAACAGCTTAAAAAGCAGAAAAACATAGATGTAGATAAGAGAAAGATACTTCTTGATGAACCTATAAGATCTTTGGGATCTAGATTTGTGGAAATAAAAATACATCAAAAAGTAACTACTAAAGTAAGAGTAGATGTCAAAGAAAAAAATTAATTTTTAGCGAGGTTTATTCCTCGCTATAGTTTTATTGAAAGGGAAGATGTTAATATAGCATCGAAAGGAGAATTTTATGGCAGATTTGATAAAGGTTCCTCCTAACAGTATTGAATCGGAGCAATGTGTAATCGGATCTATATTATCAGATGAAGAAGCATTGATGATTGTGTTCGAGATATTAAAGGTAGATGATTTTTATTCTGAGGGACATCGATCAATTTATGAATGTATATTGGAGCTGAGTGAGGAAAGATTACCCATTGATATAGTAACAGTTTCAGAAAAGCTGAGAAACAGGGATATGCTAGATGTTGTCGGAGGAATGAATTACCTTACTAGTACTATTACCATGGTACCAACTACTTCAAATGTAAAGACATATGCTGAAATAGTAAGAGAAAAATCTATACTTAGAAAATTAATAAAGGCTTCTAACGATATTATCAATATTGGATACAGTGATTCGGACAATGTATTAGAGGTGCTAAATATCGCAGAAAGCAATATCTTTAAAATTTCTCAGGAAAGAATGTCAAATAATTTTAATAAAATTGAAGATGTTCTAGGAGCTGTATTAGGTCAAATAGAAGAAGTTAGTGTAAAAGGCTCAGATATTACTGGTCTTGATACAGGCTTTACTGACTTAAATAGTGCATTGGGTGGATTTCATAATAGCGATTTGATATTAATTGCTGCTAGACCAGCTATGGGTAAGACAGCGTTTGCACTTAATCTCGTGATGAATGCAGCTATAAAATCAATGGCCAGTGTTGCCATATTTAGTCTAGAAATGTCTAAAGAACAGTTAGTTCAACGTTTGGTTTCTAGTCAATCACATGTAGAAATGGACAAGATTTCAAAGGGAAGATTAGCAGATGAAGATTGGAAAAAAATAATGGATGCTATGAAAATTCTTTCAAAAACTGATATTTATATTGATGACACACCAGGCATAAAGGCTTCTGAAATAAGGTCGAAATGTAGAAAATTAAAGACAGAAAATAAAAAGCTTGATATGGTTATGATAGATTATTTACAGCTGATGGAAGGTGATGGCAGATCCGAAAGTAGACAACAAGAGGTTTCAAAAATTTCCAGAGCTTTAAAGATCCTTGCCAAGGAGTTAAATTGTCCAGTTGTAGCTTTGTCACAGCTATCAAGAAATACGGAAAACACAAAGGATCATGTTCCAAAATTGTCTGATTTGAGAGATTCTGGTGCCATAGAGCAGGATGCAGATATAGTTATGTTTATATATAGAGATGAATATTACCATCCTAATGATACAAAAAAGAAGAATATAGCAGAAATAAAAATAGCAAAAAACAGGCATGGAGAAACCTCTGATGTTGAGCTCGTTTGGATGGGACATATACAGAAGTTTGTAGATAAGATAAAAAAAGTGTAGGTATTTTTCACAGGTCGGAATTTTGTAATTAACTTGAAATAGCTATTCGAATGAATACATTTTGAAATTGTTTATTATTTTGATGATTATGATAAAATCAAATACTTGTTATTAATAACAATATCAATATATAGATTTGATGATATGCCGAAAAAAAGTTATCTACAATAAAAAAAATAGTGCCAAAAGTTATATCCTATTTTTGGGTAAAAATTATGGTCATGAACAATAAACTATACCCATAATTCATAAAAAAAACGAGTTATTCACAGAAAATATGTTTTTTTCAACAGAAATCTGTGGATAACTCTATTTTTTTATGTGGATAGATTGAGTTTTCAAGAATTTTTTTTGAACTTAATCCACAAACTTATCAACAATTTTTGTGGAAAAGTGGATAAAAATTCTGTGGATAAATTTACTTGAGTCTTAAGTCATTACCATAAAATTCATAGATTTTGAAATTACCAATTATTCTAGATAAAACTCTATCTGTATATTCTCTACCTATCTGTGGTGGGTTGAGATTTGTGGAAATAATAATTTTCTTGTTTGCGTTAAGTCTATCGTTAATAATATTGAACAGCTCAGAGGTTATAAAGCTGTTTACAAGCTCTGTACCCAAGTCGTCTATTATCAATAAGTCGCATTCAAATAAATTTCTAAAGTTTTCCATATCGTCAGAGGTGCAGTCGTTTCTATGAAATTTATATTTTTCGATAATTTCCATTAAGTTAAATGAGGTCTGGTAAATGACTGTATATCCATTGTTTAATATATCCTTTGCAATACAGCTACACAAAAAAGTCTTTCCTAATCCAGGCTTTCCCCAAAATAGAAGATTGTTTTTTTCATCAGAGCTATATGTATCAAAATTTTGTATGTAGTGATATACGTCCATGATTATATCTCTCATGTTTTCCTTGGGAGATTTGCCGTAGCCCTCTACTGTTTCATCTGGATATAAATCCAAGTTGAAGTTTGAAAAGTTATCTTTTTCAAGGATTTTTTCTAAATTCGACATCCTGTATAAGCTATTTATTATTTTTTGTTTAAAGCATGTACACTGTACTCCACTCTCCACAAATCCTGTGTCCTTACATATATTACAGTCGTACTTCAGCTTTAGGTAATCAGAGGGTATATTGTTTTCTTCAAGTGACTTATTTTTTTTGTATATTAGTTTTTCTTGATAATCACTTAGTTTTTCCAATTCCTCGTTTGATGTGGAGCTGAGTGCAGCTTTTGCCATTTTGATTCCGTTATCTCTAATTTGATCGCTTAGTTTTTTTATTTCTGGAAATCTTTCATGTATTTGGTTTATTCTTTCCTCAAGTAAATTCTTATTTCTTTGCCTTGTTTTTTGGTATTCATTTAATATAGATCTTAGATTTTCTTCGTTCATACATTCACCTATTTTTGATTATTCAATTTCTTTATTAGAGCATTTAACTCGTCATCTGTATATTTGTCAGAAATTCCTTGGTCGTAATTGTGGAATTTATTTTTTTTGCCGTTTTGATTTGATACGTTTTGTGATTTTTTTTCTTTGGCTTGGCTAATCTTTTTATTTGATTTTTTACTCTCTTCAAAAATTCTCTCCGATTCCAGCACTTTTTCCATAGTGGTAAGACCATTCTCATGCCAGTCTGAAATAATTGAATCAAAGTACTTTAAGTTTGGATTTGAGATATTAGCGGACTTCGAGCAAGCGAATAGTATTATTTCCATATCCATGTCATACGTTTCTATCCACCTGTTCATTATTTTTTCCTCAGCCTGTGTGGGACTTCTGAAAAATCCAAGGCTTTTAAATATCTGGTTATACTTATATTTTAATTCAGAGCTCATGCAGCTGAATATTTCGAGTTCTTCCAAGGTTTTTATGTTGTTGTCGTACCATGATTTTAGAATACCGATGACGTAGTTCACAGATTTTATTTTTCCGCTGTCACTTTTTGCTTTTTCAAAGGCTGCTACTACCAAATTTGTTTCAAAAGAGTAGCTATCTATCGCATCTAAAATGGAGAGCTTCTCATTTGGCGTTAGCAATCTTCCTGATATTACTTCAATTTCATCGTACATATTTACAAATTGTGATGAATCTATTTTATGCTCTGATGTTTCTTCACCTTGGTCATTTTTCTCTGTATTACTACCTGAGTTTGTATTGTGACGATTAACAAAATCATCCTTAATGTCTAAAAATTCTATTTGTATGTTTTTTTCATCATTATTCTTGTGAATTTTGATTGCTCCCATTTCCTCCCAGAATTTCCAGCAATCGACAACTTCAGCCTCTGTGATACCGACCATATTTGCAATAATTCTATTATTCGTATCCTCTTCGTCTGAGAGTATACTTACTTGGGCACTTTTATATCCTAGTAGGTATACCTTCAATTGGTTTCCTGTCGCTATGGGGATATATATATCGAAAAAAATACTGGGCACATAAATATCCATCAGTATTGGATTACTCTTTGTTTTGAAGAACATTTTATCACCACCTTTATGCTTTGATTTAGATTTCTATCCTTAAAAATTTACATATATTGATTATTTGTGATAAGGCTCATTGTTTATGATCCTAAAGCTTCTATACACCTGTTCAAGTAGAATTAATCTCATAAGCTGATGAGGAAAGGTAAAATCAGAAAAAGACAATTTCATATTGGCTCTGGAAAGTATTCTATCAGATAACCCCAATGATCCGCCAATTACAAAGCATATATGGCTGTTTCCATCAATGGATAGTCTTGAAATTTTTTGTGCCAATTCCTCAGATGTGAATTTTTTTCCATCTATTGCCAATGAGATTACATAGGCACTTTGATTAATTTGCGATAAAAGCTTATCTCCTTCTCTGTTTTTTACAAGCTCCATTTCCTTGAAGCTAAGCGTTTCTGGAGCTTTTTCGTCTGGAACCTCTATGATATCAAGCTTGCAATATTTTGATAGTCTTTTAGAAAATTCTTCAATACCCAGCTTGATGTATTTTTCCTTCAATTTTCCGACGGTCAATACGCTAATTTTTATCATTATTTTCCCACCTCATGTATTTTTGACAATGTATCACGTCTAAGTATGTCGATTTCAACATCCTTGCCTATTTTTATACCATTTTCGGACAATATGTGGTTTGAAGTCTCATATGCCAAGGCTGGAAAATTATTTTCACGACTTAGATGTGCTAGCAATATTTTTTCTGTGCCCTGGTTTATCAATTCTACTGCAAATTTGGAAGCATCCTCATTTGAAAGATGTCCTATATTCGACATAACTCTTTTTTTTAGAGTGTAGGTATATGAGCCCATCAACAGCATTTCTTTGTCATAATTTGATTCTAATATAACAAGCTTTGATTTTAAGATATTCTCTCTTATAGTATCAGTAATCTGTCCAGTATCAGTTGCAATAGAGAGTTTTTCACCTTTTTCATTTATCATAGAGTAGCCCACCGGATCCACTGCATCATGAGTTATAGAAAAAGGCTTAATGACTATATCGTTGATGGAGTATAATCTATCATTCTCAAATATTATTATATTATTTTCATCAACCTTTCCTATTTTATCTCTTATGCTCATCCATGTGTTATAATTTGCAAAGATGGGAAGATTAAATTTTCTAGAAAGTATCCCCACTCCCTTAATATGATCAACGTGTTCGTGGGTTATCAGTATGCCATTTAGACTTTTTGCGTCTATATCGATATCTCGAAGCCCATCAATAATTTTTTTACCGCTTAACCCGGCATCTATCAAAATATTTGTATCTTTATATCCTACATAGTGGCAATTACCGCTACTACCACTTCCAATGGAACAATATTTCATAAATCAATCCTTTCAGTAATATAATTATCATTTATATTTCCACATATTTATTATAAAGCAAATTTAAGATTAAAACAACAAATCATAGATGAAGCAATAGCTTTCAATAAATGTTTGTAGCATTTATTATAAAATTCATATTTCTTGTAAAAAATTGCCGTAGGCGAATTAACACCTACGGCTTGCTAGCTCTATGCTACAAAGCGGATTTTTAAATCTCTATTCTGTATTTATCAATATATTTGATTAGTCCATTACAGAGAAATCTTCTTTAGTAACACCACAGTCAGGACATTCCCAATCATCTGGTATATCTTCAAATGGAGTTCCTGGAGCTATTCCAGAATCTGGATCTCCTATTTCTGGGTCATAAACGTATCCACATACATCACAAACATATTTTTTCATAGTATTCCTCCTAAAAAATTATTATTTATCTCATTGCTTATTTGTATTTCTACCCACAAGCAAATCAATCTAATCATTACCCAACCCAATTTATAAGGGTAAACAGCTATATTATTTTAGTTTTTTCTTACAATCAGGGCAAATTCCTGTAAATTCTAAACTATGACCTGTTATTTCAAATCCCGTCTTTGAAGTAATGTCGTCAATAGTTTTTTCTATAGGGCAGAACTCTATGTAGTCTATTTTGCCACACTCTTTGCATGTCAATATATGTCGGTGTACGTCTCCGTTTAATTGGAAAACGTAGGTACCATCAGACCGAGCCTGCTTTGTCAAAATATCCGAATCTGTAAGAGCACCTAATGCCCTATAAATGGTAGACAAATTAATATTAGTATTCTCTCTTAGGATATTAAACACATCATCTGCTGTTAGAGGAACACTAGAGTGCTTGAAACAATCTATTATCAAAACTCTTTTTTTTGTCATTTTCAGATTTGCATTCTTTAGAATTTTTTGACTTTCTATTCCATGACTGTCTTTTGGGCGTCTATTCCTATCAAATGGCATCGAATCACTTCCTTTCAATACACTACCATTGATTATAACATATATTGCAAATAAAAAGTATAATTACTTGTAATATATTTATACCATTTTTTGTATAAAATTAAATATCAAAATTGTCATAATTCTTGACAAAGAGGTCTTATAGGAATATACTTTTCTATATAATATGCGAATGCTTTTCTTTTGCAAGTCAAAAAGTGATTCGGAAATTTATGGATATGTTAATTTAAAATAACATTATATTTAGTTGATTGGAGGACATTATGAAGAAAATAGCTTTTAAGTTAGTTGGATTGGCATTATCATCATCAATTTTGCTGGCAGGATGCTCTGGAGCAAATTCGAGTAATAGCTCAAATAGTAGCGATAGTGGAAAATTGAAGGTGTATACTAGCTTTTATCCAATGTATGATTTTGCAAAAAAAATCGGTGGAGATAAGGTCGAGGTTGAAAATTTAGTTCCAGCAGGTGTTGAACCACATGATTGGGAGCCTAGCACAAAGGATATAGCCAAGATTGGAGAATCAAATGTGTTTATCTATAACGGTGCTGGCATGGAAAGCTGGGTAGAAAAATTAGACGGAGCTTTTAAAGAGGGTAAGGTTTCTCTAGTGGAAGCTTCAAAAGGTGTAAAGCTTATAGAAGCAAAAGAATCAGATCATCATAAAGAAGATGGTAAGCATGAGGACAAACATGAGGATGGTAAACATGAAGAGGAGCATTCACATGAGCATGAGGGTAAATATGATCCTCATACATGGTTAGACCCTGAAAATGCTAAGATAGAGATGAACAATATCAAGGAATCTTTTATCAAGGCAGATCCTAAGAACAAGGATACATATGAAAAAAATTATCAAGATAATGCAAAAAAATTGGATGAGTTGAATAAAAAATTTAAGGATTCCTTGTCAAATACAAAGAAGAAAGAGGTTGTAGTTTCTCACAGTGCGTTTGCATATATGCTGAATAAGTATGGAATAAACCAATTAGGTATAGAAGGTTTATCTCCAGATTCTGAGCCTGATGCTAGTAGAATGGCAGAAATAACAAAATTTGCAAAAGAACATGATGTGAAGTATATATTCTTTGAGGAATTGGTAAATCCAAAGGTATCTGAAGCTATAGCGAAAGAAGTAGGTGCAAAAACAGAGGTTCTTAATCCTTTAGAAGGGTTGACGGATAAACAAGTCAAAGCTGGTGAAGATTATTTTTCAATCATGAATAAAAATCTAGAGGTATTGATTAAAGCATTGAATTAATATTAAGTGATAGATTAATACAACAAAATATTCAAATTGCTGCCTAGCTATAGTATAATATTGTTGGTAGTAATGTTTTATAGGAGGCTTTATTATTAGAATAGAGCCTCTTTATTATAGCAAGTAAGGAAAGGAAATAATGGAAAAAATAATTGAAGTAAGAGATATATTTTTTAAATACGACAAAGAATATATTCTTCAAAATGTGAGCTTTGATGTTGAAAAGGGAGATTTTGTTGGAATAATAGGTGCGAATGGAACAGGTAAGAGTACATTGATAAAGCTAATTTTGGGAATATTAAAGCCAGACTCTGGCGAAATATTGATATATGGGAGCAATCCAAATAAATCAAAGCAGGTAAGTGGCATTGGATATGTTCCACAGGTTGGTGTATCTAGTGGTGTGGAGTTTCCTGCGACAGTTACAGAAATAGTTCTAATGAATATGTACAGGGAGATCGGACTGTTTAAATTCGCAAAGAGAAGGCATATCGAAAAGGTGAGAGAAATTCTTTCAATAGTAGGTATGACAGAGTATGCGAACAGAAGATTCTGTGATTTGTCTGGTGGTCAACAGCAAAGAGTAGTGATTGCTAAGGCTCTAGCGAATAATCCTGAAATATTGATTTTAGATGAGCCTACATCGGGTATTGATCATAGATCGGAAGACGCTCTTTATGAATTATTAGATAGATTGCATCTAGAAAGAAAAATAACGATTGTTATGATTTCTCATGATATAGAGCGACTAAAAAAACATTCAAGCAGAATCATTGAGATTGAATCTTTTTGGAGTGAGGAGGTGTAGAATGTTTGAGTATGAGTTTATGAGACGTGCGTTTATCGTGGGAATTTTGTTGGCTATTATTATACCATGTATAGGAACTATTATAGTTCTAAAGAGGCTTTCTATGATTGGAGATGCACTTTCACATACATCGTTAGCTGGCGTGGCTATGGGATTGATATTGGGGATTAATCCAATCGTTGGTGCGATAATAATAACGGTATTTTCTGGATTTGGAATTGATTTTATAAGAAAGAAATTTCCTCAATACTCGGAGATTTCCATCGCCATAGTGATGTCAGCAGGAATTGGTTTGGCGGGTGTTCTTTCCGGATTTTCGAGCAATTCATCTGGGTTTAGCAGCTTTCTATTTGGAAGCATTGTGGCGATAACAGATTTTGAGCTATGCTTAGTGGTACTGCTTTCTGTGCTTGTGATGATTTCATATCTTTTGCTGTATAAGGAGCTTTTGTATTTTTCATTTGACGAGGTGGGAGCGAAATTAATCGGAATACCAGTAAGATTTGTCAATGTTATCTTTACAGTATTGACTGCTTTTACGGTTTCTATTGCTGCTAGAGCAGTTGGAGCTCTTATAGTTTCATCACTTATGGTAATTCCAGTTGCATGTTCTATGAGATTTTCGAAAAGCTATAAAATGACTGTGTTGTTGGCTATTATTTTCGCAATTAGTTTTACGATTATTGGTTTGACTCTATCTTATTACTTGGGATTAAAGCCAGGTGGAACGATCGTTTTAACTGGAGTTATAGCATTGATAATATCTATGTCGTTAAAAAAATAAGAATCATATAAGGAAATCTATGAAAAAAAGTATCCGAGCATTTATTTTCAAGCCAGTATAATGCTGGATACTTTTTACATAGGGAGGAGTAGATTTAAATAGGATACATTATGAAAATACTTCTTCTAATGCTTTTCTATCCAACTTTTCTCCGATTATAACCACATGAAATTTTGCATCATATGGTTTGTCATCTATTCTGATTTCTCCGGGTACATAGTCAAATTGAAGACTACCTTTTTCAATAGGGACGCTACCCTTTGAACGAATAATAGCTCCATATTTTCCAGATTCAAAATTATTTAATATGTTTGTCAGAGCTTCTCTTGAAATTTCATTGTTTATCGTTATTGTAATGCTTTCGAAGCTGTTGTTTGATTCCTTGTTTTCTGAAGAGCAGTGACAGCAATGTCCATCCTCATGATGATGGTGGTGATGACTAAACATATCTAATTTTTTCATTTTCTTTTTCTCAACGAATAGATCTTCAATTGAAAAACTGTCCCACTCCTTAGAAATAATATTTACCTTTGGATTTATTTCTCGTATTTTATTTTCTATATTTACCAGATTAGCTCCGGAATTTACTGCATCTGTAAATCGACTGAAAATAATCATATTTGCGCTTTCTATTTGATCTCTATAAAATTCGCCAAAATTCGTTAAAAACATAAAAAAGTTATTCAGGTCTAGTATAGTAATAATTTTATTTATCTGAAAGGTTTCAGGGGATTTATTACAAATGGAGATTATTTCTGATAATTTCCCAACACCAGAAGGCTCTATAATTATTTTATCCGGATTGAACACATCTTTGATTTCTATTAAAGCCTTTGCAAAATCTCCAGCTACTGAACAGCATATACATCCAGCATTTATTTCTTTGATTTTTACACCCTCTCTTTGTAATATCTCACCATCTATACTCACTTCACCAAACTCGTTTTCAAGAATTACAGTGTTTGAAAAATCTTCTGATTCATTTATTATTTTTTTTATGAAAGTGGTTTTTCCACATCCCAAAAATCCTGATATAATTTCTATTTCAGTTTTTTTCATAGTTTTCCTCCTCATATAATATGGCTGTAGCGTAGCTTTGTATTTCTGTAATTTGTTGAAAATTTCAATAGTAAATATCAATACCAATAATATATTATACATTATTTTTTGAATTACTTTCAATAAAATCGCAAATATTTTGCGGAATTAATCAAAAACTAAGTTTTTTTATGTAGTATTATAATAGGGAGTTTTTATGATAAATGAGGTGATAAAAAATGGAAATAGATATAGTTTCTGGTTTTTTTCAAAGCGGAAAGACGACCTTGGTCAAGAAAATAATTAAGGAAGAAGCAGCGAAAATTTATGACAATATACTGATAATAAATTGCGAATATGGAATAGTTTCTTATGATGACTACAAAAATATCGAGAATATTAATGTTATCGATATTTTTGATAAAGATAAAATCAATAGTGAATATCTAAAATCAATAGTAGATGAATATAATCCAGACTATATTATCATAGAATACAATGGAATCTGGGATTTATCTGAGGTTCTTGAAGTCTGTTACTCTAACGGATATTATATTAGAAATGTCATCACAGCATTGGATTTCAGGACAATGGACTCTTATTTTTCCAATATGAGTAGGTTTATTGTCGACAAGATTTCACATGCGGATTGGGTGGTTTTTACCAAAGTAGATAATGAAGATTTTTTGATAGTAGAGAAAAAGAAGAAGGTAATCAAGCGAATAAACAGAGGTTGCTCAATCGAAAATTATGATGATTTATATTTGGGAAAAAAAGGTATTCTGAGTGAACAGATAACTCGATCTGATAGAGAAATAATAAAATTTGCGTTATTGTTTTTGATGCTAAATTCCGTTATTTTAGTTATAAAAAATGTTTTTCCGAGTTTTTATGGTGGGATATTTCAAAAGGTGCTGGGAATTTTTTTGAGTCTACTGGTGCAGATTTTGCCATTTCTTCTGATTGGAGCGATAGTTTCGAGTATTATACAGATTTTCGTACCACAAAATAGACTGAATAATATTTTTTCAAAATCAGGTTTCAAATCGATATTTTTGGCGCTGTTTGGAGGGATATTTTTTCCGGTATGCGATTGTGCAATGATTCCAATAGCTACATCGGTTGCAAAAAAAGGATATTCAATACCTGTTATAATTACTTTTTTGATGGCAGCACCTGCTGTAAATCCAATAGTAATAGCTTCGACTTACTATGCGTTTCCAAATAATCCTAATGTGGTGATATTGAGAGCTGTTTTTGGATTGGTTATTGCTTTTATAGTTGGGCTCATTCTAATGTTTATTGAACGGCTAAAAAGGATGAGCGTAATAAGGGATGATTTTGAGAAGCATAATTTCAGCGATTTTGTAATGGATGATTTAATGCTTGCAGGTGCTGAAAAAACTGGAAAAATAAAATATATAGAGGCAATTGTGATTCACTCAAAAAAAGAGCTTTTTAAAATTGGAGCCTATATTGTAGTTGGAGCTTTTATATCTGCGTGCTTGCAAGTGTTGATTCCAAAGCATGTGTATATGCAGATAAATAGCATCAATATGCTTTCGGTAATAGTAATGTTGATTGCTGCATTTTTCATTTCTGTATGCTCTACCTCGAATTCTTTTATCGCTAGGTCGTTTGTCAATATGATGCCTGCAAATTCGGTTTTGGGATTTATGGTAGTGGGACCAATACTGGATATTACAAACATTTCTGTTTTGTTGGGAACATTTAAGAAGCGATTTATAGTATTTTTAATATTTTTGGTTTTAACTATATCATTTTTAATTTTCTCAATTATGGGAAATTGGTATAGATTTTTTTAGGGAGGAGAGTGAGTATGAATAGAATTAATTTAGAGATACTGATACAGATTCTGATAGAGCTTTTTCTTTCTGCACTCATCCTCGTGGGATTACAAAACGGGAGACTGAATCTGTTTGTTCATCCGAAATTTAATACTATTTTGGCGATTTCTGCAATCATATTGATAGCTATTGCGGTCTTCTCGATGTCTAAATTGTTTAAGCCAAGACATATGAATAATCTTTGTAGGTATTTTATCGTGATAATACCCTTGATGATGGTTTTTTATATGTCTAAGGATCTTGTTGTGGCAATGCTATCGACGACTCAATCACCAAGCGTAATCAAAGCTGAGTCGAAGGCTGGAGGTACTGGTGCTTCAAGTGGAATAAATAGAACTGAAAAGATAAAGAGGACGGTATACAAAAAGGAAAGAGGAAAAGACTATATAGACATAACGGATGTAAAGTACATGAAATGGTATTATGATTCTATATTAGACTGGAAAAGATATAAGGGCACAAAATTCAGACTCTTGTGCTGTGTGCTTGATGACAAGCAGAATAATGGTGATTTTGCTGTCATTGGAAGAATGGGCATGTTGTGTTGTATGGCTGACCTTCAAACCTGTGGATTTATTTACGAAGAGAAGGATACGCACAATCTGAAAAGAGGTCAGTGGTATATTGTCGAAGGGGAGATTAAAGAGAATAATTATAGGGAATATAATTATGAAAGACTTCCAATTATTTTTAATGTGAAATTCACGAAGACTGATGAACCAAAGGACAAATTTGTATATATTCAATAGGCGTGATTAAAAAGTATAAATACCACGAAAATGAGATTCTTTTGGAGTCCTTGTGTGTATATCAATAAGTTGAAAATATTGATATTTCGTGGTATTATGTAGATGGATAAGTTTATTTATAAGATAGTGATTAGGAGATAAAAATGACATATAAACGTAGTGGTAAAAAATTAATAAAAAAAATAGTGTGTGTCTCTCTTGTATCAGTAATTGTTTCTTCTGGATGCTCTTTCTCATTTTCAAATGCTGATGAAAGAAGTCAAAATCCGGTATATAGCTATGAGGGAGTTACTTCAGGGAACATAGGCTCAAGTAGTACCGTTTCACAGCCACAAGTACAGGCAGAGCTTATTTCAGGACAAACTGAAAACCAAGATAACTATAAGCCAAGTAATAAGCAAGAGGAAGTCATTACGAATAATAATTCTGAAATGATAAAGACAGATCCTTTTGATTTTAATGGAACTAAATTGACTGATAGTAGTAAAAGTGTAAGTGGTATAACTGCTGAGTCTAGCAAGTTTGATCCAAGAGAATTTAATTTGATGACCAGCATTAAAAATCAGTTAAAGCTTGGTATATGTTGGTCATTTGCGGGAAATGCAGCTCTTGAAAGCTTTCTAAATAAGAGTAATCTTGGAGCATATGACCTTTCTGAAGAGCATATGAGATGGTGGGCAAAGGAGGGTACTTTTAACTGGAGGATTGGTGATTCTGAAGGCTCTACAAATGAAACTTCAATGGGTTATTTTACTTCATGGCAAGGTCCAAAGCTAGAGTCTGACATACCATATAATGGCAATATGACTACTGATGAGGGTGCAAAAAAGCCTGCAAACTTTGATTCTGCTCCAAGGCTGGGATATAATGTTTTGGATGTTGTGAATGTAGCTACTGACAGAAGCTCTGTAAAAAATGCAATTTTGAAATATGGAGCCATTACATCTGGTTACTATGACGATGCAAAATATATGAGTCAGGATTCGACAGCATTTTATTGTGACGAAGCACTGGGACAGACTCATGCGATAGCCATTGTAGGCTGGGATGATAATTTTTCAAAAGATAGATTTACTGGAAAGGTAAAGCCAAAAAGTAATGGAGCTTGGCTGATAAAAAACAGCTGGGGAAATTACAACAAGGAAAATGGATACCTTTGGATTTCATATGAGGACAAGACCTTGTTGTCATATTCTGATAATTATGCAATCGCCAGAGTACAGAAAGACAAAGGGCAAAGGATATATCAGCATGAATATTCGATGTCTTCAACTCTCTCATCTGATGTAGTGATTGCTGCAAATAAATTCAATTTCGGACAGAATGAAGTTCTTCAAGGCGTGATGTTTGCTACTGATAGTATTGGAGCGAACTATGAGATATACTATGCACCAGAGGAGAATGGAGCACCTAGCTACAATAAGAGAATGCTTATAAAATCAGGAGTGGTGCCATTTTCCGGATATATAACAGCTGACATTGATAACTATATTCTTCCGACTGGAAATGGATCGATATGTGTAAAGATAGATAATTCATCACAGTCAAAAAAATCAAGTATTGGACTTGAAAAGAATGTAAAAAACTATAAAATGTTTGTATCTAAAGCAAGCTATGGTCAATCATACATACTTTCAAAGGGAAGATTTGTAGATTTAAATAGAGTAAGCACCTATTATCCATCTAATGTAGTGATAAAGGGAATAACCAAAAGCATTGGAGGCGCAAATATTTTGGCTGGCAAGGATAGATATGAAACAGCGATTAGGGTTTCGGCAAATGGATGGTCTAGTGCAGAAAATGTATTTTTGGTAAATGGAAATGCAATAGCTGATGCTCTGACATCTACCCCTCTGACAAGGTTGTTAAACGCACCTATATTGCTGACTGAGAAAGATTCTATAAATAAAAATGTCATGAATGAAATAAAGCGTTTGGGGGCGAAGAATATAATAATAATAGGCGGAGAAAATTCTATATCCAGCTCTGTTGCTGATGAATTGAAAAAACAAAGCTTTGGTGTTGAGAGAATATATGGAAAGGACAGATTTGAGACTAGCAACAGGATTGCTCAGAAAATACTGTCTGTAGATGGCTCTAAAGTAAATGCGTATGCAGTTGTAAATGGATATCAAGGGTTGGCAGATGCAATAAGCTTTTCACCTGTTTCTGGAGAGAAAAATATACCTATTATCCTATCAAATGAAAAAGGAAGGGTTAATATTCCTTCAGAGCTAAAATCTTCTGAGAGTGTTTTATCATCATATATTATAGGTGGAGAATCTTCTGTTCCGCAAAGCATAGAAAGCGAGTTAAAAAATCCTGCCAGAGTTAGTGGAATCGATAGAAACGATACTAATGCAAGGATTATCGAAAGGTTTTATACTAGCAGTGAATTGAAGCAGGTTTTCGTCGCAAAGGATGGCTATGGAAACCAAGGCATGTTGATAGATGGCTTGGCGATTGGAGCATATGCCGCTGGTGAAAACTCTCCAATAGTGCTAACTCATGGAAGACTGTCAGCTGAACAAAAAAGAGTTCTTGAAAAGAAAAAAATAGATAAAATCGTGCAGGTTGGTAATGGAAACAACAGTATGGCAGTTACCGAGCTCCTTTTGATGAGGGATAAACAAAAATAGAAAATATGAATAAATATAATGAAGAACAAGTAAAAATATAAGTGAAATAAACAATACAAGTAATAGAAATTGATTTGGAATTTAATTGCTATGAAAAGAGGTTATTATTATGAAATCTAATGTTGAAAGCTTTCAACTCGATCACACTAAGGTAAAGGCACCCTATGTAAGGAAGTGTTGTGTTCTAGATGGAAAAAATGGAGACAAGGTCACAAAGTTCGATTTGAGATTTTTGCAACCGAACAAAGAGGTATTTGAAACGAATGCCATTCATGGACTAGAGCATCTATTGGCTACATTTTTGAGAGATAATATGGATGGTGTTATTGACCTATCTCCTATGGGATGCAGGACAGGATACTATCTGATTATGTGGGGTGATGTGGAGCCATCATATGTTAAAGCTGGACTTGAAAAATCCTTGGAGATGGTTTTAGTAGCCGAAAATATTCCAGCTGCTTCAGAAGAAGAATGTGGAAACTACAGAGATCTTTCTCTGGAAGGTGCACAAAAGTATGCTAGAAAAGTGCTAGAAGAAGGCTTTTCATTAAATATATACGGGGAAAAATAAAAAATTACTAATTGATAAGTAGACGGAGGTTTTCGATGAGAGTATATAATACAATGACTAGACAAAAGGAAGAATTCATACCTCTAGAGCCAGGAAAGGTGAAGATGTATGTTTGTGGACCTACTGTATACAACTATATACACTTGGGTAACGCGAGACCATTTACTGTATTCGATGCATTGAGACGATATTTCGAATACAGAGGTTACGAGGTTACATACATTCAGAATTTTACTGATGTGGATGACAAAATTATTAAGAGGAGTCATGAGGAAGGGATTTCTCCAGAAGAGGTGTCTAGAAAATATATAGAAGAATATTTTGTTGACTGTGATGGCTTGGGAATAAAACGAGCAAATGTGCATCCTCGGGTTACAGACAATATAGAAGAGATTATAAATTTTATTCAGACTTTGGTGGACAGAGGGTTTGCATATGAGTCTGAAGGTGATGTTCTATTCAGGACTAGAAAATTTGATGAATATGGAAAACTATCTCATCAAAATATAGAGGAATTGGAATTAGGTGCCAGAATTGATGTGGATGACAAAAAAGAAGACCCACTTGACTTTGTTTTATGGAAGGCAAAGAAGGAAGGGGAACCTGGATGGCCGAGTCCATGGGGAGAAGGACGACCAGGCTGGCATATAGAATGCTCTGTAATGTCTAGAAGATATTTGGGTAATACATTGGATATTCATGCTGGTGGGCAGGATCTTCAGTTCCCTCACCATGAAAATGAAATAGCACAGAGTGAGTGTGCTAATGATGCGACTTTTGCAAGATATTGGATGCACAATGGATATATAAATGTGGATGGCGAAAAGATGAGCAAATCATTGGGGAATTTTTTTACAGTGAGAGATATATCAGAGGTTTATGATCTTGGATTGGTAAGATTTTTCTTGCTGTCAACTCACTACAGAAATCCTGTGAATTTTAGTGATACAATATTGGAGCAGGCAAAATCTGGATTAGAAAGATTGACAAATGCCAGAGATAGAGCAGAATTTATTTTGAGTAATCAGACAGTAGAAGGAATTAGTGCTGAAGAAAAGGAGCTAATTCCTACTATCGAATCTTTCAGAGATAAGTTTATAGAGGCTATGGATGACGATTTGAATACTGCTGATGCCATAAGTACGATCTTTGAACTAGCGAAGTTTATGAATACGAATGTGCTTGAAGCTTCCTCAAAAGAATTTATAAAGTGCAATCTTGATATGTTCTATGAGCTGACAAATGTATTAAATATAGCACAAAAATCAGACGACCTTGATGAAGAATTAGTTAAAAAGGTAGAAGACTTGATTGAAAAAAGAGCTGAAGCCAAAAAAGCGAAGGATTTTGCGTTGGCTGATAAAATAAGAGATGAATTGACATCTATGGGAATTTCAATTGAAGATACAAGACAGGGTGTCAAGTGGAAAAAGATGTAGCTATGGAAAAAGACGGAATAAATTTACGTGAATTGAGCAAAGAGGAGCTATTGAGGATATCTCCTCTTACTCTTGCTTATTTGGGAGATACGATTTACGAAACATATATCAGAGAATATCTAATAAAGAAAAGTATATATACTAAGATTAATGAGCTACATAGGTCTGCGATTATGTATGTAAGTGCAGCCGCTCAGTCAAAGGCAATAAAGTCGATGGAGGGGATTCTTTCTGAGGAAGAAACCACCATCTATAAAAGAGGTCGTAATCATAAAAAGTCAACTGGAGCAAAAAATGCCAGTATAATTGACTATAGACACGCCACTGGATTCGAGTCTTTGATAGGGTATCTATATTTGAAGGGCGATACAGATAGATTGGAATTTATAGTTTTGATGGCAATTCAAGCCATTGAAAACAGATAGGTGGTGAAGAAATGGCTTTGATAGAGGGAAGAAATCCAGTATTGGAAGCATTAAAAAATGATAGAAAAATAGAAAAAATTCTTGTGAACAAAGACTCGAAGGAAGGCTCGATAAAAAAAATTATCGCCATTGCCAAAGAAAAGAGCATAGTTATTCAGAATGTAGATAGACACAAGCTAAATGAAATGTCAGAGAGTCATTCTCATCAAGGGGTAATTGCATTGACAACTGAATACAAGTATTATGAATTGGATGAAATACTTCAGATTGCAAGAAGCAAGGGAGAGGATCCCTTTTTTATAATATTGGATGAGATAACGGATCCACATAATTTGGGATCTATCATCAGAACTGCTGATGCTGTTGGTGCTCATGCCGTAATCATTCCAAAAAGAAGGAGTGTACACATTACTCCAGTTGTTGCGAAAGCATCTGCAGGAGCTGTTGAATATGTTCCAGTATGCATTGTTACAAATATTGTAAATACCATCAACACATTAAAGGAAAATGGATTGTGGATAGCCGCAGTAGATATGGACGGCAAAACCTTCTATGAACAAAATTTATCAGGAGCGCTGGCGTTGGTTGTTGGTAGTGAGGGCAAAGGTATATCAAGGCTGGTGAAGAAAAATTGCGACTTTACAGTATCAATGCCTATGTCTGGAAATGTTTCATCACTCAACGCATCCGTTGCCGGTGGTATTTTGTTGTATGAAGTATATAGGCAAAGAAATGAAAAAAAATAAATTTGTGCCGAGAAAAATATTGATAGTAGATGGATACAATGTAATCAATGCATGGAGTAAATTAAAGCAGATATCAAAGGATAATTTGGAAGAGGCTAGAGATAAATTGATCAGCAGCATACAAGAGTATGCAAAACTAAAGGGATATGAGGCCTATGTGGTATTTGATGCATATAATGTAAAGGGATGTGATGAGAAGCTTGAAAATCATCATGGCATAACTGTAATATTTACCAGGGAAAATCAGACCGCTGACAGCTATATAGAAAAATTTATATCAGGTCTTTCAAAGTATGATGAAATTGCTGTTGCAACTAGCGATTATGCAGAGCAACAGATAGTTTTGGGAAAGGGATGTACGAGAATTTCCTCTAGGGAACTAATTGGAGATTTGAATAACGCAAAGGAAGAGTTGAGAAACAGCAATAAAAATACGACAAAGAAGTATAATGATATGAATAGGCTCGAAAATAGAATAGATAGCGATATTTTAAATAGGCTTGAAAATATGAGAAGAAATAGAAAATGACTGTATTGGGACTGGGAGGTTTTGATTTTGGATTCTAAGATAGAATTAGATTTTGAGAGGTCATGTAGAGAAAATGAAGATTATAGGTATGTAGAAATGGTAATGCTTGGAGATGTCGAAGCCCAAAATTATCTAGTAGAAAAGAAAAATCCAGACGGAAATCCAGAACAGCTGATCATTGGTAAAAAGGATTTTGAATACCTTGAAAATATTATTGAGCGAAGCTTGAGTAAGCTTGAAAAAAAGTTTTTATATTATATTTAAGAGGGTTAAGCTATAGGATGATTTCAGAAGTATTGTCTAAAGATATAAAAGCTATTGATAATGCAATACAGCGAGTGAAGAGAAAATTGGAGAAATCACTTGAAAATCATAGAGAATAATAGTAAAATACAACCAGAGAAAATTTTTTAGGAGGAGATTTTAAAATGGCAAAAGCTAAATTTGAAAGAAGTAAGCCACATGTTAATATCGGAACAATAGGACACGTTGACCACGGTAAAACGACATTAACAGCAGCTATAACAAAGACATTATTTGAAAAGTATCATCTAGGAGAAGCAGTTGCATTTGACAACATAGATAAGGCTCCAGAAGAAAGAGAAAGAGGAATCACAATCTCAACAGCACACGTAGAGTATGAAACACCAAACAGACACTACGCACACGTAGACTGCCCAGGACATGCCGATTATGTAAAGAACATGATCACAGGAGCAGCACAGATGGATGGAGCGATCCTAGTAGTTGCTGCAACAGATGGACCAATGCCACAGACAAGAGAGCATATCCTACTATCAAGACAGGTAGGTGTACCATACATAGTAGTATTCTTGAACAAGTGCGATATGGTAGATGACGAAGAATTACTAGAGCTAGTAGAAATGGAAGTAAGAGAATTACTAAACGAATACGAATTCCCAGGAGATGACACTCCGATAGTAAGAGGATCAGCATTAATGGCACTAGAAGATCCAAGCTCAAAGTGGGGAGAAGTAATAGTAGATTTCTTCAACACAATAGATGAATATATTCCAGCACCAGAAAGAGATATAGACAAGCCATTCTTGATGCCAGTAGAAGACGTATTCTCAATCACAGGAAGAGGAACAGTTGCTACAGGTAGAGTAGAAAGAGGAGTATTAAAGGTATCTGATGAAGTTGAGCTAGTAGGATTAACAGAAGAACCAAGAAAGGTAGTAGTAACAGGAGTAGAAATGTTCAGAAAGCTACTAGACCAAGCAGAAGCTGGAGATAACATAGGAGCATTGCTGAGAGGAGTGCAGAGAACAGAAATCGAAAGAGGACAGGTTCTAGCAAAGCCAGGAACAGTAAATGCACATACAAAGTTTACAGCAGAAATATACGTATTGAAGAAAGAAGAGGGTGGAAG
>NZ_FONP01000010.1 GCF_900112955.1 Peptostreptococcus sp. D1
ATTAAGAAATAGATAACCTCGTAAGGGGACGGAAACTGATTTTAAAAATTCCAACTCTCTTTTTCATAAAAATACCTCCAATTAAGAAATAGATAACCTCGTAAGGGGAAGGAAACTATTTTTAAAGACTTTATTGTATAAGAAATTATGAAGAAGATTTCTATCAATTTGGATTAGATATAATGGAAACTTCAACAGTTTATATGATAAGAGTTCATATTCCAGTTGAACAAATAAAAAATAATAGAATATTAGTTGACGATGTCTTGTATATCTGATTATATATTATATAAAGTTTAAACAGAAAATAGTATTCAAGTAGTTGATGTAGTGTGTGATTTTTCCATAATCTTAGGACAAATGAAGTTTGCGCACCAGTAAACTAAATTTCGTATATAGTTAGATGGTAAAGAAAGTATAGTAATTTAAAACACTAAAATAAAATTGTAGTAGTAATATTTAATCTGAAATAACGGAAGGGAGGGCAAAAAATGTCATATTTATACGTAAACGAGCAGGGAGCAAGCATTTCTGTAAAGGAAAACAGAATTGAGGTTTCCTGTAATAATTCTCTAACAAAGAGTATTCCAATTGAAACAATAGAAAGCATACAAATATTTGGAAATGTAACACTAACAAATAGATGCATCAATGTTTGTTTAACAAAGGGAATTGACGTAATATTTTACTCAAAGAAGGGATCATACTACGGAAGATTGATATCTACAAATCATGTGAATGTAAAACGACAGCGGATACAAGCAAAAATATATGATAACGAAAAATTTAGAGTTGAGTTTTCAAAACGGATAGTATCAGCTAAAATTCGAAATCAAATAACTGTGATGAGAAGATATGGTAAAGACAATCCTAATACAGAATATGCGATATCTATGATGAAAAGAATGCTGGTTGGATTAGAAAAATCTACCACTATTGCAGAAGTTATGGGAAATGAAGGAACTGCCGCAAAATTTTACTTTAAGATATTAGGTGAGATTGTGCCAGAAGAATTTAAATTTGAAAAAAGGAGTAAGAGACCTCCAAGAGACGAATTCAATGCAATGATAAGTTTTGGTTATTCAATATTATTAAATGAGTTGTATGGTAAAATTGAAGGAAGGGGATTGAATCCTTTTTTTGGGATTATGCACTCAGATAGAGAAAAACACCCAGCTCTTGCTAGTGACCTAATGGAGGAATGGAGAGCAGTGATAGTTGACTCTACAGTATTAAGCTTAGTTTGTGGGAGGGAGATACGTGTGTCCGATTTTTATAGAGAAGATGGTGGTGTATTTCTTACTGATAATGGATTGAAAATTTTTGCAAAGAAATTAGAAAAAAAATGAATACAACTCATAGATACTTTGAGACAGTAGGGTATAATATATCATATAGGCGTTCTCTGGATATTCAAGTTGGAAATTTAATTAAAGCAATAGAAGAGGAGGATGTATTATTATATTTACCTATTTTAATACGATAATATATTATGGAAAATTGGTCTGAAAATCATAACGATTTTATTGATTATGAAAGAGATGAAAAAAACAAAAAGATTCATATTTTGATTATTTATGATATATCTGAAAACAAGACTAGAACAAAACTTGTAAAGTTTTTATTGGGATATGGATATAGAGTTCAAAAGTCAGCCTTTGAAGCAATTGTGACAAAAAGTCAGTTAAAAAAAATAATAAAAAATATTTCAAACTATTTGGATGAAGAAAATGACAGTATTAGGATTTATAGAATGTATTATGATGATGTAATTATTTTTGGAAAAAATTTCTCTATAGAAGATGAAGAAATAATAATAATTTAATTTTGGAGGATATTATGGTAAGAACAATTTTATTTTCACCAGTCGGAGGAACAGATCCGATTCACGAACACAATATGAGAGATGGTTCACTTTTGCATATTTGTAGAAAGTATAAGCCGACAGATGTGATTTTGTATCTATCAAATGAAATGTTGGCAAATCACAGAAAAGACAATAGGTATATTTACTGTTTGGATAAATTATCTGAAAAAGAAAATTTCAAAATGAATTATAAAATAATTGAACGAGAAGATTTAGTAAATGTACATGAATATGATACTTTTTATGGTGAATTTACTGATATTCTAAAAAAATTATTCAATGAGATTGATAAGGATGATAAAATATTGCTAAATATTTCGTCAGGAACTCCAGCAATGAAAAGTTCACTACAGGTAATTAACACATTGGGTGAATTTGATTTGACAGCTATTCAGGTAAGTACACCGGTTAAAAAAATAAACACTCATGAGCATAGTGAAAAATATGATGTGGAAGTACTATGGGAACTTAATGAAGACAATGGAGATGGTTATGAAGATAGATGTAAGGAAATAATATGTGAATCTCTTTTGGAAATGAAGAAAGAAGAAATAATAAAAATGCTTATTAGGTCATATGACTATTCAGCAGCACTGGAAATAGCAAAAACATGTAAAAATAATAGCAGATATATTAATGCTATAAAAATGGCGAATTGTAGAATTTTACTGGATTTTGATAATATGTATAAATTCATACCTTTTAAAAAAAGAGAAATATTACCTTTTTATGACAGGGAAGGCATGAAGTATTTCGAATATACACTTAGTCTGGGCATAAAAGTTAAGAAAAATGATTTTCCAGATTTTATTAGAGGTATAAGTCCGATTATTGTAGACCTATTTAAGCTAGTATTAAAGAAAGAGGCAAATATAGAAATAGATAACTACTGCAAAAGAAATAAAAAAGGTGTAGTAAAATGGAATAAAAAGAAACTTCTTAATAGTAGTAAAGGAATCAAGATAAATGATTTATTAACAACATACGCTAGAGAATGTTACAAAAGCAGTTTCTCATATGACTTTGTAAAATCAGGAGATTTAGTATTCTTAATATCTGAATTAGTAAAAGATAAAACTTGTATTAAAACAGCATATGATTTAAGAAAAATAGAAGAAGATATTAGGAATGATACTGCTCATGAGATAATCAGTGTTACAGACGATGTAATAAAAGAAAGAACAGGATATAATAGTAATGAAATTTTCTATAAATTAAAAAGGATGTTCGATTATACAGGAATTGAGCTTAAAAATGAGTATTGGGATTCTTATGATAGCATGAATGATAAAATAATAAAACTAATCAATAAATAATAAAGGATAACGTAAATAAAATAATATCAATGCTCGGTAGCTGAAAATATTTATATTTTTAGCTACCTTTATTTGTGTTATAATATACTGTAGAATATTATGCGGTTTGGTGGTGAGAAAATGAAAATAAGGACGTTAGAGATTTCAGAATTAAATCAATATATAAATAGAGTGTTAAACGACGATCCGATACTTTCAAATGTAAAAGTAAAGGGGGAAATATCAAATTTAAAAACACATTCTTCTGGAAATATCTACTTAACTTTAAAAGATGACAAATCTAAAATAAACTGCATGATATACAAGAAAAATGTGAACAATAAATTAAAATTAGAAGATGGCAATAAAGTCATTGCCACTGGATATGTTTCATCATATTTGAGAGATGGAGTATACCAGCTATATATCGAGTCAATTGAAATTGAAGGTATGGGAGCTCTGTTCTACGAGTTTCTGAAATTAAAGGAAAGGCTGGATAAAGAAGGCTTGTTTAGCACCACTCACAAAAAGCAAATTCCAAGGTTTCCCAAAAACATTGGTGTGGTAACTTCGCCAACGGGTGCAGTGATTAGAGATATAATAAATGTTGTGAGTAGAAGATATCCAAAGGTTAATATTAAGCTATATCCAGTACAGGTGCAGGGAGCGAGCTCTGCAAAAACTCTTGTTGAAGGTATTAGATTTTTAAATAATGCCGGAGATATAGATACGATGATTATCGGCAGAGGTGGTGGATCTTTGGAGGAACTATGGTCCTTCAATGAAGAAATCGTAGCGAGGGCTATATACAACTCAAATATTCCTGTGATTTCGGCTGTTGGTCATGAAACGGATTTTACGATTTGTGATTTCGTTGCAGACATGAGAGCGCCAACACCGTCCGCCGCTGCAGAAATTGCGACACCAAATTTATTTGATTTGGAGTATACTCAAAAAAACAGGATGCTGAGAATGTCAAAATCTATAAAAAATATTATTTCTGTTGAAAAAGAAAAGATAAAGTTAAGCAAAAACAAGTATAATGTACAGCTAGAAAAAGCTGTAATAAATGATAGATATATGGATTTAGACAGAATAAATTTGTCTTTGGAAAACTCTATGGAAAAGCTATTTGTCACGAAAAAAAATTCACTGAATATGCTGGCGAGTAGCTTTGGAAGTCTCAATCCATTTTCGGTTTTGGAAAGAGGATATTCGATAGTAGAAAATGAAAATGGACTTGTTTCATCTCGAGAAAAATTGGAAATTGGCGACAATTTGGATGTCATTTTTTCAGATGGCAAGGTAAAATGTGAGGTTATCAAAAAATAGTCTATAGGTAATGATGAAGTAATGATATAGAGTTATAGTATTATATAGTTATATTGTTGAAATATCAATATAACTATAGATAGACAGATTAATACAGATAAAAAAACTTTATATATTTTATGGAGAGATTTAGTTATGAGTGTGGAAAATACGTTGAATATGTCTTATGAAGATGCGTATGACAAGATGGAAAATATTTTGAACAAATTGGAAAGAGGAAACATTAGTTTAGATGAATCTTTGAAGCTATATGAAGAAGGGATTAATTTGTATAAATATTGTGCAAAAATTCTTGAGGAAGCAGAGCTTAAGGTTATTAAGTTCAATGAAATTCAGGAAGAGGTTGAGCTTTAATAATATTGTAGTATTATATGACAATATATTAAATTTATGACTAAGAAATATTAGAGGTGAAAAAGGTGGAGTTTACGCTCGAATTAAAGAATAGAATTAACTATATAGAAAAAGAAATGAAAAAATTTCTTCCAGAAGAGCTTGGCTATCAAAAAACGATTTTTGAAGCAATGAACTATAGCTTAAATGCTGGAGGAAAGAGATTGAGACCAATATTGATAATGGAGGCGTACAGAGCTTGTGGTGGATTGGGTGAGGATTTTCTTCCATACAGCATGGCTGTTGAGATGATTCATACGTATTCTTTGATTCATGATGATCTTCCAGCACTAGATAATGATGATTTGAGAAGAGGTAAACCTACAAATCATAAGGTTTTTGGTGAAGCTATGGCTATATTGGCAGGAGATGCTTTACTAAATCACGCATTTGAAACGATGCTGGCATATGCGAAGGCTTCCGATAGACCAGACCTACATATAAAGGCTATGTATGAAATTGCAAGTGGTGCAGGTATTTATGGTATGATAGGTGGTCAGACTGTCGATGTTCAAAGCGAGGGCGAATCAATAAAAAAAGATAAACTGGATTTTATTCATATTAATAAAACTGCAAAGATGATAATTGCGAGTGTAAGATGTGGTGCAATTCTTGCCAAAGCCAGCGATGAAAAGCTTCAAGCGTTGACGAGCTATGCCGAGAATATTGGATTGGCATTTCAAATAGTTGATGATATTTTGGATATTGAAGGTGATGAAAAAGCTCTTGGGAAAAAAGTAGGAAGTGATATTAATAATATGAAATCTACTTATCCGTCATTATTAGGCATGAAGGAGTCAAAACAAATTGCAAATAGATTAATAGATGAAGCGAAGAAAAGTATAGGTATTTTTGACAATAGTGATGTTGAGTTTTTGATTTCCCTATCAGAGTTTATTTTGAATAGAAGTAATTAACGGAGGAATTATGAGTTTTTTTAAAGAAATATCTTCTAACCATATATTTTGGACAAGTGTATTCGCTTGCTTTTTGGCACAGGTATTAAAAATATTTACAGGAGAAAAGAATGTTGATATTGCTAGAATCTTTACATCAGGTGGAATGCCAAGCTCTCACAGCTCTTTTGTGACATGTATGGCGACAATGATTGGAATAAAGCATGGATTTAATTCCACATATTTTGCAATGGCAGCCGTTCTTTCTGCAATTGTCATGTATGATGCATCTGGCGTTAGACAAGCTGTCGGAAAACAAGCGACAATGCTAAATCAAATAATAGAGGATCTGCAAAAAGGGTTACCGATAAAGCATGAAAAGCTGAAGGAATTGATTGGTCATACTCCAAAACAGGTGTTTTTTGGTGCGATATTGGGAATAATCGTTGGAGTAGTTATGTAAGATAGGTGAGTATATGTATAAATTTTTAGACGGAGTAAATTCTCCGAGGGATATAAAACAATTGAATGTAAATCAGTTAAATGAGCTTTCCAAAGATATTAGGAAATTCTTGGTAAAGAATGTTTCTAAAACTGGAGGTCACTTAGCATCTAATCTTGGAGTCGTAGAGCTGACATTGGCATTGCACAAAGTTTTTGATAGCCCAAAGGATAAGCTGATCTGGGATGTTGGACATCAATCCTACGTTCACAAGATAATCACTGGGAGGAAGGATGAGTTTTCAACTCTTAGACAATTCGATGGTTTGTCAGGCTTCCCAAAAGAATCTGAAAGTGAACATGATATTTTCGATACTGGACACAGCTCGACCTCTATTTCAGCTGGTTTGGGTATTGCAGTCGCAAGAGATATAAAGAAAGAAAGCTATCAGGTTATTTCAATTATTGGAGATGGTGCGATTACAGGTGGTATGTCGATTGAGGCACTCAATAATCTAGGTTTTTTAAAGAAAAATATGGTAGTAATATTTAATGATAACGAAATGTCGATAGATAAGAATACAGGTGCATTTTCTTCGTATATGTCAAAGATTATCAGAAATACTGAAACGCTGATGCTGAAAGACAATATTGATAGAATCATGAATATGACACAGGTTGGATGTAAAATATCAAAAAAAGCTAACAAGCTTACAGATACTCTAATTACGAGTATTTTACCAGAAAAATGTGGATTTATTGATGCAATGGGGATTAAATATATTGGTCCAATAGATGGTCATAATATTTCAGAGATGATAGATATTTTTGATTATGTAAAATATATTGAAGGACCGAAGTTTATTCACGTAAAGACAGTAAAAGGCAAGGGCTATAGATTTGCAGAAAATAATCCGGAAAATTATCATGGAGTAGGAAAATTCGATTACAAGGTCGGTGTATTAGCCTCTGATAAGAAATCAATTTCTTCAGTGGTTGGAATGACACTTTCTGAGATGGCAAATTACAATGAAAAAATAGTTGCAATTACTGCTGCAATGCCAACAGGTACTGGATTAAATATTTTTGAAAAATTTCATCCAGAGAGATATTTTGATGTTGGAATAGCGGAACAACATGCAGTTACATTTGCAGCTGGTATCGCAAAAAATGGACTAAAGCCGTATTTTGCAGTGTATTCGACTTTTTTGCAAAGAGGCTATGATCAGCTGATACATGACGTATGTATTACTAATAAGCCAGTTACATTTCTGATTGATAGAGGTGGCTTAGTTGGAAATGATGGAGAAACTCATCATGGGCAGTTCGATCTTTCTTATTTAAACTTGATACCGAATATGACTGTTATGGCACCAAAGGATACTGATGAGATGATAAGAATGATAAAGTTTTCGGAGCGATTTGAAGCTCCTCTGGCAATAAGGTACCCTAGAGGAAATGAGTATTATATTGACAAAAGTCACTATAAATTATTTTTTAAGTGTGAAGAAACAGAGGAATTGCCAGTAGATATTTACACAGTTGGAACGCCTGAGGTTATTTTTAATAGTTTTAAGAATACATCGGAAAAAAATAATAAAAAGGTTTTAATTATTGGCATTGGAAATATGGTATTTAATGCAATCAATGCATTGGAAAAATATTTTGCTGAGGCAAATGCAGAAGAAAATTTAATGGAAGCTTGCCTATTAAATGCAAGATATCTAAAGCCTATGTCCGAGGAAAGATACATAGAATATTTGGAACAGGCTGATATAGTAGTTACACTGGAGGATAATTCTATTATTGGTGGTTTGGGTAGTAATATTGAAAAAATAATGAAAGAGAATGAAATAAATAAACCATTAAAGATAATGGGAATACCTGACGAATTTATAGCTCATGGAAATACTGACATTTTGATGGATAAGCTGGGTATATCTCCTGATGGTATCAAAAGAGTTCTCAAAGAAATATAGAGGTTGTTTTATGAAAAAAAGGATAGATTTGCTATTGGTCGATATGGGATATTTCCAAAGTAGGGAACAGTCACGTAGACATATAATGGCAGGAAATGTATTTGTAGATAATCAAAAAGTTGATAAGGCTGGTACTGCTGTCAGAATTGATGCTGAAATAGTGGTGAAAGGCAAGCAAATACCTTATGTGAGCAGAGGAGGATTAAAGCTTGAAAAAGCTATCAGTAGCTTCAATATTAATCTAGATGGCAAGGTATGTATGGATATAGGTGCATCTACTGGTGGATTTACCGACTGTATGCTGCAGAATGGTGCTATAAAAGTGTATTCAGTCGATGTTGGGTACGGTCAGTTGGCGTGGAAGCTCAGACAAGATGAAAGAGTCGTGTGTATGGAAAGGCAAAACATTCGTCATCTGGAAGCGGAGAAATTGGCTGAAAAGCCTGAGTTCGTTTCAATAGACGTGTCTTTTATTTCTCTAAGATTGGTACTCCCAAAAGCGTATGAGTTGATGAAAGATAATGGTAATATAGTAGCCTTAATTAAGCCACAATTTGAAGCAGGTAGAGATAAGGTTGGAAAAAAGGGTGTAGTCAGAGAAAAGTCAACTCACATCGAAGTAATAAAATATGTTTCAAATATTGCAATCAGTGATGGATTTAAAATTCATGGACTTGATTACTCACCGATAAGGGGACCAGAAGGGAATATTGAATATTTAGTATACTTGGAAAAAATAGGTAAATTGATTGATATTGGTAAAATTGAATCAGCATCTGATTTCGATAATGAAAAGCTAGAGCTTATAAATGCTTTTGCTATAGAAAACAAAATGCTGGCAAGATGGGATGATGCTGAAAAATATTATAAATACATAGAGGAGCTTGTTGAACAATCACACTCTTTGGAATAAGGTAGGTGTTTTTTATGATTTATGATCTATATATGAAAAATTGTGCTCTTGTTGAAGAATTGAGAGTTGACTTTGGAAAAAAATTGAATATTTTGACGGGAGAAACTGGGTCAGGAAAATCTATAATATTGGAAGCACTAAATCTGTGTATTGGAGGAAAGTTTGATAGGACATATATTAGAAAAGGATGTGATTTTGCAGAGGTTGAGGCGTTATTTTTCTCTAAAAATGCAAAATTTACTGATATGCTCGACAAGCTTGATGTTCAGAGAGAAGAGGACGGTAGCGTAATCGTTTCGAGAAAGCTTTTTTTAGATGGTAAGAGTACAACGAAGATAAATGGTAAAAACATAAGAGTTGGAGACCTGAAAAAACTGATGTCTTTGATTGTAGATATGCATGGACAGCATCAAAATCAAGCATTGTATAATAGGGACAATCATATTGAATTTGTTGATTTATTTGGAAAGGCTGAAATATCAGGTGTATATGATAAATATATAAAAGTATTTAAGGAATACAATGAGATAAAACGTGAAATTTTAAAAATTAATGATAATAAGAGTGAAAAAGAAGTCCAAAGAGAAAAAGATTTGTTGAAATTTCAGATAGATGAAATTGAAAAAGCTAGACTGGATAAAAATGAATATGACGAGTTGTTAAAGCGAAGAGATATATTTGTCAATAGTGAAAAGATATATAAGGCACTAAATGAAGTTTATTCAAATTTGAACTCTAGTGATTTCAATGCTCTAGAATTGATTGGAAGGAGTGTATCCTTGCTATCAGGAGTTTCTAAGTATGATGATAAAATATTAGAAATCAATGAGGCAATAGAAAGCATAATGTATGAATTAGAAGACAAATCGACTTCGGTTAGACATTATATAGATTCAATTGAATTTGAACCTCATGAATTGGATGAAATTCAAGAGAGAATAGATGTATATAATACTATGAAAAGAAAGTATGGAGATTCTATTGATGAAATACTTTCTTACCTAGAAAAGATGTCTAGACGATTAAACGATATAGAAAATAGAGACGAAATTTTAAGTTCTTTGCAAGAAAAATTGTCTAAGAAATTTATTGAGCTTAAAAAGAGTGGAGCTGAATTGACAAATACAAGAATCAAGGCTTCGGCGGAATTGGAGATTAGGTTACTAGAGGAATTAAATAGTCTAAATATGAAAAATACGAGATTTAAGGTTAATTTCAATAGCTTGGATTATAATGAAAACGGATGCGACGATATTGAATTTTTCGTTTCCTTCAACCTAGGAGAAGATCTTAATCCTCTGAGCAAGGTAGCATCAGGTGGAGAGATGTCGAGATTTATGTTGGCATTTAAGTCTATACTGTCGGATGTAGACAAGATTGAAGCTTTGATTTTTGATGAGATAGATAGTGGAATAAGTGGTCGTGCGGCACAGATAGTTGGAGAAAAACTGTCAAATATATCCAAAAAAAAGCAGGTGATATGTATAACTCATCTTCCTCAGATTGCATCGTTTGCAGATGATCACTTCCAGATAGAAAAAAATGTTGAAAATGATAGAACGTATACGAGGCTTTCTAAGCTGGGAGATGGAGAAAAGAAAAATGAAATTGCAAGGTTGATTTCAGGAAAGGTTATTTCAAAAAAAACTATAGAGCATGCAGATGAAATAATAGAAAGTGCAAAAAGGATAAAGAATAACTAGATGGTTACTAGGAGGAGGCTATGCGAGTAGAGGCGAGACTCAAAAAGGACAAAAAAACTAAACAACTTGCAAAAAGAATTGAGCATGGTGAAGTAGCGCTAATAAACCATGTTGATATCGACGAAGTGGCTGCAAAATCATTGGTTGAAGCAAGGATTAGCTTGGTTATAAATGCAACAGAATCCATAAGTGGAAGATATCCCAATGTTGGTCCTACCATATTGACCAGCAATAATATATTAATTATCGATAATGTTGGTATGGAAGTATTCGATAAATTAAATGAGGATGATTTTATAGCTGTTGAGGATGGAAAAATATTCAGAGATGGAGAGCTAATTGGATCTGGTGAGGTAATGGATAAGTCTGCTGTCAATGAAAAAATAAAGAAAGCTTATGAGAATATTGAAGTTGAACTAGATAGATTTATCGATAATACGATTGAATATGCCAAAAAAGAGAAGGGTATGATTTTGGGAGATCTGGAGATTCCAAAAATGAAAACAAAGTATGGTGGAAAACATGTTTTGGTTGTGGTAAGAGGTCATAATTATAAAGCTGATTTGCAGGCTATGATTTCATATATTGAAGAGGTAAAGCCAATCCTGATAGGTGTTGATGGAGGTGCAGATGCATTATTAGAGTTTGGATATAAGCCCGATGTTGTAGTAGGAGATATGGATAGTGTCAGTGATGATGCTTTAAAGTCGGCAAATGAAATTGTGGTTCACGCTTATACTGATGGTAGAGCTCCTGGTTTGAAAAGGATTGAAGAATTGGGACTTGAAGCTGTGGTATTTTCTGCTCCAGGCACTAGTGAAGATATCGCAATGCTGGCTGCATATGAATATAATGCAAAATTGATAGTCGCACTTGGTACTCATTCAAATATGATAGATTTCTTGGAAAAAGGAAGAAAGGGAATGGCTTCTACATTTCTTGTCAGATTAAAAATAGGATCGAAATTGATTGATGCAAGAGGAGTTAGCATTTTGTACCAAAGTAGACTGAAAATAAAATATATATTTGCATTGATAATAACTGCTTTGTTCCCAATTTTAATAGTTGCATCGCTATCACCAAAGGTTCAGACTTTAATTCAATTGCTTCAAATTAAGCTGAGGTTATTGATGAAAATGTAAATATTTCCATTAGAATTAAATGTTCAAAATTGTTAGGAGGATTGGAAATGCACATAAATTTTAAATATTTCATAGTATCGATAGGTTCGATTTTCATAGCTTTGGGAATAGGTATATTAATAGGATCTTCACTTGGAACAAATGAGTCTATCCAGAAACAAAATGCATCAATAATAAAGGATATTGATTCAAAAGTAAATGCTCTTAAAGCAGTAAATGATGAATTGACCATTGAGAATAAACAGGTTCAGAAGAATATAGACGATTTTAAGACTTATCTTTCAAATAATAATCAAGTATTGATTAAATCGAAGCTTTTGAATAGGAGGATAGGAATAATATCGTTTGACGAGGATAGCACAAGCAATCTTGTTTCAGATGTTATTACATCTACTGGTGGTGAGGTTTCTTTTTATATAACAATTAAAAATTCAATAAATCAAGAGGATGCATTACAGAAAATAAATGAAAAACTTGACAAAAAATTGGAAAAGAAGGAGGATTTGGAGACCTTGATAGTGGATTCGATAAAGGTATCTAATACTGATGGTAGATTATCAGTGCTTCAAGATTTGGGATATATTAAAATAAATGGATTTATTAATATTTTTGATAATGTGACAAACCTAATTGTGAACAATACTATGGATGCCAAAAATGTAAAAGTCGAGGAATTTCAAGGTGGATTTATTAGAAAAATAAAGAGCTTGAAGCCCACAATAGTGGCTCAGAAAAGTAGCTCAGAAGTAGATATGGCAAAGACTTTTTCTAAATATAGAATTTCAACTTTGTCAAATGCGGATGAACAGTGGTCATACATTAATTTGGTGACATTGATAAATGAAAAGGATTTGATCGGTAACTTTGGTAAGATTGATGATAACTCATCTTTGTTGGCGATTTCAAAATAAAGCATTTCTAAATTAAGGAGTGATTGAATGATAACTAGTGTGATTATACCAGCATATAATGAATCAGAAAGAATTGTTGACACCATCAATGGAATAAATGATTTGGTTGAAATTGATGAAATAGTAGTTGTGGATGACGGTTCAAGTGACAATACCGCACAGGTGGTAAAATCTATGGATATCGAAAAGCTGAAATTCTATATTCAAACGAAAAATTCCGGAAAGGGAAGGGCTCTTGAAAAGGGGCTGGAGATTATGAGAAAAGATGCTGATATCGTTGTATTTCTTGATGCAGATGTTGGAAAAACTTCCTCGGATGTAATCAAAATCATTAGACCAGTTTTGGCTGATAAATGTGATGTTGCTATTGCAAGGTTTAGACCAGCATCAAAAAAAGGCGGAATGGGATTTGTAAAGAGATTGGCAAAGGATTCTGTATATGAAATTACAGGTGTGGAACTGAATTCTACAATATCAGGACAAAGAGCTTTTAAAAGAGAGGTTATTGATCGATTTGACTCTATTCCAGATGGCTATGGTGTGGAAGTTGGTATGACAGTAGATATTTTGAAATGGGGATATAGAGTAAACGAATATTTAGTCGATATGACTCATAACGAAACGGGGAGAGATTTGAAGGGCTTTATTCACAGAGCAAAGCAATATTTTCATATTAAAAAAATAGTAAAGCAAAAGAAAAAAGAATGGAGGGATTAACTTGTACGATTATTTAATGTTATTGATTTTATTCAGTTTGGGTATAAGTGTGACTTTGATTTCTATTCAATTCATAAAACAAATGCTTGATAATTGTGGATTGGTTAGGCAGAATTATAGAGGTAAAATAATTCCTGTGGGCATGGGAATTGTATTTATTCCATCATTACTTTTAAATACAATAGTACTTTTGTTTTCAAATGTAGATCCAGAACGACTGATAAAAATACTTGTTGTTACTCTTGGCATAATTTCGATGAGCTTTGTTGGAATAATCGATGACGCAATTGGCAATCGTGATGTGACTGGATTAAAAGGACATTTTTCAAATTTGTTTAAAGGTGAGCTGACGACCGGAGCGTTTAAGGCCTTGGTAGGAGGAATTGTAGGATTATTGATTTCGGTAGCTATTTCGAAGGATATTCCTAGCATTATATTGGGCACGCTAGTAATTGCTCTTTCTACAAATTTTATGAATTTGCTGGATTTGAGACCTGGTAGAGCAATAAAAGTTTATTTGTTAGTAATTATTCTATGTTTATTCTTTTGCTCAGTTTTTGAAAGGGAATTGATGATGCTAATAGTTCCAGCAGTGATAGCATATTTCTATTATGATATTAAAGCTATGGCTATGATGGGTGATGCTGGTTCCAACATTTTGGGAATATCCTTGGGAATATTTATCGTTATTTCATTTAATATATATGTACAGATATTTGTGTTGATATTGTTGATACTTGTGCATATAGTTGCTGAAAAATATTCTATTACTAAGATTATCAGGAATAACAAGGTTTTAAACTACATTGATGAATTTGGAAGGAACAAGGGTCATGATAAGTAAAAAATGTGGGAAAATTGTTGATATTAGGGGTGAAAATGATTTAATACAAGATATTGTTGTGGACATTGATGGGAGCTTGGAAAGGGCATATAATTATATTCAGATTACAGGAATTGCAAGAATTGGTGACGAAGTTGCTCTAAATACAACAGCAGTCGAATTAAACCTTGGTACTGGTGGATTCCATTTTGTGATGTATAATCTGAATAACAAGAATTCCACATTTTCACCTGGTGGACATATAATGAAGCTAAGATACACTCCTATGCAAATAAAGGTGGATTCTGTTGAAGAACAAAGAAGTGAATATCACGATGTATTTAATGATTTTATTTGCTTGGAAAAGCTGCCAGTTGCTGTTGGAACCTTGCATAGTATGCTACAGCCATTTGCAGCAACCTTTAAAAGACATTATCCAGAAAAAAAATTGGTTTACATTATGACTGATGGTGCGGCATTGCCAATTGCTTTTAGTAAAAATGTCGAAAATTTAAAAAAAATTGGTCTGATAGACAGCACAATAACATATGGTAATGCTTTTGGTGGAGATTTCGAGTGTATTAACATTTATACTGCTCTCATCACCGCAAAGGAAATATGCAAAGCAGATTGCGTAATAGTATCAATGGGACCCGGAATTGCGGGCACTGGTACAAAGTATGGTTTTAGTGGAATTGATCAGGGCTCAATAATTGATGCAGTTGAAAAGATGAATGGGACTTCCTTTGTCATTCCGAGAATCAGCTTTGCAGATTTGAGACCAAGGCATAGAGGAATATCTCATCATACAATAACTATTTTGAGTGAAATTACAAATAAATCTACTAGGGTCGTTATTAACGACAACTATGAGCAAGGTAAGCTTGACTTGATAATGGAGCAGCTGCATGATAGCAGTATAAATGAGAAACACAGAATTATTTTTAATTCATATAAAGAGACCGAAGATGACCTGGCACACTTCGGACAAAAAGTGAGAAGCATGGGAAGAGCTTTTGAGGAAGACAAGGAATTCTTTGTAGCAGCATCAACTGTTGCAAAGGAAATATGTGATTTTGTGAAAAATGAAATTATGTATTAAAAGGTGTATTTTTATAGAGGTGAACATATGGAAAATAAGATACAAAAAAGTGCGGAATTTATTTTGAGCTCAACCGAATATCGTCCAGAGATTGCGATTATTTTAGGCTCAGGATTGGGAGCTCTTGCAGATTATATTGAAGATAAGGTTGTAATATCATATAGCTCGATACCAAATTTTATGGTCTCAGAGGTTGAAGGACATAAAAATCAATTGGTTATTGGAAAATTAAATGGAAGATATGTTCTTGTTATGCAGGGAAGATTTCATTATTATGAAGGCTACACACAACAGGAAATAACATATCCGATTAGAGTTTTTAAGAAAATCGGAATTAAAAAATTGATAGTTACAAATGCTGCAGGAGGATGTAATCTATCTATGAATCCTGGAGATTTGATGATAATAAATGACCATATTAATTTTAGTGGTTCAAATCCGCTTATCGGTAAAAATTTAGATGATTTTGGTGTTAGATTTCCGGATATGAGTAATGCTTATAATAAGAAATTGATTGAAGCTGCAAAAAGGTGTGCAGATGATTTGAAGATAAGTATAAAAGAGGGGGTTTATATGTATTTTTCAGGTCCATCGTACGAAACTCCAACAGAAGTTAAAATGGCTAGGCTATTAGGAGCAGATGCAGTCGGTATGTCTACTGTACCTGAGGTAATAGTTTCAAATCATTCTGGAATTGATGTTTTGGGAATTTCATGTATTACAAATATGGCAGCAGGTATACTAAATCAGCCATTAAATCATGAAGAAGTGGTTGAAACTTCTAATAGGGTAAAAAATGATTTTTTGTCACTTATCAAAGCAGTGATAGAAAAAATATAGTATGAAGGGGATGAGTTAGTGAAAAAGAGTAGTAACATTTCTAGAATGAAAAAGAAGAAGTTTAAAGTCAGGATTTACAGAATTATTATTGTGTTTTTCTTGCTTGTGTCGATAGTAGGTATTGCAGGAAGCTTTTATTTCAGAAGAGCGTCAAAAGCAGTGGATCCAAATAGTACAAAAAGCATTGTTGTTGAGATTCCAAATGGTTCATCGGTTCCTCAAATTGCCGATATTTTGAAGGAAAAAAAACTGATTAGAGACAAGAGAGTATTTGTTCAGAATGCGAAAAATTCTGAGAAGGCTGAAAAAATAAAGGCTGGTAAGTATAAGCTGTCTCAAAATATGGACAATGAAGCTATAATAAAGAAAATGGTTGATGGTATGGTGTATCAAGATGGTACAAAAATTACCATACCAGAAGGAAGCATTTCTACAGATATTGTAAATACGCTGGTTAAAAACAAGCTTGGAGATAGAGCGACCTTTGTAAAATTATTTAGGAATCCAAAGGAGTTCCAAAGTAAATTTTCATTTTTGAAGGATTCTAGAATCGTAACATTGGAAGGCTTCTTATATCCGGTAACATATTATTTTGAAAATGGAATAACTGAAAAAGAAATTTTTGAGAGAATGTTATCAGAATTTGAGAAAAATTATAATAAAAGTGTAAAGAGCATAGCTGACAAAAATAAGTATAACTTTTATGATACAGTTATTATGGCTTCTATTGTTGAAAAGGAAACTGTAAAGGATGAAGATAGAGGCTTGGTTGCTGGAGTATTTTATAATAGATTATCAAAGAAGATGAGATTGCAATCTGATGCTGTGTTGCAGTATGGATTGCCAGAGAGAAAATCTAGGGTTATGTATAAGGATTTAAAGGTTGAGACTCCATATAATCTTTATTTGCATGATGGACTGCCACCTACTCCGATAGCGAATCCTGGCATAAAATCGTTGATTGCTGCTGCCCGTCCAGAAAAAAGCGACTACCTATATTTTGTAACAGGAACAGACAATAAAAACTATTATAGCAAAACTTACGAAGAACATATGGTATATGCGAAGAAATATCATAAAGAACTAGATGCCTTAGAAGGTAAGAGCTCATCAAAGAGTGGTAGTGATTCCAGTTCATCAAATACAAATAATTTGAACAACGAACAATAATTGATTATAAATAGATTTAATGCAGTTCCTAATAATTTATTGTTAGGAACTGTATTGTTGGAATAAGCTTGAAAAATTGGATTATCTGTCTAAAAAATTTATTGATTTTGAAAGGAAATAGTATGAGTAATATTGTGAATGACCTAGTAGAGGATTACATTAGGAAAACTTTAAAAATGAATAACGGTATTCTAGAATATATGGAAATATATGCTGAGGAGAACTCCGTTCCTATAATTCATAAAGAGGTATCTGAGTTATTAAAGGTCATATTGAAAATTCACAAACCAAAGAGAATACTTGAAATTGGTTGTGCAATTGGATATTCTTCAATTTTTTTTGCAAACGTATTGAATAATGATGTGGAGATAATTACGACAGAGAGAAATCCAATAATGCTAGAAAAAGCATATGAAAATATAAAAAAAGCAGGGCTATCAGATAAAATTAAAATATTGGTTGGAGATGCTGAAGAAACGCTGAAAGACATTGATGGAGATTTTGATATGGTATTTATTGATGCGGCAAAGGGGCAGTATAAATTATTTTTTGATATTGTATTTGATAAGGTGAAAAATGGCGGAATTATCATTTCGGACAATATTTTATATAAAGGTATGATTGCCAGTGATGATTTTGTGGTAAAAAGAAAGAAGACGATTGTAAAGAGAATGAGAGATTATTTGGATTATATATGTCATCAAGAATTTCTTGACACGTCGATAATTCCTATTGGAGATGGTGTCGCAATTTCTTACAAGAAGTATGATAGATAGTTTTTTACTGTGAGAGGAGAGATTATGGAAAAAGTTGAATTACTTGCTCCAGCAGGCGATCTTGAAAGACTGAAGATTGCTTTTGAATATGGAGCTGATGCTGTATACCTTGGTGGAGAAAGCTTTGGTATGAGATCTTCAGCGAAGAATTTTAGTATAGAGGATATTAAAGAGGGTGCTGATTTTGCTCATGAGCGTGGAAAAAAAATATTTGTTACAGTAAATATTATTCCACATAATGAAGATTTTATAGGATTTAAGGAATACTTGATTAATTTGGAAAAAGCCGGTGTAGATGCCTTGATAGCATCTGATCCCGGTGTGATAGAGGTCATCAAGGAAACAATTCCGAAAATGGAAATACATTTGAGCACTCAGGCGAATACAACTAATTATCATAGTGCTAATTTTTGGTATAAACAGGGAATAAAAAGAGTAGTAGTTGCCAGAGAGATGTCATTTGACGAAATAAGTGAAATAAGGAAAATGACTCCTAGTAGTATGGATATTGAAGCCTTTGTCCATGGAGCAATGTGTATCTCGTACTCGGGAAGATGTTTGATAAGTAACTATATGACTGGAAGAGATGCAAATAGAGGGTCCTGTGCTCAATCATGTAGATGGAAATACAGTTTGGTTGAAGAAAAAAGACCAGGAGAGTATTTTCCAGTTTATGAAGATGAAGGAGGAACTTTTTTCTTCAACTCGAAAGATTTATGTATGATAGAATACATACCGGAATTGATTAAATCTGGAATTACTAGCTTAAAAATTGAAGGAAGGATGAAAACGTCATACTATGTTGCGACTGTTGTAAGAGCATACAGGATGGCAATTGATGAATATTACAAAAATCCTGATTTGTGGAAATTTAATCCAATGTGGCTAGATGAGTTGAAAAAGGGGAGTCACAGACATTTTACAACAGGCTTTTACAACGAAAAGCCGAATCATGAGGAACAAAACTATAAATCGGCTTCTTATGTGAGAAATTATGATTTTGTAGGAATCGTGGTAAAGTTGGCTGATGAAAATGGTTTGGTAACCGTTGAACAGCGAAACAAAATGGTTGTTGGTGATGAGATAGAAATAATTGGACCGTACACTGATACGATTGTTACGAAGATAGAAGCAATGCTTAATGAGGATGGAGATGCTATAATGGAGGCACCACATCCAAGACAAATAGTGAAAATGAAGCTGCCGGTAAATATCGGTATGAACTTTATGCTTAGAAAACAAATTGAGGAATTAGGCGAATAATATGAAATATTATACTAGGTGAGGAAATAAACCAAAATTTTTTGGTTTATTTTTTTTGTGAGTGTCTATAATAATTTAAATGATGATTTCATTGTTAGATTTCTGGAAAATATTAAATATAGAGGTGGAGGGATCATTAATGGTAAGAAAAAGAACTGGATACGTGATGATTGATGCAGTCGTTTCACTGATAATATTATCAATTGGAATATATATCTTTTCGTTTGGTATCACAAATATTGTTTTATTGTTGAAAGAAAGGTCCTATGACAATTATGTGTTATCAAGCGTAGTTAAAAAAGAGAAAGAATATTTGGCAACTATTTCAGATGCGTCACTATTACCAGAGATAGAGGCATATGAAATAGAGAAAAAAGATGTTTACATAGTTAGAAAAGTGGTTGATGAAAAATTTGAAATGGTAAATAGTGATATTAGAATAGAGTCAGAATATGCGGATAGAAGCTTCAATATATTATCTTTTTTAGGAGACAGTGATAAGGATGAATATTTTGAGTAGAAAAAAAGGAAATATTTCTATTTTTATGATTTTTATGGTTGGCATTATTTGTGGAATAGTTATTTCTTCGATGAGTATGATAAAAAGCTTTGGAAGAATGAAAGAAAGTAACTATATAAGACTTGAAAATGACTATAAATCTTCTATTGCAAAGGAAATGCTAAAATTAAATTTCTATTATTCAATAGAAGATTCTTTTAATAGATCTAAGACAAAAGGTGAATTTGAAGCTAATTATGTAAACTTTTATTCAGAAGGAATAAAAGCTGTAATAAATGAAAAATATTATTCGGATAAAAAAATCTCAATTTCTGTACCCGATAGCAGTTCATCATACAAATTTATTAGGAAAGCGAAGGGATATACAGAATTTTACTTACAATTGACTTATAGTGAAGGATATACAGTAAGACATAGTATACATAAGTGTAGAGTATATAACCCATATGAAAAATATGGTCCTGATAAAATTTATCTTGACGAAAATAGGATAAAGTCACTATTTACGATTATTAACTAGTTTTGGTAACATTAGGGAGGGAATCAGAGCAAAAATGAAAAATGTATTTGATGACAATATCAGAAAAGATATAGTCAAAAATGTCAAGAGAGAGGGCTTTAGTACCTTGGAAATTATGGTAGCAGTTTCATTAATTGCACTAATTTTTTCAATTGCTTATCTCGGAATAAATTTCAATGACAAAGAATTTCAAACTGCAGTTTTTGAAACAAAATCGGATTTAAGAGAATATTTGATAAAATCATCTGATGAATACTATAAATATAGTATTCTATTAGTGAAAAATGGCTATGAAATTTATCAAAAAAACAATTTGGTAAGAGAGAAAAAATTCCCCCAAAACATCTATATTTTGTCTGGAGAAAAGAGTATAGGTTACTATTCGACCTCTAGATTTGGAGCACCTAATAGAGGCTTTACTATATATGTATTTGATGAAAGAAATAAGAATTTAGAAAGAATAACAATGATGCTGGGGAGTGGTCGAGTAATATCATATGAAGAAGATTATTTGGAAAAAAAATCACTTATTGATGGGCTTATTTCAAGATTGTAATTGTAAAAATAGCAAAAAACAAGTATCTAATATTTTGGAGATAGAAATGATGAACATGTCTAAAAAAAATGGGTTTATTCTTTTGAATATGTTGATTTACATAGCGGTTATTACAGTTGTATTAGCAATTTCTGTTGTTATGATAAAAGAGAGTACCTCGAAATATAATCATTTTAAGGATGAGCTAGAGTTAAGAGAGATTGCTTATTCTATTGAAGACACAATAAGAGTTGATTTGAATAACCTGGTAGGGGTAATTTATCATTCTAAAATTGGTAATAAAGATGATTATATTCAAATAAGAGAGCTTGCTTATGATGTTTACAGTAAAGACAACAAGGAGTTAGTTGTTAGAAGGAAAATTTCGCTTGAGTATAAAATACTGTATATTAGCCAAGTAGGCAAGTATCAAATAGGAAACTATGTTGAAAAGCTTTATTATAAAAAAAACGTAGTAAAATCCAACAAATATATGGAATTTTTAATAGTGTTGAAAAAAAATGAAACGATAATTGAGCATAGATTTATAGTTTTTTAGAACTAAATTTAATTATTATTTTTAAAATATATGTTGATCTTATTTTATATTTATTTCTTGATATTACTCTTTTTAGTAAAAAATTGATACTATCTAAATAAAGAATAATCATTACTAGATAATGATATTGTGTTATAATAAACCTAATACTATTTATTGGGGGGTATTATGGATTTTGAATTTCTGACAAAGATAAAGGCTTTTAGAGGAATCGATGCTGACGATTTGGAAAAACTGTTTGATTGGCTGGGATATGAGATCAGACGATATTCAAAAGGAGATATAATCCTTATGGCTGGCGATAAAGTTTCGTCAATGGGAATCGTGCTAACAGGGAGTGTAAATATCGAAAGCAATGATGTTTGGGGAAATAAGAGTATTTTTGATAATGTAGCTTCTGGTCAAGCTTTTGCAGAGGTTTATGCATGTGCCGACGATGAAGAATTGATGGTCGATGTAGTTGCAAATGAGAGCTGTGAGATAGTTTTTCTAAAAATGTCAAGGCTATTTGATTCAGAGAAGTATACTGCTCATTATCAAGACAAGCTTGCTTTAAATTTATTAAAAATAATGTCTCTTAAAAACCTAAATTTAAGTAGAAAAATATATCATGTATCTTCGAAATCGATAAGAGGTAGGATTGTGTCATATTTATCGTATCTATCTCGTAAGCTAGAAGGTAAAATAATTGAGATTCCATACAATAGACAGCAATTATCTGACTATTTGTGTGTTGATAGAAGTGCATTGTCAAATGAATTGAGTAAGATGCAAAAGGAAGGACTAATAAAATATAACAAGAACAAATTTGAAATAATAAGCAAATATGACTTCGAAATATAAGGAGCGTTGGTTTATTATCTAGGAGGAAATATGGTAGATTTTGATAAGGCAGAGAAGGCTGTTAGACTATTGCTAGAAGCTATTGGTGAAGATCCCGACAGAGAAGGGTTAGTAGAAACTCCAAGGAGAGTTGCAAAGATGTATGAGGAGGTTTTACAAGGGTACTGTGACGATGCAAAAGCTCATTTAAGTAAAGTTTTTAATTCGGAAAGATCCGATATAGTGTTGGAAAAAGATATTACTTTTTATTCAATGTGCGAGCATCATTTGCTGCCATTTTTTGGAAAAGTTCATATAGCGTACATTCCTAGTGACAAGGTTGTTGGCTTGAGTAAATTGGGAAGATTAGTTGACGTTTTTGCTAGAAGGCTACAATTACAAGAGCAGATGACGGTTCAGATTGCAGATAGTATAGTTGAAGAATTATCTCCACAGGGTGTTATGGTGATTGTAGAAGGAGAACATACTTGTATGACTATGAGAGGAGTAAAGAAGATAGGAAGTAAAACAATTACAGTAGCTACAAGAGGTAAATTTGAGAAAAATTCTGACCTAAGAAATACTGTTCTTGGAATGGTTAAGGAATAGAGTATTTTCGATTAATTTCAAGTGGAAGGGTCAGATTAGATGGACAGGATAAAAAAGATTTTGAGCAATAGATTGTTTTTGGACATTAATAATGAGATAACCGAATTGGAACAGGATCGTATCTTTTGTAAGCATGATATAGAGCATTTAGCGAGTGTTGCGAGAATAATGCATATAAGCAACCTGGAGAACGGTTTGGGTCTGGACAAAGAGTTGATTTATGCATCTGCATTGCTGCATGATATAGGAAGAGCTGAACAGTACAAAAATGGAAGAGAGCATTCCATTGCAGGATTAGAAATATCAAAAAAAATTCTTTTGATGTGTGGATTTTTAGAAGATGAAATAGAGATAATTAATAGTGCTATTGGAAGTCATAGCAGTAATAAAGACTGCAATAATGAGCTTTCAAATTTATTGAAGTATGCTGACAAAAAAAGCAGAAATTGTTTTTTGTGTTTGGCTAGTGAGGAATGCTATTGGTCGGATGAAAAAAAGAATAAGGTAATTGAATATTAAGCTTAAATAAAAATTTTTGGAAAGTCGAGTACGTTCATATTATGAGCATGATGGAGTGCTTATATTGTATTGTTCGTAGTTGAGTATAGAGGAGGTAAGCTATGAAGATAGGAAATAGAGAATTTGATATAAAAAATGGTGCTTATGTAATGGGGATACTAAATGTTACTCCTGATTCCTTTTCAGATGGTGGAAGGTTTTATTCTGTGGATAATGCTTTGTTCCATGTAGAGAAAATGATTGAAGCTGGTGTGGATATAATTGACGTTGGCGGAGAATCTACGAGACCTGGGCATGTTCAGATATCGGCTCAAGAGGAAATCGACAGAGTGCTGCCGGTCATTGAAAAAATAAAGAATAATTTTGATATTCCTGTGTCACTAGATAGTTATAAGAGTGAGGTAATAAATGCATTGAAAACAAATATTGACCTTGTCAACGATATTTGGGGATTAAAGTATGACTCTAAAATGGCGAGTCTGATATCTGAAACTGGATTGCCATGCTGTCTGATGCATAATAGAAAAAAGCTTGATTACACTGATTTTTGGAATGATTTTATTTCTGATATGAAGGAAACGATAGACATTGCGAAGAAAAGTGGTATTGGTGATGATAAAATAATATTGGATGCTGGAGTGGGGTTTCAAAAGGAATATGAACATAATTTAATTGCAGTAAATAGAACTGATGAATTATGTAAGCTTGGATATCCAATATTGATTGCAACATCGAAAAAAAGATTTATAGGAGCATCTACTGGAAAGGAAACCGAAAACAGAATGGCTGGTACTCTGGCAACAACTGTAATAGGATTGATGAAAGGAGCTACATTTTTCAGAGTACACGATGTAGATGAGAACGTTGATGCAATAAAGGTTACCAAATCAGTTTTGGAGGAGAGACAATGGATTCGATAAAAATTGATGGAATTGAGTTTTATGGTTACCATGGAGTTTTGGAGAGTGAAAAAGCTCTTGGTCAAATGTTTTCTGTTAATTGTGAGTTTTTTATGGATACCTCTAGGGTTTACGATGATATAGAAAAAACAGTGAACTATGCTGATGTTGCAGCTGGCATTAGGGAGTTTTGCGAAAAAAATAGATATGATCTATTAGAGGTACTGTGCAATGATTTGTCAAAGTATATTCTTTGCAAATACGATAGAATATGTGAATTGAAGCTGAGCATTGAGAAGCCTCATGCACCAATTCCTACAAAGTTTTCTAATGTATCTATAAATATCCATAGAAAACGAGTTATCGCATATCTTGCAATAGGTTCAAATTTGGGAGATAGAAAAAAATTTTTGAGCATGGTTTTTGACGAAATACAAAAATGTAACTATATAGAAGAAATAAAGAGATCTAGCTTTATAGAAACCATTCCGTATGGAGTTGAAGATCAGCCAAATTTTTTAAATGGTGTTGTAAAGGTCGAAACTATTTTTACTCCATTTGAGCTGTTGGATTTTTGTAAAAATGTGGAAAAATTGTCAGGAAGAAAAACTACAAGAAGATGGGGAGAAAGAACTCTTGATGTAGACATTATATCATATGGTGATGAGGTGGTTAATTACGAAAATTTGAAAATACCACATGTAGAGATGCATTTGAGAGATTTTGTTTTAAAGCCTTTGTTTGAAATTGAACCATACTACTGTCATCCAGTGTCAAAAAAATATATCAGAGAAATGCTGATGGAAATAAAATAAAAATTTGTAAAATGATTGTGGCATAAGTATGTATTATTATATAGATTATTGAAAAGGAGGTTGATTGGTTTGGAAAATATAAAGAAGATGAAGGATCTTGTTGAAATTTCAAAAATAGTAACAGGCTCGGATAATTTCTATGAGATTAAAGATATAGTAATCAAGAAAATGTTGAGTGTTGTACATCCTACAAAAGCATGTGTTAATCTATTCTATGGCGATAACTATTCATATGCACATTTGGTTTGCTCTGCTACACTTGATTATATCCCTACTCTTTTTCCTCAAAACGAGGAGTATGGCTCGAAAATAGATTTCGATTTGTATCCAAAATATATTCATGAAGCTGTCAGAGAAAAAAAGCAGGTTATTGTTGAAAATATATTTGAATACGAGGGTGCAAAAGGCGAAGAAATGATGGCATTAAATGAAAAATATGTTGGTAGAGCAGTTTTTCCATTTGTGCTGGAAAATAGAACTATTGGATTTATGTCATGCTATATAATGAAGGGAGAAAGGCTGGAACAGGATGACATAGATTTTATCTCGCAAGTTGCATCATTATTGACACTGTCCATTTCAATTACCGAAAAAAATGATGGTATCAATAAGCTGGTAGATAAGCTGAGAAGCTCCATGAATAATATTAACAAAGCTTCAATGGAGATTTATTCAACGAAAAATTTGGACTACTATTTGAATAAAATGACCTCTGTACTTTTGGAATCATTGAATAGTGAATTTACATTTATTAGGATGATAAAAAGAGACTCAGAGGATAATATTGAAGAAAATGTAATCGATGTTGTTAGACCGAATTCCAAAAAAGATGAATTTTCAAGCCTGGTAACACATATTATAAATTCAAAAAAGAATGTGGAGGTGAATAACAACGGAAAATTTTCACTGATAGATGGCGGTATTGCTAAGTGTTATCTATACAAAAAATTCATCATAGACTCGAAGACGGAATTGGTTGTAGGGTGTATTGACAGTGCTGAATACTCAAATGATGATAGAAAGACTATCTCTATATTGGCTAGGCAAATTTACTTAAATATCCAGACCTACGAGCATATGAAGATTGAAGAAAAGCATAAGGATATTGAAAATGAATTGTCAATATTGAAAAAGCAACAAAAATTGATAATGGATTGTTGTAGTGATGGAAATTTCGGCAACAAGGAAATGTATTTTTATCAAGAGTCGGCAAAGGTTGTTGGTGGAGATTTCTATAATGCGATTGATTTGGGTGAGAAGGTTGTATTCATTGTGGCAGATGTGATGGGACATGGAGTCGCGTCAAATTATATTGTGGCACTTTTAAAAGGAGCCTTTAATATTTTGATAAGGTATTCTGATTCACCAAAGGAAATTTTGAGAAATCTAAATCAGTATATCTATAAGGAATTTGATGAAATCGGAATGTATGCGACAGCTCTGGTTGGGATTTTTGATAAATATAATGAAAAAATGACTATTTCAAATGCTGGTCATTACTATCCTATAGTTATTGATAAAAAAGGAGTAAGTGTCGATATATCAGATGGAAAGCAGGGATTGCCAGTAGGGGTGTTAGAAAATTCTTCATACAATGAGATAGAAATCAATTTGGATGATAAGGAGAGTATTTGCTTCTTCACAGATGGTATTTTGGAGATGAAAAATAATTTGGGTAAGGAGTTTGGTCTTGAACGATTGGAAAGATTTTTGTTAAAAAATATTAATAAAAGCAAGGAAAGCGTCATTAGAAAAATTAAAGCTGAGATTCATAAATACAGCTCAAATCGTGAAAAGCAAGATGATATTTTGGTTGTATTTTTTAAAAATAAAACCGAGAATGAGTTAAATTAATTACATATACGCAACAAAGATAATGATTTAACAAAAAAACAGAATATTTAAAAAATATGCTTTGTATAAGTTGATTTTTTAGTTTTTTTTTAGTATAATAAGTTTGATAATTGATGGATTTTCATTTTTAAAAGAAAGTATAACTTCATCAATTTCATGAAATAATACAAATATCGAGTATTATCAATTGAAAAATCCAAGAATTCAAGGATGTCGTATGCTTGTTTTTAATTTTTGAATGAGCTTCGATTTGATGCTCAGTATTTTATAAAAATTATAGTTTATATTTGTTATTCTTTAAGGAGGAATAAAGTCATGGCTAAATTTATGAAAACAGTTGATGGTAATACTGCTGCAGCGCATGTATCTTATGCGTTTACTGATGTTGCGGCAATATATCCAATCACTCCATCTTCAACAATGGCTGAAGTTGTTGATGAATGGGCTTCACAGGAAAGAAAAAATATTTTCGGTCAGGTTGTAAAGGTTGTTGAAATGCAATCTGAAGGTGGTGCTGCAGGTGCATTCCACGGTTCATTAGCTGCAGGTGCTCTTACTTCTACATACACAGCATCTCAGGGGTTACTTTTAATGCTACCAAATATGTATAAGTGTGCTGGTGAGTTATTGCCAGGTGTATTCCATGTTTCTGCACGTGCTCTTGCATCTCAAGCACTTTCGATATTTGGAGATCATCAAGACGTTATGTCAGCAAGAATGACTGGCTGTTGTCTATTAGCTTCTGGTTCAGTACAGGAAGTTGCAGATATTGCTCCAGTTGCTCATTATGCTGCGATAGAAGGAAGACTTCCATTCATTCATTTCTTTGATGGATTTAGAACTTCTCACGAAATTCAGAAGGTTGAATTATTAGAAAATGAAGATTATGCTAAGCTATTGAACTTTGATGCTGTAAAATCTTTTAGAGATAATTCATTATCTCCTAATCATCCTGTAACTAGAGGTACTGCTCAGAATCCTGATATCTACTTCCAGACGAGAGAAGCTTCAAACAAATTCTACAATGATATGATAGGAATTGTTGAAAAATATATGGATAAGATGTCAGAGGTTACTGGTAGAAAGCATTCATTGTTCGATTACTATGGAGCAGAGGATGCGAAGTATGTAATGGTAGCTATGGGCTCTGTTACAGAAGCTGCTGAAGAATTGATAGATGTTTTAAATTCAAAGGGTGGAAAATACGGTTTAGTTAAGGTTCATCTTTACAGACCTTTCTCAACTGAACATTTCTTAAAAGCAATGCCTAGCACTGTTGAAAGAATAGTTGTTCTTGATAGAACTAAAGAACCAGGTGCAAATGGTGAGCCTCTATACCTTGATGTTAGAGATGTATACTACGGACAGGAAAATGCTCCAATGATAATCGGTGGTAGGTATGGATTAGGATCAAAGGATACTATACCAACTGATCTAAATGCCGCATTCCAGAACCTAGTTTCTGATGCTCCAAAGAACAGATTTGTATTAAGCATAGTTGATGATGTAACTAATCATTCACTAGAAATAAAAGAAGAAGTTAAGATAGCACAGCCAGGTACAGTTAGATGCAAATTCTGGGGACTTGGTTCAGATGGTACTGTTGGTGCTAACAAGCAGGCTATCAAGATTATAGGTGATCACACTAACAAGTATGTTCAAGCTTATTTTGATTATGATTCAAAGAAATCTGGTGGTGTAACTATGTCACACTTGAGATTTGGTGATAGTCCAATCAGATCTACATACTTATTGGATGAAGCTGATTATATAGCATGTCATAAGCAGAGCTATGTATACCAATATGATGTAATCAAGGGCTTAAGAAAAGGTGGTACTTTTGTACTAAATACAATATGGTCTCCTGAAGAACTTGATGTTAACCTTCCAGCTTCATTGAAGAGGTATATAGCAAGAAATGATATCAAGTTCTATACTCTAGATGCTGTTAATATAGCAAAGGAAATAGGCTTAGGAAACAGAATAAATATGATTTGTCAGGCTGCCTTCTTTAAGCTAGCTGAAATAATACCAACTGAAGATGCAGTAAAATACCTAAAAGACTCTATTGTTAAGACTTATGGTAAGAAGGGTGATAAGATTATCAACATGAATTATGCAGCAGTTGATAAGGGTATAGATGCTCTTGTTAAAATAGATGTTCCTGCTTCTTGGGCTGATGCTGTTGATAGCAATGCTGAAGCAAGCAACGATCCTGAATTTATCAAAAATATATTGAGACCTATGGCTGCAGTTGAGGGTAATGGATTACCAGTATCTGCTTTTAATGGTAGAGAAGATGGTCATTTCCCAGCTGGTACAGCTGCGTATGAAAAGAGATGTATAGCAGTTGATGTTCCTGAATGGCAGATAGATAACTGTATTCAGTGTAACCAGTGTTCATTAGTATGTCCTCACGCTGCAATCAGACCATTCTTGTTGACTGAAGAAGAATTGAAGAATGCTCCAGAAGGATTTATAACTAAGAAAGCTGTTGGTAAGGGATTAGAAGGACTACATTACAGAATACAGGTTTCTGCTATGGATTGTACAGGCTGTGGAAACTGTGCAGATATCTGTCCTGCAAAGAATAAAGCATTAATTATGATGCCGATGGAAGAACAGAAAGAGCAGCAAGAAGCTAATTGGTATTTTGCGACTGATTTCAGTAAAGTTTCTGCTAAACCAGGAGTGATGCCAGCTACAACTATTAAGGGCTCTCAGTTCAAACAACCGCTTCTTGAATTTTCAGGTGCTTGTGCAGGCTGTGGTGAAACAGCTTATATCAAGTTGGCTACTCAGCTATTTGGTGATAGAATGATGATAGCAAATGCTACAGGTTGTTCTTCAATCTGGGGTGCTTCAGCTCCATCAACTCCTTACACAGTGAACCACGAAGGTAAGGGTCCATCATGGGCAAACTCATTATTTGAAGACAATGCTGAATACGGATATGGTATGTATTTGGCTGTTAAGCAGTTGAGAGAAAAGGTTAGAGATCTAGCTGTAGAATTGGCTGTAGTTGCTCCAGAAGCTGACAAGTCAGTTGTTACTGAGTTCGTTGAAAATATGAAGAATGGTGAAACTACTGTTGCAACAAGTGCTGCGTTTGAAGCATTGGTTGATAAATATGCTGCTGAAGGAAGCTTTGCTGAATTAGTAAAAGAATTAGTTGAACTAAAAGATTATTTCGTTAAGAGATCTCACTGGATTCTTGGTGGAGACGGTTGGGCTTATGATATCGGATACGGTGGACTTGACCACGTTCTTGCATCGGGAGAAGATGTGAATGTACTTGTATTTGATACAGAGGTTTACTCTAATACAGGTGGACAGTCTTCAAAGGCTACTCCAGTTGCTGCTATGGCTAAGTTTGCTGCTGCTGGTAAGAGATCTAAGAAGAAAGATCTTGGTATGATGGCTGCTACTTACGGTAACGTATATGTTGCTCAGGTTGCTATTGGTGCTGACAAGAACCACTTCTTAAAAGCAATGATAGAAGCTGAAAAGCATGACGGTCCATCATTAATAATAGCCTATGCTCCATGTATCAACCACGGATTAAAGAAGGGTATGGGCAAGACAGTTGAAAATGAAGATGATGCTGTTAAGAGTGGATACTGGCATCTATACAGATTCAATCCAAGCTTGAAGGAAGAAGGAAAGAATCCATTTACACTTGATTCTAAGGAACCAACTGAATCATTCAGAGAGTTTATTATGGCACAGAACAGATATGCTTCTATAGCTAAGATGTTCCCAGAAGAAAGTGAAGAATTATTCGCTTTAGCTGAAAAGAACGCTAAGGAAAGATATGAAGGATACAAGAGAATGGCTGAAATGTATTAATATTTAGTTCCTGCTTGGGATAGTATTAATATGACATTCTATTAGTCGTGAATATATAATATTTAACAAAAATAGGCTGACCTTTTAGGTCAGCCTATTTTGAGGTTATCTTTGATAAAACGTCATATAATAGTTTGCACAGACTTATAAATTGAATAAATTCAATATACGTGGTATAAATTGACCTATTTAGCCTATGATATAAAAACTCCTTTTTCAAATCTACTTGGATATGCTAAACGGGAAACAAGGTCTAATCAAGCTAATGAGGTATAACTTTTGCTCAAAATAAACAGAAGCTAGAATGAACAAAAAATAAAATTTAATATGAAAAAATATAGATAAAACCATGATAAAATAGAAAAATCGTGGTCTTTTTTGATTAAATCAAAAGAAATAAAAATGGAGGAAAGATATGTAAAAAGAAATGCTAAGTACCAACAGGAACTTAATCAATAATTTAGAAATCAAAATTATTTTAATATGACAATATAATTAAAATTTCAGAGCAAAACAACTTCTCAAATAAAAATTGAATACAATTAATGATTATGGTATAATACACATAAAAATTATACCTAAAGAAAAAAGGAAACGGTATGGCATTAAATTATAAATGCTTGTGGATATAACTTGCCCAAAAGGGATTAAAGAAAACGGAAGTTATTGTTATGGCACAGATTACAACTAATGTCATGGCACAGATGGGAAAAGATAAGCCAATTACATTTAAAAATTTGGAAAAAATATGTAATGCCTTGAAATGTACTCCAAATGATGTATTTAGTTTTAAGGAGGGTGGAAGTGAATGACTGAAATGAAAATAATGCTTGTAGAAGATGATACTAACTTAGCAGAGCTTATAAAGATGTATTTAATATCAGAGAATTGGGAAATCAGCATTTTTCATACTGGAAAAGGGGCGTTAGAGGAACTTGAAAAAAATAAATATGACTTGATATTATTGGATATTTTACTTCCTGATATAAATGGATTTGAAATATGCAAAAAGATAAGAGAAACGTCCACTATGCCAATTATTATGCTTACTGCCTTAGAAGATTCTATTCATAGAGTGCAAGGATTGAATATTGGTGCAGATGACTATATCGTAAAACCGTTTGAACCATCTGAACTGATTGCGAGAATTAATTCTCATTTTAGAAGAAATTATGTATTTACAAAAAATATTGTAAATACAATTAATTGTGATAGAGAAGTTAATAATTTAAGGATTAGCATTAAAACACATAAAGTTTACTATGGTAATATAGAGATTGAACTAACACCAAAAGAATTTGATATTTTGTGGTTGCTTATGGAAGAACCTGGTAAAGTGTATAATATGGACGATATACACTTTAAAATATGGGGTGATAAGGTGTTAGAAAATGAAGTTAATCCAGTTATGGTTCATGTAAGAAGAATTAGAAGTAAGTTTGAAAAGATTGGTTTAAAATCAGTCATATTAACCGTTTGGGGAGTGGGGTATAAAATCAATGGGTAAGAGAAAAAGTTTTTTTGTGGAAGGTATTATTTACCAAATACTATGGATATTTGTAAGTACAATACTATTTTTCATTATTTACAAAATAATGGATAATTTTTTTGTTGACAGTGTAAATCCAGAATTGCCGTTAGATAAATTTTCTTCCTTTTATTTTGAAATAGGTAAATATATAATACTTTTACTAGGGGTAGTTACTATATTGATAGGGACATTTATAATACAGAAAAAAAGGTTTTATGTATATAATCAATATTTTGAGTCTGGACTGAATTATCTTAAAAGTGAAGATAAAGATTTAATACCATTTCATGAGTCATTATCAAAGGAACGAGATTTGTTTATAGAACTTCATAATTACCATAAAGAACTTGAAAAGGAATATGAACTGGTATATAAAGAAAAAACAGATCTGCTAACGTATTTAGCTCATGATATAAAAACTCCTCTTGCGAATATGATAGGTTATATAACACTATTAAAAGACGAAAAAAATCTTTCTGAAGAACAAAAAAATAAGTTTGTTGATGTTATATATGAGAACATAAAATATTTAAATCGTTTAAGTGAAGATTTTTTTTCATATTTAAAATTCAATTTAAATGAAATTCCATTAAATTTAATGGATGTAGATGTAAAAATTTTTTTTAGTCAGTGGGAAGAAGAAAAAAGCTTATCTATAAAAGATCATCTTTTAATTTTGGAGTTTTTAGATTTGGAAAACAGTAAGATTAAAACGGAACCACAACTTTTACTTAGAATAATGGAGAATCTGATTACAAATGCAGTTAATTATTCTGTGAAAGGAACAAGCATAAATATAAATGTTGAGGAAATAAATGGAATGTTAAAAATAAGTGTTATAAATGATGTTTCTCCAAATTTAAATGTGAATTGGAATATGGTTACTTCAAAGTTTTATAGGGGCGATTTATCAAGACGAATAAGCAATAATGGATCGGGACTTGGACTTACAATTGTAAATGATATTGTAAAACATTTGGGTGGAATTTTTGAAATTGGAGAGGAGAATAAAAGAGTTTGTGCTAAAGTAATGCTTCCATATATACCAAATTAAATCGCAAAGAAAACGCAAGAATTATTCAAAGATACCGTTAAGTATAAAGCAAAGAGCTATTCTATAATATGAGTAAGGATAGCTCCTTTATATTTGAATGGAATTATTAATTTGAATAATCATCTGTGATTATAAATATATAAAATGGAGGTGTAGTTTTATGAATTACAATAATCCTCATAGGTATAGGAACGGAGATTGAGTAGAGTTTTGGGAAACTTTATTCGGAAGAAAAATTTTACAAAAAATTTAAGTATTTGAGAGAGGAGAATTTATCATGAAAAAAGCATTGTCATTAGTATTATTAACAGGTTTGATGTTAGCATCATCTGTACCAGCATTTGCAGCAGAAGAAACAAACTTGCCATATGTTGAAGGACTTGGTTATGAGATGGAAGTTTTTGAAGAAGATTATACTCAGCCAACATTGTTCAGTTATGATAGTGGATGGAAAAATTTTTTAGGTGGAAAATGGAGACATGGTGTAGGTAGTCGCTATGTTTGGTCTAAATATGATCACAGTAAAAAAACACATAAAACTACAGTACAAGGGGCTGGTGGTAAGTTTTCTTATTCGGGTTGGATAAGTGCGGGAAGTAGAGCAGAGGCTTCTTGGGAAAAAGCTTTAAGTGGTAATAGGGCTTGGGCTGATGTTAAATAACAATAAATAAAAAATAGTTGAACGAGCTTGAGCGGTGCCACGTTGTTATTTTAGTATTGTGGCATTACTCATACTCGCTATTTTTATAAAGTTGGAGATGATACAGAATGAAAAAAACAGTTGGTATATTGGCAATTTTGCTAATTATAGTGATTAGCATTGGAAAGTTTTTCCATTCAGATGGTATGTTTTTAAATATATTCATAAAAGATTTTAATACGACTGTAAATATTATAACAAAGCCAGAAGTAGCCGACAAGACAATAAATGAATTGCAAAAAATAGCCAATAAAAATGATATAAGCTTTATAAAAGAAGAATATGTTCCTAAAAATAGTAAGTTTGACAAACAAAAATTAAAGATTTACATTCATTTAAATGATTCTGAGTGGTTCAAAAAATCTTTTAGAAATATCTCTATTGTTGATTGTAAGGATAAACTAAATGGTTTTGAGGATGTAAAATCAATGAGCTTATTAACAGCAAAAGATATAAGTCTAATTCCTTTTGAAAATGTCAGTATGGAAAAAGTGAATGGGGATTATCATGTAAGAGGTACAGAAGTAAATGTTAATAAATTTATCGAAGAAATAAATCAAAATGAAAAATTAAAAACAGAAGCAGTGCTTAATCCAGATTTTATTGTTTCTAGTGAATTCACACAGAAACAAGCATACTTATATATGCTTACGATTTTTATTATATTTGTAGCTATTGTCTTTTGTCTAATTATTTACAATGGTATGCTTTCAAAGGAATTATCGATATCAATTTTACTAGGATACGACAAATTAACTTTAGCTATTGCGAAGGTGTTAAAGCTTTTTGCAATACCAGCAATAGTGGGACTTGTATTGACAATTGGGATTATAGGGTATTTAGTTGCTCCTAGTGATATTTTAGGATTTATGATATCAATGAAAACAATATTTATTTTAATTGCTATTATAATAGGGGTTCTAATATCAATAGAGTTTATACTGATTTATATCAAATTAAAAGGAATTAATGTCATTGCTTTATTGAAAGGTTATAGAAGAAGTTATCATAGAAGTTCCTTTATTATAAAAACAGGTTCGATTGTTATGGTTTTTTATCTATCAATTGTAAGTTTTTTAGGACTTAGTGACTATTTGAGTATGAAGCAATATATTCCAACTTGGGAAAGTTCCAAACATTATGCAAATATGGCTTGTGCATGGTCTTGGAGTTATGAAAAAGATGATAAAAAGTTTCATAAAATAGTCATACCAAAGCTGAATGATTTATGGAATAGTTTGGATGATGAGGGAGCAATACTGTTTAATGCACCAAACGCCAGAAAAGAAGGAATGAGTAATGATGAGGACTATCTAAGGCAACAAGCTTTTCAGGGTAATTATGCCTATGTAAATAAAAATTATTTACATATTGCAAATCTCTTAGACAAAGATGTGAATAAAATAGAACAGTATAAAATACATGAAAACGAGTGGATTATTTTTGTTCCAGAGGATGTTGAAATTACCGAATTTGATAAAGATAAAATTCATGAAGAACATATTTTTCAGAACATAAAAAAACAAGATACAATTATAGAAACATACGTAAGATTAAAAGACAATCAAAGTGTATTTTCTTTTGATAGTAGCAAAAGGATTGACGAAGCAAACTTGAAAAATTATGTTTTGGTAGCAGTAAATGGGAAAGAATTACTCCCAGATTACGGAATCAAACTATCATCTTTAGTAAATGGGCAGCTACATCCATATGTTAAAGAGCCTAGTAGAGCATACGAGAGTTTGAAGGACATAATTGAAGAAACAGAATCTGAGCCGTTTATACTCTATATCAGCTCAGTCTACGATGATATAGTTTCAAGAATAGACGAATATAAGATGGAGGCAAGTATATATGTTATTGGTCTTGTCTTATCTATTATTATTCTAGTAACTTTATTAAAAATAGATAAAGAAACATATTTTTATAATCATGGACAAAGAATAGATGTTTCTAGGCTGTTGGGATATGGATTTTTAGATATACATCATAAGAAACTTATTGAAAATATAATTGGTTATATCATAAGTATTATTATTTTGTTTATGGTTATTATGGTAACGGGAGTAATAAGTGATGTTGGATTATTTATTCCAAGAGATGGCTGGAATGTGGATAAACTTTTGATGAGTTTAATAATATGTATTTGTGGAAGCTTTATATGCTTTGGCATAGAAATTTTACAGCTAAAGAAAAGCGAAAGAAGCATTGTACTTAGGTTGAAGGAGGGTTGTTAAATGCAAAAAGAAAAGGAATTGCAAATAACCTTAAGAAATATTTCTAAAAAATATGGAAATCACAGTATTTTAAAGAATATTAGTTTGGATATTTATCAAGGAGATTTTGTTTGTATATTTGGCAAAAGTGGTTGTGGGAAAACAACTCTCCTAAACATAATGGGAACACTTGAAAATTATGATATGGGAAAGGTGATTTGTTTTTCAAAAAATGATCCAGTGAGAAGTGATAAGGCAAGCGAATATTTACGAAGGATGAACATAGCGTATTTATTTCAAAACTTTGCATTGGTTGAGAAAATGACTGTTGAGGAAAACATGATGCTTGCGATTAAATATAATAGTCAGAAGGATAAAAAAACGCTTATAATAAATGCGCTCAATAAAATGGGTGTGGCAAATAAATTGAAATTTAAAGTATATGAGCTGTCCGGTGGAGAGCAACAAAGGGTGGCTTTAGCAAGAAATATGGTAAAACCATTTGATATTATGCTTGCGGATGAGCCTACGGGATCTCTTGACAGTGAAAATAAAAGGATAGTGATAGATACACTTATTAAACTGAATAGAGAGGGGAAAACAATAGTTGTAGTAAGTCATGACAGAGATTTTGAAAAAGTTGCTCACAAGAGCTATATAATAGAAAATGGAAGCTTAAAGGGGAGTGTCTAGTATGAAAAGGAAAATATTCGGAATAGGTATAATTTTACTTGTAATTATAATAGGCTTTATATACTTTGTAAGAAATAATGATAATATAGATTCATCAATTACAATAAAAAATGAGACATCTGAAAAATTAAAAGCAGTCGGAATTTTGTCTGATAATAAAGTGATTTTAAATAAGACGAATGGGGATAAATTCTATATTCCTGAGAAACTTACAAATAAAATTAACGAAGTTTCTATAGTAGTAGTTAGTGATACTGGAAGTGTATCAAAATCAAAAGCAATATATCTAAAAGATATCAAAGCTGTTAGTATAAAGGAATTAAAGGGCGCAAATATAGAGTTAAATGTTAAAACAAAAGAAAAATCATTTGAAGAGATTGATATCCCTGAATTAAGTGGTTGGAAGGCTGGAATTGAAGGGAATAATGTACGGGGTTCCTTTCAGGCAAAAACAATGACTAATTATACCTTGTATATATTAGGTAAAGGTGGTAGATTAGGAGCTTCTGATACTGATAACAATAATACCGAAGTCGTTGCAAGTTGGGAAAAGCCTAAAGCTAAGGTTGATAGCTGGGTAGTTTTTTCAAAATAAAAAGTATTAAAAAATGATTATAGGTGTAAGGGTAAGATGTAAATATTAAAACAAAGATGCATGTAAAAGCTTTAAATTTTAAGACAGATAAAAAAGAATTGAAAGAACGAAATATAATTTTATTTTATGCAAAATAATATAGTGTTTGAGCGAAACTTTGAGTGATAGAAAATTGTTTCGCTCTTTTTATTTTAGTTCTCTTTTTTTGTTGTAATTTACAATTAAACATTAATTTGATATTATATTTATAACTACAATACATAGGTGGTAATCGGGCAATCAAATATGGAAGATACAATTAAAATTAATAAAAAAAATGAACAAAAGGTCTAAGAACGAGACATAGGATGTATTTGGGGAATTATCTGGAAAAATTGAAGAAATTTATTATATAGATATAAATGAGAACGGATGAAATTCATCGTTCACGTTTGTATTAGATTTAATTATTTCTGAATGTGAAAAGGAAAATATAGAAATATTATAAGTTGACAGGAGAAAATGATAAAATAGAAAAAATGGTGGAGCAATTTCAAAGGAATGATGTACTACTATTTTTAGTTTCGCTAAAGGATAGATAGAATCGAAGAAAGAATATTAAAAATGCAGAATACAAAGAAAGAGCTTAATATAGTTTGGAGTAGAAATGAATTATAAAATAAAGGATCTGGTAGCCCTGTGCACATCAGGCTCAAATATTTACAATGAAGATGTGTGTGGATTCAAGGAGAATATTGCCTGGGTAATTGATGGTGCTACTGGTTTAAATGGAAAAAATTTTATGCCATCAGAGACTGATGCCAGATGGTATTCGCTTTGGTGGGATAAATATTTGAGAGATAATATTACAGATAATATTTCTCTGGAATTATTGATGAAAAGAGGAATCCGAGAAATAAGAGCTGAGTTTGAGCAAAATTTAAGTGATAGTCATGGGCTGGGCTTTGAGGATATTTTGAAATTGGATTATCCGTCAGCTTCGATTGCTTTAATAAGAATAAATGAGGACGATATGGAATATTTTGTACTTGGAGATTGTAGAATTTACACAGATAACTCTTGTATTCCTAAAATCGCTGATGAAACAATTTCAAATTTCGATAGTCAAGTTTTTGAGTCGATGAAAAATCTAAATGACTTTGGTTATATTAATTTTGCCGAAATCAAAGATAGGGTAATGGATCAAATAATTGAAAATAGACTCAAAAATAATATAGAGGGAGGGTATTGGATTCTAAGCTTCGATGAAAAGGCTGTTGACAATGCTGTATATGGAATTTGTAAAATAAGTGAGAATATGAAAGTATTGATGGCTAGCGACGGATATTATGCCATTTGTGACAAGTATGGAATCTTTGAAGAGAAGGATTTGTTGAAATTGTCTTTTGATAGGGGCATCGTATCATTGTTTCATTTACTGAGGAAGTTTGAAAATAATGAAGATAAGGTAAGATTTATCCCGAGATTTAAAAAAATGGATGATTGTACGTGTCTGATGTTTAAAATAGATAAGGAATAGCTGGAGGTTGATATGAAAGTATTACATATTAGTGCTCAAAAGCCAGATTCAACCGGAAGTGGCATCTATATGAGTGGAATAATAAATGGATTTAGAAAAAAAAATATAGATCAGGCATTGATAGTGGGGATAGATATAGCTGATAGCGAGCAGGCAATTCTAGAAAAATTCGATGGAGAGGTTTCTCTGTATCCATTAAAATATAACAGTGAGGTACTCGATTTCAATGTACCTGGAATGAGCGATAATATGCCGTATCCTAGTACCAGATACAGAGATATAACAAGCGATCAGGCAGCTAAAATGAGAGATGAATTTTCAAAGCTATTGATGGATGCTGTTGATAAGGAAAATCCAGATGTGATTATATGTCATCATTTATATTATATTTCTTCAATAACAAGAGAGCTATTGCCAAATAAAAAAATCTACGCAATTTGTCATGGAACCTGTATCAGGCAGTTAATGAGTAATGATTTTATGAGAGATTACATCATTGAAAAAATTGGGAGCTTAGATGGTGTATTTGCTCTTCATAATGAGCAGAAAAAAACTATTGAAAAACTCTTTGGTATTGGTGAATCAAAGATAAAAACAATTGGAAGTGGATATGATAGTTCAATTTTCAATAATAAAATGGTAAAAAAATCTGGAAGCATCAAAATATCTTATGCTGGTAAAATATCTTGTAGCAAGGGATTAATTCCATTTATTAATGCGTTGAATAAAATTGATATTTCAGAATATGATATTGATATTATCTTTGCCGGTGGTGCTAGTGATTGTGATGAGTTAAAAGAAATAATAGCTTTGGCAAAAAAGTCATGTCGTAAAATTGATTTTGTTGGAAAAATTGATCAACAGGAATTGGCTGATTTATTTAACTCAAGTGATATTTTTGTTTTGCCATCATATTATGAAGGATTGCCACTTGTAATTCTTGAAGCCTTGGCATGTGGTTGTTATGTTATTTGTACCAACACAGATGGACTAGAAGAATGGCTGAGTGATAGTATTAAAAACAGCGGGATGTTTAATTTGGTGGAATTACCTGAAATGATTGACATTCAAACACCAGTTTTTGAACAGATGGAAGGCTTTGAAAATAGATTGAAATTCGCATTGGAGAAAGCAGTTGAATATAGAAAAAATAACAGAGAGAGGTTTTTGGACATAAGCAATCTGTCGTGGTATGGTTTGTCTGAAAGATTGTTGGCTTTGATAACTGAAAATTAGTTGTTATAATAAGTAGCTCGATTACGAATGATTGGTAGTCTAAAAATTATTTTTGGTTACTTAAAATCAATTGTTAAAAAAATCGGTTGTCGTTTGAAAAATAAGTTGTTGTAAAATTGGGTGTTATAATGAGTAATGGTATTTTTAATAGAAATGTATTTTGCATAGTGGATTACAGAATGGATGAAAAAATAAAACAAGCTTTATTTGAGTGTGGAATTTCCAAAATGATACCATCTTTCAGAAATGATAAGGTATATGATGCTATAAATGGACATGTGGATATTTCTCTTTATTATGACGGGAATATTTTTATTTCTGCTCCAGAGGCATTTGATTATTATAATAGCTTTTTTTTAGAGCTTGGTATAAAAAAATCATTGTTAATGGGAAGAAAAACTCTATCAGAGAAATATCCAAATAATATTTTTTACAATGTCTGTAGCGTGAGTAATGTTCATATTGGAAATTTTAATTTTACAGATGAATCTATTTCTGATAGAATAAATAATGTAAATTACGATTTGAAAGTGATAAATGTCAAACAAGGATATGCTAATTGCTCAATTCTCGCAATAGACGAAAGATCGTTTATAACAGCAGACAATGGAATTTATAAAAAATTGATTGAAGAGGAGCTTGATGTTCTAAAGATATCTAGTGGTGGTATATCTCTATTCGATATGGATTACGGATTTATTGGAGGGGCTAGTGCAGTCTACAAGGATGATGTATTTTTCTTTGGAGATTTGGATAAACATCCAGAATGTGCTAGAATAAAGGAATTTATAACTGAAAGGGGGAAAAAAATAATTTCATTAGGTAAGGAAAAATTGGTAGACTATGGTGGTATGTATTTATTTGAGAATATTTAGTTGAAAAACGAGAAAAAAACTAAATTCTATGTGTTTCAGATACAACAGTTAATTTTTCTTTAATTTAACTACAATGAAATTATCTATATAATGGATAAAATAATAATGATAAAAATATTAACAATGGCAGTTGTTGGAGGTATTATTGGATATGTGACAAACGTTTTGGCTGTTAAGATGCTTTTTAGACCATTAAAACCGTTTAAAATACCTGTTTTTGGTTTTGAAATCGTAGGTTTGATTCCCAAGAGAAGAGCTGATATAGCAAAAAGTATCGGAACTACAGTTGGAGAGCAATTGATCGACTATGATGAACTGATAAACAATATGTTTAAGGAAGAAGACAAAGAAAATTTAAAGCGAGCTCTAAAAGAGAGGATTGCAGTGATAATCGAGGAAAAGGCGAGCTTTATTCCATTTTTATTTAGGTCAAAGGTGGCTGAATTTGTCGATCAAGTGATTGAGAGTGAGTTTGATTCCGGAATTGATTCTTTATTAGAGATTGCGAAGGAAAAGGCGATTTCAAGGATTGATGTTGGACGGATGGTAGAAGAAAAAATCAACGAGCTGGATTTGGTGGAATTGGAGAAAATAATTTTTGTGATTGCAAGTAAGGAGCTAAAGCATATCGAGAATCTAGGATTGTTCCTTGGGTTTGTCATTGGTGTTGTTCAAGGTATTATATCGGTGATTTTTTAAATTAAAAACTTAAACAATAAACTATTGCAATCATAAAAAATATGTGATAGAATTATAAAAAATAAAAATTTGCTATGAAAAAGGACAAGTAAAATAGAATACATCTGACAGAGAGATGAGCCTTGGCTGAAAGTTCATTAGTATGGTCTATTTGAAAACTACCTTTGAGCAGGACTTAGTAGCTATAGTGAAAGTGTCCGGTTGACTGCCTTAAAGTCTTTCGAGAGGGTATAATGTTAATTATGCCAACTTGGGTGGAACCGCGAGTATATCGTCCCAATTTTTTCGGGGCGATTTTTTTGTTGAAAAAAATCCCCTACATATAATGTACTAAAACAAATAAAATATAGTATGGAGGTAAGGCTATGTTAAAGGTTGAATTAAGAGATGACAATTTTGTAGAAGTAGAAGATGGATCTTCACTATTTGATATTGCAAAGGGAATTAGTGATGGATTTGCTAGAAGTGTTTTAGTAGGCTCTATTGATGGTAAGCTTGAAAGCTTGAATAAAAAAATTGAAAAAGACTGCAAGGTAAACTTTTTTAAATTTGATGATCCAGAAGGTAAAGAGGTATTTAGACATACTTCAGCACATGTATTTGCTCAGGCGATGAAAAGACTTTGGCCAGAAGCAAAGCTGGCGATAGGACCGGCAATAGAAAATGGATTCTACTACGATTTCGATTTGGACTACAGGCTAGTTCCAGAAGATTTGGAAAAAATAGAAGCTGAAATGAAAAAAATTGTCAAGGAAGATTTGGTAATCGAAGGCTTTGAGGTTTCTAGAGAAGAAGCAATTAAATTGATGAAGGAAAAGGGCGAAGATTATAAGGTTGAGATGATAGAAGAGCTTCCAGATGGTGAAGTAATATCTATGTATAGACAAGGTGAATTTGTTGACCTATGTAGAGGACCACATCTGCAGAGTACTAAGAAGATAAAGGCATTTAAGCTTCAAAGTATTGCTGGAGCATACTGGAGAGGTGACGAGAGCAACAAAATGCTTCAGAGAGTATATGGTACTTCTTTTGAGAAGAACAAAGACTTGGAAGAATATCTAAAGATGCTGGAAGAAGCAAAGAAAAGAGATCACAGAAAAATAGGTAAGGAATTAGATTTATTTATGATTCCAGAGGAAGGTCCTGGCTTCCCTCTATTTTTGCCAAGAGGTATGGAGCTGAAAAAATCTTTAATGAAGTACTGGGAAGAAATTCATAGAGAAGACGGATATGTGGAAATAGAAACTCCAATTATCTTGAATAGAAAATTATGGGAAACTTCTGGTCACTGGTTCCATTATAAAGAAAATATGTATACTGTTCAAATAGATGAAGAAGATTATGCTATCAAGCCGATGAACTGTCCGGGTGCAATGATATTTTATAAGAGCAAGCCTCATTCATACAGAGATTTCCCTATGAGAGTTGCTGAAAGAGGTCGTGTACATAGACATGAGTTATCTGGTGCATTACATGGCTTGATGAGGGTTAGAGCATTTACTCAGGACGATGCTCATATATTCATGCTACCTGAACAAATAAGAGATGAAATTAAGGGCGTTGTTAAGCTAATTGATAAGGTATATACAAAATTTGGATTCACTTACCATGTTGAATTGTCTACTAGACCTGAGGATTCAATGGGAACTGATGAAGAATGGGCAGTAGCAGAGGATGGATTAAGAGGTGCTTTGGAAGAGCTTGGTATGGATTATATAGTAAATGAAGGTGATGGTGCTTTTTATGGACCAAAGATTGACTTCCACCTAAGAGACTGTATAGGTAGAACTTGGCAGTGTGGAACAATTCAGCTGGATATGCAGCTTCCACAGAGATTTGATGCTACTTATGTTGGAAAAGATGGTGAAAAGCATAGGCCAGTAATGATTCATAGAGTATGTCTGGGATCGATTGAAAGATTTATAGGAATATTGATAGAAAACTACGCCGGAAAATTCCCAGTATGGTTGGCTCCATGTCAGGTTAAGGTAATTTCAGTTTCTGATAAATACAATGATTATGCAGATAAAGTTAGAAAGAAATTATTTGACAACAATATAAGAGTTGAGTTGGATGATAGAGCAGAAAAAGTTGGCTTCAAAATTAGAGAGGCTCAGTTGGAAAAGATTCCTTATATGATAGTTGTGGGAGAAAAAGAAAGTGAAAATGCTTCAATATCTGTTAGATCTAGAGAAGAGGGTGAGTTAGGCTCAATGAATGTAGCTGAATTCTTGGAAAAGGTCAATAAGCAGGTAGAGGATAGAGAAAATGTGAATTTTGACTTACTATAAAAATATTATTTAAAAAGTATTATAATGCTATAAAGATAAGTGCTATAGATTTGATTTTTTAATATATCATATATAGCACTTTTTATTTTGATTGTATAATATTTGGCGTTGATGATAGAAAATAATTTCTCTCATCAACGTTAAATATTATAGGGCTGTGTCCTAAGGGATAGAGACGAGTTAAGGGCTGAGCTTGGACAGAGTGAAAGTCTTTAGATGCTGGTCGGTAACCCTTTTGGGCTTATAGCCCTTGTACAAACAACATGTTTGATGGGTGGGCCATGATTTCAAGCGTAATAAAAGGATCCCTTTATTATTTTATAAATGTTTAAATTGTAAATAGTAGTATATTTTATTTAATATTATTTGTTTTATATCAATTGTAATACTACAAAAATATGATAAATTTGCAAAGTGAATTCTTCAAAAATGTTCTTAGATTATACCTTAAATTGATTGAATTTAGTGATATTTTATGATATACTTATAAATGGATTTTATTGTGAAAATTAGTAGACATTAACTATGTTTTAGGAGGATAGAGATATGAGTATAAGTAATATTTTGATGTTAACACAATTAGTATTGAGCATTTTTTTGATAATAGTGGTGTTGCCTCAAGAGAGTAAACAAGCTCAAACACAGGTTTTTTTGGAGGATTCTGATTATCAAGCGTATTTTAAACCAAAAGGAAAAGAAGCATTTTTAAAGAAAACTACAAGAATAATAGCTGTTTTATTTTTTGTAAATGCAATTGCTCTAGTAACAGTAATGAAATAGTATTGTGATGCCTTTTTACGTAAGTAAGGGGGCTTTTTTCATAAATGGGGGTGAAAATATATGTTAGGAAATGACGTTAAAAATAGAATATTGGGCTTAATAAAAGAAACCGCATACAAACCTATGCCCATTGATGAATTAGTTACAATTTTTGCAGAGGATAAAGTCGAAATAAGCGAAGTTAAAGCTCTTATTCAAGATATGTTTGAGGATGGTGAGCTTTTCATAAACAAAAAAGGGAAGGTAGGAAGTCTGGAAAGCTACTCAATGATAAAAGGTAGATATGGATTTACAAGAAAAACTTTTGGATTTGTAACATCCGAAAAAGATAATTCTGATATATACATAGATTCTGATGATAGAAATGGTGCTTTTGATGGAGATACTGTGCTGGTAAAAATTACAAAAGAGCCTACAGGAAGAATGAATAAGGAAGGTGTAGTTATAAAAATTTTAGAGAGGGCGAACAGAAATATCGTTGGTTTATTTCACGAAAATAATGGTTTTGGTTTTGTGATTCCTGACAATAAAAAATTTGATAAGGATATATTTATTCCAAAAAAATACTTTAGTGGAGCGAAAAATAATGACAAAGTGGTTTGTAAAATTGAGGTATGGCCCGATGATGAAAAAAAACCGGAGGGAATAATTACTGAGATAATTGGTCAGAGTGGTGAGCGATTTGTAGAAATAGATTCAATTGTTAGGAGTCATGGATTTCAGGAGGAATTTCCAGATAAGGTTATTGCTCAATTAGAAATGATTGAAAGTAAGGTTAAGCCTAACGAGATAGATGGAAGACTAGATTTAAGGGAAAAAATGATTTATACAATCGATGGGGATGATTCTAAAGACTTTGACGATGCAATAAGTGTGGAGCTTTTGGATAATGGAAATTACGAGCTGGGAGTTCATATTGCTGATGTAGCATACTATGTAAAAGAAAATTCTCCACTTGATAGAGAAGCCTTGAGAAGAGGGACTTCTGTGTATATGGTTGATAAAGTAATACCGATGCTTCCACAAAAGCTTTCTAATGGTATATGCTCTTTGAATCCACATGTAGATAGATTGACTTTATCTTGTATTATGGAAGTAAATCCTCAAAATGCAAAGGTGGTTCGTCATGTAATTTCAGAATCTGTGATTAGATCGAATGCCAGATTGACTTATCATGAGGTAAGTGAATTTTTGGAAAATGACGATAAATCTCTGATTGAGAATATAGATAATCCAGAGCTAACGGAGGAACTATTTGATAGCTTGAGGAATGCTGGTGTGTTATCTGAACTATTGAGAAAAAACAGATTTAAAAGAGGAGCAATTGATTTTGATTTTCCTGAATCAAAAATAGTACTTAACAAAAATGGATATCCAATTGAGATTTCGCCATACGAAAGAAGAGTATCAAACAAATTAATAGAGGAGTTTATGCTTTTGGCAAATGAAACTATTGCGGAGCATTTCTTCTGGTTGAAAACTCCTTTTGTGTATAGAGTTCATGAATTACCTGACAATGAAAAGGTCACAATTTTGAAGGAATATTTATATGAATTAGATATTATATTGAGAATTTCAAAGGGTGGAATTAGACCGAGTGATTTACAAAGAGTACTGGATAGCATTGAAGATTTTGAAATAAAACAGGCTGTTGGTTCAATCATGCTGAGAACATTGAGACAAGCTAGATATTCTCCTGAATGTCTGGGACATTTTGGCTTGGCTGCGACGTACTATTGTCATTTTACATCACCAATTAGAAGATATCCAGATTTACAGATTCATAGGATAATAAAGGAACATATTTCAGGAAAGCTGAGCGATAAGAGAATAACTCACTATGAAAATATATTGTATGGAGTGAGTGATCAGAGTTCAGTGCTGGAGCGAAAGGCTGAAATGGCTGAAAGAGATGTGGACGATTATTATAAAGCAGTGTTTATGAGCGACAAGATTGGAGACGAGTTTGAAGGACATATTTCTGGAATAACAAATTTTGGTATCTTTGTCGAGCTGTCAAATGGTGTAGAAGGGATGATAAGCTTGGAAGGTCTTCCAGATTATTATATTTATAATGAGAGAAGTAAGACTTTAGTTGGGGAAACTACAAAGAAAGTATACAAAATAGGTCAAAAGCACAAGGTAAAATTGATAAAAGTTGAAGTCGAAACTAGAAAAATAGATTTTTCTTTTATACAGGAATAGGCTACGATAAAAAATCAATAGAGTATATATTTTAAATTAAAAATGAATTGATTTTAGTAATAGAAGGTAAAATGGTAAAAAAATTAACTGATAACTTGAAATATTTAAAAGGGGAGGTAGCTTTATGTCTGGAGTTAAGATACTAGCCAAAAATAAGGTGGCTAGACATAACTACTTTATAGATGAAGTTTACGAATGTGGAATAGAGCTAAAGGGAACTGAAGTAAAATCAATACGAATGGGAAAAATAAACTTGAAGGATGGGTATGCTTCTGTTGATAATAGCGAGGTTTTCTTGAAGCAGGTTCATATCAGCCCATATGAGCAAGGGAATAGATATAATGTTGATCCTCTTAGGAATAGGAGGCTATTGCTACACAAGAGTGAGATAAGAAAGCTGATAGGGGCGACAACAGTAAAGGGTTACTCTCTAATACCTCTGAGTGTCTATCTAAAAAATGGTAAAGTAAAGGTTGAGCTTGGACTTGCTAAGGGGAAAAAATTATATGATAAGCGTCAAGCTATAGCGAAAAAGGATGCTCAAAGAAGAATAGAGAGGGAAATTACAGGAAAATATTAGTATCGTTTATACGATAAATGAGATTGGCTACGACATTCTGAATTGAAATAGAGTGTTGTAGCTTTTTTACTTAATGTAATTCATAACAATTTATTTGTGAGAGATGGAAACATATTTTTTGTTGAAAATTTTTCGAAAACATGTTGACTATAACATAACGTAATAGCCTATACTTTATAGTTAGGAGGTGATTTTATGTACTTGATAAAAAAAGCTAGTGAGATTAGTGGTGTATCGGTGCGCACTTTACATCATTATGATGAGATTGGTTTACTTTCTCCTCAAAAATATGAAAATGGATACAGATATTATTCTGAAGAAGATATGTCTATTTTGCAGATGATTTTATTTTATAAGTATTTGGGTTTTTCTCTAAAGCAGATAAAAGAATTGATAAATAATGATGGAAAAGAAATAACTTTTCATTTGAAAAAACAATTGATTTTAATGCAAAAAGAGAAGGAACGTATCCTAACGTTGATAGAAACATTGGAAAAGACAATTGAATCAAGAGAAAGGAGAATGAATATGTCAGCAAAGGAAAAATTTAATGGATTTACATATCATGATAATCAAAAATACAAACAAGCAGCAGTGGATATGTATGGGGAAGATGTTATTGAGCAGGCTATTGAAAGACAAAGAGGAAAGGAACAAGAAATCACTGATGGATTCAATGAAATATTCTTTGCTTTTTCAAAAAATATGTCGAACGGACTAAATTCCTTGGATAAAGAAAATGTAGAGCTAGCACAAAGATTACATAAGCTTCTTTGTGAATATGCTTTTGATTGCACTATTGACGTGTTTTCTAGCATCGGCTTTGGATATGTACAAAATGATGAATTTAGGGATAACTTGGATAAGTTTGGTAAAGGAACTGCACAATATGTTTGTGATGCAATTCAACATTATGTAAAAAAATAAGAATTTGTCATAAGTTATTTTTAAAAAATTTTTCCACACGTCCATAGCCTACTTATGCTACCATTAAATGAAGATATAACATGGGGAGCAAAGTTAAAAAAGGTGCAGTAACATTCGCATCAATTTACAAGAGGTAACGAAAAAATATAGCGCTATAACTATTTAAAAATATTTTTAAATAGTGTTGATTTCTTTTATTGAAAAAGCTATAATCTATTTAAATAATTATTAAAATAGACTGCGAGGTGATGTAATGGCAATTAAAGATATTTTGTCAGCATTAGCAGATGATAATAGAAGAAATATTTTGATGAAATTAAAGGACGGAAAAATAAATTCCGGGGATTTGGCTGAAAATTTGGGAATGTCTCCTCAAGCCTTATCTTATCATTTAGCGAAACTGAAAAAATCTGATTTGATTTACGAAACAAAGTATAAGAATTTTATCTTTTATGAATTAAATTTATCTATTTTAGATGAAGCGATCATGTGGATTTCCGATTTGAAAGGAGAAAAAAATGAAGAATAAAAAACTGTTTTATATACTTATGTTTTTACCATTAGTTGTGAGTATTGTTGCATTGTTGTTTTTGCCGGATTTAATCCCCGCTCACTATAATATTGACAATAAGATTGATAGATGGGGCAGCAAATATGAAATTTTGATATTCCCAGTTGTAACAATTCTATTTGGACAATTTTTATTACTTATGGGGAGAATTGCCAAGAAACAAGAGGTACAAGGGAATAATAACGAAAAGAACGGCTTAATTATTGGAATTTGTTCATTGTTGATTTTTAACATCATTTCTGGAGTGATGATTTATTCGGGTTTGAGTAAGGCTGAAAAATTGTCTTTTGCCTCTTTTGAGTTTGAACAAGCTTTATTCTTTTTTGTGGGAATTGTCTTTATTGTAATTGGCAATGTAATGCCTAAGCTGAAAAAGAATGGTGCTTTGGGGTTTAGAACAAGGAATAGTATGAAAAATGATGAAGCATGGAAGAAATGTCAAAGAATTTCAGGGATTGCAACTATGATAACAGGAATTTTCATTGCAATATTTAGCTTGATATTTCGAAGCATAATATTATATGTGTTGATTGCAATCATTATTCTAATTGGATTAGCTGTTGATTTGATTTACAGCCATAAAGTAGCAAAATAAAAAATTGCATAGCTTAATATTACAGAAGGGGCTTTTGGAGCAGCACCTTGACATGCATTAATTTATTGGAGACTGTAAAAAAGTCTGTAAATTAAAATCAAAAATAGCCTTCTATTGGTACAATAAAAATTTGTACCGACCTCCCAATCGTTAGATTTTTAGGTCTAGCTTTTGGGGGGCGGTACAGGTATTGAATTAGCTGTTTTTTTATACCTATTTGTTATAGCTTAATGCCATCTAGTTTTTTTCCGGTCATTGTTGTATAAGATATTTCTATCTCATCAAGTGTATATATTTCAAAGTTGCTGTCACCAACAGTATACATTTGACCAAAAAGAGGGAATGCGTTTATAGCTGCTGCTTGAGAATCTGTGTCCGTAATAAATCTAACTTTTCCAGTAAGTCTAAGGATATTCATATTTTCATCGATTGCACTTATTTCAGCCTTTGGGTTTTTCTTAATTTGATTGCACATTTTTTTTCTTGCATCAGTTGAAAATACTAATTGATCCTTGTAATCCATCACGAAGCCTATTGGTCTAACGTGTGGCTGATCTCCATCGACAGTTGCCAAATAATATACCTTTGCATTGTTTAAAAATTCGATTACTTTCATTGTTATACCTCCATAAATATTAAAATACATGAGCTTCTATAATTTTTACACATTCACCTATATATTTTTCTTCTAGCTCACCAAATCGTGAAAACTCAGCACTATCCATATCTAATACACCCTTGCAAACGCCGTCTTTTATGATAGGAATTACAAGCTCTGAGTTGGAAGCAGCATCACAGGCGATATGACCTTCAAAATTGTGAACATTATCTACTCTCAATGTCTTCTTTATGCTAAAGGATTTTCCGCAAACACCACTTTCATAATTTATTTTTGTGCATGCTGGCATTCCCTGAAAAGGTCCCAGCTCAAGCTGTTTTCCATTGTCTAAATAAAATCCACACCAATTCATTCTTCCAACAATTGCATTTATCAATGCAGATGCATTTGCTAATTTACTCACTACAGAATCGTCGGTATCGACAAGTCCTCTTATAGCCATAACCATCGAAGCGTATTTTTCTTCAGTTGATAGACCATCAAAAATCTTTATATCGAACATATTTTCCCTCCATTTTTTAATTTATTATATTTTATAACTAGTATCAAAAAAAAGCAATAAATCTTTATTTTTTTTGATATATATTTTTGAGAATTCGAACTCAAATGTAGTATAATATAGTAGACGAGAAAATATTTTCAAGGGGGGTAAATAATTTATGGAAAAAAGAGTTGCTGTTATAAGTGCTGTATTGGATAATCCAGTACAAAGCCAGAGTGATTTCAATCGTATTGTGTCAGAATATAAGGATATTGTTAGAGGCAGAATGGGACTTCCATTTCCGGAAGAAGGAATTTCTGTTGTAAGTATTACAGTGATTGGAACAATGGATGATATTAACGAATTAACTGGGAAAATAGGTGCAATCGACAGCGTAAGTGTAAAAGCTGCGGTATCTAAAAAAGAATTGGTTTAGTTATTTAGAAATATAAAGGATGGAGGTATAAGATAGATGAGTATGTTATTTGCCCTTGGATTAGGGACGGGAATCTGCTGTGGAATTTGGGGATTAATTTCTTCATTTCAAGCTTTGGGATTGATAACTTGGGTTGGATTTGCTGGTTGTACAGCTTATTTTGCTTCCGGTAAGCATGGGTTAGAAGGCGTAAAAACGGCAATATTTTCGACTATGTCAGGAATGATTTCCGCATTGGTAGCTATGTTTGTTTCAAGCTTTGTTCCAAATTCTATGGCACTTTCAGTTATTATGACAGGCGTGATTTCTGCGACGATGTGTTGGCAAGCAAAGGCTGAAGTGTTGTGGTTTATACCTGGAGCGTTCATAGGTTGCTTTACGACCTTCGGTGTGGCGTCAATGGGAATAAATGTATTGAGTGGAGAAATTCTATATGTTATTATTTCATTCTTGTGCGGTGCAGTATTGGCAATTAGCTGTGATACATTAGGAAACTTTTTTTACAAAAAATTTGGTAAAGAATAGAAGCAATAGTGTGTTTTTTGGGTATAGATATCCATATAAATAATCTATGGAGGGATAATTGTAATGAATAATAGCATTGTTAATGAAACTATAAATAATCAGCTTAATCACAGATCTATAAGAAGGTTTAAGGACAAGGCTGTTGAACCCAAAATCATAAAAACATTGTTGGATGTTGCAAATCAGACATCTTCTAGTGTTGCTATGCAGGGGTATAGTATAATAAGAATTACCGATAGTAATTTAAAAAAGGAAATATCTGATATTTGTATGCAAAAACACGTGTCTGTTGCACCAGAAGTGTGGATATTTGTTGTGGATGCTTATAGAAATGCAAAGATTTCTGCAAGTAAGGATGTATATACAGACTATAGTAATTCTATGGATAGATTTTTTCAAGGCTTTTCTGATGCATTGCTAAGTGCACAAAATGTTATGGTTGCATTGGAAAGTATGGGGTTAGGTGGTGTTTTTTTGGGAAGCATATTGAACGATTCTCAAAAATTAATTGATTTGTTAGAGCTTCCAGAATATACTTTTCCAGCCTTAGGTTTGGAATTTGGCTATCCTGATGAAGATCCAGATGTTAAACCAAGGATGGAGCTAGAATTAAAGGTATTCGAAAACAAATATAAAATAGAAGAAGACTATGGCAAAGCTATAGAGAAATATGACAATATAATGAAAGCTTACTATGAAAATAGAGAAGATAATTTTAGGTTAGAATCTTTTAGTAGTCATGTTGTTAATATGCTTTCTAGAGGGATTGAACCAAGAGTAAAGATTTTGAACACTATTAGAAAGCAAGGATTTGAGTTTGCGTTGGAATATATTCCTGAAAATGAAATAAAAAGAATGTATAAAAGCTTGCCAAAGGAAATCGATGAAGAAATATTTGATGTAAGCAGACTGGGCTTTAAATATAGCTCTTCAGTTAAGGAAATGTTTGAGAAATATCCATTTGTAAAAGAATATTTGTTGATGATAAATCCGAGATTTAATGTATTAAAAACCATTACGGCAAGCTCTGATTTTGAAAAAGTAACACTTGAGCTATTGGCAGAAATGGGTGATATGCCGGTTGAATCTCTAATTTATATGATTGAATCTAGAATTGATGAAGAGTAGGAATTTATATTGATTTCTAACACTTTGGAGGCAGATAATGATATGGAAAAATAAAGATATAAATAGGCATAGAGTTATCGATAGCAAGGATTTGAGTCAAAACACTCAGGAAATAAAGCTGGACAGCGAAGTAATTAGAAAATATCAGGAACAAGCTACCAAAAGAGAATTGGATGAATTTGAAGAACATAGAAAAGTCGTCAAGCGAAGGAAAAATAAAATTTTGGCATTAATTATTTTCTTGGTGTTGATTTTGTTAGTCATATTTGGTCTGATTTTCATGCGATATTCAACAAGAATATCTCATCTGGAAGCGGATGCAGATAGACATTTGGCAAATGAAAACTATAGAGGTGCGATGGATCTTTATAAAATTTTATATTATGAAACTGGCGATATTGAATATGACAAAAAATGTAAGCAAATTGAATCTGTATTAGAAAATATGGAATTGCTGAAAGAAGCTAATTCAATGGTTATGTCTCAGGATTATGAAAATGCTATCGAAAGACTACTGACGATATCTACAACTGACGAAAAGCTGATAAAGAATATTAATAAATTGATAGATGATGCGGCGAATAATTGGATCAACGAAATTGAGTTGTTATACTTGAAAAATGATTTGGACTCTGCACTTATTCAGATTGAGAAAATGATAAATATACTGCCAGACAATGAGTATGCAATTGCACTTAGAGAAAAAATACTGGATAAGAAAAATGGAAATCAAAATTCATCAGAGGCTGCTAGAATTATCGAAGTCTATTATAGGAAGTGAACAGTATGTTACGGCTGTAAAAGCAAATGTTAGAGAAAATCATGATAAAAATTCTATGATAACAGATACTCTAGAAAAAGGAGATATGGTCTATGTTGAAGATACACATATCGAAAATTCATCTAGAATGTGGTGTAAAGTAACATATTTTTCTACAAAAAATGTTAGTGTAACAGGATGGATATTATCAAATGCATTGGATGGAAGTATATAAATATTAAAGAAATACGTTCGTTATTGTAATAATTTAAAGACATTATTTGGAGACAGTAAATGTTAAAAAATAAGGTCTGACTCAAAAGTCAGCTCTATGCAAAAAAGCATCCTCATCCTACAAGTATGAAAATGAATGCTTGGATGCTTTTTGTATAGAGCTTATTTCAAAAATATAATTTCAATGATTTTGATTTATTTTCGGTGGCTTTTTAGTCAATCCCATTTTAAAGCTAAAGCTTTCTTATATTTTGATCCATAATCAATGTTGCGACTCTTGCAGCATGGTCTGTATTCATTCCACTCAATGGCAATCTGAAATCTCCAACATCATAACCAAGCATATTCATTGCAGTTTTTATTGGAACTGGTTGAATATCTTGATAGAATACATCGAAATACTCCAGCATAGATAAAAATTTATTTCTAGATTTAACAATGTCCGATTTTTCAAAAAAATCAATGATTTCACTAATATCAGAAGGACAAATATTTGAAATTGGTGAAATAAAAGCCTTAATACCAAGACTGAGTGCAGGGAATATGGCTCTATCATTTGCACAGATTATTTGAAAATCATTGCTTACTTTTGAAATAATTGATATGTATTTTCTTGTGTCATCAGTATTTTCAATTATGCCGACAATATTTTTAATTTCTGAAATTGACGCAATGTATTCTGATAGATCAACTCCTGATTTTTCGTAATCATTTTCAATATAGCATGGTAATCTAACAGCAGTGGCAATTGATTTAAAGTGATTTAATATTCCGGCTTCATTGCCCAAGCTATAATATGGAGCAAGCAATATTATAGCGTCAACGCCAATGCTTTTTACCTTTAACGAAAGCTTTATTGATCTAATCGTATCGTTAAAGCCAGTTTGTGCAATAACTGGAACTCTTTTGTCTACCTTTTTTACTACAAACTCAACCACATCGATAATTTCGTTATCATTCATTGTCAAGAACTCTCCGAAAGAACGCCCCAAAATTAATGATTTTGCACCATTTGCAATATATACCTCGATTTGTCTTTCAATACTTTCAAAATCTATTTCATTTGTTTCTGTGAATGGTGTTAATAAATTTATAGATAAACCTTTATTAATCATAATATTCCTCCTGTAATTTTATTGATACTAAAACCTAATTATAAGTATTTCATACCCATATGTAGTATCTAATACACATTAATTATATCATAAATATAAATAAATACATTAATACATTTATTTATATTTATGATATAATTAATGTGAAGAAAAAATTAATTTGTAGATAATACAATGGAGGAAAAATGGATACACTTAAAGAATTATATAAGATAGGATCTGGACCATCGAGCTCACATACAATGGGACCACAGAGAGCTGCTAGGCGGTTTATAGATAAAAATCCCGAGGCAAATAGCTACAGATGTACATTGTATGGTAGTTTGGCGGCAACTGGTAAGGGTCATTTAACTGACTACATCATTGAGAAAACTATTGCTCCAAAATCTGTTGAAATTATCTGGAGAGCCGATATCAATCCTGAGTTTCATCCTAATGGAATGAAGCTTGAGGCATTGGATAAAGATGGAAATTTATATGATGAATGGACAGTATTTTCTGTAGGTGGAGGAACACTTGCCGAAGAAGGAAAAAGAAACGAGACAACTGGTAAAGTATATTATGAACACTCAAAATTGGATGATATAATAGAATACTGTAAAGAAAGAGAAATGAATTTTGTTGAGTACGTTTTGGAAAGAGAGGATGACGATTTTCTAGATTTTATGAATGGAATTGCAGATGCGATGAAAGCCTCTATAGACAAGGGTATTGAAACAAACACTGTAATACCTGGAAAGCTTAACTTGAAGAGACGTGCACCGAGATTTTATAAAAAATACCTAGCTACGAAAGACTATACGACACTTGATTATGCATTTGCATTGGCAGCATCTGAAGAAAATGCTTCTGGTGGAAATATAGTAACAGCTCCAACCTGTGGTGCGGCAGGAGTAATACCTGGTGTTTTCTATTCGCTGATGGTACACAATGGATATACTAAGCAACATGTAATAGAAGGATTAATCGTGGCGGGTCTTATAGGTAATCTAGTAAAAACAAATGCCTCGATTTCAGGTGCAGAGGTTGGATGTCAGGGTGAAGTTGGAACAGCCTGTTCAATGGCAGCAGCAGGTGCAGCATATTTATTTGGTGGAACATTGGAACAAATAGAATATGCCGCTGAAATAGGATTGGAGCATCACCTTGGAATGACATGCGATCCAGTATATGGTTATGTTCAAATTCCTTGTATAGAAAGAAATGCAATGGCAGCAGAAAGAGCTATTGCAGCTGCAAAATATGCACTAAATACCGAAGGAACACATACTATTTCTTTCGATCAGGTAACTGTGACAATGAAAGAAACTGGTATAGATTTGATGGATAAGTATAGAGAAACTGCCAAGGGTGGTTTGGCAAAGTGGTTTGAATGTTAATTTAATGAGTATAGGGGCATTTTGTCTCTATACCATTTTTTTGTAGTATCAAATATGGAGAAAAAATATGGGTCAATACGAAAATTTTGCGTATATATACGATGATTTGATGGATGATGTAGACTATGAAATGTGGGTAAGTCATATTGAAAAAATTATTGAAAAAAGCGGATCGAGTGTGAAAAATATTCTTGAATTAGCTTGTGGAACAGGAAATATTACCATTCCATTGGCAGAGAAAGGATACGACATCGCAGGTGTGGATATATCGTACTCGATGTTAGATGTTGCACTGTCGAAATCAGAGGAAAGGGGAATACCTTTAGTTCTCCTGGAGCAAGATATGGTTGAATTAGATTTCGATTTGTACGATTTAGATTGTGTACTATGTGCCTGTGATGGGTTTAATTACATAACTGAAATAGATAATTTAAAGAAAATATTTGTAAAAGTGTATGAATTATTGAAAAAAGAAGGTGTATTTATTTTTGATATCAGCTCATATTATAAAATAAAAAATATTTTAGGTAATAATTTCATGGGAGAGTCTAGGGAAAGCCTGTCGTATATGTGGACAAATTACTTTGACGAAGAAACGAAGCTGATAGATATGGAATTAGATTTCTTTGTAAAGGTTGAAGCTGAAGACGATGAGGAAGACAATCTATACGAAAGATATAGAGAGCTTCATCGTCAAAGAGCATATGAAGAAAGCGAATTGGTAACACTGCTAAAGGAAGTCGGATTCGGATATATAAAAGTTTTTGGTGATTTCGATCTGCAAAAATCTAAAGAAGATTCTCAACGATTGTTCTTTATAGCGAAGAAATGATAGTAAGGTATTGCTTTTATATGTGGTAACATAGAGTTATAATAAAAATAGCAATCAAAAAAATAAAAAATAAATGAAGATAGTAAGGAAGATTGTAACTAAATTGGTAGTATAAATTTTACGAAAGAAATGCTAGGAGAGAATAGATGAAAGATTATTGTATAAGAGTAACAACGGGAAATAAAGAGGCGAGAGCTTTTTTTTGTACGACTAAAAATATGGTAGAAAAGTCAAGAGCTTATCATAATACAACAAAGGCTGCCACAGCTGCATTAGGTAGAGCCTTGACTGCGACTTCTATGATGGGATTGATGATGAAAAATAGTACAGACAAGGTTACAGTTATTATTAAAGGTGGTGGACCAATAGGAACAATATTAACCACATCAAACGCTTTTGGAATTACAAAAGGATATGTTACTAATCCGAATGTAGATGTCGAAAATTATGCTAATGGAAAATTAAATGTAGCCAAGGCGGTAGGCAATGAAGGTACAATAAAAGTAATAAAAGATCTGGGATTAAAGGAGCCCTATAATGGTGAATATGATGTTGTGAGTGGAGAAATAGCCCAGGATTTTACATATTATTTTACTGTATCTGAGCAAACTCCATCGGCAGTTGCATTGGGAGTTTTGACAAAATCAGATGAAGTCGAGCAGGCAGGTGGATTTATAGTACAGATGATGCCAGATGCGACAGACGAAACAATTTCTCGGATAGAAAAAAATATTTCTAGGCTAGAACCAATTACAACAATGCTTGATAAAGGAATGACGCCAGAGGATATCATGAATGTCGTATTGGAAGGCTTGAATCCGATGATTTTGGATAAAACCGAAGTTAGCTTCGAATGTGATTGTTCAAAGGAAAGAGTTTCAAAGGCATTAGTTGCTATTGGTAAAAATGAATTAAAGACGATAATTGAGGAAGATAAAGGTGCAGAGATAGGCTGTCAATTTTGCAATACAAAATATAAATTCAGTGAAGAAGAATTGACAAATCTATTAAATGAATTGTAAAAATAGGAGAAAGTATGAGATTAGATAAGCTACTTGGAAATATGGGGTATGGCACCAGAAGTGAAATAAAAAAATATTGTAAACGAGGTTTAGTTTTTGTTAATGATAAAGAAGTAAAAAAATCTGATGTGCATGTAAATCCGGAACAGGATAGAATAGTTTTCAACGATATAGAAGTGATCTACAAAAAATATATATATTTGATGATGAATAAACCCAGTGGAGTAGTATCTGCAACCTTTGACAAGTATGATGACACAGTAATAGATTTGATTGATTTTAAGTACCAGACTTTCGAGTTATTTCCAGTTGGAAGATTGGACAAGGATACTGAAGGTCTTTTGGTACTTACGAATGATGGACAATTGGCACACCGGATACTTTCACCGAAGAAGCATGTTCCTAAAAAATACTATGTTGAGGTCGATGGAAAAATAACGGAGTACGATGTCAAAAAATTTAAAGAGGGATTGGATATTGGAGAAGAAAAATTGACAAAGCCTGCAATATTAGAGTCAAACGGAGATACTGTATTTGTGACGATTACAGAAGGTAAATTTCATCAGATAAAGAGGATGTTTGAGCAAGTAGGAAAAAAAGTAACTTACTTGAAAAGAGTAAAAATGGGGAGCTTGGAGCTAGATGAAGGCTTAAAGCTTGGCGAATACAGAGAACTAACAAAAGAAGAAATTGAAAGGCTAGAAGGAAGAGACTGAAAGCAATTAAAGAAATTGAACAGCTTTTGAGTAAGGTATAAAAATATTTATAAGTAAGGATAATATATGAAGAGAAAAGATATAATAGAATTTGAAGTAGGAAAAATGGAATTTGGCGGTGTGACCCGTTCTCAATTTGACGGAAAGAGAATAAAAATGAAGGGTGGGATTACTGGTCAAAAAGTTAGAGCAGTAGTAAAAAAATCCAGATCAGATAGTGCCGAAGTTAAAATGCTAGAGCTTATTGAGCCATCAAGTCTTGAAACAGCAGAGACCTGTAGACATTTTAGACAATGCGGTGGATGTAGTATACTGTCACTTGAATACGAGCAGCAGCTAAGACTTAAAGAAAAGCAGGTGCTTGAATTATTTGAAGAGAAGAATATAAGTGATTTTCAGTATTTGGGAATAGAATCAGGTCCAAATGTTTTCGGCTATAGAAACAAGATGGAATTTACATTTGGTGATGAGTTTAAAGATGGACCATTATCACTTGGGATGCACAAAGTAGGTAGATTTATTGATATTGTAACAGTTGATGATTGTAGGCTTATAGATTCCGATTTTGTATCTATAATGATAAGCACTAGAGATTATTTTGATGTGAGAAAAATACCTTACTATAGAAGCTTTAATCATCAAGGCTATTTGAGACACCTTGTTGTGAGAAAGGGTGAAAATACTGGTGAGCTGATGATAAATATAGTTACATCATCACAGTTAGACTTCGATATGGAAGAATATAAAAATATGCTACTAGACTTAGATTTAAAAGGTAATATTGTGAGTATATTACACACTATAAACGATGGACTTGCAGATGCTGTTCAATGTGATAGATTAAATGTGTTGTTTGGACAAGACTATTACACTGAAAATATTCTAGGGCTGAGTTTTAAAGTATCACCCTTTTCTTTTTTCCAGACGAATACAAAAGGTGCTGAAAAATTATATGAAATAGCTAGAGATTTTGCTGGAGATACTGGTAACGGAAAAGTTGTATTTGATTTGTATAGTGGAACAGGAACTATCGGTCAGATGATGTCCAAAGCTGCAAAGAAGGTGTATGGAATCGAAATAGTAGAAGAAGCTGTACAAGCAGCTAACGAAAATACGAAACTCAACAATATTGAAAACTGTACCTTTATTGCAGGGGATGTATCGAAGATAGTAAGTAAACTATCAGAAAAACCAGATTTGATAATTGTAGATCCTCCTAGAGCAGGTATTTTGGGTAATGGGGTAAAGGATATAGCAGATTTTGGAGCCGGAGAAATTGTATATATAAGCTGTAATCCAAGGTCATTAGTCGATAATTTAGTGGAGTTTGAGAGTAGAGGATATAAGGTTAAAAAGATGAAACTTATGGATTTATTTCCATCAACACCTCATGTGGAAACCATAGCGTTGATACAAAGAGCGAAATTGTGAAAATCCTGCATTTTTTAATTCTTGCTTGGAGAACTATAATTATGTATAAAAAATCTTGGGTGTAAAGTATATAAGAAAATTTGGAAGAGTTTGTAATGAAATTTAGAACTATAAATTCTTTATATAGTAAGATTTGGAGGAATAATGAAAATGAAGATTTTAAAAAGCTTTAATAATAATTTTGGTGTATTAGTAATATTGTTTATTGTGACAATATTGTGTTCTGCTTGTTCAAATAATTCGAGAGAGCACAGCTCTGATGTAAGTCAAGTCAAACACTCAAAAGACATAAGATCTAGTGGTATTACTGAGCCATATGTAAATCCTGATGTTAAATTCAGCAACTTAACTTCTGAAGAAAAATCAGAGCTTAGTAAGGATTTAGAACAAGCAGGAATAAAGAAATCATATATTGTAGACTATACTAACTATATTGATATATATAATAAAACTGTACCTGATTCAGTTTTAAATGGCTGGAACACTTTGGATAAGGTAAATTACGATTCCTATGAGATACATGAAAAATGGATAAAAAAATATCCTGATTTTATTGGTATTTGCTGTAGAATGGCGGCGTTTACTTTGTTAAGAGATGATATCTTAGTAAACAACGACAATTTTAAGAAGACATCTAAGGAGTCATTAAATTTTGATATTAATTCGTTTGAAACTATGCCCACTAAATATATGGCAGATGAAAATTTAAAAACCTTTGAAAAATTTTTTGCACCAATACCTACAAGTTTATCAACCGATAGAGAAGAACAAAAAAAAGCTTTGAAAAATGCTCTTAAAGAGAGAGGAATTCAATTTGAAAATTCTAGCTTGAAATTTATAGCTTTAGTTGCGCACGATACTGTAGAAAAATCCAATCCATTTCTATTTATAGAGCATGCAGGAGTAATATATGAAAAAAATGGGTCTATATATCTTCTAGAAAAGCTAGCATTCCAAGAGCCATATCAATTGATAAAATTCCCATCCGAAGAAGAGATAATTAAATATTTTGAATCTAAATATAATTTAGATACTACAGGGCAAATGGCGAAACCTATATATATGATCAATGATAAGTTGATTTAGTATAGATTGATGTAAGTTAAACCTATATTACAATTTTGCAAGAAACAATAAAGACCAGTTTGAAATATATGATTTCATTATCCACCGTATTATATCATTTAATTCCCGAAAAACCTTTATATTATCCATCTTTGAAAGTAAGTAGGAAATCTGACAGTTGAAAAAATAGCTTGAAAATGGTAAAATATTTTTAATTATTTAGAGAGAAAAATTAGACTTCGTGTAGGTGGTGATATATTGAAAAATAAGCATTTACCCGTTTTTGGAATAGGTCCGATTTATGTTATTTGTTGCTTGATTTTAACAGTTTTAGGGATTGTATTTAGGAATATAGGATTTCTAAAGAACGGGAACATATATAAGCTACAATATATAGTAATTATGGCTATGGCAGGTATAGTTTTGATTCTAATGGGAATAATCTTATGGATATATGCCGTAGTAGTTCAAAGAATAAGTGATGAGATAAAAAGTGGAAAGCTAGTAACTACAGGAGCATATGCAATTGTGAGAAATCCTATATATTCTGCTTTTTTTCTCATATTTACAGGAAGTTTAATAATAACTTCCAATGTTTATCTTTTTATACTGCCAGGGGTATTTTATTTTTCCCTGACTATTTTTTTGAAGCTGACAGAAGAAAAATGGTTGTTGGAAAAATTTGGAGGTGATTATCAACGGTATTGTAAGAAGGTAAATAGGGTTATCCCTTGGTGGAGAAAGTAATAAATTAGAATTTTATAATTTGGAGGAATTAAATGTTAAAAGGAATTGGTTATCTATTATTTGGTATAGGTTTAAGTTTTATGTCTCCTAAATTTATCAAGCAATATAAGAAAAACAAAAACATTGAAAATACACTTGAAGTTATTGGAGTTTTATTATTAGCAGCTTCAAGTATTCTTTTAGGTGTTTTGGAAGTTTTATAGAATTATAAATCGCAGTTTGTCGAAGTAAAACAATTAAATAGAAGCAATAATATAGCAAGCTACAAAACAGTAAATCAAAAAGGTTTACTGTTTTTTTGATGCTCAAAATCAAGAAGAAAGGACAGGGAAATGAAAAACATAGAAAAAAGTAAAAACTCACAACTTGCAAGGTAAATAGAAATTGCCTTACCCAAAGAATTAAACAGAGAAAAACAAGGCTGAAAACACATTCAGTAAAAAAATAGGAAAAACAAACTATAAAGTTACAGTACATTTCAGTGAAACCAGTAATGAAACAATCACAGATAAAATTCGTCTATATCTAAGGTTTTCAGAGAAATAGGTCTTGCGGATGAGCTTGGCTCAGGAATGAGAAATACTTACAAGTACACACAGCTTTATTCAGGACAAAACACGTTATTTGAGGAGGATATATTCAGAACGATTATTCCTCTAAAGAAGATAGCGACACAAAAGGTTGGTGGAGGGAATGTCCCTCAAGATGTCTCTCGAATGTCCCTTGAAGAAATTGAAAACATAATCAAAGATATGATTAAAGAGGACAATAAGAGCCTTTTAACTGAATAATATATCTCGAGAGTCAATGAATATAAATAAAAATATTCATTGACTTTTATATTTGTTGGTGTTATGATATCTATGAATAAATGATTAAAAATTCATAGATATATTTATAAAATTTGGAGGCTTAAAATGGCAAAAGCATTTACAGAAGAAGAGAAGATTAAAATAAGAGAAGATATTATGGAAACGGCTCTTGATTTGTTTCATGAGAAAGAGAAAAAATCCCTTAGTATTTCAGAGCTAACAAAAAGAGTAGGGATAGCTCAAGGGAGCTTCTATAATTTTTGGAAGGACAAGGAATCTCTCATTATTGATTTAATGGCATATAGATCAATACAAAAATTGAATGATATCGAAAAAGAATTCTCAAATTCATTAACAAATCCTAAAAAATTTCTTTCAGATGTGATTTATAGGTATGCCATAGATATTACCCTGAAAATTAAAACGCAGCCTATTTATCAAGAGGCATTTAAAATATTTGCAAGTCAAGATTCAAAGAAAGTAAACAGAGTAGAAAATCTTTATAGAGATTTTGTAGATAGGTTAATAGAGTATTGGTATAAAAATAATGCAGTAAAAACTGTGGACAAGCAAGGGTTATCCAATGCTTTTGTTGGAAGCTTTGTTCTATGTTCAAATTATATTCATTTCAATGAGGATACATTTGAGGAAGTACTACATATATACGTAGAGAGTATTGTTAGCAGGTATGTAGAAATATAGTTTAAAAAGGGAGATCATTATGATACTGAATTTTGATGAGATAAAAAAGGAAGATGTGTTAATTGCCGGAGGGAAGGGTGCCAATCTTGGAGAAATGACCTCTGCAAAAATAAATGTTCCAAGAGGATTTGTAATTACAGCAGATAACTATAGAGATTTTTTAAAAGTAAATGGTATTGATATTATCATTGAAAATGAAATTAAAAAATCAGGGAATGATGAAAAAGCTCTATTAAATGTAGCTGATGATTTTAGAACAAAGATAAAGTCCGGTAAATTTCCTAAACTACTTGAGAATGCAATAAGAGAAAAATATTTTAATCTTGGAGATAATGTAAGAGTTGCTGTGCGTTCATCTGCAACAGCAGAAGATTTGCCGGATGCAAGTTTTGCAGGACAACAGGAAACCTATTTAAATGTACGAGGCTTAGATGATGTATTAGAACAAGTGCGTAGTTGTTATGCATCTTTATGGGGTAACAGAGCTGTGAGCTATAGATTACATCAAGGCTATGAGCAAAGCTCCGTTTCGATTGCTGTTGTTATTCAGGAAATGGTAGAAAGCGAAAAAGCAGGTGTTTTGTTTACTGTAAACCCAGTAAGTAAAAAAGAAAATGAGATGCAAATCAATGCAAGCTATGGTTTAGGAGAGAGCGTTGTAAGCGGAAGAGTTACAGCAGACAGCTATATTGTTGACAAAAATGGAGAAATTATTGAAGTAGCTATTGGAAGCAAGGAAACACAGATTATATATGGAGAGAAAAATACGGTAGAGGTAACAGTAGATGACAATGATCGAAAAAGACAAGCATTAAATGATAGAGAAATATCAGAGCTGATAAGGTCTGGCTTGAAGATTGAAAAGCATTATAAAATGCCAATGGATATTGAGTGGGCAATTAAAGATGATGAAGTATATATTTTACAGGCAAGAGCTATTACTACATTGAAAAGCTCTATCAATCACATATCTGAAGATAATTTAGTACAAAAATATACAAAGGGTAAAAAAATCAATAAAAGTACACGAGAAGTGATGTCATTTTTTTTAGAAAAAATGCCTTTTGCACATAGAGCACTTGACTTCGACTATCTTGCAGCAATAAATAATCAGAAAGTTAATATTTTATTAGAAGGCGGTATTGTTTTACCACGAAATCCGATTATAGATGATGATGGAGTACAAACTTTTTCTGATGCGAGTAAGCGAATCAATAAAAATATATTTAAGCTTTTTAAGCTTTTAAAAAATATGAAAGATTTTAATGGTTGCTATCATAAGTGCAACGATTTTATGAAAATATATGAGTCTAAAATAGAAAAAATTAAGCATTTAAATTTTGAAAACATGGCATTAGAGGAATGTAAAAATTTTATAGAAGATAGTTATATTTTTTTACAAAAATTAGCTTATGACAGATTCAAATACGCTTTATTCCCATCCGTTTTAAACGATAAAAAATTCACCAAAATAATCAAAAAAGTAAATGCTAGCTATTCATCGTTTGATTTTTATTGGGATTTAGATAACAAAACATCAGTAGTGACAAATGATATTTACGAAATGGCTTGTGAGATAAGAAAAAACGAATCTTTGAAAAGAGATATTATTTCTGGAGAAAGCTATAAAAAATTGTGTGAAAAGTATGATGACTTCAAACATATAGCAGACAAGTTTATGAAAGATAACGGATTTAAATCGGATTATAATTGCTATTGTCTATCTGCAAAAACATTTATTGAAGATCCTGATAGGCTAATAAATATATTAAGACCTATATTAAATATGGATGAAAATAGTGATGAGATTAAGCAAGGGAAGGCTTTTTCTGAGTTAATGATAAGGCTAAAAGAAATTTATGGAAACCAATACCAAGATATAGAAAAACAAATAGAATATTTCAGATATTTTCATGTGGTTCGTGAAGAAAGCCAATATATTTGGGAAACCTTATTTTATTATGTAAGACAGTGCGTTAAAAGAATCAATTTTATTCTTATCGGCAGTGAAGATTATGAAGTTGGAGTTGCAAATTTGTTTCACAAAGAACTCTTAGAAGTGCTGAGTAGGGGGAGTCTAAATGAATCTGATAAGGAAAAAATAAATAGGCGAAATGAAAAGCTCCCTTTGGCAATAAAAGTATGGGAGGCATCAAAACTGTTGATTTTTGAAACAAATGGTGACGTTCTAAAGGGAGTAAGTGGAAGTGCTGGTATTGTAGCTGGAAGAGTCTGCATAATAAATAGTCCTAAGGAATTTTATAAGATGCAAAAAGGTGATATATTAGTTTGTCATCTTACTGATCCAGAGTGGACACCATTATTTAAGCTGGCAAGTGCAGTTGTGGCAGATACAGGAGCAGCATTAAGCCATGCTGCAATTGTTGCAAGAGAGTTTAATATTCCGGCAGTGCTTGGAGTTGGCTTTGCAACTACAAAATACAAAGATGGAGATATGATTCAAGTAGATGGTGATAAAGGTATAGTTAGAGGTTTGTAGTATGAACTCAAATAATAATAAAAAAGAATTGAGAAGAAAGGCTATTTTAAATGATGATCTTCTTCCATTATTAGTAAAAACTTCTGTTCCTACTATTATAGGCATGCTCGTCATGGTAATTTATAATCTGACTGATACATTTTTTGTCGGTATTTTAAATAATAAATCTATGACAGCTGCTATCGGTATTGTGTTTAGCTTTATGAGCTTTATTCAAGCTATTGGATTTTGGTTTGGGTATGGAAGTGGAAACATAATGTCGAAAAAGATTGGAGAAAATGAAGAAAAGGAAGCAGAAATTATATCGTCTATTGGAATACTCTTTGCTATTGTCATTGGTATCTTGATATCTGTTTTATCACGAAGTTCTGTTTTACCGCTGTCAAAATTTATAGGTGGAAGTGCTTCTGAAAACTTGTTGAATTTTACAGTACAGTACCTAAAGGTAATTATTATTAGCATTCCATTTAGCCTTTATTCTATTACGCTTTACAATCAATTAAGACTTTGTGGGAATGTGAAGGATGGAATGATAGGATTATTGATAGGAATGGCTGTCAATATAGTTATGGATCCTGTATTGATGTTTGTGTTCAAATTCGGCTTTATTGGAGCCGGATATGCGACATTGATAGGACAACTTACAGGCTGCATCGTATTAACGAATTTATCAAGAAAAAATGGAAATATTGCTGTTGATTTAAAAAAAGTAAGGATAAATAAAGATAGAATATATCATATTCTGGCAGGGGGAATGCCTAATTTTTCAAGACAAGCTATTACAAGCATCTCTTTAATTTTATTGAATGTTGTAGCCGCAAAATACGGTGATGGTGTTATAGCAGCATTAACAATAAGCTCAAGAATATTAGCATTAGCATATATGATAATGATAGGCTGGGGTCAGGGCTTTCAACCTATCTGTGCAATGAATTACGGAGCAAAGCAATATGATAGAGTAAAAAAGGCTTTTAGGATTTCAGTAATATGTGGTACAGCTTTTTTAGTTGTGTCAGCAATTTTGTTATATGCTTTTTCTGAACCACTGATTAAAACGATGTCAAAGAACAAAGAAGTTATCTTAATTAGCTCTAATATATTGCATATGCAGTGTATTACACTACCTCTTTTAGGATACTTTTCTATAAGTAGTATGCTTATGCAGAACATTGGAAAGTATTTTTGGGCATCAATAATTTCAGTTTCAAGGCAAGGAATATTTTATATCCCATTATTATATATTTTATCGAATATCCTTGGACAATTTGGAATATATTTGCTTCAACCAGTGGCAGATGTTTTGTCATTTCTTTTAGCGGTTATTGTAGCTAGGAAAATAAAATTTGCTAATTATAAATCCAAAAAAGATATTATTTAGGTTTTATAAAAGATTTATTTAGGAGGGAATATTTAACTAATTTTTTATAGGTATCTTGACAAATATTGAATTATAATTTATTATTAAATATAAATTCAGTATTAATGTAGAAAGAGGTGTGCTATGGCACAAGTATTAAAGGAAGAGGTTAGAAATAGAATACTCGATGCAGCAGAAAAAGTATTTTATAAAAAGGATTATAGAGGCGCAAAGCTGACAGATATAGCAGACGAGGCAAATATACCTGTAGCACTAATCTATACCTATTTCAAAAATAAGGAAGTTTTGTTTGATGCAGTAGTAAGTTCTGTTTATATAAATTTCGAGTCAGCTTTTAATGAGGAAGAAGCCTTGGAAAAAGGCTCTGCTTATGAAAGATTTGATGAAGCTGGAGAAAATTATATTCATGAACTTTTAAAAGAGCGTAAGAAGCTAATTATTTTAATGGATAAAAGCTCGGGTACAAAGCATATAGAAGCAAAACAAAAACTCATATCGCAAATGCAGGCTCATATTGAAGTAAGTTTAAAAAGACAATCAAAAGAGAAATATGATCCAATGCTTGCTCATATTTTAGCCAGTAACTTCACAGAAGGACTTCTTGAAATAGCAAGACACTATCAAAGTGAAAAGTGGGCTAAAGATATGCTAAAGCTTGTTGCAAGGTGTTATTACAAGGGAGTGGAATCCCTATAATCAGCACTAAAAAATAGACTTTGCGTAATCAGCAAAGTCTTACTTTAAACCTTAATATTGAATTAAAATTCAATATTATTCAATTTTGAAAGGAGAGTTGTTCATGCCGGAAAAAGAATTAAGAAAAAAAGTGATTGGGAAAAATGGTTTACCCAATTCACTTCTTGCTTTAAAAATAGTATTTGATTTGATACCACAAATCTTACTTGTATACTTGATAAGTTCCTTAATCACAAACAATATTAACGAAGGTAATTTAAAGTATATATTCTTGGGAATCTTTATATCGTTTGTATTAAAAGGCGTGTTTTACTATTTTGCAACAAAGGTTGCTCATGATAAGGCATACGAAAAATTGACAGAACTTAGGATAGATATTATCGGTCATCTGAAAAAACTAAGCTTAGGATTTTTCAAAGAACATAATACAGGGGAGCTTACGAACATTGTTCAGCATGATGTGGAGCAAGTGGAAGTATACCTTGCCCATGGTCTTCCTGAAATAATGTCAGTTACACTTCTGCCTACCATTATTTTCATAGCTATGATTTTTGTAGATTGGCGTCTTGCTCTTGGAATGATTGCCGGAGTTCCACTCATGTATTTGGTAAAAGTTCTTTCACAGAAAACAATGGATAAAAACTTTGCTATTTACTTTAACCATGAAAACAAGATGAGAGAAGAGCTAATGGAATATGTAAAAAATATTTCTGTGATTAAGGCTTTTGCTAAAGAAGAGGAGATTAGCGAAAGAACATTGAAAACGGCAAGAGAGTATATTTACTGGGTTAAAAAGAGTATGGGAGCAATTACAATTCCAATGGGACTCATTGACATATTTATGGAAATTGGAGTAGTTATTGTCATGATTTTGGGAAGTATATTTCTTTACTATGGAAATATTACAACACCTAATTTTATACTTGCCATTATTTTATCGTCTGCTTTTACTGCATCTATAAGTAAGACGGCTACATTGCAACATTTTTCTATTGTGTTTAAGGAAGCTCTAAAGGCGATTGGAAAAGTATTAACCGTTCCGCTTCCAAGCAAAAAGACAGAACAGGATTTAGACTTTGGAAATATAGAGTTTAAAGATGTGAATTTTGCATACGGAAAAGATAGCTTTGAGCTAAAAAATATCAATTTAACTTTTAAGAAAAATAGCTTGAATGCCTTTGTAGGATCAAGTGGTTGCGGAAAAAGTACGGTATCTAACCTGCTTATGGGATTTTGGGATGCAGACAGCGGACAAATTAAGATAAACGGAAAAGATATAAAAGAATATAGTCAGGAAAATATTTCTGAACTTATCGGCAGCGTTCAGCAAGAGGTTATCCTTTTTGATTTAAGTATTTTTGAAAATATAGCAATCGGAAAACTAAATGCAACAAAAGAAGAAGTCATAGAAGCAGCTAAAAAAGCAAGATGCCATGATTTTATTTCTGCTTTACCAAATGGATATGAAACACGAATAGGTGAAATGGGAGTTAAGTTATCCGGTGGAGAAAAACAAAGAATCTCCATAGCAAGAATGATACTTAAAAATGCACCGATTTTAATATTAGATGAGGCAATGGCAGCTGTTGATAGTGAAAATGAAAGACTAATCGGCGAAGCGATTGATGATTTAAGTAAGGATAAAACCATCATTACAATTGCTCATCATCTAAATACGATTAGAGATTCAGACCAAATTATAGTTATGGATAAGGGTGTTGCTCTTGATGCAGGAAGCCATGAGGAGCTGATGAAAAGATGTGATTTCTATAAGGATATGGTTGAGGCACAGAACAAGGTAGATAGATGGAATTTGAAAGAGGTGGTAACAGAAAATGTTTAGGAAAATGTTAAAACTGCTCACAAAAACAGGCAAGAGAGATTTGATTATATCAAGTGTATTCTTTGCCCTTTATGGACTAAGCTCCATAGCCATGATTGTTATCGTATTTTCTATACTTTTCCAAATCTTTGATGGAACGAGCTTAGCAAGCCTATATAAATATTTTATTGCGATTGGATTACTCGTAGTGTTCAAAGGTATTTGTAATATGGTTGCAGATATGAAAAAGCATAGTGCAGGCTTTGATATTGTTCAGCAAATCAGAGAACGCATGATTATCAAATTGAAAAAATTCAGCCTGGGATTTTATACCAATGAAAGACTGGGAGAAATCAATACGATTTTACACAAAGATGTTGATAATATGTCCCTTGTTGTAGGACACATGTGGTCAAGAATGTTTGGCGATTTTTTGATAGGTGCGGTTGTATTTATTGGTCTTGCAAGTATTGATTTAAAACTTGCTATTCTAATGGCTGTATCTGTTCCGGTTTCACTTATCTTTCTATATCTGACAATTAAGCAATCTGAAAAAATAGAAAATCAGAACAACTCAGCACTTCTTGATATGGTTAGCTTATTTGTTGAATATGTTAGAGGAATACCTGTATTAAAGAGCTTTTCAAACAATAAGAGCTTGGATAATGTGCTTATGAATAAAACGAAAAAGTTTGGAGAAACAAGTAAAAAAGCTTCAAGATTTAAGGCAAAACAGCTATCTATATTTGGATTTTTACTGGATATTGGATATTTAGTTCTTTTAAGCTCTGGAGCAATACTTGTTACAAAGGGAAGTCTTGATGTACTTCATTTTATTATCTTTGCAGTAATTTCAAAAGAGTTTTATAAGCCGTTCGCTTCTATGGAACAACACTATATGTACTATGTTTCGGCGGTAGATAGTTACGAAAGACTTTCAAGAATTTTATATGCAGATGTAATCCCGGATAAAGTGAATGGAATTGTTCCGAAAGATAATGATATAGCTTTTGAAAACATAGATTTTTCCTATGAAAAAGATGAATTTAAAATGGAAAAATTGAGCTTTTCTATTGCTGAAAAAACAATGACAGCCTTAGTTGGAGAATCAGGTAGTGGAAAGACTACGATAACCAACTTGCTTTTAAGATTTTATGATGTGCATAAAGGAAAAATTACACTCGGAGGAATTGATATAAGGGATATTCCTTATGATGAGCTTTTAGATCGTATCAGCATTGTCATGCAGAATGTTCAACTGTTTGATAACACGATTGAAGAAAATATCAGAGTAGGTAAAAAAGGAGCTACAAAAGAGGAAATCATTAAAGCTGCAAAGAAGGCAAGGATACATGATTTCATTATGAGTTTACCAAAGGGTTATGAAACTGATATTGGAGAAAATGGTGGGCTTTTATCAGGTGGACAAAGACAAAGAATATCTATTGCAAGAGCTTTTCTAAAAGATGCACCGATTTTAATTCTTGATGAAATGACAAGTAATGTTGATCCTGTAAATGAATCTTTGATACAAGATGCAATTACAGAGCTCGCAAAGAATAGAACTGTACTTGTAGTGGCTCATCATTTAAAAACAATTCAAAAAGCTGACCAAATTCTCGTATTTCAAAAAGGAAATTTACTTGAAAAAGGAAAGCATGGGGAACTTCTTGAGAAAGATGGCTACTACACAAAATTATGGAAAGCTCAGTATGAGGTGTAACCATGATTTTGTTAAAAGATGTTTCTTATGAATGGGAAGATGGGAGAACTGCTTTAAAAAATATCAATCTTGAAATTAAAAAAGGTGAATTTATTTTAATTTCAGGGAAAAGTGGAAGTGGTAAAAGCACTCTTGGAAGTGTAATGAATGGTCTTATTCCACATTATTACAAAGGCAAAATGCAAGGAGAAGCCTTTGCATACGGAAAAGATATAAGCAAATTATTACTTCACGAAGTAGGGCATATTGTAGGGACTGTATTTCAAGATCCAAGAAGTCAGTTTTTCACGACAACGACAGATGAAGAAATGGCTTTTGGGCTTCAAACTATCTGCAAATCAAGAGATGAAATCAAACAGAGAGTAGAAGAAGTATATGCAGAGCTGGATATTGAGGAACTGAAAGGAAAATCTGTTTTTGAATTATCAAGCGGGCAGAAACAAAAGATAGCTATTGCAAGCATCTATGCAATGAATCCGAAAGTTTTAATTTTAGATGAGCCTTCAGCAAATTTGGATATGAAAGCAACATTTGACCTGTTTTTAATTTTGGAAAAATTAAAGAAAAAAGGAACAACTGTTGTTCTAATTGAACATCGTTTGTACTATGTAAAATCTTTATTTGACCGTTTTCTTTTGGTGAAAGATGGAGAGATTGCACAGGACTTGAGTCGGGAAGAAGTTATCCATCTTGAAGGGGAGTTTTGGGATGATAATGGACTAAGAACTCTTGAATTAGAAGAATACAGGATAAGTGAGAAGAAAGATTTATATCAATTAAATGATGAAAGCATCAGTGGGAAAGGCTTGAAATTTTGTTACCCAAGTGCAACTAAGGTTGGAAATAAGCAAAACCAATACATCTTAAATCATCTTGATTTCAATATGGAGTGCGGAAAAGCCATTGGTCTTATTGGGTTAAATGGTACCGGGAAAACTACTTTTGCAAGAGTAATTTCAGGACTTGAGAAGATAAAAGAGGGAAAAATATGGGCGGAAAAAGATAAAGAGTTGAATCGTAAAGATTTAATGGATATGTCATATTTTGTATTTCAGGATTCAGACTATCAGTTATTTTCGGAAAGTGTACTTGATGAAATGCTGCTTGGTATTTCAAGTAAAGATAAAAAAGAAAATACTCAAAAGGCAAAGTCTATTTTGAATATACTTGGCTTAGATAAATACATTGATAAGCATCCGTTTGCTTTATCAAGAGGAGAAAAACAAAGACTTACAATAGCTTGTGGAATGATGAAACAGGCAAAAGTTTTTATCTATGATGAACCAACATCAGGTTGTGATAAAGACTCAATGCTTTCAGTCGCAAAACTGATTGAAGAACAATTAAAAAATGGGACAACGGTTTTGGTGATAAGTCATGATTTTGAGTTTTTGGCGAACACAGTGAGCAAGCTGTGGGTAATGGGAGATGGAAAAATAGAAAAAGTTTTGAATATGAGTGAAAGTAATAAATTTCTCATATTAGACAAGATGAGAGGAGGTAGAGAGCTTGATAGATAGAAAAACAGTCGATCCGAGAATAAAACTTACTCTACTTCCAATTGTCGGATTTACTAGCTTTTTTATAAGCGATACAATTCTACTTTTCGGACTGATTGCCTTTGCCTTTTTTCTGTATGTATACAGCAGTATGTGGAAAAGAGTATTACGCTTTATTTTGTTTTTTGTGCTTTTATACTGCATAGAGTTAGGGCTTGGCAAGTTTTGTGAAGCAAGCATCGTATTTGCAATATATATGTTTATTTACTTTGCATCAAGAATGACCTTAATTGCTATGTTTGGTGGATATATAACAAAGACTACAAGTGTAAGTGAAATGCTTGAAGCATTAAATAGAATGAAAGTACCAAGAAGCATTGGTATACCTTTTAGTGTTTTGCTTAGGTTTGTACCAACTATAAAAATAGAACTCAAGGCATTAAAAGAGAATATGAAGATTCGAGGAATCGTAACAAGCAGGTTTTTCCCGTTGCTACATCCAATTAAATATATTGAATATACGCTTGTTCCGCTTTTAATGAGAATGATTAAGATTTCAGATGAACTGTCAGCTTCGGTACTCATTAGAGGACTTGATAGTGATGAGAAGAGGGTAACATTAACAGAATTGCGGTTTAGAAAAATAGACTTAATGATTGGACTATTAGGAGCTTTGATGATTGCTCTTGTGATAGTAATACAGAAAATTTATTAGGAGGACTTTTATGAAAAACAAATTAAATGGTCGTGATTTTATTACAATCGGAATCTTTAATGCAATTGGAATTGTCATATACATGGCAGCCAGCTTTGCTATGGCAACAACAGTTATTGGAGGATTTATTGCATCAGGTGTGGCATTTATGGTAGCTGCTACTGTTTATATCCTTATGGCTGTGAAAGTTAAAAAGAAGGGTGTATTTACAATATCAGGAACGCTTCTTGGTTTAATTGCGTTGTCAGGAGGACATCTGCCTCATGCAGTTTTTGCTGTAATCGGTGGAATTATATGTGATTTGATTATAGGAAATTATGAGAGCAAGGGGAGAATGATTATTGGATATGGGACATTTGCATTAGCAGATTTTTTAGGGACAGTAATTCCTGTGATTTTATTCGGAACAGCCTCTTTTGTGGAAAGAGCGTCAAAATGGAAAATGAGTGAAGCACAAATAAATGAAGCATTATCATATTTCAAAGTTTCGTGGGCAGTAGGCTTTGGCTTGATAACTTTTGTTCTTGCTTGCATAGGAGCATTTGTTGCAACAAGGATACTCAAAAAGCATTTTGAAAAGGCGGGAGTGATTTAAGACCTTGTATAAATTCAATAAGGAGGAAAAATATGTAGCTAAGCAATAGAGGGATAAATAATGGGAACATTAAATTCTGTTATTTTATAAGATACCTTTATCATTTTTTATGTTTGGGATTGCATACATATAACAATAGACTTGGAAAAAATTCTATATTCTCAGTTAAAATGCAAATTGAATATTTTGCACTAAGCATAGGTAATCCATTCCTTTGTATTGACTTAGATAATGTGTCTCGTGATACGAGAGAAAAATTTCTCAGAGATTTTCGTAACGCCTATATTGAAATTTCTCAATCTTGCAAAGGTTTTTCAAAATTTCCTTTTACAAAATAATGATGAAAATGTTATAATATATAAAATAACTTCATAAACTTATAATCAAGGAGCGAAAATATGAAAGTCAGTTATAATGGATTGTGGAAGGTTTTAATAGATAAAAATATGAATAAAAAAGATTTGGCTAATGCTTGTGAATTATCTCCTGCAACTATATCTAAAATGGGTAGAGGAGAATTTGTTAGCATGGATGTTTTATACCGTATCGGAACGAAGCTAGATGTTGATTTTGGAGATATGGTTTCAATTATAAAACAGGGAAAGTAAATAAATCTTTAGGTAAGAAAAAGGAATTTCAAAATTAAAAGGGCATGCTTGAGTGTCGCAGATTTAGATTTCAAGATGAATGAACCAGTCGCAAAATGCGACCTCAGGTGAAGATAACGCTCATGGTGGCAGAAGATATATTTTTCAACGGGCAAATATATGATGCTTTCAGCTTTATTGTAGGGTTTATTCAAAAGGCTAAAAAAGAAATGATTTTGATTAATGATAAAATACGTAGGAAAAAAGAGTTTTGGAATTGCAAAGATAGAAGACAAGGACTTGATTCAAGGTCTGGTAAATAAAGTGAGGTAGAAAGGGATGTCAGATTTAACTAAGGGTAACAATGAAACAATACAAAGATCAGAGTTGCATAGAAAAATTTGGGCTATTGCTGATGATGTTCGCGGGGCAGTAGATGGATGGGATTTTAAACAATATATATTAGGAATTTTATTTTATAGATTTATTTCTGAAAATATTACTGAATTTTTTAATTCGGCAGAACATGAAGCTGGTGACTTGGAATTTGATTATGCTGAAATTTCTGATGACGAAGCAGAACGTGATTTTAGAGCAAATACTGTTGAAGATAAGGGATTTTTTATATTACCGAGTCAGCTCTTTGAAAATGTTGTTAAAACTGCTAAAGATAACGAAAACTTAAATACGGATTTAGCAAATATATTTAAGGAAATTGAAGGCAGTGCGGTAGGATTTGCATCTGAAGATGATATTAAAGGCTTGTTTGAAGATGTGGATACAACAAGTAACCGTTTAGGTGGAACAGTAGCAGAAAAAAATAAAAGACTGGTGGATATACTTACAGGTATAGCTGGAATTAATTTTGGAAAATTTCAAAATAATGACATAGATGCTTTTGGCGATGCCTATGAGTATTTGATTTCAAATTATGCAAGCAATGCCGGTAAATCCGGTGGAGAGTTTTTTACACCGCAAACAGTTTCAAAGCTTTTGGCAAGATTGGTTATGGATGGTAAAACAAACATTAATAAAGTATATGATCCAACTTGTGGTAGCGGAAGCTTACTTTTGCAGATGAAAAAGCAATTTGATGAACATATCATTGATGAAGGTTTTTTCGGTCAGGAAATCAATATGACCAACTTTAATTTGGCTCGTATGAATATGTTCCTGCATAATGTGAATTACAATAATTTTTCAATCAAAAGGGGAGACACTTTAATTAATCCTTTACACAGAGATGAAAAGCCGTTTGATGCCATTGTTTCCAATCCTCCTTATTCAATTAAATGGGTAGGAGATGCTGATCCTACTTTGATCAATGATGAAAGATTTGCACCAGCAGGAAAATTGGCACCAAAGTCTTATGCCGACTATGCTTTTATTATGCATTCGTTGTCGTATCTTTCGAGTAAAGGTCGAGCAGCCATTGTATGCTTTCCAGGAATTTTTTATAGAAAAGGTGCCGAAAAAACAATAAGACAATATCTTGTAGATAATAATTTCATTGACTGTGTTATTCAACTACCTGAAAATCTTTTCTTTGGAACATCAATAGCTACTTGTATTTTAGTTATGGCAAAGAATAAGACAGATAATAAGATTCTGTTTATTGATGCGAGCAAAGAATTTAAGAAAGAAACTAACAACAATATCTTAGAAGAAAAAAATATTACAAATATAGTTGAAGAGTTTAGAAAAAGAACGGATAAAGAATATTTTTCAAGATATGTTGATGTGGTGGAAATAAAAGAAAACGACTACAATCTCTCCATATCTACCTATGTAGAAAAAGAAGACACCAGAGAAAAAATTGACATCAAGGTACTGAACAAACAAATTGAAGAAACGGTTAAGAAAATAGATGAGCTTAGAGCTTCCATAGATGAAATAGTAAAGGAGCTTGAAGATGAGTAAGATAGACGAACTGTTAAAAAATGAAAAGGTTGAGTGGAAGAAACTGGGGGATGTTTGTGAGATTATTAGAGGAGTTAGAGTAACTAAAAAAGAACTTATAGAAAATGGAGAGTATCCTGTTGTATCTGGAGGAATAGGATATATGGGATATGTTAATGACTATAATAGAGATGAAGATACTATTACAATCGCACAATATGGGACTGCTGGATATGTAAATTGGCAGAAAGAGAAATTTTGGGCAAATGATGTTTGCTTTTCTGTATATCCTAATGAAAAAGTATTAAAAAAGTATTTATATCATTTTTTATTGGACAAGCAAGAGTATCTATATTCAATATCTAATAAATCAGCAGTGCCATATAGTATTTCGAGAGAAAAAATATTGAAAATAGAAATACCAATTCCATCTATAGAAACTCAAGAAAAAATCGCAAAAACACTTGACAAATTCACAAATTATGTTACTGAATTACAGGCTAGAACTAAACAGTATGAGTATTATCGAGATAGGCTTTTAAGCGAGGAGTATCTTAATAAAATTTCGGAAAAACTGTTTTTTGAGGGTAGCTACGAATTGAAAAGCACATCTTTAGGCGAAATAGGAGTATTTACCAGGGGTAATGGTCTGCAAAAAAAGACTTTATTTCAAAAGGAAATCCTGTAATTCATTATGGACAAATATATACTAAGTATAATTTTGAAACAGATAAAGTTTTTTCATTTGTCAATGATGACGTTTTTGCTAAATTGAAGAAAGCAAAATGTAATGATATTTTAATTTCTACAACTTCCGAAAATATAGAGGACGTGGGGAAAAGTGTGGTTTGGCTTGGAAATGAAGAAATTGGATTTTCCGGAGATATGTATAGCTACCGTACGACTGCAAATTCTAAGTATATTGCTTATTATTTTCAAACAACAGAGTTTCAAAAACAAAAGGAAAAGAAAGTCACGGGAACAAAGTTAATCAGAATACATGGAGATGATATGGCTAAGTTTTCAATATCACTTCCACCAATAGAAATTCAAAACAAGGTTGTAGAAATCCTTGATAAATTTCAATCACTGCTTTCTGATACAAAGGGTTTATTGCCTCAGGAAATTGAACAAAGACAAAAACAATATGAATATTATCGTGAAAAACTCTTGACATTTGATACAGAGAGTAAAACAATCCCTAGACAGACAGACAGACAGACAGACAGACAGACAGACAGACAGACAGACAGACAGACAGACAGACAGACAGAGCAATAATTCTGTCTTTTTGTGATGTAGATTTTTATAGTTGGCAGGAATATGTACCTGATGGATAGGTATGTACTTTTGCCAATTTTTTTACAATTTTTCAAAAAAAGGAGTATAAAAACAATGAAAAAACAGTTTAAACAGTTTATGAGTTTAATAATGGCTTTTCTAATAATGTTTACAGTTATTCCTTTTAAAGGAGTGGCT
>NZ_FONP01000015.1 GCF_900112955.1 Peptostreptococcus sp. D1
CTTCCACCCTCTTCTTTCTTCAATACGTATATTTCTGCTGTAAACTTTGTATGTGCATTTACTGTTCCTGGCTTTGCTAGAACCTGTCCTCTTTCGATTTCTGTTCTCTGCACACCTCTCAACAATGCTCCTATATTATCTCCAGCCTCTGCTTGGTCTAGTAGCTTTCTGAACATTTCTACTCCTGTTACTACTACCTTTCTTGGTTCTTCTGTTAAACCTACTAGCTCAACCTCATCAGATACCTTTAATACTCCTCTTTCTACTCTACCTGTAGCAACTGTTCCTCTTCCTGTGATTGAGAATACGTCTTCTACTGGCATCAAGAATGGCTTGTCTATATCTCTTTCTGGTGCTGGAATATATTCATCTATTGTGTTGAAGAAATCTACTATTACTTCTCCCCACTTTGAGCTTGGATCTTCTAGTGCCATTAATGCTGATCCTCTTACTATCGGAGTGTCATCTCCTGGGAATTCGTATTCGTTTAGTAATTCTCTTACTTCCATTTCTACTAGCTCTAGTAATTCTTCGTCATCTACCATATCGCACTTGTTCAAGAATACTACTATGTATGGTACACCTACCTGTCTTGATAGTAGGATATGCTCTCTTGTCTGTGGCATTGGTCCATCTGTTGCAGCAACTACTAGGATCGCTCCATCCATCTGTGCTGCTCCTGTGATCATGTTCTTTACATAATCGGCATGTCCTGGGCAGTCTACGTGTGCGTAGTGTCTGTTTGGTGTTTCATACTCTACGTGTGCTGTTGAGATTGTGATTCCTCTTTCTCTTTCTTCTGGAGCCTTATCTATGTTGTCAAATGCAACTGCTTCTCCTAGATGATACTTTTCAAATAATGTCTTTGTTATAGCTGCTGTTAATGTCGTTTTACCGTGGTCAACGTGTCCTATTGTTCCGATATTAACATGTGGCTTACTTCTTTCAAATTTAGCTTTTGCCATTTTAAATTTCCTCCCTGTAAGAAAAATAATATTTTAGATTTTGTTTAGAAGATTTCAACACCCTCCATATTTTTGTTATATAATAGTATATCATTTTTTCTTCTGCTTTTCAATGTTTCAGAAAAAAACGCGATATATTTTAAAAGCATTTAACTATAAAGCTATTATTTACCTTCAACAATCTTCTTTGCAACAGATGCTGGCACCTGTGAATAATGGTTAAATATCATAGTGTAAGTAGCTCTACCCTGAGTTGAAGATCTAAGGTCAGTTGCATAACCAAACATTTCTGATAGTGGAACATGAGCTCTGATTACCTGAGCACCATTTCTAGCTTCCATGCCTTGAATCATACCTCTTCTAGAGTTTAAGTCACCCATAACATCACCCATGTAATCCTCTGGAGTTACGACTTCCACTGCAAATATTGGTTCAAGTAATACTGCGCTACCCTTCTTCATCGCATCCTTAAATGCCATAGAAGCTGCCATCTTAAACGCCATTTCTGATGAATCGACTTCATGGTAAGAACCGTCATACAATTCAACTCCAACGTCAACAACTGGATAACCAGCTACGATACCTGACTGCATTGCTCCCTGTATACCTTGGTCAACTGGACCAACATATTCCTTAGGAACTGAACCACCAACAGTCTTATTTTCGAATTTATATCCTTCACCTGGCTCAAGTGGGTTAACTCTAATCTTAACGTGACCGTACTGACCTCTACCACCTGACTGCTTAGAGTATTTGTATTCAACGTCAACTGGTACTGTTATAGTTTCTCTATAAGCAACCTGAGGAGCACCAACATTAGCTTCAACCTTAAATTCTCTTAGAAGTCTATCAACGATGATTTCAAGATGAAGCTCACCCATACCACCGATGATTGTCTGACCAGTTTCTGCATCAGTTCTAACTGTGAAAGTTGGATCTTCTTCAGCAAGCTTCTGAAGAGCAACACCCATTTTTTCCTGAGCAGCCTTTGAAGCTGGTTCTATAGCAACGAAGATAACTGGTTCTGGGAATTCCATTGACTCAAGGATAATTGGATTGTTAGGATCACAAAGTGAATCCCCTGTTGTAGTATCCTTTAGACCAACTGCCGCAGCAATATCTCCAGCATATACTTCGCTTATTTCTTCTCTTGTATTAGCATGCATCTGTAGTATACGACCGATTCTTTCTCTCTTGTTCTTTGTAGCATTTAATACATAAGAACCTGATTCTAGCTTACCAGAGTAAACTCTGAAGAACGCTAGCTTACCAACGAATGGGTCAGTCATTATTTTGAATGCAAGAGCTGAGAAAGGCTCTTCATCAGAAGCATGTCTTTCATCCTCTTCACCATCTGGTAAAATACCCTTTATTGATTCGATATCTGTTGGAGCAGGAAGATAGTTTAATACTGCGTCTAACAATAGCTGAACACCCTTGTTTCTATATGCAGTACCACAAAGCACTGGATTCATTTCACAAGCGATTGTAGCTTTTCTGATACCAGCTATCAACTCTTCTTCAGCCAATTCTTCACCTTCAAGATATTTCATCATAAGCTCTTCATCAGTTTCAGCTACTGCTTCAACCAATAATTCTCTATATTCTGCTGCCTGATCAGCCATATCATCAGGTATATCTATTATTTCAATATCAGTACCTTCATTGTTTTTGTACATATGAGCTTTCATAGTGATAAGATCTATTATACCAACGAAATCATCTTCGCTACCAATAGGCAACTGAATAGCAATAGCATTAGCCTTCAATCTATCTTTCATCATTCCAACAACGTTCAAGAAGTCAGCCCCCTGTCTGTCCATCTTGTTTACAAAAGCAATTCTTGGAACTCCATAAGTTTCAGCCTGTCTCCATACATTTTCTGATTGAGGCTCAACACCACTTCTAGCACAGAAAACAGCTACTGAACCGTCAAGAACTCTAAGAGATCTTTCAACTTCAACAGTGAAGTCTACGTGTCCCGGAGTATCTATTATGTTTATTCTGTGGTTTTTCCACTGACAAGTAGTAGCGGCAGAAGTAATAGTTATACCTCTTTCCTTTTCCTGTTCCATCCAGTCCATCTGAGATGCACCGTCATGAGTTTCCCCAATTTTATGAGTACGTCCAGCATAGTACAGGATTCTTTCAGTTGTAGTAGTCTTACCTGCATCTATGTGGGCCATTATTCCTATATTTCTAGTCTTTTCCAATGGAAACTGTCTAGCCATCATTTTCCTCCTTATTTTATTAAAACTCTATAGACAGCTATTACCATCTGTAGTGAGCAAATGCCTTATTTGCTTCAGCCATCTTATGAGTATCTTCTTTCTTCTTAACTGAGGCACCAGTATTGTTAGCCGCATCAACTATTTCCTTTGCTAGCTTTTCAACCATACCTTTTTCGCCTCTAGCTCTTGTATATCTTACCAACCATCTAAGACCTAGAGTCTGTCTTCTATCAGCTCTAACTTCGATTGGCACCTGGTAGTTAGCTCCACCAACTCTTCTTGCCTTAACTTCAAGAACTGGCATTATATTTTCCATCGCTTTGTTGAATACTTCTAGTGCATCTTCACCAGTTCTTTCTCCTACTAAAGCAAATGCATCATATACTATTTTCTGAGCCTTTCCTCTTTTTCCGTCATACATTAAGTTATTAATTAATTTTGTTACTACCTTACTCCCGTACATTGGATCTGGTAAAATTTCTCTCTTTGGAACATTACCTTTTCTTGGCATTACGCTTCCCTCCTTAATTATTAAAGTTAAATCATAGGTACTCGACAATTTTGCCGTGATGCCATAAATATATATTATTTAAAGCATCGAACTATAATCAATTGCTGTACTTACAGCTACAATTTTTATTCAATTTCCGGCTTGAATCCACCTAATTTTTGATTTACCAAATATTACTTCTTAGCTTCTTTTGGTCTCTTAGCACCGTACTTAGATCTTGACTGTCTTCTCTTGTCAACACCTGCAGTATCAAGTGTACCTCTAAGGATATGGTATCTAACCCCTGGTAAATCCTTTACTCTACCACCTCTTATAAGAACAACACTATGTTCCTGTAAGTTGTGACCTTCACCTGGAATATAAGCAGATACTTCAATTCCGTTTGTCAATCTAACTCTGGCAACCTTTCTAAGTGCTGAGTTTGGTTTCTTAGGTGTAACTGTCTTTACTGAAGTACAAACACCTCTTTTTTGTGGAGCACTAAGGTTAGTAGACCTCTTGTATAGAGAGTTATAACCTTTCTGAAGTGCTGGAGCAGTAGATTTCTTTTCTACAGCTTTTCTACTCTTACGAACTAATTGGTTGATTGTTGGCATCAACTGCACCTCCTTTTTTAAAATTTCGATTATTAATCAGTAATCGCCAACCATTCCAATATGCACTGCATATTGATTAATTGTTTTGATGCTTTTAGTATTCTACTAAAAAAATGTAATCTTATATATTATTAGATCACATACCTTTTAATTTTACCATTTTGCAATATCTATGTCAAGATTTTCTGTGCTTTATCTTATTTTAAAAATGTATTTGTATAAATTGCATATATTTTTATATAATTAAACGAATAATTATGGGCGGAAAAACTGTTAAATTTGCATTTTTGTGATATTATAAGGTTGTGCAATAATTGCTGTATTTTATTTTTTTATTTGTACATCGGTTTTTCACTGATGAAAATATTTTTTATGGTTTGACTAAGGGAGGCTTATATGGATATCAAAGAAGACAAACACCTAATAGCAATAGCCATTATCGCATCTACTATTGTAATCATTTCATTTATATTCGTTTTTTCAGAAGTGATATTTGGCAATACAAAAACAAAATCCGCAAATACAGATAACAGAAAAACGGTTACATTTGTAGGCGTTGGAGACAATCTAATGCATGACACAATTTACGTTCCAGCAGACGGAAGGGCTGGTGTATATGGAGATGGGGTTTATGATTTCGATTCATTTTACAAAAATATAAAGGACGATATCTCAAAATTTGATTTGAGATATATAAATCAGGAATCAATAATCGCTGGAAATTCTTTCGGTATCAGCTCTTACCCAAAATTCAACTCGCCACAGCCACTGATGGATGCCGTAGTAAATGCGGGCTTCAACGTTATCAATATGGCGAATAATCACTCGTTAGACAGAGGTGAGACAGGCATAAACAACTCGATAAAGCTTTGGAATAGCAAGGACGTTTACCATTTTGGAGTGTATGATTCTCAGGAAAGTAGAAATAAAACATATATAATAGAAAAAAATGGAATAAAAATCGCAGTACTATCCTATACCTATGGAACAAATGGTATGCTTCCAGTCAATAGCTATGCAGTAGCATACCTTAACGAAAAAGATGTCAGAAGAGATATAGAAAATGCAAGAAACCAATCGGACTTTATTTTAATCTCAGTTCATTGGGGTGAAGAAGGAATTGAGCAGTTAGATTCCGTACAGCAGAAATACGGAAATTTATTCAATGAGCTGGGTGTAGATGTCGTTCTTGGAACTCATGCTCATAGAATCCAAAAGGTTGAATGGAAAGAAAATTCATCAGGTAAAAAAACATTGATATATTATGGAACAGGAAATTTCGTTCACAATATGCTAAAACCTACAACTTATTTAGAGGGAATGGCATCATGGACATTCGTCAAGGATGGTTCAAAAAAATATATCGACAATGCCAAGTTTACTCCATTGGTATTTCATTTAGAAAGAGGTGCATACGGCTTTGAAGGTTCAGTGTACAGATTAGACGAATATCCTATCGAACTAGCAAATAAGCATATTGAAATGTGCGGCAATGGTAGCTATTATTTAAATATATTCAAAAATACTGTCGACAGGCTAGTTCCAAAAGATATGATAGATATGAAATAAATTAACCATGAAAAATAAATTTGGACAAATAATATTAATTCATTCAATACTTTTCATAAATATTATTGTATAATAATTATATATACTGGTTTTCACCTAATATTTAATAAAATAAAAGCTAGGAGGTAATTTATGAATTTAAATGAAAGAATAGACAAGCTTGCAAAACTTGCAATTAAGGTTGGAGTCAATATTCAGCAAGGAGAAACACTCCTTATAAAAGCTGACGTAAATGCAGCCGATTTCACTAGAAGATGTGTACGAGAAGCATATAAAGCAGGAGCAAAGCACGTTCACGTAGAATATTCTGATGAAATAATAAATAGGGAAAAATATTTGAATGCACCAGATGAGGTTTTCGATGAATACCCTCAATGGCAAGCAGATAAATACACTCAAATAGCAAAAGATGGCGGGGCTTTTCTTTCAATAGCATCAGGCGATCCCGATTTGATGGATGGAGTTGATCCCAATAGAATAGCTAGATTTCAAAGGGTATCTGGTCAATACCTAAAAGAGTGGAGATCCTACACACTCTCTGACAAGGTTAAGTGGTCAATAGTAGCAGTACCTTCTGTTAAATGGGCAAAAAAGGTTTATCCTGGTGTATCCGAAGAGGTAGCCTTAGAAATGCTATGGGATAGTATATTATACTGCTCTAGGGTAACTGACAATCCGATACTAGAATGGGAAAAACACAACAAAGCTTTGAAGTCAAAAACAGCAAAGCTAAACGACATGAAGTTCAAGGAATTAAGATACAAATCATCAAAGACTAATCTTGTTATCGGGCTACCAGACAATCATATTTGGTTGAGTGGCTCGTCAAAGGATCCAAATAATATCGACTTTAATCCAAATATTCCTACTGAAGAAGTATTTGGTATGCCTCACAAATATAAGGTTGACGGTGTTGTATACAGCACAAAGCCACTAGTATATGCAGGAAGCTTAATAAATAACTTCTGGATGAAATTTAAAGATGGTAAGATTGTTGATTTTGACGCCGAATCAGGAAAAGAGAATTTAAAGTTATTAATAGAAACAGATGATGGCTCTTGTAGACTTGGCGAAGTCGCACTTGTACCACATAATTCTCCAATTTCACTAACTGACACTGTATTCTACACAACTTTATTTGATGAAAACGCATCTTGTCACTTGGCAATAGGTGCTGCATATACAAGCTGTATAGAAAATGGTGCTGATTTGACTGAGGATGAAAAGAACGATATTGGCGTAAATACAAGTATTACACATGTTGACTTTATGATAGGCGACAAGGATTTAGATATAGTCGGAGTAAAAGAAAATGGCGAAGAATTCCAGATTTTCAAAGACGGAAGCTGGGCCTTCTAATAGGTGAATTTGATGAATTTAGAAAAGAAATTAATAGCATTCGCTCTTTTTTCTTGTACATTCATGGGTGCTGTGGAGATAACTATTGTCACCACAGCAATCCCATCTATTGTTAGAGATTTGAACGGATTCAATCTATCAAGCTATCTATTTTCGATTTATCTTCTGACCTCTGCAGTTGCCACGACAATATTCGGAAAGCTATCAGACCTTTATGGTAGAAAAAAACTTCTTCAGATTTCGATAGTTATTTTTATACTTGGCTCTCTCCTATGTGGTCTATCCAATTCAATGCCACTCCTGATAATATCAAGAGGTGTTCAGGGTCTTGGTTCAGGAGCCATAAATACATTAACCATGGCGACTATAGGTGATATTTTCGGAGTCGAAGATAGAGCTAGAATACAAGGATATAACTCAACCGTATGGAGTATAGGTGGTTTGATTGCTCCTATCCTTGGTGGAGTTATACTAATTAGATTGAGCTGGCATTGGGTGTTCTTTATCAATGTACCAATAGGAATTTTAAGCATGATTTTGATACATAGGTCGTACAAAGCCACAGAAACAAAAAGTGACAATAAATTGGATTTAAAAGGTCTATTCACACTAACTTTAATCATAATTTGCTTAATACAGGCGATGTCAGCACTCGAAAAGCATTCAATCTTCAGCTTAAATGTTGGAGGCTTGGCAGCACTTGCAATAATTTTCACATATGTATTCACAGGGATAGAGAAAAATGTAGAATATCCAGTCATACCATATAAGCTATTCTCAAAAGAAATACTTTTGGTTATGATAATATCTTTTTTAAACTCTACAATACTGATAGCGATGGATGTATACAATCCGTCCTTCTTGCAAAATGTACAAGGCTATCCACCAATAGTATCTACAGTTCCAATAGTTCCAATGTCTGTATTCTGGGTGGTATCGTCTTTTATACTTTCAAAATATATCCATAAATTCAGCACGAAAGCAATACTGATAGTCAGTCTATCAATCCTAGCAATAGGGTGCTGTGGCTTGGTTTTACTCACACCAAAAAGCTCTCCATTGTTTATGGGAATATATTCGTCAATAATAGGACTTGGCTTTGGAGGAAGCTTCAATATGTTGCTATTTATTGTCCAAGAAACTGTTTCAAAGGACGATATCGGAGTGGCATCCGGATCAATAATGTTTGTTAGAACACTTGGTCAAACCTTGGGCGTAAGCGCCTTCGGATTTGTATTAAACAGTAGTATCGTAAAGTATTTTTCAAAAACAAATATCGATATAGATCCAGCAAATATACTATCAAATACAGCCATTGATAAAACAGAAATCGTCAAATCTCTTTTTGCGGGATATAACAATGTATATTGGGGTTGTTTGATCGTGGGAATAATATGTGTGATATTTGCGTTACTGCTGCCATCAAACAAAATACTAAAAAACTATAATAATTAACAGGAGATACTTATTTAATGAAAACAGATACTTTAAAACAGCTGCTTACAGCAATTTTTGTGGGCTTGCTATTTGCAGTCCCACTGAATATTAGTTCAATTATGAAAAATGGATTTATGGCTAGCCTGGGTCAATTAGTATATATGTTTTTGATACTAGGTGGTACATATTTTATGACAGGAATAATCAACAACAGCCGTGGTAGAAAAACTACAAATATGAGAATATTTGCCAAAAAGCTTAGAAATCAGGGTGTGTTGGTTCAAGATGCACAAGCACAGATGGTAAATGATAATTCAAGACCTACAAGAGGTTGGTTGTACTTAACAAATAAATCGTTGATATTTGCCAATACTCCAGATCATGAATTAATAGAAAAAAATGCATTAAGAATATCATTGTCCAAAATTTCAAAAATAGAAACATTCAAGCCTACTCCGATAACAAATGATGGATTGAGAATAAAGCTTCTTAAAGGTCAGGAATATGACTTCTATGTAGGCAAATCACAGAATTGGATGGAACTAATAAATAAAGAGAAAACAGGAAAAGGAAAAGGAAAATAATGATTGATGCTATCATAGTAGCTGCTGGTTCTGGTAAAAGAATGAATCATGACAAAAATAAGCAGTTTATCGTACTTAAAAATAAGCCCTTACTAATTTTGACATTGGAAAAATTCTATAGAAATAAATCGATAAATAATATTTATCTGGTCATAAAAAAAGAAGAAGAGGATTATGTAAATAATTTGCTAGATAGCTTTAAAATTAGGAATATCAGGCTGGTTTATGGCGGCAGAGAACGTCAAGACTCCGTATATAACTGCATCGAAGAGATAAAAAAGCATTCACTTATCAGTTATGCTGATAAATCAAATAACGAAAAAATACAAGCTTATTCCAATCATTTTGTATTAATTCACGATGGAGCAAGACCATTTGTTTCTAATGAAATAATTGAAGATACTATTCGCGAGGTCAAATCTCATAATGCAGTTTGCGTTTGTGTTCCATCAAAGGATACCATTAAAATAATCGGCGAGGATAATATTATTCTCTCAACACCTGATAGAAAACAAGCTTGGATGGCACAAACTCCACAAGCATTTAGATTCGATATTTTATATAGTGCTTACAAAAACTCATATGACAATAATTTTACGGGAACCGATGATTCATCAATTGTGGAGAATTACGGTGTCAAAGTAAAGATAATTCAAGGTAGCTATGATAACATTAAAATTACTACTCCAGAAGACTTAAAATTTGCAGAATCTATACTGGATAGGTAAAATAGTATTAATGGAGGACTGATAAAAATGAGAGTTGGAATTGGCTACGATGTGCATAAGCTGGTCGATAATAGGGACTTGATAATAGGTGGAGTAAATATTCCTCATGAAAAGGGTCTATTGGGACATTCAGATGCCGATGTGCTAACCCATGCATTGATTGATTCAATATTTGGAGCCTTGGCAGTCGGTGATCTTGGTAAGCACTTCCCAGATACAGATTCAAAATACAAAGACGCAGATAGCTTAAAGCTACTAAAATATACCTTTAAGCTAATGGATGAAATGGGGTATAAAATAGGAAATTTAGACTGTACAATCATAGCCCAGGCACCAAAAATGGCACCTCATTTAGATAAAATGAGAAAAAATTTCGCCGATATATTAAATACAGATATATCAAATATAAATATCAAAGCCACTACAGAAGAAGGACTAGGATTTACTGGAAATAGGGAAGGAATTTCTTCTCAGTCAATATGCTTGCTGCTGAAAAAGTAGAAGAGCTCATAATTCTTATTCCTATAACACGAGATAAAATATTATAAAATACAATACAATATAAATAAAGGGGCAATCACTGTATACAACAAACAATGATTGCCCCTATTATTATACAAGCATATAAAAAGACCGAAATTACAGTAAAGCTGTAATCTCGGTCCACAATAAACCTAATATTTTTAATAAGCCTTTGCAAATATAACCATATGGTCTGCTTTCTCACCACTATAAAAGCATTTATCTCCAAGATTTTCTTGTTCAAAAGGTATAACTCTTATTGTAGCTCCAGTCAATGCCTTGATTTTTGCTTCATTTTCTGCATTATCCTTCCACATAACCTTGGCAAATCCCTTTTTATTTTCTATTATGTCAATGAATTCATCCATATTATTTGCTGCATAAGTTCTTTCGTCTCTGTATTTCTTCGCCTTGTTGTACATATTGATCTGAATATCGTCGAGCAATTCTTTCACTGTATCAGCAATATTGTCCAATGACACCTCACTCTTAGTAAGCTCATCTCTTCTAAATGCAAGAGCCTGATTTTTTTCAATATCCTTTGGTCCTATTTCAAGTCTCACTGGTATACCATGCATTTCTGCATCGTTAAATTTGTACCCTGGACTGTATCCATCTCTATCATCTACATTTACAGAAATTCCTTTTGCCTTCAATTCAGCAGCAGCCTTGTCAACTACTTCCATTACGCCACCTTTATTCGCTGCAATTGGAACAATTACAACCTGAGTAGTAGCCATCTTTGGAGGTATTACGAGACCTCTATTATCAGAATGAACCATTATCAATCCACCGATTAGTCTAGTTGATATACCCCAAGATGTATGATATGGGTGTGCAAGATTCCCTTCTCTATCAGAGAAAGTAATATCGAAAGCCTTTGTGAAATGTTGTCCAAGGAAATGTGATGTACCAGACTGTAGAGCCTTACCATCGTGCATCATCGCTTCGATTGTATAAGTAGCATCAGCTCCAGCAAACTTTTCACTTTCTGATTTCTGACCTACGATTACTGGCATTGCCATCAAATCTTCTGCAACTTTTCTGTATGTTTCCAGCTGTTGAAGAGTTTCAGCAACCGCCTCTTCCTTTGTTTCATGTATTGTATGACCTTCCTGCCATAAAAATTCAGAAGTTCTAAGGAATGGTCTAGTAGATTTTTCCCATCTCACAACTGAGTTCCACTGATTGTACAAATATGGAAGCTGTCTATATGAAGTAAGCCATTTTGAATACATCTGACAAATTATTGTTTCAGATGTCGGTCTTACTGCTAATCTTTCTTCAAGAGCTTTATTCCCCCCCTGAGTAACCCATGCAACTTCAGGTGCAAAGCCTTCAACGTGTTCCGCTTCTTTATTCAAAAGACTTTCTGGTATCAATAGTGGGAAATACATATTCTTATGACCAGTTTCTTTAAATAAATTGTCTGCGTAATCTCTAATTTTTTCCCACAACGCGAAGCCATTTGGTCTGATTACCATAAATCCCTTAATCGGTGCATAATCCACCAGCTCTGTTTTTGTAATAACATCAGTATACCACTGTGCAAAATCCACCTCCATTGGGGTGATTTCTTCAACAAATTGTTTTTCATTCTTTGCCATTTTAAAGCCCTCCTAAAAATAATTTATTAAACAGCCTCAAAGGACAATAAAAAAGCCCTTCATCTCAAAGAAGAGACGAAAGGCTGTTAGTTTCCGCGGTACCACTCTCATTAGCTAATAATAGCTCACTCGAACTGAATATAACGGTTCAAACCGTGAGAATTTTTACCTTCTCAAGCTAAAAGGCTGGTTCCCTAGTTTCAATTTGAAATCTCACACCAACGATTTCTCTCTGGAAAATCTATCCTAGATACTATTCCTTTATCATTGCCAATTAATAAACTTATTTTTTTATATAATATATTATTATGAATAAATTGTCAATAATATTTACCTAAAAATTATTATTTCAAATGTATAAATTACTATCTATCTAACCTTTGCAAATATCATTCTACCTGCTGGGGTTTGTAATATAGAAGTCACCACAACATTTCTCGTTTCTCCTATAAAATTCTTTCCATTTTCGACAACTATCATTGTACCATCATCTAAATATGCAACACCTTGTTGATTTTCTTTCCCTTCTTTAACGATAGTTACAACCATTTCTTCACCAGGAATAGCAATTGGCTTTACTGCATTAGACAGCTCGTTAATATTAAGAACCTCAACTCCCTGTACCTGTGCAACCTTATTCAGGTTATAATCGTTTGTAACAACTTTACCATTTAATACTGAAGCAAGCTTTAAAAGCTTAATATCGACCTCTGCTATGTTGTCGAAATCTTGATTCGTAACCTCAACATCAATATTTCCTTCTTCCTGAATCATATTTAGTATATCAAGCCCTCTTCTACCTCTTACTCTTTTCATGTCATCAGCAGAATCTGCTATATGTCTTAGCTCATCCAAAACAAATTGTGGAACTACAAGCTTTCCTTCAATAAATCCAGTCTTGCAAATATCCGCAATTCTTCCGTCTATAATTACAGATGTATCTAAAACCTTTGGTGGTATCCCCTTCTTATTTTTCTTATTTGCCTTTTCATGCTCCTTGTCATTTTTGCCAGCATTTGATCTCAGCTTTAATATACTGATGATCTCTGACTTACTTCTAATACCAATCCTCACACCTATCAATCCAAATATTATATAAGAAACCATTGATATTACCGGACCAACTATAGAAATTCTCTCAAGTAAGCCACTGATCAAAAATGCTATCAAAAATCCAGAGATTAATCCAACTGAGCCAAGTATAATATCGACTTGCGAATATATCGACATCTCCTTATCAAATCTCATTGTCATTTTTTTGATTACGTTGTTAATACCTGGCTCTGCAATGTATAAAATAAATCCGAATAATAATCCTGTAACTATTGCTGCAGCATAGCCATATTTAACATTTCCAAGCATCATTTCTTGAAAAACCTTCATTAGTGATATATAAAGTGTAGTAGCAATCGCAAAACCGATGATCGCCAATAAATAACGCCTAATTTTTCTTAACATAAAATCCTCCTTTCCAAAACCTAAATCTGCCTATCTAAAACCGCTAATTTCTTCATTTTTATTAAGCCGTTTCTAATATATGTAGCTCTGATTTCACCTATACCTTCTACTTCATCCAATTCCTCAATACTGGCATTTAGAATATTTGACAATTTACCAAAATAATCTACAATGTTTTCAATAATACTCTCTGGAAGCTTGTGAATCTTATTCAACAATCTATATCCCTTTGGCGATGTTGGTTTATCCAGATTTTCATTGTATCCGGAAAATCCCATAATCTTTGCTATCTTCGAAAGGTCAATCAAATCTTCACTAGATAGTGCCTCTATCTTTTTCTTAAAGTTTTTCTTGTTTATTTCCTCAATTACATAGTCCTTAATTAGAAGCTCCCTGTCATCCTTTGTTCTACCAATCAATTGCTCATATTGATTCCTGATAAGAAATCCCTCGTCACCCAATGCCAACAAATATCTCTCCATAATATCTGTAAGTCTCAATACCAGCTCTACCTTTGACATCGCAAACACAACATCATATATAGTCGCCATATCTGAAAACTCCAAGGCATTCAAATTCAAAAGAGCCTGCTCTTGAGAAAGCTTTGCTTTTTCAAGAGTTTGAAAGGCTTGATTTGCTTTAGTTAAAAGAGTATTGTTATCCTCGACGATATATTTCTTATTCCCCTTGTAAATGGTAATAACAGATCTTCTTTGTGAAATTGCAATAACAATTGCTTCTGTCTGCTTTGCAACTCTTTCTGCTGTCCTATGTCTTGTTCCAGTCTCCTGAGTAGCTATATCTTGATTTGGCATCAACTGAGTATTTGCAAATCTTATTTGGTCGATATTTCCATCAATGACTATGGCACCATCCATCTTTGCCAATTCATAAAGAGATGCTGGCGAATATTTGGCATTCAGCTCGAATCCACCATCTACTAATTTCAGTATTTCTTCATCATCACCGATGATAATCAGGCCACCAGTTTTTGCCTTTAATACGTTATCCAGCCCCACTCTCAGTGGTGAACCGGGAGATATAATCTTCAGTAGTTCTATAAAATTTTCATCATCAAATAGCTCTACAGATTTATAAAAACTCATCTTTTACCTCCCTAAAACCTCAAATATGGCCTGTCTGATATTTGAAACAGAAATTAGCTCCATCTTGTAATCCTTTTTAAAGTCTTTGATATAATTCCCTCTAGGAATAACCATCTTTTTAAAACCAAGCTTTTCACATTCGCTAATACGCTTCTCTATAAAGCTCACTGTCCTAATCTCACCAGTAAGACCAATTTCCCCAGTAACAGCAATACTTGCATCAATTGGTATATTTCTAAAGCTTGAAGCTATTGCAAGAGCAATCCCCAAGTCCATAGATGGCTCATTTATCCTCAAGCCACCGATAATATTTACAAATACATCTTGATTTTGAATCTGCATTCCCACCACTTTTTCAAGAACTGCAAGTATCAATGCGACTCTATTGTTGTCAACTCCAGTCGTAGTTCTTCTAGGATATCCAAAATTTGTAGTAGCAACCAATGCTTGTAATTCCAACAGCATAGATCTTGTACCTTCAACAGTTGAAACGATGACAGATCCAGAAACATCCACAGGCTTTTCTGAAATCAATATTTTAGACGGATTTTCAAGCTCCACCAAGCCATCACTCTTCATCTCAAACACACCTAGTTCATTTGTAGAGCCGAATCTATTTTTTACGGCTCTTAGTATTCTATACGTATTGTATCTTTCACCTTCAAAGTACAAAACAGTGTCTACCATATGCTCTAAAATTTTTGGACCAGCAAGAGCACCCTCTTTTGTGACGTGACCCACTATAAATGTTGAAATACCATTTTGCTTGGAAATTTTCATAAACTTTGAGGTCGCTTCTTTTATCTGGCTAACAGTTCCAGGTGCTGAATTTATCTCTGGATTTATCATAGTCTGAACTGAGTCCACAACAATGACCTCCGGCTTGATATCCGACACTACAATTTCAATCGCAGCCAGGTTGTTCTCTGTGTATATGAGAAGGTTATCTGAATCAATATTCAATCTCTTCGCCCTCATTTTAATCTGATTTTCACTTTCTTCACCAGATATATATAAAACCTTTTTTCCTGTTTCTGAGATGTTGTTTGATACCTGAAGCAGCAGAGTGGATTTTCCAATACCTGGATCTCCACCAACTAAAACCAAAGAGCCTGGTATTATTCCATTTCCCAAAACCCTATCCAACTCAGGAATTTTTGTGGAAAAGCTCTCTTCTCTGTCAATAGTTATAGAATTAATTTTAACTGGCTTTGAATTGATCGAACTGCCAACATTTGCCAATGCTTTTGCCTTAGAGCTAATCCTTTCCTCAACTTCTTCTTCAAATGTATTCCATTGTAAACACTCGGGACATTTTCCCAGCCACTTTGGGTTTATATATCCACAATTTTGACATACATATCTAGTCTTGACCTTTGCCATAAATTTTAACAACACCCCCTTAAATTTACCTTAAAATAGCAGTAGTACACCATATTATAGCATATTTACTTAGGTTTTAGTATTATTACTTGGCAACTAAATAATATTCACACCCCTTTACAGTACTTTTAATCTGTGCAGATTGTGGAGAAAATCTAAGCTATCAAGAACCGACAGAACATAAAGAAAAGAAATATGATAGTGACTACTCTTTTTTGTATGCCAACATTACAGGCATAGAAAAAATTCTTGCAGTTGCACTATATCAAAGTAAAAACAGTAAATGAAATTCTCTTAAAATCAATCAAAGAAATTACCAACTTTGCCAAAGAAGAAAAGCAAGAATTTCTAAAAGTGATAGAAAAATATACCAATATTGAGGAACTGACAGTACCAATGATAAATGAGTATATAGAAAAAGTAGTAGTCCATGAAGCCACAGGGGGAAGACAAGGCAAAAACAGAAAACAACAAGTCGATGTGTACTTCAACTTTATAGGCAACTGTCAAGTACCACATAATAAAAAAACAATAAATACTTGCAATTATATTGCTAAAGTGGTATATTTAAAAAAACAAAATGAAAATATTTATCATATGAAAAATAGAATTAAAGAAATACGGAAAGAGAAAAAAATAACACAGCAAGAATTGGTTAATGGTTTAGATATAACAAGGCAGTATGTAAGTCTGATAGAAAAAAATGGAGAGTCAGAACCACCATCATTGAAGGTAGCAAATAGCATAGCTACAAAATTAGGAGTATGTATTTATCGCATGTTTGATTTAGACGGTAAAGAAACATATTCCTGTAAGAATTGTAAGTGTTAATTAGTCAAGATTTCTTGATTAAAATAAATCATGAGGAGGTGTTAGTTGTATGAAAAATATAAATCCTCAGAGTTATAAAAACGGAGACAAATTCATATTATTCATGAGCAAATTTTAATTTCTAAATTGATAAGAGGATAATAGTGTTTTATAGGAGGTAGGTTATGTCTAAATTCTATAGCTATAGCGTTTGTATTGATGTTTTCTATAATGGCGCTGCCAGCGAACGCGGCTACAAGTGATGTAAATAATATTCCAGTAAACCATAATGAAAATATTCAAAGAGATAAATTTGAAATTCCAACAATGCAATTGGGAGAAAAGCAAAGCCACGAAGTTGTTCTTTCAAATGGTAAAATTGGAGTTATTACTGTTGAAAAAATTGCTGATTTTCCAAACGATGAGTTACCTACTGGGATTAAATGAGGAGAATTTAAATGTTAGGTGTAATATTTGCGACAATATTATTTGTATTAGTTGTTGTTGCATTAATAATGAATTTTAAAAAAATAGTTAGATGGATAAAGAATATCAAGTAAGTATATTTACGAAATAAATTCAAATTTAAGGCTAAGAAGTAAGATTTTATATAAATGGTTGTTAGAAAACAGTAAATCAAATCGGTTTACTGTTTTTTCTTTGCTCAAAATTACGAAGAAAGGAAAAATAAAATGAAAAGCGTAGACGAAAAAATTTTAATGACAGAAGAAGAAATAAAGCAGTTACAAAGCAAAAAGAAAAAACTCATCAGTCAGCAGAAACAGGAAGAAGGAAAAAAGAGAGATAGACGGATATATGAGAAAGGAGTGGTCTTTGAAGGCATCTTTACCGAAAGCAAAGACTTCACAAAAGATGAATTTTATCAGCTAATCACATTTCCGAATATCAAAGAGGCAGTCAATCAAAAAATACAAAAAATCATAGTAAAACGGAAGGAAAGCGAAAATCAAAATGTAGAAACACAAAAGGAAGAAACGGACATAGAAGAATAGCCCCTTTTTTACAAGGGCGTACTTATACACCCTAAATGGTGTTTGCGTTCTTTTGTACTCAGAGACAATTTTTTTACAATCTTTTAAGCCTATTAATTCCAGAATATCGTCTATATCGTCAGAATCTACACCCTATATTTTACTTTGCAAATAAAATATATTATTAATTTATAAAAAATATTGATACACAGTAAATTACGAGGCTGCCTCTAATCCTTTCAGAGTCAACCCCGCAATTTCAAAAATATATAATAATTAAATTTTCTAAATCTCTAGCATTTTATTTGTCTTTATTTGCTTCTGCAATTATCTTTTCACTTGCACTAGCAGGAACCTCTGCATAGCTATCAAATTCCATTTCAAAATATCCTCTGCCTTGTGTCATAGATCTTAAATCAATTGCATATTTAAAGGTTTCTGCCTGTGGTGCCAGAGCCTCTAATATCTGCTTTCCTTTTCCGTTAGATTCCATACCGAGAATTTTTCCTCTTCTCTTATTCATATCTCCCATTACATCACCCATGTACTCCTCTGGAATTGTAATAGTAAGCTTCATTACCGGTTCAAGAAGCACGGGCTTTGCCTCTTCCATCCCCTTCTTAAATGCAATTGATGCAGCCATCTTAAATGCCATTTCAGAAGAGTCTACATCATGATAGGAGCCATCATATAAAACAGCCTTAATATTTGTTACTGGATATCCAGCCAAAACACCTTTTAGCATAGAATCCTTCAACCCTTTTTCAACTGCAGGTACATATGATTTAGGTACAGATCCACCGAATAATTCTTCTGAGAAATCAAACTCATTTTCTGATTTAGAAAATCTAATCTTTACATGACCATACTGACCATGTCCACCAGATTGCTTCTTATGCTTACCTTCAACATCTGAAGTTCCTTTTATTGTTTCTCTATATGCGACCTTTAGATCATTTATATTTACATCTAAACCAAATTTATCCTTCATTTTATTGATCAAGGTCTTTACATGAAGCTCTCCCTGACCGCCAAGTAGCGCTTGATGAGTTTCATTGTTTCTAAAATAGTCAAATGTTGGATCCTCTCCAACCAGTTTAGTTATTACATTCGCCATCTTATCTTCATCATTTTTATTCTTTGGAGAAACTGCATAATAAATCTGTGGCTTAGGGAATGACAATTCAAAATCTTCCTCTTCATTTCTAGATGCTGAAATAGTGTCGCCAGTATTCAAGCCAGTAATCTTTGTAACCACTATCACATCTCCTGCAAATGCTTTTTCAAGCTCAATTAGCTCTCCGCCTCTAATCGTATATACATTAGATATTTTCTCTTTGTTTGAGGTTCTCAAATTGAATACTTCAGTATCCTTGCTTACCTTGCCTTGGGTAATTTTTATATATGAAATTTTTCCAACAAACGGATCGATGAAGGTTTTAAATACAGTTCCCTTAAAAACTTTTTCACAATCAACATAGTTTGGATCTACGTAATTTTTGATTGCTTCAAGAATCTCGTTTGTACCAACATTATTTATTGTAGAGCCAGAAATAACTGGAACTATATCTCCTCTTTTAATGCCTATAGTAATACCGTTGTTTATTTCTTCTGGAGTCAACTCTTCTCCCTCAAAGAATTTTTCCAAATATTCATCATCTGTTTCAGCAACAAGCTCCATCAACGCATCATATGCCTGCTTTGCCTGAACCTTGAACTCCTCGTCTAGTCCATCAAAATCTTCAAAAACGTTATGTAATTTCACAAATTTACCATCTTTGAATTCAGGGGAAATCATTGGCACTATCTTGTTTTCAAATTTTTCGTTCAACATTTCAATTACATCTTTGTACCTCGCCTTTTCATTATCAATTTTATTGATAAACATAAATTTCGGAATACCTTCTGTTAATTCTAGTGCCTTTTCTGTTCCAACCTGCATTGGATCAGTTGCATCAATTACGATTATAGCCGCATCACTTGCCGATAGCGCTGATATTATATCACCTGAAAAATCTGTATACCCTGGAGTATCAAGGAAATTAAACTTATATCCTTCATATTCAACAGGCATTAGCTCCATGCTGTACGTCATTTGAACATTATTACTTAATTTCGGAATTTTGTTAACGTTTGCTGCATGAGCTATCGTTTCCAATAGATTCGTTTTACCAGATCCGCTATGTCCTAAAACGGCAATATTTCTAATTTTTTCACTACTATAGACTTTCATATGAGCACCTACCTTTTTTCAGTTTTATAGTTACAAATTTCTAAAAATAACTATAATTATATTCTACACCATCTTGGTACTTTACTTCAATAATTATCTAAATTTTTGAAAAAATATTATTTATTTTTTTCTGCTGTATTAGCAAGCTATACAAAAAAATAAAATCAAGCTTCTTTTTTTAACTTAATATTCTGTTTTTTCTTAATAATCAAATTGTATCTATAATTAATAAAATAATATAAATAACGATTATTTCATATTATTAAAAGTATTTTATAAAAACGCCTTTAAAATGCAGAAAAATATTTTGTTTTTATTAATTTCCCTTTATTTTTCTATTGTAAACTTTCTCCATTTATGTTACTCTAAAGGAAATCATTTTTCCAAATTTGTAATCAATTAATTTTAGGAGGCATAATAATATGGAAAACAATTCTTTACAAAAGAACCTTGGGTTTGGTGCTGCCTTATCTACTCTAGTTGGTGGAGTAATAGGATCGGGAGTATTCTTCAAGCCTCAAGCAATTTATACTGCAACTGGTGGTGCACCAGGACTTGGAATTATGGGCTGGGTATTAGCTGGTATTATTACTATTGCAGCTGGTCTTACAGTTGCAGAGCTAGCAGCAGTCATTCCAAAGACTGGCGGTATGATGATCTACATAAAAGAAATATATGGCGACAAAATTGGTTTCATTTCTGGCTGGATTCAGACAGTATTATTCTTTCCAGGCTTAATTGCAGCATTGGGAGTTGTATTTGCTGATCAATTTGTAGTTTTATCAGGAATGACTTCGCTTAAAATCCCGGTTGCGATTTTTACAATCCTTGTGTTATCGTATTTGAATTCTCTAGGAAGCAAGTCAGGTAGTATTATTCAAAACATATCTACAATATGTAAGATAATAGTGCTTATTGCGGTTATCATATTAGGCTTTGTTTTAGGAAAAGGAAATAACCCAATACTTTCTCCTGTTGTAGCAGAAGGCGTTAGCCCCGTTTCATCAATGGGTAAAATATTGATAGCAATATTCTTCGCTTTTGACGGATGGATTAATGTTACAGCTTTGGCTGGTGAAATGAAAAATCCAGGTAAAGATTTACCAAAAGCAATAGTAGGTGGCATCTCCCTGGTTGCTGCAATTTACTTGATAATAAATGTATCTTTCTTGTGGGTTGTTCCAGCTGATGTGCTAGCAAATTCAGTATCTCCAGCAACTACTGTTGTAAATACAATACTTGGACCTGTTGGTGGAAAAATAATCGGTATAGGTATTATGATTTCTGTTTTCGGTGCTACAAATGCGTATATTTTCACTGGATCTAGAGTTCTTTATGCTCTTGCTCAGGATCCACACCTTCCAAAAGGTAAATACCTATCTCAGCTAAACAAAAACGATGCTCCTGGAAATGCTCTTCTTGCAATGGGTATAATATCATCATTGTTTGCACTTTCAGGACAATTCAATTTATTGACAGATTTTGCTGTATTCTCAGTTTGGATTTGTATAGTTCTTTGCTTCTTTGGTGTAATTATCATGAGAAAGAAACAACCAGACCTTGAAAGAAGCTACAAAGTACCTCTATATCCAATAACTCCTATAATTGCTATAATCAGTGGATTATTCGTATTAGGTAACCAGTTATTTACAAGTACACTTCTTGCTTGTGGAGGTATAATAATAATGCTGTTGGGTCTTCCTGTATACTCATACATGGATAAAAAGGTAAAATAGATTTTATAGAAACAGTCTCTTTTAGAGGCTGTTTTTTAATTATTAAGCTATATTTAGCATTCCTTTTTTTGCTTGATTTAATATTCTCAAGGCTATATAATGGTTATATACAAACGCTTGTAAAATAATTTGTTATGAGTCTTGTATTATGTAAAAAATCATTTTATTATTTTACTATTTATTTTATAATAAACAATCTAGAGGGGGAAAAATGAAAAATAAAAATTTTGTCTATGTAGCCATGGCTACTACAGTATCAGCAGCATCAGTGTTAGGATCTTCAACAAAGGTATCATCAGCAGAAGGTTTATCTAATGTTTTAATTATTTTTACAAATAATGGTATGCCTTTGATGGAACCTATTTTATTTGAAATTAGGTCAGAAGGAAAGCTTATTGAATCTGATATAATAAGTGAAGGAATGCTCTTTAGAGAGCTTGACCCTAAAAAGGCATATACTATAAAAGTTTCAAACGACGACAAAAAATGGACTTCTAAAGAATACGAGGTTACTTTTAAGGCAGATGAATTAAACGGCACAATTCCCGTTATTAAAGAGGTTGGAAGCAATATTTTTCTGGATTCAGCAAATCCGATAATTGAAGTTACAAAAAAAGAAAGCAAGGCTGACGTTGAAGCTAATATTGCTGTAAACCTTGGCGAAAACGTTTCTTCAACAGACAAAGATAAAAAAAATTCTACACCTAAAGAAAATGCTATGAACAAAGAAATGTATTTGGACTCATTTAAGATAAAAATACTAAAAAATAACACACCAATGACAGATGCAAAACTATCCTTTTCCAAAATGGAAAAGCTTAGAACTGGCATGGAAATAGCTTCTATAATTGAGCAAAATATCGCTGTTGACAATAACGGTGAGCATATATTTTCAAATTCAAGCATGCTTCCCAATACAACATATGAAATTAGATTGAACTCAAAAAATATAAAACTAGATCGAGAAAGTGTCCGATTTTCAACTGATTCTAATAAAAAAATAATTGCTATAGATGATAAAAAAATAACCGATATCAGTCAAGGAATATTTGTATTTAACGCTGTTGATAAAAATGACACAAGCCTTAAGACAGTAAGGTTTAATCAGCTTGATGTAAAGGATAAAGATGGCAAATCACTTGAAGGAGTTGAAATAACTGCAAACACAATTTCACCAAATCTTGCATCATACAAAAATGTGAAATCTGATAAAAATGGTAAACTAGCTTTTGAACTTGAGGGTTCTCCAGAAGGTCGCTTTTATACACTTTGCGTTTCGAAAAATGCACAGTTTGAATGGGAATTCAAACCAGATTCAATTGATATCATAGTATATTCAAATGGTAATGTTGATGTGTTAAAATCAAACAATAATCCAGACACATCAAAAACTTTTGTCGTTAAGAAAAATGATGTTACTTATTTAAAAAAAGAATTTAAAGATAAAATCGAGCAAGCAAAAAAATTGATAAACTCTCCAAGCTATACAGAAGCAAGTAAAATCACGCTTAAAAATGCTCTCACTGCATCAGAGGAGGAAGCAGCAAAGCCTGAAACTACACCTTTCTATGTAAAAATATTTATAAATCACTTAGATGAAGGTATAAAAGCACTTGTAAAAGTAAATAACTCTATAAGTATGGATAGCAAAAAGCCTGATATTAAGAGCAATCGTATTGGTGGATCCGATAGAATAGAAACAAGCATTCTCCTATCAAAACAAAAGTTCACAAATGCAGAAACAGTTATCATTGCCAGTGCTAATAACTTCCCTGATGCCCTTTCAGCAAGTGCACTCGCAAACAAATATAAAGCCCCTATACTTCTTGCAAACCATGATAAAATATCAAAATCAGTATTAGATGAATTAAAGAGATTGGGTGCAAAGAGCGCAATTATTGTTGGTGGAGAAAGCTCAATATCCGAAAATGCTGTAAATTCTATAAAGTCATCAGTAAATGTAGAAAGATTAGCTGGTAATAATAGATACGAAACTTCAAGAAAAATTGCTGAAAAACTAATGAATAATGGACTGGACAAAGCACTAATATTAGTTGATGGAAGGAACTATCCAGATGCACTTTCTTCTAGTGCTCTTATACATAAAGCCAGTGCACCAATCTTGTTGGTAAGCAATGCAGCTGAGGCAAAGGAAAATATTGAATTTGTAAAAAAATTAAATAGATTACCAAAAATCATAGTAGGAGGAACTAATAGCGTCGGAAAAGATATTGAATCAAAGTTTTCTAACACTACAAGAATTTCTGGATCTGACAGATACGAAACCTCAAGAAAAATTGCCAACATGACTTTATCAAAAGGCTCTAATATATATCTATCAACTGGTAGAAATTACGCTGATGCAATAGCTAGTGGTGGTGTAATAGCTTTAGAAAAATCATCTCTAGTGCTAGTTGATGAAAACAGCAGAAATGTCTCTAGCATTAAAAATAAGTTTGAGCCAAAATCAATTACTGCTATTGGTGGTGTAAATAGTATTTCCAATAAATTATTAATGGATTTAATTAAGTAATTTATCGATAATATACAAAAATGCTGTAAAATTGCTTTAGAGGAGATAGAAAAACAAACCTCCTCTAAAGCATTATTATTTGATTTTTTTGTATCAACGTATAGGCAAGACTGCTATAGATGTCATTTTTTTGAAGTAATTCTATACTCTCAAAGGCTCTTATATGCCTAGCCTATCGCTTAGAATTTTCATAACCTTTTCAGAAACACTTCCTCCAACCCTACGAATATTTTTAGATAGAGAATTCTTGTTATCTATTAAATAATTAATTTGACTATTAGCTATAGTATCGCCAACAAGCATTATAGGCATATCTCTATTTATATCAGAAGTCAGTATGCTTGCAGTTTGAGCATCAACCAGCTTATCCTTATTGCCACTTGCAACTATTAATCCTCTCATCAATATTTTATTCTGTTCGTCATTAGAAGAATAAAAATTCTTAAGTATACTTAAATTTGTATCATATCTATTCTCTCCAGAAACTCTCTTTACTCCATTAGCTCCTATGCTCGAAATAGATTCAATATCACTCATAGCTTTAGGAGACACTGTGTTTACTCCACCAATAACTGTAACAGACTTGAAAGCATAGTCAGCAAGAAGTTGCTTAGAGTTTGCATCAATAGCATCTTTGTTAACGACTAAAATTGGATCAACAGTATTTTTTAAAAGAGTTTTATCTGATTTGTCCATTGCAACAGGTGCTATTGACATAGCATCAGACTCGCCATATCCGCCAACAACAAATACTCTATTAGCAACCTTTTTATTTTCTGCTAAATATTTCGCAACATTCAATGATGTCTCATATCTAGAGCTACCTTCTAATCGTTTAACCACCACACCGGGGAATGCTTTTCTCAGTTGATCAGTAACTGATGCTGGTACCGAAGATTTTCCACCAATTATATATACTTCCTTATTCTTCATATTTCCACAAACTCTATTTATTTCATCTAAAGCTGTTTTATCTATTCCAGATTTCTGAGCAAGAAGAATTGGGGCATTGTAAGCAGACGCAAGTGGTGATGCAGATAATCCATCTATAATAGAATCACCGCCAACTATTACGACACTGTCAGCTTTTTTATTGCTAAATCTATCTTTCGAAACTCTTATAGCAGTATCATATCTGTCTTTACCTACAAATTTTCCATTTTCTTTTTTATTTTCTTCATTTTCATCCAAGGCCTTTGTCAAAAGAGTATCCACTTCATCAGGTGTCTTTGCTTCTTTTACATCCCTTTCAAGCTCTTTTTTTCTGGCATCTGACAAGTTACTTAATTTATCTATTATATCATTTACAGCTTCTTTTCTATTTCTTAGTGACTGATTTTTATTTTTTTCATTTTCATCAAATGCTTTTGTTAAGGTATCATCTACTTCATTTGGTGTTTTTGCTTCTTCAACGATATTTTTAAGCTCTTCTTTTCTTTCATCTGATATATGACTTAACTTATCTATTATATCCTTTGCAGCTTCTTTTTTATTTATTAATGACTGTTCTTTGTATTTATCTTTTAGTTTTTCATCATTTTTTTCTTTTATTTCTTTTGCAACCTTGACAGCGTCATCTATTTCTTCTATGCTAACAGCATCATTTATCTGCTCTGTTTTCACTTTAAGTATATGCTCGGGTAAACCAATGTCCTTTAGCTCCTGAATTGCTTCTTCTTTTCTTTGATTTAATTTCTTATCATATTCAGGACCAAAAATAAATTCGCTATTTTGCTCTCCCTCTATACTATAAATAGTGCAATTAATCTTCTTTAAATTATGCATATACTCATCTTTTAATGTAACCCTCAAGATATTATTTTCTAAATCTTCATAAAATATAGCAGTATCCTTAATACCATCATTTTGTATTTTTTCTAACTTATCATCCTCAATCTTAAAAGCGATATTTGAAAAGTTCGATTTTTCATCTCCATTCAGAGAAAATGTAACTATTATTTGAGTAGCTTGTTTATAATTACTTATTTCAATTCCATTACGTAATCTTTCAACAGTAGTTTTACTATTTTCTGATGATTCTGCCGCCTCAGCATTCAAAAAAAGCTTTTCAAAATTTCCAGATGACATACTTGATAACACCGCAGCTGATGCTAACGATGTACATATAAATTTGTTTTTCATTTAGAACATCCCCCTTGTTTCTAATATATTTATCAGTATTATTACCAGTTTTTAGTATATCATTTAAATCATGTATCATCAAGTACAATATAGAATAATAATTATTAAGTTTTTTCATAAGGTTTTAAATAAATTTCACTTCCACCTTTGATAATAAATGAAAATAAATATGCTACAGCTCAAGCCCAACTTGACTCGATACTGTAGCATAAAAGCTTGAATATTGATATTTTTACTTAATAAATATTATTTGACATTAGCCAATCGTTTAATTAACGATTGTGGGCTTATTCTTCATCATCACCAACTGATTCCAATTGAATCAATAGCTGCTTATCTATAACCATATCATCCACGTTCACATGAACCTTTGTTACTTTTCCAGCAGATTTAGCTACTATATTAGTTTCCATCTTCATCGCTTCAATTACTATTAAAGGTTGATTTTCTTCTACTTCATCACCAGCCTTAACAAGAATCTTGACTACTTTACCTGGAATACTTGCACCAATTTGATGTGGGTCATTCATGTCCGCCTTTTCAACATTTACAACCTTTCCTGAATAATTTACATCCTTGATATCTACATCTCTAAGCATACCATTCAGCTCAAATGTAAGAGTTCTCATTCCATCATCTTTTGGTTCACCGATGTCTATCAATTTGATAGTCAAATTTTTTCCTTCTTCTATTTCAACTTCACATTCTTGTCCAATGTTTAGACCATAGAAGAAAACGTCGCTTTCTAGTTCGCTAACATCGTTAAAATCATTTACGTGTTTGATATAATCATCGAAAACCTTTGGATATAGCGCATAGCTTACCAGCTGTCTGTCAGTAGGCTTTTCGATTCCCAACTCTTCAATCAGGTGCTTCTTTATCGCATCAAAATCTTCATTAGGAAGAAGTGAGCCAGGTCTAACTGTAATTGCTTCTTCACCCTTTAACACAACCTCTTGAAGCTCCTTTGGTACTCCCCCCATAGGTTGTCCGATCATCCCCTTGCAATAATCCACTAGTGAATCTGGGAATGATAAATTTTTACCTTCTTCGATAATATTATCTTCTGTTAGGTTATTTTTAGTCATAAATATTGCCAAATCACCTACAACCTTTGATGATGGTGTAACTTTGATAATATCTCCAACAACTCTATTAGCAACCTTGTAGTTTTCTTTAACCTCTTCAAACCTATTCACAAGACCCAAGCTATCTGCCTGTGGCTTCAAGTTAGTATACTGACCACCTGGAATTTCAAAGTCATATATTTCAGCATTAGAATTTATTAAATCACTTTCAAATTTATAATAAATTTTTCTCAAATCTCTGTAGTACTTACCCAGCTCGTTGTATCCAAATACATCAATTTCAGGATCTCTTTCAGTAAATTTCAAACCCTCTATAACTGCATTTAGAGATGGCTGTGAAGTAATTCCTGCCATTGATTCCAAAGCAGCATCCACTATATCTACTCCAGCCTGAGATGCCATCAATAAAGTCGATACACCGTTTCCACTTGTATCATGTGTATGAAGGTGTATTGGTACCTTTACATTTTCCTTCAACGCCTTGATTAACTCAAATGCAGCATAAGGCTTTAATAGACCAGCCATATCTTTGATACCAATTATATCAGTTCCTGCTTCCTCTAATTCTCTAGCCATATTTACATAGTAGTCTATAGTGTATTTATCCTTGCTTGGATCCAGAACATCACCTGTGTAACACATTGCAGCTTCGACAATTTTTCCAGTTTTTTGAGCAATAGAAATTGATTGCTTCATATTTTCTACCCAGTTCAAAGAATCAAATATTCTAAATACATCAATACCTGAATTAGCACTTTGCTTAACGAACTCTTCAATGACATTGTCCGGATAGTTTTTATATCCAACTGCGTTTGAAGCTCTAAGCAACATCTGGAAATTTATACTTGGAATAGCTTCTCTAAGCTTATGAAGCCTTGTCCATGGAGATTCTTTTAGGAATCTATATGCAACATCAAAAGTCGCTCCCCCCCACATTTCTAGTGAGAACATATCTTTTTGATAGTATTCAGTAGCCTCAGCTATATTTAACAAATCAAATGTTCTTAATCTTGTAGCTATCAAAGACTGATGTGCATCTCTCATCGTAGTATCAGTAAACAATAATTTCTTTTCATTTTTTATTTCCTTTAGATACTCTTCTTTGCCAAGACGTAGGAGCCTTTCTCTACTTCCTTCGACATTTTTAATAGCTCTTATTCTAGGCTCATAAAGGGCATCAAAGCATTTTCTTTCTGCCATCTTATTTTCATTGACAACGACATTCCCTATAAACCTAAGAAGCTTTGTACCTCTATCCTTGCTTTCTCTAATATCGAAAAGATGTGGATTTTCGTCAATGAATTTTGTTGAGCAGTTTCCAGCTATAAACTGTGGATCCAAAAGAACGTTGACAAGGAAGCCTACATTAGTCTTAACTCCTCTTACTCTCATTTCCTTTATAGATCTAACCATTTTATTTATGGCACCCTGGAAGGTTCTGTCATAAGAAATAGTTTTTACAAGCAATGAATCATAGTAAGGGCTTATAGTCGCACCAGTAAAACCGTTTCCACCATCAAGTCTAATACCAGCACCTGAGCCTGATCTATATACTTGAATCTTTCCAGTATCAGGCATAAAATTCTTCTTAGGATCCTCCGTTGTAATTCTACATTGTATTGAGTATCCTCTTAATTCTATATCATCCTGAGATTTTATATCGATTTCTGGATCACTAAGCTTATATCCCTGAGCTAATAGTATCTGGCTCTGAACAATATCAATTCCAGTAACCAATTCAGTAACGGTATGTTCAACCTGAACTCTTGTATTCATTTCTATAAAATAATAGTTTCCATGCTTGTCGACCAAGAATTCAAGAGTACCCGCATTGCTATAATTAACGTGCTTTGCAATTTTTACTGCGTCTTTACAAATTCTTTCTCTCAAATCTTCAGAAAGTGAAAATGCCGGTGCAAATTCAATTATTTTCTGATGTCTTCTCTGAACTGAACAGTCTCTCTCATACAAGTGAACTATATTCCCATAGCTATCACCCAAAATCTGAACCTCGATATGCTTTGGATCTTCAATATATTTTTCAATAAATATTAAATCCTCTCCAAACGCTTTTCTAGATTCACTTCTGGCATTCTCAAATTCTATTTCCAAATCCTCTGAACGATGAACGATTCTCATACCTCTACCGCCACCGCCATTTGAAGCCTTTAGCATTACTGGATAACCTATTTCTTCTGCTACAGCCTTTGCTTCCTTTACTGTTTTTAGTGGCTTTTCAACACCTGGAATCGTTGGTACATTTGCTTCGTGAGCAACTATCTTAGAGTTGATTTTGTCCCCTAATCTCTGCATTATATCCGAACTTGGACCTATAAATGTTATTCCATTTTCTTCACATTTTCTAGCAAATTCAGCATTTTCTGACAAAAATCCATATCCTGGATGTATCGCATCTACCTTTTTTCTTTTTGCTAATGATATAATACCGTCTATATCTAGGTATGCATCAACCGGACCCTTGCCCTCACCTATCAAATATGATTCATCGGCTTTTGTCCTGAACAGTCCGTACTTATCTTCTTCGCTGTATATTCCAACACTTCTAATCTGAAGTTCAGCACACGCTCTAAAAATTCTTATTGCTATTTCGCCTCTATTGGCTACTAATATCTTATTAAATTTTTTAAGCATATTAATACCTCCACCTTATTTTTTTCTTTAATGTATCTATTATATATCAATTTAACTTTATTTTAAATACAAATTTTGAAACTTCTTATAAATTAATGTGAAAAGTATATATTTTTGTTCTTTATTTACTTTTTGTTCGTATTTTTATTTTTATTTCAACCGCTAAATCCGTTCAAACATATATTATTCAGTTCAATTGTTTTTAAAATATATACAATTACTACATTTTTTTATTCTACGTCTATCTTCATTATCTATCTTCATTGATTATAAAGTACATCAATAATTTTTTGAACAATTTAAAGCTATAAAAATGTATATAAAAAAGCTCTAGCTTATGCTAGAGCTAATCACGTGGCTACGTCCTATTCTCCCAGGCAGCTTCCCACCAAGTACCTTCAGCGCTAAGGAGCTTAACTTCTGTGTTCGGAATG
>NZ_FONP01000016.1 GCF_900112955.1 Peptostreptococcus sp. D1
TTTTATTTTAAGCTATATATTTTATATAGTAAATGACAAGTCAATAAAATTTCTAATCATATCGCAAATAAATAATATGTGAAACGCTGATAATTTGAATTTCGAAAAAAATCAAAAAAGTATTGATTATTCTTCCAAAATAGGTTGTAATATATATATATGACAGTATATATTGTAATATATATTATGTTCGAAATTATGTTAAATATTATATTTGAAATTATATTAAATATTATGTTCAAAATTATATTAAATATTATGTTCAAAATTATATTAAATATTATGTTCAAAATTATGTTAAATATTATATTTGAAATTATATTAAATATTATGTTCGAAATTATGTTAAATATTACATTTGAAATTATATTAAATATTATGTTCAAAATTATATTAAATATTACATTTGAAAGTATATTAAACATTATATTTGAAAGTATGTTCGAAATTATGTTAAATATTACAAATTATTACAAATTAAAAGTGAGGTAATTATGAAATTTAAAAATTGTTCAAAGCTTTTTATTTTGACAGTAGGTATTTTGCTTTCTATGAGCTCAATTTCCAATGCAAAAATGTATTCAAACCCTAACGAAAATAGGATATATGGAAAAGACCGATACGAAACATCTGTCATTTTATCAAATAAGACATTCACATTTAGTGATAATGTAATTCTACTTAATAATGATAATTTATCCGATACTATTGACGCATTCAACGCATCATTGCAATATAATGCACCAATTTTGCTTACAAATGACAAAATAGACACGCTACAAAAAGATGAAATAAACAGATTATCAGCAAAAACAATATTAACCAATAGTGAATCCATACCAAAGGATAAGAATTTACAGACGGAAAAATTTAAGATAAAAAAGCTACCCAAATATTATGAGTATAATAATAAAAAATCTGCATTACTGGTTTCAAACGATGCTGATGCTATTATTTCAGCTGCATATGCTAGACAAAACGACATGGTAATAATACTATTAAATAATAATAACAAAGCAGAGACAATAAAAAAAATTAAAGAAAAGAATTATGAAAAAATAGCGATAATTGGAGGAAAGGATTCCGTACCTGATGTAGATAGCTATTTTTCCAATGCAAAAAGAATTGCCGGAAAGGATAGATATGAGACCTCAAAGCTATTGTTGAATGAATCAAAAAATAAATCTGTACTTCTAACGAGTGGCGAAAACATATCCGATTCGATATCTTCATCAAGCTACGCAGCAAAGCTGGACTCAAGTATTCTTCTCTGCAATCATGATGCCTCAAATATTAATGCTTCCGACTATGAAGTAAAGGGTATTATTGGTGGATTAGTAAAGGTTGTTCACAATATATATTATCTAATACCTCACCAGGATGACGAAGTACTGTATATTGGAATCGATATTAATAGAGATGTAAGAGAAGGTCACAATGTAAATGCAATTTTATTTACAGATGGATCGAGGACTAGTGCAATAAAAGCAATAAACAAAAAGCTTTCTGAGCAAGGTCTTTCTGAAATAACGAGTGAGGATATAGTCAAGGCTAGAAATAAAGAAATTACACTGGCTCTCAACCATCTAGGAGTAGAAAGTAAAAAAATAGAATTTCTTGGATACATTAATAAAGGCTTACTAAAGACAGACGTCAGTAATGTATTAGAAAAAATAGTCAAAAATCAAAATAACGTTGTTTTCAAGACACTTGCTGTTGAGCTTCTCAACCACAAGGACGGATCCTCAGATCACCTTGCCATTACATATGCTACCGAAGATGCCGAGAAAAAATATAACATCCCTGCTAGCTATTATATAAAATCGGAATGGGATTCTGTTGTAACTAAAAAAAATTATAAAGCTATATATCTTAATGATTCTGAAAAAGAAATCATGATAAAGGCACTCAATGCTTATAATATTTGGAATCCCGCAAATGGATTCTATGCTGTTGGTCAAAATTCTGTTCCAGCTTCATTCCAAAACAAAATTAGTCACCCAGTTTATTATATAGAGGTTGACTAGTTATATAAATGCTAACTATTATGTAGATGTTGACCAGTTATATAGATGATAACTAGTTATATAAATGTTGACTAGTGCCTCAGCACTAGCATTCAAATGTTACGATAAATCAATCTTAAAAACATACTTTATCAAATTAAAAACATACTTTATAACAAAAGAGGGCTACTTATCAAATTTTAATTTTGATATGCACCCTCTTTATTATTTTTATAAAGGCTTTATGCTATTTTTATAAAAGCCTCATTATTTTTATAAAGGCTTTATGCTATTTTTATAAACACATCATTAATAAAACAAAACCAAGCTTCAACAGCTTATCTTGATCTACTGTATTCTGTTCTATATTCGTTAAATGCATCATTAAGAGCCTTATTAAGACTTCTAATCTTATCGTAAGAGCTTTCACTCAAATTGATTTCACTACCCGCTTTATCCTTAAGCTGCTTTGCATTGTCAAACAAGTCTTTGTATACTTTGAGTAATTTTTCCATCTTAGCCTTGTCTTCATTAAATGTTTTACCCTTAGGCTCTGAATCTTCACAAGTTTTTATTGTGCTATCAAGTATTTTCAGCTCATCAAAGCTTCTGATAACATTTCTAAGCTCATCAATCAACCCGTTCAATTCGTTTTCAGGGTAGTTTAGCTGTGTTCTAGTATTGAAGGAATCCATAGTCCTTTTATAATCAGCTATCTTATCCTCTATATTGCTTCTTTTCTTTTTGATGTAATCGGAAAGCTTTACACCAGATGACTCTCTCGGTACATCGACTTCTTTGTATGCCTTACTTCTAAAGGCATATTCAATTGTGCTTTTATTATCCTTAATAAGCTTCTCAGCAGCCTTTATCTTATCATCTAAAGCAAGATAAGCATTAAGCACATACCTAAAGTCCTCAGCTGCATCCTTTAAATTTTGTAAATTTGTAGAAGTAGCAGACTTTCTAGCATCAGCTATTGCATAGTCAAGGCTCGCTTTTTTAGATAGGAACTCCGGACTTTGAGTTCTGATATCCTTTGCTTTATTCAATAATTCATTAGCTTCTCTTATCTGAGAATTAGAGTCAGAGCTTGAGCTACTAGAAGAAACGCTAGAATGCTTTATCTCATAAGTCAATTCTAATTTTCTCTTTCCATTTGAAGCATCAGTCATCAATCTAGTCGCTTCCTTCAATTTAGAATACAATTCTTTCTGACTACTTGTCATCTGACTTTCTGGAAGAAGAATTCCTCTTTCACTTATCTTATCGTAAGCCTTGTCAACCTCAGCCCTCAAAATTGTATTGTACTGATCATCATTAATTTTAGCAATATCTTCAAACCTTTTAGCTAAGTCACTCTTCTTAGATGCTATGGTTTCAACTGTAACACCAACAAGAGCTGCTGCACTCTTGCTTGTATAATCCTTATAAAGCTGGTCTCTTAAAGTCTTGTATTCATTTATCGCAGTAAGATTGCTTGAGCTTTTAGATAGCCAACCAACCATCTCGTCATACTTGCTCATCGCCTTTTCCAAATCACTTAGAGCAAGTCTTCTTTTTTCGACCTCTGAGCTTCTATAATTCTTGTAGTTATTTTCCAATCTGTTCAGCAAATCATTTTGAACTGTAAGACTAACAGAGCTCATTCCTCCAACCATATATGCCTTATCTCTCTTTTGAGCATTTATATAGCTTACAATCGGCGTTGGCACCTGCTTATCAACTAATAAAATAGGTCCATTTTGCTTTTTTGCAACAGAAATCGCAGTAAGTGCATCAGGATAATTTCTACCATCAACAATGACACAGGCACTATCACTACTTGAATTATAAGAGCCATATGTAAACCCTTCAGTAGCAACTCTTGCCGAAGTATCATATCTATCATTTCCGGCAATTCTCTTTCCAGACAAGCCAGGTATATTAATTGTAGCAGCACCACCTATAATATAGTTGCTTGAATTTGATTTATATTTTGTCATGCTACCTGATAAGCTCTTTCCATTTGTAAGAATCAAAGGCATTCCTTTTTTACCCAGCAATGCAGCTGCACTCAATGCATCAGGGAATTTATTAGTATCGCCATTTACAAAGCCGGCACCAGAGAAGCTTTTATTACCAAGCATAACCTCAGCAACCCTTACAGATGTCTCATATCTATCACTACCACTTATTCTCGTGAATTTCGTAGTCGACTTTAGCTTGCCTTTAATGAGCTTTTCGAGATTTGATGACACAGATTTCTCTCCACCCAATATATACACATTAGTAGGATTCAATCTAACAAGCTCATTCAATGTAGCAGTCGATATGCTCTGAGCATTAACCAAAAGTATCGGACTATCAATACTGTAAGCCAATGGACCACCACTTAAAGCATCTGCCGGATTTGATCCATTTACCAAAATCACATTAGACGATCCATTTGGATAATTACCCTTAGAGACATCTACTGCAGTCTGAAATCTATCAGCTCCACTGTATCTCTTCATCAATTCCACTCCGCTTTTCGTAACTGTCGTTTCCGCACTAGCTAAATTACCAGCACCAGCAACCAACATAGTTGAAGCAAGAGCAACGCATATTTTCTTATTCATACGACATCCCTCCACATATTCCATTTATACTTTATCAATTAGGATTTCATCTAGCAAGCTTTTAATTACTAGCTTTAATTACAAGCTTTGGATTACTAGCCTTGATTACAAGCCTTTTACTGTATTATATACTGAATTAGAAACACTACCAATACCACCTACTACGTATACATTTCTAACCTTTGCTGATTTTAGGTAATTTGCAACTGAAGTCGGCAAGCTGTTGTTTTCTGTCAACAATAATGGAGCATAATATTTGCTGTATAGGCTTATAGATGCTAGACCATCCGGATAGTTCCTTCCACTTGCCAACACTGCTCTATCAATGCCTTCAAAGTACTTAGCTGCAATTAGAGTCGATGTTTCATATCTATCGCTACCATTGATTCTAGCACCCTTAAATACAGCTCCCATAGAATTAAATCCACCTATGATAATATTGCCACTTCTATTTAGCTCTGACTTTATCATCTTACCATCAGTAAGAAGTATCGGCATACCCTTCTTGGCAGAAAGAGGTCCGGCAGCTAGTGCATCAGCAAACTGCATACCATTAACAACAATAGCATCCCCTGATGAATTTGCAGCCTTTACAAATTCATCATAAACAGCCCTTGAAGTAGCATATCTATCCGCTCCGGATAATCTAACTGCTTTGCGACCATTTGCTAATTCTTTCTCAGTAGATAACGCAACTGATTTTTCTCCACCTAGCACATATACATTTTCAACACCTAATCTCGATAGCTCTGACTTCACCATTTCAATATTAGACCTGTTATTGTCAACCAATAGCAACGGTGCCTTTAAAGTATTTGCCAATGCTCCACCAGATAATGCATCAGCAAAGCTTTCGCCACTTACAACAATAGCATTCTTAGATGAATTAAAGGCTTTTTTGCTTAATTCGATTGCAGTTTCATATCTAGTATTCTTGGATATTCTTTCTACAGTCGGCTTTAGCTTATTTATCTCAGGCTTTATTTCATCATCGTTTGGTTTGCTTGGATTAGGATTTACATTGCTTATCGACTGCATTTTCACATTTAGTAAAAAGTTATTCATATCTTCTCCCTTTACTACTATGAATCCGTCAGTGTTGTTCCAAGTAAAATCTAGAGATGAGTATTCTGAATACGCTGAAATAGTACTTTCTTTATATTCGCCATTTCTAATATATCCATCCTTGTACTTTTTATAATCATTATTTATTCTTCTATATACATCCAAATTCGCATAATACTTTACATCAAAACGCTTTGACATCGATACACTTTTACCTTTGCCTGCACCCAAATACAATCTTATAGTGCTAGGATTATTACTTGGCTTTAATACAAATGTGTCTTTATCTTTTCCGATTACAGCTGAATAAATTGTTACATCTTCATTTGAATCAATATAAGTAGTTACTTCGTTTTTATATGTATCAAAATTTGAAGCATCCAATGTAGTATTGTCAGGCAATTTCTTTAATTGATTATCTGTATTATTAACAGTGTATGCCATAACCCTTATCTTGTCATTTGTAAGCTTTGTTCCCTTTGCAGTAAGCTTTATATTCACGCTTCCATTAGAAGAATCGACTGGAACATAGAATCTAGAATAGCCACTCTCATTTGCTCTGTATTCAGTAGTTGATGCCTTAACAGCTGTAGGCGAATATGTACCATTTTCCTGCATCAATTCTAGATAGTTGTCTTTGTCAAGCTTTGAAGATCTTCCACTTACAAAATTATTCTCGATATCAATAGCAACAACACCCTTATTCTCACTATTTACCTTTACGCCCTTTACAGTAATAGTAGCACCTCCACCGGACAAAGCTACATCCGAATACGTTCCCATGTTTGTGCTCACATCCAACGCACTTGAAATAAATACCGGAAGTCTATCAGCGGATACACCAATCGCACTTATAGCCAATGTGATGGCACATAGCACTGAAACTATATTTTTCTTACAAATACTTTTAAACTTCATAATTACCTCCTAAAAAATATTGTATAATACACAGAATTAAAAAATATTGTATAGTATACAGAATCAAAAAATATTGTATAGCACACAGAATATCTATACATTTCTATACCCTATATTATAACATAAAAAAAGCAGTGTCAAAAGCAGAATATAGATATTTATACAAACAAAAAACAGAGTGGAAAACCACTCTGTTTTAAAGCTCAATACGAAGCTTCGCTTTAAAGCTTAATATGAAGCTTATTAATATTAAATATTATAGACCTAGCTTTTCAACAACAGTCTTCATAACGTCAGCAGCTACAACTCCACCAACCTGGAATACCTTTGAAGTTCTTCCTGGAGCCTTAGCAAAGTCAGAGAATAATCCATCCTTGTTGAATAGAGAAAGCTGATCAGATGTCAATTTAGCTCCAGTAAGAAGTGTAGGAGCATTATTCTTAGCAGCTAAAACTCCGGCAGTCTGAGAGTCAACCAAGAAATTAGTGTCTCCACTTGTAACAACAAGACCCTTAACTTCAGTCCTTGGATCAACAGGTTCTGCTTTTCTGAAGAATGTCTTTAATACGTTAACATTTGTTGCATATCTATCTGCACCGGAAATTCTCTCAGCAGGAGAAACCTTGCTTAAATCACTTAAAGCCTGAGTAGAAACTGATGCTTCTCCACCAATAACAAATGAGCCTTGTAATTCTAAAGACTGAACAAAATCTCTTGTAGTTCTAGAAATTCCCTTCTGAGGAACAACTACAACCGGACTAACCTTAGCATCTTCAACTCTAGCTGCTACAGAAGATATTGACATTGCATCGGCAGCACCTTCACCACCTACTACATATGCTGTCTTGTTAACAACTCCATCATATTTAAGTCTTCTAGCTACATCCAAAGATGTTTCATATCTGTCAGCACCAGATAGTCTAACTACAACTGCACCAAACTTTTCCTGAAGAGCCTTGTCAACACTTGCTGGAACAGAATTTACACCACCAACAATATAAACAGTCTTTCTATTTAAATCCTTTGTAGCTCTCTTGATTTCTGCAATAGTATCTGCACTCAAGCCATTCTTTGCATCAGCAAGAAGTATTGGCGCATTCTTAACAGATGCTAGAGGTACTGCAGAAAGTCCATCCATCAATGCTGTAGCACCAACTATTACAACAGAATCTGCCTTACCCTTTTCAAAGTTTTCATTAGACACCTCTATTGCTGTTGCAAATCTATCTGCACCAGCCAATTTTACAAAATGACCAACTACAACCTCAGTAGTTCCTCTCAGGTCGTTAAGAACTCTAACAAGGTCTTTTTGAACCTTACCTTCAATGTTAAACTGAATAGTTTTTGTTGAAAGCTCATCATTGGCATCCTTAACCTTAGCCTTAAATTTAAGAACGTATTTATCACCAATCTTTTCTATAACGGCATTCGGAGCATCATAATTTATTGCTTCTGTTAATTCATAATTAACGCCCTCATAGTTAAACTTCTTACTCTTTCCGTCAGCAGGATTCTTTACTGCGTCATTAGCCTTTATCAATTTATTAACTAAATCAGCACCCTTTTCAGTATAGCCTGCTTCATTAGTGTAAACTGTAGGAACCTCAATAACTGTATTTTGAACATTTGTTACAGTATAAAGAACAGTATCACCACTAGCAACGTCACGAGTTACAGTCTTATCATCTTTATTTTTCTGAACATCAAACTTTGTTATCGTATCAAGAACTGACTGCTGATTGTTTGCTTCTGCTGTCAAATCCAAAGACTGTCCATCTGCTGCAAAAGCCTTCTTGAAATCATATGCTTCAGCACCAGCCTTAAGCTCTATAACTGCACCGCTAGTTAAAGTAAGCTTCTTATTTTCATCATCAAACGATTTAACAAATTTTTCTGTCTTCACAGTATTGTATGCATTTTCAAGAGCAACTTCAGTATCAGTATCCGCATCACCATATAATTTGTTATTAGTTTTGAATACTGAAGAGTTGTCTTTAATTCCCTTATCAACTATGAATACCTTCAATTCGTTGCCAGACAAAACCGCTCTTTCAATTATTCCAGTAGCCTTAGAAGCATCTGTAACCACAAAAGTAGTTGCAGCATCAACTCCGTCTAAGTCAAACTTAACTGCTGGAGCAACCTTTCCATAGTCACTATTCGCCCAAGCTAATAAACCCTTATCTTTGTCTTCTATAAGACCACCAGCTGATAGCAATACAGCATATCTTGAATTCATATATGCTTCAACATCATCAGAGTTTGTAACATTCACTCCATCCTGCTTCTTGTCAGCATATTTAGTATCTAATGCTTTCTTTATTTCAGCATTAACCTGTGAAGCTGATGCGTCTTTAATTTTCTTAACTTCCGCATTAGCTACCACTGGAGCTACAGTTGTAACTGCTGTTGCAGCAGCCATTAAAACAGCTAATTGTTTTTTCATTTTTATCATTCCTCCCAAACATATTATTCAATTACATTCCATAATTTCATAAAAGCTACGTTGAAAACGCAACTATATTTCTCACATCTTAATATTATTACAAAATTGTAATAATTTCAAGAGTTTTTTGGAATTTTTTTTATTTTTTTTGATTTTTTTATCAAAATGTGGTTCAAAATTCCAAACAGCTACCACTTAGTATACACTAAATACTCCTATTTATCAATAGAAAGTGTATTTTTATATACATATAATGTATAATTATTTATATTAATATATATTAGGTCATTTAATGTTGTATTTATTATTTTTTACATACTTCAATACATCTCGTATTGATTTATTTTTTATTCTTTGGCTTTACTTTTTTACCTTTACTATTATTTATTGTTCGTCTTGCTTTTCATAGAATTTCTTAATAATCTCCTTGCAAGCTTCTTTTTTTACTATTTTATACCTCAAAGGACTATGCACAGGCTTTGTCAAATCGTATACGATATAGCTTTTACTATCGTCCGGATTTGGTATGTATATCTTGTTGTCTAATCTTTCAAGCATCAATTCTTTATCCTTGTTTGCCCTATCGACAAATTCATGATACAGTCGTGTCCAAACAAGATCGCATTTTTCAAAGAAATCCTTTTGATAGTTGAACACCATACTTTCATGAATGCCCAATGCTCTAGCTACATCCTTTACAGTGTATTTGTACAGCTCTCTCAATATCTTTACTGTGAACATCAATTGATATTTTCTTATGTTGTTAACGCTTTCCATATAGATTCTATCTCCTCCAAACTCCTCATAGAAATTTTTCTTTGCCTTGATGTAGTCCTCTATTGAACATCCTGAAGCACGATTAGATGTCATATCTATGATTCCAATGGTATTGAGTATATCCTTTGCCTTGTTCAATATTTTTCTGTTGTTGGTAACATTTCCAGTCAACAATAGGTCGGCATTCACCTCTTCAAATACTTTAGTGTTCGGATCCTTGTTTGATACGTGCATCCACGATGATGTAAGCTTATTCTTTTTGTTCCTTTTATCGGTATTTGAATTCTTTTTCTCCATTTTCCTATTATTTCCATCACTATTTTCATCTGCAAATAGTGTTACTAGCTGCTGCTTGATAATAAAAGCGATATTTATGAATCCTTTCATATAGAATTCCTCCTTATAATTTCATTTGACCATAATATATATTTATCAGCTATAATTAGAGTATCAGATTTTTATCTTATTTTCAAAAGTTTTTTTTTATTTTTTGCGATATTTTTTTGTTTTATTAAGCATAATTTGTTTTTTCGTTACTTTACCGTACTAATTCGGCGTTTTTTTATTATCTCCGTACTTTTTAGGGCTTTGGCTTTATAGTCAAAAGGGTATTGAAAAAGCTTCAATACCCCATCTGACAAATTTTATCCTTGAGAATCAATTTTTTCATCCCTTTATATTTTTATCTATGTCAAATTTGGTGGATGATTTATTATCGCTTGGCTACTCCAGTATCAAATCTATCTTTTCAGTTGTTGTGCTTGTAAGCCTTGCATCAATAGCTTCTACTATTGCCACACCACCAGGAATTATCAATGAATTATCCACTATATAATCCATGACATTCTTGATTTCCTCTTCTGTTACATTTGCTCTAGGAGCCTTAATAGAAATTGAAAAGGCTTTGTTATCTTCCTTTTTGAATCTCATCAGTAATATTTTGTTGTTCATATTTTATCCTCCCTCATTATGCCTGTACTACTTTTTCCACCTGTGATTTATATATATCTGATAGCTCCAGCTCCTGAAGACCTGCTAGCCTAGCTCCCAATTCTAGCAGCTGCTCCTCTGTTATAGCTGGATTGATATCCTTAAACGAAAGCGTTTTGTACTTAGGCTTTCCATTTGCATTTAAACCGTTGATTAGCTTAACCCTTAATGTGATTTTTCTGTCTCTTAATTGTGCCATATTTTTTCCTCCTTAGCTTTAGTTGAATCTAGATTCCTTTTTCGTAGGCTGCCATTACCTACAAGCTTATTGTAATATTTTCGATTATAAATTGTTACCAAAGCTATGGCAAATACTAGGATATTTTTATTTTTTTTGTCCAAAATTTGATTACAAAATTTGTTATTTCTTATATTACGAGCATAGAAAAAGGCTCGATAATTACACTTATCAAGCCCTTTTATTACCATTTTTATATTCTTTTATTTTGTAAAAGCTATATATTGAGCATTGTCCCCCGAATATCACGAGCGTTTGTATTTTATCTGTTTATTTTATGTCTAAAACCTGTTAGCTTTTATCGATTGACAATATTATATATTTGTATCTCTTCCATTTTTTCTGCAAAATACTCTACCTCGTCTTTATCGTGAGTTATTATTATAGCTGTCTTTTCTTTTATATTTTGAATGACAAAATCCATCACCTTTTCCTTGGTCTCGTCATCAAGCCCTCTAAACGGCTCGTCCATTACTATCAAATCAAAGTCAATCAAAAAAGCTCTCAATATGGATATCCTTCTTTTCATACCTCCACTCAGCTCGCTAATTTTGGTTTCCAAGCATTGAAATAAACCAATTTTTTCCATTTTTTCTACAATTTGCTTTCTATTTATATGTGAGTCGGCTGTCATTTTTAAATTAGAATCAACTGTCATGTTTTCCATGAGCCTATCCTCTTGAAAAACTACACTAATTTTTTTTCCGTCCAAGCCCGATATTTTACCTGTATCGATTGTTTCGAGTCCTAGAACTATTTTTGAGAAGGTTGTTTTTCCTGATCCTGACTTGCCAAGCACAAATGTCGTCTGACCTTCTATGATATCAATATTGAAGCTTTTCAGTACGATTTTGTTACCATATGATTTTGAAATATCCTTAAATATTATCATAGCCACTCCTCTATATCCTTCTATTTCAATACATCTACTATTTTAATATACCTACTATTTCAATACATCTACTATTTCAATCTATTTTCAACTACTTCTAATAGATACATAAATAACCGTCTAAACAATATACTAATTACAACTATTGTCATAGTCCAAGCGAATAAATCAGCCGAGCTGAGGTAAATTTTGGCATTGTATAGATTTTCTCCAATAGTCCCCTTTGGTATTCCTATTACTTCTGCTGCAACGCCTGATTTCCAGCAAAGACCAAGTGAAATATTGCAGCCTGCCTTTAGATATTTCATAGCCTCTGAAGCATACAAATATCTAACCTGTCTAAGCTTGTCTACCTTGAATACATTTACCATTTCAAGCATTTCCTTTGGTATACCTTTGATTCCGGTGTGGCAATTATCGTATATTACCGGAAGCACCATCAAAAACGATATAAGCGTGGATAGGTATTTTGTCGATACCCAAATCAGACACAATATAATGAAAGAAACTACTGGAACTGACTTTATCATATCCATCATCGGTTTGATGATAGCTTCTATGACTTTATAGCTTGTAGAAAGCATCGCAAGCACAACTCCGGTAATCAACGATAGCAAAAATCCAAGTATTATTCTAAAGGATGAATTTGTTATCGCAATCCAGAACTGCTGTTCAAATATCAGCTCTGATAATCTTTTTATAGCCGAAAAAGGAGATACTAATAGTATCTCCTGATTGATTTCAACACTTAAAGCTTGCCAAACTATTATCCAAAAAATGAATCCTATGTATTTTGTTTTACTTAGCTTCTCCAATATAATAGAAATCTTCATTTGGCAATTTTCCTCCTACTGATTGTGGATTCGCTTTGCTCAATACCTCTAGGTATCCAGAAAGCTTGTCCTTCATTTCAGAGCCTGCTATAAATGTAATATTGCAAAACGGAATTGCCTTTTTTGCAACAGGCTCTGGTACTATATCTTTTGCAGCTATCAGCTTTGCTGCCTCATCTACATTGTTATTTGTAAAATCTACAGATTTTTTGTATTTGCTCATAAAATCTGCCACTTTTTGTGGATATTTCTCTACAAAATCCTTATTCGCCACTACAACACCCATTATCAATGCACTCTTGCTTCCATTCCTCTGAGCTGCCTTATCCCATTCTTCTGAAAGATTTAGAACTGATTTCAGGCTTGGACTCTTTGTAGTCGCAACAGTAACAAATGGCTGTGGTAATATGGCTACTGCACCTTTATTTTTCATCAGCGCTTGCAATACCTCTGTATGCTCAGTCTTGTAATCAACTGTAGCATCCTTCTGTGTATCTATTCCATTTGCTTGAAGTATGTAGCTAAGTGAGTATTCTGGTGATGCACCCTTTCCACTTGAATATATAGCTTTTCCCTTTAGATCCTCAAGTGATTTTACTGTATCGCCATTTTCTACTACATACAAAACTCCAAGAGTATTAATTGCCAGTGTTACCACCTTACCCTTTGTCTTATTGTACAAAACAGATGACAAATTTGATGGAACTGCCGCTATATCAAACTCACCCTTTACGATTTTCGGGACAATTTCATCAACAGAATTTTGGATTGAGAAGCTGTAGCCCTTTTCATCTCCATCATTCTCTGACATCATTTTTACCATACCCATTGCTGTGGGACCTTTTAATGCACCAACCTTCGCTACTACTGCTGGCTCCTTGTTATCTGCTGAATCATTTACACTCTTGCAACCAGTGACTACACCTATAGTCAACATCAAGGATAACAATACTGATAATAACTTCTTCATTAGAAAACCTCCATTTATTATTTTTTTATATTCTCATTATATCATAATATTCAATATTATTAAGCATTATTTTTATATATTCTGTAATCTAATTTTCAACAAGCTCCCCATATCTCAATCGCCTTCTCATTTCTTGAATAGCTTTATCCATCTCCTCCAGCTCGACTAATCGATGCTTCTCTTTTTCAGTCGTTTCTATTATTTCAGCAATACCACCATTATTTATGACAATTCTCCTATCAGCCAAAAGTGCCAGCATTGGATCATGAGTAGCCATCAAAACAATCTTGTCAGATGATATCAACAGCTCTAATGCTTTTTTCCTATCTATTCCTGCATTTTCAATCTCATCTATCAGGACGATTGGCGAAGATGAAAGTATTGCGGTGTCAGCTATCATCAATGCTCTAGATTGCCCCCCACTCAAGGCTGTAATTTGAGTGTCCATTCTAAATTTTTCTCCAGACAGCTTGTTTGCTTCAGCTACGATTTTATCTACAGCTTCCTCTATGCTTTCAACCATTCTACTTTTTGCATGAAGCTCCAGAAATTCACTAACGGACAAATCCATTACAAAATTCATATTTTGGGATAGCTGTGCAACCAATTTATTGTTCGATGAAAATCTCCATTTTTTATCTGGCAGCTCACCATTGATCAGTATCGTTCTTTTTGTCGGTGTATCAGCCTGAGCAGTCCACTCTATATCGGCTAACAATCTTGATTTTCCAGAGCCTGTAGGTCCGACTATAGCTATCATCTCTGACCTTTTAATATCCAGTCTCTCAAAGCCTTCCTTATCTCCGGATTTGTCTTTGCCAGGTAATATTGATAACACCTCTACACTATTGTCCTCTATTCCAAGAAATTCTTTCATCTGATCGATATACTCTAAAAGGTCAATTTCAATTTTATTTAAATCAAGAGCATACTCTTCAATTTGTTCTGGTGTGAAGTGCTCTAAAAACTCGATAAATGTAGATCCTCCATGCTCCGATATATCCAATTTATTTTCTTCAAAATAGCTGCTAATGAAAGGATACTTTGATACCAGCTCATCAAGCTTCAAATTGTACAGCTCAGTCATATCTTCCTCCTATTATTACTGATCTTATTCCAAATTCTTTTGTTTTTATTCTTGTTCTAACTCTTTTTATCTATGCTCTTGTTCCAGCTCTTTTTATTTATGATATTGTTCCAAATCTTTTTATTTATGCTCTTTTTATTTATGCTCTTGTTCCAAATTTATTTTTCTAACATTTCCCATTTGGTATTGTTCTCCTATTCTAGTTTCTCCTAGACAGTATGAGCATAGTGCAGATGGCATTGGAAATCTCAATTTCATACCCTTGACAGTATCTATTTGTTTCTTTTCTTCCATTAAAAGCGTACCTAATTCATATGCACCCTGACCTGTAAGACCATTGACATGCATGGTAATCGCAGTTGGATTTACAGAGCTGATTTTTGAAGCAAATACCTCTCTTTCCGCTTGAGATACGATGTCTCCCTTTGTAATAATAACAATGTCGGCAGATTTTAGCATTGGACCTATTTTCTTTGGTGTGTTTATTCCTGATAAATTATCTATTACACAAACCCCCTTTATTTCTTTAATATAAGGGGAGCATCTATTGCAAAGACCTGCAGATTCAGTTATTAGTAAATCCAAATCCATAGATTTTCCCCACTGTACAACCTCCTCTATATTGGATACAAAGAAATGATCCGGACAAAGCGATCCGGAAAGTCCTTTTCTAACCGGTACATCTGCTTTTTCATAATAAATATCATCGTCTGTATGCAGACAATCAAACTTCACGACACCGACCTTTATGCCTACATTCTTTAGAGACTCTATAGCCTTCAATATTATACTTGTCTTGCCCGAAGATGGGGGACCTGAAAAAACAACTAAATTCATATTTTACCCTTCCTTCAAAATTATATTAATAAAACACTATAAATCTTGTCTTAATAAAACACTATAGAGCTCAGCTTAATAAAACACTATAGAGCTTAGCTTAATAAAACTCTATAAATCTTATCCTTCAAAGCACATAAGCCTTTTATTTCAAAAATCTAAATATTTATACTTTCATTAAATACTTTTTCTATTTCTTCTATTAACGCTCCAATATCATTGCTTTTAATAAAATCCCAACCTACCCACTTAAAGCTTTGCTCCTTTGAAAGTCCATTATCAATCATACTATTTGTAGATGGAAATTTTCCATTTGCAGAAAAGACTCTTCCCACTTCCTCAGAATTAAAAAAATCAATTATCGGCTTGGACAGCTCTCTGCTGCTCTTTTTTGCAACCATAAATATCGGACTAATTATTGCTCCATCCTCCGGCCATACAGCAATTTGTTCATCTCCCTGAATCATCTGTGTAAAGAAATACGGGATAATGCTAACAGCAGGATTATCAGAATTATTTTTTCCTTTTGCCTTAACCATTTGAGCAGGATGCAGGTTTTTCATATACGATCTAGCTAATCGCCTGATTCCGTCCATTCCATAATCTTTATAAAGATTGACCACCAAAGCATTGAATAAATCTAAATCCCCCATTGGAACTGCAACCGAATCCTCAAACTCCTCACTTAATATATCATCCCAAGCTCTTGGAATTTTTCTGCCTTTCAGTTCATTTTTGTTTACCAAAAATACTGCTGGTACAGCTCCTGTTATCAAGTATTTTTTATCAGGGTCTCTTAAATCTATTTTATCATTACAAAAATCTGAATTCATCTCATAATTTCCTACTTCAAATACATCATTATCTAAAAACCTACCCATCAGCTTTTTATCGAAAAATAAATCGAACCCCGCTGACATCAAAACATCTGGTAATTTATTTTCATCTCCTGCTTTAACCTTTTCAATTATACTATCAAGCCCTAGGTTTGCCGATTTTAAATCGTATCCGATTGTATAATTATAATTCGCTTTATTTTCATCCAACCATTCTTCAAATTTTTCCAGCAATGGAATTCTAATTGGGCAAGGTAACACACCTTCTACATTTACATCAAAATTACCTACATTCTTTTTGAAAAGATTAATATCAACTCTACTATTTCTACTATCTAAAAAAGAAGCAAGCTTTTCCTCAAATAACTCCACATTCATTTTTTTCATTTTTAGAGCCATCGAAAGACTTACATTTTTTGACATTTTTTCAAAAATATCACTATTTGAAAATTGTTCAAATCCATTAGAAATAAGAAAATCCTTCACTCCTGGATTTTTTTGCACAATATCAAAAATTTTATCATCTACTGAAAAGTATTTATTCATCTTATCCTCCTATTATTAATATGTTTATACAGTATCAATTCGCAATTATATAATGTAATTTCAGCTTTTATTATATCTCTTTAATTTTATATTATAGCATTTATATTATAGTATTTAACTGTTTTATTTAGTTATACATTATTATGCTGGCAAAGTATGTTGTTGTAACAACCTTTCATAAAAATAAAGAGATTATTAAGCAAAATTGATAATTATACTAGAATTTGAATAAATAAAATTTGAACCAAGGAAAGCACCATTTGACACTCCTTGGTTCAACAAATTTGCATATATTTACAGCCGTTCAATTCTATTTTGAAGCTTTTTTGAATTTTGCATTCACCTTTTCTAAGAATTTTTCATTATCTATAATAAATCTTTCGTGCTTGCCAACACCTATTTCTTCTATCTCATCAAAGCATCTAACTGAAAAAACAAGTCTTGATCTGTCAATTTCGATCAGCTCACATTCACAAGTAACCTTCATACCCAAAGGTGTTGCTGCTTTGTGATTAGTCGATATCGAAATACCAACAGTTCCATTTGAGTCATCTAAAAACTGCTGTGCACACTCTTTACAAGTACACTCCATAAGTGCAATCATATATGGAGTTCCATAAACATCAAGTCCACCACTTCCGACAGCCGATGCTGTTAAGCTTTCATCTACAACTATTTCTTTTGAATATTTAATACCTACTTCTAGCATATTTCCTCCTTTTGCAATCATTATGTCAAAATTGACAACTTTAAACTTTTTTACATATTATTTTAATAAAATCGCCCTCTTCTAAATGAAATTATAAACCTATAGATAAAAAATTTCAAGAGAAAAATTTACTCCCTCTAGCTTCAATTACAAATTTTTAGTCGAAATATTATTGATATTACCTGTGTATTATCAATATATTTTTATATCAAATCAAATAAAAAACAGTACCAAAGTATTAACTCTAGTACTGCTATTTTTAATATTAATATTGCTTACTTCGCATAATCAGTGGCTCTTGTTTCCCTAATTATACTAACCTTAATCTGACCAGGATATTCTAGCTCGTCTTCTATTCTCTTAGTCATGTCTCTAGCTAATAAGTGCATTTCTTCATCATTTATTTCTTCAGGCTTGACCATTATTCTTACTTCTCTACCCGCCTGAATCGCAAATGATTTGTCAACTCCATCATATGAATTTGTTATTTCTTCAAGCTTTTCCAGTCTCTTGATATATGCCTCTAACGTCTCTCTTCTAGCTCCAGGTCTTGCAGCAGAAACAGCATCTGCAGCCGTAACCAAAACAGCCTCTATAGACTGTGGCTCATAATCCCCATGATGTGTACTCATCGCATGAATTACATCCTTTGATTCCTTGTATTTCTTTAATAAATCCATACCAATTTCAATGTGAGTTCCTTCTATTTCGTGGTCTACGGCTTTACCTATATCATGTACCAAGCCAGCTCTTTTCGCCAGCTTGACATCAGCACCAATCTCTTCTGCCATAATACCCGCAAGAATTGATACTTCAATAGAGTGCTTTAATACATTTTGTCCATAGCTTGTTCTGTATTTAAGTCTTCCAAGTAATTTTACAAGCTCTGGATGAAGTCCATGAACACCAGTATCAAACATAGCCTGTTCACCAGCATCCTTTATTATGACTTGAACTTCCTTTTTAGCCTTTTCTACCATTTCTTCAATTCTGGCTGGATGTATTCTTCCATCGCCAATTAGGTTTTCCAGTGCGATTCTGGCAACCTCTCTTCTTATTGGATCAAAGCCAGAAAGTATTACTGCCTCAGGGGTATCATCGATTATCAAATCAATACCCGTTAGAGTTTCAAGGGCACGAATATTTCTACCCTCTCTACCGATGATTCTTCCCTTCATCTCATCATTTGGTAAGCTTACCACAGAAACAGTGGTCTCAGCAACATGGTCCGCTGAACATTTTTGAATGGCATATCCAATAATTTCTCTCGCTCTCTTATCGGCTTCTTCTCTAGCCTGCTGCTCCTTTTCCTTAATCATCAAAGACATCTCTCTTCTTACATCTCTTTCAGCATTTGAAAGGATAATTTCCTTTGCTTCATCAGTTGTAAAACCAGAAATACTCTCCAATTTTTGAAGCTGTTGATTTTTGATTTCCTCAATTTCAGATTCCTTTTTTGAAACTGCATCAGTCTTTCTTTGAAGGTTATTTTCCTTCTGCTCCAAAGACTGAAGCTTTCTGTCAAGAGCTTCCTCCTTTTGAAGGACTCTCTTTTCATATTTCTGTACTTCATTTCTTCTTTCTTTGTTTTCTTTTTCACCTTCAGTACGTAATCTATGAATTTCTTCTTTTGCCTCAAGAAGCTTTTCTTTTTTAATAGTCTCTGAATCTCTATTGGCTTTGTCAACTATATCTCTAGCAATCGTTTCAGCTTGACCAACCTTTGCTTCGGAAATATTTTTTCTGACAAAATAACCAATCAATAGTCCTATTAACACAGCAACAACGCCTGTGATCATAATTTCCGTTGGAATTTCCTCCACCTCCTTAAAATTATTTTGTTTTCAAAGTTCTAATGTCTTATTATAAATGTTATTAATTTAATATGTTTTATTCTATAAAAAATAATAAATCAAGCTTAGGAATTTTATCCCTCTTATTATTTTATAATTTTTTACAAGCAATGTCAATTCTTTATGCAAATTCATATAAGTTCAAAAACAATTTTATTTGTCATATAAAAAAGCAGTACCGAAAATACCAATGCTGTTTGTGCTAGTATTCTCAGTACCACCCCAATTAATTTCAACTATATATATTGCTAAAACCTAGTCAATTGCTAAAACTTAATCTGTTCCTCAATCTTTTCTGAATTATCAGTAGCTGCTCCATCAATATCAGTTTTTAGACCATAGTATTCTCTTACCTTCATCTCAACATCAAACGCAACCTCTTCATTGTCTTCGATGAATTTCTTTGCATTTTCTCTACCTTGTCCCATCTTTTCATCATTATAGCTATACCAAGACCCTGATTTTTTAATAACGTCAACACCTACTGCATTGTCTAGCAGATCTCCTGATCTCGAAACACCTGTCCCATACATAATGTCGACCTCTACCTGCTTAAATGGTGGTGCAACCTTATTTTTAACAACTTTAATCTTTGTCTTATTTCCAAGTATTTTTTCGCCTTGCTTTAGCTGTTCTCCTCTTCTTACATCTATTCTAATAGTAGAGAAGAATTTCAAGGCTCTACCACCAGTTGTTGTTTCAGGACTTCCAAACATAACACCAACCTTTTCTCTCAACTGATTTATAAAGATTACAACACAATTTGATTTCTTTATAAAGCCAGTCAGCTTTCTCAGAGCCTGGGACATAAGTCTTGCCTGCAGACCAACGTGGCTATCTCCCATTTCCCCATCTATTTCGGCTTTAGGAACTAATGCAGCAACAGAGTCGACAACTAAAATATCAACTGCACCAGATCTAATCAATGCTTCAGCAATATCCAAGGCCTGTTCACCTGTGTCTGGCTGAGATATTATCAAATTATCGATATCAACTCCCAAGGCTCTGGCATAAACAGGATCAAGAGCATGCTCTGCATCTATAAATGCGGCAATTCCATCGCCCTTTTGAGCCTCTGCAATACAGTGAAGTGCAACTGTAGTCTTACCAGAGGATTCTGGTCCATATATCTCTATTATTCTCCCTCTTGGAAGACCGCCTACTCCTAGGGCTATATCAAGACCGATTACTCCAGTCGATATTGAATCAACCTCTAAGGCAGCAGCCTCTCCCAGCTTCATTATAGACCCTTTTCCATGTTCCTTTTCGATTTTCGATAATGCCTCGTTTAGGGCATCCATTTTATTTTTATCTACCGCCATCTTCTTCTCCTTTAAAATAATCATTCTATATCTTCACTATATATTATTATAGCCTAAATTATTATTTTTTAAACTACCTATCTCCAAATATTTCCTTATTTTGTGAGAAGTATTCATAGCCTGAATATATAGTCAGCAAACAAGCTACATATATCATAAAAGTGCCGATATTCAATACCAAGCTAGAATCAATTTGAGCTCCAAATAATAACAAGACAATTGCTAGCATCTGAGTAACAGTTTTCAGCTTTCCACTGATCCCAGCAGCAACTACTTTTCCATCGCCAGCTACAATGGCTCTCATTATGCTCACTGCCAATTCTCTTGACACGATAATAAGCACAATCCACCCAGGTATTAAAGACTTTTCTATCAAGCAAATCAAGGCTGCAATCACCAAAAGCTTATCGGCTAATGGATCCATAAGCTTCCCAAAATCAGTTATTAAATTGTACCTTCTAGCAAGCTTACCATCCAACGCATCCGTCAGAGCCGCAATAATAAATATTAACAGAGATATTCCAAATTTGTTATCCAATGGCAGGTACATAAAAATAACAAAAATTGGAACTAAACAAATTCTAAACATAGTCAGCTTATTTGGTAAATTCATATTGTTCCTCCTACTTCAAATCAGCTCTCAAATCATACTCATATGAATCCTTGATAACTACATCGACAAAATCACCAGCATTCAGCTGTTTCTTTGTCTCTATATATACTACACTATCTATCTCCTCTGCGTCAAATTCAGTTCTGCCTATGTATAAGGTATCATCAATCTGATCTTCAACCAATACTTTAAATTCCTTGCCTACCTTATCAGAGTTTAATTCCTGAGAAATATCCTGCTGTACCATCATCAATCTTTCTAGTCTTTCAGTTTTAATATTCTCATCTAAGTGATTTGGCAATTTATCTGCTGGAGTAGCTTCTTCTCTAGAATATGTAAATGCCCCCATCCTATCAAACTTCATTTCCCTAACGAAATCTATTAGGTTATCGAAATGCTCGTCTGTTTCTCCTGGGAATCCTACGATAAACGTAGTTCTTATGGCAGCATCTGGTATTGACCTTCTAATCATATTTATTTTTTGTGTCAATTCTGCCCTACTAGTCTTTCTATTCATCAATTTTAATATCCTGTCGTCAGCATGCTGAATAGGGATATCAAAATAGCTACATATATTGTCATTTTTTGCAATAACATCTACAATCTCCTGAGTAATTCCCTCTGGATATGAATACATTACCCTTATCCAATCAAAATCAATCTTAGACAATTCTCCTAGAAGCTCTGCCAATGATTGTTTTCCGTATAAATCTACTCCATATGCAGCTGTATCCTGGGCAATCACTACTAGCTCCTTTACACCTCTCGCTCTTAATGACCTTGCTTCTTTCAAAAGGCTCTCGACACTCCTGCTTCTATATTTTCCTCTTAGCTTTGGAATAATACAGTATGTACATCTGTTATCGCACCCCTCAGCTATCTTTAAATATGCAATATGAGGAGGAGTCGAAACATATCTAGGCAAGCTTTCATCAAATGTAAAATTAATATCTCCCATTTCTACAATCCCACATTCACTCATTAGCGAATCAACTACATCTGTTATTTTGTCATAGCTTCCAGTACCTACTATACCATCTATCTCCGGAATCTCGCTTCTCAACTCATCTGGATATCGCTGAGCCAAACAGCCCGATACCAATAAGAACTTTATCACGCCTTCATTCTTTAGCTCTGCATACTGTACTATGGAATTTATCGATTCCTCTTTTGCAGCTTCGATAAATCCACAGGTATTAACTATTACTATATCTGCGTTAGAGCAATCTCCAACTAATTGATGTCCCTTCTTATTGAGCAATCCCAACATTATTTCGGCATCTACCAAATTTTTTGAACATCCTAAGGATTCTAATGCTATTTTCAAACTAGTTCCTCCATTCATCATATTCTTCTTTTGAGATCAATACTTTTCTTGGCTTACTTCCCTCACTCGGTCCAATTATACCACGTTCTTCCATATCATCAACCAGCCTAGCAGCTCTATTAAATCCAATTTTAAACTTTCTTTGTAGCATCGATGCAGAAGCCTGCCCACTCATGACAACAAAGTCTATTACATCTGACAACAGCTCATCAGCCGAATCATCCTTCACAGTATTTACACTTGAAATAGATTTCTCGATTTCGTTTGAAAATTCCACTTCTCCAGCCTCACTCTTAACGTGATCTATTACTCTGTCAGACTCTTCTTCAGAAATAAAGGCACCCTGTAATCTGACTGGCTTGCTTGCTCCCAAAGGATAGAACAGCATATCGCCCTTTCCAAGGAGTTTTTCAGCTCCTCCCATATCAATTATAGTTCTTGAATCAGTCTGAGATGATACTGCAAATGCAATTCTCGACGGAATATTCGCCTTTATTACTCCTGTGATGACATCTACTGATGGTCTTTGTGTGGCAACTATAAGATGCATTCCAGCAGCTCTCGCCATCTGTGCCAGCCTGCAAATATAGTCTTCTACTTCATTTGAGCTAACCATCATCAAATCTGCCAGCTCGTCTATTATTATAACAATCTTTGGAAGTGGATTATCAGTCTTTTCGTTGTAGCTCAATATATCCTTTACCTGAGCCTCTGCAAATAGATTATATCTTCTGTTCATTTCAGTTACAGCCCAATAAAGTGCATTTGCAGCCTTTTTTGCATCCGTAACAACCGGAACTAGCAAATGTGGTATACCATTATAATTTGCAAGCTCTACTACCTTTGGATCGATTAACATCAGCTTTACTTCGTCAGGCTTAGATTTGTACAGAATGCTTGTTATCAATGTATTTACACATACGGATTTTCCTGATCCAGTTGAACCTGCTATCAACAAATGTGGCATTTTTGCAATATCGCCAATTATTATTTTTCCTGAAACATCCTTACCAAGCCCCATGGCAAGTGGAGATTTGAAGCTATTAAACTCAGGACTTTCGATGATTTCCCTAATCGTAACCATTTGAGATTCATCGTTTGGAACCTCAATACCTATTGCACTCTTGCCTGGAATTGGTGCTTCTATTCTTATACTTTTCGCAGCTAAGCTCAAAGCTATATCATCCGTTAGATTTACTATTTTGCTGACTTTAACACCCGGCTTTGGTTGAATTTCATATCTGGTAATCGTAGGTCCAACCGTAACCTGGTTAATACTCGCATCTACTCCAAAATCCATCAACGTTCTTTCAAGCTTTCTAGCATTTTCAAGAACCTTCTTTTTTGATTTTTTATCGTTCTTTTGTTCTACCCTTTTAAGCAAATTTATCGCCGGTTTTTTGTAATCAGCGTACTTTAAATGCTCATTTTCCTGTTCTCCCCCTTCAATCGCATCTCCAAAGGCTTCCACCTTAGACATTTGTGAGTTTTTTTGAGGAGAATTTTTATTCGGCAAGCCCACATTTGGAAAAATACTGTCACTTATAGACTCTTCATTTTGCATTCTTTGTAGAATTTCTAAATCTGAAAGACTTTGAGTTCCTTCTAATATTTCAAGATAGTCGTCATCGGCTTTATTGAATCCGACTATTTTTATAGTCTTATCATCCTCTTCCGAATATATCTGCTCATCATCAATATCATCAACATCATCTTCATCATTTTTTGAAGCAAATTTAGACTTAATTTTATCAAAAAATCCAGCCTTTTCAGATAAAGCATCCGTAGCTTCGTCTGCTTTATTTCTTTTAAATTTCAATTTTGAAATAAGTCCACTGTTCTTAGATCGTCCAAAAATAGAAATCAGCTCATTTATATTAATATTGAATATATATAATATCGTTATTAATGTAGCAAATACTGTTAATAGCCATGCTCCAACATATCCCAGCACTCTTGTTAAATAATAAATAATAAATGAAGGCACCAAGCCTAGACCTTCACCTGAAACACCCATTTTTATCAAATCTTGGAATACATCACCCTTTAGAGGACTCTCAGAAGGTGTCCTCGCATAATTAATCAAGCCATAATATATTATCAAAAACAATATTGCTATGTAGAAAACCTTAGTCTTTCTAAATCTATCTATTCTCTCATTTCCATCAATAAAACCTAAAATACCCAACACAATCATAACTATTGGAACAATTATTCCCAAGCCACCAAACATTCCCTTTAGTATCATTTGGATTACTCTTGGCAAAATTGCACCAGATGAAGAGGATAAACCATAAATCAAGAACAATCCCAAAAATATCAATATCAGATTATGGTATTCTCTATTTAAATGGATTCCTCTTTTTTTAGCTCTAACGGGTTTCTTTTTGCTTGACGAGGGTCTTTTCATACCACTCTTTCCCGAATTTCCCTTAGTACCTCTATTTGCCATTTTATCACCTCAATTTCATTATAGGCTCTACATTCCTGCCTGTAATTCCAATAGACATCGGATTGCTAAAAATTATATCTATAACATTCCTCATATAATCAATATCAATACTGTCGACATATTCAACAATCTCTTCAATATTTTTCAATCGCTGACCATTTATTTCATACTCACCTATCAATAGCATTCTATCCTCAGTGTCTTCAACATTCATCATTGCAGCCCCTTTATACTGCTCCTTTGCAAAATTCAACTCGAAATCTGACACATATTCTCTTTTTATCAATTCAATTTCCTCAAGAATCAAATTATAAACCTCCAAAAGATTCTCAGCTGCAACGCTTGCAAATATTCCAAATTCAGAGCCATTTACATAAAAATTGTCCGCAGAATAAATGCTGTACGTCAAGCCTTTTTCTTCTCTTATCTTTTGAAATAATCTTGAGCTTGGAGAATTTCCGAAAATATTTCCAAGTATTTTAACAGAAACAAAATCCTTATAGTTATCATCCATAAGGGATTTAAACAAAATTGCTATATTGGATTGCTCATCATTTCTGTTTTCGACAAAATCTACTGGCAAAAATTCCTGTTCTTCCCTTACACCTAGAACATTTCCACTTTTCCAGTCGCCAAAATAACCTTCAATCAGCATTGTAATCTCATCAAAGTCAAAATTACCACTTACAACAATAACCGAATTATTTGGCAAGTAGTTATTATAGAAAAAATCCACTATCTTATCTCTATTTATATTATTTACACTTTCCTCAGTACCCAGAATACTTCTTCCAGCTCCCTTATTATTGTAGGTAACGTTCAACAGCTTCTCATAAAGATAGTCCTCTGGAGAGTCATTATACATTTTTATTTCTTCGCTGATGACAGATTTTTCCTTTTCGATATCATCATCGTCAAAAACTGAGTTTCTGATGATGTCGCTTAAAACCTCAATCCCTCTTTCTATGTGATTGTATGGCAGCTTAACGTGATAACACGTGTTGTCCTGTGTAGTAAATGCGTTAATATTGCCACCATAATAATCTATATCATTTGAAATCCTCTTCGCACTTCTATTCTTTGTGCCTTTGAAAAGCATATGTTCAATAAAATGTGCTATTCCAAAATTACCTTTGTCTTCCATCCTTGAGCCAGTATTAATCCATACCCCCAGTGAAACTGAATGCACATACGGGACTTCATCTCCAACTATTCTCAGTCCATTTTTTAAAGTTTTATATTTTATATTTATCACCTCTGTTTGATTTTACATACACTACTCGCATTTTATGATTATATCATATTTTACGACAAATTACTTAACTTATACTAATTTATGCAAATATCATATCAAAATGGAACAAATATAAATAAGTCCACCATCAATAGAATTGAAGTAAATATTAAGATAATTAATAGAATAAAAATTAATATTTAAATTTATCAATCACACATATTTTAGTATTTCAAAATAAAATAGACGCCACATGACGCCTATTTTATCAACTTTATAGAATTTGCATATTGCATTTTAATATACGCTTGATGCCTATTTGTTATTTTTGATGGCTTTTACAGAGAGATTTATCCTTTCCTTATCATCAATTTCAGTAACCATAACATCTATTTCATCATCAATAGCCAAAACATCCTCAACCTTTTCAACTCTCTTTGATGAGATTTGAGAAATGTGAAGCAAGCCTTGCTTTCCTGGTAATATCTCAACGAAGGCTCCAAATTTTTCCAATCTAACAACCCTTCCCTTGTATATTTTACCCGGCTCTGCTTCAGCTACAATTTCTTCTATCATAGCCTTCGCCTTGTTGAGCATTTCTGATTCCACACCGACGATAAAGACTTCTCCAGTTTGTTCAATATCTATTTTGACTCCTGTTTCATCTATAATCTTATTAATCATCTTTCCACCAGGTCCAATTACGTCTCTAATTTTGTCAGGATTAATAGTCAGCTTCTCTATCTTTGGAGCATATGGAGAAAGCTCTGGCTTTGGCTCACTTATAACCTTTTTCATTTCATTTAATATATGAATTCTTCCTTCCTTTGCCTGCTTCAATGCCTGTCTAAGTATTGTCTCATCAATACCGGCAATCTTTATATCCATCTGAATAGCAGTTACACCCTTTTCAGTACCTGCAACCTTAAAGTCCATATCACCTAAGTGGTCTTCCATTCCTTGAATATCAGAAAGCACTGCAATCTTATCATGGTGCTTAATAAGACCCATAGCTATACCGGCAACCATATCCCTAATCGGAACACCGGCATCCAATAATGAAAGTGTTGATGCACAGACAGATGCCTGAGAAGTAGATCCATTTGAGCTCAATACCTCTGATACCAATCTAATAGCATAAGGAAATTCCTCCTGTGGTGGAATAACCGGAACCAATGCTCTCTCAGCCAACGCACCATGACCTATTTCTCTTCTTCCCGGTCCTCTAGAAGGTCTAGTTTCTCCAACAGAGTATGAAGGGAAATTGTAGTGATGCATATATCTCTTGTTGTCCTCTTCATCTAATCCATCCAATTTTTGAACATCGCCCAATGCACCTAATGTAGTCACATTAAGAACCTGAGTCTGCCCTCTTGTAAATATAGCAGAGCCATGAGTTCTCGGAATCATACCAGTTTCACACCAGATAGCTCTAATTTCATCCAAAGCTCTATTATCAGGTCTTACATTTTCGTCTACTATAAGGCTTCTAACCTCATCCTTTATTATTGCATGGAGAATGTCTTCAATATCTCCAGCAACCTCCTCGAAAGCTTCAAGTGTTTCTTCGAAATGAGCTAAAGTTTCTGCACTTACTGCGTCCATTTTTTCTGTTCTTTCCATTTTTTCAACAGTCTTAACAGCCTCACGCATCTTTAATCTTGCAAATTCATTTACTTTTACTTCTAATTCTTCACAAGGAATGTGTAGTTCGACAGCAGCTTTCTCATGACCAACCTCTGATACTATATTTTCAATAAATTCAACAATCTTCTTTATTTCTTCATGAGCAAATAAAATTGCTTCCAAAACCTTTTCGTCAGCTACTTCATCAGCACCTGCTTCAACCATCATTATTGCATCCTTCGTTCCTGACACAACCAAGTGTAGTGAGCTTTTTTCTCTTTGCTCTTGATTAGGGTTGACAACAAATTCTCCATCAACCATTCCTATCAGCACTGAGCCAGTTGGTCCATTGAATGGTATATCAGAAATCGATAGTGCTATCGACGAACCAATCATTGCCACAATGTCAGGAGTACAATCCTGATCTACAGAAAGAACTGTAGCTACTACTTGTACATCATTTCTAAATCCGTCTGGAAATAGAGGTCTAATAGGTCTATCTATCAATCTTGAAGTAAGCACTGCCTTTTCAGATGGCTTACCTTCTCTTTTCAAAAATCCACCAGGTATTTTACCGACTGAGTATAATTTTTCTTCAAAGTCTACACTTAGCGGGAAAAAGTCTATCCCATCTCTGGGTTGAGCTGATTTTGTAACATTTACCATCAGCATAGTATCGCCATATCTGATAATACAGTTACCGTTTGTCATTTCGCATATCTTGCCAATTTCAACAGAAAGCTTCCTTCCAGCTAGCTCTGTTTCAAAAATTCTATGTTCGAACATAGTTTCCTCCTTGATTATTTCTTACTTTGAAAAGCTTATTGCCACAATATCTGGTCCAGTATGCGAACAAATACATACCCCTCCTTTGGCTACCATAAGTCTTTTCACTTTTCCATTTAATTTTTCTTCAACTTCTTTTTTTAATTTATTAAAGTCATCCAAATTGCAACCATGACCAATTGTCACAGTCAACTGACTCAAGTTGTCCTTGTTTTTCTCAATTACCAAATCAACGAGATTCGCCACTAATTTTTTTATTCCTCTAACCTTGCCCTCCAGGTTTATCTCTCCGTCTTTCATCTTGAAAATGGGCTTAATATTAAGCATTGACCCTATCAAAGCTGTTGTCATCGGAACTCTCCCACTTTTCTTCAGGAAATCAAAGCTAGCAGGAGCGAATAATATTTCTACACTATCTCTGATTTCGTCTAATTTTTCAACGATTTCTTCAATGGAAAGCCCTTCTTCTATCATGTCACAGGCTCTGATAACATACTGTCCAGCTCCCAAAGATAGCTGCTCTGTGTCGAAGATATGGATGTCTCCAGCAATGTCTTTTTTTGCCAAAGCAGCACTCTGATATGTACCGGATTTTGTAGATGATCCAGCAATATATAATATCTTTTTGCCTTGATTTATGTTTTTTTCAAATATTTCAATAAACTGTCCATAAGTCGCTTGTGAAGTTTTTGGTATATCTTCCATTTCCATAACAATTTTGTAGAATTCTTCTTTGCTAATGTCTACTCCATCTTCGTATTCCTTACCATCCATAATCAAGGTAAGCGGAACAACTTCAAGGTATTCCTTTGCCTGAATTTCATCAGGAATATCAGACAAACTGTCACATATTAATTTTATATCCAAAATAATACCTCCAATCAAAAAATAGATTTTTTCTATTAAGGAACATAAGTCTACATGGTGTATTATAGCATTTTAACAGATTTATATCAATATATAATTGAAATACAAGCATTATAAAGCTTACCCTACATCATTTTTTCTTACAGCTTTACATTGACTTCCAAGAGCTACAAAATCATCTTTAAGAAGCCACTATTCAGTCCAATAAATGCATTATCTCCAAAGCTTACCTTGGCATAATCGAGAATTGTTAGATTATGATTTGAAAAAACAATTATATTAAAATAAATCTATACATAAAAATAGGCTGCCAAAATCGACAGCCTACAATATTTATTATTTTCTTAGTCCTAATCTAGCAATTAGAGCTCTGTAGCCTTCAAGGTCATTTTTCTTTAAGTAACCTAATAGGTTTCTTCTTCTACCAACCATCTTCAAAAGACCTCTTCTTGAATGATGATCTTTCTTGTGAACCTTTAAGTGTTCGTTTAGTTCATTAATTCTAGCTGTTAATAAAGCTATCTGTACTTCTGGAGAACCAGTATCTCCTTCTTTTCTTCCAAAATCTTTGATTATTTGTTCTTTGTTTACCATTTTTTAAAATCCTCCTAAATTATAATCGCCTAAAGCTAAGCCTTGATTGGAGATTTCATAAGCCGAGCTTAGGTTTAAACCTCAATCATTATACCACATTAAAAATCATTTTTCAATACATAAGATATGTTTCTATTACAATTCTTCTCTTAGTTGTCAACACATATGTTACACTAATAAGAAAGTTTTTTCCAAATTTACATCTTCAATCTAAAAATTAAAGGATTCGAAGTCAAGGAGAAAAGCTGTGC
>NZ_FONP01000036.1 GCF_900112955.1 Peptostreptococcus sp. D1
TGAAGCGATACCGAAAGGAGTCGTGGACAGTATAGGAGAGAGAATGTTGGCATGAGTAGCGAGATGAAGGTGAGAATCCTTCAGGCCGTAAACCCAAGGTTTCCAGGGGAAGGTTCGTCCGCCCTGGGTTAGTCGGGACCTAAGCTGAGGCCGAAAGGCGTAGGCGATGGATAACAGGTTGAGATTCCTGTACTACCGATAATCGATTGAGAGAAGGGATGACACAGTAGGATAAGCTGAGCACACTGTTGGTTATGTGTGTCTAAGTATTGAGGCAGGTTAGATAGGCAAATCCGTTTAACCAATGCTGGGATACGATGGGGAGCGAAACAAAGTAGCGAAGCAGCTGATTTCACACTGTCGAGAAAAGTCTCTATCGAGATTAAAGGTACCCGTACCGCAAACCGACACAGGTGGGTGAGGAGAGTATCCTAAGGCCAGCGAGAGAACTGTTGTTAAGGAACTCGGCAAAATGACCCCGTAACCTAGGGATAAGGGGTGCCCCAGAAATGGGGCCGCAGAGAATTGGCCCAAGCGACTGTTTACCAAAAACATAGGTTTCTGCGAAGTCGCAAGACGAAGTATAGGAGCTGACGCCTGCCCGGTGCTGGAAGGTTAAGGGGATCTGTAAGAGAAATCGAAGCAGTGATCTTAAGCCCCAGTAAACGGCGGCCGTAACTATAACGGTCCTAAGGTAGCGAAATTCCTTGTCGGGTAAGTTCCGACCCGCACGAAAGGCGTAACGATTTGGGCACTGTCTCAACAACAGACTCGGTGAAATTGTAATCCCGGTGAAGATGCCGGGTACCTGCGACAGGACGGAAAGACCCCATGGAGCTTTACTGTAGCTTGACATTGGGTTTCGGTACTACATGTACAGGATAGGTGGGAGACGAAGAGACGAGGGCGTCAGTTTTCGTGGAGTCGACCTTGGGATACCACCCTTGTAGTATTGGGACTCTAACCATAGGCCATGAATCTGGTCTTGGGACACTGTCTGGTGGGCAGTTTGACTGGGGCGGTCGCCTCCTAAAGGGTAACGGAGGCGCTCAAAGGTTCCCTCAGTACGGTCGGAAATCGTACGAAGAGTGTAAAGGCAAAAGGGAGCTTGATTGCAAGACATACAGGTCGAGCAAGGTAGAAATACGGACTTAGTGATCCGGTGGTTCTGAGTGGAAGGGCCATCGCTCAACGGATAAAAGCTACCCTGGGGATAACAGGCTTATCTCCCCCAAGAGTCCACATCGACGGGGAGGTTTGGCACCTCGATGTCGGCTCATCACATCCTGGGGCTGTAGTTGGTCCCAAGGGTTGGGCTGTTCGCCCATTAAAGTGGTACGCGAGCTGGGTTCAGAACGTCGTGAGACAGTTCGGTCCCTATCCGTCGCAGGCGTAGGAAATTTGAGAGGAGCTGTCCTTAGTACGAGAGGACCGGGATGGACATACCTCTGGTGTACCAGTTGTTCTGCCAAGGGCATGGCTGGGTAGCTATGTATGGAAAGGATAAGCGCTGAAAGCATCTAAGCGCGAAGCCCAC
>NZ_FONP01000009.1 GCF_900112955.1 Peptostreptococcus sp. D1
CACGCTTATTAAAAATGCCAATAATGATATCAATATTGACCTAAATTTCTCTTTCATTTTTTCCTCCTCAACTGATATTCTTATAAATTATCGCTGTAAAGCTCCTATTTTTTTGTATGTTTGAAATAAAAAATTGGCAAGAATACATACCTATCCATCAGGTAAATATTCTTGCCAATCACAAAAAATTATATTACAAAAAGACAGAGCTATTTGTCTGTCTGTCTGTCTGTCTGTCTGTCTGTCTGTCTGTCTGTCTGTCTGTCTGTCTGTCTAACGATTGTGTTCAAATAATCCATCCTTGTCCACTCTTTTCACATAAATTTCTATTTGTATATTATATCAAATTCATTTAATTTTTTCCAGTGTTATTTTTCATATTTGTTACTTAAAATTTGTAATATTACAATCGATATGAAACAAATAATAAAAAAAGAGAGAAAATCCTGTATAATTGAAGTAACCACAAATCAAAAATGAAAGGAATTCTCTCTATGAATAATATTATAACACAAAAGCAAAGATACTTATCTCATATTTTAGAAGCTAGATACCATGTAGTCAAAACTTACAGAAGTGATTACTTCATCAAATTTGTATACAGAAAATATAAAAATTAGTATATTTAACTCCCCATTTTTCCATAACATCTTCTAAATGTTCTAAAGCATTTTTTTCATAGTCTCTTTTTAAAATACAAATTTCAAACCATATCTAAAATACTGGTGGCTTTGGTGCTGGAACTCTCTTATGCTCACTAATTCTATTTAGCCTATCGATTATCTCCAGGTCTTTTTCAGGAACCTCGTCTCTTCTTCCTTCAACAACCATATCTATATAGTTGTAAGTAGTTCCCATTTCATTTTCGTCCGTCTGACCTTCCCATAGTCCCGCAGATGGAGCCTTTTTAATTACATCCTCATGTACTCCAAGCTCTTTTGCCCATTCATATACCTCTGCCTTTGTAAGATTGGCGATCGGCAAAAAATCAACACCGCCATCTCCATATTTTGTAAAGTAACCAGTTAGTATTTCAGCAGCATTGTCAGTACCAGCAACCAAATAACCTTGATTGTTTGCAACAGCATACACAGTCGCCATTCTAACTCTTGCTCTCAAATTTGCATCTGTTATCTTCTCGTTCCCCTCTATGAATAGCCCCTTTTCCTTCAATTGCCCACACACAGCATCAAGAATAATTCCTTGTGGCTCATCCAAAGTCAATTCGATATGTTCGATTCCACAGCCTTCAATAACCTTTAGAGCATCTAACCTATCTTGAGTATTTGATTTTATATTCATAATAACGCCCAAAGAATTTTCAGGGAAAGCCATTTTCAACAAATAAGCTACAACTGCTGAATCTATTCCACCAGATACACCTACTACAGCACCTCTGCAATTAGCTTCTTTTACTTTTTCTCTAATCCAATCAACAGTTTTTTCAATTTTCTCTTTTCTAGTCAACATAACAATTCTCCTTTAAATAATTCTTCCATCTACAACAGACAAGTAAAACTCATCCCCAAAAGACACCCTTGCATTTGCATTTGTCAATTCTAATATCATTTTATTTAAGCCCTCTGTTTTTTCCGATTCACAGAAAACATTAATCTTTACCTTATCAGCATACTCTATCTCTTTTACAAAATAATTATTATTCGATAACTCATTTTGTATTTTACCCAATAACGTATATTCAAGCTCTACTTCAACGCTCACAAAAGGTCTTTTTTCAACGATTTTAGCAGCATCCAAACCAAGCTTTGCACCTTTGGTATATGCCCTTACAAGCCCTCCTGCACCTAGTTTAATACCACCAAAATATCTAGTAACAACAACTACTACATTTCGTAAATCTTCCTTTTTTATCAGCTCCAAAGTCGGTATTCCCGCAGTTCCTTGAGGCTCACCATCATCACTATATCGTTGAATATTCATGCTTTGACCAATTGTATACGCCCATACATTGTGAGTTGCATCTTTATAATTTTGCTTTATTTTATCAATAAATTCTCTAGCCTCTTCTTCTGTCTGAACTGGCTTTGCATGGCCAATAAATCTTGATTTTTCAACAATATATTCATCGCTACCATATGAATTAAGTGTTTTGAAGTTATCCATAAAGCAACCCCTTTCTATAAATCCTTTAGAAATTATTATATCACAAACAGAGACGTATTTTCAAAAACTCAATACTTATTTTACTCTAGTTCGTTTATACAGAAATATCGACCTCAGTTGTGATTTCTGAGGTCGATATATATTTATTTTTAAATTAACTATTAAATCTTTCATATATTGTTGGCATCCTGAAGTTTTCATTTCTCACATATTTACTAAATACAAACCAAAGCTGAGTCAAAACAACTACTGCTATAGTGGCAATTATACTCTCTACGTCATATGACTGATTTTCTATTGAGTTTGAAAAAACACCTACAAGATTATTATTTAGAAAATGCATAATTACTACAGACCATATTGATTTGGTGTATCCATATGCAAATGAAAATAATACAGACAGTCCTATGCAAAAAATAATCTGAATACAAACACTAAACATCCAAGTCTTACCATCCGAGTAAAACAATATATTAAGTGGAAGATGCCATAGTCCCCAAATTACGCCTAAAAGGATTACCCCTTTTACCATCCCAAATTTTTTCTGTAATACAGGTTGAAGATAGTATCTCCATCCGTACTCCTCACCAAAGAATGGCATATATACTAGGAAAAATGATGGTATTAATGATAATAAAGCATATACTTTGTCAACACCAAATTCTGATATGATTTCTTTAATAGAATTTTTTTCTATTAAGAATACTATCAAAAATCTAGAAAAAAACAGTATTATAAATATCAAAGAGACAATCAATACTTTTTTTCTTGAATCTAATGAAAACCCTGCTTTTTCTTTCAGGTGTTTATCCATCACCCAAAGATATGATATTCCAACTATAGATGACAATATCATCACTATATTTGTAATAAACGATATACTCTCTCCGACAAATGGATACAATATTGCAGTTACACATAGTATTACAACACATATTATATATAAAATCATAAAACTGAACATATTGCTATCTTTTTTTATATATTTATTTTTGAATAATATATACATAACTGCAAATGCTGGTATAAACATCTGTAAAGATGGATATATACTTGTATCTAGCCCTTTTTCTTTTGCAAGATAAAGTGGTATTGCCATTATAAATGGTATTAAAAATGATATTAACATAAAAAGCATTAAATCATTGTTTTCGGTATTTTTTGATTTTTCCTTAATATCATTACTATTATCCTCAATATTAACTCCATTCAACATACTATCCTTCATAACCCCCTCTGAAATAACCACATTATTCAACAATGTTATTTCATTTCATTTAATAAATAGCTACAAATCACTCTCTTCTAAATTTATTTCCATTTCCTCATCAATTTCTTCTGACACATATTTTCCGTCTTTTTTTCTTTGCTTTACACACAAGGTCAATAGATATTCAATTTGACCATTTATAGATCTAAAATCATCCTCTGCCCATGATGATAGCTGGCTATAAAGCTTGGAGGAAATTCTTAGTGGAACCTGTTTTTTTGTATCCTTTTCCATTAGTAAAGACTTCCTGAATTTACAATTGGTTGTGCATCTTTATTACCGCAAAGAACAACCAATAAGTTAGATACCATTGCAGCTTTTCGCTCTTCATCAAGCTCTACTTTGCCTCCTTCACTAAGCTTATCAATTGCCATTTCAACCATACCTACAGCACCATCAACAATCATTTTTCTAGCATCTATTATTGCAGAAGCCTGCTGTCTTTGTAGCATAACAGCTGCTATTTCCTGTGCATATGCCAAATAAGTTATTCTAGCTTCAATTATTTCTATACCTGCTTGATTTACTTTGTTTTGTATCTCATCTTTAATTCTCTTAGCCACTATTTCACTTGAACCTCTCAATGAACCCTCATCTGGCTCTCCATCACCTGTAGTATCAACATTAGATGCTACATCATACGGATAAATTCTAACGATATTCCTCAATGCAACATCACATTGAAGCGATAGGAACTCCATATAGTTATCTACTTCAAAGACCGCCTTCGCAGTATCTGTAACCTTCCAAATGACTGCTATCCCTATTTCTACCGGATTTCCCAAACAGTCATTTATCTTTTGCCTATTATTGTTTAGAGTCATATGCTTTAAGGATATCTTTTTGCTAGAGGGAGAATTGACTTCAACACCTTCAATATTCACATCTGTTTTCTTTCTATTCACATCGCCACTCTGTCTCAAGGACGTAGATGCAGCAGGATTAACTGAGACAGAAAATGGATTTACAAAATATATTCCTTCTTTTCTAATTGTACCAGTATACTTACCAAAAAGAGTCATTACCAATGCCTCTTGAGGCTTTATGACCTTGATTCCTGCAAAGCAGATAAATATAACTACCATAAGGCAAATCAGTAAAAAAATAAATATCGCTTTAGTAGCACCGAAAATATTTTCAGCTCCAATAACCTTTATGAATAATCCAACATCTGCTACCAATGCTAAAATAAGTAAAAATAACATCCCCAGTCCATTCATAGCCTTTAATTCTTTTTCTTGCATAATAACACCTCCATTAATTATATTTGCTAAAAAATAAAGAAAAAAATACAAAACATCTTTTCGATATCATAATGATATCAAAAAGATGTTTTGCAGTCAATAGCATATTCTATCTAATTTTTGAAAAATCTTTTACCAAAAATACATTCTCTAGAAATATTCTATTATTTTTATCCAAAATTGATGTAGGTGATATTTCATTTTTAAAGACAGCTATATTTTTTCCATTCTCTTTTCTATATCCGTACTGGTGTACCATGTATGTCCTTCCATTTTCATCAACACCTAAATACAGCATTGTGTGTCCAGATAAATACATTGCTGAAAAACCTGGCTTTTGCTTCTTTAACAAATTGTTTTTTGCATTATAGCCACCAGAAATGTTAAAATTCACAGTACTTCCAATAATATCCTTAGATTGCGTGGAGGTATCTCTAGAAATTATCACTCCAAAGCTCCTATATACATCTCTTATAAAGCCAGAGCAGTCTCTGGCACTATTGCTATGTCCCCAACCATACTTTTCACCATTGAATTTTAGCATCTGCTTTATTACATTACTTTGAGTGAACGGCAAAAAGCGTTCTGTCGCATCATTCTTATTTATCTCAATATTTCTAACCCTATACCCATCTCCAGATATCGGCATGGATACAATGTAGTTGTCCCCATTTTTTTTCAATAATGGCAATTTCGTACCCATATCCAAAAGATATCCTTGACTATCTCTGATTTGTCTTGAGATAACGGTTATAAAGCTTTGATTTTGTAATTCAATTAGCTTCTCCTTGGAAACCTTCATTATATCTTTTGTCGGAATCCATCCGCGATAGTCTACAGAGGTTATATATGCCCACGATTTGTCGGAATTGTATTTATTTATCGCAATAGGCTCCCAAGGGAAAAGTCCTGACAGTGATGAATAATCGTCAAAGGTGTTTGGATCGACATAGTTTTTACCCATAGGCTTTTCTTTTATAATTGTTCTTCTAGCAATCACACCAAACTCAGAAGCATTCTCTGCGTATATATTATATAAATAGCTTGAGCGCTGAATATTCGACTGATTAATTCGCTCTATTTCTTCTGCTGAATACAACACTGTATTATCATATTTGTTATAGTAATTCCAATATTCATAAGTATTTCTGTTCGTCGGCTTTAATTTACTTCTAGGTGTATTCATATCCTTATCTCCAATTGACGAGTCTGGATTGCCATCGTTTGATGCCATCGAAAATAATTTACTAGACACAGAATTTTCTCCACCAACGACAAATATTCGTTCTTTATTTTTTATATATTCCTTTATGTCCGAATCTAAATTTTTGTTATTTGTCAAAAGTATAGAGCTATCGTAGCCAAATGAAAGTGTTCCAGATGCTAAGGCATCTATCAGAGCTCTTCCATTCGAAATAATGGAGCTTGTATATCCAGTTTCCTTAGCAATATTTAACGATGTTCTATATCTGTCACTACCACTTATTCTTCTTGAAGCCTTTATCATTTTAAATGTATTGCCAGAAATCGAGCCTTCTCCTCCCACTACAATCTTATCTAGGTTAGAATTAATCAATTTTGAAGGTATATTTCTATCATCTATCAATATGATAGGCATTGTATTTCTAGCCAAAGCAGTAGATGACACAGAATCGGCTGGATTTGCTGCCACGATATAAGAGCTAACATCTGTGTTTTTCTCTATTTCATCCGCAATTAACACAGATGTTTCATATCTACTAGCACCCCCAATCCTTTGAACTTGAATTCCTTGTCCTTTTAATCCATCTTCTATTTCCTTACCTACAGAGCTATAACCACCTAGTATTATGACCTTTTCAGGCTTTATCAAGTCAATTTCTCTCTTTGTATTATCATCCAAATTATTTTCTCTAGTCAATAATATTACACCCTCGCAGGAATTTGCTAAAACTGTTCCCGGTAAGGCATCTATAAAATTTTTTGAATTTACAAGGAGCACAGCCTTTTTATTTTCGATTTTTCTAGAGATATTGATGGCGGTCAAATATCTATTGCCACCAGATATCCTTTCAAAATTAATACCATCTGCCTTTACTTTTATTCCAGCTATAGCTAGTATAGACAACGATATTGTCATAGCTTTTATTACTCTGTTTTTCATATTACACCTCATTTCAAAATAATATTTATTTGAACTCCCTCTTGCTATCAGGCATTTCTACCTGTATATACAATTATATCATAACAGTAACCAATTGTTCCCATTCAATTACAGCAATTATTGTCACAAGTATTCAGATGTCCATAAAAATAGGTATGAAATTTTTTTAAATTTTGTCTTGAAAACGTTGTTTAAAGCTTTCTATGATGATATAATAAAGGAAAGAAAATAATTTTCTAAATTTTTAAAAAGTTATATTGAATAAAAGAATTTGTTATTCGATAGATAAAATTTATTATTAGGAGGAATAGAATTGGTAATAAGATGGGAAAATGTCGACGACCTAGAGGATTACTTTATTACTTATCTTCTTTATGCAGATTCTTTTACAGTTCCACAAATATCCAGAATAAGAAATATGACAGAAGAATCTGTTAATAAGGATCTTATATTGGCAAAGACACGATTGAGAGAAGTTAGAAAATCCTCCGATACACCGAAAAGTGATATCATAGAAAAGTATTTGTCATTATCAAAAGAGGAAAGATTGGATTTTATAAAAAAAGTGCCAAAAAACGAATTGGAATCATTTAAAATGAAGGTATATAAATCCATTCTAAAGACTGATAACGCTGAAGACTTGATGGTATTGGTATGGACTGTTGGAGAACTAAAGGATGATAGATTTCTTAACATTATCTATCCACTTCTTGACAAAGGTCATTCTAATTTAAGGCGTATAGCTTACTCTGCATTGGGAAAAATTGGTAATTCTGATAGTTGTAGGTATATTGAAATGGGATTGTCAGATTCCAATCCACAAATCAGACAATACTGTGCAAAGTATCTTGGAAAAATTGGAACAAGAAACAGCTTGAGAATTTTAGAAAATGTAATCAAAAACAAGTCTGATTTTGAAAAGAGGTACGTGCTACGTGCCTGCGATGAATCAATTATAAAATTGAAGCAGAAATTCACAATCAGCAAATAAACCGCGTAGCTGCGTGGTATAGTAATATTACTAAGGAAAATGGAGGGATTCAAAATGATAGTTAGACGTTGTTCTGGTGGAGTTGTTTTTTATGCAAATAAGGTATTGTTGGTTAAAAATGACAAGGGTGAGTGGACGTTGCCAAAGGGAAAAATAGTTGGCGAAGGACTGCCTCATGAAAGTGCTGTTCATAGAGTAAAGCTAGAAACGGGAGTAGCTCCTAAGATATTGGATATCGCAGGAGACACCATTTATGAATTCTTCTCAAGAAGTAGAAATCAAAGAGTTTGTAATGCCATAATGTGGTATGTTATGGAGGCTGAAAATATTGAAACCGAAATTTCTAAAGAGTTTTTAGAGGGTGGTTTCTATAAGGTTTCAGATGCGTTAGAAATGCTTACACATAGTAAGGAAAAATCATTGGTTGATGTATCGTATAAGAAATATAAAAACTATAAAAAAGAAAAATAACAAGAATTAAGCTATAGTTATCATACTTATGATTACTATAGCTTATTTTTAGCTATAAAAAATACAGCCTATGGATTATCTATTTGTGATTTCATAGAAATATTACAAATAGCTTATTATTTCAATAAAAAATGCAGTAGACGCCATAGTGGCGAATACTGCAAAATACTTTTTTTATCCTATAGTGATGACTTAGAGTAGAATTCGACTACTAGTGCGTCATTGATTTCAATTGGCACTTCATCTCTCTCCGGCATTCTTGAAAGAACTGCTGAGAAATTAGCCTGATCCTTAGTTAAATAAGGGTATTCGCTTAGTGAAGCAGCCTCAAAATTAGCCTTGAATAAAGGATTAGTTCTATATTTTTCTCTTAGTGATATTTCATCTCCAACACTTACAATGAATGAAGGTATATCAACTTTTCTTCCATTTACATGGATGTTTCCATGACCTACCATCTGTCTTGCCTGTCTGATTGAGTTAGCTAGACCCATTCTGTATACTAGGTTATCTAGTCTACATTCCAAAGTCTTTATAACTGCATTACCAGTTGTTTCCTTAGAATTCTGAGCCTTCTTCATATAAATTCTCATCTGCTTTTCAGAAATTCCGTAGTAAGCTCTTAATCTCTGCTTTTCTAGCAACTGCTGTCCATATGGTGAAAGCTTCTTATCACTTCTAGCAGTTCCCTTTCCCGCTCTGTTCATTGCTTTTGGATGACCACAAACATTAAGTCCTAGTCTTCTTGACAATTTGAACTTAGGTCCCTTTGTAATTGATGACATAATTTTTTCTCCTTTTTAAAATAATAATTTGGATGCACACCTTGTGCATTGTCCACGAAAATGGATGTGTAAACATACTATTTCAGCCGCAAAGACTAACTGTCTTAGATATATTTGCTACATTGTCCATTTAAAGGCTATGCCTCTATGCTGTAATTCACAGCATTAATACTATACCATTTTTTACAACAATTGTAAATACTATTATATAATAATATCAGCTTTTTCCCAAAAATTAACTTCGAGAATTTTACCTTTTTTCTAAAGCTATGATTCTAACAGCTATTACAATAATGGTGAAAACAGCCTCAAAATACACTGCCTAATTCTCAGTACAGTCGATCTATCTGATGAGTAATTATGTGTAACCTCCTCACATTGCTCAAAAACACTCTCAAAATCCTTTTTCATTTCCAAAATCACAGGATTGTCAGTAATGAAAACACCATTTTCAAAATGTAGATATAGACTTCTATAGTCCAAATTTATTGTTCCAATAATTGCGTATTTATCATCGGCAATATGTTGCTTTGCATGCATAAATCCCGGTGTATATTCAAAAATTCTTACACCCTCTCTCGCCAGTGCAGCATAGTATGATCTAGTCATGCTATATATTACTTTTTTGTCTGGGATACCTGGCGTAATAATCCTCACATCCACTCCTCTTTTTGCAGCCATTGTCAATTCGTCATTTAATAAATCATCAATTATCAAATATGGAGTCATAATATACAAGTAGTCATTGGCACTCTTTGCCAAATTAATATATGCATTTCTCGATACTTTTTCCTCATATAGTGGATTTTCTGAGAATGGCTGGACAATTCCCTCTTCACCCTCAAAATAATCTGCTTGATTCAACAATCTATCAATATGCTCTTTTTTATTTATGTCGAATTTAATAGAATTCCACATTTCCAAAAACATTATTGTAAAATTATCTACCGCCCTACCTTCTATTCTCACGCCCGTATCTTTCCAATATCCATATGGATTTACAATATTGAAATATTCATCGGCGATATTATATCCACCAGTATAGGCAATCTTGCCATCTATGACTGTTATTTTCCTATGATCTCTATTATTCATAAAGATGTTCAAAATAGGTATCACTGGATTAAAAACCCTACAATTAATCCCCTTCTTTTTGAGTTTTTTCGTAAATGAAGTATTTACAAAGCCAATACTCCCCATATCGTCATAGAGTATTCTAACATCAACACCTTCTTTGACCTTTTGTACCAAAATATCTTCAAGCTCTCTAAATGACTCCGAATCTTCAATTGCGTGATATTCCATAAATATGAAATTTTTCGCATTTTTCATATCTTCCTTTTGAGCAGCTATCCCCTCATAAGCCTCACTAAAATACCTGATTTTATTCCCCTTATATGGAGGCATTTTTCCATGCTTGCTTATATAATATGACTGTCCAAAGGCAACACTATCTCTTTCTCTAAGCTCATTTAAAACCGATCTATCAGATATCAAAATACTGTCAAATATTCCATAAATCGACTTATATCTTCTTTTCGTAAAAAAACGTGAAAACCTACTTCCAAATAATGTATAAAAAATAACACCAGCTAATGGCAAAACTAAAAGAAAAAACATCCAAGGCATCTTAATATTTGCGTTAGTGTGTTTTCCGTATACCTTAAGAGCTAAAACAACCGATAGAAGCTGTGTTATTACAGTCACCAACTGATAGTAACTGCTAAGTCTGTAAAACATAAAATAAATCCATGATACTTGAACAATTAAGGCTATCCCAGCCACTATCCCCCTTCTAATTCCATTACGTCTATCTTCCACTTATTACTCAGCCCCCATTCTTTCAACTATTTTTGTAGCCTCAACAATTTCTTTAAATTTTGAGATAATATAATCATAGTTATCTCTTACATGTGGCAATAAACAATTTGTACAGTCCTTCACACCAGATTCAGTTATAGAAAAGTTTCCGCCACATTTCTTACCCAGTGCATAAAGAGGACAATAGCAGAATAGACAATTAAAGCTTTCTTTTTTTAAACTACTACCTTCCAATTTGTGACATGGAAAAAATTCGCATTCAGCATGACTAAAAAATTTATATTTTTTCATATAATAACCCTTTATTTAGATTCAATCTAAACCAAATCCTTTCTTGTAATCGTATTCAACTATAATATAGTATGAACTCTTTGCGTAATTTTATAATTTGTTTTTCGGTACATATATTATACACCAAACAAAGTAACTTTTGTTTAAATTACTGTTTATTTTATCAATTATATAGCTATATATCAATAAAATTGTGGTATAATTATTGTAAATTTACCAACATCATCTAAGAATGGATGCTCTTGGTAAATACTTTAGACTCAAAAACAGGAGGATACTACATAGTATATAATGATATGAACGATTTAAATATAAATAATGAAGACATGATAAACCAGAGAGAGAAAGCCCTCTGCGTAGGTCTTAATCTTACGTCGAACAGCTTGCGAAAATCAGAAATAGATATTGAAGCTTCAATGAAGGAGCTTATAGAGCTAGTAAAGGCTGCTGGTGGCGAGGTTGTCGGTGATTTGACTCAAAACAGATCCACAATTGATGCTGCCACATACCTGGGAAGCGGAAAAATAGAAGAAATAAAAAACTATGCCGAAAGCCTAGATGCTACAATGGTTGTTTTTAATGACGAGTTGTCTGGTGCTCAAATAAGAAATATTGAAAACATTGTTGGAAAAAAAATAATCGACAGAACAACTTTGATATTGGATATTTTCGCACAAAGAGCACATAGTAAAGAGGGAAAGCTGCAAGTAGAGCTTGCACAATTAAAATATAGATTACCTAGACTGTACGGCATGGGTGGACATATGAGTAGAACTGGAGCAGGTATAGGTACAAGAGGTCCAGGTGAACAAAAATTAGAAAAGGATAAAAGACATATCCTAAACAGAGCGGCAAGCATCAGAGAGGAATTAAGAGAGGTTTCAAAAAATAGAGAAACTCAAAGAGTTCAAAGAGCAAAGAATAATATTCCAATAGTGGCTCTGGTAGGATACACAAATGCCGGAAAATCAACATTACTCAACGAGATAATAAAAAAACATCCAGAATATGAAAAGGAAAAAGACGTATTTGTGAAGGATATGCTATTTGCAACCCTTGATGTATCTTTGAGAAAGTCTGCTCTTCCAAATAAAAAAGAATTTCTAATAGTAGATACTGTTGGTTTTGTAAGTAAGCTTCCACATGATTTAATTGAAGCATTCAAAGCAACCTTGGAAGAAGTAAAATATGCTGACTTAATTCTTCACGTTATTGATGCCACTAATAAAAGCTCAGATATTCAAAGGCTGACTACAGAAAGTGTGTTAAAGGACTTGGGTGCTAATGACAAAGAAACTATAACAGTCTACAATAAAATAGATCAGCTGGAATTAGATATTTATCCGAAAAACCAAAAAGATATCGTCTATATTTCTGCAAAAAATGGAATAAATATAGACAAGCTGATGAATCTAATTCAAGAGTCGATTATGGAGAAAACATACAATGTAAATCTGCTGTTACCTTTTGAAAGAGGTAATATCTTCAGCTCAATCAAGGACAAATACGTATTGGACAGATTTGAATATACTGCTGAAGGTATCGATCTAATAGTATCCTTAGATGAAATGGACTACAATAGCTATAAAAAATATATAAAATAATCAGGAGGTCCCTATGGAAAAATTAATTATTTCGCAAAAAGATCTAAGCAAATTCGATGAAATCGGTATAACTATAGCCGTAGCCGAGGACATAATCATCCATGCTACATCAGTTGAGGAATCTATGGTGGAATTGAAGGAGCTCGTTCAAGCAGCCGGAGGAGATGTAAGAGCTGAGCTGATACTTCACCAAAAAATCGATCCAGATTACTATCTAGATAAGGAAACCTTGGACTATGTAATCAGACAGCTAAAGGATTTAGATGCAAATATGCTCGTATTTATAGACGAATTAACTGGAACACAGATCAAAAATATCGAGGAATTATCTGGTGTAAAGGTTGTAGACAGAACGATGCTTCTATTAGACATACTTGCAAATAGAGCCAATAGAAGAGAGGGAAAACTTGAAATAGAAAAAGCGCAGCTTTCATATAGACTAGATAGATTGGAAGGTTTTCAGGGAATATATAAATACGGCTCTGGAATATGTGTAAATAACCCCTTCGGAAACAGAATTCTTACTGATGAGGAAGCTATAAAAGAAAAAATTCAGTCAATCAAAATCGATTTGAGTGTCATTGTAAAAAACAGATTTGTCCAGAGATCAAAAAAATTAGGAAAAAATCTTCCGCTCGTTGCATTTACTGGATATACAAATTCAGGAAAATCCGCTATTATCAACGAATTGATGAAATTAGATTCAGATTATACAAGAGAAAGCGAAATAGTGGTAAAAGACAAGATGCTGTCAACAATGGACGTTTCCTTAAGAAAATCCGTTCTACCAAACGGACAAGACTTTTTGGTTGTTGACACGATAGGATTTGTAAGCGATGTTCCAAGACCAATGCTAACTGCCTTTAGATCGACTTTTGAAGAAATAAGCTATGCCGATCTTATCATCAACGTTTTCGATGCAAGCTCTAATGGACAGGATATCCAGAAAAATATTATGGATTATACCTTTGAAAAAATTGGAGTTACAAACAAGAAAAAAATATCTGTTTACAATAAGGCAGATAAGCTTGATGTCATTCCTGAAAGCACAGACGAAAAAATATACATTTCAGCAAAAAGTGGTTACAATATGGATAAATTGCTAGATGCTATTCAGTCAAATTTATTCCAAAAGTCTTACGAAGAAATTCTTCTTATACCATATTCAAAATATGAAGCTTTCAATGAAATAAGATCTAACAGAGTAATTGAAATGGAAGATTTTGAAATGACGAATGATGGAATAAAGCTTAGACTAGTTATGAATCAGTCAGAGCTTGATAAATATAAAGAGCTTATAGCTAAATAATAATTACACCAAAAATATGTATTTAACTAAAAAAGCTCGCACATTCCAAAAATTGCTGTGTTCTCCAAAATAAGCTAGAATATACTAGTCTTGAAAACAACACATCGACAAGGAATGCTGCGAGCCTTTATTTTTTAAAATAATTTAAAAACCGGATATTCACCATTGCTATCTATGCCAAGTAAGGTTGAGTATATTGCAGAAAATGAAACCTTCAGCTTGTCAAAATAAGGCAGCTTTTCGAGTGGCTTTTCCGTATATATATTACTCTCGGAAATGACATTGTCATATTTATCCTTTAATACCATTTTTCCAATCGGACTGTCGTTATTATCCATCAATTTAACAGTGTTGTACCTAATACTCTGCTTTATTTTTTCAGTATCCTTTTTCATTACCTTTATTTCATTTCTTGAAGAAACATCAATATTAAAAATTGATAGACCTCCTAAATTCGTATTTGAAATCTTTGAGCTTTTACTATACAAAAGCTTTGTTTTGTAGTGCTTTGCGATGTAAGTCAATGCATTAAATGTCGTGCTTTTTCTAGCGTCTTTACTAGGTGCTCCAAGAGATACACCTACCAACCTGTTTTTATAATCATTACCATTTCCCTTATCAGTAATCATCGAATACGCAAGACAATACCCAGCACTGTCTGTGAAGCCCGTCTTTAATCCATCTACACTGCTTATTAGCGGAATCAAAGGATTAGTATTTTCTTTATTTATTTTTTTTGCAACACCAGTAAAATGAGATTTATTGGTTATTTTAATCAATTTATTTGGATATTTTTTGTATATCCAAAAAGATAGTTTCAATACATCTCTCGCTGTCGTTTCATTCTCAACAGACATTACCCTGCCATCATAGTTTATCTTCTCTGGAAGTCCGTTTGGATTATAAAATTTTGTATTTGTCATTCCCAGCTCGACAGCCTTTTTATTCATTAATTTCGCAAAATTTTCATAGCTTCCACCTATATGTCTTGCAATTGCCAGCGCTGCATCGTTGGCTGAAATCAACATCATTCCCTCCATAAGCTCTCTCAGAGTTACCTTATCGCCAGCAACCAATTCCATATGAGTGCCATATCGGTTTACATCCGATTGTACAATTGTAACTATATCATCTTCTGAAGCTTTTTTTGAATCTATTGCATCAAATGCTATTAGCAATGTCATAACCTTTGAAATACTTGCCATCGACTGCACATTATCAGCATTCTTTTCATAGATAATCCTACCAGTATCTATATCTGAAATTATTGCCGATCTTGAAAATGAGTCATTATATCTAGTAGCCTCAGCATATGAAGCCATTGCGAATTGACATGATAATACCAATGACATCACAGAAGCTATTACCACCTTCCGAAAGAACATAATCCTATTTTGATTCACATCCAAACACCTCTCAATTTAATATCAAATATATCTTACAATATAAAATTCAATAATACAATACAAAATAAGTAACAATTACAATAATTTCAATAACATCAAAGGTAACAATTTGAAAATAATATTGAAAATTTTTGAAGCTGTTACTTTTGTTGTTTGACATAAAGTATCTCTTAACTTAAAATTATATTATATGATTATGATTTTAGGAGGGTACACCATGTTTGATAAGAATTTTGATGAACTGATAACAGAAAAACTCACAATACTATATACCTTAAATAAGATAAAAAAAGATATGACCGATGCTCAGCTCGCAAATGTAATCCTTAGTACCGAAATACTGGATTATTTTACGCTTATGTCACTCCTGCAAAATATGATAGAAACCAAAATAGTAACAACCTATAAAAAAAATGGTACTATTTTATATTCGATAACACAGAATGGACTCGAAGTATTGACATCATTTATTGACAGAATACCCGACTATTTTATAAAAAAAATAGACAAGTATATAGACGAAAATTACGATGAAATTTTCACAGAGAGGATTATGTTTAAGGCAGACTACGATAAAAATTATGATTTTAACTATACTGTTGTAGCTTCAGTTACAAAAGGCTCTTCAGAGATTTTTAAAACTAGTTTTTTAGTTGAAAATGAAGATGATGCAAAAAGAATCTCCAGTAAATGGGTAAAATCTGGAAACGAAGAATATCTAAAGATTTTGAATATATTCGGTCTCATATAACACAAAAGGAGAATACAGAAACACCAAATCACTGTACTCTCCTTTTTTAGAACATACCTTCTAGCTAATTATAGCCTACCTTCTAGCTAAAGATATCACATTTTCTTCTATAACAACAAATTCAATATCAGTTTTTTCCAATATTCCTTTGATAAATGCCCTTCTTAGCTCCGTATAGTATTTATGAAAATCTAAATCCCAATATGTCCAGTACTTCATCGTAGTAGGTCTCGTTCTCGTCCATACAACTTCATCGTACCTGTCATCCACTATTTTATTGAACTCTTCAGATTTTCCACCATCCAACAATAGGTTTCTAATCACCCAGTATATCTCGATAACGGGTTTACCTTCATATTCCGGAGCAACCTCCGTCCCCATTTTATAGAACGCGTCCTTCAAGTGCATCATCTGACTTTCATCAGCATCGATTATTTTCTTTACAGAGTAGGCAAATCTATTTTCTATTATCGCCAAATTTTTTTCAAGCCACCTTACGTCGCCTTCATATTTATCCACAATACTATCGACATCATCTATCTCAATTTGACCACAAGTATCATCTATATCTTTACCCAAATCGTCATAAAGTCCATACTCATCAGATATATCAACACTAGCCTGAACAAACCTTTCCTGCTGTAACATCCTAATATATGTTTTTTTCAAATTTTCCCTTTTTTGATTGTCCATTCTATTCACCTCTTAATTACTTAATTATCACAATACGTTTTCTCAAAGTGACGTATCGCAAGTCATACAATAAAGCTAGTAATTTTATTATATCACTTTTACTAATATTTAACAATCTTTTTTATTAACTATTAAAAATGATTTTAATTTTTTTGTTTATTCAGCTACAAATTTTTTTAGATATAAATGCCCGTTTATCATACACCTTTTTTTGCCATTTTATTTGCCATCCTTATCTTCCCTATCAAGTATAAAGAGCCCGCACTTACGATAGCAAATTTGCCTTTCTTATTTCTATATTTAATTTTATTAACATTTTCTATTGCAAACTTTATCGCCTCTTCAGGATCTTCAATACAAACAATATCCTCTGAATACACACCTACTCTAATTGATAAAGCCTCAACTGACATAGACCTTGGACTATCAGGCAATGTCACGACAACTCTATTGAATTTAGGCACCAGAGCCTTTACTATTCCATCTACATCCTTGTCTTCTAATACCCCTATGACAAGAGTTTTGTCATAACCATCAAGCAATCTATCAATTTCCTTTGATAACATTTTTGCAGAATCAAGGTTATGGGCTCCATCGACTATTTGAAGAGGCTTTTCGGAGATAATTTCAAATCTTCCAGCCCACCTCGTATTCAATATCCCATTTCTTATATTTTCCTCAGAAATTTTTACAAACCTAGAATTGTTCATTAGAAAAAATGCAACATTACACGCCAAAATACAGTTTTTAACCTGATGCTCCCCCAGAAGCCTTATTTTGTAGTTTTTTCGTTCATTCCTTAGATAATCCTTGAATGAGAATATCTGATTATTTAAATTATATTTCTCTATTATCACATCTGAAAAATCGGATACAATCAATTTATTTTCCTTTTTATTACAAACATCTCCTATCACTTTTTTTACACTCATCCCTTGGTCGTATAAAAATGTTACACCTCTTTGTTTCACTACTCCGGCCTTTTCATAGGCTATTTTTTCTATTGTGTCTCCCAATACCTGTGTATGATCCATGCTAATCGATGTAATAACGCTCACGAGTGATTTTTCAATCACATTTGTGGCATCATAGCTTCCACCTAGACCTACCTCTAATACAACTACATCTACATCCTTCATGCAAAAATAGCAAAACGCAATCGCAGTAACAATCTCAAATTCAGTTGGATGTGGCAGCCCATCATTGATCATACTATCACACACAATTTTCACTCTAGTAGTAATCTCTGCCAAATCAGTATCTGATATGTTTTCAAAATTTATCCTTATTCTTTCATTGAATACCTCCAAAAACGGCGAGGTATATAGACCTGTACAGTACCCACTTTCTTGCAGAATATTGGCGATAAAAGCAGCTGTCGATCCTTTACCATTAGTACCAGCAATATGGATAAATTCCAGCTGTCGTTGAGGATTACCAAGCCTATCCAAAAGCTCTGATATACTTTCCAATCCTAGAATCATGCCAAATTTATTTGAGCTATGTATATAACATATTGACTCTTCATAATTCATAATTTCTTCTCCCTTTTAATTCTTAAATTGTATTACCAGCTCAAATGCTTGAGCATATTTACAAACAAAGCTTTGCTCATCTATTTTTTAATAAATCTATATAAAAAGTATCTCGCACCATCCATTTAGTAGCCAATATAAAAAAATACTAAAGCTTATATTCTATCATACCATAAATAATGAAATATTTGAAATTTTTTGTAAAAATATTCACCAAATTATACTCGATGCTTTTTAATAAAATAAAACATTTAATAAAAATTAATAATTCTACGTTTATAAAAGATTTTTTTGTATATTCAAAACTATAACAGTTGTTTTTTACTAACATACATTATATAATATATTTATTGAATAAGTTTCTCATAAATTACAAATAAATCATAAAGATTAGGGGTGTTATTATGAAAAAAATTGATATATACGAAGAACTTAAGTCGAGAATTGTAAAAAATGAGTACAAACCCGGACATGTGCTAAACGAAATAGAAATATCAAAAGAATTCGATATAAGTAGAACTCCAGTCAGAAATGCATTCCAAAGACTTGAATTGGATATGTTACTGAACATCGTTCCAAGGTATGGAGTTCAAGTTGCATTTATTGATTTCACAACTATGAAATCCTTATTTGAATTGACCTCTGTTTTAGATCCTCTTGCTACAAGAAATGCTGTAAACTATATAACAAAAGAACAGCTAAATAGATTGAAGGAAATAACTGCAGAGCTTGATAAATTATCTCTAAATGATGACTATCAGAAAGCCATAGATTATGATGAGGAGTTTCACTCTATAATACTGGAAGCTTGCAATAACCCTTGGTTAACTTCAACTCTAAAATCACTTCATCTACATACCGAAAGATTGTGGCACTACTGTAAGGGATACTTTACAGATATGACGATATTTACTAGAACGTTTAAGCTGATTATTGAAGCAATTGAAGAAAATGACGAAATAAAAGCTGAAAAATACTCTAGAGAACATATCAACGATTTCGTATCAAGAGTAAAGGAAGCTTTGTTTTAATAAAATTTTCATTTATAATTTTTTGTGGAGGTTTAGTATAATGAATAATTTAAGCAATCTTGAACCGAAGGAAGTATTCAAATGGTTCTATGAAATCAATCAACATCCAAGAAGCTCTGGAAACGAAAAGGAAATCAGTGACTTTTTGGTTAACTTCGCAAAGGAGAGAAATCTTGAAGTCTACCAGGATGATATCCTAAACGTAATAATCAAGAAACCAGGAGCACCAGGATATGAAAATTCTGAAACTGTCATTATCCAAGGACATATGGATATGGTTTGCGTAAAAACAGATGACTCAAGCCATAACTTCGACACCGATCCTATTGAAATGATTGTTGATGGTGATATTCTTAGAGCTAACAAAACCACTTTGGGCGGAGATGACGGAATAGCAATAGCCTACGGATTAGCAATATTAGATGCAGACAACATTCCACACCCACCAATAGAATTATTGGTTACGACTAATGAAGAAACTGGTATGGATGGTGCAATGGCATTGACTAACGAGCATCTTACAGGAACAAGACTTTTGAACCTTGATACAGAAGAGGAGGGCTGCTTCCTGGTAAGCTGTTCCGGTGGCTCAAACATCGACTCTATTTTTGAGGTCGAAAGAGAAAGCACAAGCTCAAAGGCTTACGAGCTTGTTGTATCTGGATTAAAGGGTGGGCATTCAGGTGCTGAAATACATATGCAAAGAGGTAACTCAATAAAGCTTGCCGCAAGAATTCTTCACTCCATCAAAAAGGATATCGTTTTGGCATCTATTGACGGTGGAATTAAACATAATGCTGTACCTAGCTTCACAAAAGCTGTATTTACTTGTGATAACTATATTGAATTAAAAGCTTCAGTAGAAAAATTAATAGATGACATAAAAGAAGAATATAGAGTTGAAGAACCAGGCTTGAATATTTCAGTTCAGGCTTCAAATACAACAGAAACATACACAAAAGATTTGAGCAATAGACTTATCAACTTCTTGATGGTATTGCCAGATGGAGTTCAATATATGAGTAAGGATATCGACGGTCTGGTTCAGACATCACTTAACAATGCTATAATCGGTGAGAAAGATGGAAGGCTTGTACTTGTTACATCAGTTCGTTCTGCTTCTACAAGCTCCTTGAGAGAAATATTAAACAGAATCGCTTCACTTTGTGAGGCATTTGGTGCAAATAGTAAGGAATATGCTTCTTACCCAGCTTGGCAATATGAAGCTGAATCAAAATTGAGAGATATAAGCGTCAAAGCTTATGAAGAATTATTTGGCAAAACTCCAGAAATATCTTCTATTCACGCCGGATTGGAATGTGGATTATTGAAGGGCATACTTCCAAATACAGAGATGATCAGCTTTGGACCAGATATCAAAGATGCACATACTCCACTGGAGCATATGAGTATATCATCTGTTGAAAGAATGTGGAAATTCACTAAGAAATTGTTGGAAAATCTTAAATAGCAAAGGCTATAGTCTATAAACAATATTTATTATTATGATTTATTAGAGCTATTCTCTGCAATTGTTCTAAAACATAATTTTACCATTGTAACGATACATTTTGGATATTTATACCAAATGTATCGTTTTTCTTTTAATTAAATACATTTGCAAGTATAATATAATACGTAAGCAGTAATATTATTTCAAACGAAGATATTATGAAGGTATTATAATATATAAATAATGTATAAATAATATAAATATAATTTTCACCTGGATCTACATACAACAAGCTATAACTGTAACTATATTATACAAGGAGGCGTTTCAATTGATTGAAAGTAATACAGTAAAACAGAGTAACTCGAAATTTACAACTAAGGATTTGGTAGAATGTGCCTTATTGACAGCACTTGTATTTGTCGCCACAGGATTTATTAACATAACTCTTCCAATTTCTATGAAGGGTGGTCTAATACACCTTGGCACAGGTATGCTATTTATTTCTGCCATTGTTTTTGGAGAAAAGAAGGGTGCTATTTCAGGTGCTTTCGGTATGGCAATTTTCGATATTTTATCAGGCTGGGCAGCTTGGGCTCCATTTACATTCGTTATAAGAGGTATTATGGGATATATGCTGGGAAAAATATCTCACATAAACGGAAAAAATGGAAATAGCATTGTCATAAATATCATTGCGATGCTGATTTCAACAATTTGGATGATAATTGGATACTACTTCACAGAGGTCATCCTTTATGGAAGCTGGATCACACCATTTACATCAATGCCGGGAGATCTTGCCCAAGGAATTGTAGGTGCATTGATTGCACTTCCAATTATTAAAGGCTTAAAAAGAGTATATAAATAACAAAGCAAAAAAGGCTCGAAAAATTCATCTCGTATGAATATATGAGCCTTTTTTACATGAATATATAATCCTTTTTTTAACTAAATATACTTTTATATCTTTTTTTAAATATGCTTTTTATACCTTTTTTTGATATCTATTCCACATAAACATTACTAGCAGTGTAATCGCAGCATTTAATCCTATTACCACTAAATTTCCCATCAAATCTCCACCACTAAAATGCGAGCTCGCATTAAAATCTACTTCTATATTTGAAAAATCTGTCAACAGGTTTAAAAACAGATTGTTTGCTGAATGAAGCACTATGCTCGCCTCTATTCCACCAGTGTAATAAACCAATACAAACATAAGCAAGCTTGTAGCAAATAAATACAATGTAGCTGAAAAATTATTAGGATTGTGCATCAAAGCGAATATTATGGAGATTAGAGTACAAAGCAGAATCCATGCCCATTTGTTTGATTTTATAACAGTTGAAAATATCTGCAAGCTACCTGCTCTAAAAACAAACTCCTCTCCTGCCGATTGTAAAAAAGACATCACCACTGTTATCAAAACAGATGATATTGTAAAATTCGAAAATACTAGCTCAGATTCCATTTCTAAGGCTGATTGACCTATTATCAATATTCCGGATATTGGAGCAACTATTACCAAGCATCTGATAAACCATCCCCATCTAAAACCAGGCTTTATTGAAATAAGCAGCTTAGGTGAAGACTTATATACGATATAGTACGCTGACATGATTGAAGGAACAAACATAAAAATCAACCAATCTGTAAATCTCGACTCATAAATTGGATTCAAGCTTGCCGTTCCTGATATGAAATTAGTCAAAAATAAATCAAACAATATAGAGCTAGCCTCACGAAGAAAATAGTAAACCCCTATAAATAGAAAGCACGCCAATAGTAATCTATACCACGAATCGATTGGATTACCCAGTGCTCTCAAGAAAATATTTCCATGTGTGCATTTGCTACATTCTAATTTAACTTCGTCATTTTTATTTTTCATAAAACTCCCCCTTTATTACTCTAAACACATCTTCATCTAAATTATACAGGTTTTATTTTGTTAATTCAATGTATTTAATCTTTTCTTAAGACAAGCTTTATAATATTTAAATAATTTCAATATAACAAATAAATTTAAATCCAAAGCGTTTCGATAAAATAAAAAAGTCACAATATATTATAACAGCATCCAAAAATCATATCAGCAATCCGACAGAGTTGAAATTGAAATACTGACACATATATAATGTGACTTTTATATTATCGTATTATTTGTAGATTTATCTCACAATAGTGAATCTAAATCATTTTTATAATTTTGACAATCTCTCTTCAATTGTTTTTAATATTTCTTCATATTTTTCTTTTTTCGCCTTTTCTTCTTCTATTAGTTTTTCAGGCGCCTTACCCATAAATCCAGGATTATTTAGCTTTCCTTCTACTCTCTTTATCTCAGAAATCGCCTTTTCTTTTTCCTTGGATAATCTTTCTCTCTCTTTTTCAAAATCCACTAATTCATCAAGAGGAATAAATATCTCTACACCATCAATAACTATTGCTACTGCATCTTCAGGTATCCCAGCTTTTACATCCTTTATTTCTACAGCTGAAGCAAATGCTAATGCCTTAAAGTACTCCTGACCATCTTCCATTGCAGATTTTTTATCTGAAGAAGGAACAATTATTATCTTTGCTTTTTTTGAAGGTGGAACATCCATTTCTGTCCTTACATTTCTGACATTTCTAATGGCTTCCATTATCAAGTTCATTTTTTCTTCTTCACTTTCCATATTGTCTTCTTCACTGTATCTAGGGTATTCAGCAGTTATTATTAATCCATCAACAGCTGGAAGATAAGAGTATATTTCCTCTGTAATAAACGGAATAAATGGATGTAGAAGCTTCAATACCTTTTCAAGCACATATGTTAATGTGTAAAGTGCCGCTCTCTTGGCATCCCTATCCTCCCCATACAGCCTTGGTTTAACAATTTCAATATACCAATCACAATATTCAGACCAAGTAAACTCATATGCCTTTTGAAGTGCAATACCTAGTTCAAATTTATCCATATTGTCAGTTACTTCGCCAACTATTCTATTGGCTCTGGAGATTATCCATTTATCCGCCAAAGTTAAAGCCTTTGAAATTGCATTTCTATCAAGATTTTCTAGTAAAGCTTCGTCTTCCAAATTCATAAATACAAATCTAGATGCATTCCACAATTTATTGTTGAAGTTACGAGCGAACTCAACTCTTTCCATATAAAATCTCATATCGTTACCAGGTGAATTTCCTGTTGCAAGAGTAAATCTCAAAGCATCAGCTCCAAATTCATCGATTATATCTAGAGGATTTATACCATTTCCAAGTGACTTCGACATCTTTCTACCCTGCGAATCTCTAACCAAGCCGTGAACTAATACATGCTCAAATGGCTTTTCATTCATGCAGAACATACCACTAAACGCCATTCTTACAACCCAGAAAAAGATTATGTCATATCCAGTAACAAGCACTGATGTTGGATAGTAGTAATCCAATTCCGGAGTTTTTTCAGGCCAACCTAACACTTCAAAGGGCCATAATCCTGATGAAAACCAAGTATCAAGAACATCATCATCTTGCTTGAAATGTGTAGAATTGCACTTTGGACAAGATGTAGGTGCACTTTCTGAAACCACTACTTCCCCACAATCTTGACAATAGTATGCCGGAATTTGGTGTCCCCACCACAGCTGCCTAGATACGCACCAATCTCTGATATTATCTAACCACTGAAGATAAGTCTTATCAAATTTTTCAGGAACAAATTTTAGCTCTTGGCTCTTTAGTATTTCTATTGCTGGCTTCGAAAGCTCATCCATCCTTACAAACCATTGTAGAGATAGTCTAGGCTCTATTACAGTATGACATCTATAGCAAGCTCCAACAGCATGGTCATGCTTTTCAACCTTCAATAAATAGCCGGCTTTATCAAGGTCATTTACCAGTGCTTTTCTACATTCATATCTATCCATTCCTTCATATTTTCCAGCAAGCTCGTTCATCGTCGCATTATCATGCATTACGTTGATTTCTTCAAGTCCATGTCTTTTACCTACTTCAAAATCATTTGGATCATGAGCTGGAGTCATTTTTACTGCTCCAGTTCCAAATTCTTTGTCTACATACTCATCTGCAACTATTGGAAGCTCTCTTCCAACCAATGGCAATATGGCAACCCTTCCAACAAGATGTGCATATCTTTCATCATCTGGATGAACAGCAATACCAGAATCTCCTAACATTGTTTCAGGTCTAGTAGTCGCTATTTCAAGATATTCATCACTATCCTTTATTGGATACTTGATATGCCAGAAAAAGCCTTCCATATCCTCATGCTCTACTTCTGCATCCGAAAGTGTAGTCAAGCAATCTGGACACCAGTTTATTATTCTGTTTCCTCTATATATGTGACCTTCTTCATATAATTTAACGAAAAATTTAGTAACGGCTTTGTTGCATCCAGCATCCATCGTAAATCTTTCCTTCTCCCAATCACAAGATGCACCAAGCTTCTTCACCTGATTTACTATTTTCCCGCCAAATTCATCCTTCCATTCCCAGGCTTTTTTCAAAAATTCATCTCTACCAACCTCGTACTTTGTTTTTCCTGTTTCCTGTTTAATTCTGTCAACAACCTTTACTTCTGTAGCTATTGATGCGTGATCTGTACCTGGAATCCATAGTGACTCGTAGCCATCCATTCTCTTCCATCTTATAAGTATATCCTGAAGCGTATCATCAAGTGCATGTCCCATATGTAATTGACCCGTAATATTTGGTGGTGGCATCACTATCGTAAACGGTTTTTTATCCTTATTGATACTCGATTTAAAGCATCCCTTTTCTTCCCAATCTCTATAAATCCTTTCTTCAAAATCTTTAGGATTGTAGTTTTTTGCTAAATTCTTACTCATAATATACCTCCTACTTGTTATAATTTCACAAATAAATATTAATATATCTATCTGATAGTTTTGTATTTTCTTATATTTCATAAAAATACAAAGCTATAAAAAAAGAACACTCCATCCAAAAGGACGAAATGCTCGCGTTACCACCTTAATTTCGGAAAAATTTCCGACACTCAAAATTTTTAACGTAATTACACGTATCGTACTACACAGCTAAACTACAGGGTTTAATCTTCATACGATCTGCTCAAAAGCTACCTTCAATGCACCCTCAATAAAAACCTCTCACCCATAGTCTTCTCTCTGAAATCTACTGCACATCTACTCCTCTTCATCAAAGCATTTGACAAATATATTCACTATAGTGTAAATGATTATATAACAAAAAATAATAAAATGCAACATAAAATTTATATTTTTACAATATTACGAATATTCATGATAAATTTTTCCGATAAACTGCGATACATTTAATATATATAATCTATAAAATGACCTATTTTATTCGTAATTCAATGTTTATTTTGACGGTCATATATGTTATACTTGTTAGGAAATGGTTTATATACAGAGTAAAATTCATAACGTTCTTTACTTGATTTTTATAGACCTATTTTATGTGTTTTATTTTGTGTAATTTATATATTATATTAAGTATAAATTGTGATATTTTTGGAGGTATTTATGAGCTTAAAAGGTATTTTTACTGTAATAGCAAAAGTTCGAAGAGATGTATTTACAGAAGTTGCAAAATTTGCATATGAAGGAGATAACGACTACAATAAATTGGAAAATATTCCATACAAAATAATTTCCGGTGAAATAGCAACCGTTAGAGAAAGTATATTTTTGGAAAGAGCCATAGTAGGCGAGAGAGTAAGATTGGCGATGGGTATGCCACTTAGGAAAATAAATGAACACGCACCCTTGTCTACTGGTATCGATGAAAAATCGGTGAGCAATATTATACACAAACCACCATTTGTAAATATTATAAAATTTGCGTGTAATTCATGTCCAGACAATGTATACAAAACCTCTGATATGTGTAGAGGCTGCTTGGCGAGACCTTGCATCGAAGTATGTCCAAAGAATGCAGTATCAATGGTAAATGGAAAGTCCTTTATAGATCAAGAAAAATGCATAAAATGTGGAAGATGTAAATCTGTTTGCCCTTACTCAGCTATTATAAAAATGGAAAGACCATGTGCCGTTTCCTGTGGTATGGATGCAATAAAATCCGATGAATTTGGAAGAGCTACCATAGATTATGAAAAATGCGTTTCTTGTGGCGTGTGCATCTCATCCTGTCCATTCGGTGCAATAGCTGATAAAACTCAGATTTATCAATTGATTCAAGAAATAAAATCCGGAAGCAAGGTAATTGCCGAAATAGCACCTGCTTTCGTAGGTCAATTTGGACCAAAGGTAACTCCAGAAAAATTGAAAGCCGCTCTTATTGAGCTAGGATTTTTTGATGTCGTAGAAGTCGCAATAGGAGCAGATCTATGTACAATAGAGGAGGCCGAAGATTATTTATCAAAAGTACCTGATAAGCTTGAATTTATGGCAACCTCTTGTTGTCCTTCTTGGTCAGTAATGGCGAAGAAGCAATTCCCTGAATTCAAAGACAATATATCTATGGCGATGACTCCTATGGTATTTACCGCAAGATTTATTAAGCAAAAACATGAAGATGCAAAGGTTGCATTCATAGGTCCATGTGTGTCAAAAAAATTGGAGGCAACTAGAAATTCTGTAAAAAGCCATGTTGACTATGTCTTGACCTTTGAAGAAGTCATGGGTATGTTCGAAGCGAAGGACATACAATTAGAAGAAATAGAGCCTGCAAAGGATATGAACTATGGTACTGCTGCAGGTAGAGGATTTGCAGTGTCTGGAGGAGTTGTAAATGCAGTTGTAGATGTAATAAAAAAAATAGATCCAGAAAGAGAGGTTCCTGTAGACAGTGCTGATGGACTAAAAGAATGTAGGAATATGTTATTGCTTGCCAAGGCTGGAAAAAGAAAGGGCTATTTGCTAGAAGGAATGGCTTGCCCTGGAGGATGTGTAGCTGGAACTGGTACTATTCAGCCAGTAAGCAAGAGTGCAGCTACTGTAAATGTCTATAAAAAGAAAGCTCCTCTTCAGGTTGCCAACGAAAGTAAATTTTCTCATGTTCTGGCAAATCTTGATGATTCTTGGTATGACGATTGGAATATCGAAAAATAAATAAAATCATAAAACGACATTCACAAATTGCTGTTAAATGTAAAAAGGCTCGTTACACATAGTTTTTATAACAAAACTGACTGTACGAGCTTTTTTATATTTATTTTTTATTTACGATTTTTAAATTGCTCTAATTTTATATAACCTTTGTTGTAAAGTCTTCTATATTCCACACCTCATTTACCACATCATTATAGAATTCAGGTTCATGACTAACCAACAAAACAGTTCCTTTAAATTCCTTTATCGCTTTTTTCAACTCATCCTTTGCAGCTACATCTAGATGATTGGTAGGCTCGTCAAGCACAAGAAAATTTATATTTTTTAGCATTATCTTACATAATCTAACCTTTGCAGCCTCCCCTCCAGATAAAACCTTCATCTGACTTGTAATATGCTCATTTGAAAGTCCACATTTTGCCAGAGCACGTCTGACATCAATATTATCCAAGCCTGGATATTCATTCCAAACCTCTTCCAGAGCAGTATTTGTATTTTCATGTGAGCTCTCTTGTTCGAAATAGCCTACCTCTAAATAATCTCCCAATGATACAGATCCATTATAAGGCTTAACAATTCCCAGCAGGGTTTTAAGCAAAGTGGATTTCCCTATTCCATTCATGCCCTTTAATGCGATTCTATTTCCTTTCTCAAGCCTAAAATTAAGCGGCTTTGTAAGTGGCTCTCCATATCCTAAAACTAGATCCTTTGTTTCGAATACAACCTTTCCACTGGCTCTTGCATCCCTAAACAAAAAAGATGGTTTAATTTTCTCTCGTCTTTTTTCCAAAATTTCCATTTTATCTAGCTGCTTCTGTCTAGAATTAGCCATACCTCTCGTCGCAACCCTCGCTTTATTTCTGGCGATGAAATCTTCAAGCTTCCTTCTTTCTTCAACTTGCCTTTCGTATGCCTGATCCTCCTGACGCTTTTTTATTTCATTTAGCCTTTCAAATTCGTCATAATTCCCTTTATATCTGTTTAATTCACCATTTTCTAGATGATACACCACATTACAAGTATTATTGATAAAATCAATGTCATGAGAAACCAATACAAATGCATTCTCGTATTCTTGAAGATATTTTACCAGCCAATTAATATGCTCTTCATCCAGAAAATTTGTCGGTTCATCCAAAACTAAAATAGTGGGATTTTCAAGAAGTAATTTTGTCAAAAGCACCTTTGTCCTCTGACCTCCTGACAAATCAGAAACTTCCCTATCTAATCCAATTTCTCCAAGCCCAAGGCCATTCGCCACCTCCTGAATTTTTGCATCAATTGTATAAAATCCGCTGTGTTCAAGTACTGTCTGAATATCAGCCGTATCCTCAAGATACTTTGCCATCTCCTTGTCTGAAGCCGCCGCCATTTTGTCGTATATTTCAAGCATTTCCTTTTCAAGCTCAAACATATGTTTAAAGGCAGCTCTTAATATATCTCTTATAGTTTTTCCCTTTTCCAAAACAGTGTGCTGATCCAAATATCCAACTTTGACTCTATTTGACCATTTAATCGTACCAGCATCTGGCATTAGCTTCATGGTAATAATATTTAGAAAGCTTGACTTTCCCTCACCATTTGGACCAACTAACGCTATATGCTCGCCTTTTCTTATTCTAAATGAAACATCTTCCAAAATCGTTCTCGCACCATATCCGTGGCTAACATTTTCTACTACTAGCATTTTTGCCTCCCTTATATAAACTAGCGTCAAAAAAATACATACGCATATATAATATTATAAATTGCTAATTAGTTCAAGTATATATTGTATTCAACTTCGTTTTAATGATATAATATTTAAGAAGTAAGGAGGTTACAAATAATGAAAAAAGAAAATCCTGAAGATAATAAAATTAGAAGAAGAGTTGTATCTTCCAATAAAAAAAATAACAGCTCTTCAAATGATAATACATCTTTTGATAAAAATAATTTGAAGTTGCCTTCCGAAAGACAGAAAGAGAAAAATCAGAGAAAATCAAAATCTCCAAGTCAAGGAAGCCCAACTAGAAAAAGCACGAAAAGTTCAAATACCTCTTCAAAAACTAGAGCAGTCAATGCTTCTCAAAATGAAAGCAGTGGTGTGAAAAGCCTACTAGATTCTCGTAAAAATAATGATAATAAAAAGAGCACTAAAACACCATCAAAGGCTGCAAAACGCAAAATGAGAAGTAAAAGAAAAAAGAAGATAATAGGAACATTCATAGCACTGCTTATAATTACCTTCGCAAGTGTTTTGGGATTTGTATTTGCCTCGCTTAAGGATGTTAAGCCTGTAAACGAGGCATTGTTGGACAAGCTCACTCATCAAACAACTACTATTAAGTATGCAAACGGCGAAACCATGTCAACAGCGCCAACACTTTACAAAAAATCACCTGTGCCACTTAGTGACATTTCACCATATCTTAGAAAAGCAATAGTTTCTATAGAAGATGAGCGTTTTTACTCACATGGTGGTGTTGACTACTGGGGTCTTGGACGTTCAATTGTAAAGACGCTATTGGGTAGAACTCAGGGTGGCAGTACTATCACCATGCAGGTATCCAAGGTGTTGCTGACAAGTAGTGATCAGACCTTTAGTAGAAAGATTAAAGATATTTACTATGCCCTTGAAATGAGTAAGACAATAAGCAAAGACAAGATACTTGAAATATATCTAAACAACTACTTTGTCGGCAAGGGGCTTGTAGGAGCTGAATCCGGTGCCATGGGATATTTTGACAAGCATTCAAAGGATCTGACTCTTGGTGAGGCAGCGATGTTGGCTGGGGTAACAAGAAACCCATCAAAGTATGCACCTTACATAACAGCAAGAATTACTGGAAATGAAACTAAGAATGATCTTGATCATAAATTATTATATTTCCAAGCGAGCGACGGATTACAAGCTGCAAATAAGGTCGAAAAGGATATGATAGAAAAGCTTTATGAATGGGATCTTGTGGACAGCGATACCTATAAACAATTAAAAAGCGGAGACTTGGTTTTCAGAAAAGCAATCAACAATCCTGATGCAAAAGCCCGTCAAGAAATTGTCTTGGCTAAAATGAAAGAGCTTAACGTCATTTCTGATAAAGAATACGTCACTGCACTGAAGGAAAATATTAACATTAGATTTCCAGATTCGAGCGAAAAAATAGCAAACTCTGTTGAGAGTTTAATAGAATACGATGTCATCGATGCATTGATGGAGCAAGGTAAGACAGAGGAAGAAGCTAGAAATATGTATTACAATGGTGGATTGATAATTAACACGACAATAGATCCAAAGATACAGCAATCAATTGAAGAAGAATACGAAAAAAACTCTAACTTTCCTAACCACAAGATTACTTCTAGCGGTCTAAGTCAGCCGCAGTCTGCATCGGTTATAATAGACTATAAAACTGGTAATATAAAGGGATTAATAGGTGGACGTAACATCAAAGCAAGAAAAACATTGAATAGAGCTATTACTCCTTATCAGCCTGGTTCTGCAATAAAACCTCTTTCCGTATATACAGCTGCAATTGATACTCAAAAGGTTACTCAATCTACATTGATTTCCGATGTAAGAGGCGGCTACAGATTTAGTGAGAATAGAGCTGATAACCCAGAAACTACTACTCAAGGATATGGTTCAATGTCAATAAGACATGGTCTCGCATTATCATCAAATACAATAGCATATAAGGTTGGCGAATTACTCGGACCAACATATGACGATACAATTGATGTGATGATGGATTATCTGAGAAACTTTGGATTAACTACCATCTTGGATTTCAAGGAAGAAAATAAGGCAGGCTTACAGAGATCTGACCGTCACTTTAACTCATTAGTTCTTGGAGGTCTTACAAAGGGTGTTACTCCTTTACAAATGGCAGCAGCATTTGGAACTTTGGCAAATGGTGGAGTATATGTTGAACCTGAAATATTCACTACAATAACTACTTACAACGGTGAAATGATAATAAAAAATACGCCTAAAACTCACAAGGTAGTAGATCCAGAAGTGTCGTACGTGCTTACAGATATGCTCAAAGCGGTAATCACTGAAGGTATTGGTCAAAATGCGTCACTTTACTCTGGAATACCTGTAGCAGGCAAAACCGGCTCTACAAATAACTATTTGGACACTTGGTTTGTAGGATACACACCTTATTATGTAGGATCAACTTACATAGGTGACGATGCCGGTACAAAAAATGAGGATGGAACTACTATGAAGAGAAGAGCAATTGAAGGTGGAGGCTCCATGTCAGCAGCAAAGCTATGGGGAAAAATAATGAACAAGGTTCACCAAAACTTAGAATACAAGAATTTTGTCAAGCCTGACAAAGTTTATATGACTACTATTAACCCAATAGATGGTGGAAGATCGTCCTATGGTGTATTGGCAGCATTTATTGAAGGTACTTCGCCTGATAGATATAGTTATTATGTACAGCCTACAAGAAAAAGTACGACTCAAGGAGCAACAGATCAAACTGACTCTGGCTCAAGCTCTGGAACAGGCACAGGAACAGGTACTGGTACTGGAACTAGCTCAAGAGGCTCTGGATCATATGGGCAAGGCTATAATACTCAGCAAAACTACAACTCTCAGAGAAATTACAATCAAGGAACATATAACCAAGTAACAGGAAATTAATAATCAAACAAAGGGACTGATTCAAATTTGAGACAGTCCCTTATTTTTCGATTATTAATTTCTATTTTTTTGAATAAAATAAATTTGAATAAAATAAAGCCATATATCTGTAAAAATAACTTTATTCATCTGCCATTCAAACCATCCACCATCATACATAGACATATTAGTATAGCCAGCATCATACATTACTAGGAAGGGAAAATATCATTTTCTCAAAATATTTAATGATTATCTCCCACTTCTATTTGCAAATTCAATATTTAACTTATTTCCTTTTATTTTTCTATTTTTCATCTTCAATATTATTGTCTTTGCTTTGCTTTTATCTACATCAACAAAGGTATATTTATCATAAACATCTATATTACCTATATGCTTTCCTCTCACGCCTGTCTCACCTGCAATAGATCCAAGTATATCCTTAGCTTGAATTTTTTGGTTTCTACCTACATTTAAGAATAGCCTAGCCATATCCCTTGAGTTATTGAAATTTCTGGATTTTCCATTTGAAGTGCCTCTTCTTTCACCTCTACGATCAAAATATGATCTTTCTTCCTTAATTTCTTGCTTTTCCTCGTCTCCAATGCTGTTTTTGACTATTGCTGCACATAAATCAATAATTGAATAGTCTTCTTCATTTAAAAATTCTTCAACCCATTGTAATTGCTTTGAAAATTTACCTTCTTCAAGAGTCTCCTTAACATCAGCAAAGAATTGGCTTACTTTCTTTTGCTCCACATCGTCAACAGTCGGAATTGAATGCTTCAATATCTTCGACCTTGTATATCTCTCTATATCCTTTAATTTTCTCATTTCTCTTCCGAAAACAAAAGAAAATGCAATACCCTCTCTACCAGCTCTGCCAGTTCTACCTATTCTGTGAACATAGTACTCTTCATCCTGTGGCAGCTCATAATTGATAACACACTCCACATCATCTATATCAATCCCTCTAGCAGCAACATCCGTAGCTACAAGAATATCTATTGTAGAAGACCTGAATTTATCCATAACTATATCTCTTTGTGCCTGCTTCATGTCACCATGAAGAGAATCAGCCCCATAGCCTCTCGCTTGTAGATCTGAAACCAGCTCGTCTGCACCTTTTTTTGTGTTAGTAAATACCACAGATAGCTTTGGATTGTATACATCAATTAATCTTGTTAGCACTTCTAAGCGATTCGAATTTCTTGTCTCTATATAGAATTGCTTGATATTGGATACTGTAAGCTCTTTTCTAACTACCTTTATATTGACAGGAGCCTTCTGATACTTAGCAGTCAAATCCAAAATTGATTTGGGCATAGTAGCTGAGAATAAAACTGTCTGTCTGTCTTCTGGGATATTGCTCAATATAGTCTCAATATCTTCTCTGAATCCCATGTCTAGCATTTCATCTGCCTCATCTAGAACTACTGTATTGACACATTGAACCTTTAAAGTTCTTCTATTGATATGATCTATTACTCTTCCTGGTGTACCAACTACAACTTGTACTCCACCCTTTAATGCTTTAATCTGTCTATCTATTGGTTGACCACCATATATTGGCAATGTCTTTATTCCAGTAGAATACTTAGCCAGCTTCCTTATTTCCTCTGATACCTGAATCGCGAGCTCCCTTGTAGGACAAAGTATTATCACCTGCAAGCGCCTATCTGAAGGATCTACCTTATTCAATAGGGGTATACCAAAAGCCGCAGTCTTACCTGTACCAGTTTGCGCTTGCCCTATTAAATCATGCCCCTCCAGAAACACAGGAATGGCCTTTCCTTGAATTGGAGAAGGTTGCTCATACCCCAAAGCTTCTATCGCTTTTTTAATTCTTTCATTTATTTGTAGCTCATTAAAACTTGTTATTTCCATAAATTTTCCTTTCTAAATATACATCCCTTTATTATACTTCTTATGAATATAAATTGCAAGTAATACAAAAATCACGATAGTAATATATTTCATCAGATATATATCTTTTTACATTTTTATAAATGTATTTTTGTTCATCAGTCATATGCAAATATCTAATTTTTTTAAATTCCAAATATTTTTTGAACAAAAAAGAGAGCTCCTACCTTTTGATACGAGAAGCTCTCTGAAACGAAGGAAAATCATCTCCCTTTCAATTTTTTTGTATATACTACATTTAATTATTTTTCATTGTTCGTAAGCTTTTAAATTCCTTTACAAGCATAAGTACAATTATTAAAGTTAATAAAGTGTCTATCGCAAACGAGCCGTAATAAATTGATCCTATCCCGAAAAGTTTAGGTAAGATAATCATAAGCGGAATATACAAAAATACCTGTCTTCCAATACCAATCATCATAGCCGGTTTCGGCTTTTTAATAGCAGGGAAAAACGTCATTGCCGTAAGTACCAGACAAAGCATAGGAAGAATTAAAATGATAACCCGAAAATAATTCAAATTTGTTATACTAAATTCCCCTGTAGGAAGCATTAAATGAAGTACAAACTCCGGTGCAATTATTGATATAAGCCACATCGGAAGTATAAGTACAAAGGCAACGGCTGAAAATAGCTTGTAAAATCCGATTACTCTGTCCATTTTTCTTGCCCCGTAATTAATTCCGACAGCAGGCTGTAAGGCTCTCATAAGACCGTAAATCGGTGTCATTAAAAGGTTTAAAATTCTAAATACCATTCCATAGAATGATACATCCGATGTAGTTCCGAATGTATTTAGAGCTTTTAGAATAATTATCCCCTGAATAACTGTCATAATGGTCATAATAAATGATGGCATACCGATATTTACAATTTCTTTAATAATACTCTTATCAAAATATATTTTCATTTCATCGGTTTCAAAGCTCGCTTTTTTTCTTTTGCAATAGATGAAAAATAACAAGCAGTAAACAAACATTGCAACATTAGTTCCCCAAGCTGCACCCCTAACTCCCATATTTAAAGCGGCCATAAAGAGATAATTAAATACAATATTAACAACCATTCCTATACCCATCATAATTGCCGCTGTTTTCATCTTCCCTTCTGCTCTGACAATCATATTATATGCAAGACCACCTATCCAGAATATAGCTCCGAAAAGAGTTACACTGTAGTATTCTCTTGCATAAGCTAAGTTATCTCCTCTTGCTCCGATTAAATTAAGCAAGGGATTCATAAATAAAAATCCAAATATCACAGTGGATATACTCAAAAGTACAATAAGGGTGTTAGTGTTTCCCAATATCCTTTTTTGTACTTCTTTGTTATTTTCTCCTATCAAAATACTAAGATAAGAGCCTGCTCCAGTTCCGGCTAAAGACCCCAAGCCAAGAGCTATCTGAGTTAAGGGATAAACTATAGATACTCCAGCAAGAGCTTCTTCTCCGACAAGTCTTCCTACAAATACCGCATCAAGGACGGTATTTAGCCCGTATAAAAACATAGCAATAACCGCAGGAAGAGAAAGCTTAAGACAAGTTTTCAACATTTTATCATTAAGTATCATCGTCTTCTCTTTTGTTGCTTCCATATTTACTAATTATCACTCCTTCACAATTTTTTGAAGAATATCCACATCAAGATGTCCTCCTGAAGATATAACAGACATCTTTTCTAACGAAACAAATCCCGCTTTTATGGCTGAATCCTTTACCATGTCCTTAGTTACTTCCAAATACATATCCTTCATTCTATATATAAACCATGAAACTACCATATCCCAAGGCTCACTGTAATCTTTGTCTATTCCGTCAGCTATGCACACAAATATTCCATTAGGATTTAATGCCTGATAAATTTTTCCCATAAAATCATCTAAACAGTGCTTTGCAGCATATATTGAGCTTGAAGAAAAAATAACATCATATCCGCTTCCTATATCATCCTTTGTAAAATCTCCCGTTATAAGCTTAGCGCGTTCTTTCATTTCGGTTAGTTCAATGGATCTACCTATAATATCTCCCATAGACGACAAATCATATAAGGTAAGCTCTATATCAGAATGCTCTTTTGAAAAAGCAAGTGAATACATCCCTGCCCCACAACCCAAATCAAGGAGTGTTTTTCCTTTGTTTATTTTAAATACTCTTGATAAAAGCCATTTCATTTGTTTTAGATTATATCCGGATTGAATAGTTCTAAATGTATTTTCCATTTTAGAAAAATCTATTTGATCATCTTCTGTATAAGCTACCCTGTCTTCTACCTTTTCATCGTTTTGGAATTTATAGCTTTTATTATCTAAATTTATTTCCAACAAAGAAGAAATATCCTCTTGAAAAACTCCACCCAAATCAGTTCCGAAAGACGCCAAAACACTTCCTGCATAATCTTCACTACTTTTAACCAAATACTTATTTGTATCCGATGTGTTTTTATATTTCTCTTTTTCTTTTTCAACATACTTTAATGCTCTTAAAGTCTGTAAAAAAATTTCGGTATTTTTTTTATTCCAGTTTTTTACTTTTGCCAGCTCATCACTTGTTTTAGGCTCTTTAAGTTCTTCAAATACACCCAAACGAAGTGAATTGACTAAAGTTTTTACTCCTATAACATAATAGGGCATTTCAAAAATTTTCATTAGAAAAGCATCAGGACTGTATATTTCATTCATAAAATTTCCTCCTATCTGTATAAATAGATTTATATATCAAATTTTTAATAAATACGAACAACATAATCGGCAGTTGTATTTAAAAACTCCGTATCATGTGAAACAATAAATATGATGTTATCCTCTCTTCTATTTTGACGAATTAAATGGGAGATTTTTATCATATTTGCGTAATCCATTCCACTTGTCGGCTCATCAAAAAATACAAGCTCGGAATTCTTAGCAAGTACCGAAGCGATTGCCACTCTTTGCTTTTGCCCTCCTGACAGGCTCATTGGATGACAGTCTTTAAATTCATACAAGCCAAGTCCTTTTAAGATATTCTCTAGCTTGTCTTTTTCGATGTTTTTTATTCCTAGTCCAACTTCATCTATTACAGAATCTGTAAAAAGCTGATGATTCACATCCTGCATTACAAGAGCTGAAAGCTTAAGCCTATCTTTTTTAGAAAGCTTGCTCCCATTTAAATAAATTTCCTCTTTGGATAATTTTTCAACTCCTATAAGGCATCTGAGGAAAGTGGATTTACCAAGTCCGTTTGTGCCGATAATTCCATATATTTTGCCTGTTTCAAATATCATATTTTTCAGATATATTTTTTTATCTGTTCCTTTAAAATTAAATTCCATACTTTTAATCTCGAGGCTTCCCTTATTCGGATTTTCAGGAACTCTAAGCTTCGTTTTAATTTTATCTCTCAAGCCTAAAGCATTTAACTCCTCTACAGATAATTTTTTGAAATCGTCTATTTTATACCTTCCTTGTATTTTTCCATTTTCAACTAAAAATACCTGATCTGCAATATCCATAAGATAAAATATTCTGTGTTCCGAAACAATTAATGTTATTCCTTTCTTTTTAAGCTTTATAAGCATTTCCCTTACAATTTCAATATTTTTTTCATCAAGATTTGATGACGGCTCATCCAACACGATTACATTGGTACCTGCAATAAAGCTTGCAGCAATGCAAAGAATCTGTTTTTCTCCACCTGAAAGCTTAAAAATATCCCTATTTAAAAGATGCTCTATAGGGAATACCTTAAGCATTTCTGCAAGCCTTTCATCCATTTCACTCCTTGACAGTCCGATATTTTCCAAATAAAATAAGAGCTCAATTGTTGTATTCACATTAAAAAAATGGGTTTTAGGATTTTGAAAAACGCTTGATACCAGCATAGATACCTCATAAAGCTCAAGAGCTTTAATTTCTTTACCGTCTACCATAAGCTCACCATTTAATACCGCTCCATCATATCTTGTGGATAATCCGTTAACGGAATTAATAATTGAGGATTTTCCACTGCCACTCTTTCCTGTAAGCAATATACATTCCCCTCTTTTAACAGTCATGGAAATATCCTTTAATATATTTTCATCTTGTTTATAGGAGAGATTTAAATTTTTAATTTCTACCATAACCATCCTCCTATCACTATTACTAAAATTAAAGCTGCATAAACAAAATCAACAGCTCTCAGTCTTACAGAGATATATCTGATTTTCTTAATAGGATTTTCAATACATTTTGTCTCCGCCGCTTTTGAAATATCATCTGCAATATTTGACGAAATGACAAGAAGAGGTACGATTATATATTCCATATAAGAAACAGGATTTTTAAAAGAAATACCCCTTATCTTCATCGCCAACCTTATATTGTATTTTTCTTCCTTAAACGATGGAAAAAAGCGAAACATCACCGCAATGGGTATGGATATTCCTCTCGGAAGCCTTACCTTATCCATAGACGATATAACGCTTCCTACATCTGATGTTTTAATCATAAATTTCCCCGACAGATAGGGAAGGTAAAACATTTTAGCTACAATAAAGAGCATAAAGAACATTTTTATCATAATATGGCTGTCCTCAATCATATTGAGTTTAGGCAATAAGGAAAATATGCCAAAAAAGAACACTCCTTTTATTGCATCTACTTTAAAACCATTTTTATAGAAAAGAAAGGAAATGAGCAAAACAATTCCTATTTCAAAGTAAAATTCTATATGATGAAGTACAGTCAGCCCAACCAGAAATGTTATCAAAAATTTTGTGATAGGATTGGGATTATATGTGCTATCCAAAGAAGCGAGCATTATATTATACCCGCTTTTTCAAAGTGCTTTTTAAGGAAAGCTTTTCCAATGTATGCTCCAATAACTCCACCTACAATTGCACCTGCATATACAAGTGCCATATTAGGATAGGTAACTAGCTTTTCAAGCCCTGCTGTAAATTCCTTTCCCATCATTCTCATACACATTTCAAGATATCTTTCCTTTACTAATAGCAGCTGCATTAGAGACCCGCAAATCCATGTGTTAAATACGGCGAATGAAATCATATTATACTTAAATGATTTGTAATCTCCCGCCTTTCTTATCAGCTCTGCAATCATCATTATGATTAAAGCATGAACAGGTAGTACATAAGTATGTCCCATTGAAAACATAATAAGCGGAGATATCATACCAAGTATAAATAAGCCCCAAGGTTTTTGAACCTTTGCCATAAAAAGCATGATAATAACACCAGTAACTATTCCCAAAGCTGTAGGATATACCAAAAATAAAATAGGAATCATACCGATCATTCCAACGGCGAACATCACTACAAAATATATAACGGTAAATACACCGATAGTTACCAAATCCTTTATCTTCAGTTTATTTGTATTCATAAGTTTTTACCTCCTTTATATTCCCCCAAGTCATCACTTTACTACATTTAAATTTTTATATTACGACATAGATTTCGAAATCATATACTGATATAAATCAGATTTTTCTCTGAGCTCCTCATCAGTTCCCAGAGATTCAATTTTTCCATGATTTAATAAAACAATCTTGTCAGCGTTTCTTATTGTTCTCATTCTATGAGCAATGACGATAACTGTTTTGTTCTTAATCAGCTCAGATAGAGCCTCCTGAATAAGACTTTCATTTTCGACATCAAGAGAAGCCGTAGCTTCATCCATCAGAATAATCGGTGCATCTTTTAAAATTGCCCTTGCTATGGACAGTCTCTGCCTTTCACCTCCTGAAAGTCTTTCTCCGTTTTCTCCTATAACCGTATTTATCCCATCCGGCATTTTTGCAATAAACTCATCGCATCTTGCAATTTTTGCAGCTCTTATGATTTCTTCATCTGTAGCACCCTTTTTACCTATTTTAATATTGTCTTTTATACTGGCATTAAATAAAACCACATCCTGAAAAACAATAGAAAAGCTTTTTAAAAGGGTTTCAGGATCTACTTTTCCAATATCTTCTCCTCCTAAAAGAATTTTACCCTTATCTATATCCCAAAATCTTGCGGCAAGCTTGGTCAAAGTCGTCTTACCGCTGCCCGATGGACCAATCAAGGCAGTCACCTCTCCTTGCTTTGCAGTAAAGCTTACTCCATTAATCACCGAATAATCATCATATCCGAAATAGACATCTTTAAATTCAATATCATAATTTTTTATATTCATATAAGATTTTCCCTCTTGAATCGGCATTGTTTTAATTTCTTTCATTCTGGTAACAACTCCATCAAGAAGATTAATCATTGCCATAAATGCAAGAATACTTTCAATAGGCAAATATATACTTGCAGTCAGCAATAGAAAAGCTATATAAACAAGTACATTAATCTCTCCTGCAATTAACATACCTGCGCCGACAATAGATACCGTTACAATTCCAAGCTTTAAAAGAATTCCTGCAAAGGCAATTGAAATACCTGAAACAAATTCGGTTTCCAGCTTTACCTTCGTTGCATTTTTTAATTTATCAAAAAAAACCTTAATTGTTTTTTCTTCCAGGTTATATGACTTTATTTCTCCAATTTGCTCAATTTTTTCTTGCAAATCATCAAAAACCATTCTGCTTGCTTTTATCCACTTATCTACGGTTTTTCTTTGCTTTCGCTTAGATAAAGAAAAAATAAGAATGGATATAGGTATTACCCAAAGTGCAGAAGCTCCAAGCTTCCAGTTATAGCTTAAAATCATAAGGGCTATAATCGCTGTAGAAATACTTGTCGAATAAATATGAGGCACTGCATGAGAAAATATTTCTTCATAAAGCGTAATATCACCCATCATTGTTGTCGCAAGATCAGTTAAATCTCTTTTTCCGAAATATGATAGTGGAAGCTTTTTCATTCTGTTTGCAAGATCTATTCTGGAGCTTGCCGTCTCCTCATACACATTATTATAAAGCCTTACATAATCCCATCTTGCAACAAAATACATAATGACAATCATCGTTATAATAAGCCCTATATAAACATAATTTGAAAGCTTTAAGGATCCTTCTAACCCCTCCACTTTACCTAAATATTGAAACAAAAATGTAAAGGCTATTATAGGAGGAAACATTTTTGTTAAATTTAATATTGTGTGAGAAAAAATAGATTTTTTAAGGTTCCTTGCTCCTATTTCCGTCATAGCATATCTTTTTATAAAATATTTATCCATTCTGACCTCCTATTCTCCAATTAATAGACCTTTGATATTCATCCCAAAGCTTTTTGTACATCTCTCCCTTTTCAAGTAGCTCTTCATGCCTTCCTTCTTCTACTATCCTGCCACCATCTATAACAAGGATTTTATCGGCATTTATAACCGTTGATAGTCTATGAGCTATCATAAGAGTTGTCTTATCTTTAGAAAGCCTTTTAAAAGCTTCCTGAATAATGTATTCATTTTCAGGATCTGCAAAAGCAGTGGCTTCATCTAAAATTAAAAGCTTTGCATCTTTTAGAAAAGCTCTTGCAATGGCAAATCTTTGTATTTCACCACCTGAAAAATAAGTTCCTTTTGTTCCGTAAACTGTATCGAGTCCCTTTTCAAGATTATCCACAATCTCCTTTGAACCAGAATTTATAAGTGCATTCTCTATTTCAATATCTGTTGCATTTTCTTTGCCTAAAAGCAAATTATCTCTAAGGCTCATTTTAAATAGCTTAGACCCCTGAAATACAAAAGCTATTCTTTTCATTAAAGCTTTCTTTTCATAATTTTTAATATTTGTTTTACCTATTAAGATTTCTCCATTGTCTGCATCATAAAATCTTGCCGCAAGCCTTGCTATGGTACTTTTTCCTCCACCGGAAGGTCCTACAAGAGCTACAGTTTCTCCTTTATTTACACAAAATGAAATATTGTCCAAAACCTTTTCATCCTTATATGAAAAGGACACATTTTTAAATTCTAATCCATCAGCAAAATCTATCTTTTCGCCATAAGTTAAATCCTCATAATTCAATATATTATCAATATTATCTAAGGCTGTGGCTGCAAAAAAACTAAACTGAGTAATAGTCGTACTCCTCATAACAAACATCCCAAAGGTTGGACCCAGTAAAAGATAAAAAACAGAATTACCTAATACCATACGAATATCCTCTCCTCTACCTATCAGAACTATGGCTACAGGTACAAGGAAAAATGCTGTAGAAGCTGTAATAGCTTCATACAAAGACATTTTATTTCTGTACATAACGGTAAGCTTCATTACAGTTTCTTTTAAGCGAATAATTAAGGAATGAAGCCTCTTAAAGCTTTCAACACTCTGTGCAAAGGTCTTTACAACAGGTATCCCTCTGACATACTCTACCGTTTCGGCTGATAGATTTGCAAGATCTTCAAAGTATTTATTTCTCTCCTTTTTCATTTCCTCATTCATCATAGTTGCCATAAGTCCCATTGATATTATAAGAGGAATAAGGCTTGCCACTCCAAGTCTCCAATCAAAGTATAGAAATAGTACCAAAAGAATAATCGGAGAAATCACAGACATAGCTATATCAGGAAGCTGATGAGCCAAAAAACTGTGGGTTTGAGCTGCACCGTCCACAATCACATTTCGAATTTTTCCACTTTCTCTATTTAAAAAATATCCCAACGGCTTCTTCATCAACTTTTCTACATTTACTTTTATAATATTATCCTCTACCTCAAAAGCAAAAATATGAGATATTATAAGCGCTATAGTATAAAGCAAAAGACCTGCAATAGCAAATGCTGCGGCAGAAACAGCATAATTCTTTATAATCATAGAATCAATATTGCTGCTATCAAGTATGACACTTTTTACTATTTTATGAATATAAACCATAGGCGTAATCACCATAATCCCAGAGGCAGCAGATAAAATCATAGCTAAATAAAGCATATAGCCCTTACGTCCCGCATAGGGCATAAGCCTTTTTAGCACTGACGGTTTCCTTTGTTTTTCTTTCAAAATAATTATCTCCTTTCTTTGTTTTTACTGAAGCTTTATACATTTTTACCAAAATACAGTATAATCCTTTTAAACTATCCCTTTTAGCTTTTAAAAAATTAATTTTTTCTATAAATAAACCCCAGTAATTAATTATATATAATTGTATCATTTCAAAAATTATGTTACAATATATACAAAAGATTTATGTCTAATAAGGATAAAGTCTAAAAGGGATAAAAGGAGTGGAATTATGAGTGATTTTTATCAATTTGTAAAAGAATACATGAAGGTATGTGAATGTGAAAAAACATGTAAATACTGTAAAATAGGTCATAATTTTTGTATTGATACAGATGAAGCCAAGGGTGTTTATTGGTTTTACGAAACAGAAGATTTTATAGTCAGTATTCATGATTTTTTTATAAAAAAAGAAATGATACAAACCAATTTCCCCAATATGGATGAATTTATGCTTTTTTCTTCCTCATACATCATTACTGCAAATGGAGAAAGCTTTAATCCTTACCAAACCCTAACATCAAATGTTTTATATATTATCGATTTAAATAATGTATCTAAGAATTATCGCTTTCTACTTCATGCAGGTTCCCCATATCTAAGTGTTGAAATCAACTTCAAAAAACAAATGATTGAAAAATATTTAGACTCTTTAAAAGATAAAGTTTCTTACTCAGATATATTTTTTAATACAAAATTAATGATTACAAAAGCTTTAGAACATTTGGCAAAAGATATATTAAACTGCAAAATGGAATCTCCAGCCGCTGAAATATTTTTTGAAGCAAAAGCAAAAGAATGGCTAAGTTTAACAATAGATGCATTTTTAACTCGAAAGAATAGCTTTTTATCTGAAGATGATAATAAAGCTATAAAAAATGTTGCAAAATACCTTGATGATCATTATGCTATAAATGTCCCTCAGGAAACATTGGAAAAAATTTCCATGATGAGTGGCACGAAGCTTAAAAAATTATTTAAACAAAAATATCAGATGAGCATTACTGAATATTCACAGAGAAGAAGAATGAACATTGCTGAAATACTGCTTTTAAATTCGAATCTCAAAATCAAAGAAATAGCTGAATCAGTAGGCTACTCTTCTCACTCTAAATTCAGCACTTATTATAAAAAATATAAAGGGGTTTATCCGAAAGATATTAAAAAACAGGTATCTGAAAAACTATTTATCGACAATTGTGATTGTTTTAAGGATAAATAAACTGTGCAAAAAGAGAAGCTTAATCTGCCCTCATCATTTGAACAGGTTAAGCTCTAATAACTAATTAAGGCTCTATTCCTATATACAACAGGTGTTAATCCTTTTAACTTACTTTTAATTCTATCATTGCTGTAGTAATAAATATATTTTTCAATTGTTTGTATTATATATAAGTCTTTTCTAAATAATACCTATATATTTGTTTTGATAAAAGTAGAAAAAACCAGAGATATCTATTTCTAAATATCTCTGGTAAACTTAACACCGGTAAATGATATAATTTCCTGCCCCACTATTTTATAGAACAAAGCTTTCTTATTTGTAATTTTTTCTACTTCGCATATTTTCTGCGTTTATAATCAAGCAATAGCAATGAAATTCCCGATACAAGCATTATCCATGCATATATAGACAAATTCGCTTCATCTCCTGTTTTTGGTAAGTTCTTACTTATACTTGTATTTGAAACATTCGGTTTTTCAGTATTCTGCGAAGCTGTAGGTCTATCCGATCTTGTTGATGTATTTGGATGTGTTGTTGACATACTTGAAGATGTTATTGGCGTACTTGGAGATGTTGTTGGTGTACTTGGAGGTGTTTGCGGAGCTTTTTTTTCATTGGTAATAGTAAGTCCATCTTTCATACTTCCTCCATAGACTACCTTGTACTGCTTATCATCAAATTTAATGATATTGCCATCTTCACCAGCTTCTTTCACAGTGTATTTGTAATAGTCTGTGCCGAGTCCGTTTGCCACCTCAAGCTTTTTGAATACTCCACTCCAGTTATTACTTGAATTTAACTCCAGTGTTTTTCCTGTAGGATTTCCATCCTTGTAAAGTTCTACAGTAATTTTATCTGTTGGAGCCTTGATAGTATTTCCACTATGGTCTTTCCATAGCTTTGTTACCTTGATATCCCTAATTGATGGCTCCATTGGTGTCCACGGTGTCTTTTCTTTGTTGGTAATGGTAAATCCATCTGCCATAGTTCCATCATATCTTACTCCGAACCATTTACTATTGAATTGAATAGCAGATCCATCTTCCCCTATTTCTTTAACAGTGTACTTATGGATTGTAGGATTTTCTATTGATTCATAAGCTTTCAGCTTTTCAAAGGTTACTGTCCAGTTGTTATCTTTATTCAATTCCTTTTTACTTCCTGTAGCTACTCCGTCCTTATATAGCTCTACTTCTATTTTTTCAACAGGGGCTTCGTTCAAGTTATTACCTGAGCTATCTTTCCATTCCTTTGTTACCTTAATATCTCTTGTTGGCGGTCTCATCGGTGTCCAAATTAAGGACCAGATAGCATATAGCTCTACATCTTTATCTACGCTTCCTATCTTAAAGGTATCCCCCTTATAATACGTAATACCCTTGCCATCTGCCTGTGTATTCCATCCATTAAAGATATAGTTAGCTCTCTTCATTGTGCCTTGATCTAAAACTGTAACCTTGTCTGTATCGGCATCAATTCCATCAGCTTCAGCAGATGGATAGTATTCTGTATTGTCTTTAGGTACTTCTCCGGTTACATCGGTATGATTTTTATGGTAAATGACATTTCCATAAATGATAATATCATATTTTACCTTTACCGTATCCTCAGGAATTGCTTGTTCTCCACCTGCCAATGTGTTAGCCGCAGCAGCTTCACCTTGAATTTTGCCTGTAGCCTTTGCTTTCACTTTTCCTTTATCAGTAATTTCTGCTATATCACTGCTTAATCCGATATATTTTAATGCAGGTTTTTCCGTAGGGTGATCACTTGTCACAATTGCTTTAGCTGCTTCTTCCATTGACTCCTCTCCAACATGGAGCTTTACATTTTCTATTTTTATTTTTGGAAGAATAATAAGTCCACATCCGATAGAATCAAGAGCCTTATCTTCTATTAATTCAGGTAGCTTCGAGGTTTCATAGCTTATTCTGTCAAAATCAGAATTCTTAAGCTTAAGCATATCTGAAGCTTTTGCTTTAACAGTAAGCTTTACTTCATCATTTGGCACAATAACTTTTATCCACTGACCCTCATCAAGCATATAGCTTTTTAATTCATACTCTCCCTTATCATTTGTTGTTGCACTGTCAATTAAAGTATTTGCGGGAATAATCCTGTCATTAATGGCTATATCATGATTTGGGGAATAAAGCTCAAGCTTAATACCACTTGCTTTGTCTTCTCCATCATCAAATTTACCATTTTCATTTTTATCCCACCAAACATCAGATCCAGCAATTGTAAAGCTGCCATATACATACTTAGCCGGTTTGATATACTCACTTATCTTATAGCCTGTATAATCAGTTGCCTCAAGATTTCCTCCGATATATGCCTCAATCTCATCAATCGTATTTTTAGCATCTGTTCTTAGAGGTAGCTTAATACTTACCTGACTGCTCTTAGGAAGCTCACCTAAGTCGATTTTTACGTGAGTTACCTTTGACCAATCGTCTATATTATCTGCCGAAACAAAAGTATTCCCTCCATCAATACTATAAATGAATTCCCGCTTACCAGCTTGGCGACTATCGCCCGACACGATAGCTTCACCCGTCAAATACATGTCAAAATCATTTTTAAGATTCTGGCTAGTATAAGATGCAAATTTCCCTTTTTTAGGAATCTCAATAATTGTCTTGTATTCCTTAAAACCATTGCCATCCGGTACTTGTACAAAGAAATCTCCACGAAGATCAGCTCTTTCATTCTGATAAAATTTTTGTGTTGTAAAACCACTTTCTGAGCTATCATAAACTATATCATCATACTTTCCAGGAAAAATATTTGATCCTATAAATGCGTTTTTAGATACAATAACCTGTACATTGCTTAATTTGATACCAAAAAGCTTCTTCTCTTTTGTCGCACCCAATGCTGTTGCTGCATTATCAGCTAAGCTATATAAATCTCCTTCAAGCTTAGCATAGCTATAGTATTCTTCCTTACTACCATCAAGCTTATTTTCAAGACTACTCATATCATAGTATACCATACCATAAGGATAATGCTCATTTTCTCCCAATTTAGTTATACTTGTATATCTATAGCTCTTAAGTGCTATCACGATTGGATCTTCCATAAATTTAAGTACCTTGCTATTATCACCATAATAATATGACCATTCTTTGTTTTTAGTGATTTCTCGAATTTCTCTATTCAAGGCTTGTATTCCTACATCTGTGATTGACATTTTAATCCATTTTTTACTGTCAGCATCAGTAATTTGCTCGATCTTTACGTTACCTGAGGCATTGTTATATCCTAAAAATTTGCATTTATCCAAATCTGCTGAAAATTGCTTATCAGTAATCTCAACATAAGCTGCCTCCGGTATTCCATAAGGCATTTGTCCTACCTTAGGCATATCTGAATGCATTACATAAGCATAAGCTTTTGTCTTAAATGTTACTTTTTGGGTCGCTGTTCCTCCTTGTGAAATGGTATTATTTGTTGAATCTCCATGATTATCTATGATATTATCATTTGTCTTATTAGTAACAATATATGTTCTAGTTAATGTTCCGTAAAGCTGTGGACTAGCATTACTATTCCAGCTTCTTCCACCGAATACTTGCCCCTTGCTATGAGTATGAATTTGATTGGAATCCGTACAATTATCGTTATAGTATTTACCCGTAAGATTCACAACAAAATAATTAGGACCATACCAGCTGCCTGTATCTTTCACAATTTCCAAATTCTTACCCTTAAAGCTCGTATTTCTAAGCTCATACTCAATGTTAGAAAAGAGCACTGCTCGTCCTGTATTAGTATCAACAAATGGTTCAATATTAAAGATTCCATCATAAGATAAAGCAATGCTTGATAAGTGCTCATGCTTTCTATCTATTCCCAATTCAATTACTGTTCCGTCTTCTATATCCCCGATATTATACACCTTTTCAATACTTTCTGTATTTGTCAAATTATCAGCAGTTTTATAAATAATTTTCCATCCGCTTAGAGCCTTCATTGCCTTAAATTTACCGGTTAGAAACCCGTTTTTCTCCTCCTGACTGTCAAGCCCCTTTAAATTCAATGTATCTACATTCATAATTATTTTCGGATTTTCAGAGGTTGGAGAATACTTTTTATCTTTTCCATAATTAAAAAAAATCATCCAAGTATCAAAAAAAGTTCCATTTTCTGCTTGCTCCGGATAAAGTATCTTCTTTTGTTTTTTTCTTTCATCCGTACTTTCAGCAGCAATCGGTGTACAAGGCTTTTTAACTACTGTCATCCAGAAGAAGTCATCATATGCCTTTCCACTTATATTATTTACCGGAGATTTTAGTGCTTTTTCCGATTCTGATATAAAGCTGTCATTGATATTAGCATCGGAATCTATTGATTCAGCAGAGTATTTAACCTGCAATAGCCCTGTTGCTTCAGGTGTTATGTAGTAATCAAAGCGACTCTCTCCTGAATATAAATACCTTCTATTAGCAGTATAGTCAGAATAGGTATATGCATTAAAAATCTCATTATTCAAATGCTCCCAATAAACCTTTACCTTCGTTACTCTTCCCCCGGATGTATTAAAGCTAACTTTTTGTGTATGACAATCTCCTGAGCCATACAAATAAACATCATCATTAATTATTTCTGTATATTCTCTTCCATCCTCTGTCGTATAAACAACCTTATCTATCTTAAACTGTCCTTTAGCCCAAGTATTTACATAAGCATGCCAAGCTCGTGGCTGAATTTCCTCTGGAAATTCAAAGGTTTCAATAGTCGCACCCGTCTTATTCTGAGGAAAATACTCTGTATATCCTCCACTTGCATTTTTTAATACATACCAATTATTATGCAAGGATGCAAAGCTAACATCCTTATAATTTGCATCAGCTGATACTGCATTAGCTGTATAAAAGCCAGAGGCGTTTTTTCCTAAACGATAACCTCCATTAAGGAAATTATTAATTTCATAATTGTCAACAATCTCTTTCTTAAATGTTTTTATTTTGACACCCTGATTACTATCAGTTATCATAACCTCCTTACTTCCATCAATACCATTAGGCGTCTCAAAAATAATCTCAGGTGGTTCTGCCTCATACAACGCTTCCGATCCCAAATCCTCAACTCCATCAGCTACCTGCCAAACCGGTGAAAATCCGTTCTTTAGAGCATCACTCCACTTAAAGTCACTTCCATTATTATATATTGCCCTTTTAGGTGTTAATATATAATAATTTCCCTTACCATTATTGTCATTTTTGATTTCACTAATGCTAAGCTGAGTCGCTAAATCACTGTCATACAAACCACTTCTGCTCTGCAATTTATACAAAATAAAGTTGTTTTCTGTGTCTGTAGTCTTTGGTACATACAATTTAATCTGCTTTAATTTCATAAGTGGTGTGTCATTATCATGAATTGTACCTTGAGTATAATAGTACCAATCTTTATTTCCATCAAAAGCCAGTTGTTTCGGCTCTCTGTCATAAAATAATGTAAGACCTGCATTAGTTATCTTAGGGTTGCTGCTAGCATTTAGATAACGATCACCTGTTACCTTTGTTTTAGTATCATCAAAATTATCAGGTGTCATTCTCCACTTGTATTCTGAAGGATTATCTTTACTTTTAATCGGTTTATTATCCTTACCTTCACAAGCAGCAACATTTAATATTGTTTCAAGCTTCCCTTCTTTAAGCCATTTCTCGCAGTCTGCCACTGACAAGCTTTTTCTAGAAAAAGCAATATTAAATAAAATATTTGAATCCCCTAAGGAATACAAAATAGTATCCTTTATATCATAGACGATTTTTACAACCTTATCGTAATTTTTTTGTGTGACAGAATCCAAAGGAATAGTTTTTCCATCCTTATCAAGTAGTGTAATATTATCAAACAGTACACTCTCATTTCCAGGATTCGTAAGCTTAAAGCCATAAATCGGAATATCTACCACAATTTTCTGATCACCGAATTCATTTTTTCCATCATCTCCCACATAACGAAAAGGCGTATAGGATATGGTAAATAAAGTATCTGTCATAGTTGCCAAATTGTATGAATTTAAGGATGTTCCATCGCCATTTGACATATCCTTAATCTTATGACTATCATCGTAAACAACGAGTTCCCCGTTTCCCATAAAATCACCTGTATTAAATGACGGCGACCTCATCGAAAAGCTTTTAGGAAGAAATTGTATCACTTCATCTTTAAGAGCTTCATTGAGCTTATTTTCAGATAAAGCTTCATTTTTGCTAATAGGATTTTCATCTTCTTTGACATTATTTACTCTTCACTAATATTATTTGCGTTGAAATCTTCTTTTCCCAATTTTTCTGTAATTGTAGCTTCAACAGGATCGCTGTCTGCAATAACAATACTGTTTGGAACAATCACTCCTAAGAGCATTATAAAAACTAAGAAAAAAGCTATTAATTTTTGTAATACTATCCTCTTTTTCATTAACTTTCTATTCCTCTCCTCTATATATTTTTCAAAGGCTATTATTTCAATTTTGGAAAATAAACTAGACTTTAAATGACGTTTTATAGTATAATAAATAGAAATAGGTTTGTTATGTAATTTACTATGAATTTTGACGATACTTGTGTCGATTTTAAGTAGAATTTAATTTGTAAGATTTTTCCTGTAAATTAAAGTCTAATATTATTGACATTTAAAGTCTACTTTTTTTGACAGCTTCTTAAAGGCTTGCTTACGATTTTAAATTTAATCCTTATGCTAGGTTCTTTTTTCTCTCGTATATCCCCCTTCTCTTAACCATTTTGAAAACGTAGTATGACTTATATTAAGTAATTTTGCACCTGCTCTTAAACCTATTTCTTTATCTCTCCACTCTTTAGCTATCCTATCAAAATCTTCAGGAATATCTTTTTTGCTTCTACCAAATTTTACTCCTCGTTTTTTAGCTTCTCTTATTCCCTCCATCTGCCTTTGGTAAGTATTTTCTCTTTCTACCTGAGCTACATAGGATAATATTTGTAATACAATATCGGCTATAAATTTTCCTGTTATATCATTTACCTTTGTTCTCGTATCAAGAAGCGGAAAATCAAGTACGATGATTTCAGCATTTTTTTCTTTGGTAATTATATTCCATTCTTTAATAATTTCATCGTAATTTCTTCCCAGTCTATCTATTGATTTGATATAGACTTCATCTCCTGCTTTGAGCTTTTTGATAAGCTGCTTATATTTTTTACGGTTAAAGTCTTTACCACTTGCTTTATCAATGTATATTTTTTCTATTCCTATACCTTCCTTCAAGATAGCTGTTAATTGCCTATCTATATTCTGTTCCTTTGTCGATACTCTTATATATCCATACTTCATCTATCTTCCTCCACTTCTTTATTCATAAGTTAGATGTTATATGGATACCTTAATTAAAAATATATTTCCTACCGCAAATGAAAAAGAAGCCCTTTAAATCCAAAGTCGCTTCATCTTCTTTTTACAATGAGTCTTGCATCCTTTTTATTATTCGCTCCTATAAGCTTGCGATAGATATAGCAACACTCGGTTTATTCAACTTTTCTTTTATCTTTTTTATATAATACATAGTATTCCTTTCGTTGTAATTGTGCTCACATTATACTGTATAGTAAGCACAATCGCAACATCAGGCTTTTAATTCTCGTTTTATCCCTATATCTATTATAGCTACTTTTAATTTTTTCATACTTAGTTCTTACTCCTGTTAGTTTTATAAAATAATACAAATAAAAGTGGTATAATATTAATAGCAATACAAATTAAAAAAGAAAAATAAATAAAAAACGATTTAATTTTATTACCACGAATATATTTTAATACAAAACACATATATTTTTATTCCTCCATTCTGCATATCACAAGCTATTTTCTACAACTATTATTTTATTTTTTTGAATTAAATTAAAAATAAAAGGATATGTAATTTACAGTCACATCCTTTTACTAGAAAATTATTCATTATAGTACAAAGTTCTATATGAGTCAGAGCTTTTTAATAAAGCTTGATGAGTACCCTTTCCAATAATTTTTCCACTATCTAACACAAAAATATTATCTACATCCTTTATTGTTGATAATCTATGAGCAATTACTATTACAATTTTATTATCAAAAAATTCTTTTAAATTATTTATTATTTCCTTTTGAGATATATTATCTAATGCTGATGTCGCTTCATCTAAAATAATAATATCACTATCACTAAGTATAGTTCTTGCTATTGCAATTCTTTGTTTTTGACCACCTGATATTTTAATACCTCTTTCTCCAATTTTTGTGTCAATACCATCTGCTAGACCTGATATATATTCACTAATCCCCACCTTTTCACATATTATCTTTAGAATTTCTTCATCTATTTTTTTTCCAAGACAAATATTTTCCCTAATAGACATATCAAATATTAAACTATCCTGTGTAACTACAGATATATTTTTTCTTAATGAATATAAATTGATATTCTTAATATCGATTCCATCAATAAGAATACATCCAGAATCAACATCCCAAAGTCTAAATAGCAGGTTTATTATTGTTGATTTTCCACAACCACTACTTCCTACCAATGCCGAAATATTTCCTCTATCAAAAACCAAATCTACATTCTTTAATATATTCAAATCCTTTGTATAACCAAAATTCACCTTATTAAATTCTATTTTTTCTATATTCCCTTTTTCCAGTGTAATAGAATCCTTTTCACTTGCTATATCACTTTTTTCACCTAACAAACTATAAACTCTGTCTATTGATACTTTTGCTTGCTGAATTTTGTTATTTGCATTTACTATACTCATACACGGACCTAATAGCATTGCACTATAGCTTTGAAAAGCCAGCAGTGCTCCTAAGGTTAGACTTCCATTTATAATTTTATATCCCCCATATCCATATAATATCATTGTTATTATTGAATTTATTGTTATTGCAGCTGTAATATTTCCACTATATAATAAGTGTGTTTTTATATTTTTATTTATTATTTTTCTATCTTTTTTTATATAATCAGATATAAAAAATCTTTTTGATTTTGATATAACAATACTCATAATATTAAGTACGTATTCTTGTATAAGATGAGTAATATCTCCATACTCTTTTCTTATCAATGATACATTTTCGTGTATCATCTTAGTAAAAATTCTTTGCAATAATATCAAAACTATTTGTAAAAAGATTACTATCAAAAATAAATCATACTGTAATCTAATCATAAAATACAATGCTGCAGTAGCTGTTATAAAATTTTTCACCAAGGAAAATGCTAGCTCAGCATCAATACTTTCAATAGTATCAATATCTGATTGAACTATCGAAAGTATATTCCCTGTTTTTTTATTTGTATAGTAATCTCCCGACAAAGTCGATATATGCCTTAATATCCTTAATCTTATTTTTATTGCAACAGAATTTCTCATAATTGAATAAATATACCCTAGTATAAATTCAATAAAAATTGCTAATAGCTGAATAATAAGATAAATTAACGCAAGTTTTAATAAAGTAGAAAAATTCTTTCCTATAATACCTTTATCTACTATTTTTTTTAGTAAAAGTGGTAAATATAGATCCATTACTGTTACTAACAGCATAAATATTGAAGATAAAATTATCTTTTTTTTATTATTTATATATATATAATTAATAAATTTTCTAATATTTTTGTTTTTTTCTTTCATCACTTATTATCTTTCCATCGCTTATCGTAATTATTCTATCAGCCTTTGATGCGACTTTTTCATCGTGAGTTATCATAAGTAGTGTCTGATTAAATTCTCTTACCATATCACCAAATAGAGTCATTACATCTTCTGTAGTCTTACTATCCAGATTTCCAGTTGGCTCATCTGCAAATATTATAGACGGTTTATTCGCTAAGGCTCTACATATAGCCACTCGCTGCTGCTGACCTCCAGATAGCTCATTTGGAAATTTCTTTAGTTGATCGGATAAACCTACTCTCTCAACCACCCTCAAAATATATTCTTTATCCTCTTTTTTTCCGTCCAGTTGAACTGGCAGTACTATATTATCATATATGTTTAAAACAGGAATTAGGTTGAAGCTCTGAAAAACGAAACCAAATTCTCTCCTTCTAATTTTTGATAGCTCATCGTCGTTTAGATTATAGATATTTTTATCTTTCAATATTACCTCTCCTGACGTGGGTTTATCTAGTCCTGCCATACAGTGCAATAGAGTTGTCTTTCCTGAACCACTTGTACCTATTACTGCTGTAAAATCACCTTCTTCTATTTCAAGGCTTATTCCATCAACAGCCTTTACTATACTACTTTCTTTTCCATAATATTTTTTCAATTCTTTTGCAATTAATACTGTCATAATTTCTCTCTCCCTATATAATATAAATACTAGAAATCATATTGCCTACTACCATTCCTCTCTTACAATATCCCAAGAGAAAAGAACTGCTATCAGACTCATAAATACATACACCAAAAATATTAATATTATTTGATTTAGTGGTATACCAACATCCATAGTTTTAGTGAATCCAGATGCTATCAAATCCTTATTTATACTTACCACCTTATTTACATGATAGATAGAAGCTAATATCGAAGAAATCAATGCAGAGATTATTCCATAATGAAGTGCTTCTATAAAATCAATTTTCTGTCTTACCTTCTTTGTCATTCCAATATATCTATAAATTTTTACTTCTTCACGTCTATTAATAAGATTACTTCTCATAATAAATATGAAATTTACAGTTGCAAGAATCAAAATCAACACTTGATAGACAATATTAAGCCTTGCTTCACTCTTTAGGTATGAGCCAAAAAATTTCATGTCTTCCCCTTTACCTCCAATTGAAGTAACATAATTATCAAGTAATGTTTTCTCCAAAAAATCATTCAAGCTATTCACATCACCATTTTTCGTTGTAATAAATACCTTGTTGTATTTCTCTGCACCTGTTATTTTTTTATAATCATCTTCTCGAATAATAATTTGTCCACCTCTTACTCCGACACTTCCATCCTGCGAAGACGCATATTTTTTATCCATAATTCCACTAACTGTAACTTCTACCTCAGTGAAATTTGCAAGCTCATTGTCTACTGATGGAATTTTTATTTTCAATTTATCACCGATAGTTATCCTCTTTAAAACACTCAGATCGAAATTTCCATCTATTTTTGAATATACATTATTGACAAATAAGCAATGGATATCACCAATATTATCTCCGACAATGTTTTTTCCCTCACTGATAAATGATTTTCTATCCTGTAGCATCTTATCAGAATAACCTCTGACTGCAAGTGGGTATTCAAGATTAATATCGTTTAATCCGTACATTTTTTTGTATCTTTCATTTATATTGCTATTGTTATCTACAAGGAACGCATCATTTGAATAGAAATTCGATTCAACTTTATCTATATCCTTATATTGATATATTTTTTCCATTACCCCATCATCTATTGTATAGAAAAGCGAATCTGTACCATTGATACTTCCAGAGAGAGTCTTATCCACAGTACCATATGACATTCCCCAAATACCACCTGAAACGCCTCTGTTGATGCTTTCAGTTAGAAACTCTGAAGAAGAAAAATTCAAGATAAACATATACCCTACAAGAACAATAGTAAATATTGTTACTACTGTTCTGGACTTTCTTCTAAGTATATTGCTCCATACAATTTTATATTTAATATTTACATTTCTAACAAGCTTAACCATTTTACTTTTATTTAGAGCTGAATTGTCCTTGCTATCGTCTATAAGCTCGATAATTGTCCTTTTTACAACTTTCTTATTCAATAACAGATAGCTTATATACAGGGTAATTACATTCATGATAAAGACAATCAGAATAAATATTGGTTTTATTGCTAGCTGAGCATTTTCTTTGTATACAAATTTTATTCCAATAAATGAACACAAAATTCCCAGTAAAATTCCGACCGTAGTTCCAACAATCCAAAACAAGTTCAAGTATGACTTGACGAATTTTTTTGTTTGTTTCCTTGACATACCAAAGCTTCTAAGAGTTCCAATTTCAGAGCTCATTTCAGAAATAATAATGCTAAAAATATTATACACAATCAACATTGAAACAAACAACAATAGCAGCATACTAATTATGCTCTCTTTTTGATATTTAGATCTAAGCTTAAGCATTTCTATGGAACTAATAAAGTCATTTTTTCTAATATTATCCCATCCCATTTTTAATTTACTCTGTAAGGTTTCTATATATTGTGTAACATTCTCGCTATTCTTTAAAAATATTACTCCATCATAAATTGAGCCTTTTCCCTGATTATCGCCTCCAGTAAATGCTTTAAATTTTACACCACCAGTGGATACTGTAATATCATCATAGTACTTTGTAGATTTTGTCAAATATCCAACTATTATATATTTTTTATCAACAGAATCCATTACATTCTTGTTGTTTATAATTTTTTTATCAATCTCTAACATGGTTATTTCTTTTCCAATTGGATCGTCTATTTTCATATTATCTATAGCTTTTTTCTCAATAATTATTTCATTTTCATTTTTAGGATATGAGCCAACCAGTTTATATTTAAGAGAATCAATATACTCTTTGTTGTATTGATATTTACTTAATTTTATGCCTGACTTTCTGTAAATTGATGAATTTAACTTCTGAGCATAAGCCATTTTAGAAATATTACTTTCACCGCCAAGCTTAGCAATATCGGATAATTTGATATTATCAAACGAAATATCATAGCTTCCATTTATGTTTCTCGATTCATTTATTTGAGATTCATAGCCAGACTCCCTAATAGTATTAACGCTAAAAAACAATACCGTACCGACAATTATACTTGCCAAAAGTGCGGCAGTCTTATTTTTATTTTTCAAAAAAAATTGAAAACACAATCTATACATCATTATTCACTCCTTTAACTCCCATCTTAGTTTTAACACTTCTATCTTATAAGAAATATTTCATACAATCAATACATATATATTTTTTTTATAAAAAAATAATAAATAATATACATAATTTACATAATTATCAAACTATGCTAAAATTATGACTATAAATAGATTCATGCGAAGGAGAGATTATATTGATATGAGGAACAACTGTATTTCATCAAAAAATATTAATTTAAATAGTATTCAAGACGCATACAAAGACTTTCTAAATGACCCTATTCTTACAAAAAGAAACTCTTTATTGATTGAACTTTCTAATATAATCAAAAACAATGACATAAAAGAAGAAACTGTAAATGAATTCCTAGCACATTCTTATAGCCTTATCGACTACATGAGTCAATATGACGCAAAAATTAGTAAATGCATAATAGATATTTCAAATAATTCTGAATCATCTACGGAAGTTGTCTCGTATCTATCATGTATATTAAATAAACACAGAATTTGGAAAAGGAGTTTAAAAAATATCAATTACATATTTGAGAACCTTGACAATATATATAACGTCAAAATGCCAAAATATAAGAGTATTCATTACTTGAAATTCTCATCTACAGAGCTAATCAATGACTTCCCAAATATGTATTATTATAAAAATTACGATATCAATAAAATCCTAAGCACCACAATAATGCCGAATGATTTATCAACAGATATGTCTGATGGTATCAGCTCATTCGATTTATTGATATTAAGAGCAATATTTTCTTTTTATGACAATAATATATTTGTTATTTCATATAAAAACCTGAGTAAGTATATATCCTTCTCTAACAGCTATATTATCACAGATAATCTGCTAAAAAAGGTTAAATCATCAGTGAGAAAATTGTTAAATACAAATGTCTTGATACGTGATAATTTATACAATCACGTCTATGTTGAGAAATTAATATATGCAATAGATAATGAATACGGCTTTATCGTTCTTCAAGAAATTCCAATATATAGCTTTTCAATTGAACACAATCTATACACAAAGCTCAATTATAAATTTTTTGATTGCCCTGTCTCAATGACAGACTTAAACATCGCAATCAGAGAATACTTGATTTACCAGCTAGTTAATATAGGTGAGGGTACTGATATCTTTTTTGAAGATTTTTACTCAAATATCAAAATAACAGATACCCAAATGAAAAAAAAGAGTCGAGAGGTTGTTATTAGAATATTAGATTATTGGAAAAATAATAATTTGATTTATAATTATTCGATAAACAAGCTTCAAAATAAGTATATAAGCTTTAGTTTTTTTAGATAAAAATACACTACAGTACCAAGTGTAGCGCGATACTGTAGTGTAAAATATTCCTTCATTCATCAACTGCTATCTCTAGCATCACAAAAAAGCTACACACTCCAATCACTTTCTGTCAAAACGTATTTTTCTCCCTTTGCTTTTTAACAGAATACTTTTTTTCTTTTTTGTTCTCATTTCAAAATCTGTCTTTAGAAATAGGCTAAAAATGCTAGACAGCTGATCTCTTCTCTTCGGTTCCAAGCTAGACATTTCTTTAATTATTTTAATAGCTGACTTTAGCTTCTTATTTGTTATATCACCAGTTCTCACAGCGTTTGTTGAATTTTTTATTATCTCGTAAAACTCATCTACAAAGATTACTCTTTCCTCATGCGATAGATTTTCCAGCCATGTCTTAAGAGTAATATCAATTCTATTTGATTCATCAGACAATTTTTTAGCTCTCACAAATGATTTTCCGACCACCCTCCAATTCATCCCATTATGCTGAATAAATCCATTATTTCCGATAGCCTCGATGACGGAATACTTTTCATTATCGTACATCAAAATACCCACAACAGAGTCCACCGGAAGTATTTTACTGACCTTTTTTACAGTATCCTGATAAGCCTCCGATTCAATCATTTCCTTGGAAAATCCCGGTCCATCATTATTGAAAACACACCTTATTCTTTTCCTATCCTTCGTTGATAGCCCTACTACGGAATAAACAGCAAAATTACCTCCCTTCGAGTGTCCACCGACATATATATTTTTATAAGAGTTATTTTCTATTATTCTTTTTAAATATTTAGCAGATTCTACTTGTCCGAATACCGGTGTCGAAAAGCTCATATTAAAATCTTCCTTGAATCCCAGTATTGTGTCATCTGTTCCCCTGAAAGCTACAAAGATATTATCTTCATCAATCACAAAACACATCGCACAAAACTGACTCTGATTTATTTCATCATATTTGCTGATATATTCAGTCAGGATAATATCCTTAAACCTCTCAGATTTAGCTGCCTTTCTCAGTAGGTTTTCAACCATAACTATCATATCTGAGTAGGACTTTTCCTTTTGAAGCTTTGAATCATCCATTCCCTTTGATGCAAAATATTTCCTTGACAGCTCCTTTATAGATATTCCATTTTTAGGTGCTCCAAAATTCAAATATGACAACATGGAAAATATCAAATTATCTACTTCATTTAATCTATCAACCTGAAACGTAATATCGCCTCTCCACGTCATATAATCTAGTACACTTGACATTAATTCACCTCATTTCATCATCTATCACAAAACTCCAGCCAAAAAATTACTACCTATTATACCGAAGCCATTACTTATTAACTAATATTATAATACTTAAATGCTCATTTTTTCAACTAGTTCCAGTCTTATTGTTATGTATATACAAGTATTTCATACCCTCTTATTATAGTTATTTACAATACTTATTATACGTATAATAGTTTTTATCTATACTATGCTTATTCTCTCTCATTCATATATATTTTTCTTTATGTTTAATATATAATGATGTTGATAGAAAAAAATTAATTTAATAAAAATTGGGAGGTAATATTAATGAAATTAAAAAATTCTAAGTATTTACTACTTGCACTTTTAGTTGCATCATCTGTAGGTCTATCTGCATGTGGTCAGAAAGCTGAGGAAAAGGCTAATACTCAGACTGAAGAAAAAGCTGGGGAAACTAAGGCTGCCGAAGTAAAAGCAATGAAGGGTGATGAATTGGCTAAGATCGAAGCTGACAAAAAGGAAAAGGAAAACTATCTTGTAATTGACGTAAGATCTCCTGAAGAGTATAAGGCTGGTCATCTTAAATTTGCCATCAATATGCCAATAGATACTTTTGAGGCTGACTACAAGAAAATAGAAGCTTTCAAAGACAAAGACGTAGTTCTATACTGCAATTCTGGTAAAAAGAGTGCAAAGGCTGCTGAAGTTCTTGTAAACAATGGATTCCAAAAAGTTTACAATGCTGACGGAGTAAAGCAATTTAAATACGAGCTTGTAACTTTTGAAAGTAAAATGGGCGCTGATTTCATTCAGGATATAAAGGGAGGAAAAGCTGGTCTTGTTATAGATGCCAGAGAAGCAAAAGACTTTGAGGCTGGCTCTTTTGATAAGGCTGTTAATATAATGCCTGATGATTTTGAGTCTAAGAAAAGCTCACTTCCAACAGATAAGAATGCAGCAATATACGTATTCTGCTATTCTGGAAACAAATCTGCAACAGTTGCTGAAAGCTTGACAAAGGAAGGATACACTAATGTAGTTAACTCATTAGATGGAACAAAGGAAATAGATTTCGGATTCAGTAAATAATTAGTGTTTATAATTAATGCATGTCAAGGGACTAACTCGTAAAAGTCCCAAATAAAAGGCATACCCACATTCTCCACGTATAAAAATGAATGTAGGGTATGCTTTTTATTATATCATTTTGTCGGTTTATCAAGTATCATCTGATTATATTCAAGAGGCTCAAACCCTAATTCTCTATACAATTTTTTCGCTCTTACATTGTAAGGAGAAACCTCCAATCTAAATCTTGAAGCATTTTTAAATTCATTCATAATATATTTGAAATATGCTCTTGCAATTCCTCTACTTCTATAATCTGGACAAATATACAAATCCTCTAGTTGAACATTTATTCCAGCAACTTCGGAGGTGTAGTAAGTAGTTACCACACCGAACCCTACTAAATTACCCGAATAATGTACCTCATATCCATTTACAGAGAATTTTTTTGACATTATGTCATCTAATAATCTCCTTATTATTTTTGTATCTATGGGATGGTCTACGGCGTCAGATCTATAAAATTCAACCATCATATCATATAGCTTATCGTAATTATCATCTTGATACTCATAAAATTCTATCATAAATATTCTCCCAAAGCTCCTAACATATAAAGGCACCTAAGAGCTGTCCTAGGTGCCTTACAAAAGCTAAATTAGATTTTATTAAGCCTGTTCAGCTTCTTCAATCTCAATTTCTTCTTTTTCAATAGCAATATTTCTGTACTTCTTCATTCCAGTACCTGCTGGAATTAGCTTACCAAGAATTACATTTTCTTTTAGACCAATCAAATGGTCTTCTTTACCCTTGATTGCTGCATCTGTTAATACTCTAGTAGTTTCCTGGAATGAGGCTGCTGATAAGAATGACTCAGTAGCAAGAGACGCCTTTGTTATACCAAGCAATACTCTCTTTGCAGTGGCAGGTCTTTCTCCTCTTTCTTCAGCCATTGCATTGCTCCTATTGTAGTTGAGTACATCTTCATATCCACCTGGCAATAAATCAGTATCACCTGGATCCTCAACCTTAACCTTTGAAAGCATCTGTCTAACTATGACCTCTATATGCTTGTCATTGATATCAACCCCTTGAAGTCTATAAACTCTTTGAACTTCCTTTACTATATAATCCTGTACTCCACCAATTCCATTTACTCTGATTATATCATGTGGATTGATAGATCCTTGCGTAATAGGTTCTCCAGCCTTTATGAAAGCACCGTTTTTTACTCTGATTCTAGAACCATATGGTATCTGATATACTTCTGATTCGCCAGCTTCAGGAGTTACGATAACTTCTTTTCTCTTTCCAGCTTCGTCTATTTCAACTGTACCAGTGATTTCCGATATAATAGCAAGCCCCTTTGGTTTACGAGCTTCGAAAAGCTCCTCAACTCTAGGAAGCCCCTGTGTAATATCTCCGCCGGCAACCCCACCTGTATGGAAAGTACGCATTGTAAGCTGTGTACCCGGCTCACCAATTGACTGCGCTGCTATAATACCTACTGCCTCACCAATATTTACTGGCTTACCTGTTGCAAGATTTCTACCGTAACACTTAGCACAAACACCGTGTTCAGTCTTACAATTCAATACAGTTCTAATTTTTATTGACTCGATTCCAGCATCTACAATTCTATCTGCATCATCTTCAAGAATCATTTGATCAGCACCTACTATTTCTTCACCTGTATTTGGATCTACAATTGGTTCAATAGTATATCTACCAATAATTCTATCTCTCAATTCTTCAATTACTTCATTTCCATCCTTAATTGCGAAAATTTCAGTAGTTTCAGTAGTTCCACAATCCATATCTCTCACGATAACGTCCTGACTTACGTCTACCAATCTTCTTGTCAAATATCCAGAGTCGGCAGTACGAAGCGCTGTATCGGCAAGACCCTTTCTGGCACCATGAGAAGATGTAAAGTATTCCATAACTGAAAGACCCTCACGGAAGTTAGATTTAACTGGGATTTCCACTGTTTTACCAGAGGCATTCGCCATCAGACCACGCATACCTGCAAGCTGTCTAATCTGGTTTTTGGAACCTCTGGCTCCAGAGTGAGCCATGATAAATATATTATTCATTCTGTCAAGACCATCCATCAGTGCATCTGTAACCTTGTCCGTAGTAGCTGTCCATGTTTCAATAACTTTTTCATATCTTTCATCGTTTGAAATAAGACCTCTTCTATAGGCTTTTTCATATTTATCTACTAAATCCTCTGCTTCCTTCAAGTAAGTATATTTCGCTTCTGGAATGTCCATATCTGCAACTGCAACAGTTATTCCACCAACAGTCGAATACTTATATCCCATGCTCTTTACATAGTCAAGAAGCTCTGCAGTTTTTGTATTTCCATGCTTTCTAAAGCACTTGTCAATTATCTTTCCTAATTTCTTTTTGTCAGCCAAGAAATCAACTTCCAAGCTAAAAGGATCCCTTTCTCTATCAACAAAGCCTAAATCCTGAGGTATACCTTCATTGAATATAAATCTGCCAACTGTACTTTCTATCAATGAGCTTCTACCATCTGGCAATGTTTTTCTCATTTTAACCAAAGCGTGTAGCTCAACCTTGTGATTAAAATATGAAAGCAGTAATTCATTATAATCCTTAAATATCGATCCAGTACCCTTTGCTCCTTCCTGAGCCTCTATGGTCAAATAATATGAACCAAGAACCATATCCTGTGAAGGAGTGGTAATAGGTGCACCATCCTTTGGAGCAAGTATATTATTTACTGACAGCATCAAATATCTAGCTTCGGCCTGAGCTTCCACAGACAATGGAACGTGAACAGCCATCTGGTCACCGTCAAAGTCAGCATTGTATGCTGTACAAACCAATGGATGTAGTTTTATTGCCTTACCCTCTACCAATACTGGCTCAAACGCCTGAATACCAAGTCTATGTAGAGTAGGTGCACGATTAAGCAAAACTGGATGGCTCTTAATAACCTCTTCCAACACATCCCATACCTCTGGCTTTACTTTTTCTACGATAGTTTTTGCACTCTTAATATTATGTGCATATCCTTTTTCTACCAATTTGTCCATAACAAATGGTTTGAATAGCTCCAATGCCATTTTCTTTGGAAGACCACACTGATAGAATTTAAGCTCCGGTCCAACTACAATAACAGAACGCCCTGAGTAATCAACTCTCTTACCTAGCAAATTCTGTCTGAAACGCCCTTGCTTACCTTTTAGCATATCTGATAGCGACTTAAGTGGTCTGTTTCCTGGACCAGTTACTGGTCTACCTCGTCTACCATTATCTATCAATGCATCAACAGCTTCTTGAAGCATTCTCTTTTCATTTCTTACTATGATTTCTGGAGCACCTAATTCAAGAAGTCTCTTCAATCTATTATTTCTATTGATTACTCTTCTGTATAAATCATTCAAATCAGAGGTTGCAAATCTACCACCATCCAGTTGAACCATAGGTCTTAAATCTGGAGGTATCACCGGAATAGCTTCAAGAATCATCCATTCTGGCTTATTTCCTGACTTTTTGAAAGCCTCCACTACTTCAAGACGTCTGATTGTTCTCACTCTCTTCTGTCCAGTAGCATCCTTTAAATCAGCTCTTAATTCAACAGACTGAGCTTCAAGATCAATATCCTCCAAAAGCTTCTTCACTGCTTCTGCACCAATACCCACTTCAAACTCATATCCATATTTTTCCAAGGCATTTCTGTATTCTCTTTCAGTCAAAACCTGCTTGTACGCTAATCCAGTTTCTCCTGGATTAGTCACAACATAGGAAGCAAAATATAATACTTTTTCAAGAGATCTAGGAGACATATCTAATAGCAAGCCCATCCTAGATGGTATCCCTTTAAAGTACCAAATATGAGACATTGGTGCTGCCAATTCTATATGACCCATTCTCTCTCTTCTTACCTTTGACTTTGTTACTTCAACACCACATCTATCACAAACTACACCTTTATATCTGACACGTCTGTACTTCCCACAATGACACTCCCAGTCCTTTGTAGGTCCGAAAATTCTTTCACAGAACAAACCATCTTTTTCTGGCTTCAAAGTTCTATAATTTATTGTTTCTGGTTTCTTTACTTCCCCTCTTGACCACTGTCTAATTCTCTCTGGAGAAGCCAAACCTATCTTTATCGACTCAAAATTATTTAATTCAAACAAGGAGTTCTCTCCCTTCTTTCGATTCATATATTATTAAAATTTATTTTTCAATCCTTTGCCTATTTACTTACCTGAAATTAAAATTCTTCGTCATAGTCATCATAATCATCTTCTATGAATTCATCAATTTCCTCGTCTATACCATTGTCGATTTCCTCATCATTGAACATATCTTCCTCATTTTCATCAAATTCATCAGCCTCGACCTCTTCAATCATATGAGTATCTCCAATATCATCCGGTATCACGCTTTCTATTTTAAATTCTTCAAGTCCTTCTTCATCTACAGATTCCTTGATATCTATAGCTAAACCATCTTGGTCTAACGCACTGACATCCAAGCATAATGACTGCAGCTCTTTCATAAGAACTCTAAATGACTCCGGCATACCTGGTTCAGGAATATTTTCTCCCTTAACTATGGCTTCGTAAGTTTCAACTCTACCCTTAACGTCATCTGACTTAACTGTCAGTATTTCCTGAAGAATATGAGAAGCTCCGTAAGCCTCCAATGCCCAAACTTCCATTTCACCGAATCTCTGACCTCCGAACTGAGCCTTACCACCAAGTGGCTGCTGAGTTACTAGAGAATATGGTCCTGTACTTCTTGCATGTAGCTTGTCATCAACCAAGTGATGCAATTTCAAGTAGTACATATATCCCACAGTGATTCTATTGTCGAAGGTTTCACCTGTACGACCATCAAATAGCTGCAATTTACCATCTCTTGGATATCCTGCAAATTCAAGGGCATCCATTATATCGTATTCGTTTGCTCCATCAAATACTGAAGTGGCAACATACCATCCTAATTTTTTAGCCGCCAAACCAAGGTGAACCTCAAGAACTTGACCGATATTCATACGAGAAGGTATACCCTGTGGATTAAGAACTATATCCATAGGAGTTCCATCTTCCATAAACGGCATATCTTCCTCAGGTAATACTCTTGATATAACCCCCTTATTACCATGACGACCAGCCATCTTGTCTCCTACTTTGATCTTTCTCTTCTTCGCTATATAGCATCTTACAAGCTCATTTACACCTGGAGATAAATCATCGCCATTATCTCTGGTAAATATTTTGATATCAACTATGATACCGGACTCACCATGAGGAACCTTAAGCGATGTATCTCTAACCTCTCTTGCTTTTTCACCAAATATGGCTCTCAACAATCTTTCCTCAGCAGTAAGCTCTGTTTCACCCTTTGGAGTAACCTTACCTACTAGTATATCTCCAGAATCTACTTCCGCACCTATTCTAATAATTCCTCTTTCGTCCAAATTCTTTATTGCATTTTCACCGACATTTGGTATGTCTCTTGTAATTTCTTCTGGACCAAGCTTTGTGTCTCTGGCTTCACATTCATATTCCTCGATGTGGATTGTGGATAATCTATCTTCCTTTATCAATCTCTCATTAATCAAAACGGCATCTTCATAGTTATAGCCTTCCCAAGTCATAAATGCTATCAAACAGTTTCTACCAAGAGCTATTTCACCAAGATCAGTTGCTGGACCATCCGCAATTACATCTCCAGCTTCGACTCTTTCACCCTTGCTGACAATTGGAGTTTGATTTATACAAGTACCAGAGTTTGATCTCTTGAACTTTAATAGCTTATATCTATCTTTGTCGCCATTGTCCTTCTTTATTATAATTTCATCTGCCGAAACTCTATCAACAATACCACTATTTTTTGAAACGACAACAGCACCAGAGTCCTTTGCCGCTCTATATTCGATACCAGTACCTATAATAGGAGCTTCTCTTCTGACAAGCGGAACTGCCTGACGCTGCATGTTTGATCCCATCAACGCTCTGTTGGCATCGTCATTTTCAAGGAATGGAATCATAGCTGTAGCAACGGATACAACCTGCTTAGGTGATATATCCATGTAGTCAACTCTATCCTCTGAAACTAATTCAACGGCACCAAGAACAGTTCTACAGATTACTCTTTTGTTTACAAACCTACCATTTTCGTCAAGTGGTTCATTTGCCTGTGCTCTTACATAAAGATCTTCTTCATCTGCTGTCAAATAATGAATTTCATCAGTAACTACTTTGTTTACTTTGTCATATTTTCTATATGGAGATTCAATAAATCCGTATTCATTTATCTTTGCATAAGTTGACAGTGAGTTTATCAAACCTATATTTGGACCTTCAGGCGTTTCTATAGGACACATTCTTCCATAGTGTGAATGATGAACATCACGCACCTCAAAGCCAGCTCTTTCTCTTGACAAGCCACCTGGTCCAAGAGCTGAAAGTCTTCTCTTATGTGTCAGCTCTGACAATGGATTAGTCTGATCCATGAACTGCGAAAGCTGTGAGCTACCAAAAAATTCCTTAATAGCCGCAGAAACTGGTCTAATGTTTACAAGAGCTTGAGGAGTAATAGTATCCATATCCTGAACAGTCATTCTTTCCTTTATTACTCTTTCCATTCTTGAAAAACCAATTCTAACCTGGTTTTGCAATAATTCACCAACACATCTTATTCTTCTGTTTCCAAGATGGTCAATATCGTCAACATTACCAACTCTATCCTTACCTTCTATAATATAGAACAAACCAAATTCATAGCTTATAGATGCTATTATGTCATCAAGGAGTATATGCTTTGGAATCAACGTCTTTATATTCGTCCTGATTACTTCTCTTATCTCATCCTCTGTTTCATATCCTTCAAGAATTTCTTTTAGAGTAGGATAGTGAACATCTTCTTTTATTCCCAAATCAGAAATATCAAAATCCACATGAGCTTGAATATCTACGAAGTTGTTCCCGATAACCTTGACTTCTCTTTCATCATCTATCTTTATCCAAGCATAATTAATACCTGAATTCTGTATTTCCTTTGCAACATCTAGAGTAATCTTATCTCCAGCCTTTACAAAAACTTCTCCTGTTTCTGTATTCACAATATCTCTAGCTGCCAGCTTATCCATTATTCTATAACGTAGAGCCAATTTTTTGTTGAATTTGTATCTACCTACCTTTGCCAGGTCATATCTCTTGTGATCAAAGAACAATGAATTTAGTAAGGATGAAGCACTCTCAACAGTAGGAGGCTCACCTGGTCTCAGCTTTTTATATATCTCGATCAAGCCTTCATCTACATTACTAGTGTTGTCCTTTTCAAGTGTTAATCTCAATCTCTCATCATTACCTAATAGCTCAAGAATTTCAGCATCAGAGCCAATTCCCAACGCTCTCAGTAATACTGTAACCGGCTGCTTTCTTGTCCTGTCAACTCTTACAGAAATAATTCCTGATGAATCAGTTTCATATTCCAACCAAGCCCCTCTGTTTGGGATTACAGTAGAAGATATCAATCTATTACCTGTTTTATCTCTTTCCTCTGAATAGTAAACTCCTGGAGATCTAACCAACTGAGAAACGATAACTCTCTCAGCTCCGTTTATGATAAAGGTTCCTCTATCAGTCATTAAAGGGAAATCTCCCATAAACACTTCCTGCTCCTTTATTTCTCCAGTTTCCTTATTGATAAGTCTAACCTTTACTTTCAAAGGTGCACAATAGGTTGTATCCCTTTCTTTACACTCTTCAATATCATACTTTGGCTTTTCATCAAGTGAGTAATCGACAAACTCCAAAATCAAATTACCTGTGTAATCCTCTATCGGAGAAATATCTGTAAATACTTCCTTTAGTCCTTCTTTTAAAAACCACTCGTAAGAATCCACTTGAATTTCTATAAGATTTGGTACATCGGCTATTTCCTTTATTTTGGAAAAGCTCATTCTTTCCCTTTTTCCAATCGTGACTGGATGTGGTATCACTACTTTCACCTCACTAAATTAAATTTATTGCATTTGTTAATTTATGAGTTATACAGCAAAAAATCCACCTCGCTAATGTAATTAAATGCAACAGAAATTTACCCTCGCAAGCCCACTTTATTTACTGTAAATTTTTAACAAAATATCTGTTTTTATTGCCATTTATCACATATAATCACATGAATTAATTAAATGACATACAAAACTAACCATAAAAAAGTTAATAGAAATGTAACTGTAATTTTTTGTTAACATTAAAAAAATGCACAATTACTCATTATAAAGCAGTATATTATTTTATCACATTTTTGTCCCAATTTCAATATTTTTTCAAGTTTTTTTATTTTAAAAATTCTTATCTGTCAACACATATGCTACACTAACAAGAAAGTTTTTTTATTTTAAAAAATTCCTGCAAGATTTTTTCTCAACAGGAATTTTAACACAATTTAATCAATATTTAGATTTAAGAAAAAAGGCTAATTTGTTATATTTATATTCATCTCAAGAACTCCACTAAACGGATCTCTTTCGAAATCCTCCGTATAATAGATTTTTTCATATGGAATCATCACATTTAACCTTCCATCCTTCACCTTTTCCTTTGGTATAGTTATTTTTATTACATTACCAATTGCCTCTATTTGGATATTATCCTCTTTTTGTTTTCCAATTATACCATTGGCATATGAATAAAAATCCTTTATTTCGTTTACTTCATCTTCGTTTATTTCTTTTTCTTCCATAAAGATTTCAGTGATAACACTGCCATCTGGTCCCTTCAATGGATTTTCAACTGAAATTATTGAGCTATTTCCATTTTCTTCATATGAGATATTTTCCAATTCAGCCTTGGCTCTTTCCATGACAAACGAATATCTTCCATGAAAGTCTTTAGAAAAGATGCTACTAATAGGAGAATGATCTACTATTTTATTCCTAGTCAAATTTACCATACCGATTGATTCCATATCTGATCCTAAGTCATCAGGAACTGACAAGGAATTTTCCAATGTATCTAAATCCATAATAGGACTTATATCCGTTATTTTATTTTCATATCCCATCAACGTTGCTAATTTTTTCATATTTCTAACAACATCAATATTTTCTATCCTATTTACGGCAAAATTAAACTCAATTAGCTCTGTAAGATTTGAAAGCGAGCTGATATCAGATATATTATTTTTATATAAATGTAGCCACTTTAAATTAGTCAAATTTGATAATGGTGTCACATCTGATATTTTATTATTTCTAACCGTCAATTGTTGTAAGCTTTTCAACCCTGATAACGGTTTTAAATCACTTATTAATCTTAAATCTTGAAGATATAAAATTTTCAATTTTTTCATTTCAGCTAAAGGTTTAATATTTTCTATACAATTCCCCGTCATTTGGGGCTCTTCAAATGGACCTACATAATCTCCCGTCAAGTATAGCTCCTCTAATTCTGGTTTTTCTCCTATATTGTCTATGGATTTTATTTGATTTCCACTCAAGTCTATTTTTATCAATTTTTTTAGATTTTTTATTGGAGTAACATCATCAATCTTGTTATCATTCAACCTTAATTCTTCTAAATTAGCCAGCTCCGACACTCCGTTTATATCATCTAAATTATTAGAGGTTGCAGTCAAGACTTTAATTTTCTTGTTATTCTTAATAAAATCCAAATTTTTCAGCTTATTGTTAGTTACTATCAGCTTTTCCAAATTTGTCAATTTATTTACGAAGTCTGCGTTATCAATCTCATTTCTTGATATATTTAACTCTCTTAACTTTGTTAATTTGGATATTCTATTTATATCAGCTGACCTTAGTCCTGTCATATGAAGACTCTCTAGGTTCACAGCTTCTTCAATTCCCTTTATCGTTTTTGGATAATAAGCATCAAAATTATCATCAAATATATTTGACACATCAAGCTTTCTTAGATTCCTCATAGCCTTTATTGTTGGTTCAAAATTCACTATATCTTCTTTTTTTATTACCTTGCTTATATCTATCAAATTTACTTTATCTAAAAATGCTTTTTTTACTTCCGCCTTTACCCTTTCATCTCCAAAAATCACTTTTTCATTTTCATCTCTGTTAGTCTGAGTATTATTACTACCACTAACACCTATAGTAATATTGCTTCTTGAAGCTTCACCTTTTTCAATTAATTTATTTATTTGTCCTATACATTTTTCAGAAATAGAATTTTCACCACCTATAATATACACCTTAGTTGGTTTGTGGCTTCTAATATACATTTCTACTGATGCTGGTATTTCATTTTTCTTTACCAATACTATCGGATATTTTGTATCGGAGCTTATTGTAGATGCAGAAAGAGCATCTGGATAAGCTTCTCCTGAGGCTATTATTATCGGCATATTTTTTTGATTTTTAGTAATTTCTTCAGCTACTTTTATTGATGTTTCATATCTGTCTATTCCAGCAAATCGATTTGCTCCAGTATAGCCCACAATACTTTTTTCGCCACCAAATACATAGCTAATATTTTCTTCGATTATATTCTCAGCTGTAAGTATTAGACTTCCCTCTGAGCCCAGAAATGGAGCAGAAACCAATGCATCTACATAATTATTTCCACTAGCAACTCCAACCTTATTAGAATTTTTGTTTATATTTTCCTTATATTCTTTTATCTTCTTGGAGGTTTCATATCTATCCTTTCCATCTAACCTCACTATACTTCCATATTTTCTCAGCTCATTTTCTGTTTTCTTTGATATTGTATTTTCTCCACCAACCAATACTAATTTGTCTGGACTCACTCTTTCCAACTCTTTTTCTATTGTTTTTGGTATTTCATTTTCTTTTACTAATAGTATTATCCCTTTTTCTTGTATTACTAATGGACCACTACTAATCGCATCAAATGGTGTCTCTCCTGATGCTATCAATACCATTCCACCTTTTCTATATTTATATTCGGATATCTTCGCTGCTGTTTCATACCTATCAACACCAGATATTTTAATTACTTTATTTTGAGTCCATCCTGTACCAAAAAATAATGGCAATATTAATGCAGAAATCGAAAATAATTTTTTTTGCTTTTCTTGCTAAAACAATACATAATACTCTTAATTCCTCCGTATCTAATATAGATTGATCAATAAATTAAACTGTACTAATACCTATTTTATACCATTGGATTCTTACTATCTACAACATTAACATCAAAATAGATATATTTAATCCTTCAATCTATTAGTATTGTTTTTTTCTATAAAATGTATGCTATATATTATGTAAGCATCTATTCATAAATTATAAAATATTTATTCATAAAAAGATATGAATATTTTTCCAAAAGCCTTAGCACCAACAATTATTCTATTGCCACCCGACGATTTAAGGCACATATTATTATCAAAGCTATCTATCTCCTCAACCTCAAACACATCTCCCAGCTTTATATTTTTTCTATCCATATATTCGAGTAAATCTTTATCATCTGAAAATCGCTCTATTTTGATCATGTCACCTTTCTTTATATCATCAATACAGAGAAAGTTCGTTTTTTCATCTCCAATATTTAAATAAATTTGTCCCCCATGAGGACAACAAACAGGACACCCCAAAAACATGTTTAACCGATCCATAAGGTCATCCGAGGTTATGTATTGCAACGATTTAGCTTCATCATGAACATCAACCCACGAATAATTCAGCTTACTTCTAAGAAAGTACTCCCATAATCTATGCTTGGATATTATTTTTTTTGTTTCCTCATGCCCAAGCTCCGTCAATATCACTGCCCCTTTTTCCACAGAAACCAGCCCCTCCAGCTTCATTTTTTTTATCATATCAGTAACGGATGGTGGGGAAATACCTAGCTTTTCACTTATCAATTTATTCGTTGCAATAGCCTCAATTTCATTAATCTCAAAAATAGCTACCATGTAATCTTGCCAACTCGCATTCATTAGAATACCTCCTGTTTATCTAGCTTGTAATGTTTTTGTAAAAAATTGTATCTTTTTATTCCCTCATCAGTCAATTTGTATTCATCATCACTTATGTATATTATACCATTATTTACAAGATGTCGAGCTGTATCTTTTAGTGCTTTTTTGCTCCACACTAGATGATTATGTATGCTAGATATCCTATTTTCAGAGTTGCTCGTCCCATCGCCCAAGTGATTTCCAATATGTATCACAAACATATCATATCTCACTTTCGACAATGTTTTTTTATTTCTCATATAATTAAACAGTATACCCTTCTTGTTCAACACAACTACAATAATAAATATCATCATGCCTACAAAAGCACACATTCCAGTCAATGATGAGTTTAAATAAATAGCTAAAATAGTTCCTATTGTACAATTTATTATAGAAAATATCACACTGAAAATAAGCATTCCTTTTAAATCCTTTGATATTATATAAGAGGTTGCCGCCGGCGTTATAAAAAACGACAAAACTAAAATGCTTCCCACCGAGTCAAATGCCATAACAGCTGTCAGCGATGTCAAAGTCATAAACCCATAAAAGATTATGCCGATTGGTATTCCTAATAAAATAGCATATTCTTCATCAAAGCTGGAAATTTTTAATGGCTTGTAGAATATAAATATAAAAATAATATTTATAATTGTGATAACCAACATTTTTATAAATCCTGTTGGAAGCATAATTCCTCCTATTTCCATTGTATCAAGTGATGTAAATATCACCTCTCCCATCAATACTACATCAGTATCGATATGAACATTCCTTGCATACCTACTTATCAAAACCACAGCAAGTGAAAAAAACATCGGAAAAACAACACCTATTGCATCACTTCTTGCAACTCTTCTGCTTTTTCCAATCAATTCAATAACCGCCACAGTAATAACCCCAAATATAGCTGCACCCACTAATAGCCACATTGAGCCAATGTCCTGAGTTATAAAGAATGCAATTACAATTCCCAATAACACTGAGTGTGCAATTGCATCTGCTATCATGGACATATCCCTTAAAACTAAGAAAACACCTAATAAGCTACAACAAATCGATGTTATCAGCAGCACTAAATATGAATCTATCATCTTTTATTCTCCAATCTATATCTTCCTCTCAAAATGCCATATTTCCCAACAACCATCGAAATCAAGGTCATGAGTCCCATTATCAATATTATTGTTGGACCTGTGCTCAACCCATTGTATATTGAACTAAAATATGCACCAATAATTGCCGAAATACCTGCTATAAAAGAAGAAATAATCAATACAACACCAAATTTTTTACTCCAATGATTCGCTGCCACACATGGTAATATGAGAAATGAGCTTATCAATATTGAACCCACTGCCTTCAATCCTACACTTACAAGTGCAATTGTCATCAACAGCAAAATCGAATCAACTAGCCTTGTATTTACCCCTATCGTCTTTGCAAATTCTCTATCAAATATCACAGCAATCAACTGCTTTCTAAACAATACAAACAATGTAATAACAAACACGGAAACTACTATAATAAGCTTTACATCCTTTTCCAGCATATATGCCGCCTGACCAAAAATATAATTTTCCAAACCAGACTGAGATGCATTTTGATAACTGGCATTGCCTTGAATAATACTTTTAAGAACCATTCCCAACCCAAAGAAGCCTGATAAAAAAATCGCTAAATTCGCATCTAATCTTACTTTGGAATTTTTCGACGACAATTGGATAAGAAAATAGCTTATCCCACCTGTAACCATAGCCCCAATGAAAAGCATAAATGGCTCTCTTGACTGAAATATCATAAATGCCAAAACTACTCCAGGAAATGTAGAATGTCCAATCGCATCACCTATCAGACTTTGACCCTTGTACAAATTCAGCGCCCCTATTATCGCCGAGGAAATTGCCAAAAATATTGTTCCAACGGATATTATCATAAATGAATAGCTTGCTAATACCTCCATATTATTTCCTCCTAGTCATCCATTCCATCGGCGTTACATCCTTGAAAACTTGACTGCATAGCCCCTGACCCTTTATTACCTTATCTACAACAACCACATGATCAAAATACTCCATCAAGGTATTCATATCATGATGAACCACTATTACAGTCTTTCCATTTTTTTGAAATTCCCTGAATTTCTCCATTATTATCTGTTCTGTATTTTTATCGACACCAGCCAAGGGCTCATCCATTATATACAGATCTGCATCTTGATTGATTGCCCTTGCTATAAATATCCTTTGTTTTTGCCCCCCCGATAAATCTGATATATGTCTATCAGCAAATTTTTCCATTTTCATTTCTCTCAATGAATTCATTGCTTTTTCTCTGTCCGACCTACTTACCCTGTGAATTATACCTTTACCAGCATATCTCCCCATCATTACCACGTCAAGCACGGATATTGGAAAATCCCAGTTAACAGATTCCTTCTGTGGTACATAGGCAACCTTATTTCTAATCTCCTTAAACTCCTTTCCCCAAAAATATGTTCTCCCTGTTATTGGCTTCATCAAATTTAGCATTCCTTTTAATAGAGTGGATTTTCCTGCACCATTAGGTCCTATTATCGCCGTTATTGACCCCCTTACAAAATCCACATCAACATCCCATACGACAGGTATATCTGAATATGCCATAGTCATATCTTCAACCTTTACTACAATTTCTCTTTCTGACAAATTATTACTCTCCTCTTCACTATATAGAACAAGTTCTCCTTGGAAGGAGAACTTTCTACAAATAATATATTTACTTTAAATTATCATGAATCAATTTCACATTATGTCTATACATATCTATAAATGTGCTTCCATCACTTCCCTTTGGACCAAGTGAATCTGAATAAAGCTCTTTACCTTCACCACTTACTATTTTCACATCATATCCTTTTGATTTTACAATTTCCTGAAGCTTTTTCATTCTCTCAGGATTTGTTGTACTTTCAGAAAAAATAGCCTTTACCTTATTTTTAACTATAAAGTCAGCAGTTTTCTCAATATCCTTGTTTGCTACTTCAGAGCTTGTGCTCACTCCCTGTGGTGCAACTACCTCTATATCGTACATTCTCGAAAAATAATTGAATGCATCATGTGGAGTTATTAAAAACCTATGTTCCTTTGGAATAGCTCCAAGCAAATTCTTATTTTCCTCATTTAATTTATCAAGCTTTGCCTTGTATTCAACAGTGTTTTTTTCAAATTCATCCTTGTATTCTGGCAATAAACTAGACAGCTGCGTATTTGCTTCATCTACGGCTTTTTTATACAAATTTAAATCAAACCAAAAATGAGGGTCTATTACCTCTTGCCCATCTTCTTCCATCTTTCCTACTTCGCTATCCCCAAAGTTCTTTGCAACCGCAGATCCCTTTTTTTCCAAAACCTCTTGCATCTTACCTTCAAAATGCAAGCCATGATATAGTATTAAATCTCCATTTTTGATTTTATTCAAATCCTCTGGTTTTGCCACATACAAGTGCGGATCCTCACCTGTAGGTATAATAACATCAACATTAACCTTATCCTTTGCTATTTGCTCTACCATGTCTCCCAAAAATGAAGTTGTGACAACCACATTTTTCTTTCCCGTAGCATCCTTATTTTCAGATGCTTTGTTACCACATCCTACTGCAAATACTAAAACCATACAAAATACCGTTACTAATGATAAAACCTTTTTCATAGTTAGCCTCCTATAATTTTATTTTTTAGTTCAATCTAATAATAACATTTATTTCGACTAAAATCAATACTTTATTGAAAATATTTTTCAATTAATCTTAGACTTATACTAATTTATGGGACCAAACGATTTGAATAAGCAGTCGATAGTCAAAAATACAATAGGTTAATTGCATTTATATCGAAGAAATAAAATACAATATTGAAATTAAAGGTATAAGAAAAACGAATTGAAAAATAATAATATAATCACTGCATAATTACTGCCAAAAAGCTTGATACACACAAAAAAAAATGTTATTATTAGATTCTGTAACAATATTTTTAAAAACAAATATTAAAGAAAGGAAATTTTATGAGTACAGGAGTTTTATTTTGGGGCTTTTTGATTGTATATGGAATCATAATGATGTTTCTCACACCAAAGGTAAACACACTAGGTGGTTTTTTCAGAGGAGAAGATGATTCCGGAAAAGAAGCATCTGCTTTTATGCTTACAGCGAGCATATTTATAAGCTGGATATTTGCAAAATCCGTTACAAATGCAGCAAATTTAGGTGCTACCTATGGTATTGTTGGAGGTGTGGCATACGCTACGTATTGGCTATGCATACCACTGGCTGGGCTTGCAATATACAGACTCAGAAAAAAATACGCTGCAACTGGATTGGTTAGCTTTTTAACTGATAATTATGGAAAAGGAGCCGCAATCGCATTTTCTGCTGCAATATTAATACGTTTATTTAACGAAGTGTGGAGTAATACTTCTGTGGTGGGAGGATACTATGGTCCATCTGGAAGCAATGCCTTTATATTTTCAGCAGTAATTTTTACAATAATAACCCTAGTATATTCAATGAAGGGTGGACTTAGAAGCTCAATTGTGACTGACACTATTCAGGCTATAATATTCGTTTTTTTTGTCGCATGGGTAGTTGGATTAGTGCTGCCGAAGCATTCAGTTGGAGAATTATTATCTACTGGAAATTGGAAAATGGATGCAGGTGTAGATATGCTTTTAGTTTCCGCTTTACAGATTTTTAGCTATCCATTTCATGATCCGGTGCTTACCGATAGAGGATTCATCTCAAACGAAAAGGTTATGTTGAAAGCTTTTTTCGTTTCAGGAATACTTGGCTTTATAGCTATTGTTGTTTTCAGCTTTATAGGAATACATTCTTCCCTTGCTGGAATACCGCTATCTGACAACGTTCCTGCCGATTTAGGTAAAACATTGGGTACTACTGCATATTTCTTAATGATTGTAGTAATGGTTTCTGCTGCTGGATCAACATTGGATTCCACATTTTCTAGCCTTGCAAAGCTTTCAGCATATGACCTGCCTCGCATGAAAGGTATTGATCTAGGTAATAAATCAAGGACTATCGGTATGATTGTCATGCTTGTAATAGCTGTAGTAGGGAATCTCCCAATGATTTTTGGTACCGATATACTGAAGGCCACTACGATTTCTGGAACAATGGTAATTGGACTAGCTCCAGTATTTTTGCTTCATGGATTTGTGAAGCCGACAAAATTAGGCTTTCATATTAGTTTTTGGACAGGAATTTTTTTGGGACTAGCAATGACAATTGGAATCATCCCTTCATATTTCGGAATCGGAACTGGCAAAAATGCATTACTTTTGGGTGTAAACTTCTATGGACTTATAATTTGCACAATTGGATACTTGGTTCCAGGACTGATTTTTAAAAATAAATAAAAAATACCGACCCTAAGAAGAATGATAACAGATGTATATTCACAATTGTATGCATCTCTTCCAGCTTCATAGAGGTCGGTTTTTTTTATCGTTTCATTGTTTTTAGTTTTGTTGTTTTATTGCTTTTATGTATTTTTTATTATATCCTTTTAAATCCATTAATTATTGCATCCTCAATGCTATCATTTGTTCCATGAACAATCCTATCTCTATACGAAATAGATGCTGGACTGTTTAAACTCCAGTTGTTATCAAACCATGTAATAAACTCTCGAAAATTATAATTTACCGGTATCGCTTCAACAAATAAATTGCTTTTTATAGCTCGATATATCGCTTTTTCATTGGCATCCCTTGATATTCTAGTTATTACTCCATATTTTGTGTTACTGAAGTTCGGCATGCCCGCAGCCCCATTGTTTATAACAACATGATCCCCTATTGATATAGCTGCAGGAGCGCAGGTGTGAGTAGTCGCTAGAATCCCTATATCATTCTTTTCAAACCACGATTTTAGCTCTTCCTGTCTAGCGCTGCTCACTAAATTATCTCGCGAGCACATCCACCCAGCCAATGATTTTTCATCACCATGAGTGATTGCAATTCTTATATCATCAACCTTCACAACTATGCCCTTTTTTCTTGATGATAGCTCTTTAATAATTGATTTATCGACCGATATATTGGCTTTCATCATGCTATGGATTTTATTTGAGCGCATTACTGCTTCTTCATCTACGCAGTCTGGATATGAACACCCACAGCCCACATCTATGTCCTCATTTCTAAACAGCTCCGCTTCGACGTTTCCAAGCAGTGGTATGTGTTTTTTTACCACCGATTCCAGCCTTTTAAAGTCGATTAAATCTTTGTCAAACCAATGTATATCCCCATTAAACACTATTGTCACCTTTTCCTTTTCTTCTAATGACAACCTGATTATTTCATCTAAGGCCTGATAGTTTCCATATAAGCCTCCTACTACATACACAGCTTCACATATTATTTCATCTTCTCTTTTTAAGAAAAAATCATCACCCATTGAATAATCTACTGGACATGTCCTTCCTGGTATATTGATTGATTTCACTGCTTTACTTTCATTTATATTTACTTTCATTCATTTATCTTTGCTTTCTTTTATTTATCTTTGCTTTGTTTCATTTCTTATTCTTACAGCCTCTTATAATGGCAAAGCATAATTCATACTTCCAAGCTTGATATAAGCCTCTGTTCCTGCAACGGCACAAGACAATACTATAGCAATGACAACTGCCCATCCATTTGTGCCTCCCAAAGCACTTATCTTTTCTTTTCTTTCCTCTTCATTTATAATTCCATCACAAGCCTCCACTCTTTTTTTAGCAAACCTATAGTAAATATAATTTGCAAAAAGAGGAAAAACAAGCCATATTACAAGTCTAAAATTAGGTATTACTCCATTCTCAATAAAATGATATGATTGTGAAATTGCATTTATCAAAACGAAATAACCTATAGCATAGGCATACATTTTTCTGTAGCAAAGCCACATTACTGGAAAAAAAAATGCAACCCAATTCCATCCTACCTTTGAGTCTGTATCACGATACTTTTCAAATCTTGGTTCATAATATTGAGTATTCTTTCCAACAAATAGCTCTAGGTCTTCCATTTCCTTTACCTTTGATTTTGGTGCCGGTGCGTTACTTCCATAATAATTTTCGTTGCTCATCCTGATCCCCCCGATCACATTACTAAAATAATATTTAATTTTTAAGGCTAATGTCCTTACACTCTCATTATATCAAATTTTGCAAATAGCTACAACATTCAGATTTATACATCCTAATTAGTTACTAATTAGTTACTATTGTATTTATTTACATTCTAATAGTTACTATAAAATTACTTTTTATATACTTTTTAGTTACTATTAAGGAACTAAAAGAGATATTATCCATAAAAGTGTAGCTATATAGGTACTAATATGGTATAATAATAAATAGTAGTAAAATAAATATAAATAAACAGGTCAATAAATATAAAAATGGAATATGCCAATCGTAATAAAAAAGGTTAAATAAAAAGATTAAGCAAAATATTTTTACAGAAAGAGAGCGTTTTATGACAAAAGAAACAATTGAAAACGAAATCGAAAGCATGGAAAAAGAGAGAGAAGAAGAAAAAGAAACAGAAAAAGATGTAAAAACGTCTAAAAATCGAAAGGAAAATACAAAAAAGAGGGAGGAAGAAAAAATGGACACACAAATAATAGGATTAGATATTGGTAGAGGCTATGTAAAGGGTTACTCACTATATAATGACAATGAATACACTTGCTTATTTAAAAGCGTTTATGGTGATGGAAGAAACATATCATTGGAAGACTACAAGGAATCGCCAATATACATAGAAATAGATGGTGTAGAATACTTTGTAGGCTCTCTATCAGAAAAGGAAAGCATGAAGTGCATCAGAAACGCTGGAGACAGCAAAACATCACCAGTTGTTAGAATTTTAATAACAGCAGCACTAAGTGAAATAGCAGTCTCAGATAACGTATCACTAGTAATTGGAGTTCCATATAAAATATTTAAAAAAAGCACACTAAAGGAAATACAAAAAGAATATAGAGATACGACAATAGTAGTAAAAAATAAAATAAACAACAGTGTAAAGACAATAAAAATAGAAAGCGTCAATATATTTAGAGAAGCAGATGCAGCCTTAATATTTGCGATGAACAACAGAATAAATGAAGAAAAACCAGTAGGTATGGTAAACGTAGGCTTTAGAACAACAGAATTAAGCTACTTCGATAAGGGCTTTAAATTTAACGACAAATTAAGCACAACGATAGAGTCAGGAAATCAAAATGCACTAAAAATAGTTCAAAAAAAGCTTGTAGACAATGGTATAACAAAAAGTCTACCCGAAATTGATTCATCTGATGATTATGATGAATATAAGGAATTGGCATACAAGCTGACATCAGACGATACAAATGAAATCATTGAAGAAACATGGAATAACCTAGACGAAATGGATATCTACGTATCTGGCGGAACAGCACTAAAGCTAGAATTAGACGAAAAATATAAAAAGGTTGAAAATAGCCAAATGGCAACAGCTATAGGATTATTCGAGGTTGGTGTGAAGCTTGAAAAATAACAGAGTTAGACTTACATCTTACATAGGACCAGACTTGGATGAGCTATTACAGGTCTACATGGACGAAAATAATATCCCGACAAAAAGCCAGGCACTAGAGAGAATACTAATAGAATTCAAATACATGAAGCAAGAAATTGAATTTTTAAGAGCAATTGTTTCAGGTAAAAGCTATGAAATAGATGCCAAAAAAAACACTATAAACGCCTCTAAAAACGATTTTATAACCGTTGATAAAGTAAAGAATAGTATAGACGAAATTTTTTCTAATATGCCCGATTAAAGGCTCAAAAAGCTCGCAGGTTCAATTATAATATAATCTAACCTGCGAGCTTTTAAGATATTTAAGTATTCAAAACAAAAATTAGTCATTTACGCTAAGAATAGACGAATCTGTGTTGAAGGTATTAATATTATTCAAAAACAAGACATCAGTAAACTCGTTATTCTGAATAACATCCTGTAGGCTACCAGTAAAGTATCTCAGGTCAACAACAGTAATTTCGGAAAAATTATTCACAAGGAAAGGTAGCATTGCATTGGCATAGGAATCCTTAACAACAAGCAGCTTCCTCTTTGTATCAATATTTGTCCTAATCTTAATCTGTGTATGGTTACCACCTGTAAATACTTCATACGGATCTCTACCCTGAAGCTTTGAAGCATCATACAAGCTTGGAACCTTCTTCAAATCATCATAGTATTTTACCAAAACAGGCTTATCCTCATTCTTATTTAAATAAAGATACAGCTCATCAGGAAATCCGATTTCAGCTCCATTTTTGTAGTACAGACTACCCTTGAAGCTATCTGAAGCCAGATTTCTTTCCAGCATATTTTCATTGATAGGCTCAAGATTCAAGGTCTTACAATATTCAACATACGCAAGATATGCACCATCAGTTGTCCAATGGTGATCCGTCTTGAAATACAAATCAATATTGTTCTTATTTTTTTCAAATACATCGAATAACTCTATAAGCTTGATTTTCGAATCCAAATTCTTTTTAACAAAATTGACATATTCCTTCTGCGAATCATTAGGATTACTTTTCGGCAACAAGTTGCTATATATCTCAGCCTTATTTGGAACAAGCATCATCGAAACCTTTAAGCCTGTATTATTGCTTGTAAACTTATTTATTTCAGAGAGCTTGGACAAGGTAGAACTATCATCACTTCTTTTAAAGCCCTCCATCAAATAATCATTCTTAGCAATATAAACACCATTTATTTCTTTTTTTCCAAGCATTAGGTCAAGCTTTGCCTTTAGCTTTATCAATCCGTCTCTATTTATAAACTGATCAGACAAAAACTTTGTATACTCACTGGCAAACTTACCATCAATAAGCCTTGACAACGACATGCTCGGACGCTGTTGAAGCTCCCTATTTTCAGCGACAGAAGTTTTTGAGGTCGGTGTTATTATATTTAAAAGCATAACCACGAATAGCACCACCACAAAGCCAACAGATAAGACTCTAAAGAATTTAAAATCAAGTGAATCCTTTCTACCCTTTGAAATATATCTTTCTTTGTCACCTCCAGCAAATACAAAGCCCAAGAATATTGAGATAAAATAAATAACCGGATACAGTAGATTCGCACTTCTCTTTTTCTTTTTCTTAGTCTTTTTCGTTTTTTTGACACTCGACGTCTTCACATTTTGAGCTTTAATATTATTTTTCCTCTTGGAATTTAGTTCTGCTCCTTTATTCCTTGAATAAATACCGTCTACATCGTTCTTACTACCCTTACCCACATAAGGATTTCTATAATTGCTATTTTTAGAGCTAGAGCTCTTTAGCTTCTTTGTGCTATTTTTTCCAACACTCTGCTTTGGAGCCTTTGCTACAGAAGCTTTATTTGAAGTACTCTGATTTGTAGCTAGAGGAGTCTTAGCTTTTTTAGCCTTTGTAGATGTTTTTTTTGCATTAGCTTTTGGCTTTGAACTACTATTAGTCTTAACAATAGATTTAGACTTTGGATCGCTATTGGAATTTACATTCACTCTAGACTTCACATTGCCCTTCGTCTTAATTCCCGCTCTATTCTTAATATTGCCATTACTAGACCTTTGACTTCTTCTAGGCTGATCCAAGCCGAGATTTTTCTTTAGATATTCAGGCATCACAGGTTCATATTTATTGTCTTTTTTCATCTAATCACCTCCACCTAAAATTTAAAGTATAAAAATGGACTATAGCTTTCACCAACCAGAGATGCCACTGACAACACAACTATGAAAATATAGAATATAGATACAAAGAAATATCCATTTCTTCCAAATCTGCATTTAATATTATCAATCAGCTTCAAAGCAAAAGGAGTCGATCCTATAATAGCAGGGACAATTATCCTCCAATTAGTTCTCAACAGGTAAATAGCTGTACTGTCAACAACTCCATTTGCTCCAAGAACAAATAAATTAGAGTAGAACTTTAAAATTTGTGTGACACTCTGAAAATCGAACAATACCCATCCAAGCACTACAATAAGCAGACAGTAAACAGTTTTCATCTTTGATCCCAGCTTACTCATAGCATTAGCTAAAACAGTCTTTTCCAAATAAATAATTATTCCAAAATAAAGTCCCCAAATAATAAAATTCCAATTGGCACCATGCCACAAACCTGTAACCATCCATACGACAAATATATTTCTAAATTGCATCGCAGGCGAACACTTGCTTCCACCAAGCGGAAAATAAATATATCTTTTAAACCAGCTCCCAAGAGAAATATGCCACCTTCTCCAAAACTCAGTCGCACTTTTAGAAATATAAGGATAGTTAAAGTTTTCTTCCCATTTGAATCCTAGCATATATCCTACACCTATAGCCATATCTGAATATCCGCTAAAATCAAAATATATCTGTAGGGTAAATGCGACAATACCAATCCAGGCAGTCAGTGAAGACATCTCTAAATTCGGCATATCCTTTACCTGTGTCCAAATCAAAGCCATATTGTTAGCAATAAGAGCTTTCTTTCCAAGTCCAAAAATAAATTTTTCGACCCCGAATCCAAATTTATCAACAGATAGCTTTCTAGTTATTAATTCTTTCTCCATATCAGCATATTGCACTATAGGTCCAGCACCGATTTGAGGGAATATAGTTACATAAAGCGCAAAATCTGAAAATCTCTTTTGAGGCTTCGTACGCCTAGTATAAACATCCACAATGTATGAAATTATCTTAAAGGTGTAGAACGAAATACCAAAAGGCAAAGGCAAATCAATAATACTCAAGCTCGTCCTAAAAATTGCATTTACGTTATCAATCAAAAATCCATAGTATTTGTAAAATGCTAGTATGGCGACATTCAGCACAATCAAGCATACCATATAAAACTTTGCTTCTTCACGCCTATTCTTAATCGCATACATTCTATTGACACCAAACCATGTAATCGCAACGGAAAACAGAATTAATATCAAATACCTTGGATCTCCCCAGCTATAAAAAAACAAACTCAGCAGCAACAAAGCATTATTTTTAATCTTCTTTGGCGAAATCGTATGAATAGCTATCGCAATTGGGAAAAACAAGAATAAATATATCAAACTAATAAAACTCAAATCCATCCCTCCTTACTTGTAGCTATTACTAATGGCATCGTACACTACATTCAAATCCTTGTACGAAATAAAATAGATATACTGACCTTTTTCAACGAGATCTGCCTTTTTCAAAATCTCATATTGTGCAGGTGCATAATTTTTAAAGCTACTAGACTGTGCATCTATTCTCTTTTGAATCCTACTTACATAATCACTCGTATCGCCCTTGACCTTAAGAATCAATATTTCATTGGCCTCCATATTGCTCTTAGGTGCGAACAGAGCATAGTTATCCACCTCTAATTTATTGATACCATACAGCTTTTTCAAATCAATATCATTACCTTTTACAAAATTGACCATATCGACACGCTTTTCGATATTTGAATTAAGCTTTGTAAAATCCAAATTCTTAACCTTCACAAACTGATAAGCCAACACAAATGAAAAAAACACTATCAAAGCAAGTATCGTATACTTCTTTTTGTAAATAGAACTGGTCTTTAGAGGCTTTCTAACCATTTCACTGACCTTCTTACCTCTACCCTTTGATTCTATGTCCTCGCTTTTTATAGTCCTTAAACGAGCCGTTTGTTCCAGATTAATATCCTTAAATACATTTTTATTGCTATCCGTTTCAGTACCTTCTGCTTTTACTGAATCCCTTTTCGCTGAATCCTTCAATTTATCATCGATGCTTGGTGTATCTTTTTCGTTATTTTTTTCCAATTAAACACACCTCCTAAATATTCTCACTCAAGAAATACAGCCAGTTTTTGTAAAACTCATATTTAAAATGAACACCATCCTGTTCAAATACACTATCCGAAGTTACCAACCCATCAGAAGACAAAAATCTCGCTCCAGTTATACTTGCAACCTGCTTTGTCTTTTGCGTTAATAATTTTACATTTTCATTGTTTATCCTAGAATCTTTATTAACAGTTTTTGCCTCATTTACTGGAAGAGGTGCTTGAAGATATATTTTTGAGCTCGGAGACACCTTCTTTATCTCATTTATCAATTTTACATACTCCTCTTTGTACTTTTCAGGAGAATATGCATTGATATCATTGGCTCCATATAAAATCACAATTCCCTTTGGCTTTAAATTTTTAATTTCACTCAAGTGCTTACTCGCCTGATTGACATGCTCACCCTTTTGAGCCAAAACACTCGAAGAATTAAGAATATTTGCCTCTCTTAAATACTCAGTAATAGAATCTCCCAAAAATACAACATCTTCAAATCTACTCTTCGCTTTATTCATATCAAATTTTACTATGGATGTATCTTTATTGACTTTATTAATTTCAGCCTCTACCTCATCAATATTTTGAGATTCTTGCTTTTTTAGAAAATTAATAGTCCACTGAATTTTCTCATTTTTAGTCTGAGATGAGTCAGCCGCAAAAATGCCATTTCCAAGCATAGCAACACCTAATACAAGAGTGGTTATAGATAAAATTATGTTCGGTTTTTTCATATGTATATCCTCTCAAAAAATATTTTTACCTATATATATACTATATCAGTATAGATGCTTTTGACATAAAAGTCTCTATTATATAAATTATATCACAAATACAATTATAAAAACTAACTTTTTTTCAATATTTATAGACTTATCTGTAAATAAAATAATAGCTATCAGCTAAATCAGCGATTTGTTCTAGCTCTACAAATGTCCTTTGTCAGCAGACACTCCGTTCCATCGAAAGTTAAATCAAACTAAAGCGTATAGCAAAAAACTTCTCTGAATATTTTTTAATTCAAAGAAGTTATAAATACTTATTAATTCAATTTAATGTAAATAAATTAACAATTAATTATATTTGTATTTATTTTTATAATAACGTATTGAAGAATATAAATTAAAATAAATTTATAAATTACAAATATTTATCTTGATATACACACAATTTCAGATAGTTGTACATAATCCGATTCCAAATATTTAAGCTCGCCTGTTTTTAGGTTTCTTTCAAAAATCGTAACAACAGCATCATCCTGATGCCCTACAATAAGATACCTACCATCACTACTCAAAGAAAAATCTCTAGGAGTTTTTCCACCTGTTTTATAAATGTCAAGTAAATTAAGCATAGAATTGTCCATAATACTATATGCGGCTATGCTGTCATGACCTCTGTTGCTAGCATATAAAAACTCGCCATCACTGGAACATTTAATTGCCGCACCACTATTATCTCCTAAAAAGCCCTCAGGAAGCATTTTTATGGTATCACAATATGTAAATATGCCTCCGTCAGAATCGTATTTTAAAATTTCAATACTAGAATTCAGTTCCCCTAATAAATATGCAAACCTTCCATTCCTATTGAATTCTATGTGCCTTGGTCCCATCCCCAAAGCACTCTTGTATACAGATACCAGCTCAATATCCAAAATTCTCTTCTCTTTGTCTCTCCACTCTATTTTATATGTGTATACACTATCTGTACCCAGATTTACAACTATTACATATTTCTTATCTAAGGTTCTGATAGCCATATGGCACCTAGAACTGTCTTGATTTGGATTGACTACACTGCTACCCATAATATCTATAGTATCTAATAATTGCATATTTCCAAATCCATCGAGAGCTTCACATACATATATAATATCCACCTTACCCAAATGATAATTACTTGCAAACAATAATCCTCTTTCATCATCATAAAATAGATGACAGGGCGACTTACCCAGATTTAAAATATAATCCTTTTTTTCATATATAGCGCTTTTATTCATTACAAAGGATACTACTCCCCCAGACAAAGCTGAGCTAACACTAAACATAATGCTTTTTTCTCTATTGAATGTCAAAAAAGACGGATTTTCTTCATCTATAGTCCACAAAATTTCTTTTTTCAGATTTCCAGCTTCATCTTTTTCCAGCTTTAGGCAATGTATTCCTCTATTTTTATTTTTTGTATATCCACTCAAAAAAAATATTTCATTCATATAATCACATCTCTTTTTCAATAAGCTATAAAAAAAGAGTCGCCCGACCCAAATGATACAGACAACCCCCTGATAGCTTTATTATAAATATAGTTAATTAAGAAAATTAATTACTTAACTTCTACAGATGCCCCTGCAGCTTCTAATTTTTCCTTAATCTGTTCAGCCTCTTCCTTAGATACACCTTCCTTAATTGTCTTAGGAGCGTTATCAACTAATTCCTTAGCTTCCTTTAATCCAAGACCAGTTATACCTCTAACTTCCTTGATTACTCCAACCTTTGAAGCACCAGCTGAAGTAAGAACTACATCAAATTCAGTCTTTTCTTCTGCAGCAGCACCGCCAGCAGCAGCACCACCAGCTACCATTACTGGAGCAGATGCAGATACACCAAATTTTTCTTCTGCAGCTTTAACTAATTCATTTAATTCTAAAACCTTCATATTTTCTATAGCTTCTAAAATCTGTTCTATTGTCATTTTTTTGCACCTCCGTGTTAATATTCAAAAATTATTTTTTACATGACCAAGATCATTTCTAATCTCAAACAGCATCAACTAAGCTTCAGTAGCTTCGTCCTGCTTCTTCGCAATAGCATCCAATAAGTAAACAAAGTTTGACATTGGAGCTTTAAGACTTCCAAGAAGTTTAGCGATAAGCTCTTCTCTTGATGGTATTTCAGCAAGAGCAACTATCTTCTCTTCATTATAGAATTCACCTTCAACTACACCCATTTTAAGAGTAATCTTTTTTGGGTTCTTGTCCATGAATTTCTTAAGAATTCTAGCTGGAGCAACTGGATCCTCATATCCAAAAGCAATAGCATTAGGACCAACCAATAGCTCGTCATTAAAGTTAGCAAAAGCATCTCCTTCAATTGAGCTAGCAGCACGTCTTACTAGAGTATTCTTGTAAACCTTGTAATCCACACCAGCTTCTCTCATCTGACTTCTCAATTCTGTAGCCTGCTCAACTGTTAATCCCTTGTAATCAACAACTATAACAGATGCAGCTTTCTCAAGCTTTTCAGCTATTTCAGATACAACAGCTGATTTCATTTCAATAGCCTTACTCATCTTTTAGTGCACCTCCTTCACAAAATAAAGTTTAGCACTTACCGTATATAAAAATAACCCCTACTATCAGGTAAACAGCAGGGGCACAAGTATCACGTATATCGCAACCTCGGTGGGAAATTAAGCAATCTGCACCCACTGTCTACGGCAAATCTATTCTTTTTCAACATTGACAATATTATCATATTTGTCAACCTGTGTCAACAGTTAATTAATAAAAGACTTATAATATTTAATTAAAATTATTCTGATATTCTAACTGGATTAACTCTAACACCAGGTCCCATTGAAGCAGCAACTGTTACGCTCTTCAAATACTGACCCTTTGCAGCTGATGGCTTAGCCTTTACTATAGCTTCCATCAACACTTTGAAGTTATCGAATAATTTTTCTTTTCCAAATGAAGCCTTTCCAATTGGAACGTGAATAATATTAGTCTTGTCCAATCTGTATTCAACCTTACCAGCCTTGATTTCATCAATTGCCTTTGCAACGTCAAATGTTACAGTACCAGACTTAGGGTTTGGCATCAATCCCTTAGGACCCAATACTCTACCTAATCTACCAACTACACCCATCATATCTGGAGTAGCAACTACTATATCAAAATCGAACCAGTTTTCACCCTGAATCTTCTGTACTAATTCTTCAGCACCTACAAAATCTGCTCCTGCAGCTTCTGCTTCCTTAGCCTTTTCACCTTTAGCGAAAACCAAAACTCTCTTAGTTTTACCAGTACCATGTGGTAAAACAACAGCACCTCTAACCTGCTGATCAGCATGTCTTGAGTCAACACCCAACTTGATATGTGCTTCTATAGTTTCATCAAACTTTGCACTTGCAGTATCAACTGTCAATGCAAGAGCTTCTGAAGCGTCATAATATACACTTCTATCTACTTTTGCGAACGCTTCTGCGTATCTCTTACCTTTTCTTGCCATTTTAAAATCCTCCTTGTGGTAATACGGTAATAACCTCCCACTAATCAAGGCAATGCCTTGCATAGCGAATAAAACTTTTAATATTGATCTAATTGTTGTAAATCGTTAATTAGTCAATTACTTCTACACCCATACTTCTTGCAGTACCTGCGATCATTCTCATTGCAGATTCTACTGAAGCAGCATTTAAGTCATTCATCTTCAATTCAGCTATTTCTCTAACCTGTGCCTGAGTTATCTTACCAACCTTTTTCTTGTTTGGTTCTCCTGAACCTGACTGTAGATTGATAGCTTTCTTAATAAGAACAGCAGCTGGTGGAGTCTTAGTGATAAAACTGAAAGATCTATCCTGGTAAACACTGATAACTACTGGTATCAACATACCTGCTTGATCTGCAGTCTTAGCATTGAATTCCTTTGTGAACGCCATAATATTAACACCGTGCTGACCAAGTGCTGGACCAACTGGTGGAGCTGGAGTAGCCTTTCCTGCAGGTATCTGTAATTTTATCTGTCCAATAATTTTTTTAGCCATTTTATTGCACCTCCTTATACTTTTTCTATATTTTCAAGCCCTAATGTTACAAGAGCTTTTCTACCAAATGCATTAACATAGACTTTTACTTCTTTTTTCTCGATATTTACATCTTCAACTTCGCCGATATTATCGACAAAAGCACCACTAATTACTTTTACTGTATCGCCTGGATTCAAATCTATTTCGCCACTGACAATCTTTGATGTTGGCAATTCTATTCCCATCGCCTTTACTTCATCAACTGTCAATGCAACAGGCTTTGAACCTGGACCCACAAAACCAGTAACACCCTTGGTATTTCTAACAATATACCAAGATTCATCTGTCATCTCCATTTTTATGATTACATAACTAGGAAATATTTTTCTCTGACTAACTTTTTCTTTACCAGTTTTTGTAGTAGTCACAACATCTTCAGTCGGAACTATTACCTGTTCAATAATATCTTCCATACCTCTGTTTTTTACAGTATTTTCTATTGTGGTTTTCACCTTGTTTTCATGACCTGAATAAGTATGAACAACGTACCATTTAAGATCTCTGTCTTTTCTGTCGTTTAATTCAACCTCATTAGAACCATCTAGAGTTTTGTATTCTGACATTATGTATTCCTTTCAAACTGGTATAGTTACCCTTTAATCAACAACGCAAGTAGCTGTGATAATCCTGTGTCTACCAACCAAACAAAAAACGTAGCCAAAATTACTACTGCAAGTACAACTGATGTCTTCCTCGCCAACTCGCCTTTTGTAGGCCATGTAACCTGTTTAAGTTCCTTAAAGGTTCCTTTGACGAAACCTACGTTTTCTTCTGATACTTGAACATTTTCTTTAGCCAATAATCTCACATCCTTTGCGCTAAATTACTTTGTTTCCTTATGAGTAGTGTGTTTCTTACAGAACTTGCAATACTTCTGAAGTTCAATTCTGTCAGGATTGTTCTTTTTGTTCTTTGTAGTATTGTAGTTTCTTTGTTTACATTCTGTACATGCTAAAGTTACTTTTACTCTCATCATTACACCTCCAAATTAATATTTTAATATATGATGATATAGCTTCCTGAAAAAATCAAGTAACTATTACCTTCCAAAAGTATTTTAATCACTTAGCAAGTTGTATTTTTACAACTTAAAGAGACGACCTCGCATAGTCGTCCCTAATAAGTTATCATATTTTGTTAAATAAGTCAATATTTTTATATCATTTAGCGTCTACATTTCTGACATTTTTTGCCCTCTTGTTGTAATATATTGATAATCCCAAGAAAGCCAAAGAAATAATACTATAACAATAAATATAGCTCATTGGTTTCAATAGCATAAATGACACTATACTAGCCACGACAAACATAATAACACCATAAATCATTACATTTCTCTTATTGATCCAGTAAGCATAACTCCCCCTTTTAACTTTTCCCATAACGATACCTCCAAAATATATCAATACTACAATTTAATAAAACTAATATAACCCAAATATATTTTTTGCCTTTCTATAAGTATGCACTGCTTTTATCAATATTGAAGCTTCGGACAAAGCGCATATTTTATCAGCAACACACACCAGCCACGACTCTAAATTTTTTGGCGGTATGACTGTTAAAGGAAACATATGTCTGACAATAATATTTTCTTCAATTTCACCGATTTTGTAATCCTTTTTAGCATTGCTCAATGCTCTGTAGGGATGTGTAAATCCATGAAATTTCGCATCCTTCTCAGAGTCGTGCCAATCATACAAAAAGTAGTCATGCAATAATGCACCTCTAATCATGGCTCGATAATCTACTTCTAAGTTGAATCTCGTTGCAATTTGACAGCTGTATTTAGCCACCTGTATACAATGATCATATGTCGTTGTATCTCCATGCTGTATAAAATCATGAAGCTTTAAAAACTCACCACCAGCTTCAAATTCGTTTAATATCTCATCTATTAATATCTCATAGTTACTCATAATTTAACACCTCTAATACACTACCCCAGACAGACAACATGAATAAAAATCACAAATAGCTTGTCTATCCTTTTACAAGATCCTCACAATCATCTTTCTATCTAATATATATTAAGAATACACTAAAAATCAAGTTTTTTTATAAAGCTTTACAAATATACATTTTATAAAGTCTTACAAGCTTACAGAATTCAATTCTAAAAGAAATAACCCCCGGCATATAAAACCGAGGGTTATCATTTATCTATCATAATTTAAGTATTTTCTTCATAATCAAATGCATTAGCTTTTGATTATGCGGGTATCAAACATAACTTCTCATTATTTTTAATATTATCTATTTTGATAAATTTATATTTCTGCTGTGTATTCCTTCAACCATTCTCTTTCTTTCTCGGTTAGATGTGGTCCTATCAATTCAAACACTTTCTTGTGATATGAATTTAACTCAGCCTTGTCCTCAGCAGTCAACATATCTGGATTTATAGCATCTTTATCAAATGGAACATAAGTAATAGCTTCAAATTCCATAAACTGTCCATATTCATTTGCAACTGTATTTCTGATTAGCAGCTCATTTTCAAGTCTAATTCCATGTGAGCCGGCTATATATATTCCTGGCTCATTAGTTATTATCATACCAGCTTCAAATGGAGCCCTTTCATTTTTTCTGAACGTCCATCTAAAACCAATTGGTGGCTCGTGTATATTACCTAGGTATCCTATACCATGTCCAGTTCCATGATTGTAATTTTGTAGTTTATCCCAGAACGGCTGTCTAGCAAGTATATCTAATACCATGCCTGTACAGCCATATAAGAATTTCGCCTTACCTAGCCTTAGATTAGATTGAAGAACTGTAGTGTAGTCATCCTTCATAAGCTGTGGAATTTCTCCCAAAGCAGTTGTTCTAGTAATATCTGTTGAGCCCTGCATATAGTTCCCACCTGTATCTGTCAGGAATAATGTTCCTGTATGAAGATTTACATTTGTTTCCTCTGTTGAAGAGTAATGAACTATTGCTCCATGCTCACCAAATCCCGCTATAGGCTCAAAGCTTGGGCAAATAAAATCTCCCTGTTCAGCTCTAAATTCCTCTAATCTATCTGATGCAGATATTTCAGTTTCATTCTGGATTTTACCCTCTTTTACAAGCTGCTTCAACCAGTAGATAAACTTAGTATGTGCCACACCATCTTTAATGTGTGCTTCGTATATATTCTTTATTTCAGTTTCATTTTTGATTGACTTCATCAGGATAGTAGGATTTTCAGCCTCTACTATATTTACCTCTGACGGAATATTCATGTACATTGCATAGTTCAATCTTCCAGCATCAACTAAAACACTGCCTTTCAATGCTTTTACATCCTCATATATATCGTTGTATGCTCTCAGCTCCACATTGTCTGCATCTAGCTTTAATTTAATATCATCGCTTAGCTTTCTTTCATCAATATACAGGACCACTTTGTCATTGTATACAATTGAATAGCAAAGAAGTAATGGGAAATATTCAACATCTCTACCTCTGATATTCAGTAACCAGCCTGTATCATCAAGTGTAGTTATAATGTGTGAATCAGCTCCATGCTTTTTCATCACTTCTCTTACTCTTTGTATCTTACTTGAAGCAGCTTCTCCACTGAATTTTACATCAAGGTAAAAAGCCGGCTCTTCTGATAGAGGAGGTCTATCTTCCCATACTGCATCTACTAAATCCAAGCTGTATTCTATTCTTCCACCCTTTTTCTTAACTATATCCGCAAGCTCAACGCCTTCTCCAAATGAAACTGATCTACCATCAAACGCTAGAACTCCTCCTTCAGGCAGATTTTGTTCTATAAATTTACTAATTGTAGGTACTTCAGGTTGACCCATTTTGAATAATTCAACACCTGACTCCTTCAGCTGCTCCTCAGCCTGTAGAAAATATCTACCATCAGTCCAAAGACCAGCTTGCTTGTCCATCACAACGGCTGTACCTGCAGAGCCAGTAAAGCCTGTAATAAAAGCTCTTTCCTTAAAATGCTCTCCGACATACTCACTGTTGTGATAGTCAGCAGTAGGAATCATATAGACATCAATTCCTCTTGCTTTCATCAATTCTCTTAATTTTGAAATTCTGTCAACAACCTTCATAATTACTTGATTAGAAAATCTCCATAAAATGGATTCTAATCCTACCTCCTTATCGAAAAATCTAAAGCTCTAAAACTAATATTTCCTTCAAATCATACATTCAATTTGTAAGTAATAAAAATTATATATGATTAAACTGGAAGCTATCCAAACCAACCTTCGTATTAAAACAACTCTTTAAATTCGTCTGTTGCCTTTATCAAACAATCTATCATTTCTGGTTCACCAGATGAATGTCCGCATACCAATGGATAAAGCTTACAGCTATTCAATTTTTTGCTTAGTAGATACGCACCTATATATCTACAATCCATATCATATCTACCATGTGCAATTATAGTAGGTATATCCTTAATTATATCGGACTCATCAAGAATGTAGTTCATATTTTCTCTGAACATATTGTTCATCCAGAAATGACACTCTATTGTAGCCATTGAAATCGCATAATCCTCGTCACCAAAGTCTT
>NZ_FONP01000006.1 GCF_900112955.1 Peptostreptococcus sp. D1
CAAAATTTACATTTCACTATGATTCAATTATAACAGGTAAAAATACAACAGTTGCACTACAATGAATTCATCTATACATATTGTCGACCCACAACTACATAATACATCAATTTTGCTATTATTTCAAGATACAATGTTATTCCTTGAAATAATAACGAAAACTAATTCAGTCGATCAACGCATTTTTATGCATTATCACACATCGACAATTTTAAATAAACCTACTGGTAGCATCATCTACCTTTCCTAAAAAATTTTTCTTTAACCACTTCTCATCTCTACTTTGAAAAATAATAACCGAATCCATATCTTTTCTGATACATTTTTTTAACTCCAATTCAAGTTCCATAAGCTTTAGTTTCGTTAAATTTCCTTCAAAAACGGATTTTTGAATGTGAGTAAGATATTTTTTGCAAATCGAAAATACTTTTCTATGTACGTTAGCACTGTTTTCATCAGTACAAATATCATAAATCAGTATAATATACATCATTTCACCTCTTAATTATAAAGCTACCACCAAATTTTAAATCCCTCATACTCTTTTTCACCAGTAATATGCTTAATCAACTTATAACACTCTACTCTGATCAAATACCTATAGGACACATTCCTTTTTAAATCCTTGTGTTTTACGGTTTTATTAATTCTATCATCAAATTCTTTAACAATCTTTTTTCTTCCCTTATCATTCAAATACACGAAATTAGACTCTTTTTCAAAATCCTTATTAGTAATCTGATTCTTATTCAATATTGAAAATATCATCCTATCAACAATCAAAGGTTTAAATATTTCTGTTATATCAAGAGAAAGTGAAAATCTTCTAGTTCCTGGTTCGTGCAAATAACTAATATATGGAGATAAATTAGTCTTATATATTTCTGAAAGAGCTACACTGTATATCATCGAATTTAGGAATGATATCAAAGAATTTATCATATTGTCTGGAGGATTTTTTACTCTTTTATCAAAATCTATATTTTGTTTAATTATTTTATTCCAAGTAGAGTAATATATTTTTCTAATGTTTCCTTCTACTCCCATCAATTCATGTACATCAGCCACATTATTTATTCCTCTTCTTAAAAATTCTATCTGGTTCATCTCGTCAGATAAATCGACATCTCTAGAATTATAATATCTTAAATTCCTATAAATATTGTGAGATGCCGCGTCAATAATTTTTTTCGCAATAATGAGCCTCCTATCGCCATGATTATAGTGTTCAACTTGATTTACCAATATAAACCCAGAACCAATTTTATCTCTTGGAAAAAAACTTCCACTATAGAATCCATAATAGTTAAACACGTGCATAGAAACATTATTTTGTGACATAAAATTTAATGCTTTTGTATTTAAATTTGCTTCACCAAATAAAAATATTTCGTCCAGTGTCTCAATCTTCAGATTCTTATTTATGCCTGAATCAGTACAATATTCCAAATTATTATCTCTTCTTTTGATATCCCCATTACTAAATAAATAGAAAGTCTCTCCCATACTTAAATCTCCTTATTTAATATAATTCTAAATCTAACAAAAACAATACTCGTAAAAAGCACATTTACTACAAACTTTATTATTAAGATTACTCGGCGCTATTTCAAGTTTTTTTATCCTTTTTATGTCCAGTATTATTTTATCCATTTCTATTTTATCATCATTAGATAATGTAACTTCTTTTCTTTCTTTTAGTAACGGATAATCAATTATCCCCTTTTCAATATTTAAACCCTTTTTACGAAGATAATATAAATAATACTTCATTTGCCATATACTAGCTTCCTCTATCGATTTTGATTTTTTTATATCGTGAAGTACTCTCCAGTTTTTCATAAAATCAATATTAATCGTATCGTCAATAGATATATGCTTATCTGCTCTTAAATAACAGGATTCATCAATAAGTTTACCAATCCCTACATTTTCACTTTCCGACTCTAAATTTATATTTTTTAAGTGGTACCATAATTTTTTATGGCAAACAAAATAATAATATACCATTAGTCCTGTTATTCTATCCATTAACTAACCTCCACACGCATTATACTTATACCATCCTATCAGAAATATCCTCAACTGTTTCTTTCTTTACCTTATTGATTCTGCTAATCCCCAAAATTTCATCATATTCTATATCTGCCACTATTATTTCAAAATATCTAGAAATTGATATTTTTTGTAAATTCAAATTAGCAAAAATATATACTGGAATACTAACCGTCAAACTTTGAATATACTCTTTTGACTTTAACTTCTCTGCTCTCAATATTTTTATTTCCTCACCATTTTCAACTTTTGATTTTAAATTATTTATGTGCTTCTCCAATTCTAAATAATTATCTTCATACACCGATTTTGGAATAACTTCAATGGTATTGATATTCCTAAATAACCTTAATACATCTTTTTTATTCATTTCATTTACATATAGAAAATTTATGTATTTGATAGATTGCGCGTATTCCTTATAATAATCTGTTTTCTTAATATTCTCTGCTGAGTACACTTTTTTTATTAATTTTTGCTTTTCATTTTCATTAATTATTCCATCGACTTCCTTAATACACTCACGGCTAAGTTCAAAAATATCCCTGTCTATAACACTTCCTATTCCACTTGGAATATTATTGCAGTCGCCAATAAAAATAAAACAATTATATCCATTTTCAGTAAATTCCCTTTTTCTATAACATCTTCCAAGCCTTTGGAATAATCCATTTAAATCGGATAATTCTGTTATAAGTACATCAAAATCAATATCTAAAGATGCTTCGACAACTTGAGTGCAAATCCAAATCCCTGCTTCACTATTACCTTTTTCAGTGAAAGAAAGAATTTCTTTTTCTATTTTTTCCCTATCCCTTTTTATAAAGCCCCCATGAAATAAGTGTATTTTTCCAAAAAGATTACCATCTCCATATAAATCATTGAATAACTGCTGTGCTTTTTTTACAGTATTGCAGATAACCAAAACCTTATTGTTGTCATATTTTTGCTTAATAAAATCGGAATTTATATTGCCATCAATAACTTTTATACTATGTCGTTTTAAGTCCGTTAAAAAGGGTTTTGGCGTTTCAAATTCGATGCCTTTTTTCTTCATTTCATCTATTATGAATGGAGGCATAGTAGCCGTTAATATTGCAAATTTTCCTCCCAAACTCACAATATACTCAAGCGCTATAATGATAATTGCAATAAGGCTCGGACTATACATCTGTATTTCATCAATAATCACTTTTGAATATGATAATGTAGCCATTTTGACCTCACAACCCAAATATTTAAATACAAAATCAAAAATTTGGTCAATCGTGCATATTGTTATTGGCACACGTAACTGTCTAGTTCTATATATGTAATCGTCTAAATCGAATTTTAATTCGTCTTCTTCTAACAACTTGATATATTGAGATGCAATATCTGAGTGCAATAAACCAACTTTTTCCGAAATATTTCCCGATAATTGAGAGATAACTCTACTGTATATAGAGTTAATTGCAGTTTTTAATGGTAAGGTAAAAAAACCCTTATTATTTCCTATCCATAGTAAACCAGCTTCGGTTTTTCCCATACCAGTTTGTGCAATTGCCACAATATTTTTATCTTTATTCTCAATCATATATTTTTGCAACTCATTCCAACAAGCATTTTTATTTGTCTTTTTAAACTCACTAAGAATATTCTCCATGTGTAATTCTAAAAAATCATTTTTATATTCTATTTTTTCATGAGAGCTAGCTGCATAATCTATCTTGTTCAACATACCTTTTATTTTGCAAAATTCGAGATATATGTTTCTATTATTATTGTTAATATCATCGCATACACCTGGAATTTCAAATCTAAAATACTTTTGACTAGGTATTTTTTTCACAGATATTCCCTCTAGTTCTTTGGATAAAAAATTAATCTTCTTGCTTCTAAGTTTCTCCAACTCATCCTGTAATAATTTTTTCACATCTTGATAATCACCTTCCATACTTTTTCTATTATGGTGAAAATATATTGATGCAGCAAGTATATTTCTTCTAACCAAATCATAGTTATCTATTTTTTTGATATTGTAATCATCATCAAAAACTGTTTTATAATCAATGAATCCAATACTTAAATAACCATGAGGTATTTCATCTTCTCCATTTTTATTTAATTCGCCTCTTATTTTCTTTTGAAATTTTTCATTAATTTTTCCCATATCATGATAAATTATGGCCTTTTTTAGTAGCATCCAATCAATGCTTATTTCCGGATATATCGATTTAAACTCATTGTAACTTTCTAAAAGAGCCAACGTATGTTCTTCCAGTGTTTCTCTCGGATTCGATTTTGCTAAATACTCTTCCATTTTTTCTCCTTACTATTTGTAAAGTATGAGGATTACATTTTATTAACTCAGCGTCTTTAATGATATATTTTTCCTTTAGTTGTCTAATTAACAAAATATATTTACAATCTTCAAGTGATAAACTAACAATACCACACAAATATAATTCCTCTATATCTTGTTTTATGTCTTCAAAAACAAGCCATTATTGCAAATAGCCAATAACGCTTAATATTTCTAACCTATTAAAATAATATAACAAAAAAAAGTTGATTTCAATATCAAATCTAATATATACAAAATATTAATAATTGAGTGTACATATCATTAATTCGATAGATATTGTTTACCAATTTCAAGCATTAAAATACCCCACTTCTATACTCACACAGTATCACTGCAAAAGAAAAAAATGGGGTATTAATCCGAATACTAGGACTAATATATATTAACTTTATATTCCTTGGTTATATACATCCTCAAATAGTTATTTAACGAATTTCACTCTCTTCGATATATCTTCCTTTTCTTTTTCATCAGGTTCAGAAATAATTCCACCGAACGGCATCTGAGCATCTAGCACATAGCTATCAGGCAAATCAAATAAATCCCTAACTGTCTGATCTATTGCTGGATTGTAGTGCTGTAAACTCGCTCCAATTCCCAGCTCTCTCAATCCACTCCACAATGAAATCTGTAGCATTGCAGATGATTGACTCGCCCATTTAGGAAAATTCTCAGCATATAGTGGAAATTGATCCTGAAGTCCCTTTACCACATTCTTATCATAGAAATAAAGAATTGTTCCGTAACCACTCTTAAAACTATCGATTTTTTCTCTTGCAACCTTTCCACCGAATGAGTCATATATTTTGTCCCAAAGCTCATCTTGTTTTGAGCCTGTTGCAACAACAATCCTTGTACTCTTCATATTAAATGCATCTGGTATCAATTCGGTAGCTTCATTAATCAACTCAACAACCTTGTCCTCTGAAACTGGCATATCCTTATTAATTCCGTAATATGTCCTTCTCTCCCTTAAACTTTCTAATATCTTCATTTTCCATTTTTGTATATGATCTACATTTAAATCATATACTCTCCTTTCCTTCATTATTTTATTATTAATTTTTATCTTCCATCTTTTGATAATATTAATATACCCCTAATTAGATGCAAATATTCATACAAACTTTATTTTTCTTTAGAAATAGTATATAATTTTATTTATAGATATTATGATTCACTAGAATTCAATATATTCACTAAAGTAATATTTCGTAATACAAAAAATAATACTTGAATATATCAAACAGATATACTAATGTATGCTTGTAAATATAAAATAAATTAATTTTGGAGAAAGGGTAAAAATGAGGTTAATTAACAACAAATTAGAAGAAATAAGAATTACAAGAAAGAAAAACATCAAAATATTGTGCACATTAATATTTTTATTTTTTAATATCCTATTCCTTACTGGCTGTAGTAATTTATCATCTAACAATAGCAATTTTTATGAAACAGCAAAAGTTACAAAGGTAGTAGACGGAGATACCATCAATATACAAGTAAATGAAAAAAATTACAAGGTTAGGATGATAGGTGTAGATACTCCTGAAACTGTCCATCCAAGCAAACCAATCCAATTCTATGGTCGAGAAGCTAGTGACTATACCAAAAAAAATTTAACTGACAAAACTGTGTACCTGCAAAAGGACGTTTCAGATACAGATAAATATGGACGGCTTTTAAGATATGTTTGGACAACGCCACCAAGTAGTGACAATCCTTCCGAGGAGGAGATTATAGAATATATGTACAACGCTAATTTGGTAAAAAATGGGTATGCACATGCGTATACCTATCAACCTAATAGTAGATACAGTGATTTGTTTTCCAAGCTACAATCATCTGCTCGTGAAAAAAACATCGGACTTTGGAATACAGATTTAGAGAAAAAATTCAATAACAGTAATTCTGGTGAAAAAAATATTTCAATAAACTCAAAAAAATCAAGTGATGCTACATCAAATAAGATTAAAGGTAATAAAAAAAGCAAAATATATCATTTGCCAGGTTCAAAGACTTATAGCCAAGTAAGCGAAAAAAATACAGTGTATTTTAACACTGAACAGGATGCTATAGACGCCGGTTACAAAAAATCTGGAAATTAAATATTTTATCAAATAAAATGGCTAAACTAAGCACACAATATAAAAATATTTTGTGCCAAAATTTAGCCATTTATCTATTTTCTTGCTTTATCCACAATTTCCATTACTAAAACACTATGATTCATTCTATCGTTGGCAGATTTAAGGTCTTTTTCATCAATAATTCTCTTGAATTCCTTAAATTCACTGTACATTCTATGCTCGTGCTCATTGATGTTAAATTCCTTTATATTACCTTGAATATTTTCTATTATTTTAGGAACAGAATTAGTCGCTCCGTTCACAACAAAGCTACCTTTTTCGCCCTGCACAGTTGTCCTAATCTCGGATGTTGAATCCTTAGCACCTATACAAATCACCTTTGTTGCTTCGTATTCCATAATCAGTATTCCTGATGTATCAATTTCATTATCAATATTTGCCACATATTCAACCCTCCTTGGTCTGCCAAGTAACCCAACAACAAAATGAATGTTGTAAATATTTATATCCATCAAGGCACCTCCACCCTTTTGTGGATCAAATGCTGGTAAAATTATACCTTTCTTGAATGCATCATATCTAGATGAATATTGCGAATAATTGCATTCTATTATTTTTACATCGCCAATACGTTTTAAATTACTTTTTATGTACTCATAATTGCTTAGATATTGATTGGTTATTGCCTCTATCAATATTATATTTTTTTCCTCAGCAAGCTCCTTTATTTCAATCAATTGGTCCATATTCAGAGTAAATGGTTTTTCACAGATTACATTTTTACCGAACAACAATGCTTTTTTTGAATACTCATAATGAAGATGATTAGGAATTCCAATGTATATGGTGTCTATTTCCTTACTTTCCAGCATCTTTTCATAATCAGTAAATATTTTTTCGATACTAAATATTTCTTTCAACTCAATTAACTTTTGTCTACTTCTTTCAGTTCCTGATATTCCGACTATTTCAATATCTAACTCTTTTAATATTGGCAACACATCGTTTACTATCATTCCGGATCCAACAATTCCTAGCTTCATAATAATCTCCTTTTATTTAACCCAAAAAGAGGAGGTGTATTCAGCACTCCCCCTCAATTTATTTCAATTTATTAAAACATCAATTTTTTTGCTTTTTCTACCACGTTTTCAGTTGTAAATCCAAAATGCTTAAACAACACACTAGCTGGTGCAGATGCTCCAAAAGATGTCATACCAACAACATCTCCATCTATTCCAACATATTTAAACCATGGCATTGTTCCACCAGCTTCAACTGCAAGTCTAGCTCTAACATTTGAAGGAAGAATTTCTTCTTTGTATTCCTTTGATTGCTTATCAAATATATCCATACATGGTACAGATACCACTCTAACAGATTTTCCTTCCTCTTCTAAAATAGTCTTTGCATTTATAGCCAATTCTACCTCTGACCCAGAAGCAAGTAAAATTAGGTCAATACTATCCATATTAGATGCTTCGGAAATTACATACGCCCCCTTAAATGCATCCTTTGATGAGCCTTTTATCTGTGGTAAATTTTGTCTTGTCAACACTATAGCAGTAGGAGTAGATTTTGATCCCATGGCACTTGCCCATGCAACTGCAGTTTCAGTATAATCTGCCGGTCTGAATACATTCAAATTTGGAATTGTTCTAAGCATCGCCAGCTGCTCAACTGGTTCATGCGTTGGTCCGTCTTCTCCAACACCAATACTGTCATGTGTTAGCACATAGGCAACCGGCAATCCCATCAATGCTGCCAATCTGATCATCGGCTTCATAAAATCACTAAATACAAAGAATGTTGCACAGAATGGCTTCAAGCCACCATGTAAGTATATACCGTTTGTAATAGCTGTCATAGCCATCTCTCTTACTCCAAAATGAATATTTCTTCCCAATCTATTTTCTGGAGAGAAGAATCCTTCATTTTTCATCTCTGATTTATTTGATGGAGCCAAGTCAGCTGATCCACCAATCATATTCGGATAGATTTCTTTTAATTTATTTATTAAATCTCCAGAAACTGCTCTAGTAGCCATTGCCTTTGATTCATGCTTCCAGTATTCCTCTGAATTAATTATATTTTCAACATCTATATCTGAATGATACAGATCCCACTGTTCTTTTAATTCTGGATATTCTGTACAATATTTTTCAAACATTGAATTCCATTTATCTTCCTGTGTTGCATTCTCTTTGGCGATTGAATCATAGTGAGAGTAAATTTCTTCTGGTACATCAAATGCTTCATTGCTTTCCCAGCCCAAGAATTTTCTCAATTCTACTATATTTTCCTCTCCAAGTGGTTCTCCATGAGCAGATGCCTTACCAGCCTTAGCTGGACAACCATATCCAATCTGTGTTCTACAAATAATTATAGAAGGTCTTTCGAGATCTGCCTTTGCAGCAGATATTGCCTCGCCTATAGCTTTTAGATCATTTCCGTCTTCCACTATTTGAACTTGGAAACCAAAAGCCTCAAACCTTTTTGCTACATCTTCCTTGAATGCTGTCTCAGTATTACCCTCTATAGTTATATCATTTGAATCATATAATACTATCAGTTTTCCTAGTTTTAATGTACCTGCTAATGAAAGTGCTTCATAAGAAATACCTTCCATCAAACATCCATCACCAGTCATAGCAAACGTATAATGATCTACTACTGGATAACCAGCTCTATTGAACTTAGCTGCCAAATGTGATTCTGCAATAGCCATACCGACTGCTGTAGATACACCAGCTCCCAATGGACCTGTCGTAGCCTCTACACCAACAGTATGTCCATATTCCGGATGTCCTGGTGTAAGATGATCAAGCTGTCTAAAATTCTTTAGCTCATCAATAGTTAGACCTTCATATCCAAACATATGCAATAATGAGTACAAAAGAGCCGAACCATGACCAGCAGATAATATAAATCTATCTCTGTTTGACCAATTTGGATTTTGTGGATTGTGATTCATATGATTTGCCCATAATTCATATGCGGCTGGTGCTGCTCCCAAAGGCAATCCTGGATGTCCCGAATTAGCTTTTTGAATCTGATCAGCAGACAGTATTCTCAATGCGTCCACTGCTTTTTGATTGATATTCATTAATTTTCCTCCTATAATTTAAGCTTTCATCATTTGAAAGCATTACTATCAAAAATATACTTATCTCATTCAATTTTATCATATATAAATAAAATGTTCAAATTAATAATTACAGCAGATAGTGTCATTTTTTTATTGATATGTTGAAAACAACAATTGGCATTTATGCTGGTTTTGTGGTGTATTTTTCAAGCTATTGTCCATTACTCATTTGAATACAACCCGTTTTTTTAGAATATTGTTAATATTTTTCAAAGACAGTTGATAGTATTTATCTAAAATGCTATAATTAAATGTATACTAATTATACTGAGAGGAGGATTGACAAATGCTATCATATTTGCGTATCATTTATAAATATTTGTGTTATCAAGCATTTGAATTTGTTTCTTTTTCGTATTCTGTATTAATTAATTTTTTGAATTTTACGCTATCTTTTGGAGCTTTTTTATATATTCAAAATTTAAATATGAGTAATATATCAAAGTCCGTTTTATTTGCATATGTAATTCTGACTATTTTTTCCATGCATATAGTAAGAAATCATTTTACTTATTCACAAAAAAATAGTATTTTTTTGTTAGGCTATATATTTACAATACTTATTATACCAGTATCTTTTTTTATATTTATTTACATTGTTTGGAGAGATAATTATATCTAAAAAATTCAGAATTATATTTATTTATAAGCTTTTTTCATACTATTAATTTTATAGTTGTCAAGAAATACCATGTATTCTTCAGCATTTTCGATAATTCCCCTGATCTCATCTTCTGTCAGCTTTCTAACAGCTTTTGCTGGTGAACCAACTATCAATAATCCATCTCCAAAAACCTTGTTGCTTGTCACCAAAGATCCAGCACCGACTATACAATTTTTTCCTATTTTGGCACCATCCAAAACTATTGCACCCATACCAATAATCACATTATCATCAATATTTGCTCCATGTATTATGCATCCATGACCTAGTGATACATAGTCACCGAAAACGACTTCATCATATCCATGCACTACAACACTATCCTGAATATTACAGTTGTCGCCAAAAGTGATATTACAGCTATCTCCTCTTAGTGATGCATTCGGCCATACACTACACCTTTCTCCGAACTTAACTCCACCCACAATCGTTGCTAGTTCATGTATAAAACAAGATTCAGGTACCATCGGTTCCTTATCTAAATATTTTTCTATCATATCCATCACCCTTTTCTAAAATAATACACTATTTTTTCAATGTCTTTAAATATTCCTTCGTATCGTCGTCGATCCTTCTACTTTCTATGGCTTTTTGAATAGATTTATTGTGTACAAACTTATCCATAGTTTTGCCCTCTATCAGACTAATAGTATTGTCATACTGTTTAATCAAGGCGAAACTAAAGTACCAAGCAATTGCCATATTGATATAATATTCATCTGACTTTATTGAAGAAACCAGCTCCAACATTTCTGGTAAAAACTCATCATCAAGATAATTATTCATCAATCTAACTATCCCATATCTCTTGGTATATGTTTCATCACTTTTAAGCCACTCTTTTATTTTTTTATAAACTTCTCTTGGATATTTTTTAAATATAGGTGGCGAAAAACTATCACAAGTCGCCCAATTATCAATATATGGAAGAATTTCTTCAGTCATTTTTATTAGATAGTCAAAATCCTTCACTGTACTGAGAATAAAGCAATGTAAATTATTTTCCTCATAGTATTGATGTGGTAAGTCCTGTAAAAATTCATCTATGTCTTCTCTCTTCGAAAATTCTTTTGCGAGCTTCTTTAACTCCGGACTACGCACCCCGATTATTTTCTCTTTATCAATATTCGGTATAAGCTTTGCATTAAAATCTCTATAGCCTAAATCCTGTAACTCAAACAGCCTCGTTTGTATTTCTCTTGAAATTAAATTCATTTGTCCTCCCACCTACATTTTTCTATATTTTTTAATAAATATACTTTATAATCTCCTTGAGTATTCTTCGATTATTCTAATTGGTGTCTAGCAATACATCTTTCATATCAAAAAGTCCGTTTTCTTTATCCTTTAGATAGAATATTGCTCTAACAGCACCATTTGCAAAGGATCTATCTGATTCTGCATGATGGCTAATAGTAATCACTTCGTCGTTGCCTGCAAAAATAACATCATGATCACTGATTATTGTTCCACCTCTGACAGAATGAAAGCCGACCTCATTTTGTTGTCTCTTTGAGTTTGGACCGCTTCTTCCAAATGTTGTAAATAAATCTGGATTAGCAGATTTCATACTATTAAAAATCATCTTTGAAGTTCCGCTTGGAGCGTCCTCCTTCCTGTTGTGATGCTTTTCAACTATCTCTATATCAAAGCCCTTCAACAATTCACAAGCATTTTTCACTATATCCAAAAGCACATTTACTCCGAATCCAGTATTATGAGATAGCAATATAGGTATCTTTTTCGAAGCATCGTTAATATATCTCTCATCTGATTCAGTAAGCCCAGTAGTTCCTACAACCAATGGAATACTTCTATCCGAACAAAATTTAACGACATCACGTATATTTTCCCTATTTGAAAAATCAATTACTCCATCACATTCTTCTGACACGCTCAATATATTTTTGTATACTTTAAACCCTTGGTGCTCATCTCCATCTGCAGATGCTGATCTAGAAACACCAAAAGCCAAGCTAGTATCTGGATTTGACATTATTGAATCATAATTAGCCTTTCCCAATTTTCCATAAAAACCAACTACTCCAAGTTTCATAATAGTTCCTCCTTCGAAATATAATATTTAACATATAATATCTTATACTATCTAACGTATATTATATAATATTTGTCCTGCTTAATAAATGAAAAACCTTTCTTTTATATAAAAACAATGCTTTGAATACATAAACAGGAACAATTAATACATTCATTATTGTAAATGGACCCGCAACCTCAAGTACAACATCTTCGCCTTGTTCCCCAAGTATTTTACAAGCCTCAAGTACCTCAAAAATTCTACCGGAATTAAAGTCTATTTCCTTTAATTCCAAAATTTCCTCTGGCTTCGTACAAATATACTCCTTGGCTCTAGGACCTGACTTTTCATCGCCATAATTTACAATTCCACCCATTGCCTCTGCTTCTACAGTATGACAAAATGGCAATTCGCAAAATGTCGCATCATCATATTCTTTTATTGCTCCGTCAACAGCTCTCATTCCAGAGCTTATATTCATTCCGTCTAGTGCTGTACCAGCAGCACAAAAACAACACAGCAGTTGTCCAGATTTTGATAGTACGATTTCTCCGTTTGTTCCAATATCTATAAATAAAATATTACCTTTCCTATTTTCCAAATTGCACGCATATGCACCTGAAACTATAGCTGCACCAATATAGGCAGACACTGAGGGTAGACAATGAGTATTTTTTTCATATAAATACCTCTCAGGTCAGCCTCTATTTTAGAAAAATTATTTTTTTATTTACATTTTATATTTACAAAACTCAAAATATACTTTATAATGAATAACTAACCGATAGGTAGATAATATCTACCTATTAATATAACTAAATACGATTGGATAGAGGTGCAAATGACATCAGTAGTTTCAAACAATGGGAGCAATCAGTTTGATTCGAAAGGGGATTTTGCCGAAATGATATTAGTATTGCTCGACTGATATCGTTGGAATACTTGTTAACAACAAGTGTTTTGTCATTATCATAGGATAATGGAGTGCTAACCACATTTTGACTATAATTGTATCAGCTCTATAGATTTATTTGACGAATGTTTGGTTAACCACATTTGTCTTTTTTAACATAATGGAGTGCTAGCCAGATACATTGTCATAATTGTCGATAAAAAATACACATGCTAAATCAAAGGACAAATGTAGTGAGCTACTACACTTGTCCTTTTTCAGTATAAATTTTGTTTGGAGGTAATCATGAATAAAACAACGGTACTAAAATTCGGTGGATCATCAGTGAGCACTATCGAAAAAATCAAGTCAATTTCGACCAATCTGAAAAATAGGGTTGAAAAAGGAGAAAAGCTTGTAGTTGTTGTTTCAGCAATGGGAAAAACCACTGATTCACTACTAAATCAAGTAAATCAAATAACCTCAAATCCGGATGTCAGAGAGCTTGATACTCTTCTGGCTATAGGTGAACAAACCACCATCTCACTAATGGCAATCACCTTAAACGACATTGGTGTTAAATCCAGATCTTTAACAGGTTTACAGGCCGGAATAAAGACCTTTGGTCAGCATACGAAAAGTAAAATTGCCGATATAGATTCAATATTTTTGAAAAATGAATTAAACGAATTTGATGTTCTTGTAGTAGCGGGATTTCAGGGGTACAATGAAAATTTAGAAATAACAACTCTTGGTCGTGGTGGCTCTGATACGAGTGCTGTAGCATTGGCAGCATCATTAAACGCACCATGTGAGATATACACCGATGTTATCGGAGTGTTCAGCACAGATCCTAGAATTTTTCCAAATGCAAAAAAACTTGAGCAGGTAAGCTATGAAGAAATGTTAGAGCTATCTGCTCTAGGTGCAGGAGTCTTAGAAACTAGATGCGTTGAAATTGCTAAAAATTACAACGTACCACTATATTTGGGAAAAACACTATCAGAAGAAAAGGGGACATGGATAATGGAAGGTTCAAATTTATTAGAAAAGAAAATAGTTACAGGAGCAGCCTTGGATAAGGATATTTTACACGTTACCCTGTCCTGTAAAGATTGTTCAACAATGTTTGTAAAGGATCTCTTCGACAAGCTTGATGAGTTTGGAGTAAATATAGATATGATTAGTCAAGTGATTTCAAACAATATTATCAACATTTCGTTTACTTGCAAAAATACAGATAGAAATTTCTTAAATAGATCGTTGGAAAATTTATCTACTAGCTATCCAAATATAGACTGTTCTATCGACTCAAGCTGTTGCAAGGTATCTATAGTTGGATCAGGTATGAGAGATGTAAGTGGTGTAGCTGCAAGAGCATTTAGAACTCTTTGTAAAAACGGTATCGAATTTTTACAGGTAACAACCTCAGAAATATCAATATCATTTGCACTAAAAAAAGACGATGGAAAAGAAGCAATCAGACTTTTGTGTTTGGAATTTAATATATAAAAATCAATCAGCTTTGAAAGGAGAAAAAATATGGCAATATTTGCAATAGTAGGGGCTACAGGAGTAGTTGGAACAAAAATGATAGAAAGATTAGCAGAAAGCGAGCTAAGGGTTGACAAACTATACCTAATGGCTTCTGCTAGATCAGCCGGAAAGAAAATAAAATTTAGAGATATTGAAATAGAAGTAGAAGAATTAAATGAAAATTCTTTTGATAAAGATATTGACTATGCACTATTTTCGGCAGGAGGAAGCACATCCCTAGAGTTTGCTCCCATAGCAGAGAGAAACGGTGTAATCGTAATAGACAACTCTAGTGCGTGGAGGATGAATCCGGAAATTGATTTGATAGTACCGGAGTGTAATAAACCGACTCTTCAGAGAAGGATTATTGCAAACCCTAACTGCTCAACAATTCAATCAGTTGTTCCTCTTAGAGCACTTCACGATGCTTTTGGTCTATCACATATTAAATACACAACTTATCAGGCAGTTTCTGGCTCTGGTAAAGGTGGTATAGATGATCTTTTAAATGGACAAGAAGGAATTGAGCCAAAGAAATATCCACATCCAATTTACAACAATGTGTTGCCACATATTGATGTATTTCTTGATAATGGATATACAAAAGAAGAGATGAAAATGGTAAATGAAACTAAGAAAATTCTCTCTCTGGACGATTCTGTCGGAATTTCGGCTACTTGCGTTAGAGTTCCTGTATTAAATTCGCATTCAGTTGAAATTGATGTGGAATTCAAAAAGGAAACCACTGTTGAAGAAATAAGAGAAATATTAAAAAATGCTCCTGGTGTAATTTTGGTGGATAACGTTCAAGAAAATGAGTATCCAATGCCTATAAACGCAACAGGAATTGACGAGGTCTTAGTAGGAAGAATAAGAAAGGATATCTCCAGACCTAATGGATTCCACATCTGGTGTGTGGCAGACAATATTAGAAAGGGAGCCGCTAGCAATGCAGTTCAAATTGCAGAAATGATAGAAGCAAGCAAATAACAAGAAAATGTACTTGTAAAAAAGGAGAATGTTATGACAAAGCTATTTTCGGGAGTTGCAACCGCACTTGTAACGCCAATGTTGGCAAATGGAGATATAGATTTTAAAGCATATGAAAATCTGGTAAAATTTCAGCTTGAAAGTGGAATAAATGGATTGGTTGTTTCAGGAACAACGGGAGAAGGATCTACCCTTACAATAGATGAAAAATTAGAGCTTCTTAGGATGACTCTATCTTTAAGAGGATCTAAGTATGATTGTCCGATTATTTTGGGAACTGGTGCGAATAACACTAAATCTGCAATTCAACAGACTATTTCGGCAAAAGAAAATGGTGCAGATTTTGCATTGGTTGTTACTCCATACTATAATAAGACAAGTCAACAAGGCTTAATCGCTCACTACTATGCAATTGCGGATGTAGCTGATATTCCTATTATCCTATACAACGTCCCTGGTCGTACTGGAATGACAATACAACCAGAAACTGTTGTAAAACTAGCAAAACATAAAAATATAGTCGCATTAAAGGATGCAACTGGCGATATGAAGTACCTTGCGAAATTAAAAACCTTGTTAGGTGAAGATTCTGATTTTGTTCTTTATAGTGGTGATGATGGTACTTTTTTCGATTTTCTTACTCATGGTGGAAATGGAGTAATAAGTGTTGTTTCAAATTGTACACCAAAAGCATTTATAAATATCTTCAAGCAATATGATAATGGAAATATCGTAAGTAGCAGAAATCTACAAAATGCATTAAATCCTCTCATCTCTGCCCTATTCTCAGATGTAAGTCCTACTCCATTGAAGGCTGTCTTGAAATATATGGGCTATGGCGATGAAAACTTTAGATTACCGCTTATTCCAACTAATGAAAAGGTTAGAAATAATGTAATTGCCGAATATAATTCATGCTTGAAGCATGAAAATAACCTTTAATCGGAGGGAAAATAATGAAAATAATTTTGAGCGGATATGGTACAATGTCAAAAATTGTTGAAGCTCTTGCAATAGAGAAAGGGCACGAAATAACTGGCATATTTTCACTTCAAGAAATAGAAAACCCACCATATCCTGTTTATAACAAGGTTGAAAATATTCATTCTACAGATGTAATAATAGATTTTTCTCACCCAGACAATGTTACTCCACTTCTTGAAGGAGCTTCTATTCACAAGGTTCCTATTGTTGTAGCAACGACTGGTGCCAGAGAAAGGCTACAGGATTTGATGGACGAAGCATCAAAGAGTTGCCCAGTGTTTTTCAGTGCCAATATGAGCTATGGAGTTCACGTATTGACAAAAGCACTTGAGTTTTTAACTCCTCTATTGTCTGATGGATTCGATATAGAGATAATAGAAAAGCATCACAACAAGAAGATTGATGCTCCAAGTGGTACAGCCGTTAAGCTACTTGAAGCAATACAAAATTCATATACAGCAAGTAAAAAAGATAGTTCAGATATCACAGGAAAAACATACTTACCTATCTATGACAGATCTAAGGATGAACATAAGAGAGATAAAATGGAAATAGGAATGAGTGCTGTTAGAGGTGGAACAATTGTCGGTGAACATGAAGTTCTTTTTGCTGGAACTGACGAGGTTATTGAAATAACACACAAAGCACAGTCAAAAAAGCTGTTTGCTGATGGCGCAATTAAAGCGGCAGAAAATATATCCAGTAAAAAACCTGGATTCTATACTTTCGACACAATATAATAATCAATAAATAAGGAGAATAATATGTCAAGAAGCTTTACTTCAGAAGAAATAATTAATTATATAGCAACATCAACAAAAACTACACCCGTAAAAGTATATATTAAGGGTAATTTGGAAAATATATCTTTGCCAGTAGGTGTAAAGGATTTTGGAGACGAGAACTCAAAAGCCCTTTTTACAGATTTAAAAACATGGGAAGAAATACTTGAAAATAATAGAGAAAGCATTGTAGATTTCGTAGTTGAAAATGATAGACGTAATAGTGCTATTCCACTAATGGATTTAACTGCTGTCAATGCAAGAATCGAACCAGGCGCATTTATCAGAGAGCACGCTGTTATCAAAGACAATGCTGTGGTAATGATGGGTGCAATAATAAACATTGGTGCGGTAGTTGGAGAAGGAACAATGATCGACATGGGTGCTGTCCTTGGTGGACGTGCAACAACTGGAAAAAATGTTCATGTTGGAGCTGGAGCTGTATTGGCCGGCGTAATAGAGCCAGCAAACGCAAACCCTGTTATTATAGAAGATAACGTACTTATCGGAGCAAATGCAGTTGTTCTTGAAGGTGTTAGAGTTGGAAAAAATTCAGTAGTCGCATCTGGTGCGATTGTAACAGAGGACGTTCCAGAGAACTGCGTAGTTGCTGGAGTTCCGGCAAAAATAATAAAAAGAACTGACGAGGTTAATAGTGAAAAAATAAGTATTGTCGAAGCGTTAAGAAGCTTGGACTAAATAAATAAAAATAAAGTTATAAATACTTAGAATAAAGGTTATATATTTAAGAAGAAAAGTGATATAAATGAAATTTACAAAATTAGAACAGATAAAAAATTGGAGAAGATTTCTGCACGAAAATCCTGAGCTGTCTCTTAAAGAGTACAAGACTACAGAATTTATACGCAACGAGCTGGATAAAATGGGGTTAGAATACGAAGCTCCGATGGATACGGCAACAGTGGTAAAGTTGAGTGGAAAAGGCAAAAAATACATTATTTTAAGAGCAGATATAGATGCTCTACCTATCAAAGAAATGAATGCTATAGAATTTCGCTCAAAAAATGATGGGGTCATGCACGCTTGTGGTCATGACGCTCATGCAACTATATTATTGGGTGCAATAAACGAATTATCCGAAATATCTAAATCAAAAAAATTAAATATTAATATTCTAGCAATTTTCCAACCATCTGAGGAATCCTTTGGTGGCGCTAACCTTTTGATAAAAAACTATGATTTTGACAAATATGAGATACTAGGTTCCTTTGCTCTTCATATTAATCCATATTATGATGAGGGTACAATAATCTCTAGGATAGGACCTATAATGGCTAGCTGTAATGAATTTACAGTAAATATAAAGGGAAAGGCTGCTCATGTAGGAAAAAGAGAAGAAGGCATAAATGCGCTGAATGCTGCGATTCAAATTTATAGCCAAATACAAGCAATCCCTACTTACGATTTGGATAGCAACCATACGAATATTATACATACTGGAATTATGAAAGCTGGAGAGGTCATGAACTCAGTTCCTGAAAATGCATTTTTAGAGGGTACAATAAGAACATACGATAAAGACGATTTTGCAATTATCGAAAAAAGGATTCGTGAGATATGTCAAGGTGTGTCACTATCCACAAAATGTGAAGTAGTACCTGAAATACGAGCTGGGTATCCTGCAGTAATCAACTCAGAAATTTTGTATGATAAATCTGTCAATGCAGCGAAAATAGCAAACGCAAGCCACATCACGAGAAAAGACCCTTATCTTCTAGGTGAAGACTTTTCGTTCTTTGGTAAAATTTCTCCAATTAATTACTCTTTTATCGGTGTTAAAAATGACGAGCTGGGATATACAAGTGGATTACATACACCAACACTTCAGCTACGTGAAGAAGCTCTAATATTTGGTATCGATTACTTTGTAGAAATAGCTAAAAGCTTTGGAAAGGAATAAAATATGAAGGGAGCAAAATTGACCATAAATCTATCAGCTCTTCAGAGTAATGCAAAATATATTTTAGAAGATGTCAAGCGTACTTCTACAAAAAAAGATAGTGGCGTTATAGCAATGGTAAAAAACAACGCATATAATCTTGGACTAGCTAAGGTAGCTGATAGCTTTTATAAAGGTGGAATTAGATTTTTCGCTACAACCTCAATCAGAGAATGTGAGGCTATTAGGGATAGATATTCAGATGTCCATATACTATGCGTGAATCCAAATACTGAATTCGATTTTATGAGAGAGTATGGTATTACAGCTACACTCCCTTCATTCGAATACATTCAAGAAAACTACGAGAAAATGAGAGATATATCTTGGCATATTGAATGGGCTGGGTATATGAGAAGATCCGGCTGTAGAAGCGAAGCAGAGCTTAGAAATATTCTTGAGTTTGCAAAATCCAAAGGCATAAAAATAGAAGGTTTATGGACTCATTTTTCATGGGCAGATACATTTGACAAGGAAAAAAATTATGAAAAAGAAAGAGATGAATGGATTGCTCTTCTTAAAAATATCACAAAGGATTACAGCTTCAATTATATTCATTCCCAGAACAGTGCAGCTTTTTCAAGAGATGGCATCCTACCTAATCACACGCATATCAGACCCGGTATTTTATTGTACGGATACTATCCACATGACAGATATGAAAATGACAAAATCACACCTTCCATTGAGCTTTCAGGAGAAGTTATTTCAATAATTAAGCTATCTGCGGGAGAAAGCATTGGATACTGTTCATCATTTGTTCCAGCAGAGAATACTTTCGTTGCAGTTGTGAATATCGGCTATGGAGATGGACTACTTAGAAAGCGCGGTATAGGTCATGATGTAATAATTAATGATAAAAAATACAAATTAGTCTCTTTTATGATGAGCCATACTGTAGTGAAAATTGACGAATACGTGTATATGGAAGATAGTTTTGATGCATCAGAGAAAATAATAAGGGTAAATATTGAAAATTCTGACGTAAAGGTCGGCGACACTGTATATTACTACAACAAAGAGCTTCCATTACACGAATTTACAAAAAAAGGAGTAGGATCATGCTCTGAGCAAATGAGTCCACTCAACTACTCTACTCTTGAAGTTGAGTATATTAGGTGATGCTAAATTAAGTTAGTATGTTTGACATTAAACACAAAATAAAAGTCATGGCATATATCTAAATTGATTATATACCATGACTTGGGATTTTTCCTTAAAAAAACACATTCATTTTTTATTCAGAAATATACAGCTCTTTCTTATAATGATAATATAAAATGAATGATATCACTAGACACATAAAAAATAAAAGTACAGAACGTAGTTTCATATTATGAAATCGATTTACCAAAATGTTTGGGATAATATATAGCATAAATACTATTTTTACTTTATCTTTGTATACACTTATTTTGTCTTTACCTATTTGTTTTTCCATCATATACTTTTTAATATAAAGCCATGTATTAATAATAAATAAGTGACCTACACTTATTAGTACCAAAAAAACTGATGGATAAATTATATTAATGGATAATGCTATTAGAATGGACAATACGGAATAATGCTTTACGAGATATGTATTATTGCTATCGATTCTATTGTTAAATAAGATTGCTGCAATGGCAATCGATAATAAAATAAATACATGTAGAGTGAAGCTATCGTAAACATGAACATTGAATCTATATAATATTGACACGATTACTGCTATTAATCCAATAATATAAATTCCTAGTATTGTTTTTTTATCCTTATTCATAAAATATCCCTCCTAAAAACATGAAAATATTCTACATACTACAACAATATCACATTAACAAAAATATTGTCAATCAACATATAAAATAAATTAATTGAAAGGATGTAAAATGAAATTAAACGGAACTGCAAAAATTGAAAAAAATGGCATTTTGTCAATTGGCGGATGCGATTCTATAGATTTGGTAAAAACTCACGGAACACCATTATTTGTCTATGATGAAGAATTAATCAGAACTCAGTGTAGACGATTCCACAATGCTCTATCAAGCACAGGCTTAAAATACCATATTTCATATGCAAGCAAGGCATTTTTGTGCAAGGAAATGGCAAGGCTGGCAAAAGATGAAAAGCTTGGACTAGATGTCGTTTCAATCGGAGAAATATATAATGCATTATCTGCAGATTTTCCTGCTGAGAATATGCATTTTCATGGAAACAATAAAACTGATCAGGAAATAATGTACGCTATTGAAAAAAATATAGGATTGTTTGTAATTGATAGCTTTTCCGAAATAGATAGGATTGAAGCAATTGCAAAAAAAAACAACAATAAAAAAATAAAAGCTCTACTAAGAATTACACCAGGTGTCGAGGCTCACACTCATGAATTTATTACGACTGGAAATACTGATTCAAAATTTGGTCTAAACATCGACAATGGTCAAGCTAAAATCGCAATCGAAAAAATATTACAAACAGAAAATATTTCTCTACAGGGTGTCCATTTCCATATCGGTTCCCAAATATTTGGAACAGAAGGAACAAGATACGCAATTGACAAGGTATTCTCCTGGCTTAATACTCTAAAATCGGAGCTAGGCTTTTCGGCGAAAGTTCTAAACATTGGAGGTGGATTTGGAATTAGGTATACAGTCGAAGATGTGTCATATCCAATTGAAGATGCTATAAATGAAATCGCTGAATCACTAAAATCATCATCAGAAAAATTCGCACTTGATATCCCTGAAATTTGGATTGAACCTGGTAGATCAATTGTCGGTGAAGCTGGATACACATTATACAAGATTGGAACTATCAAAGAAATTCCAAATGTTAGAAACTATGTTTCCATCGATGGAGGTATGAGCGATCATATAAGAACTGCCTTGTATGATGCAAAATACGAGGTCGCCATAGCAAATAAAATGTATTCCTCAGCCAACTATTTGGCAACAATAGTCGGTAAGTGCTGTGAATCTGGTGATATTATTGCAAAGGACGTATATATTCAAAAGCCTGAAATAAATGATATTGCCGTTGTAAGCTGCACAGGAGCTTACCACTACTCAATGGCATCAAACTACAACCAAATGACTAGACCAGCAGTTATATTTGTAAGAGATGGCAAAGATAAGGTTGTCATAAAAAGAGAAAGCTTGGAAGATTTGCTAAAAAATCAAATATAACAAATAATATTTAGATAATTTTGAAAATTATTATATACATTATACTTATCTGTAATTAAAATTGTAGAAAAAATAAATAATCAAATTATAGCATTTATTTATTGTAATAAGCTTTAAAAAGTGGTAAAATATCAAATAACTCAAGCTTTCCGAATTTCAGAAGGCTTGAGAATATACCAAATAAGGAGGTAGCAATTTGAAAGCATTAAAATTAGGAATATTTGGACTAGGGACAGTCGGATCCGGTACCATGGATATTTTGACAACCAACGGCGATACCATTGAGCGAGAAATTGGTTGCAAAATCCAGACAAATAAAATATGTGTGAAAGATTTAGGTAAAAAAAGAACGATTGACGTTGATACCTCCATGTTGACCACGAACCCTGACGACATTCTTAAAGATCCAGATATAGATATTGTAGTTGAAGTTATGGGTGGTATAGATGAAGCAAAAAAAATTGTTGAATCTGCACTCAATAACAAAAAACATGTAGTTTCAGCCAATAAAGATTTGGTTGCCCTCTACGGAAAAGAATTAACAGAATTAGCTAAGAAAAATAATTGTCATTTCTTTTATGAAGCCGCTGTTGCTGGTGGAATTCCAATATTAAAATCATTACAATTTGCTCTAACTGGAAATAATATCAAAAAAATAAGTGGGATAGTAAATGGTTCCACAAATTATATTCTTACAAGAATGGAAGTCGAAAAATTATCACTAGAAGAAATAATTGAAGATGCAAAGCGATTAGGATTTCTAGAAGCTGATCCAAGTGCCGATTTAGATGGTCTTGACGCAGCGAGAAAATGTGCGATTCTAGCAAGCATCGGTTTCCATAGCTTGGTCACAACAAATCAAGTTTATGTATCAGGAATTACAAATATTACATTGAAAGACATCGAATACGCATTAAAATTGGGCTATAGAATTAAGCTTCTTGCCGTTGCAGAAAATAAAGAAGATGGAATAGTAGCAAAGGTTCATCCTACAATGCTGCCACTTGACCATCCACTATCATCAGTTAAATATGAATTAAATTCAGTATACGTTAAAGGTGATATGGTTGGAGAAACGATGTTTTATGGTAGAGGTGCTGGTGCACTACCAACGGGCTCAGCTGTTGTGAACGACATAATAACAATTATAAAGAGGATATTAAATGGTACAAAGCCTGAATATGCATACAACTTATTTGAACACAAGAGCGTACTACCAATAGAATCACTAGATTTTTCTTATTATTTAAGACTGCAATTTAAGGCTGGTAAAATTGAAGGTACAAAATTATTGAAATTATTTGAAGACAATAATATTGAGATTGAGGAAATAAATAAATACAGCTTCATTGAAAACAACATAAATGAGCAAATAGATGAGTTTGTTTTAGTTACAGAGCCTTGTGTAGAGGAAAAATTCAATGAAACAATCGAAAAATTATCAAAATTGGAAAGCGAGCTAATATTGATAAGAGCTATTAGAATAGAAAGTGGGTTATAATATGGCATGGAAAGGACTTTTAAATCAATATAAAGAATATTTACCAGTAAATGAAAGCACTCCATTGGTAACTTTGTACGAGGGTAACACACCTCTTATTAAAAGTGAAAACATAGGTAGGGATTTGGGCATCGACCTATACTTTAAATATGAGGGTCTCAATCCTACAGGCTCATTCAAGGACCGTGGTATGGTAATGGCAATAGCAAAGGCACTAGAAAGTGGCTCAAATACAATTATGTGTGCAAGCACAGGCAATACCTCTGCCTCTGCAGCCGCATATGGAGCAAGATATGGATTAAATTCAATCGTACTTATTCCAGATGGATACGTTGCACTAGGAAAGCTTGCACAGGCACTTCAATACGGAACAAACGTAGTAGCAATTCAAGGAAATTTTGACGATGCTTTGAATCTGGTAAAAGAGATTACTACAACGCATCCAATAACACTTGTCAATTCTTTAAACCCATTTAGATTAGAGGGTCAGAAAACAGGAGCATTTGAGATTGTCGATGCTCTTGGAGATGCACCCGACTACTTGGCAATTCCGGTCGGAAATGCTGGAAATATAACTGCATATTGGAAAGGCTTCAAAGAGTACAAGCAAAATAGCAAATCTACAAAGCTACCAATTATGAAAGGTTATCAAGCTGAGGGAGCCTCTCCTATCGTTCAAAATAGGATATTTGCCGATCCTCAAACTGTCGCTACTGCAATTAGAATTGGAAACCCAGCATCTTGGGAAAAAGCCTTAAAGGCAAGAGATGAATCAGGAGGAACTATAAAGGCTGTTTCAGACGAAGAAATTCTTCAAGCATACAAGCTTCTATCCTCACAAGAAGGAATATTTACAGAGCCAGCCTCATCTGCTTCACTTGCAGGAATAATAAAATCAGTAGAAAACGGAGATATAAAGAAAGGATCGAAAGTGGTAGCCATCTTGACCGGAAATGGATTAAAGGACCCAGATACTTGTTTGAGTCTTGCAAGCAAGCCTAAATCCATTACTGGAGCCTTGGAAGAAGTTCTTAAATTAATAGAAAGATAGGTGACACTTATGTATAAAATCACAGTACCAGCAACAACAGCAAATTTAGGTCCAGGATATGATGTGCTTGGAATGGCATTATCCCTATACTCAGTTTTTGAGTGTGAATTATCCGACGAAATTGTAATAGAATTGGATGGCTTAGAAAAAGAGAAATTAACCATTGAAAATAACCTCGTAATAAACTGTATGAACAAGCTTTTTGAAAAAATTGGAAAATACCCAAGCGGATACCATATTAAAATCACAAATGGAGTTCCCTTAGCAAGAGGAATGGGATCCAGTGCAACAGCCATTATAGGCGGGTTGCTTTCTGCAAATGCCTTGATGGATTTTCCACTTTCCAAGGACTCTATTCTAGAATTAGCTACTGAAATAGAGGGACATCCTGACAATGTTGCTCCAGCACTTTTGGGTAATCTAATCGTTTCGACAAAAATAGATAGTGGCGAAATTGTATACAAAAGCATAGCTCCTTTTGATGACTTGATGTGTGTATTGTTTATACCAGATTATGAAATTTCAACAAGCAGTTCAAGAAGTGTTGTTCCAAAATCTTTTGAAATAAAGGATGTCGTTCATAATATGTCTAATTTGACACTGATGATTATGGGATTTATGACTGGTGATACAAATATCATATCTAAGACTATGAATGATGTAATTCATGAACCATATAGAAAATCATTGATACTCGGATTTGATGAGCTAAAAAAATCCGCATTAGATTCAGGAGCATTTGGATTTGCTTTAAGCGGAGCTGGATCAACAGTAATCGCATTTTGTGACAAAGCAGATGCCGAAAGAGTCAGCGAATCACTACAAGAAACAAGAAATATGCTAGGCATTGCAGGAAAAGTAAAAAAAATAGAGCCTTGTAGAAATGGATCTACCTGCGAAAAAATAGATTAACCACCTGATAGAAAAATAAAGTCATGAAAAGATATAAGGAAAGATATAAGAAATTTTAAATAATTTTATTATTTCTCGTATTTCTACATAACTTATAGATATATTAAAAGCAAATAACTATTGATATAAAAACATCTATAGCTATTTGCTTTTATGTTTTGTCACTCCAAATTTACTTAAAATTTAGTAAATCTAAAAATCTGGATACTATTAATTCATTTTCTGTTAACTCTGCATTTTCCTTTAGCTTATTTTTTACATCAAGTGGATTGTCAGTGATAACTCCATCAATCTCCAGCTTTGTCATATTTTCAATGGACTCCTCTGAGTTTACAGTCCAAGCAATTACCTTTTTCCCAATTTCATGTATTGAATCAACATTCTTGTCAGTAATCTCATTTTCCTCCAACATAAAATAGTCTACATTGATATTTGTATAGTCACCTATTTTTAAATAATTAATCAAGCCTGTATTAAAAGTTATGTCCTTATTTTCAATATATTCGACATTTGATTTTGTCAAAGATGTAAAAATCACCTGAGCTTTCATGCCTTTCTTATCGACAATATTCATTAGGTCATCCATCATCCTTTGATCGACATTACCTTTTAGCTCCAAGTTTATTCCTATTTTATCCTTGCATAGCTCCAATACCTCTTCAATGGTTGGAACCTTTTCATTCTTGTATTTATCTCCAAATCCTTTGCCAATTCTTATTTCCTTGATTTGGTCATATGTCAAATCCAAAACCTCTTCATTTATGAAAGTATTATTAGAGCTGGCAACTCTTGCAAAATTTTTATCGTGATTTAGTACATACGACCTATCCTTGGTTCTTTGAACATCTATTTCAATATAGTCTATTTTTTCTGATATAGATTTTTTTATCGAACTAATACTGTTTTCTGGTACTCCATCGCCAAAACCTCTATGCCCCATTATCATGATTTGACTGTTGTACCCAAGAAATTCCCTTGTAAATACCGCAAGAAAAACTGATATAGGAACAAAAACTACTAGACAAATAGCTATAAAGGTTTTTTTTCGCATAAATAATTTGTCCAAAATAGATTTCTTCTTTTTTTCTTTTATCTGTACAAATATTCGATCTTCATTCGGAACTAATTGGTAGAATATCTTCGTAAAATGTAGACATTCAAACGGAACCACTAGCATAGATATCAATAATATCACTATACTATGAAGCTGAAGCAAAAGCATCGCCAATGATTTCCCAAAAAATCCACTTGATGATTTAAAAAATAACATCAGTGCAAAAATCCAAATGAACAATACCAAGGCTATTACTACTGTATTTATAATGGTTATTCCAACAATATCAACAAAAAACTTCTTTTTATTTTTTACAACTAATTCAAAGCTCGACTTGATAGCCTTCGTTGAATTCTGTCCACAAATAATCATAAAATGGAATGTGAATACCATAAATACGCTTGATAAAAACACGATACCTATAATTATGTAGTATATTACTTTAAAAGTGATATTTGTCTGTATCACACTCATCACGAAATTTGGGATATAAAAGCCCTTCAAGAAAGAAAGCTTTAATCCAAACCCACTTAGTGGTGCAAGTATTAACAAGTATATTATTATCATGACACCACCAAAAGACATCATCCTTGGAAGCAGATTCCAGTTATACTTCAATAAATCAAAATATCCCGACTCACTTTGCTTATCTTCAATTTTCGAACTTATCGCAATATACCCACTGATTTCTAATATTATTTCAACCATAACAGTAAAAAACATCATGATAAGAAAAATAAATCCCCTGGCTGAAAACAGAAAATTTAATATGTCTCCATTACTAAGTAAATTATAACCCTTGCTTTTTATCAAAAATCCGCTTATCAACCCATATGAAGGAATTATTATCATAGATAATATAGATTTTGTCACGAGCTGATATTTTATAAATTGAGCCAAATTGGAAAAAAAGCTTCTAATAAACTCAAGATATACTCTAAATAAATGCCTCAATTAAACCCCTCCTAAATATCTTATTAAATTATTCCAAAAATAGACAATATCATAGGTACAAATACAGCTGGTGCAATATTTGCAACCCTTATATTTTTGTCCAATACCAAATTTACTGCTATATCCAAAATCGCAATACCTCCTATACTACTAACAGTGCAATGGCTGGATTACCTGAGTATCTACTGATAATTGTCACTAACAGCACAAATAGTCCTTGATAAATAAACGCGCTTATTGATGAAAAAGCAACACAAATACCTATTGTTGCTACGAATACTATGCTAATACATTTATCAAATTTACTCCCATATTCGAAATTATTTTCTCAATAATACCTTTTCCTTAATATTCAATTTTATAATGTTTTTTTAATTATACAAAGCACTTGTTTTATACCTAATTTTATACTTTAGCCAATATTCTATTATCTAATTTATTTTCTTATTTATTTATCAAAAATCCTTTTATCCATCAACTTCAGATTTTCTGATACTCTTGTTCTGAAATCCATTACACCGAATATCTCACTTTCTATATCAATTCCTGGAGCGACCTCAATTAAGATTAATCCTTCTTCATCATATTTGAACACACATCTCTCAGTAACCAAAATAATATTTTGTCCATTGATCCTACTCTGATGTGCACTAAATGTTATTTCATCAATACTATTTTTAAATTTTTTAGTCTTGCCTTCACTCAATATTACAAGCTTTCCATTTTCAAATTTCGTCTTCAATCCATTGGAGGTCATCGTTCCACAAAATACAATATTCTTTGTCGATTGTGTTATATCAATAAATCCTCCACAGCCACCAATTCTATCTCCAAACCTACTCACATTAATATTTCCATTGAAATCAATTTGTGCGAATCCCAAAAAAGATTTATCCAAGCCACCACTATTATAAAAATCAAACTGAGATGCCATAGGTAAAGCTGCCCATGCATTTACAGCGGAACCAAAATTTGATCCTCCCAAAGGTATTCCTCCGATAAGCCCGCTTTCAACTGTCAAAACTATATCGGAAATTCCTGCTTCTACTGCTGCAGAAGATACAGCCTCCGGTATTCCAATTCCCAAATTGACAACAGATCCACTTTTCAATTCCTCTATAGCTCTCCTCGCAATTATTTTTCTCTCATCAAAAATCATACCTGATATTGAAAATTCATTGGAGTTATATTTTCCTGCAATAACTGGACTATAAAAAGTTCCTGGTGTCTGTCTATGATATATCTCTGGCTCCTCAGATATGACGACAGCATCCACAAACACACCTGGAATTACAACATCTTTTCTATTGATCGATTCAGAGGACACAATGTTTTTTACCTGAACAATAACCTTTCCTCCACTAGCCTTAACCGCCATTGCAATATCCAATGAATCTATTATTGAAGACTCGTCTTCCATGGTAATATTTCCATGCTCATCTGCGGTCGTACCTCTTATTATGCCTATATCATACTTAGGAACCTTATACTTTAGATATTCAACATCGTCAATATATATCAGCTCCACCAAATCTTCCTTTGCAGCTTCGTTTACCTTTCCACCCTTAAGTCTCGGATCGCAATATGTATTCAAGCCTATCCTTGTTATTTCAAAAGGCTTTTTCCCCGCCGCTTGTCTATACAGATGGGATATTACGCCCTGAGGAAAATTATATGCCTCAACCTCATTGTTCAGTGCCATTTTTATCATTGGCTGATTATTTGCAAAGTGTGCTGTAACATATCTCCTTATCAAACCCGGATAGCTCATTTCACATACCCCTTGATCTCTGTTATTTCCTATTCCAGCACCTTGATAAATAGTTAAACCTCTGGGACTTCCAGTATTTTTAAACCTTTTACCAATGCCCACCATTATTTCTCTAGCTGCAGTCGCCAACATAAAACCAGACAGTGCAACTGTATCACCGTCTTTTATAAGATTAATAGCCTCGTCCAACTTCATGCTCTTATTCATACTTCCCCCAAAAATAATAGAGTGAGAAATTAAATTCTCCCACTCTATTTTATCATACTTTTAACTAAAAAAAATTAATATTTATTATTCTAATATCAACTATTTTAAATTTGAAAAACAAATAATATAATTGCTTCTATTTTTCAAATTTTGGCAATGGATATTTCTCAGTTAATTCCACAACAATTTTCTGCGCAGCTTCTATATCTCTATGAGTTATTACTAAATCGATAGCCTCAGCAATTTTTATCATATCATTTCCATTCATACCTCTTGATGTGACAGCAGGTGTACCAATTCTAATTCCACTAGTTTCTACAAAGCTTGCTTTATCAAATGGTATAGAGTTTTTATTCACAGTTATATACGCCTCGTCCAAAAGAGTTTCAGCCTCTTTTCCAGTCATTTTCTTTGAAACTAGATTCAGCAGTATCAAATGATTATCTGTTCCTCCTGAAACCAAGTCAAAGCCTCTCTTTTTCAACTCATCAGCTAGGATGGAAGCATTTTCAACGATATTTTTCTGATATTCTATGAAATCATTCTGTAGAGCTTCCTTGAAACACACTGCCTTTGCCGCAATGATGTGTTCCAGAGGACCACCTTGAATTCCAGGAAAAATTGCCTTATCAATTTTTTTTGCATATTTTTCCTTACAAAGGATTATTCCACCTCTTGGTCCTCTCAAGGTTTTATGAGTAGTACTAGTCACAAAATCGGCAAATTCGACTGGATTATTATGTAATCCAGCAGCAACCAAGCCTGCAATATGAGCCATATCCACCATAAAATATGCATTCACTTCCCTTGCAATATCAGAAATTTTCTTGAAATCAATCTCCCTTGGATAAGCACTAGCTCCAGCTACTATCAGCCTTGGTTTTTCTATAAGAGCTATTTCTCTCAATCTGTCATAGTCTATCATTTCAGTGTCTGGATTTACTCCATAAGCTATAAAATTGTAGTTGACACCAGACATATTTACTGGAGAACCATGTGTCAAATGACCACCCTGAGACAAATCCATGCCCAAAACCTTATCTCCATAATCCAATACAGCAAAATACACTGCTTGATTTGCTTGTGATCCAGAATGAGGTTGAACATTGGCATGCTCAGCACCAAAAATTCTTTTCAATCTTTCTATTGCAAGATTTTCTAACTCATCGACATATTGACAACCACCATAATATCTTTTAGAAGGATACCCTTCTGCATACTTATTTGTGAAATAGCTTCCCATAGTTTCCATAACAGCATTGGATACAATATTTTCAGAAGCTATCAATTCAATATTTCTCTGTTGCCTATCATATTCTTTGACTAAAGTTTCATAAACTTCTTGATCTGTTTTCCTTAGATACTCAAATTTCATAATACATGACCTCCTTCATAAACTACTATTTCACGATATGAATCTACCATGCAGTCTTTTTTATAATCTTTTTATTATTATACCAAAAAAATCGCTATTATAACATATTCTATTACTCTGCTATAATTAAATTTATCCCCATTTTATTTATAATTTCCATCCACTCATCACTGATTCCTCTGTCGGTGATAATATTATCTATGTAATCAAGCTCACATATAAAAGCAGATGCCACATTCCCAAGCTTGGAGGAATCCACCAGCAAAAAAACTTCTAGTGAATTACTAATCACCTCTTTTTTCAGCAATATTTCATAGGAGTATGCACATGTTATGCCTAGCTTTTCGTGAACTCCCGCAGCCGACAAAAACAATTTATTAGTCCTCGTATTCTTTACAAGCTCCATGTCTATTGATGGCTCAAACATTCCTGTATCTCTATGGAATTTCCCTCCAGATACAATTATTTCTGCATTTGGCTTTCCAAGAAGGTGAATAAGGTTATTTGCACTAAACACCAACGCCGTAAAGCTCAACTCGTTATCTATGTTTTGGGTTAATTTTTCAGTTGTAGTTCCCGTATCAATCACAATAACATCATTTTCACACACAAATTCAGCTGCTTTTTTTCCAATACAGTTCTTTTGATATTCCATTTTATGAGAGTTTATACTTATACTATATGAAAGCTCGTCAGATTTATTTACTGGATTGTCTTCTCTGGGATTAAAAACAGCTGCACCATAAAAATTATCTATTATATTTTTCTCTTCAAGAGTTTTTAAATCTCTTCTAATTGTCATTTCAGATACATTTAGTTCATTAGCCAAATCTTTTACTGATGAACCATTTGAACTTTTCAAAATAGATATTATATTATTAATTCTATCTTCTTTTTTAGACAAAATGCCACCCCCGCTCCTGTGTATAAAATCAATTTTAGATAATTATATCATAATATCAAAAAAAAATCTAAATATAAAGGTATTTTTTGTTACTTTTTAAAAAAATCTATAAAAACATTCTATTTTATGATTTAATTATAACATTTTTAATGTTTTTTGAGAAAATACAATCTATTTTTGATTGATAATTAACAAAATTATTGACAAAAAATATTTTCAAGTGTATTATTATAGTCATAGAGCTAAAATGTTCGAGAAAGAACATAAAAAAACAAAAATCTAACTTATTTGAAAGGAGTAATAATGGAAAAAGAATTTATACTAAGTCATATTGACCACACGCTTCTAAAGGCATATTCAACATGGGAAGACATCGTAAAATTGTGTGATGAAGCTGTCAAATTCAAAACTGCATCGGTTTGTATTCCACAAACATACATCAAAAGAGTGCATGAACGCTATAATACAAAGATAAACATTTGTACGGTAGTTGGTTTTCCTTTGGGATATAACTCTACCGAATCAAAGCTGTTAGAAGTAAAAAATGCATTAGAGGATGGTGCAAATGAAATAGATATGGTGCTCAACATCTCAGATGTAAAAAATGGAGATTACAAAAAAGTAGAATCTGAAATATGCGAATTGAAAAAAGCTTGTGGAAACAAAATTTTGAAAGTAATTGTAGAAACCTGTTATCTTACTGAAAAAGAAAAAATAGAAATGTGTAAGGCTGTGACAAATGCAAAAGCTGACTATATTAAAACTTCTACAGGATTCGGTACTGGTGGTGCAACAATGGAAGACATTTTATTGTTCAAAAAACACATCGGATCAGAGGTGAAAATCAAGGCTGCAGGTGGTGTAAAAAGTATCGACGACCTAGAAGCATTTATTGATGCCGGATGCTCAAGAATAGGCACTAGCTCGGCAGTCAGCATGCTAAAAGGAGAAAAAAACGATTTAGGATATTAAAAACTTACAATTATTAAAGGATGAATTATGAAAAGAAATAAAGTAAAAAGAGTTTTTCTGATTGTATTAGATAGCTTTGGAATTGGAGAAATGCCTGATGCAGAAAAATATGGAGATAAAGGTAGTAATACACTTTCAGCAATATCTAAATCTGAAAAATATAACACTCCTTGGTTGCAGAAAATGGGACTTTTTAATATCGAAGGTGTACAAGAGCTCAATATGGCAACAAAGGATCCAATAGGTAGCTTTGCAAGATTAGCAGAAGCTTCTAATGGAAAAGATACAACAATCGGTCATTGGGAAATATCCGGGATAATTTCGAAAAAGTCACTACCAACCTTTCCAGATGGCTTTCCAAATTATTTTTTAGAGGAATTTTCTAAAAGAGTTGGAAGAGGTTGTCTTTGCAACAAACCATATTCTGGAACTGATGTTATCAGAGATTTTGGTGAGCAACACATTAACTCTGGTGACTTGATAGTCTACACTTCAGCAGATTCAGTTTTTCAGATTGCGGCTCATGAGGAAATTATTCCTCTAAATGAATTGTATAGCTACTGTGAAACTGCTAGAGAAATGCTAAAAGGCGATAAACTTGGTGTTGGAAGAGTAATTGCCAGACCTTTTGTTGGCTATGCTGGTAATTTTACTAGAACATCAAACAGACATGACTACTCTCTACTACCTCCATCAAAGACAATCATGGACGAACTAATAGAAAATGGATATCAGACAATTGGAGTTGGAAAGATTTTTGATATTTTTGCCGGTAAGGGAATACAAAAAACATACAAAATGAAAGATAATTCTGATGGCATGAATATAACTTTGAGCTTGATGGACGAAGATTTTGAAGGTCTATGCTTTGTCAATCTTGTTGATTTCGATATGAAATATGGTCACAGAAACGATGTGGATGGATACGCAAATGCTGCAACTGAGTTCGATATTCAGCTTGAAAAAATGATAAAAAAAATGAATAAGGATGATGTTCTGATTGTTACAGCTGATCATGGCTGTGATCCATCAACACCTAGTACAGATCATTCAAGAGAGTACGTACCAATGATGATTTATGGAGACATCATCAAACCAGGAGTAAATCTTGGAACTAGAGATAGTTTTTCCGACATCGCAAAAACAATCTCAGAAATTTTGTCTACAAAAGGTGATTTTTGTGGAAATAGTTTTCTAAATAAAATAGTCAAAAACTAGGAGGACATATGAAAATTTTATTAAACATTTTAGGAATTATTGTTATCTTGGCATTAATGTTTGCCATATCGTACAATAGAAAAGCCATCGACAAAAAGCAAATAATAAAGGCTTTGATTGTACAATTTATTATCGCAGCACTTATCGTAAAGCTTCCAGCCGGTAGAGGTGTCATTTCGAGCGTAAGTGACGCAGTTGCAAAGGTATTAGGTTACGGTAGCGAGGGAATACAGTTTGTTTTCGGATCTCTTGGTCTGTCTAGCGCACCAACAGGATTTATTTTCGCATTCCAGACCTTGGGTAATATAGTGTTTATCTCTGCGTTAGTAGGAATGTTGTATTATTTAGGAATTTTAGGATTTATAGTTTCAAAAATAGGCTGGGTTCTTGGAAAAGCATTTAAAACTTCTGAGGTAGAAAGCTTCGTTGCAGTTGCAAATATGTTCTTAGGTCAAACTGACTCTCCGATATTAGTAAGCAAATATCTTAATTTAATGACTGATAGTGAAATAATGTTAGTTTTAGTTTCTGGTATGGGAAGTATGTCAGTTAGTATCATAGCTGGATACGTTGCATTAGGTATACCAATGGAATCATTACTTATTGCATCTACTCTAGTACCCGTAGGCTCAATAATCATTTCAAAGATTGTATGTCCTCAGTCAGATAAAGTCAACGAAATTGATGAAGTCAAAATGGACAGAAAAGGTAATAATGAAAATGTAATCGATGCACTTTCTGCAGGCGCAATGGATGGTATGCAGATGGCAATGGCAATTGGTGCTGCACTTATCGCCATAATTTCAATAGTTGCACTTATCAACGGTATTTTGGGTAACTTTGGTCTATCACTTGAAGGAATTTTATCATATATATTCGCACCAATCGGTTATATGATGGGACTTGATGGTGGAAATATATTAAAAGCAGGTGAACTATTAGGCTCAAAGCTTGTTTTAAATGAATTCGTAGCATATGGAAAGCTTGCTCCAATCTTAGCTGGAATGGATCAGAGAACAGCTCTTATGCTTTGTATCTCATTAGCTGGATTCGCTAATGTAGGAAGTATAGGTATGTGTGTTTCTGGTATTTCTATACTTTGTCCAGAAAAAAAATCTACTCTTGCCAAACTTGGAGTCAGAGGAATGATAGGCGGATTCTCAGTTAGTTTATTATCAGCACTAATAGTTGGATTATTAATGCTGATATAACCATTTCAGAATCCTAACTATTCTACATAGATTCGATTATATCGAAAATAAATAAAAAAACATAGCTACTATCTATATATGTTAAAACATTAATATGTAAATTTAAATTTTTAGAAAGAGGCAAATTATGAGATTTTTAGAGATTATTGAGAAGAAAAAAAATAAACTGGCTTTGACTGATGAAGAAATTCAATTTTGGATTGATGGTGTAACAAACGACACAATACCTGACTATCAGACTAGCTCACTATTAATGGCAATAGTATTGAATGGAATGGATGAAAAAGAAACAGCAAAGCTTGCTGAAGCAATGATGAATAGCGGAGATGTCCTTGATTTATCAGATATCCCAGGTATTAAATCTGACAAGCATTCCACTGGTGGCGTTGGCGATAAAACCTCCTTGGCACTTGGAGCTATGGTTGCAGCTTGCGGCTTAAAGGTTGCAAAAATGTCAGGAAGAGGACTTGGACATACTGGTGGTACATTGGATAAGCTAGAATCTATAGAAGGCTTCAATATATTCCTTACTGAGGATCAATTCAAGAAACAGGTTAGCGAAATCGGACTTTCAATAATTGGTCAAACTGGTGAATTAGTGCCTGCTGACAAAAAGTTATATGCACTTAGAGACGTAACAGCAACAGTAAACTCTATTCCACTGATAGCATCCTCCATCATGTCCAAAAAGCTTGCATCTGGCTCAAACACTATTTTGCTAGATGTGAAATATGGTGAAGGTGCTTTCATGCAGACAATCGAAGATGCAAAAACTCTTGCTAATGCCATGATTTCCATAGGAAATAGACTAGGAAGAAACACAATGGCGATGATTACAGATATGAATCAGCCATTAGGAAATACAATCGGAAATGCACTAGAAGTTGAAGAAGCAATCGAAACAGTAAAGGGAAATGGTCCAAAAGACTTTACAGAGCTTTGTATGTGCGCTGGCGAAATAATGCTTATGCAGGGAAAAATAGCAAATTCTAAAGAAGAAGCAAGAAAAATGCTTCAAGAGGCAATCTCTTCTGGAAAAGCATTTGAAAAACTGCTTCAGATGGTTGAATACCAAGGCGGAAATATAGAGCAGATCAAAAACACAAAGCTTCTTCCACAGGCAAAATTTGTAACTGAAATGAAATCTAGAAAAGCTGGATATGTTGAGCATATTCACTCTCAGCAACTGGGAATACTTGCAATGTATCTTGGTGCTGGTAGAGCAACAAAGGAAGACTCAATAAACTACGCAGTCGGCTTGAGAATGAATTCTAAAAAGGGTGACAAAATAAAAACTGGAGACCTACTTTGCACTGTTTACCATGACGAAGAATTAAAGCAGGAATGGATAGAAAGCTTCTATAAAACATTCTCATTTACAGATAATAAGGTGGATCCTATACCAATAGTTGAAGAAATCTTGGGATAATATATAAAATTAAAAGGCTCATATACTCTATTAATAATAAGAGTATACGGGTTTTTGTATATGAAAAAACCTCAGCATACATTGATATACTGGAGTTAGGATAGTTATAATGCTATTCATTTCAGTTGCTAAGAATAGCATTTCGAGGATATTCTTTTTTCACAAAAAATTAGAGGGGCTATTGCCCCTCAATTTTAATAATTTTATTTTAGACTTTATTTTTTTATTTTATTCTTTATTTCATCCACAGCGTAAGTTCCTGATGCCACTAACATAATAGCATATAGTCCCCTTCTCAGAATATCGCCTTTTATTCCTGGATCACTTAATGCTAAAGAAAAAACGCAAAACATAACATAAAATAATGTATAGTTTGCAACAGTTGGTTATTAATTGAATCTGTTTTTAAAAAAATGATATCGATTAAAACACACCTGAAAATTTGCTGCTCTACAATTTAGGTAGTTCAAAGACATTTGTAAATACTACTTGGATATGGAATACAGTACCCTTTCTTATTTATATGTAGCTGTATTTTTGCACTTTACATCACATATTCATATGTAAACAAAACATCATTTACACCCAAAACACTATTAAAGGCAAATAGCCTTGAGAATATTTTTCAAATAAAATCTAAAGGCAGGATTTAATAGTATTCTGCCTATTTTTACACCTATTCAAAAATAATTCATTTCAAGTGGGAGGAATTAATGATAGATAAAATTAGTAAATATATAGAGGAAAACAATATTATCATTGATGAATGTGAATTTTTAAAAAAATATGACAAGGCAGCATTATACTGTTGCATTGAAAATAAAAATATAATACTTCTACACCCTGATTTTGAAAAGAGAAGTAAAAATGAACAAATTGAAATACTAGCCGAAGAGTGCGGACATTATGCCACATCATCTGGAGATACATTTATTGTTCCTGACACATCATTAAAAAAACTTAACATAGATAAAAGTGAGCATAAAGCATTTCTGTGGGGATGTAAGTATTTCATTAATGAAGAAGATTTGATAAAGTATCTTCGCATTTCTACAAGTGTTGAAGAGTTGACAGATTATCTTGGTGCAACGGATAAAATGCTGTATGAATATTTATACTCGCTAAAAAACAAAATGCAATTCTTGGATTTACAAGATGACACTGTTCTTGATTTATACAAATTGCCAAATATTGTGATTATTGATAAAGAAGAGTTATATGGAGGTGTTGACATATATGAAGAACCCTAATGGATATGGTAGCATATACAAGTTGTCAGGCAATCGCAGAAAACCATGGGCAGTACGTAAAACTGTAGGTTGGGATTTTGATAGAGATACAAGTAAGACCAAGCCTATCTATGAATTTGTGGGATATTATGCTACTAGAAGTGAAGCCATGCAAGCCCTAGCCAACTACAACGAGAGTCCATACGATATTGGCATAAGATTGCTTACATTCGAGGGAGTTTATAACAAATGGTCTGATATACACTTTGAAAATATATCCCAGTCGAATATTAATGGCTACAAAGCAGCCTTTAAATTATGTGAATCTATCAAGAATATGCCCTTTGCCGAAATACGTCTTGATCACTTGCAAAAAGTAGTCGACACTTCGGGAAAAAATACTCCCACGCTCAAAAAATTAAAAATTATGTTTGGCATGATGTATGACTATGCCGTAATTCATGACATAGTTCCTACTGAAAAAAGAGAAAAAGTCAGGTACTTGGACATATCCAAGCCAGGTAATCCAAATGCCTATAAAAGATCTAGATTCAATGATACCGAAATCAAAAAGGTCTGGAAATCCAAAGACAATGACATCTACTATACAGTAGTTCTTATGCTGCTTTATACAGGAGCGAGAGTAAGTGAGTTACTAGAAGCTAAAAAGACAAATGTAAACCTAAAAGAAAAATGGTACTATATTCCTAAATCTAAAACCAAAGCAGGTATTAGGTATGTACCAATTCCAGACAAGGCACTTCCATTTTTTCAGTATTGGATGACTAGGGACTCCGAATATTTAATATGCACACATGATGGTAAAAAAATGACTTACGATAAATTTTATCACACTCATTGGAAAAGAATAATGTCAGCCTTGGGAATTAAGCACACTCCACATTGCACTAGATATACAACTATATCCAAGCTTACTGAGGCTGGTGTAGATGACAGAATTATCAAACAGATTGTAGGACATCAAGGAAAGGATGTCACTGAAATTGTATATACAGATATAGATATGAATGTAAAATTAGAAGCAATCAATAGAATCTAGGAGGAGATATGAATAGGAGTAAATATGTAGATAAACACAGAAAAAATAACTATGACAGACTTGAAATACTTCTTCCAAAAGGGCAAAAAGAAATTTTAACATTTGTATGTCGCAATCTTGACATCTCAGTCAACGAATACATCAGAACACTTATAACAAATGATCTAGATGATAATAAATCAATTCTATTCTCTAAATCAGATATGAATAATGAATTAGATACTGCTCTCCTAGATAAGTGGCAAATTCCTAAAAAATATCGTCATATGATTGAGTATGCAGTTTACTCAAAGGAAGATGGATATTTTCTTAGATTGAAAGACGGATATATTAACGACATATCAAATACAAAAATAATACATGTGTATAGACTAGATAAACTTAGAATGGCCATTAATAAAAGTCATAAGATATAAATTTATGTAGTTAGCATAAAAAAATAGTCAACCGGATGATACTTTTTCAGACATAAAATTTTGTTACTAACGTGTTACTAGTGTGTTACTAACGGAAATAAAAGCAGGCGATTTTATACGAACGTATTCAAAGATTGCAAATACCTACAACCATTGAAAAACCCCGAATACATTGCTGTATCGGGGTTTGATAATTGTCTTAAAATTGGGTATTCCCTATCTCTTAGAGAACTGTGGAGCTCTTCTGGCAGCCTTAAGACCATATTTCTTTCTTTCCTTCATTCTTGAATCTCTTGTCAAGAATCCTTCTGCCTTTAAAGTTCCTCTTAATTCTTCATCTGCTTTTAACAAAGCTCTTGAAATTCCGTGTCTAATTGCACCAGCCTGTCCAGTGAATCCGCCACCTTCAACCTTTACGATCGCATCATACTTGTTTTCATTTCCAGTCAAAACAAGTGGTTGCTTTACGTCTCTTATCAAAGTTTCATAGTTGAAGTATTCTTCAAGATCTCTACCATTTACTTTTATGTTACCTTCTCCAGCTACAAGTCTAACTCTAGCTACAGAATGCTTTCTTCTTCCTGTTCCGTAATATTGTACATTAGCCATTAATTAATTCCTCCTCTCAATATCCTACTTAACGTTTAAAACCTGTGGGTTCTGTGCTGCATGTGGATGTTCAGCGCCTCTGTAAACTCTTAGTCTAGTCATCATTCTAGCTCTTAGCTTGTTTTTTGGAAGCATTCCGCTAACTGCATGAGCAACAACCTCTTCTGGCTTCTTTTCCATCATTTCTTTGTAAGAAATTTCCTTTAATCCACCTACATAACCAGTGTGATATCTGTAGAACTTTTGAGTAAGCTTCTTTCCAGTAAGAACAACTTTATCAGCATTCAATACTATTACAAAATCTCCACCATCAACGTGTGGTGTAAATGTTGGTTTATTTTTTCCTCTTAATACTAGTGCTATTTCACTTGCCAAACGACCTAATGTCTTTCCTTCAGCATCAACTACATACCAGTCTCTCTTAACTTCAGCTGGCTTAGCTATAAAACTCTTCATAAAGACCCTCCTTAACTTTTCCATTGTCTAATCTTATAATGTCTATGTAAAGTCCGGGGCAAAAGTGGACTTATTAACGCATTCTTGTATATTTTACTATTCAAACGTGTATTTGTCAATACTTATGGCTATTATTTTAAGAATATTTTTCCATCGAATTTATATCCAAAACATCTGCTATTCCAGGTAACAATCTTCCACCACATCATAAAGTCCGTTTGTTGTTATTCTGACTTCCGGTATAACTGGTAATGCTATAAATGATAATGAAATAAACGGCTCAATTCCATCCTCTACTCCCATTTTGTGTGCTTTTTTTATCATTCTATGCAGTCTCTCATTGACCTTATCACTGCTCAAATTGCTAATCAATCCCATTATTGGTAGAGGTAGCCTTTCATATACCTCTCCATTTTCAACCAATACATATCCGCCATTCATCTCTTTAATACATTCCAGTGCAATCATCATATCTTCATCATTATCTCCAACAACAATAATGTTGTGCGAGTCATGTGAAACACTTGAAGCAACTGCTCCATTTTCTATTCCGTATCCAAATACCATTGAAGAATGATATTTTTTCGTATCATGATGCCTTTCAATTACTACAACTTTATTGCTCTTACTTTGAGTACATTCAGAAACCTTTACCTTTTTTGTCAATAATTCGTTCTTCACTAGCTGAATTCCATATGTGCTATTTTTAACCTTGAGCATAGATTTTTCAAACCAATCCACGTGAACAGTTTCAACTATTGATTTTGGAAGATTTTCAATATCCTGAATATATCCATAATCATAATCTCCTCTGATAAAGCTTCCATTATATAAAACTGAATTTATCTTTACATTCTCAAGATCATCCAAAATCACTAAATTTGCTTTTTTGCCTGGAGAAATCATGCCGATATCTTTTAAAGAATAACATTGAGCAGGGTTATACGTTGCAATTTTATATGCAGCTATTGGAGGCATTCCCAAAGAAATTGCTTTTCTAATATTAAAGGATATATGACCGTCCTTTTTGATATCTTCAATATGCTTATCATCCGTACAAAATGTAAATCTCGTCGTATCTGTATTATTTTCTATTATTCCTCTCACAATTTTTTCAAGATTTTTCGCTGCCGATCCCTCTCTAATATGAGCAAACAAACCATTTCTAACAATTGCTATAGCTTTTTCATATGTTGAACACTCATGGTCGGATGAAATATTTGCCATTGCATAAGCAGATAAATTTTTTAGCTTTAGTCCCAAAGCATGCCCATCTATTGGCATATTTTGGAAAAGCTCCAATTTATTCAACATAGATGGCTTTAGATTAATAACTGAGCTACAATCCATTACCTCACCTAATCCAAGAATCCTAGGATGATACATCAATTGCTTCATATCTTGAGCATTCATTACAAATCCGGAGTCCTCACTATCCTTTGCAGGAACACAAGAAGGCATCATTATGTATACGTCAGCACAAGAATTTTCTGTAGAATCTAGGATATATTTTATACCTATTGAGCCACTGACATTTGCAGCTTCGTGAGGGTCAGCTATAAATGTTGTCGTTCCACTCAAAGATGCATGATATACTAGTTCATTTGGATTTGTCATTGTTGATTCAAAATGAAGATGTGAATCCACAAACCCAGGAGAAACAAATTTACCAGAGCCATCAAACTCTATCTCTCCACTATATTCTCCTATTCCAACTATATATCCATCTTGAATTGCTAAATCTGATTTAATTATTTCTCCTGATTGAACCATTAAAATGTTTATATCTTTTAAAACCAACTCAGATTTTTTATTGCCCAAAGTATAATCCACCAGCTTTTTGTAATCCGTAATCTTCATAGTATACCTCCCTTGTTGTTTTTTCTAATTCTAGTTAAAAAGATTATAATAAATAATAGGTATTTTTTCAATCCTTAAGATTAACAAACTATATCAATGCATAGTTAACATCAGCAATTCTTCTATTAACAGCGGTTAAAAATGACCACAAATTGTCAATTCTCAATAGATTAACATATCGTGGTCGCTTTATTTTGTTATAATAATTGTTTTGAAGAATCCACTACTATACTACCAAATAGGAATCTCACGTATTTGCAATATTTGCGTCCTCATAACTATATTAAATGCTCTACTAAACGAATAAATCTTATCTATATAGTACGCTAAGAATAATTACCTTGAAGCAAATGTATATCCATTGAATATTTTTTCAAAATGGAGCTTAGTTTATAAACGGTTAATATATAGGCTCTAAAAGTTGGAAAATTTCATGCCTGTTGCTGTTGCAATATTAACCTTTATTTTACAAAATCTATATATTTTATAGTTAAATCTAATAACGAAATATATTGGAAATAAAAAGACATATTCATTGTAAATGAATAGCTTTTAAAAATATTTTGAATTATTATAAGAGGGGCAATTGCCCCTCATTTTAATTTATTATTCATAAATGCACAACTAAAAAGCATTGACTTACAGCATATGTAAAAATAATCCACATCTTACTTTTGGCTCAAACCATGTTGATTTAGCAGGCATTACATCATCCATATCCGCAATTTTCATCAGCTCTTCAATTGATGTTGGATACAGCGAGAAGCCTACTCTCATGCCACCATCTACTCTTTTTTGTATTTCCTCTACACCTCTAATTCCACCGATAAAGTCTATTCTATTGTCTTTTTGAGGCTGATTTATTCCCAATATTGGCTCAATCAAAAAATCATGTAATACACTAACATCCAATCTCGCTTTTGGATTGTCTAGCTTGTCAGTACTTTTGAATCTCAGCCTATACCAATCTCCATCTAAATACATCCCATAATTGTACTTGTTTGAAGGCTTATACGGTGCTTTTTCCTTAAATATTTCAAAGTTTTCTTCTATATAATTGATAAAGGCTTTGGCATCTAATCCATTAAGATCCTTGACAACTCTATTGTAATCCATTACGTATAGATTTTCCTTTGGAGCGATCATAGCCAAATAGAAGTTAAATTCCTCCGTTCCATCAAAATTTGGATTTTCCTTTCTTTTTTCTAGTGCATACTCCTGTGCTGCTTTTGATCTATGATGACCGTCAGCAATATACAGGTTTTTTACTGTTTTAAATGCGTTCTCAACCATGGCAGTTTCTTTCTCATTTAACATCCATACTGTATGTCTAATTTTATCATCAGAAATGAACTCATATTCTGGAGCTTCCTCTAGCTTCAATTCAACTATTCTATCTATCGTATCATTTTTGTCGTAGGTCAATAGAATTGTTCCAGTATTCGCCCCACAATATCTAATATGATTGATTCTATCCTGAACCTTATCAGGCTTTGTATGCTCGTGTTTTTTTATGATGCCATTTAAGCTATCATCTACAGAAACACAGCCAACTATTCCTATCTGCTCTCTTGAGCCCATAGTTTCTCTATATATATACAGATGTGGCTCCTCATCTTGAGTAAACACACCCTTTTGTATAAATTTTTCCAAGTTTTCTCTAGCTTTTTCATATACCTTTGCAGAATGTATATCCGTATCAGGGGGTAATTCAATCTCTGCTCTATCTATTCTCAAATATGAAAATTCATTATTTTCAGCTATCTTGAGAGCCTCTTCAGTATTCATCGTATCATACGGCAATTCTGCCACCTTATGAACTATTTTCCTATTTGGTCTTAAAGCTCTAAAAGGTTTTACTGCTACCATTACATCACTCCTCCGACAACATTATTTATTTGAAAGTAATCCTCTATTATTGTGACTATTTCCTTAGCTATTCTTGCTTGTGCTTCCTCTGTTGATGCCCCAATGTGTGGAGTGACAGTCACTTTTGGATTTGTAATCAGCTCTCTCAAAGGTAGTGGCTCATTTTCAAAGCAATCAAGGGCTGCTCCTGCAATATTTCCAGCGTTAATTGCCCTTAGCAAATCATTTTCCTCTACTATTCCACCTCTCGCACAATTAATAAAAAAAGCAGTATCTTTCATCATATTAAAGCAATTTTCATTAAACATATATTTCGTATCCGCTGTCAATGGAGTATGAACGGTTACATAGTCAGCATTTTTTAATAGTTCTTCAAACGTGACGAACTTAAATATATCTTCATTTTCTTCACATCTTACAATATCTGTGTATATAATGTCCATGCCAAGTTTATGTGCTTTATCTGCAAGAGCTCTGGCAATATTTCCAAATCCGACAAGTCCCAAGGTTTTTCCATTAATTTCACTACCTTTTAGATTTTTCTTATCCCAAATACCCTCTCCCAATTTCAAATTCGCTATTTTTACATTCCTTGCCAAGACCAGCATTTCGCATAACACAAGCTCTGCAACTGCATTTGCACTTGCAAAAGGAGTGTTTCTTACTACGATGCCTCTATTTCTAGCATATTCTACATCGATATTATCTAAGCCAACGCCACCTCTTATTATCAGCTTCAATTTACCAGTCTTAGTAGCCTCGTCAATAATATTTTTTCTTATTTTTGTTGCAGATCTCACTACAATAACATCTATATCTTTTATTTTTTCTTTTAATTCATCTTCATCATAAAAGCGTTGTTCAACATCATAACCCATTTCTATCAAATTATTTACTGCATTTATGTCCATTCCATCTGTTATCAATATCTTTTTCATTATAAAATCCTCCGTCTAATGTAAATTATTTAAAATACTAGAATTTCATCATATAAATTAGTTAAAACCCTAATATCTCATCAATTGTATTTAATAAATATTGAATATCCTCAATTTGATAATCTCCCATATGTGATATTCTAAATGTTTTTTCTTTTAAATCGCCATATCCATTGGCAATTTGCATTCCTTTTTCCATTAATTTTGAATTTAGCTGTGATACGTTTATATTTTGATTGTTCTCTATGACTGTTAAAGTGTTAGACAAATGATTTTGATCAGTGAAGATTTTAAAATGTTTGATAGCCCAAGCTCTTACTGTTTCTGCCATCGCTTGATGCCTTTCGAATCTGTTATCCAGACCTTCATTTAAGATATTGTCAAGTTGATAATCTAATGCGTACATGTGAGATATTGAAGGAGTTGACGGGTATTGATAATTTTTCTTTTTCAAATATTTATAGATATCCAGCAAGTCTAAATAAGTACCTCTAAATTCTACTGTCTCAGCTCTTCTAATAGCCTTTTCAGAAAAAGTACATATTGACATACCGGGTGGTAGACCTAATGCTTTTTGAGTTGATGTAATCAAGATATCTATTCCAAGCTTATCAGCCTCGATTTTTACACCACCTGCAGAGCTTACTGCATCGACACAAAATACAATGTTGTCATATTTTCTTACAACTTCGGCGATTTCCTCAACTGGATTTGTAATCCCTGTAGAAGTCTCGTTATGCTGAATTGTTATCAAATCGTATTCGCCAGTTGCTAGAATCTTGTCCACCATTTCTGGATCTATCGCTTTTCCCATATCCACTTTATACAAATCAGCCTTGACATTATTAGTCACTGCCATTTTATACCATCTGTCACCAAATGCGCCACAGGAGAACACAGCTGCTTTCTTGGATGTGCAGGATCTTATTGCACCTTCCATCAAGCCAGATCCTGAGGATGTGGATAGAAGTATTTCGCTTTCCGTATAGAATAATTTCTGTAACTTTTTGCTAATTGATTCTTGAAGAATACTAGCATCTTTGCTTCTGTGACCTATCATCGGTGTCGCCATCTTTTGAAGTACATCATCTCTAACATCGATAGGTCCAGGAATAAACAACTTCCTAGTCATTGTTTCGCCTCCTTTTTTCGATAAATTATTTACATGATACATCAATAAAAAAATAATGTCAATAGTTTTTTATATGTTTTTTTATAAAAAAATCGACATCATTTTGCAAAAATATTTTCAAATAAAACTAAACTCATTCAAAAATAAAATATTTTATATTCAATTTTCGTTAGTATTATTAGCACTACACATAAATGTTATTAATACTTATTAGCACTACACAATAAAGGTTAATACTCAATATAAATATTATTAGTACTCGATATAAAAAATATTAATACTATATAAAAAATATTATTAATCTATAAAATATTGTTAATACTCCACATATTTTAAAAATAGCCCCTGTGGTGGTGCCGTATGACCAGCCCTTCCCCTATCTTTGGACGCTATTATTTGCTTCATACTCTCAGATATTTTGCCTCTACCTATATCAACCATTGTTCCTGCAATAATTCTAACCATATTATATAAAAAACCACTTCCACTTACTTCAATAATCAGCAGCTCATCTTGCTCAAAAACTCTAGCATCAAATATTTCTCTAACGGTATTTTTTATTGACGAACCTGAACTCATAAACCCACAAAAATCATGCTTTCCGATTAGAAATTTAACTTCTCTTTTCATCTTTTCAATATCGAGGTCATATTTTACCTGATACGATACATCCTTCAAAAAAGGATTTCTAATTTTTGATCTATATATTTGATATCTATATGTTTTTCTTTTTGCAGTATGTCTGGAATGGAAATCTGTATCCACCTCTTCAGCACTTAGCACTGATATATCCTTGGGCAGTCTATTATTCAATATATCAGTAAATTTTTCAGTCGGAATTGTCGTATCAAGCTTAAAGTTTGCCACCTGACCCAATGCGTGAACTCCTGCATCAGTTCTGCCAGATCCAATTACTTCGATATCCTTCAAATTGAATGCAGCTTTACAAGCAAATTCCAATTCACCTTGAATCCCCAAACTATACTTTTGCTTCTGCCAACCATTAAAATTTTTACCATTATATGCCACTGTTATTTTGATATTTTTTTCACTCATATATTCTATCCATTTCCTAATTTCATTCTATTATCTTTTTATTTTATTCTAATCGTATAAGCTTTTATTTGCTTCTTTTTTTATTCTCGTTGTATAAGTAATTATATATCATTTAAGATTATTTTTTTAGTATATTTTAAAAAATACTGTATATTTAACATAAATTTTTGTATCTGAATATACTCTAACAATGATATAATAATATTTATAAATAAACTAAAAATATATTGAATACAATCGTAGTAATATGAAACATATATAAATACAATTGTAACAATGCGAAATGTATATAAAATACAATCATAGAAACACAAAATAATATTTTCACGAGAGGCAAAGATATGAAAAAAAATATGTTGTTTGGGAGTACCCTTTCTCATTCACTGTCACCAGAAATTCATGAATATATCTACAATATTATCGGTTACGATTCGACTTATGAATTAGCTGAGTTTAAAGAAAATGAGCTTCAAAAATATATTGAAAAATTGTCAAAATTTGATATCAACGCAAACGTTACAATCCCTTACAAGGAAAAGGTCTTGCCCTATCTAGATTTTTTGGATGAAACAGCCCAAATAATTGGATCAGTAAATACCATCAAGTCTGAAAATGGAAGGCTATTTGGATATAACACGGACTACTATGGACTTTCTGAAACACTGAAACATTACAATATTTCTGGCAAAGCCTTTTTGATTTTGGGATATGGTGGAGCTGCCAAAGCTGTCATACAATATCTCATAGACAATAATGCCGAGAAAGTATTTGTAGCAACAAGAAAAAAAGAATTGCATAGGAAATTGATTGATAATGAACAAACAAAATTATGTGAAAATATACAAGCAAAATCATACGAGAGTACACAAATAAAATCATACATTGACAAACAAATAAAGTCATATGAAAATGCGCAAATAAAATCGTGTGGTATCAGTGAAAAAATAGAATTCATTTCCTATTCTGACATAGCTAATATAAGCGGTTTTGGTATTATAAACACAACTCCAATAGGAATGCACCCAAATATCCGTAGCTGTCCCGTATCACCATGTGTTTTCAAAAATTTTAAATTTGCTCTCGACTTGATATATATGCCTATGCGAACATCTTTTTTAATATCCGCAGAGAATGCTGGATTGACTGGAATTAATGGTTTGAAGATGTTAGTTTATCAAGCCATCAAAGCTATAGAAATTTGGACTGGAATTGAAATGAGCATCTCACAAAAAAGTGATATTTTTACTCATTTTGATTCGAAATTTTCCGTAATTTCAAAAATAAAAGGAGATTTAGATTTAACCAAGAATCCTATATTCATTATAGGGCTTCCAGGCTCTGGAAAAACTACATTAGGCAAATCGCTATCAAAAAAACTAGACTTTGATTTTATTGATTTGGACGACTATATCGAATCGAAAACAAATATGAGGATATCTGAAATATTTTTGCTCGGTGAGTCTAAATTTAGGAAAATTGAAAAAGTGTCACTACGAGAGGTTTCAACTGCAGAAAGCACTGTCATTTCCACTGGTGGCGGCGTAGTTGTCACACCTGAAAATAGAGAGCTTTTATCAAAGAAGCCAAACGTAATATATATCGATAGGTCTTGTGAGGACATATTGTCGGATGTAAATTTGCAGAACAGACCTTTATTAAAAGACAACCCAAATAGAATTTATAAAATTTATAAAGAAAGGAAGGGCTACTATTCTTCGCTTTGCGACTATAAAATAATAAATGATGGTTCTATAAACGATTTGGTAGAAAATACCTTGAAAGCGTTGGTTAGTAAAGAGGAAAATTAGTAGGCTAAAAATATATGAATAATATCAATAAGAAAAAAGGAATTTTAATGATGATTTTTGCCACTTTATTTTGGGGCATTATGGGAATTTCAAGTAGATTTTTAAACCAAATATCCTATACGTCAATGGAAATAGCATTTATCAGAACATTTACCTCTGCCATACTTACAGCTTTTTTCGTCATGGCAACAGATAAGAGCAGCTTCAAGATAAATTTTAAAGGTTTATTGTTTTGCTCTTTCTATGGACTGCTGACATTCTCATTTGGAATTTCTCTATACAGTATATCGGTATCTAGAATTCCAATTTCCGTAGCTACAATACTAATGTTTTCAAATCCAATTTGGGTAACATTTTTTAATTATGTATTTTTTAAAGAAAGGATTTCAGCCAAAGCTACGGTGATAATTGGATTTTGTATTTTTGGCTGTATGTGCATTATAGATATTTTTTCAACAGGTGGAAATAATCTAGATATGATCGGAATAATCACTGGAGTTGGAAACGGAATGACCTTTGCACTTCAGATTGTATTACCAAAGCTTGTTGAAAACAAGATATCTAAATCATCAATCTTGCTTTATGGTTTCTGGAGTGCATCGATTTGTCTGTTATTTTTTATAGATCCAGCAAAGATGATATCGAAGGTTACAATGTCACCTAATATGCTTTTTTACTTGGCAAATATATTATCTATTGGAGCTCTCTCTACATTTGTAGCGAATACCCTTTATGTAAAATCTACACAATATATAGGTACTGCACTTCCAAGCATGATGGTTGCATTAGAGCCCGTTTTTGCAAGTATAATAGCATTTTTTGTATTTGGTGAAAATATGAAGCCAATACAATTTATTGGAGCCTTCATTGTTATATTGTCCGTATTTGCTATGGAATTGGACATCAAACAATTGGCGTCACACCTTACTAGAACTACCTCGTATACCAAAAAGTAAGTATAAATTAAGTTTTATTTGTAAAATATTAAGTGGACAAGTCTATTTATAATTATTTTCTAAAAAAAGAAAATAATCTAAAGGTAATATTATATTACCTAGCGCCATACTGGTCGATACCAGTTAACGAGGACGAAGTTTTCGAATTTTAGGCGGGTGCTTCGCGGTGTTCTACCATCGTCAGGATTTCAACAAAACCCAGAGTGATCTAGGCACAAAGTGAAATTCACGTAGCAGACTTGTTCCAAAGGAATATATTAAAAATTTTGGAGGAACAAAATATGTGTGGAATCGTTGGTTATTTAGGAAAAAGAAATTCATCTGACGTTATCGTGGATGGATTGGCTAAATTGGAGTACAGAGGCTATGACTCTGCTGGTATTGCAATCAATACTGGAAATAATCTAGAAATAAGAAAGTTCAAGGGAAGACTTGCTGTTTTGGCTGACAATCTTGAAAAAGACAATATAATCGGTAATGTAGGTATAGGTCATACTAGATGGGCAACTCATGGTGAACCATCAGATGCGAATGCACATCCTCATTTCAACAAGGATATGACACTAGCAGTCGTTCATAACGGTATTATCGAAAACTACCTACAGCTAAGAGAGCAATTAGAAGCTGAAGGTGTTGTTTTCAAATCAAAAACTGACACAGAGGTGGTAGTTCATCTTTTAGACAAATATTACGAAGGAAACCTATTGGATGCTGTTTTTAAAGCTATTTCCGATTTAAGAGGAGCTTATGCACTTTGTATAGTTTCGGCAGACCACGACAATGAATTGGTAGCTGTAAGAAAGGATAGTCCTCTTATAGCTGGATTAGGAGAAGATGAAGCATTTATTGCATCAGATATTCCTGCCCTATTAAAATATACAAGAGACGTATACTATCTTGATAATGGAGAAATCGTCCATGTAAAGGATAACAAGGTCAAAATCTACGACTCTGAAAGAAATGAAGTGGATAAACCACTAATTCATGTTACATGGGACATAGAATCAGCTGAAAAGGGCGGTTATGATTGCTTTATGGAAAAGGAAATATTTGAACAGCCTGATGGAATTAAATACACACTGGAAAGAAGACTTGACGAGTCTGGAAAAATAGTTTTAGATGATATTCATATAAACAAATCATACCTTGACTACATTGATAGGATTTATATAATAGCTTGTGGTACTGCATACAATGCAGGAATTTTGGGAAAAACTGCGATGCAAAAATGGATGGGAATACCTGTAATCACTGATATAGCATCAGAATTTAGATATAACCAAAACTTTGTAGACGAAAAAACCTTGGTTATTTTGGTAAGTCAGTCTGGTGAGACTGCTGACACACTTGCAGTTTTAAGAGATTCCAAAAAGAAAGGTGCGAGAGTTCTTGCTGTTACAAATGTGGTAGGATCATCTATTGCCAGAGAAGCAGATGATGTATTCTACACTTGGGCTGGTCCAGAAATCGCTGTAGCATCAACAAAGGCATATACTACTCAAATAGTTGCACTATATATGATAGCCTTAAACTTTGCTCTTGAAATGGAAAAGATTTCTGAAGCAGAATACTTCTATATTATTGGTAAAATGAAAGAGATACCATCAAAAATCCAAGAGGTGTTAGATAACAGAGCTTATATCGACGCAATAGCAGATGAAATAGTAGGAGCTGAACATGCCTTCTTCTTGGGAAGAGGAGTTGACTATGCTCTTGCAATGGAAGGCTCTTTAAAGCTGAAGGAAATATCTTATATTCATGCAGAAGCATTTGCTGCCGGTGAATTAAAGCATGGTACGATTGCCCTAGTTGAAGATGGAACGCCGATTATTTCGATAGCAACTCAGCAGAATCTTTTTGAAAAAATGGTTTCTAATATGGAAGAGGTTAGGGCAAGAGGCGCATATGTAGTTGCGATTTCTCAGAGACATAACAAAGAGGTTGAAAAAGTATCCAACAGAGTTATCTACATACCAGATAGTGAAGATATACTTTCTCCTATCATTGCTGTTATACCTATGCAGCTCTTGGCGTTGGCAGCCTCGTCAAAAAGAGGACTGGATGTGGATAAGCCTAGAAACCTTGCAAAATCAGTAACTGTTGAATAAATTTACAGCACAAAACAAAAGTTAAACTAAAAATCGATATTAGCTTTCGAAACAAAAAATATTAAAAATCAAAAAAGTAAAAAAATTTATTATAGATATTTTAATTAACTTTTTTAGGTAGTATAGGGGTTTTATTGCTCTAAAGTTATTTATTATTAGTTAGCTATCTAATAATTATAAACTCTGTGCAATTTGACCCTCTTTTTTTTATATTGTATAATATTATAAATTGTTTTCAATTATTTTTATCGATACAATTTAATATTTTTGGAGGAGGTTCCATTATGAGAAAAGCAATAAGAATTTTTTTTACACTGATAGTCGTCAGCAGCTTTCTTTTACTACCGAATATTTTTTCAAGAACATTTGCCGAGGAAAAGGAAATTATTTTTGCAGATTCAGGTTGGGATAGTATAAAGCTGCATAATGCTATTGCAGGATATATATTATCTGAGCTATATGGCTATTCGTGGAAAGAAATACCGGGTTCATCTACAATAATGCACGAATCTCTGAAATCTGGTGAGATTGATGTAATAATGGAGGCATGGACTGACAATATTTCCAATTACAAATCTGATAAAAAAAATGGTAAATTCAAAGAACTTGGAACAAATTATGCAGACAATCATCAAGGACTATATGTTCCAAGATATGTTATTGAAGGAGATAAAGATAAGGGTATTAAACCACTGGCTCCAGAACTAGAATATGTATGGGATCTGGAAAAGTATTCAAATATTTTCAAGGATCCTGAGGATTCATCAAAGGGTCGGATTTATGGTGCCATTCCTGGCTGGGATGTAGACACCATTCTATACAACAAATACAAATACTATAAGCTTGATAAGATGTATAATTATTTTAGACCAGGTTCGGACTCAGCTCTATCGGCGGCATTGACATCTGCCTATGACAAAGGTGAGCCGATTGTGGCATATTACTGGGAGCCCACTTGGTTAATGGGTAAATATGATTTTGTATTGCTAAAGGACAAAGACTATTCAGAATCTGGATATAGAAATGGCGAAACAGCTCTCCCTTCAGTAAACGTAACGGTCGCAGTTAGCAACAAATTCTATAATAATAACAAGGATGCTGTCAGTTTTTTAAGCAAGTATCAAACATCGAGCGAGCTTACAAGTGAAGCATTGGCTCATATGCAAGATACAAAGGAAAATTACGAAAATACTGCAAAATGGTTTCTAAAAAAGCATCCTGAATTGTTGACAAAATGGCTTAGCAAAGATAATGCAGAAAAGATAAAAGCATCACTTGGTGAATCTAATAACAATAATTTGACATCACTATTGTATGATTTTCCAATTAAAATAAATTTTGATATTAACAGCATTGACAACTCAGTCAGAAGCTTCAGTGTCAAACATAAAGGATTTTTGGATAGTATTCGAATATTTTTACTAGGCTTTGTTACCCTTATTCAAAAAATATTAGATATAATACCATGGCCAGTATTTTTGGCTTCGGTATATTATGCGTCTTTCAAGGCTTCAAGAAAGCATAGAAAAGCCCTAATATATGTGCTATTTCTATCTCTGATAGGCATTTTTGGATTATGGTCTCATATGAATGAAACCTTATCTATTGTCATAGCCTCAGTAGTAATCTCTCTATTGCTTGGTTTTCCTATAGGTATATTGGTCTCTATCAGTGAAAAGCTAAACAAAGTAATGAGGCCAATTTTAGACACTATGCAAACAATGCCTGTATTTGTTTATTTAATACCAGCTCTACTATTCTTCGGTTTAGGTAAGGCTCCTGCAGTTATTTCAACAACTATTTATGCCATAGTACCTATAATAAGAATGACTTCTCTTGGAATCAGACAAATAAATAAGGAGGTTATCGAGGCTTCTCAATCATTTGGTTCCACAAAGCTCCAATCTCTAGTAAAGGTTGAAATTCCACAAGCATTACCTACGATTATGACTGGTATCAATCAGACAATCATGATGGCCATGTCAATGGTTGTTACGACATCTATGATAGGTGCCACTGGTCTTGGAATGGATGTTTTAATTAGTGTAAATAGAGTTGAAATAGGTAAGGGAATTATCTCAGGTTCAGCAGTTGTAATAATTGCTATTATCCTAGATAGATTAACACAGGGTCTAGTTGGAGATGAGGTGAAGAAATAATGGGAAAAATATTAGAGGTAAGAGACTTATATAAGCTTTATGGTGGAGAAAAAAAGCAAGCTGTAAAGCTTGGAAAAGAAGGTAAAGACAAAACCGAAATATTTAAAGAAACAGGAGTTACAACAGCTTTATGGAACATAAATCTTGATATTAATGAAGGCGAAATCTTTGTAATTATCGGACTCTCCGGTTGTGGTAAATCTACACTAATCAGATGCTTCAACCTATTAAATAGACCTACCTATGGTTCGATAACATTCAAAGGCAAAAACATAAATAAAATGAGCAAAAAAGAAGAGTACGAATATAAGAGAAACCATATTGCTATGGTATTTCAAAATTTCGGATTACTCAGCCATAGAAATGTAATTGGCAATGTTGAGTATGGATTGGAAATAAAAGGTGAGAATAAAGAAGAAAGAAGAAAAAAGGCACTTGAAATGATCCATCTCGTAGGACTAGATGGCTTGGAAAATACTCCGATAAATAACCTATCTGGTGGTATGAAACAAAGAGTTGGTATTGCCAGAGCACTAGCAAACAGTCCTGATATATTGTTGATGGATGAACCATTCTCAGCTCTAGATCCATTAGTGAGGAAAGATTTGCAGTTCCAATTGCTTAGAATAAAGAAAAAAGTCAATAATACAATAATATTCATTACCCATGATATAAACGAGGCTTTTAAAATTGGAGATCGAGTTGCTATAATGAAAGACGGAAAAATCATTCAAATTGCAACTCCAGAAGAAATGACCACTTCTCCAGCAAACGAATATGTACAAAACTTTATTGAAAATGCTGATAGAAAAAAAGTCATCAGTGTAAAAAACATCATGATATCTCCGAGCTCGTTGATAAAGATAAAGGATAGTCCTTCATTTGCAATTTCTGTCATGAGAATCAATAGTATATCTTCGGCTTATGTTGTTTCGGAAGATATGGAATATATTGGCGTGATTACTATTGAAGAAGCCATAAAAGCAAAGAATCAAAATTTAAAGATTGCTGACATCGTGAATGGAAACGTGGATAAAATATCCCCAGATACAAGAATTAGTGATATTATTGAGCTATCAGCAAATGCCAAATATCCAATCGGTGTAGTTGACGATGACAATACACTTGTGGGTATCGTGACAAAAGCAGACGTGTTATCAGCGGTATAATGCTTTTGTAAATAAATAACAATATACAAGAGGCTCGTATTAATAATGCTTAAGCATTATTAATACGAGCCTTTATAATAACATTATCTTATTGAACGAGTATATGTATAATTTATGAAATAAGTATTTTTATTTATGAGTAGAAATAATGCACATATTTCCAACTATTTCGAAGTTTTTTTCACCTGCTGGCACGATAAATGAGTCAGCTAAGTTGACTTTATACTCATGACCATTCAATATTATCTTTCCATCGCCCTTAATAACATTCATCAGATAATAGCCATCTTCAAGAGATACTTTCAATCTATCCCTACAATCGTATTTTGAAACTGAAAAAAATTCTGTCTCTAAGAAATCAGTAATAGTATTTTCGCCGATTTCTTTTACAGCATATTCTAGCTGTGGAGCATCCCCTGGTATATTAGAAACCTCTATAGATTTCTCTATATGTAGCTCTCTCCTATTTCCATAGTCATCAATTCTATCATAATCGTACACTCTGTACGTAGTATCTGAGCTTTGCTGGGTTTCAAGTATCACAATTCCCTTACCAATTGCGTGCACAGTTCCATGAGGCACGTAAAAAAAATCACCCTCTTTTACCTTGACACGCTTCAGTAAATCATCCCATTTTCCACTTTCAATCATCTGAGTAAGCTCTAATCTTGTTTTGGCATTATGACCATATACTATCTCCGCTCCTTCATCTGCAGAAACGATATACCAACATTCTGTCTTACCCAATTCGTCTCGCCCCTCATGTTTAGACGCAAAATCATCATCGGGGTGAACCTGGACCGATAGATTATCGGAGGCATCGATTAATTTTATCAACAGAGGAAACTTTTTGTCTACAGATAAACTGTCATTCACACCAATTTTTGAGTTGAATATTTCTGGATTATTTACGAAAATTTCATCCAAGCCTTTCCCCTTCAACCATTCTGGGTAAATTACCTCAGTTATTCCATTTTCGTGAGCACTTATCAACCATGCCTCTCCAGCATGATCGCTTTCAGTTTTCATCGACAATTCCTCACGCAGCTTTCTGCCACCCCAAATCTTATCCTTCAAGACAGGCTTTAAAAAAATTAATTCCATTACTCTACCTTTCTCTTATTTTCCAAAAAGGCTCTTTATTCCTCTTTCCATTATTTGAATAACAGATTTAGATCTCAATATATTATCCGCACTTACATACTTACTTACAGTCCTTAGCAGCAGCTTGTTATCCTTCGCCGAAAATGAATATTTTCCATTGTGTTTTGTAAAAATAACAAACCTGTTAATATGCTTTCCAAAAATAACTGATGCTGATATATATTCTATTTCATTCCAAGGAATTTGAATATTATCCTCTACATTTCTGTCATTATAGTATTCAAAGGATTTATCGCCTATCATTATTTTCCCATAATTTGTCAACCCCATATAGGAAGCTGCTTTCATAGTTAGATCAACTCTAGTATTCAACGACTGTGCCATAATTTTTCCCTCTAGCTTATATTTCCTATAGATAAAAGCTCGGAAAAAAACCGAGCCTATCTTCTTTATTACATTATTCCCAATACACGTGAAACTATTCCAACACCAAATAAAGCTAGTATTATTACAATAGGAGATACCTTCTTCTTCAATAACCAGCAGCAGAACAAAGTCAATAAAACTGCCGCAAATCCAGGAATCAATGAATCCAAGTTTTGTTGTAGCGTAGTAACCTTATCAGGGCTTAAACCAGTCGAACCTAGAGAACTATACTGTTCTAGAGCAGCTTTGATACCTTCTGTACCGGCTGGAAGGTTTGCCCAGTCAATATAAGCTCCTTCCGACTGTTTTACAGTTGAAACTACTGATGTGAAACTGATACTTACCCATCTTTGGACAAGAGCACCTATAATAAACATACCTAGAATTGATGCACCCTGAGTTATTTTACCTAGCAAACCACCTGACAAGTCCTTTGTGATTGTAGTACCAACCTTATAACCGAATTCCTGAGTGTACCACATAAATCCAAAACGCATGATATTCCATACAAAGAAAAATAAAAGCGGACCTGTAATACTACCACCTAATGCAAGTGATGCTCCTAATGCGCCAAGTATCGGACGAGCAGTGAACCAGAACACTGGATCCCCTACACCTGCCAAAGGTCCCATCATTCCTACTTTAACTCCCTGGATAGCAGCATCTTCTACTGGAACACCATTCGCTTTTTCTTCTTCAAGTGCTAGTGTTACCCCCATAACTGGTGAAGATACATATGGATGAGTATTATAGAATTCAAGATGACGCTGTAAAGCTGCCACTTGATCATCCTTATTTGGATAAAGCTTCTTTATGGCTGGTATTATTGAAAACGCCCAACCACCATTTTGCATACGTTCATAGTTCCAAGATCCTTGAAGATACTGGTGACGTAATGCAACTGAAAAACGTTCCTTTTTTGATAACTGAATTTTCTTTTCCATATTCACTTCCTCCTTCAAGTCTAATAATCGTTTAATATATCACCAAGTGGGTCACCCGAACCTGATCCTCCACCTGAAGAGCTAACTGAATCTTTTAATCCAAGGTAAATCAATGCTATACTTACACCTATCGCTCCAAGAGCTATTAATGTCAACTGGTTGATAGCTGCCAAAGCAAAGCCTAGTACAAAGAATGGCCACACTTCTTTTGTTGCCATCATATTTATAACCATTGCATAACCAACGGCGGCAATCATTCCACCACCTACAGCCATACCACCTGATAACCATTCTGGCATCTGCTTTAAAGCATTTGTTACTACTTCTGATGGAACAACACAAAGTGCAATTGCAGGTATAGCTATTCTTAAACCTTGCATACAAATTGCAGCGATATGCCACATTTCAATTCCTCTTATATTCCCTTTTTTGGCACTAGCATCCATAAAATGAACTATAGGAATTGACAAAGTACGACAAATCATTGTCAAGAAAAGACCTGCTACTGATAGTGGAACTGCAAGAGCTATTGATGTATTAATAACATTTTGAACATTTACATCTCCACCTTGCAACCCTAATACCATAATGATAGCTGATGCTACAGAAGCAAGAGCCGCATCTGGTGCAACTGCCGCACCAACATTTGCCCAACCAAGAGCAATCATCTGAAGTGATCCACCAAGGATAATTCCTTCTCTAAGATGTCCACTCACCAATCCAATTAATGTACAAGCCACTAGTGGTTGATGGAATTGGAACTCATCCAATACACCTTCAATACCAGCTAGAAAGGCAACTAAAACGATTAATACTATCGTAATTCCAGACATAATTACACCCTCCTATTATTTAGATAACTCATTTTTCGCTTTTTTTAATATATGCTCGATGCTTTCAGGTGAGTCTGAAGGCACCTTACGAACATCTATTTCCACACCTAATGAAATCAATTTTTCAATTGTCTTAACGTCTTCCATATCCATTGCAACAGATCTAGTTATTGCAACCTTTCCAGTAGCATGTGCTATTGAGCCCAGGTTCAATGTTTTGATGCTTACTCCACCTTCAATTGCCCTTAATGCATCCTGTGGATTTTCGAACAACAGCAATGCCTTCGTATTACCAAAACGAGGATCCTTATCAACCGCTATCATCTTGTCAATCGGAACGACATTTGCTTTAACACCTGGAGGTGCAGCCTGTTCAATCATGCTCTTTCTTAAATCATCCTTTGCAACAGCATCTGAAACAGCTATAATTCTATTTGGTCCAACTGATTTTGTCCATGCTGTGGCAACCTGTCCATGCAATAAACGAGTATCAATACGAGCCAATACATATTTAATCTTTCCATCTCCAATAACAGTTCCTTCTGGAATGGATCCCTGTGGTGCTACAGGTACGCTATTTTCTGCTTCTTCAACCTTCGGCTCTAACGAATCCGGTTTCACCCTTACACCATCTCTGCCAGCACCTAAAATATAACTCGCAATTTCGTGTGCTGTTCCCATCGAAAAACGAGCTCCATAAGCCTCGATCAACATAGGTAAATTCATACCTGAAACGATCGCCCACTTATCTTCCTTTCCTTCAAGAAGTGCACTTGCTTGATTAAAAGGTGTTCCTGACCATAAGTCAGTTAAAAATAACACTTCATCTTGATTCTCAAATGAAGCGATGGCTTCTTGCATTTTGACCTTGATATCCTCAGGACCTTCACTTGGCAACAAAGTGCAAGTCTTTACATTTTCCTGTTCTCCAAAAATCATTTTTGAAGTTTGATACAGTCCCTCTGCAAATTCACCATGACTAGCAATAATAATTCCTACCATAATCAACTACCCTTTCTAGAAAATTACTAAAAAACTGATAAAAATATATAAAAACAAATTCCACTTTAAAAATTAAACTTTTAAAAAATTACAGAAAAAATTTTAATTAATATTTTATCAATTTTACACATGCCTTGATACCTATAAAAATTTTTTCATAAGAATTACACTTGGCAAACACACTGTAATAAACATTTTCCCAAATATGTTTTAAAATGAAAAGGATAAATTTTTATATTTGTATCATAATTATTATATTACAACCTTGAAATTAAGTCAACAGGCTATTTTTTCTTTAAGAATAAAATTACATCATCCAAATTTTGTCCCACAAGCTCCACCATCGACAGAACAATCTCATTTGGTTGAATCATATCCGGAATCATTATCGATTTCATTCCTGCTCTATTGGCACCGATTACACCATTTATGGAATCTTCAAGAACCAGACAGTTTTTAGACTCAATATTCAGCTTTTTCGCCGCCAACAAAAATACATCTGGATTAGGCTTCCCTAATTCAACCTCTTCACCGCTCGCAATGGCATCAAAAAAATGCTCCATCTCATGCTTTTCCAAATTGTTATAAATATCTGAAATTCTTCCAGATGATGCCAAACCAATCTTATAGCCATTATCCTTCAAAAATAGTAATATTTCATCAACAAAGGGTTTTTTCTTCGGTCCTACAGTCTTCAATATATTTTCAACGTATTTTATTTGTTCGTCAACCAAGAGCCCTCCATCGATGCTAGGATTGTCCTTATAATATTCCGCATAAAATTCGCGTGCATCTTCCGTCGTTTTTCCAATAACATGATATGTTTCTTCAATTGACATATCAATTCCACATTTTGATGCAAAATGCATTAAGCCTTCGCTATACAATAACTCGGTATCAAAAAGTAATCCGTCCATATCAAATATAACTGCCTTTATCATATTTACCACCTCATAATCAAAGCTTCCTATAATAGTTGTTTCTGATTATTCACATAGAGATTCTTGTATATCTCTGGATTTTTGAATAATAAAGGAAATTATCTCTGTTATATAGTTCTCATACTCGCTATTTGTCACTGCTGATTTTACATTTTCCAGTACACATTTTTCTCTCTCGGGGTCATAAACATCAGTATCGTTCTTCATTTTTATCCTTCCAATTTGCACAGAATTATTCATTCTATCTTCAAGTAACGATACTATCTTTCTATCTATTTCTTCTATGTTTTTTCTACATTCCAATAATTCCTCTGATATATTAGTTTTATCGATTGCAGCTTTTATTTTCATCATATTTCATATCACTCCCATCTTTGTTTATATAAAATATGACGATTTATATCGCCATATTCAAAATACTATAGTCAAGACCCATTGTGTAAACATATTCAAATTTTTGGATATGCAACACATATTTATGTCATCATCTCCAAATTTATAGATTTTACAATACATTTACAATATCATATCCAAAATTGCGATTGCCGTCACTGCCTCAACAGCAGGTAACACTCTTGGAACAATCACAGTATCATGTCTTCCATTTATCGATAATTCAACATTTTCTTTTTTCAAAAAATCTATTGTCGACTGAGCCTTTGAAATCGATGGCGTTGGCTTTACTGCCACTCGGAAAACAATCGGCATACCGTTTGAAATTCCACCATTTATACCACCGTTATAGTTTGTTTTGGTTTTTACAGCTCCGTCTTCAATAAATATTTCATCATTTGCCTCTGAGCCCAACATTTTCGATATATCAAATCCGGCACCAAACTCTACTCCCTTTATTGAAGGAATTGAAAAAAGAATACTAGACAGCACCGACTCTATTGATTCAAAAAATGGTTCCCCCACTCCTGCACTTAAACCAATAACTGAACATTCTATCACACCACCCAAGGAATCTCCTATAGACCTCGCATTTTCGATTGCAGAAATCATTTCCGCTCTCAAATCCTCTCTCAATATCGGAAAATCAGACTTTGCCAATTGCTCAAATGAGGTTTTACACATATCCTCTGGAGTAAATCTTCTATCATCAAGGCTTCCAATACTATTGATATGAGCTCCAACGAAAATACCTCTCTCCATCAGTATTTGTTTTGCAATTGCTCCTGCAAAAACTATTGGAGCTGTCAATCGACCTGAAAAATGACCACCACCTCTATAATCATTAAATCCAGCATACTTTACAAATGCTGTAAAGTCTGCGTGACCAGGACGTGCAATCGACTTCATCATATCGTAATCCTTTGATATTTTATCAGTGTTTTTTATTATTACAGTCATCGGAGCTCCCGTTGTCTTGCCATTAAAAAGTCCTGTTACGATTTTAGTTCTATCAGGCTCCCTTCTCCCCGTTGACATACTTCCACCTTTTGAGGAGCGTCTTGACATTTCAAAAAATATCATTTCATCATCCAATTCGACACCACTGGGAATACCATCGATAACGATACCTATACACTCTCCATGCGATTCTCCAAATATTGTTATTTTAAAGTTTTTTCCCCAAGTCGCACTCACTGATATCACCTCCAAGCATTTTATAATCCTTCCAAAAATATGGGTAAGATTTAGAAACACATTGTGCATTTTTTATTATTACAGGACAATAATGCACTGTTGCAGCAATAGCCAACATCATTGCGATCCTATGATCGTTATGACTAGAAACCTGAATTAAATTATCGTCTATTTTACCATTATTTTTTCTTGAAAAACCTACATAATTTATTTCCATACAAAAGCTACCATCGAAAACACCAATCTCAATATCATATCCCAATTTTTTTAACTCCTCAGCAGTGCTTTGCAGTCTATCTGATTCCTTTATTTTCAATCTGTCAAGCTTCTCAATCCTGCACCTTATATTGGAGCTTGAAAACAACAGTGCAAGAATAGGAATAATATCTGGAATTTGACTGCCATCCAAAACAAACGTGTTATCAATGATATCAGAAAAAAACATACTATCATCCAAAGCCTGAAAATCTTTAATTATTCTCAAAATCGCTCTATCTCCCTGAATCGATGGCATATCAATTCCGTCTATTTCAATATGGCTACCTAATTCGTTAGATACAGCGAAAAAAGCAATTTGAGAAAAATCCGGCTCAATTACCAGCTGGCTAGGTTTATACTTTTGATTGCCAGTTATCCTAAAAATTTTATTCCCCTCATTTTCGATATCAATACCAAACTTCGCCAAAATATCAATGGTCAAATCAACATATGCTTTTGATTGAAGCTTTCCGAATACTTCTATTTCAGTATCAAAATCAAGCAATGGCAAATAAAATAAAAGTCCCGAAATAAATTGAGAGCTCACACCACCATCAATATAAAATTTTCTGTTTTTTAAGCCTTTATTTTCTCCAATAATAATGGAATTATTGTCAATTTTAAAATCAATACCTTCATCCTTAAAAATATTGAAATATACATCCATAGGTCTATTTATCAGGTTTCCATGAGTAATAAATTTTGTTTTTTTTCCAAAAAATAGGGAAATTGGCATCAAAAATCTCAAGGTTGAGCCTGACTCTCCGCAGAAGATACTATATATTTTTTCTTTCATATCGTCAACTATAGCATCAATTCTATCAATTTCTCCTGCACTTTTTTTCCTAGAAAAAATACCTTCAATTACCACTTTTCTTTTGAATCTTTCAATTTTCGCACCAAATTCTATCATTGCATCTATTGTAGCATTGATATCATCTGAAAAATCAACATTGGATATCTCACTTACCCCATCTGAGAGAGATGCACAAATTATCGCTCTGTGTCCTATGCTTTTTGACGAAGGAGGATAATAATATCCACTTAATTTTTTAGGATTTATTTTAATATCCACCTAAAAGCCCTCCTCTAAAAAAGTCCATCTCAACATCCATTATTTTTGATTTTCCAATATCATCTACCAACACAATTTTAATTTTACCATCAATATTTTTTTTATCATGCTTGATAAACTCTAAGAGCTCTTCATTTAATATATTTTCGTCGTATACTGGTAGTCCATAGTTCTTAATTACTGTATCAATTGAATCTAACAATTCTTTAGATATCATATTTTGACCTACTGCCAATTCCAGAATACGATGCATACCGATAGCCACACCTTCTCCATGGGTGTATTTTTCATAAGAATAGTATGATTCTATTGCATGCCCTAAGGTATGACCAAAATTTAAAAGCATTCTCTCTCCCTTGTCAAACTCGTCATTTTGAATAATATTTTTCTTTATATTACAGCACATGGCAATAACAGTCTCAATATAATTCCGTATAGAATCAATGTCGTTATTGGCTAATATTTCAAATAGCGTTCTATTCTTTATTAAAGCGTACTTTATCACTTCTGCCATACCATCTCTAAAAACTCTATCATTTAGAGATTTCAAAAAATCAGGATCTATCACAACCAATTTGGGTTGATAAAAAGTTCCGACAAGATTTTTTCCAAGCTCTAAATTTACACCAGTTTTTCCGCCGACACTGCTATCTACTTGAGAAAGCAATGTAGTTGGTATGTTTATAAAATCAACTCCTCTCATATATATTGAAGAAACAAAGCCCGACAAATCGCCAACAACTCCACCACCAATCGCAATTATCAAATCTCCTCTTCCAATGCTCTTTTCCACAAGCTGATTAATAATTGACTCAGCGGAAGAAATACTCTTTGATTCCTCACCAGGATCCACTACATTTATAAAATACTCTATATTCAATGCTTCGATTATTTTTTCGATTTTTGTTCCATATTCATTCCACACATTTTTATCTGTTATCACAAAAACCTTTTGTGGATTTAACCTATCCCTTATCAATTTATCCAAATTTAAAAAAATACCTTTTTCAATAATAATATCATAGCTCGATAATTTAGTTTGAACATTTATTTTCAAAATAACACCTCCTAGATAAACAGTTATTAACTACCATTTCAATCTATATATGTTATAATAAGCTATAAGACTATTTTTGTAAAGCTGGTATTAATTAAGACCTCAGATAAAAATCTTTCTGAGGTCTTTATAAAATATCTTTAATTTGGTAAGGTTCACTATCTATATATCGTAATTATCTAATTTTTCATCAACAACCATAGATACCGAATCTGGACCACCGACAATTACTACCCTATTAACCTTATTATCCTTCAAGAATTTATAAATAAATTCGTGTACATTATTTTTTGGAGTTAACATAAGAACTGCATCATTTGCTGACATATATCCACTGGCACATAGTGCATCTGGAAGCTTTTCCCCACCAACTAAATAAACTGTTTTTATATCACGATGAAGTTCATTTTTAATATAACTGGCTCTATAATTGGCACATTGTGCAGATACAGTATATTTGTCTTTCCCATCAAACCAGCTTGAATAAGTATTTCCATGAACATGACTAGCTCTTGGTCCACTACCAAAAGCATAGTCAGTACTTGCATCTAAATATTTTGTAAGTATCAAAAAGTGATCCTTTGGACTCATGACAGCTGCTGCACACAACGCCTCTGGATACAAATGTCCTGGAACTTGTCCAGTAACACCTGAACCACTACTAATACCAAACATATTTTCCTTGAATTTCTTGAGCTTTTGACTGGTTTCATATCGGTCCTTACCAGCTATTCTTATAACACTATACTTTTTCATTAATTTGTTTTCTACAGACTTTCCGACAGAATTTTCTCCACCTACTATATAAATATTTTTTACGTGAAGTATGTCAAGTGCTTCATTAATAGTGCTTGGAATCGAATTTTTTTGTACAATTAACACTGGAGCTTTCAATGGCACTGAAATCGTACCAGCTACCAAAGCATCCGGAAACGTTTCACCACTTGCTATTACAGCATATTCTGAAGCTTTAAATTGAGCTTGGGCAACAAATGCTGAGGTATAATATCTATCACTACCGTAAATTCTAAATGTTTCGACTGCATTTGAACTAACTGCTGTGACAGAAATTAACATAAATAAAAATAACGAAAATAACACAGTTTCCAACAAATTTTTTTTACTCATAAAAACACCACCTTTTTTTTATATTATCATGATAATACTTTTTTTACAAAGTGCTTCAACCTTATAAAACGTGTTGGAAGTAGCTATATGTTTGTGGTATAATATAGGTTAGCGAAGTTTAGATATTTATTTAAAATAGATATGAACTTCTGATAAATAATATAAAAAGTTTCCATAATTATCAAAATAAAAAATATTATGGAATTTTATTTGTGTAGATTTATGTAAAATGATTTGGTGGTGAAAAATATGAATAGTATAATCAAGGTTAATAATTTGACATTTGAATATATTAGCGAAGAAAAATCACACCGTGCTATAGATGATTTGAATTTAGATGTGAAGAGAGGCGAATTTGTGGCAATAATCGGTCACAATGGTTCTGGAAAGTCGACTCTATCAAAAAATCTAAACGCAATACTTTATCCAACCAGTGGTGATATTGTAATAGACGGTATGAACACCAAAGATCAAGAAAGTCTTTGGTATATAAGGCAGAAGGCCGGTATGGTATTCCAAAATCCTGATAATCAGATTGTTGCAACAATTGTTGAAGAAGATGTTGCATTTGGTTGTGAAAACCTGGGAATTGAGCCAACTGAAATAAGAAAAAGAGTTGACTCCGCTCTAAAAAATGTGGATATGTATGAGTTGAGAGAAAGACAGCCTCATTTATTATCTGGTGGTCAAAAACAAAGAGTTGCTATTGCTGGAATTATTGCAATGAGACCTGAATGCATAATATTTGACGAAGCTACTGCAATGCTTGATCCTTCAGGTAGACAAGAAGTTATGAAAACTATAAAACGCCTAAACAAAGAAAACAATATAACAGTGCTTTTGATTACTCATTTTATGGAAGAAGCAGTAGAAGCAGATAGAGTAATCGTAATGGAAAAAGGTAGAAAGGTCATCGAGGGTACTCCAAAAGAAGTATTTTCAAAGGTTGATGAATTAAAAAGAATAGGCTTAGACGTGCCATATATGACCGAATTAGCACAATTGCTAAAAAAAGATGATATAGAAATATCCGATGATATTCTGACTGTAGATGAAATGGTGGGTGAGCTATGTCAATTAAAGTAGAGAATTTAACATATATATATGACGAGGGAATGCCATTTGCACATAAAGCACTCGACAATGTGAGCTTTGAAATAGAAAATGGTGATTTTATCGGGCTGATTGGCCATACTGGATCTGGTAAATCAACCCTGATACAGCATTTGAATGGATTGATTAAACCTCATTCTGGAAAAATATTCATAAATGATTTTGATATTACTCAAAAAGATCAAAATTTAACAGAAATAAGGAAAAGAGTTGGAATAGTGTTTCAATATGCCGAATACCAGCTTTTTGAAGAAACTGTGGAAAGAGATATAGCATTCGGACCTTCAAATTTGGGCTTGAGTGAAGATGAAATAAGTAAAAGAGTTAAAAAGGCAATGTCTGATGTTGGTCTTGATTATGATATATATGCTGAAAAATCTCCCTTCGACTTATCTGGTGGTCAAAAAAGAAGAGTTGCTATTGCCGGTGTAATAGCAATGCATCCAGAGGTTTTGATATTAGATGAACCGACAGCAGGATTAGATCCGGGAGGTAGAGATGAAATTTTTGAATTAATCAAAAGCTTACACGACAGCAACGACATGACTATCATTCTTTCTTCCCACAGTATGGATGATATGGCAAAGCTTGTGAATACACTTATGGTCATGAATAAGGGCAGACTTGAATTTATAGGAAGCCCTAGAAATGTATTTAGAGATAATGCTGATAAATTAAAATCCATGGGACTAGATATTCCTCAGGTTTTGGAGCTTGCAATAAAGCTAAGAAAAAATGGATTTAATATAAAAAATGATGTCATAAATATTCAAGAGATTAGAGATGAAATCACTAGATGTATCAAAAACAAAGATTTTTTGCCTGAAGGTAACACGAAAAAAATAGTGGAAAGCGAGGAAACTGAAAATGCTTAAGGACATCACACTCGGTCAGTTTTACCCTACAAAATCTACCATTCATTCGTTGGATTCAAGAACAAAGCTGTTCGCAACACTAATATTTATGGTATCTATATTTGTTATTAATAACCTTTGGGCATATGGAGTAATGTTTATTGCAGTAATTGCAGCTACAAAAATTTCAAAAATTCCAGTAGGATATGTCGTAAGAGGTATAAAGCCTCTTAGATGGATAATTTTGTTTACTTTTGTTATAAATGTACTATTTCTAAGGGGAGATAATGTGTTATGGCAGCTTGGAGTGATAAAAATCACTGAACAAGGTCTAAATACTGCTATTTTTATGGCGATAAGGTTGATTTTGTTGGTGCTTGGAACATCTATTTTGACATTGACAACATCTCCAATTGCTTTGACAGATGGAATTGAAAATGCCTGTTTCCCTCTAAAAAGGATTGGCTTTCCGGCTCATGAGCTTGCAATGATGATGACCATTGCATTGAGATTTATTCCGACATTACTCGATGAAACAGATAAAATCATGAAGGCTCAAATGTCAAGAGGTGCGGATTTTGAAAGCAAAAATATTATAAGCAGGGCGAAAAACATGGTGCCACTTCTTATTCCATTGTTTGTGAGTGCATTTAGAAGAGCGGATGAATTGGCAATCGCCATGGAAGCCAGATGCTATAGAGGTGGAGAAAATAGAACAAAGATGAAGCAAAGTGTTATTGGAAAAAATGATAGAGTGGCAATATTTATCACAATATTATTCTTAGGATTTTCTATAGCAAGTAGATTTATTGTATAATTAAATGTTTTTAAAGAAAGCTACAGAGTCAGTTCAGAGACTAGACTCTGTAGCTTCTATAAAAATATACCATTATTGATTCTTATTAATACTTATAAAATTATTATTTAGTATCCCTTTTTGATATTTTTCAAATATTCTTTCGGCTTACCTGTCTTTATAAAGCTTTCCATATTTTCAATAACCCTATCTGCCAATCGTTCAATATTATTCTCAGAAACCCAACAATTATGTGGAGTAATTATGACGTTTTCATACTCCCAAAGCTTACTTTCGGTAGATAACGGTTCTTCCTCAACAACGTCTAATACTACACCTCTAAACTTCAATATATTTTTCTCCAAATCAGCTTCATTGATCAGATTACCTCTGCCAATATTTATTAGCGTTGACCCTTCCTTCATCAAAAGCATTTTCTCCTCGTCAATTAGACCTGTTGTACTTTCCGTCGCTGGCATTATTCCAACGATAACATCACATTCTCTAAAAAATTCATCGCAATTATTTATAGAAAAGCATCTATCAAAGCCATCAATAAATCTTCCATTTGTATTTACACCCCATAGCTCCACATCAAATACCCTTAATCGTTTAGCTGCTTCTCGTGCTATATTGCCCGTTCCCAAAAAACCAACTCTTTTTCCAGATAATTCAATCCAGCTCATATCGGTTTTCCAAGCTTTACTGTCCTGATATTTAAACATTTTGCGACTGTTCTTATATACCTCCAAAATATACATAACAACACTTTCTGCCATAGGAATAGCGTAGCCTGTAGTATTGTTTGATAAGATAATATCTTTTTTTATCAAATGCTCCACTGGAACTTGATTTATCCCTGCACTTGTTAAATGAATGTACTTTAAATTTTTCATCTTTGTAATATCAAATTGATCGAATCCCATATATGTAAACCACACATCAGCACTGTATATTTCATCTATATTATCCCAGGCTTCCACATCTTCTCGTTTCAAATTTCTAAAATCTCTTTCTGGCACATATATTATGTCATAGCCAATGTCTTCAAGCTCTTTCATTCGCTCTGTACCAAGATTTCTATTTATAAATATCTTCATAGCACCCTCCAAAAATAAAGAATAGTATTTCATTATTCTAATTCTATCATAAAAAAATAATAGCTGTACGAATTTATCAAAATAATTTATAAAAAAAGAGCTGAGTCTAAAAATAGCATCAGCTCTTATAATTAACCAACTATACTAATTCGATTATTGCCATTTCAGCACAATCGCCTCTTCTTGGTCCCTTCTTTATTATTCTTGTATATCCACCATTTCTTTCAGCATACTTTGGTGCTATATTTTCAAATAAATCACTTACTACTGTTTCATCTAGAACATATGCAAGCACTTGTCTTCTAGCGTGAAGATCTCCTCTCTTTGCAAGAGTTATCATCTTTTCAGCCATTCTTCTAGTTTCTTTAGCTCTAGTAACTGTAGTTTCTATTCTTCCTGCTCTCAATAAGCTTGTAACAAGGTTTCTAAGCATCAAGTTTCTGTGAGCAGTTTCACGTCCTAATTTACGGTAAATAGCCATCTTTTTCCCTCCTTTACATATTCAAGATTAAATAGAGATACTATTCTTCATTTGGTCTTAATTTCAAGTCAAGTTCATTCAATTTCTGAATAACTTCTTCAAGTGATTTTTTACCCAAATTTCTAACTTTCATCATATCTTCTTCTGACTTATTAGACAGTTCTTCAACTGTGTTTATTCCAGCTCTCTTTAAACAGTTATACGATCTAACTGATAAATCAAGTTCTTCTATAGTCATTTCAAGGACCTTCTCTTTCTTGTCCTCTTCTTTCTCAACCATTATTTCAACATTGCCAATATGCTCTGTTAAGTCAATGAATAACTTCAAATGCTCATCAAGAACTTTTGCAGCTAGAGATATTCCTTCCTGAGGATTAATACTTCCATTTGTCAAAACTTCAAGCGTAAGTTTATCAAAATCCGTTCTTTGACCAACTCTAGTATTCTCAACATGGTAGCTTACCTTTTCGACTGGCGTATAAATTGAGTCCACAGGCAGAACCCCTATCGGCATACTATCAGACTTGTTTTCTTCTGCAGAAATATATCCTCTACCTTTGTTAATATGTATTTCCATATTTAACTTAGCATTTTCATCCAATGTAGCAATATGTAAATTTTTACTGATTATCTCAACTTCAGGAGGACATATAATATCAGATCCCTTTACTTCACAAGGACCAACTGCCTGAATTCTTAAAACCTTAGGTTCTTCATCATCAATTGTAGCTGATAATTCCTTCAATGAAAGCATGATTTCTGTAACATCTTCTTTTACACCTGGAACTGTAGAGAATTCATGTAACACTCCATCAATTCTAATAGCATAAACAGCAACACCCGGTAATGAAGAAAGAAGAATTCTTCTAAGTGCATTTCCTACAGTAATACCAAAACCTCTTTCCAAAGGCTCAACAATAAATTTACCATATCTATAATCTTCGCTTAACTCGACAATATCAACTTTTGGCTTTTCAATTTCTATCATGGACAAACCCTCCTATAAAAATATTGATCCACTGAGGGTGAAATACCTCAATACTACACTCTTCTTCTCTTTGGTGGTCTACAACCATTGTGTGGTATTGGAGTAACATCCTTTATCATTGTAACTTCAAGACCAGTTGCCTGAAGAGCTCTAATAGCAGCTTCTCTACCTGAACCAGGACCTTTTACAAATACTTCAACAGTCTTTAGACCATGTTCCATTGCAGCCTTAGCTGCAGTTTCTGCTGCCATCTGAGAAGCAAATGGAGTAGCTTTTCTTGATCCTTTGAATCCTAACTGACCTGAAGATGCCCATGAAATTGCATTACCATGTACATCTGTCAATGTTACTATTGTATTATTAAAAGTAGACTGAATATGTGCATGTCCACGTTCTATATTCTTACGTTCTCTTCTTCTAACACGCTGAACTACTTTCTTCTTGCCTTTTGCCATTATTTTTTCCCTCCTTTATCTACTGTATTCTATTATTTCTTCTTCTTACGAGATACAGTTTTTCTAGGACCTTTTCTAGTTCTAGCATTAGTCTTAGTTCTCTGACCTCTTAGAGGTAATCCCTTAGCATGTCTCATACCTCTATAGCATTTTATATCTCTTAATCTCTTTATATTTAAGGCGATTTCTCTTCTCAAATCACCCTCTACAAGATAATCTTCATCAATTATTTTTCTAAGATCATTTACCTGGTCTTCTGAAAGATCTTTTATTCTAGTATCAGCATCAATCCCTGCCTTAGCTAGTATTTCATTTGAAGTAGCTCTACCTATACCATAAATGTATGTCAAGCCTATTTCAGCTCTTTTTTCTCTAGGTAAGTCTACACCAGCTATTCTTGCCATATTCGCACCTCCTACGTTTATTGCTTTATATCAATAATCTATTCCGTACTTGTTACTAACCCTGTTTTTGCTTGTGCTTAGGATTTTCACAAATAACCATTACTTTTCCTTTTCTCTTAATAACCTTACACTTTTCGCATATAGGTTTAACAGATGGTCTAACCTTCATTATTTATCCCTCCTCAGACTATAAATAGCCTACTTCTTACGCCAAGTGATTCTTCCTCTCGTAAGATCATAAGGGGAAAGCTCTATATTCACCTTATCTCCTTCGAGAATTCTTATGAAGTTCATTCTTAGCTTTCCTGAAATGTGACATAATACTTCATGTCCATTCTCTAGTTTTACTTTAAACATTGCATTTGGTAAGGTTTCAGAAACCGTACCCTCCAATTCAATTACATCTTTTTTGGCCATTAACTAACCAAACCTCCATTTCACAAGTTAAGACTTACTTTAACTTATTTATCTCAGTTCTTATATAAGAATCCGTTATTTCTTCTCCATTTGACAATTTGTTTTTAACTTTTTCATTTACAAAGTTACTAACATTTAAATGCTTTATTTTCTTTAGCTTCGGTTTATTAAGCTTTCTGCTTTTACCGTCGACAATTAGTACATATTCCTCATCGACTACTTTGACAATAAAGAATAATCTACCTTGATCTCGACCACACATAGCTTCAGCTAACTGACCTACATTTAAATTTTTTGATAGCATACAACTCCTCCTCATGTAGTCCTTGTTCTATCTCATTGTTTCTGGATTATGCTGTAAAAGCTTGACAAAGTTACTTTTCAGCAATCCTATTGACTTCAAACAGGGCCGACATTTGTTTCCCATGTCCTTTTGCAATAGAAAATTATAAGAACTATTGGCTTTAACTAAGCTAATGCAGCTTTTATATCTTCAAAAACCTTATTTATATCCTGATCGCCATTAATGTTTGCAATTATACCCTTTTCAGTATAATAATCAACTAGTGGTTTTGTTTCAGATAAATAAACTTGTATTCTTTGAGAAACTGTTTCTTCGTTGTCGTCTGGTCTTTGCGTAAGATTTGAACCACAAGCATTACAAATTCCTTCAACCTTACTTGGATTGAATTTCACATGGAAAGTAGCTCCACATGTTTTACAAATTCTTCTACCACAAGCTCTTTCAACAAGTAGTCCTGGATCAACTTCTATGTTGACTACCGTATCCAAGCTAAGATCATTTTCTGACAGATACCTATCTAGGTATTCAGCCTGAAAAATATTTCTTGGAAAACCATCTAGCATGAAGCCTTCTTTGCAATCAGGTTCTGATAATCTAGATGCTACTAAACTACAAGTCAATTCATCTGGGACTAGATTTCCCTGATTCATGTATTCTTGAGCTTTTTTACCAAGCTCTGTGCCTTCCTTGATATTTTTTCTAAATATGTCTCCTGTAGAGATATGTGGTATCTTATAGCTTTCTACTATGTTAGCTGCTTGAGTACCTTTCCCTGCACCAGGAGGTCCAAGTAATATTATCTTCATGTTTATCATCTCCAAACTATTTTAGGAATCCTTGATAATTTTTCATTACAAGATTTGATTCTAACTGTCTCTTTAGTTCTAATGCAACACCTACAACAATCAATAAAGATGTTCCACCAAAGTTTACTGGAACCTTCATATAGTGAGTAATCAACGCTGGTATCAACGCCATGATACCTAAAAATGCTGCACCAACAATTGTCAACTTTGAAAGTATTCCATTTAAGTATTTTTCTGTTGGATTCCCAGGTCTTACCCCAGGAATAAATCCGCCGCTATTCTTCATATTCTTTGAAATATCTTCAGTATTGAAAGATATTGTGTTATAAAAATATGAGAAAACTACTATCAACACAATTTCTATAGATCTATATGTCCAAAATCCTTGGTTTGTAGACAAATTGAAAAACGAGTTGACAGCTTGCTGCATTTTCGGTCCACCAAGTAAAGCTACTGTCTGAGGAAGAGCTAGAATTGAGCTCGCAAAAATTATAGGCATTACCCCAGATTGATTTACTTTCATAGGTATATGAGAGCTTTCTCCACCGTACATTTTTCTACCAACAACACGCTTCGCATATTGAACAGGTATCTTTCTAGTAGATTCACTAATAAATGTTACACCTATTATCGTAAATATCATTACGACAACAACAGCTACTATTGCAGGCCATTTTAACAAGCCTAGTGATGACTTTTCATAGATTGCTATTATATCGATAGGCAATCTAGAAATTATACCTACAAATATTATTACTGAGCTACCATTTCCTAATCCCTTTTCAGTAATTCTATCGCCCAACCACATTACCAGCATACTTCCGGCAACTAGGGTAATTATAACTGTAGTAATAAAGAATGGGCTATTTACCTTTAGTGCACTTCTAACAATTCCCAAAGTTATACCTATCGCTTGGATAATACCAAGAGCAAGGGCAGTAGTTCTAGTGTATTTACTGATTTTCTTTTTACCTTCTTCACCAGATTTTTGCAGTTCCTTCAAACTCTCAAATCCAGCCGTCAACAGCTGTATGATGATAGATGCTGTGATGTATGGTGAAATCCCAAGAGCAAATATAGTAAAATTACTAAATGCACCTCCAGAAAACATGTTATACAACCCTAGCAGTGAATTGTTTTCTACCATGTTTTTGATTACAGATGTATCAATTCCTGGTACTGGTATTGTAGTCCCAAGTCTGAAAACAATTACAATAAATAATGTAAACAGTATTTTTTTTCTTATTTCTTTTACTTTAAAAGCTTGACTTATTTTACTAAACAAAATTAATCACCTCTTTCGTAACTTAGTGATTAAACTTCTTCTACCTGACCACCAGCGTTTGTTATTTTTTCTCTAGCTGATGCAGTGAACTTAGCAGCCTTAACTGTAAGTGCTTTTTCTAAGCTTCCATTTCCTAATATCTTTAGACCGTCTTTTTCAATCTTAGATATTACTCTGTTTTTCTTTAATAATTCTGCATCAATAACTGTTCCAGCATCAAATCTATTTAAAGTTTCAACATTCACTTCAGAGTAAACTTTCTTGAATATGTTATTAAATCCTCTCTTAGGCAATCTTCTTGCAAGTGGCATCTGTCCACCTTCGAATCCTACTCTTACTCCTCCGCCTGATCTTGACCACTGACCCTTCTGTCCACGACCAGAAGTCTTACCTTGACCTGTAGCCGTACCTCTACCAAGTCTTCTTTTTCCTTTTACAGCACCTTTGGCAGGCTTTAACTCATGTAATTTCATCTTCGCACCTCCTTCTCTAACAAAACTTTATTATTCAGTTATCTCAGTTACTTCAACAAGGTGACTTACCTTATTGATCATACCTCTAATCTGAGCGTTATCTTCTTTTACAACAATAGATTCTCTTTTCTTAAGACCTAATGCTTCAACATTTTTTCTTTGATTAGGATTAGTTCCTATAACGCTTCTAACTAGCTTTATTTGTATTTTAGACATTTGAACCCTCCTATAATATTAACCAAGTAGTTCTTCTACTTTCTTACCTCTTAATCTTGCAATTGATTCTGCAGTTTTAAGCTCTTTTAATCCTTCCATAGTTGCATTAACCATGTTTCTTGGATTGTTTGAACCAGTAGATTTTGCTCTAACGTCCATAACTCCCGCAAGCTCAAGTACGGCTCTGACAGGTCCACCTGCTAGAACTCCTGTACCCTGCTTAGCTGGCATTATTAATATCTTTCCTGCACCGAAATGTCCGACTACTTCATGAGGAATTGTAGTTCCAACTCTTGGTACTACTATCAAGTTTTTCTTAGCATCTTCTACGGCTTTTCTTATAGCATCTGGCACTTCCATAGCTTTTCCAGACCCTATACCAACGTGTCCATTTCCGTCTCCTACTACGACTAAGGCTGCAAATCTAAAGTTTCTACCACCCTTAACAACCTTAGTAACACGTCTTACTTCTATAACTCTTTCTTCTAAATCGAATTGAGTTGCATCAATAGGTTTACTATGTAGCATATTTTTCCTCCTTCAATAAATTAGAACTTAAGACCAGCTTCTCTCGCACCTTCAGCTAGCTCTAAAACTCTACCATGATAAATGTATCCACCTCTATCGAATACAACTTCTGTTATACCCTTTTCAGCGGCTCTCTTTGCTACTAATTCTCCAACTTTTCTAGCAGCTTCCTTGTTTCCTGTATATGATACTGCGCTCTTTACAGCTTCGTCAAGTGATGAAGCAGCTGCAAGAGTTACTCTATTTGTATCGTCAATCAACTGAGCATAAATATTCTTAGAACTTCTAAACACGCAAAGTCTTGGTCTTTCAGCAGTTCCTATTACTTTCTTTCTAACTCTTTTATGTCTAGCAACTCTGTTTGCATTCTTATCTACTTTCTTAAACAAAGTAATCACTCCTTTCGTTAATTATTACTTCTTACCAGTTTTACCTTCCTTACGTATGATACGTTCGTCAGCATATTTAATACCTTTGCCCTTATATGGTTCAGGTTTTCTCCATGCTCTAATTTTAGAAGCGTAATTTCCTACTAATTGCTTATCAATACCTTTAACTAGTATTTCTGTCTGGTTAGGTACTTCAGTAGTTATACCTTCTGGATCTTCCATTTCTACTGGATGAGAATATCCCAAGTTCATAACTAAGGTCTTACCTTGCTTAGCACATCTATATCCAACACCCTTAACTTCAAGTTTCTTTTCATAACCTTCAGATACACCTACAACCATGTTGTTGATTAGTGTTCTTGTTAAACCATGAAGACTCTTGTGTTTCTTATTTTCAGTAGGTCTTTTAACAACTATAGCGTTGTCTTCCTTTTCTATTATCATATCAGCATTGAAGCTGCTTGTTAAAGTTCCCTTCGGTCCCTTTACAGTAACTTGATTTCCATCAGCTATTGTAATTTCAACACCTGCAGGAATTACTATTGGTTTTACACCTATTCTTGACATTTTTGCACCTCCTTACATTAAAGAAATCTTACCAAACGTAGCAGATTACTTCTCCACCAACGTTATTTTGTCTTGCCTGCTTATCAGTCAATATACCATTTGAAGTAGATACCATAGCAACACCTAATCCATTAAGTACCTTTGGTACCTCAGCTGCTGCTGCGTATATTCTCATTCCTGGCTTAGATATTCTCTTTAATCCAGAGATTACTCTTTCACCTGATTGTCCGTATTTTAACTGTATTCTTATTATTCCCTGTTTTCCATCTTCTATTACATCATAACCTCTTATGAATCCTTCTTCAAGAAGTATTCTAGCGATTTCTTTCTTTATGTTAGAAGCCGGAACATCAACAGTTTCATGCTTTACAGAATTTGCATTTCTTATTCTAGTAAGCATATCTGCGATTGGATCTGTCATTGTCATAATAAAATCCTCCTTCCGAATTTATCTATCTTACCAACTTGATTTTCTAACACCAGGTATTACACCCTTGTATGCCAATTCTCTAAAGCATATACGGCAAATACCGAAGTCCTTTAATACTGAATGTGGTCTACCACATATAGAACATCTTGTATATTCTCTTGTTTTATATTTCTGCTTTTTCTGCTGTTTTACAACCATTGCTTTTCTAGCCACGTGAATCCCTCCTTTACCTACTTAGAAAATGGCATTCCTAACAATTTTATTAGTTCACGAGCTTCTTCGTCAGTTTTTGCACTTGTAACGAAGACAATATCCATACCTCTTACTTTATCTACCATATCGTACTCAATTTCCGGGAAGATAATTTGTTCTTTAACGCCTAGAGTATAATTTCCTCTTCCATCAAAAGAATTAGGATTTACACCTCTAAAGTCTCTAACTCTTGGTAGAGATACTGAAACTAATTTATCCATGAAATAGTACATCTTGTCACCTCTCAAAGTAACTTTTGTACCTATTGGCATTCCTTCTCTTAATTTGAAGTTCGCTACTGATTTCTTAGCCTTAGTTATAACTGGTTTTTGACCAGATATTATCTGTAGCTCTTCAACAGCTTTTTCCAACGCCTTGGCATTATCCTTTGAATCACCAGCACCCATGTTGATTACTATCTTTTCTAGCTTTGGTAATTCCATTATATTCTTATATCCAAACTTTTCTGTCAAAGCTGGAATAATTTCTTTTACATATTTTTCTTCTAATCTTGAAGCCATTCTATTCCCTCCTTTCGATTATTTTTATAATTGCTTACCGCTCTTCTGAGATACTCTAACTTTCTTTCCATCAACAACTTTGTATCTTACTCTAACACCTTTTCCAGCTTCTGGATCAAAAGGCATTACATTTGATATATGAATAGGAGCTTCTTTAGTAGTTATTCCACCCTGAGGGTTAGTCTGAGATGGCTTGTTGTGCTTTGTTACAACATTTATACCTTCTACTAGAACTCTGTTTTTCTTAGCATCAACGCTTAATACTAGTCCCTTTTTACCTTTATCTTTTCCGGCAATAACAACTACTGTGTCACCTTTTTTAACACGCATCATATGTTCTTACACCTCCTCTAATTATAGTACTTCTGGAGCAAGAGAAACTATCTTCATGTAATCGTGGTCTCTTAACTCTCTTGCAACAGGTCCAAATATACGAGTACCTACTGGTGTCTTATCGTCCTTTATTATAACTGCAGCATTTTCATCAAATGAAATATAGCTACCATCATTACGTCTCATTCCCTGCTTGCTTCTAACTACAACAGCTTTTACTACTTTACCTTTTTTTACAACTCCACCTGGTGTTGCGCTTTTTACTGTTGCAACTATTACGTCACCTACATTGGCGTACTTTCTTCTAGTTCCGCCAAGAACACGTATGCACAAAAGTTCCTTAGCACCTGAATTATCAGCTACTTTTAAACGTGTTTCCTGCTGTATCATCGCAATTCCTCCTTCTTGTAAACTATTTAACCTTTTCTACTACTTCAACTAATCTGAATCTCTTGTCTTTTGATAAAGGTCTAGTTTCCATTATTCTTACTCTATCTCCAATGCTACAAACATTCAATTCATCATGAGCTTTGTATTTTTTAGTTCTTTTTACACGCTTGTTGTATAGTGGATGTTTTACGAAATCTTCACAAGCAACTACAATAGTTTTATCCATCTTATCACTTACAACACGGCCAACTCTAACTTTTCTTCTGTTTCTTTCCATGTCTTAAAAAGCCTCCTTTTCCAATATTAAGCTCTAGCTTCGTTTAACTTTCTTTCAACAAGAACAGTCTTAACCTTTGCTATGTCTCTCTTTACAGTTTTAATTCTAGCTGTATTCTGTAACTGACCAGTAGCTAATTGGAATCTCAAGCTAAATAATTCACTTTTAAATTCATCTAATTTTGACAATAGTTCTTCTGAAGTTAAATTTCTAAGTTCTTTAGCTTTCATCCTATTCACCTACCTTTTCTAAATCTTCTTTCTTAACAAATTTGCACTTAACAGGCAATTTGTGTGCAGCAAGTCTCATAGCTTCTCTAGCCTTGCTTTCTGATACCCCAGCTAGTTCAAACATAACTCTACCTGGCTTAACTATTGCTACCCAATATTCCGGAGAACCCTTACCAGCACCCATACGAGTTTCTGCAGGCTTTCTTGTAATTGGTTTATGAGGGAAGATTTTGATCCAAACCTGTCCACCTCTTTTTATATATCTTGTCATCGCAATTCTGGCTGCTTCTATCTGGTTTGAAGTTATCCAAGATGGTTCTAATGCAACTAGACCGAACTCACCATAAGTAACTTTATTACCTTTGTTTGCCTTACCAGCCAAGTTCCCTCTATGAACTCTACGACGCTTTACTCTCTTTGGCATTAACATGAGTTGTTTCCTCCTTCCGAACTAATTAGTCCTGCTTTGCTTCTTTTTTTGAAGCTCTAGGACCTCTATTGTTACCTCTTCTATCGTTGCTTCTTCCTTTTCTTTCGCCGCCTCTGCCGCTACTCTTCTTATCTCTACCGTTCTTCTTTTCTAATTTCTTTTCTTCTCTTTCAGTTGAAAGATTTCTTCCTGGTAGTATTTCACCGTTACAGATCCAAACCTTAATACCTATCTTTCCGTAAGTAGTATTAGCTTCAGCAAATCCATATTCGATGTCAGATCTTAGTGTCTGTAGTGGAACATTACCTTCACTATATCCTTCTGTTCTAGCCATTTCAGCTCCACCCAATCTACCAGATGCGCTAACCTTTATTCCCTTAGCTCCTGATTTCATAGTTCTACCAACTGCCTGCTTCATCGCTCTTCTGAACGCAATTCTTCTTTCGATTGCCTGAGCAATATTTTCAGCAACTAGCTGCGCGTCTCTGTCTATATTTCTAACTTCTATTATATTCAAGATAACTGATTTTCCAGTTAACTTTTCTAATTTAGATTTAAGAGCTTCTATTTCAGCTCCACCCTTACCTATTACAACACCTGGTTTTGCAACGTGTAAGTCCATTTTAACCTTGTTGGCTGATCTTTCTATTTCTACCTTAGCTAGCCCAGCTGAGTATAATTCTTTCTTTAGGTATGTTCTTAGTACGTGATCTTCTTTTAGGAACTCACCAAATTCTTTTCTATCATTAGCGAACCATCTTGAGTCCCAATCTTTAATAACACCAACTCTTAAGCCGTGTGGATTTACCTTCTGACCCATTTGTGTCCCTCCTTCTTATTAGTTTTCTCTTTCCTTAACAACTACCTCAATATGAGATGTTCTTTTTCTGATTGCTGTTGCTCTACCCTGTGCTCTAGGCATGAATCTCTTCATTGTAGGACCTTGATTAGCAACTATTTTAGCGATATATAATTTATCTGGATCCATTTCATGGTTATTTTCAGCATTTGCAGCAGCTGACTTTACTACCTTTGCAACTATTTCAGATGCATATCTTGGTGTAAACTTTAGTATAGCCAATGCTTCTTTTACGTCTTTTCCTCTAACTAGGTCGCATATCTGTCCTGCTTTTCTTGATGATACACGAACTGTCTTTGCAATAGCTCTTGCTTCCATTTATATTCCTCCTTTCACCTTCATTTATTATTTTCTCTTTGAAGATTTTTCATCGTCCTTGTGACCTTTAAAAGTTCTTGTAGGAACAAATTCTCCTAATTTATGTCCAACCATATCTTCTGTGATATATACTGGTATATGTCTTCTTCCATCATGAACTGCTATTGTGTGTTCAACGAACTGAGGGAATATTGTAGAAGTTCTTGACCAAGTCTTTATAACTTCTTTATTTCCACTAGCGTTCATAGCTTCAACCTTCTTAAATAATCCTGCATGGACAAAAGGTCCCTTTTTAGTTGATCTTGACATTAATATTCCTCCTTCCTGAGTAAATTAAATCTATTACTTAGTTCTTCTAGATACTATTAGCTTATTAGAAGCTTTCTTTTTCTTTCTTGTCTTGTATCCAAGAGCTGGTTTACCCCATGGAGTAACTGGAGATGGTCTACCTATTGGAGATCTACCTTCACCACCACCGTGTGGATGGTCATTAGGATTCATTACAGAACCTCTTACTGTAGGTCTGATTCCCATATGTCTTTTTCTACCAGCCTTACCTATTACTATATTTCCATATTCCAGGTTACCAACCTGACCAACTGTTGCTCTACAGTTGTTGTTTACATATCTCATTTCACCAGATGGTAATCTAAGAAGTGCTTTTGTACCTTCCTTAGCCATCAACTGAGCTGAAACACCAGCAGATCTAACTAGCTGCCCACCTTTACCAGCTTTTAATTCAATGTTGTGAATCAATGTACCAACTGGCATATTCTTTAATTCTAAACAGTTACCCGGCTTGATATCTGCTCCCAATCCTGAAAGAACAGTATCTCCAACTTGAAGTCCAAGTGGTGCTAATATGTATCTCTTTTCACCATCTACATAGTGAAGAAGTGCTATATTAGCTGATCTGTTTGGATCGTATTCGATAGTAGCAACCTTAGCAGGTATACCATCTTTGTTTCTCTTGAAATCTATTAATCTATATTTTCTCTTATTTCCGCCACCTTTATGACGAACAGTTATTTTACCATGAACATTTCTACCAGCATTCTTCTTTAGATTAACTAAAAGAGATTTCTCTGGCTGGTTGCATGTTATTTCGTCTGACTTTAAAACTGTCATCTGTCTTAAGGCAGGAGAAGTTGGTTTAAACTTTTTAATAGCCATTTTTTATTTCCTCCTTAATTCGAATTACATTCCTGTGAAGAATTCTATGTCCTTACTATCAGCAGTCAATTTAACTACAGCTTTCTTGAAGCTAGCAGTCTTTCCAGCTGTTCTTCCCATTCTCTTCATTTTTCCGTCGTAGTTTAATACATTTACTTTTTCAACCTCAACGTCAAATATCTTTTCTACTGCTTTCTTAACTTCTGTCTTGTTCGCACTCTTTGCTACAACAAAAGTGTATTTCTTGTTACCCATTTCAGCCATTGACTGTTCTGTAACGACTGGTTTTATGATTATATCATGTGGATTTGTCATTATGCGTACACCTCCTCCACTTTCTTAACTGCATCTGTAGTTATGATGAATGAATCACAGTTTAGTATATCGTAAACATTTAATGTACTTACGTGACAAACATTAGCACCTTCTATGTTTCTAACTGATTTTACAACATTCACATCGTTGTCAGCAGTTACTACTAAAGTTTTCTTTGCTGCATTTACATTCTTAAATACATTTACTATATCCTTTGTTTTTGGAGCATCTAATTTTAATTCGTCCAAAACTATTATTTCATTTCCTAAAACCTTTGAGGTTAAAGCAGACTTCATTGCAAGTCTTCTAACCTTCTTTGGTAGTGAGTAGCTATAATCTCTTGGCTTTGGTGCAAATGCAACTCCACCACCTACCCATTGTACTGATCTAATAGAACCTTGTCTAGCTCTACCAGTACCTTTTTGTCTCCATGGCTTTCTTCCGCCGCCTCTAACCTCTGCTCTTGTCTTGGCAGACTGAGTACCTTGTCTTCTGTTAGCTAACTGACACTTTACTGCTTCGTAAAGAACGTGCTCGTTAACTTCTATATTAAATATTGAATCATTTAATTCAATTTCACCAACATTCTGGCCTGATACGTTTAATACGTTAATCTTTGACATTTCGTTAATCCTCCTTTCCCTTATGATTAGTTAGCACTAAGAGCTTCCTTAACAGTTACTACTGACCCCTTAGCACCAGGGATAGCACCCTTTATTAATAAAAGATTCTTTTCAGCATCTACTTTTACTACTTCAAGATTCTTAACAGTAACCTTTACGCTACCCATGTGACCAGCTAGCTTCTTGTTTTTGAATACTCTACCCGGATATGAACAAGCACCCATTGAGCCTGGTCTTCTGTGATATCTAGAGCCGTGAGATTCTGGACCTCTACTCTGTCCATGTCTCTTTATTGGCCCCTGGAATCCCTTACCTTTTGATATTCCAGATACATCTATCTTTTCACCTTCAGCAAATAAATCAGCCTTGATTTCCTGGCCAACCTCGAAACCATCTATAGAATCAACTCTGAATTCTTTTAAGCTTCTCTTTAATACTCCTGCCTTAGCAAGATGACCTTTTTTAGGCTTGTTAAGAGCTTTTTCTTTAACATCTCCATAACCTACCTGAATTGCCTGATAACCATCATTTTCCATTGTCTTAATCTGAGTGATTACTACAGGACCTGCTTCTACAACTGTAACTGGCACTACTGAACCTTCTGCAGTAAATACCTGAGTCATACCTAATTTCTTTCCTAAAATCCCTTTCATTTCTACCTCCTACATTCTTACAGCGGATTATCCGTTTTCGGATAATCATTCTAAGATATTACTATCTTAGGCGGCTTATAGCTTGATTTCTATATCTACACCAGCTGGCAAGTCAAGCTTCATTAATGAGTCAACTGTCTTTGGTGTTGGATTAGCTATATCAATTAGTCTCTTATGAGTTCTAATTTCGAACTGTTCTCTAGAGTCTTTGTACTTGTGTACAGCTCTTAGTATTGTCACAACCTTCTTCTCTGTTGGAAGTGGTATTGGACCTGCTACCTGAGAACCTGCTTTTTTAGCAGTTTCAACTAATTTGCTAGCTGAATAATCTAACAACTTATGATCATATGATTTTAATCTTATTCTTATCTTTTCGTTCTTAGCCATTTTAGTCCCTCCTTCTGATTTATTTACCTGGCCAGATAAATCAAACACCGATACACTGTTCCGGGTGTGTCGTAATTTCTTAACCGATTTTTGAATTTATCCACCCAAAACTTGCCCATTCACATGAGCGTACTAGAATATTTTAACAAAAAAAACCTGCTAATGCAAGCTTTTTTGAATATTTTTTTAATTATTTCTTTGTTTTTTATCTACTTGTTTTTACCTATTTATCACCAAATACAAGAGGTGAATATTTTATTAGTAATTTAGTAAGCAACAGTTTATCTATAATTATAATATTATTTTTATTGGCTTCACTTAATGCCTCACTACTAATCTCGTCTGCTGTCGTAATCAACATTTGATAATCGGTAGGATAATCTGATTTCATCTTTATTAGTTGCTTTACCCCTTCAATATCATTTCTATCTACGCCAGATTTACTTTTAACCTGTACTCCAATCAACGGCAATTTGATTTCACAATCATATTTTTCATTATATGATATACTATCTAATATATCATAAAAAATGCCTTTTTGTGGAACTTGAAATACCATATCGTAATCTCCACCACTGCCATTGTATTTTTTTATATCGATAACTTCGTACCCATTTTCTTGAAATAATTTTTTTACTATTTCTTCTAATATTTCGGGATTCCATTTTGATACATCTCCAAATAACTCATCTGAAACATTTTTAAGCACTTTATCACTCAGATCACGTAGTATCTCTATATTATCCTCTGGTTGATCTAGGTTTTTAACGCCTCTTTCGATACAACCAATATTTCCTTCAAGCGCATCTATAAAATCATTATTCCATACCATATTAATAGCACTACGGTAAGCTCTAAACTTGTTAGAGACTATCCTACTATTATTATCTCTGGCATAATTATATTCACCAAGAGTCTTTACACCAATACAACTTCTGAAATCATACTCTCCAGACCACACTTCCGGACTTTTGTCAAAATAATATTTACCTGTGGCTTCAAATATCGTATATTTATCATCATCAGGAAGTTTTGGTACGACAATAATATCCCCTTCCTCAATTTTTGTGATTTTCTGTAACTGATTATATTTGTTTCTAATATATTTTTCATCATCTTCCCAATGTTGTTTCCATGCTGATAAATATTCATCATAATCATTTGCTACATCAATCCCTTTTTTATTGGGTTCCATTATTGACCATCCCTGACGTAAACGACCATTTTGTGCTTCACTTAAAAGTTTTTTTCTTTTTTTATAATTTATCCTAAAAACAAAATATTTTCTATTACTTTCCATTGCTTGTACCCCTATCTAATGTATTCAGTCTGTCTAAAAGTTGATCCATTTATCGCTTTAACATTCTTATTAACTATCTCATAAACAATTCTAAGATTGTCTTGCATTACCTTCTTCGAGGCTTGAGACTCATCTGATGATGGATAATCTGTAGGGAAAAAATACCCCACTTTCTTCACTACATTTCCTTTTTTAATAGTCCCCAACATCAGTTGTCCTATATTCGATTTTTCACTACTATTTACCAAGTCAAAAAATGCTATACCACCTTCATACACTTCCAAATCAGGATTATACTTGTAATGGTATTTAGAATATATTGCGATTTCAGTAGAATTACTCCAACTATTATATTGTTCTTTTACAACCAATCTATCCATATATTTAACTGGTATTTCCAATCTAAACATACCACTCTTATGATTTACATTCACATATTTAGGCTGTGGTTTTGGTTGTGGCTTTGGTTTCGGTTTATTCTTATTATTTAACTCTTCTCTCAACGCCGGACCATAGTACTCATTATCCAGACCATCTATCGCTATACTCACATCTTTTCCAGTAAGAGACTTCGGTCCTCCAACTGCAAATTTTTCTTTGGCATTTTTCGATAAGCTTACAGTTTCATTATTTAATGACTTCGGCGTCAATAAAATATCTGCATTTTTTGCATTTGTGATATTAATTGCCGACATTGCATCTGCATAATTTTCGCCTGATACAAAAGCTAGATTGCTATACTTTGTCTTTTTTGCAATATTTATTGATGTAGAGTATCTATCATTCCCAGATATTCTCTCTCCTCCATCCTGCTTAATAGTATTCTTGCCACCAAAAGTATACTTTATATTGTAGCCATGATTATTGTAGCTTGATTTTCCGTCAACAAGCATAATTCCAAGACCATTCTCTCTTAACAGCAAGTATGAGCTTAATGCATCGGCATAAATTTTTGAACTAGCAACTCCAACATCCTTATATCCTGCAATCTTTAGCGTTTCCAAGTTGGTTTCATATATATTTTCTCCACCAACTCTGATTACCTCTATATTTTGATTAAATGATCTTTGAAACTGCCAAACTATGAAGGTATCGTTTTCTGGATATCCGCCGACGATATACACCTTTTTGATACTTAAATCATCTTCATATCCTGTTTCACTACCATCTGTTAACATAAACTTCGCATTGAATTTATTCACAAGATTCATCGCACTGATTTGATCCTCAAAGGAATACGCTGGTGCAACTACAAGTACGTCAGATTTTTGATAATTAGAAGCCTCTTTTGATGTTATAATCCTATTTTCACCACAAATTCTTTCAAAATCTGCTCGATCTCCATACGTATCTGCTTTTACTGCAGAAACATTCGTAAACGTACAACTGAATAATAAAACCGTTAACAATACACCCATTTTACTTTTAACTAACCTCATGCTTTATACCTCCAAAAATTGCAATTAGTGTAATTCTATATACAATTTTAGTATATATATATATATTGTCAATGATTAAAACTATTTTAAAAATCCGATAATTCCTATATTAATTTGAAAGTGAATAATGTCAATATATTAAAAATCATTTAATATTTTATTGAAATATATTTAAATATTTATTGAAATTTCCTCATACTATTAAATTTATATGTTTAATGATGTTAATATAATTCTGATAAAATACTGTTTTCAATCATGCAGGTAACAGCCTATATAGCTTATATAATAAAGAAAATAGTATATAAAAAAAAGAAAATTTAATCAAAAATAAATAAAAATTAGCCTTCTATGGCAATTGCATCTTAAAGCATAGAAGGCTTTATAATATTATAATTTTTTTCTGCCTTTCAAAAAATTAAGTTCAAGTCATCAACAATCATAATTGCTATATAAAACAGTTTTTATTACCATATTTGGTATAATACAGCAAAACGTGAAAACCAACTGCGTCGAATAATTCAAACCAAACAATTTGACCTATTTTTATATTATTTACCCTCTAAATATTTTTTCACATCGGCTCCCACCAAAACGTCTCCGTTTTCCAATATCAAGATCGGTCTCTTTACAATCATTCCATCACTAGCAAGTAATTGATACTGTTCTTCCTCGTTCATATCTGGAAGTTTTTTTGACAATTCCAATTCTCTATATATTTTCCCACTTGTATTAAAGAATTTCTTCAATGGTAGCCCCGATTTTTCTTTCCACTCTTTTAATTCTTTAATTGTAGGATTGTCCTCACTGATTTCTCTATATTCAAAATCAATATTCTTGTCCTTCATCAATTTCACAACACCCTTGCAAGTTGAACAGTTCTTATAGCATATTATTTTCATTCCTTCCACCTCCATCCTTGACCTTAAAATATGGTCAATATCAAATTTTCGTTTACATTACTACCATTAATAATTTCAGGTATATTTATAATGTTTTCATCCCTAGTAATGTTATAACACATTTTCTTTGATTCTTCAAATTCTTTCAGATCATCGACTATCAGTCGTCCTTCGCTTAGAGATTTTACATTCGACTTATTCAAAAACAGCCTTTTCTTAAATAACTCTGGCTCAAGTAGATATATAGCGGCTATCACATCCCAAAGAACAATCGCTTCATATCCATATAGCTCCTTAAACTCGCCCATCCACTTTTCTATTTTTTCAATAATAAAGGCGTTTTTTCCATATTTTTCAACAGATTTGAACTTTGATTTTTCTAATTCCCCAGTACCAAACTGACTTTTCATACAGTTGTTCCCAGTCAAAATGGATATATTTTTAAAATTTTTTAATACGATATATGCACCTTCATTACAAACGGTGAAATTCAATTCATTCATCATTTTATTACCAAAGTACAATGGCTCTGTCACACCACCCATTATGACAATTTCCTTTATATTATCTACAATATTATTGTCTATCATATATGCATCATATATATTTTGGAGAGAGCCTGTCGCCAAAATCGATATTTCCTTTGGATTTTTATTCACTTGCTCAACTATGAATTTAGCTGCATCATTTTCACACTCATCGACTACCTTATCAAATGACAAATTTACATAGTTTTTCATTTCAAAAGCACCAGAGCCACATACAAGTGGAATTTCTGAACGATTAATTTCAACCAAAAGTTCTCTTGTTTTCAGAAACACATTTTTCACACTGTCGTTTCCATATGTACAAGTGATGCCAAGTAAATCTACGTCATTTCTATTCAAAAGATAAATCAGTGCCAATCCATCGTCTATATCTCTATTATTAATACCCATGGTATTATCACAGTCAAAAATCACCCTTTTCATCTTTATGCCCTTTCTTATTAATCTCTTATTTAAAGAAGCAATATTTTTTAAATGTCATATATACAGCAGCTCCTAATGCATACTTTTCTTCGATGTCATACGAATCAACCTTTATTTTCACACCATTAAAATCTGCCAAATATTGTATCTTTGCCCCAAGATACAGTATTTTGTTAATACTTCCACTTATAACGATATCTTTTTCAAGTCTTGCATTCTCAAATACTTCATACAAGGATTTGCAAATGACCTCTGATTTATCTTTTGGAGTAGCTTTTTCACACTCTATATCCTCTGGCTTTACAAATATAGTTTCAGTCGTTTCTCCTAAGCTATGCTCTAAAAAATTATCTCTCATTAAAAAGCTTGCAGTCTCTCTATCCTTAGGCTTATCATAAATATTTTGAGGTGTATCAAATCCATGTATTCTACCATTTAGAACAATTGCCATTTTATCCCCAAACATCATCGCCTCTTCTTTGTCATGGGTTACCAATATCGTTGTTATTTGATGCTTTTTTTGAAGCTCTATCGTCAGCTCTCTCATCTTTTCTCTCAGGTTTGTATCCAAGCTGGAATATGCTTCATCCAATAGCAATACCTCCGGCTCTGCTGCCAAGGCTCTTGCCAATGCAATTCTCTGTTTTTCTCCACCTGAAAGCTGACTAACCTTCTTGTTTTCATACCCCTGCAAATTGATTTCCTTTAATAGCTTACCTACCATACTATCAATTTGATCCTTGCTCTTTTTTTTCACCTTCATGGAGAATGCTATGTTATCATAGACATTCATATGTGGAAACAACAAATTTTCTTGACTTACTATAACGATATTTCTTTTGTTTGGTGCAAGACTACTAATATCACACCCATTTAGAATAACACTCCCCTGATAGTCATCAATAATCCCAGCTATTATACTTAGTACTGTGCTTTTTCCGCATCCAGATGGACCTAACAGACTAACTCTTTCTCCTGTATTGACAGAAATATTAAAGTCATTCAAAACTAATTTATTCCCATATTTTTTTGTAATATTTCTTACTTCCAATTTATACATAAAAAACCTCTATCTCATTTTACAAAAAACAGCTTATTAAATAATAAATGCTATTAAATAATATCAAATTAAATATAGTTGTAATTTTCCATCTCATTTTTATAGATTTTTTTCAATATGTATTCCATCACAACCAAGGTAAAAAATGTACTTAACACAAATATTATCGCATAAACCGATCCCAGCATTCTGTCACCAGATTGAATAAATGGAAACATATCCATAGTAAAAGTATTTATTCTTCCACCACCAATTAGATACACCAAGAAATATTGGCTAAAAGAAACGATATAACACATCATACCTGCAGATATAATACCGGGTAACAGCATCGGGAATAACACGTGTCTGTATATATAAAGTGTCCCTGCACCCAAAGTATAAGCTTGCTCTATGTGTTTTTTTCCAATTATTAAAAACACCTCTTTTAACATTCTAACCGCATATGGAATACATGGAACTATACTCACCAAAATGACACCCAAATACGTTCTCGCTAAACCCATTCTAATAAATTCCACGCTCAATCCCATTCCTATCGAAACCGGTGGAATGATTATAGGTGAAAACACCAGACTTTCTATAATTTTCTTTCCCTTTATATCATCAAGTGCCAAAGCCTTTGCACATGGAATAGAAATCAACACTGTAATTAATGTAGTCATGCTAGAAATAAATATACTATTTCCTAGAGATGCTAGAACTCTTCCCCTATTTTCAAACACATAATTCCATCCTCTTAGCCCAAAGTCGCTTGGAATCACACTAGGCCATGAATAATTTTTTGAAAAAGATAAAATTATTATCATAGCTATTGGAGCGATAATTGTCAACATTGAAATAGCAACCATAAATACATAAAAAAATCTCTTGTTATTCATCCCTGACACCTCCAAGAACAATTCTTTTAATAAGCAAATTCAACACAGAAACTGAAATGATACAAAAAAGAATTATAATTATGTTTATTGCCATTGCATATGGTCTATTACTAAGCATTGGATTTTGATATTCCACGAAGGCTTGAACTGATAACGCCTTTGGAAAAGTCGATCCCAATAGCATTGGAATTTCATAAGAACCAAAAGAGAATGCGAATATAATAGTAAATGTCGAGATAATTGTTGGCAATAGCATTGGAACAGTTATTCTCCAAAAAGCATAAAGCTTGCTGGCACCAAGATTAATTGCGATCATCTCATGCTTTCCACTCATATTTCTCAATATCGCTAAAACTGACAACAAAACATATGGCATTTCCTTCCATATATAGGAAATAATTATTCCTAGACCATTTTTATTGTACAAAAAATATGCAAAATATTCTTCTGAATTACTCACTCCTATAAAATAGGTCAGCCTTGACAAAAATCCTGTATCCGACAGAAATATTATCGCAAATAAAGCCACTATAATATGTGGAATTATTATAGGTAATTTATATATAAATTCTCTTTTTATTTTTGATTCTACTAGAATTTTCGCTATTATTACCCCTAAAACCACTGACAAAAAAGAAGATACTAATGTTGTGTAAATGGTAAATCCGAAGCTTTTTATAAACTCACTATTGTGAATTATATCAATATAATACTTTAAGCTTATTTCATTCATTCCCGCAATAGGAAAAAATCCGAGGCTTTGTAAAAAAGCCCCGAATATCCCAACTGCCAAAACAAATATAATCAGTATCATAACTGGTAAAACACCAAGATATGATTTTATTTTTTTTATACTTGTCATTATATTCTCCTATTTGTTTGGAATTTCCTCTGCCCATATTTTTTCGATAACTGGTACTAATGCGGAAGGAAGCTCTGGCTGTCTCTTTTTCAACAGCTCAGCCTGTGGTAGAGTTGCTGATCCGATTTTTACACCTGCAATCTCCTTCTTTTGGTCATCTGACAGCTTACTATTATCTATTACAGGTAAATCGCCCCACACTTCTGGCTTGTATTTTTCAAGCTGAGAATCAAAGCTTAAAATTTCATTGATTACCACCATAGCACCCTCCTTATTCGGTGCGTTCTTTGCAATTGCCAAGAAATGTGTATTTCCTATTGTTCCTTTGTCGAAAATACTAGTTTTTGTAGATTTTGGGAAAGTTCCATTTTCTATCATATTTGACGCGAAATTTGGATTGTAGCTTACATCAAATATCACGGTACCATCTGCAAACATATTATCTAACTGAGTAGATTCTGCCGGATACGTCTTTCCATCTTTCCAAAGGTATGGCTTTAATTCCTTTAAATAGTCTAATGCCGGCTTTATTGCAGATCTCACAGCCTCAACATCCTTAGGATCCAAGCCCTTGACCTTATCATACCCAACCTTTTCGTAAATAATATTTCTTACAAACGCAGATCCAGTAAAGTCCGGAGGTGCCGGATAAGTTATTTTTCCTGGATTTGCCTTTGCAGCTTTCATCAAATCATCTGCACTCTTTATTGGTCCCAATACATCTGAATTGTAAACCATCACAACCTGTGCCTTTCCAAACGGAGACTCGTAGCCCTTTGTTTCAAATCCAAAGTCATATTTTACTTCATCAGAATTTATATCTACGTATTTTTCCATATTTGGCAATTTATCTACAAATGGTCCAAATAGTAGATTATTATTCATAGCAGTGTAGAAGTTTTCTCCATTTATCCATATAATATCGATATTACCCTTTTCTTCACCAGCCTGAACACTATTTTGTAGGTTATTCAGTATTTCATCAATGTTCATTCCTGTTCTCTTTAAGGTTATTCCATATTCCTTCTTAACTTTATCTGCCAAATAGTGATCTATCCAATTGTTTGTCAGATCAGAACCACCCCAACCATAGATAGTTACAGTGGTATCTTTAGCTGATTTCTGATAATCCTCATATTTTTTTGCCAAAATAGCCTCGTCACTACTCTTATCTGAAGCCTTATCTCCAGTTGAAGCACAGCCCGAAAGTACAAGCGTTGAAGCCAATAATAATGCCGAAATTTTTGATAATAGTTTCATTTTTCCTCCTTTTTTAATCAAGTTTTTTTCGTGTTACAATTAAATCAATATTAAAATAAATTTCTTCACATAATTATATCATAGGAAGATAACGAGTATTACTTCTTACTGTATAAAATTTTTCTATATTAATATTGATAAAAATCGAGGTTATCTATAATAAATTTGAAATTGCTTATAGCACTCGCTTGATAAGCTACTACTAATACTACTTCATATTTATAATTTGATTCACATAAAAAGTTTGGACAAAATTAATTCCACCTAAGACAAATATATTTTTTTGCTTTTGTTGCAATCAATCTTGTATTAAAAATTTAAAGCTTATTATTGTGGTCTATTTGCATACGCATGACCTCGTGTTACTCTTTGCTTTGGTATTTCCTCAAAATTCATATACTTTCTATTATCATATCTTTTATATCCATTTATCTTAAAGCTATATATATCTCTAAACAAAATAGGTACACCTAAGCTATTATAAAAACTTTCTCCATTTTGAATTTGAAAATGAAGATGGGGCTCTGATGAATTTCCACTATTTCCACACAAAGCTACGACTTGCCCTCTTGATACACATTCCCCCTCCTTAACAGTGAATGAATCTTTTTTCAAATGAGCCAGCAAACTATATTCATTTTCAAAATGCTTAATTATTATATAATTACCTGCAATATTATTCGCATGAACTATAAATTTCGCTCTTTTTAATATACTCGAATCGTCGGATTTATTCATTATCTTAATGACAGTTCCATCCGCAGGTGCAAGAATTTCACGATTATAACAGTAATAGCTATCCATTTTTTGTATATCACCTCTATGTGATTCGTTATTTTCATCCAATATTATAAAATCATATGCATATCTTTGAGCTGGAATATTCCAAGAATGTGAATATTCTTTACTTACACATCCATTTACACATACCCAGGCTCCATCAAAGGGAAGTGAATATAAGCCTTTTGTTTTATATAATTCTAAATTCGGAATCTTACCGTACGTCAATTTAATTTTTAATATTCCTATAATTTGTAGTATTGAATCCTTTATAGTAACGAAGTTAAATGCTAAGTTTAGGAATGCAAAAACTCCACAAAAACATAAATATTTGAAAATTACCGAATCACTAAAATATGTTCCTATCAAACCAACCAATCCAAGCCAAAAAATATTTGACAAATAATAGATAACTTTCAATTAGTACCTCCATTAAATTACATTTTTTATTTCAAACAACATCTACTAATCTCTATATAAATTCAAAATTATATTGTCACATATATGATTTAAAGTATTATTTCAAGCTCTAAACATTTCCATTCTTCACCAAGAATAGTATACTTTTCTGTTTCATCTAAGACTATGTCTTTAAATCCAACAGATTTATAACAGTAATATGCAGACTCGTTATTTTCAAACACACCCAAAGAAAGCTTTTTAACACCAATAATTTCCTTTGCATATTTTATTCCCAGCTGTAGCATTCTTTTTCCGTACCCATTACCACGCTTTTGAGGGTCTACTATTATAAATCCAAATCTCAACTCATCAAAGTTCTCTGAAAGTTTTCTCATTGTAAAAAAACCTACTAGCTCATCATTATTAACAGCTGTAAATGCCATAAGATTATTGACAAGCTCGAACTGCTCTTTATTAATTGGATAATCACCCAAAACACCCGCAGACCACCTATAAAAAGCTCTTTCGTCACTGATCCAAGAAAGGATTGTATCTGCATCATTTTCATTATAAGATCTTAATCTAAATTCCATTTCTTCTCCTTTAAGTTCAAAAATTAGCCGTTTCTATCAAACTCAGATCTGATAGACATCTTTTTATAACTTGTGCAAATCCATTGGAATTTTCCCAAGCCATTGAATGCCCAGCATTTGGAACGATTTCAACTTTAACACCTTGTTCTTGTAGTTCTTCATAATCGACACTAGGTAATGAATTCTCTCCAAAAACAAAATATTTTGGAAATTCAAATTGATACAAAAGATTTCTCCATGATAATTTTCCTCCAGTAACTGCATTAGTAGAAATATCAAAAGCAGCTTTCGGTAACCAGTTTCTTAAAGTGGATGCCCACATTGTATTTCCAGATTTCTCATACTCTATAAGCTTTCTTTTAAAATTATTATCTAAATCATTTTTATCAAGACTAGCAATTTCAAAGCTTGCCGATCCCTGTTTACTTGGATCTAAATTAGACTCACTAAGTATCAAAGCGTGAGCCTTATCCTTTAACAAGCTGCACAATTCTATTGCTATAGATCCACCCAAGCTATGACCAAAAATAATAATTTTTTCTAATTTTAAATCCTCAACAAATTCATTTAAATACTTTGCATGTGACGAAACTGTATATTTAAAAGATAGTGGCTTATCACTATATCCTGCTCCCAATAAATCAATAAGAATTATTCGATGCATAGTTCCTAAAATTGATGCCACTTCCACATAATCAAAAGAACCAGCACATCCTAATCCATGTATAAAAATAATAGGTGTAAGTTCTCCATAAAAATCATTGTAACGAATCTTATAATTACTTCCCCTAATTGTATACTCTTTCATTCTTGCACCTCCACAACGTCTATATTTATTTACGCTTTCTCTATTTTAAAGCAAGGCAAGAGCAGCCTATATATTGTCTTTAATTACCTTCCATTGCTCATATAAATCATCAATTGAAAATCTAGCATTAGCAGGACTTGTAGATGGAAGCTGCATACTCTCAACACCTATTTTCTTTTCATGATATTTTCGATAGTAACGGTAGGATGTCCCTCCATTACAAAAAATATTTTTTATATCCGCCATCTTAAATATAGGGCTTAAATCTGACGCAACTACATTTTGAATACTGGAATCACTTGAGCCGATGATGTCACACTGATAGATTACATCATAGACTGCAATACGATGTCTAAGAAGAAATTCCCGTCTTTCTTCTATATCTGTTCCCAATGACTCTTCGAAAATACGTTCAAGCAAAGTCCAAAAACGATTTTGAGGATGTCCGTAAAAAAATCCGTATTCTCGAGTTTTAATAGATGGAAATGATCCCAAAATTAAAATTTTCGAGTCAGCTTGAAAAAAAGGTCGAAGTGGATGCACTATGGTCTGATGCCCTCTCACTTTTCAATCCCTCCTGCATATTTCATTTGATGTACACTAACAGCTTCAAATTCTAGATACATTTTAATTACTTTCATTCCTCCACCTCAGCTTCAACCTACAATTAAAATCTAAACTCTTTCTTTATTATATTTTAACACTTTGGCACTATATTAATCAACTTCAAAGAATTCTTTTTACAATTGTCCTTTCCTGTCTATTTTTCTTCTAAACAAACCATGCCTATTACAATAATAATAAATCAAGCCTCCACCTCCAATAAAAAACCTAGCTTCAGCATTTCCCTCAGGATATAGCTTTATCATCTCAAATTTACTTGAATTTATATATATGATAAAGCTTATATAGTGATTTTTTTTCATCGGATGATCTATTTTTATGTAAACTTCATTGTCAATTTTTTCAGCAACGACCTCGTGCTTATCGTCAATATTCTCAGCATCCAACGCTGGTAGAGTTACACCACAACAGCTTATCAATACATCTCCCATTGAATTTACCGTATTTCCACATATAGGACAAACATATAGCTTTGATTTCATAATATTACTTGATCTATTTTTATTTGTGATATTCTCTCCAGACAATAATTCGATTATCGAAATATTTAACACCTTTGATATTGGCTCGATTAAAGATATATCTGGAAGACCTTTACCTGTTTCCCATTTTGAAACAGCTTTATCACTTACACCTAGAGCTTCTGCTAATTCTAATTGTGTCATATTTTTTTGCTTTCTTAATTTCTTTATAGTTTCACCAGCTACATAACTCATTACTTTCACTCCTCTTTATTGATATTATCATTTTTAGTGCTGTTAACTTATAAGACTATACTAAGCTTAGCATTAAAAATGTTTAATTACAACCTACGTAAAGTAGAGTAAAAAAGAACAGCCTATTTAGGCTGCTCTTTTTTACTCTAATAATATGTAATACAAAAATTAACAAAATATCACATACTATACTCTCTTTAGTTACTTTCCATATTCTTAATATGCTTTCTAACCTTATTGCCAAATTCTTTAAATCGCTTTTTCTCCTCTGGCCAAATCTTCGTGACTCTATCAACTGCGATAATAAAAATAATCACAGCTGCATAGTCCTTGGCTTTTTCTATCATACCAATACTTTCAAGTATAATCAACAACAAATAAAAAGTAAAAAGAATAGTACGCTTTGGAAGTGCAATCAAAAACTCTATGCCAGCCTTGTAACCGATATAAATTTGACGATTAATACCATTAGACTTTTTCAATCGTCTATTAATAAGTCCGGATATTCTAGCATAAAACCAATCCGAAGTAAAAAACAAAGACTGAATAGCAATAGCTAATAGTCCAATATTACTGGCATATTTTTCCTCATAGCCAAAAGCACGTGCCAATGCGTAAGCCCAATCACCATTATCAATACATATCAGAACAGAAATGTACACAACGGCTAAAGCTATGGCAATAAGCAATAAAGAACGAAAAAATTTCATTATATTCATATTCCCTCACACTCTATTTATTTCACTTTATTATAATATGTTAACTAAGGCAAGTCAAGAAAAGTTCTTTTCTTAATATTTTAGATATATTTACATTTCCATCATCTATAATATACTACACATCTTAATCATTTAATTTGACCAATCCAATTTTTGCTGGACTCTGTATGTAGTAGCAATTTTCTGTTATCTGTTATTTGAATCAATTCGTACACAATATCATCTCAAATCACGATATATTATATCAAAAAACAAATTATCAATAAATTATACCATAATTATATGTGTAATTATCAGAAATTATGTGTTTAATCATTATACAAAAATTTCGTAAATATTTATAAAGCTTCCACTACATTCTAGATATTTCTTCAATCTCAATCTACTTAAAATATAATTTTACACAAGCGTTGATATTCTCATTCATATTGTTTATATCCACAAACTCGTAATATGAATCCATTAAATTTGTCAAAACAAAAGTTTCTCCCTTACCAATCTTTGCATTTTTACCATGATTGACATTTGGATTGCTTTTATCATTTTTTTCAACAACCATATCCCACTCATGCTTCGGATCTTCCTTGTCATCATTTTTAACATATATTCCCAAAGCTATTTTATCACCCTTTTTCAACTCCTTAATGTACTCCTGAGGTATTTTTAAAGTATGATATCCAGCCTTTTCCATTTTTCCTGATAAAATCTTCGTTTTATCTTCCTCTAGCTTATTATCTATATCTTCTACATCTTCAAGTTGCTCTTCATTAAATTCTCTACTATACTTGTCAAAATTATTTATATAATATACCTCATACTCTGCATTTGGCTTTGTTGTATAAAATCCCACTGAATCCATAATTTGATTATTTTCAGAAATTGAATATTTATTAAAAAGTATTGTCTTATCTCCATACTTATCTGGACTTACAAATCCTGTAAATGCGTAGTCATCATATTGATAAACCCCTTTAAACTCATCTGTATTCCTTACATCTGTAAAAACATATGCATCACTACATATTCCACTACTTTTATATGACACAAAGAAATACCCTTTATCACCAAAATATTCTGTCTGAGAGTCTTTTACAATCCATGCGCCATCAATGTCTGGTCTATTTCCAGCTGGAAAATTTTCTTTACTAAAATTATCGTCCCATCCAACTATTGCAATAGCATGATTTGGATTCGCATTATAATCCAATGAAGAATATGCCTTCTTTTCACTATTATATGTACTGCTATTAGAATAAGGGAATGTTTTATTTCCGTCATGAGCCATATATATGTTAGAAACTACTGCACCATTATTTTTTATTGCTTCTTTTATCTGTTTCATTAAAATATCGTCATTTGATGCAATTTTACTATTATCAACGGTTTTTAAAAATTCAAATCCTAACACCTGTCTAACCGGCTTTTTCACGACAGGATTCTTGGCTTCATTTCTCACTGCAATTTCTGTTTTATACTCTCTACTCATATCTTCTATTAAAGATTTTTCCTTGTCATTCAAATAAGGAGCTGGAACAAAATCATGTCTTATCGGAATATACTTATCATCAGCTTCAAGAATTGGACCTCTTCCAGAAATAAAGTACGAAAGATCTGATTCTCTATTTCTTCCTTCTCTAACGTTTAACTCACGTCCCTTGTCCTTAAAAGAAAATCCATGTCTATTTTCCATATTATTTTCAGATAAGTCTAGCTCCACACCCTCTTTCATCTTTATGTGAGATTCTAAAGCTGCCATGCTTGCAAAGCTTCTACATCCACCATCGTAAAATTGATTTTTAACTGTAGTCACATATGAGTTACCATTAACGTTTCTCAAATCAAATCTTACAGGTAATCCAGTCGTCTTTTCTAATTCAGTATCTTTATTTCCAATGCTCTCCTTATCTTCATCATTCTTTACTTCAGCCTTATTATCATTTTTATCATTATCTATCCTATTATTGTCACTAGGTTTTACAGCATAAAACTTTGACACAGCATTTTGAGCAAATCCAGCTTTCTCATCATTATTCTCAGCATTTTTTCCAGTTATTTCAGATTTAGTTCCATTATTTATCACTCGTTTTCCAACAAATACTATCTCCAAATTTGATGATTTTTTTGCTCTAATGTATACATCATAGGATTTTTTGCCAAATATTATAGGAGATTTTGATTTAGATGCGTATGGACCCGCTACCAAACCATCAACTAAATACGAATCCTCAGATGATGCAATAAATACCTTATTTCCATCAAAAGAATTTAAATACGTGCTTATTATTTTTCTGTTTGTGTCATTTCTATCCACTCCACTTACTCTTACATAATTCATTGCTTTCAAATCATTATTAGAAACCGAGCTTTCACCACCAATTACAGTTATTTTGTTACTGTCTATTCCCGAGTTCTTTATTTTTTTATCAAAAACAAGTATTGCGTAATTTTCTATGCATGAAACAGGTGATATTGATATTGCATCTGATATAGAATTTCTACCTACAACAAATATTCCTTTCACATTTCCTAGCTTTTCCCTTACCCTTATTGATGTATCAACTCTGTCTTCTCCGTAAATTCTTTCAACAGACACTCCTTTTTGGATAATAGAATTTTCAATTTTTTTTGATATGGAATTTGTTCCACCCGCAATAATTACTTTCTTTACTCCACTTTGTTCAAAAAACGCTTCCACCTTTTTAGAAAGTGAAACTCCTGTGTTTAAAACAATTGGTGCGTTTAACTTATTAGATAATGGTCCAAATACGAGCGAATCAATAATTTTATCTTGTTCGCCTGATGCCAAAATTACAGTATCAATATTTTTATACTTCTCAGCTATTTTTATAGATGTTTCTATTCTATCAGCTCCACCTATCAATGTTTCTGTTATAGCGTAGCTTCTAAAATTAATTGCACTAGCTACCATAAACAATGATACAAAAAAATAAATAAAATTTCTTTTCAGCTTTATTCTTCTCATAAATACTACCCCCTACATAAATATTTTTCTATCACAAATACAATCTAATACATCTTTATCATGTGAAATGAAAATATACGTCAAATTCAATTTATCCTTCAAATCCAACATTAAATTTAATATGCTTGCTTGAACGGATACATCCAATGCAGACGTAATCTCATCGCAAACTACTATCTTTGGCTCAAGTATTAATGCTCTAGCAATAGATATTCTCTGCAGCTGTCCACCACTAAACTGATGTGGATATTTTTCTACATCTAACTCCTTTAGACCACATAGCTTAAAATACTCTATTACCTTTGACATGGCAGCATCTATGTTCATATCCGTTTCATGAATCAATAATGCATCCAATACACTTTTTCCAACCTTTATTTTGGGATTTAAAGCTGAATACTGATCCTGCATAATTATCTGTATTTTTTTCTTCACATAAAGCTTAGAGTACTTGTTAATATTTTCCTTTTTTGAGTCTTTTATTTTTTTATAGACTACCTCTCCATCTATCACTATTACACCTGAATCTGGACTCTCAATATTGACAAGACATTTTGCAAAGGTTGATTTTCCACATCCAGAATTACCAACTATTCCAACAATTTCACCTCTATTTATTTCAAAATTAAAATCCTTCAAAATATTTTTTTCTTTATTTTTACCAAATATACCCTTTGATTCAACATACTTTTTATTTATATTTCTTGCTTCTAATATTTTCATATGCTTTCAAACCTACCTTTGAAGTTATTGGGATTTGGTATTGCCGATACTAATGCTCTAGAATACTCATTTTCCTGCTTTATGAAAAATGCCTTGCAATCCTTCTTTTCAACAATTCTCAAAGCTTTCATTACTACGATAGAGTCTGCAAAGCTTTCCAATCTCTTTAAATCGTGACTTATAAACAATATTGCAGCATTCATATTTTGGGAAATATCTTTTAACAGTCCAAGTATTTCTGATTTTAAATCATCATCTATTGCAGTGGTCGGTTCGTCAGCAATAATTATTTTGGGTCTTGCTGCAATGGCACATGCAATTTGCACCCTCTGCTTCATGCCTCCACTTATCTCATGAGGATATTTATAATAAACCTGTTCTGAATTTTCTAGCTTTACAGATTTAAACAACTCAATAACAGAATTATAAATATCATCACCCTTTTTATCACTGTGAAGTCTAAACATTTCTCCAACTTGCTTTCCCACAGTGAACGTTGGATTAAGCGACCTAGAGGGTGATTGAAAAATTGCAGATATTTCACTTCCTCTTCTCCTTTCAACCATCTCTTTGCTCGCACTCAATAGATTCTCACCTTCAAAAATAATACTTCCTTTGACACAAATATTATCTGGGTTTAACCCTACTATTCCCATTGATGCTATGGTTTTTCCACTTCCAGACTCCCCGACTAGAGCCGTTATTCTTCCTGGAATAAGCTCAAAATCCACTTCTACTTCGATTTCTTTTTGATCTATAACATTTTCAATAGGATTGAAATATATCCTAAATCCTTCCCCAACGAAATTTATTGCTACTACAATTAACACAATCAATATACCTGCTGGCAGCCATGTCCACCAATAGCTTTGCAAAGCTCTCATATTTTGTGCTGCAGTCAAAATATTTCCCAAGCTTGGCATCGGATCTCTAACACCCAATCCAAGAAAACTCAAAGAAGCCTCCATCAAAATTGCATTTGCCATTGAAATAGTTGATGCAGCTATAATCGATGGAAAAACATTTGGAAGTATATCTCTAATTATTATACGAAAGCTGCTGAAACCAATAGCTTTTGAAACAACAACAAAATCTCTCTTTTTTAATGACAGAGTTTGGGCTCTGACAATTCTTGCCACCTCCGTCCATGATAATAGAGATATTATTAGAACCAAATTACGTATAGAGGGCCCTAGTATTGATGCAAGTGAAATTGCAACAATAAAAAAAGGAAAACACATCAGCACATCTATCATTCTCATAATAATAAAATCAATTTTTTTACCTCCGTATCCGGACAAAAGCCCCAAAACTGTACCTATTGCTATCTGTATTGATGTTGCAAGCACTCCGACCAACAATGATATTCTTATACTATACAACAGCCTAGTAAGCATATCTCTTCCTAGATTATCCGTTCCTAAAATATGCTCCTTGGATGGTTTTGCATTTATACTATATAAATCGATGTCAGAGTATGAAAATTTAGTCATAAATGGTCCTATTAATGCTACTATTGACAGAATAATCAATACAGCACAGCCAAATGCTATATATACATTTTTCTTGCTAATGTCGATTTTAAAACAATTCGATAGAAATGATTTATTTGTTGATAATGTCTTTTTATTTCTCATATTCTTCACCTACTCAAGCTCTACTCGTTTATCAACCAATATATAAAATACATCTGCCAATATATTTGATATTAGTATGACAACTGCCGTTATCATAAGAATCCCCATAATCAATGGATAGTCTCTATTTTGAACTGCATCATATCCTAATCTTCCAATCCCAGGCCAAACAAAAACTGTTTCAGTCATTAAAGCTCCAGAAAATAGTGTCGGAACCTGTATAAAAAAAACTGTAATTATAGGAATTAAAGCATTTTTTAGACCATGCTTCAAAACAGCTTTTTTAAAGCTCATCCCCTTTGCCATTGCATTCTTTATATAATCCTTATCCAAAATCTCAATCATTGCAGATCTAGTATACCTAATAAACGATGCCATATGAACCATTATCAAGACCACCGATGGTAAAATCAAGTGTAACAACATATCTAAAACCTTATCAATTCCCGAGTAATTGTATCTGACATTATACATCCCCGATGATGGCAGTAAGGATAAGTCATATGAAAAAATCTTTATCAAAATTAACGAAAAGAAAAACGCTGGAATAGATACACCTACAAAAGAAACCACAGTTATTATATCATCTATAGCTGTATTTCTCTTAAGCGACGAAAGCATCCCTATTGCCACACCTAAAATACTACTTAATATTAATGACAATCCCATAAGCAAAATTGTATTTCCAATTCTATTAGCTATTATTTCTATTACTGGTCGCGAAAATTTTATTGAATATCCTAGGTCAAATACCAACGCCCTTTTTACCCATTTAATATACTTAATAAAAAAGGTGTCGTAATATCCAATACTTTTCAATTTAGCCTCTATAAGCTCTGGAGGCGTGTTTGGACTGACCATGTGTAGGTACGGATTTCCCGGTTGTAAATTAACTAGGGCAAAAATTAGTATTGATATTCCAAACAATACAAACAATGAAATCATGAGTCTTTTTGCAATATAGTTTTTCACTTTTACACCTCTAGCTCATTATATTAAAATCCAGTAAAATCATATTTATGGTGATTCTACTGGATTTTTATTTTACAAAAATAATTTTTGTGTAAATTTACGAGGTATAATATTTTCTGAAAATTCACCTCAAATTATTATGCTACTTACTGTGCTACTACCCAATTTTGTGCATCATCAAAATCTCTGAACACAGATGGATTGAATCCTTCTAATTTTGGAGTTGTTCCTATTACTATTTCTTGTTCAAATAAATATGCCCAAGGAACCTGCTCATTCATATATTCAGCGAACCTCTTATATGATTCCTTACGTTTTTCCATGTCTGTTGTAGAAGTTCCCTCCTCAAGAATTGCTTCTAATTCCGGAGTTGTAAAGCCTACAATATTCCATCCCATCTTTCCTTTTTCATTGCTCACAGCCGACGCTGACCAATACGGAGTCATATCTGGATCAATTGCAAGATTGTTACCCATCATATACATATCGAATTCGTGGTTGGCAACAACTTTTTCCATCAATGCAGGAAACTCCATTTTATTCAATTCAACTTTTATACCAACCTTTGATAAATTTTCCTGAATAACCTGTGCCGCCTGTTCTCTAACTGAGTTGCCAGTTGGAACATCAAGCTTAAACTCTAGCTTTTTACCAGATGAATTAACCATTACATCTCCCTTAAGAGTATATCCAGCTTCATTTAACAATTTTTTTGCATTGTCAACACTATAATCATACTTATTGAATTTTGCATCGCTTGGATAAGCCCAAGAACTAGACAACATTGGCGCATCCTTGACTTCACCATTACCTTCTATAAGCTTGTCTACCATTGACTTTCTATCAATTGCAGTTACAATAGCTTGTCTAACTTTTACATCCTTAAATATTTCATTTCTGTAATTCATTCCCATATACTGGAATAGATTGTTTTGATGTCTATATATTTTACTTCCTTCTTTTTCAAGAGCATCTATATCTGATTTCTTCAGGTTTGTTATATCTGCAATGTCCACGTCACCGTTCTTTAAATCAGCAGCAACTGTATCTTCACTAACTACTTTCAATACTATCTTAGAGGTTTTTACATCACCGCCAAAGAAAGTATCATTTTTTTCAAATTTTGCATCCTGTCCTTCTGTAAAGGATGATAATTTGTATGGACCACTTCCAACAGGATTTGCCATAAGATTCTTTGATTCTTTCCACTTAGATAAATCCACAGATGACCAAATATGCTCTGGAATAATTCCCATAGTTCCTAATTTTGCCAATGCTGGTCCATATGGCTTAGAATATGAAATTTTCACAGTTACATCATCAACTGCTTCAATCCCCTTAACATTATTTTCTTTTCCATTTTTGTATTCATCAACTCCAACAATATTTGTAACAAAATCACTATATTCCCCATCATAATTTTTATTTGCAAGTGTTGTAAAGGTAAAGACAACATCCTTTGCTGTTAACGGTTTTCCATCAGACCATTTAACATCTTTTTTAATTGTGAAAGTGATGTTCTTTTGATCACTAGAAACCTCATACTTTTCTGCTAAATATGGTTGAACACCTTGCTTATCGTCTAGCTTTAGCAATGAAGTGTATATCATCTTACATACTGCATCATCATAAACCGAATCAGTCAATAATGGATTGAAAACACCTGACGGAGATGTTGAGATACCATATACTATAGAATCCTTTACCGCACCTTTATCTCCATCTTTATTAGCACATCCAGACAATATGCCTATTGACAATAGCATTGCCAGTGCTATAGAAGATAACTTCTTTAATTTTAAAGTCATAATAACCCTCCTAGATTATAAAATAATTATTTCATTAATAATTTTATAATCCAAGAGGGTTATATGTCAATATAAATAAAATGGTATAGCTATATTGAATTGAAACCTTCTGTTATTATAGATAATACCTATAAACTGCATACTATATTTATATAAATATCAATACAATTCACTATCTAAAAAATCCAATGCAAATTGTGCAAACATAGCGGTTCCATAAACCATGTAATCTTCATCTATTTTAAATTTTTCGTGATGTGGAAAATAAACACTTCCCTTTTCATCGTTTTTAAAGCCCATATTTATATACACGCCCTTTGCATGCTGGAAATAATATGACATATCCTCAGATGCCATAAGAGGCTTCATAAGAATATTTTTACCTTTACCCAATACCTTTTCACTTGTCTTTTGAGCTAGCCTTACCAAATCATCATCATTTTTCAGACTCAAGGTACTTTCTTCGATATCTATACTAGCTTTGATTTCATAAGCATCTGCTATTGCATTGGCGTGTCTTATTATAGCCTCGTGAACCACTTTCCTAGCAGCAGGATCAAAATATCTCATAGACATATCTATTTCAGCATATTTTGAAATGATATTAGCCTTTGTACCAGCATTTATTCTTCCAACGGAAACTACGACTGGCTCCTGCGGCGCAACATTTTTTGTTACTATACCTTGTATATCAGTTACAAACATACATGCTGGATGAATCGTGTCCTTTGCCAATTGAGGTGACGAGCCATGACCAGACACACCTTCAAATTTAACATAAATTGTATCACAGCCAGTCAATCTATAACCACCCTCGATGTTGGCAAATCCTGTTTCCATCGTCGGCAAACCATGCATAGCAAAGCAACCATCTACATTTTCCATTCCGCCGGCCTCAATTATTTTTTTAGCACCAGAAAAATTTTCCTCTCCCTCTTGAAAGAAAAACCTTACTTCACCGCTTATCTTATCCTTCATTCCAGAAAGTATCTTTGCTGCTCCCAAAAGCATAGCACTATGAGCATCATGACCACAGGCATGCATTACTCCACTGTTTTTTGACTTAAAGTCTACCTCTGATTCTTCAACAATAGGCAGTGCATCCATATCAGCTCTAAGAGCTACTATTTTTCCATCTTTATTTCCAATTAATCTGGCAATAGTAGATGTATTCCCTACTTTTTCTATCTCAAGCCCCATCTTCTCCAATTCATCAATAATCAATCTCTGAGTATCATACTCTTGATTGCTAAGCTCTGGATTTTCATGAAAGGTACGTCTAATTTTTACAACGTAATCCTCTATCGATTTTGCTTTATTTAACATTTTATTCTCCCTTACAACAAACCCTATCCTTTATAAATATTTTCACCTCTAGTTTCCTTCGTAAAGAATGAAGCCAATGTGCTCACACATACAATAATAATAAGCACCATGAAAGCATTTCTATACCCAATTTCTGGTAAGGCTTTGTTAGCATCAATTATTTTGCCCATTACAACCGGTACAACTGCTGCTCCCAAGAAACCAATACAATTGACCACACCTGTAGCTACTCCTGAAAGATTTCTATCATTAACTTCATTACCAACCGTCCAACACATTGTGAATCCAGTCATTACAAAACCAAATATAAATAAAAATGGTGCCAAGAACGATTGCGGAACTTTGAAAAAGATGAAAAGTATCCACCCCAATAAAGTTATAAGTGAACACAATATCAGCGGAATCTTTCTATTTTTAAATTTATCGGACAAATATCCTATCACAAGTCCACTTACTGCAGATCCTATAATTGCAAATATTATATAATTTGCTGCATCTATCTTTGAAATACCATATACCTGCATTATAAATGATATTCCATATGTTCCGAATAATATCACGTATCCAGTATATAATCCTATATATGTAAGTGAAATAACCCAAGTTCTCCTGTTTCCAATAACAGATTTTAATGCATCAAATACATTTATATTTACAGATACCTGAGGTCTATTTTCCAATTCATCCATTCCCGGCAAGCCTACATCCTTTGGATCATCTTTCACAAATATAAACGCAAGAATTGCAAACAATAGCATTGCAACTCCCATATACACAAATGTACTTCTCCAACCAAAATGACTAACAGCTATTACAAGTGGCGTCTGTGCTATAACAGCACCAAGATTTGCTGCCAATCCAGCAAATCCTATCATAAGAGCAAAATTCCTTGAATAGAACCATCTTGACTGAATTTTTATCAGACAAATGAATATGACCGACACTCCAATTCCAACGGCAAATCTTGAAATATAAGCCACAGAAATATTAGGTGCCATTCCAAATACAACCGAGCCAACAGCTGCTAATAACGAGAAGATAAACACAGTTTTCTTTGGACCTAATTTATCAGCTAATACTCCCGATGGAATTTGCATAATAAAATATGCATAAAAATACATAGAGCCTATATTTGCAAATTGAGCTACACCCACATTAAACGCTTCTTGTAAATCGTTTTTTACTACTCCTGGAGCCATCCTGTGAAATGTTACAAATACATACATAATTGCCAAAATACTCCAAACTATCCACCTATAGCTTTCAACTTTTTTTATTTTTTCGGTTTTTGTCAATTCTTTCATAAATTTCATCACTACCCTTCAATTTTAATATATTCTAAAGCGGTCTTTCACTGTGAAAGTTATATCTTATGAACGTTCTGTACATCTATATTTTAATATACTTGAAATTGTTTTCAATGTACTTATAGTACAAAAAAATACAACTATTTTTATCTTCGAGATATATAGTGATATTTAAAGAATTGACTATATTTTTTCCATAATTTATTTTAATTGTTATTATTTCTTCATTATTTCTTCATTATTTATATATATACATAAATCATAATCTATTCACTCATTTTATATATTTTTAAAGCCAACGAAATATCCGTCCTTGCTTCTGTTTTATTCAAATCCTTATCGAGTATTTCAGCTATTTTTTTATATCGATATTTCATAGTATTGTAGTGAATATACAATTTCTCTGCAGCAATTTTTAAGTTCCAGTCACAATCAGCTATTTTTTGTAGACTTGAAAATAGCTCTGTATTGTATTGTACATCATAATCCAGAATCTTCCCAATACTAGACTTGCAAAAGCTTAGAGCATCCTCATTCTGATATATAGAGTATAATATTCTGTACACACCTAAATCCTTATAATGAAGAGCAAAGCTCGAATTATAAATGGTTCTTCCAATTTTTATTGCCATTTGCGCTTCTTTATAGCTTTTATAAACATTTATAATATCCTTTTGTGGCTCTCCAATCCCTACACTAACCGTAAAATCGAATTTATTTCCTATTGTATTTCGAATTTCTTTGCTCATTTTCTCTAGTATTTCATCAATTTTATTTTCTATGTTGTTTTGAATTAAGAACACTACAGTATCACTAAGATTGACATAAACTGAATCGACAAAATATGACTTTACCACTCTGACAGCAGTACTAAGAATATTATCTCTAATATCATCCAAATCGTTATTTATATCTCTCTTTTCATCAGCATTTCCCATCTTTATATACTCGTCCTTAAAGTTGTCTATATCTACAATCAAGGTTCTAAAGATTTCCTTAAATGTCCAACCAAATGACTGAGCTCTCTTTTCGATTTCTATTTTCGATTTGATGTTGTTTGTAATTATATCTCTTACAAACTCATTTTTGTGTCTATTTTCAATCTGCATACTAGATAGCTTTTTCTGTGTGTCCAGTATCAAAGCAGTGTTGGCATGTGCCAAGGCATTAAATTCATCCTTATATATGTCACCCTTTTCTCTGCTTAAAAAAACAATATATCCAAATATTTTATTATTCATGCTAATTCTATAGGATTCTTTTTCTATTAAAAGCTGATTGATATTTATACGTTCTAAATCTAGCTCTTTATAGCAGTTACTTTTACAATGATACATTTCATTTAATTTCATATCATAGTAACAAATTTCTTCACCCAATATTTCAGATATCACCTTTATTATTGTCAACGTATCGCTCTCATTCATTACTAGGTTGGTAAAATCGCTCAAAATTTTCTCAGACCTACGGATTACCTCTGACTGGAAGTTTATTATTTTCGACAAGGTAGGATTAATAACATCAACAAATGACAATTCAACTGGCACAGAAACTATTACAAAACCAATTTCATTCCCCAAATCAATTATATTTTGAGGTATATAATCAAAGTATCTGTTTAGCTTTATAAAAAGTGCAACTATACCTGTATCATTCATTTTCCTTATCAACTCTTCAAATTCGGATTCATGCTTTTTAAATATATATCCACTCGACAGTACTATTTCTCCTCCAACCGACCAAGGAAAAGGATCGGGAGAATCCATTATAGTTATTGAATTAACCTCCTTATCCAAAGCAGAATCACCAGCTAAAACTACAAAATCCTTAAATTCCTCAGTATTCAATATATCTCTTATCGTGACTCTTTTATTCATCTAGACGCCTCCCTTCATAGTATTCAAAAAATAATCGGGCTCCAGTTATGCCCGTAGATTATACTTATATTTAAGTATAATTGTTTTAATTTTTGCCTCTGATAAATACAAAAACTAATGCCCAACTGATAGCACCTTATAGTTTCCATATTCATCCGGAATCAAAACTATCGTCTTCATTTCATCTCCTTCGTTATACGCCGTATATTTATCTTTATGATGGATAACTTTAAAATATACATCCAAAACAACCGGATTCTTATATTTTTTAACCTCACCCTCTTCATTTTTTATTACTAGAGGATTTGATAACATATTTATATGATCTGAAGGCTTTACATATTCCATTTTACATTCTTTTATATGTCCTCTTAAATATTTAAGCTGTTGCTTTATTTCTTTTTCTTCGGTAAAATCCTTAACTAAAAAATATCCCTGTTCAAAATATCCTGAATACTCAGTGTATCTCTTAGCATCCTTATTCATATCTGAATATACATATTTAAGCTTATCTTCACTAGTTAAATTTTCAATATACCTTTGGCAAACATCAACTGGATTTTTTTCATATAATTCTCCTTGCTGTTTCGGCTCTTCCTTGCTACAAGCCACAAGAGTAATAATCATACAAAAAGACAGTACACCCATTATTTTCTTTATCATGTTACCCTCCTTAATGAGTAAACTAAAAAATTATGATTTTTCCAGAACGTAACACAAATATAGATAAAAGTCAATGCATTTTTCATTATTTATATACTATCGCTTAAAAAAATTAGCACTGATGATTTTCGAATTCATTTCACGATGAATTTGAAAACCGTCAGCGCAATACTATACAACCAATTTTTTTAGTCTAACTTTTGGAGGACATCTCAAATTAAGGTGTTTTTTATTATAAATATTTATCAATAAATTTGTTTTTTATATACTCTAAAAGGAATATTGTACACGCCATGATGATAAGCTTAAGAATATTATCAATCACATATATTCTTTTATTATGAAAATTAAAGAATATAATAATTATAAGTAAATTTAAAAAACCTGATATTAAAAATTTCTTCATTTTTCAAATCCTACTTTAATTATTAGCTAGTCTGATTCCATCACCAACTTTTTGAGTATAAACAATTTTATTAAATTTAGGAAAACTATAGAAATTAGAAAATAAAAAAACAGTTAACATAGTTAATGATAATACTTTTTTTGCGAATTTCATAATTAAAACCCTCCTAAAAAATAAGCTACAGTTCAAATTGAACTGCAGCTTAAAAAGTAAAATTATTCGATTATACTTGCAACAACACCTGAAGCTACTGTTCTACCACCTTCTCTGATGGCAAATCTCAATCCTTCTTCAACACATATTGAGTTGATTAGGTCTACTTCTATTGTTACGTTATCTCCAGGCATTACCATTTCTATTCCTTCTGGTAATTTACACTCTCCTGTTACGTCTGTTGTTCTGAAATAGAACTGTGGTCTATATCCATCGAAGAATGGTGTATGTCTTCCACCCTCTTCTTTCTTCAATACGTATATTTCTGCTGTAAACTTTGTATGTGCATTTACTGTTCCTGGCTTTGCTAGAACCTGTCCTCTTTCGATTTCTGTTCTCTGCACTCCTCTCAGCAATGCTCCTATATTATCTCCAGCCTCTGCTTGGTCTAGTAG
>NZ_FONP01000035.1 GCF_900112955.1 Peptostreptococcus sp. D1
AGACAGACAGACAGACAGACAGACAGACAGACAGACAGAGCAATAATTCTGTCTTTTTGTGATGTAGATTTTTATAGTTGGCAGGAATATGTACCTGATGGATAGGTATGTACTTTTGCCAATTTTTTTACAATTTTTCAAAAAAAGGAGTATAAAAACAATGAAAAAACAGTTTAAACAGTTTATGAGTTTAATAATGGCTTTTCTAATAATGTTTACAGTTATTCCTTTTAAAGGAGTGGCTGAGGAGCAGAAGACTTTTGAAGCTTCTAATTTTGAAGAGCTTAAACAGGCAGTGGAAACCATTAATAATGAAGCCTCAGACGATTATATTATAAAATTAACGGGAGATATAGATTTTGCTGATTCGGGATATGATTGTTATTTTAAAGAGAATGTTACAATTTTAGGGAATGGACATAAAATTGATCTTGGTAATGTTCAGTCACACGGTCAGCTAGGGGTAATGGAGAATAAAATTTTATCATTAGGGGCTGATAAAAGTCCTGACGAGAGTAAATTAACGATTACTGCAAGCATGAAAGATGATGGACTTCGTTCGGATGCCGCTATTAGAATAGGTAACGGTCAATATGCTAACCAAGCAGGGACATTAAATATATATGACGGTGTTGAAATAACAGGTTTTAAAACAAACGGAGCTTCTCCGGGCTCTGCCGTAAATATAGAGAATGGGATATTTAATATGTATGGAGGCAGTATTCATCATAATACCACTGAAGCCCAATCCGGAATAGGAGGGGCGGTTTCATCAGCTTCATGGCTCGTAGCCGAGGCTTGTACATTCAATATGCATGGAGGTCGTATTTACGAAAATGAAACCCAAAATGATTGGGGAATGTCTATTGCAGGCGGTGGAGTGCATTTGGAAAGAGCAAACTTTACCATGAGGGGAGGCACTATTGAAAAGAATAGGATATCTGCAAACGGAAATCTTGGTGATACTCGTGGTGGTGGTGTCGCTATTTATTCTGCTCCTTCGGAAATTATCTTGGAAGGTGGAAAGATATCAAATAACGAAGCTGTATATGGCGGAGGATTATTTGTAGAGGATTCTAAAGTCAATATAAAAAACGGTTTTATTTTAAATGGAAATTATGCTATTGAAATGGGCGGAGGTATTACGGTAAATGGCGATGTGGAGTTAAATTTAGAATCAGGAGCTGTTATTGCCAATAACACTGCAGCTTCTAAAGGAGATGATATTGCTAATTATAACGGTAAGATTAATTTATCCCCTGCCGAGCAGATGAATACAAGACTTACAACAGACGGTTCAAATAAGTTAATTGACGGATGGTATATGGATGATACAGGTGCAAGGTGGGGAGTAGGTAATGCCAACTTGGTAGATATTTCCAATACGATAGAGGGAGACATATTTTTAAAAGCCGCACACAACGGTATAATAGAACAGACAGCTACATTCATAAATGAGGATGCAGAATATGCAAAGGTAAAGGTTGAAACGGGCAAGGCGATTGACAATGACGATTTAACAGATGAGTCAATGCCACAAAATCCAACTAAGAGCGGATATACATTCAAAGAATGGAATACACAAAAAGACGGTAAAGGAATTGCCTTTACAGGAACGACCGTTGTAAATGAAGATATGACGGTCTATGCGATTTATAGTAAAAATGCTATTGTCATCAATGAAGCACCGAAATTAGAAGTTACAGATAAGACTATAGAAAAGGGAGAGAATTTAGACCTTAAAGACCTTGTTGTATCAGCTACGGATAAAGAAGACGGAGACCTTAAATCTAAGGTTGAGCTTGTAGATAACGGCGGATTTGATAAGGACAAGGCAGGAAAATACACAATTACCTTTAAAGTAACGGATAAGGACGGAGCAAGTACAACTAAAAAAGCAACAGTTACTGTAATAGAAAAGGATAAGCCGAAACCAAATCCTGATGACAATAAACCGAAACCAAATCC
>NZ_FONP01000007.1 GCF_900112955.1 Peptostreptococcus sp. D1
AATTCTTGCCGCTTCAGTAGAATCTTTTTTATGCAATTGTTTATACAAGTCTGTATAATGCTTTTCTTCAGATGCTTTTTCTTTACTACTTGAACCACTCTTTATTGAATTATTTGTATTTATAGGTGTCTCATCTCCAGCTTTCCATTTTTGATACCCTTTTTCTAATTCTTCATCTTCGCCACCATCTACCCAGCTATTTACTCTAGCTATTATATCATCTAGGTTAGGTTGTACCTGTGTTGAATAACATAGACAATTAGGATGTGATATTGGATATTCTTCAATAGGAAATACTCCTTGACCTAGATTGTAGTTATTTTGGTTAGCATATACATCGCAAATATCTGGGCCCCACCTTTTAATTTGCCTTTCATAATGACTTGAAGATAAATTCCATTTAAACCCCTGACAAAATACATTTTCTTTTGCACTTTCCCGATTAGCTTCATTAGCAGTTTAAAAATTTGAGCCTTTACATCTTAATGACTGTTAATTATCTTAACCTTTATACTTTTATAGCATAGCTCTTTAATATGTTTTTATTGAATGAAAAAATAGGTGTCTTAACTATAGATTTACTATAAATGCGACACCTATTCTTTCGAACATATAAAAAATAACTATATTTTTTAATTAAATTATTTAAATTATATTATTTATAAATAAATTTGTAATATTACTAAATATCCTTTGATTTAAATCCACGGCCTCGTACTTCATTTATCTCATTAATTGTAATAAATGCATTAGGATCATGTCTAAACACAATTTCCTTTATCTCAGGAATTTCATCATATGAAATTGTTGTATAGATTATCTTTTTTTCTTGTCCCGTATACGCACCGGTGGCATGTATATATGTAACTCCTCTAATCATTTCCTTAATAATATCATCGGCTATCACTTCTGGATGGTCAGATATTATTATAAGTGATCGTTGGTAATTCATGGCATCTTTTATAAAACCAAGTGCCATGGAACTAACATAGAACCCTATAAGTGTATATAGACCTAATGTCATATTAAAAAACAAGCAACCCACCAAAACTACCACAATATTAAATGCAAGCGAGGTGTTTTTTACCTCAATATTTCTCTTCATTTTTAGTATTGCAGAAATAATATCTGTACCACCGGCAGAGGCTTTTGCCCTAAATATCAATCCGATACCAAGTCCGTTTAAAAATCCCCCAAATACCGTTTGTAGCAATATGTCATGTACAGGAATAATTTTACCCATATTTTGAGTCAAACCCAAAATCAAAGAGTATATTATCATGTTGAACATGCTAAACAAACAGAAATCTTTTTTCAAATATATAAATCCAAGTACAAATATCGGAATATTTATCAAAAATGTCACAAAACCAACATTTAGACCTGTCAAGTAGTTTATTGCAGTTGCAAATCCAGTTACTCCACCACTCAACAGATGAGCTTGCCTCAAAAATCCGTTTACTCCAACGGCAGAAATAAACAACCCCAAAATCATTGTCAATATTCTGAGACTCGGATGTTCTTTGAATTGATCTCTCACCTGACTCATAAATACCTCCGAGAATTATAGCTTTATTGAGTTGACAATATAGAGCTTGATCCTGCAGTACCAGTTGTTGCTCCTCCAGCCTGCTGTGATGCTCCACCGGCTGGTTTCTGTGTTGCTGGCTTCGTTACAGGCTTTGCTCCAACTCTTACAATACCCATCTTTGCTGGATAGCTACTAATACCAATTTTTTCAGTTTTAGTAGTTTTCCCACTTGCATCTTTGTATATTCTATAGGTTGCTACTGTATATCCTGGACTGGCATATTTTTCAACTACTTTTTTTCCAGCAGGTAATGTCGGATCTGTTATAGTTTTTGATCCAGCGCCAGTATAACCAAGCATTTGAGTAGTCACATCTATGTTTGAAAGGTCGTCCTTATTTCCAAATATCTGTGAGTATATTTTTCCATTTGCTGTAAAATTTTTAATATATATATTGTGTTTATATGGATTTTTAAATTTAAAATCCTGTCCTGGATTACCATCATAAACTGTTGCATCTCTACCCAATGCAACATAATCGGAAGGAATTGTATGATTTCTTCTAGTAGTTATTTCCATACCTGATAGCAATGCAGCATTGAATATTGTCGATGATGTCTGGCATACTCCACCGCCAACTCCCATAGTTAATTTTCCACTTTCAATTACTGGTGCATACTTGTATCCATTACTGATAGTCTTTTCACCAGTCAAGCCATTGAATGAAAATTCATCATTAGGCTTAAGTATAATTCCACTGGAATCCTGAGCAGATTTTCTAATATTGAAATCTCTTCCAGGCATACCACCATAGTTTGTAGAAAATCCTCCCAGCAATGTATCAATGCCTTTTAAATCATCCGCCTTTAGCTTTGCTTCTTCAAGCTTTACGACCAATGATATATCAAACTTATCATTTTTTATTTCCCCATCAATCTTCTTCTTTGATTCTACAACATTCATTTCCCTTCCAGCTTCATCAGGTACAATTGATGTTTTTTCATCCTTATAAAGCAAGGATGCATTTTTCACTGGAGCATCTAGCTCTTCCTTTATTGATGTTAGTTTTTTTTCAAGCTTGGCTACATCATATGCTGTAGCCAATGATATGTTAGTTTTAGATCCAAAATCAGACTTTAACGTTGTAAATATATTCGATATAAAGCTACCACTACGATTTATATTGAAGGCATTATCGACCGTCTTTTTAAAATCTATTTTCATATCTAAATCTGAAGGAGAAATTTGCCACTTCATATCTTTGTGATTCAATGTTATATTGTCAAATTTTTTGCTGTCTTCAAGCTTGGATATTGCCTGAGACTTCGTCAAATTCTGAATATTAATACCGGCAACATACACATTTTTTGCAATTTTGTCAGAGCTGACTTGATATCCAAGTACACTCGTCCCAACAACCAAAATCCCCAAAATTATACCTACAGGTATAACTACCTTTTTATTATCTTTCAAAAAGCTCATAAAATATCTCCTTTTTTTAATACAAAAAAATAAATCCAAATTTTCTTTCATTAAAAAGCAATTTTTAATAATTACCTTTATTTAATATCTAATTAGAAATAAGTTCTATCAATATTATATCACAAATTATTGATTTTCAAACAAATAAATACTGACCAGAAATAAAAAAATAAAATAAAAAAATATAGGTTGCGTTTTCTAAACTATTCTGTTATAATTATGATAAGATATTTTATTGGAGGAACTGATATATGAACAAGGAACTCTTCATTAGCAGATTGAATTTTGCTATTAAAATAAGAAATTATACTCAATACTCACTTTCAAAAAAAACCGGAATAAATAAGGGATCATTGAGTTCATATATGAGCGGAAAATACCTTCCAAAGCAAGATAAAATTTACATTTTGTCTGATGCCCTTGAGGTTAACCCAGAATGGCTGATGTGTAGCTCGGATGATATGGAATTAAACCTCCCAAATAAATTTGGATACGACGAGGCTTCAGAGGTTGGCTCATATCCATTTATAGAAGATTCCGTATCAGCCGGTGTACCCAACCTTATCTCCGGATATGATTATCTAAACCATATTCAGATACCTGATTTTTTTCTTGGTAGATATGCTGGAAGAAAAGATATTGTTGTATTGAAGGTCAATGGTGATAGTATGAATAAGATAATTCCTGATGATTCGATTATTGTCGTACTACAGGATGTTCCTCTATCTTCTCTATCCACAGATGATATTGTCGTTTTCAGCTATAATTATGAATATGGAGTAAAAAAGCTAATAAAAGACAAAGTCAATAATAGACTTATTTTTAGACCTGAAAGCTATGAGAGTTGTTTTCAAGATCTGATTGTTAATTATGGTGATACCAATCTTCAAATTGTCGGTAAAGTAATTATGTATAATGTTATGCTATAATTTAAAGCAATCGTGTATAATTTTATGCTTTTAAATATAAAGAAATCATAAATAAAAAAAGACACAACAAAATGCTGTGTCGAAATTTCAAAACTAATCTTATTGAACTGTCGTGTCAGTATTTATGATGCTAGAAATTCATTAAGATGCTCTATGATTTGTTTTCTTTCTTCTGTTGAACTCTCTAGCTCTTTCAACCTCTTCTTCGTTAAGCTTCTTGATAAGCTTTCTATTGATAGGAACGAACAATTTATGACTGTTGTAGAAGCATATCAAAAATGTAAGTGTCAAATCGAAAACTAAGAACACCAACATATAAAAGGATAACGACACAACAACACCTGCAAAAATATTTGCCAAAATTATTATGAAACCTACTCCAAAAGTGACAATTGTTGAAAATACGAAATATCTCAAAGATCTATTAAAGAAACTATGCAATTTTAGACCTAATTCTCTCATTATTTTCACCCACTTTCATCAATATTTGGCTCCATATATTTTTGGATAATAACCAAAACTTTTTACAGTATTTCAAAAATTATACTCAACCTAAATATATAATAACAAATTATGACACTAATATCAATACAAAACAACAAATTATTATAAATTTATTTTTATTGATTTTTTTGCGAGCTCGTCTGCCAGTTCATTATACTTGTTTCCACTGTGTGCTTTGACCTTTACAAATTTAATTTTTATCTTTTCACCATAGAAATTAGATATTTTTTTGTATTCCTGAGTTCCTTTTTTGTTTGCCTTCCATTCTCCAGTGAACCATTTTTCGATGCCATTATAATCATAATAAATAGTTAAATTGTCATAATTATTGTCATAACAGTACTTCATTGCGATTATTGATGCATTTATTTCTCCAGCAACATTTCTCATGCTTGTAAATTCATCATTATCACCTTTAATTGAAAATTGTTCGATTACAACATCATTCTTAAGAATTACGACACCGGAGCCATATGTGTTAAAAGTAGAATCAAAACTACCATCAACATATGCTTCAATAATGTCATTATTACCATAAATTGTATCTATATGTTGATTTTCATCGCAATTTTTATCAATATTTTTTTTATTATCTGTACTAACATCTTTTTCAATATTTTTTTGTAGATAATCCATCGCTTCATATGGTTTATAAAAGGATTTGTATGAGGCATTTGAAAATCCCTGAATCATTTCTTTACAATCATTCCAATTTAAAAAAATCCCATTTATCCTACCATTCAAAACTACATAGTATTTTTGCTTCTTCATACACATATCTCCTTACCAATAATATTTTTCATTTTATCAAATATTTTTACTACTAATACAATTACAATTGCTTCAGATACGAATTATTATGAAATAAATAGCTATTGCATAGCTATTTATTTCATAAATCATTGCTGCATAATAAGCTTTGTCCTATTGAAAAATAGGACAAAGCTTATTTTACTTTTTTCTAGCCTTTAGTATATCATAGATAATTCTAAAAATCATCTTTATCAATTCTCTAATGTAGTATTGCTTCACTAAAAAATTTTTTGTTCTAGCTTCCACCATATATTTGTCTTTTATATCCTCTTTTGATGAAATGTACTTCACATATTCTTGCTTGACATTATCCTCGCTCTTTTCTAAATCCTTCTTAAGAATACTTGCAATATAATAAGTAGCTATTGTGATCAATGTAACTACGATAATTTTCACAGGACTATGAATAAATCCGTTAATATCGCTACCAACATAGCTTACTAGAAACATCATCAAAAACTTTCCAAACATCATAGGTGGAATAAATATCTTATAGCTAATATTGCATAATGAAGATGCAACAGTCAGCAATGAGCTAGGTAAAAAAGGAAATGTATAAAAGGCAAATATCCCTAAAAAGCCTTTTTCTTCAAGTATTTTTGATGCCTTAAAAAATTTGTCTGATTCAAATTTTTTTCTTAACTTGGAAAACACCTCGAGCTTTAATATTTTTTTTAAAAATAAAAATACGCAAATTGTTCCAACTGATGAACCCAACCATGTAGCAACAAATCCAGCTATCAATCCATTAACAGCTGCACTCGTTGCTACAATTGCCAACAATGGTAATGCGGGTATAAAGCTTTCCAAAAATGCTGCAAAAAAACTAATCAGAATTGATATGATAAAATAGTCTTTTGCAAAATAAAGTATATTGTTTATTAAATCCAAAATTATCACCTCTAATTATTGACTTAACTAATGATAACATAATATCCTAAATAAACACATAATAATCAAAAAAAGAAAAAACTTTATCTTAGATAAAATTATATCTAAAATAAAGCTTCTATGCCACAGAATGAGATTTTATTGTGTTATTCAAAATATTTTCAAGAATGTAGTTTGTTACTGTGTTGCAAATATATGTCGAGAATTTCAAATCATTTACTTCAAAATTTCCATTTGTCTTGTATTCCCCATACAAGGTTTCAATAAATGAATTGATATCATCCAAATATTGTATTCTATTATTTTTTATATTAAAATCCTCAGCTACTTTTGTCAATCCCTTCTCATATTTTATATGAATTATCATGCTGTGCTTAAATTCCCATCTTTCACTATGGGCAACACAGAAAAAATCTGCCAAAAAGTGACAAATCACACCTATCTCTTGAGAAAATTCCTTCTTCGTAAATATCTTTTCCATTTTATCTAAATCGAGTCTCTTTAAAAAATCTATTTTCTTTAAAATCATCTCATAGGATTCATCCATATAATGCTTTTTTAATTTATACTTTGAAATAATATCTGGCTTGACATTGCCATATATAAAATTTTTGTCATCTATTAAAAATCTCTTGTTACTATCAGTGTGTTCTATTAATGAATTAGCAATAATAATATGCGTCTTCATCATCATAAAAAACCACCTACTCCCTAAAAAAATACTTGCCTTGCCAGCTATTTCGTCTATTGAGTTCATCATCAATTGCATTTAATACTTCCCATTTTTTCAGACTCCATAGCGGTCCCACCAATTCTTCTTTTTTCCCATCACCGGTCAGCCTATGTATCACGATATTTTGTGGTATAATCTCCAACTGATCACATACCAAATCAATGTATTCATCAAATTCCATAAGCTTAACCATATTTTTATTATACATCTTTTCCATTGCTGTGTCACGAATTATATGCAATAAGTGTATCTTTATACCTTGAATATCCAATTTGCAAACTTTTTTCACAGTCTCAATCATCATTTCCTTTGTCTCGCCAGGAAGTCCATTTATTATATGAACAACAACATCTATTCCCTTTTCTCTCAGACGCATGACGCAATCTTCAAAAGCTTTGTAATTATGTCCTCTATTAATAAGCCTTGATGTATTATCATGAATGGTTTGTAACCCAAGCTCCACCCATAAATTTGTACGAAGATTTAATTCTGACAAATATTCTAGCACATCATCCTCGATACAATCCGGTCTTGTCGAAATAGACAATCCAACGACATCGTCCAAATTTAATATGGTTTCATATTTTTCCTTTAATACTTCAACCGGTGCATATGTATTCGTAAATGCCTGGAAATATCCGATGTATTTTGCATTAGACCACTTCTTTTCCATCATTTTTTTTATATTGTCAAATTGTGATACTAGGTTTTCATTTGGATTCCCAGCAAAATCACCAGAGCCCTCCTTGCTACAATACGTACATCCACCTGTCGATATTTTACCATCAATATTAGGGCAAGTAAAACCAGCATTTATAGAAACCTTAAATACCTTTGAATCAAACCTTTTTCTTAGATAATAGTTCCAAGTGTGATATCTTTTGTTTTCAATTTTGTATTTAAATTCATTTTCAATTTTTGAATCTTTACTTTTTTTCATTCCAAATAATAAACCCCTTTTTATGAGCAGGACATAGGTTAATATCTACTTGCATTGAATTTCATAAATTCATATAAGCTACTGTAAATATTATCTATTGCCTTCTCTATTTATAATGTTTATTCCCACAACAATAAAATATATTCCGAAAATTATTACTATACCAGATAGTATACTCACTAAAAATCTACTCAAAAATAGTGGAGAAACTATTAACAGTATTCCGACCAATAGTTTTAATACATTTGATGTACTAAAGTATACAGTCGAAAATCTTCTATAGTTCATATAATTTTGCAGCTCTCTAACCAATAAAAATAATCCTATAGAAATCGATAGAAGCATATTTACTTGCTTTGGAAAAATGAATAATAGGATGGCAGTTACAAACAACCCCATGCATTTTATCCTGGCTTTGTTGATTTCTTTTTTATCAGAGTATCTTGTAAGTTCATTTAAATTTTTTAGACTTAACCAAGCACCATATAGAAAAGAAATCCCCATTCCCCAAGAAAATACATTTATTCCAATATTTTTTCTCGAAATGCAATAAGTTCCTATTGCCAATAGCATAACACCAAGTACGATAAACTTTTTGCTATTTTTACTATCAAATATTCCACTAAAATTAAAATTACTAATCATACTACCACCAACCATTCATTCAACAAATATTATTTTAAAACTGAGTTATAATCCATTATCATATTAATCGCATCGGCAACCGATGGAGTTTCGTAAGCAGCCGAAGCTTTTACAGCTTCAGCAGATTTTGACATTGCAAAGCTCATTTTAACACCACCTAGCATATTGATATCATTTGGAGAATCGCCAATAGTCGCTACCTCATCCAAGCTTATATTATTCATCTTACAAACCTGCTTAATAGCATTAAGCTTTGATATAAGCTTTGGTACTATATTCATCGTATACTCACTTGAAATATAAACCTCACACTCGTGACCTATTTTCTTTTTAAAATCCTCAACTAGCATATTCAGCTTATCTCTATCTAGTGATGAAATCCCGATATTTCCAACATTTGAAGCATAGGTTTTTTTTGACATTATTTCCGGATCAATTTTGTATCCACTTTTGAAATATCCCGATTTAGATCCATCATTTGGCATAATCACTTCACCGCCATATTTAAAATAAATAACGTCTTTACCAAAGTCTATATAAGCAATTGAACTGTATACCTCAATAATTTTTTTTATCTGTGTATCCGACAAAACACCCTTGAATATGCATTGATTGTCTCTATCGTATATATAAGAACCATTTTCACAAATAAGATATCCATTGAAATTGATATTCCGTATAATATTCTGAGCGTGAGTATGTACTCTTCCTGTTGCAATATTGAATTGAATATCCAAGCCTTCAGCAAACTCAATAGCCCTAATATCCCTCTCCGAAATAGTATCATTATATAAAGTTCCATCTAAATCACAGAAAATATATTTTATCATAAAGCCTCCATCATACATTTTTTCTGAATCTATATAATTTAAATTTTTACATCAACCTTTTTTCAATATCAATCTAATTTCATTAAGAGCAAATTTTGTAGCTTTATTTCTTATCGTATTTCTATCACCTGTAAAAATTCGTTTTATAGAATATACTTTTCCTCTATTATATACACCAAAATACACTAATCCAACCGGTTTTTTTTCACCTTCCCCATTTGGACCTGCAATTCCAGTCGTAGAGATACCAATGTCAACACCTAGAGATTTGGCTATCCCAGTTGCCATCTCCATTGCTGTTTCTCTGCTTACCGCACCAAAATTGTCTAAGGTTTCCTTATTTACACCCAATCTATGCACCTTTGACTCGTTTGAATATGTAACACATCCTTCCATTAGAGACGAAGAAATACCTGGATAACTTATTAGGGATGAAGCTATCAATCCACCAGTACATGATTCGGCTATTGAAATCTTTAATCCGCTTTCAACCAACATTTTTGCAACGACAGTATCTAATTCTGATTGACTATCTGAAATACTTTCATCACCCACTAGATAGATGTATTCTCCACAAATTTCCTCGATTTTGGATACTAACCCATCTATTAGCAAGTCACATTCCTCGCTCGTCCTACATTTTGCTGTGACTCTAATCAAAACCTCGCCTTCCTTTGCATATAGTGCCATAGTCGGATTGGTTTGACTGTTTAGTAAGTCAATTAATTTGATCTCAAGTGATGATTCACCAATTCCAAAGAATCTAATGTATTTTGACTTTATTACCTCTTTAGATTCAGAAATCAATAACGGTAATACATTTTCTCTAAACATAGCTTTCATTTCTCTTGGTGGTCCAGGTAAAACAATTATCTTTTTACCATTCTTGGCAAAAATTGCTCCTGGAGCAGTTCCATTATTATTTGGAATTATTGTTGCTTCTTCAGGAAACATGGCTTGTCTGATATTATTGGCTGGAATCTTACTTATATCTCCACTGAATTTTGCACATTTTTCAAGAATGATTTTCCAATAGTGTTCATTTAGCTTCAGCTCTTGATTAAAATATTTTGCTGCACCCTCCTTAGTTATATCATCAATTGTCGGTCCTAATCCACCTGTAGCTATTACAATATCAGCCCTTCTAAATGCGAAGTCGAAGCAGTCAACCAATCTATCAATATTGTCACCAACAGTCATTTGTGTATATACATTCATTCCCAAATTTGCTATTTCCCTTGAAAGAAATTGAGCATTGGAGTTCAAAATATCTCCCAATAACAGCTCTGTACCAACAGAAATTATTTCAATGTTCATAATATACTCCTTCTTTTACCCATATATTCGAGGTAAACTTTTGACATAGAAAATATCTCTACATCGAAATATTTTTTTAATTTATATACTATAATACTATCAGAAAAATCAATATTATTCAAGGTTTACACGCTATTACCACTTAATTTACTTGTTTTTATTATGTCATTTCCTTCATTAGTCTTTTTTTATTAGAAAACCACACAAAAAGCATGATATTTTTTTTATAAAATAAAGTGTTTTATGATTTTTATCGGTCAATAGTATTGCAATATTGGTGTGTTTACGTGTATAATTATCATATATCATAAATGACTAAAAGGGGGTATATTATGAAAGTTGCTGTAATATATGGTGGAATTTCTTCAGAGAGAGAGGTTTCATTAAAATCAGGTAAGGCTATGGTTGAAAATCTAAAAAAAGATAAATATGATGTATTAGATTTTAAGATAGACAACAAGACCGATGTTTTCAATCTTGATAAAGATGTCGATTTGGTAATATTGGGTCTACACGGAAAATTTGGAGAGGACGGTTGTATACAATCTATTCTTGATGCAATGGACATAAAATACTGCGGATGTAGTCCACTTACTAGTGGAATATTGATGGACAAGAATTTTACCAAGACAATTGCAAGACAAAATGATATCTTGACTGCAGATTGGCTGACGATTAAAAGTGTAGATGAAATAAACTATGATGATATCGATAAGCTTGGATATCCAGTATTTATCAAGCCTAATTCTGGCGGCTCAAGTGTGGCTACTTTTTTTGTAAAGAATAAGGAAGATGTCGAAAATGCAGTAAGAGAGGGCTTAAAATACGATGAAATTGTCATGATTGAAAAATATGTAAAGGGTATCGAATATACATCATTTGTATTGAATGGTGAAATATACCCAACTATCAAAATAACCTCTGACCAAGAGTTTTTTAACTATGAAGCAAAATATTCCACTACCAAGGGTGCGAAGGAAGTTGTTGTCGAATTACCGAGAGAATTGGACGAAAAGGTTTTATCGACCTCATCAAAATGTTGGAATGCATATAATTGCAAAGGATATGTCAGAGTCGACTATATAATAACTGATGATGGAGATGTATACTTGCTTGAATTAAATACTTTGCCAGGAATGACAGAAACAAGTCTGATTCCGAAAAGTGCTGCAGCAAGGGGTATTTCATATTCTGATTTACTGGACAAGCTTATTGAAACATCAATGTAGCATATAATATTCGAATTAATATAAAAGGAGCCAAAGGGCTCCTTTTAACTTATAAAAAATATCAATAGCTACAGCTTTGGCAATGATTTTTTGTCCACCTTTCCAATCGGTGTGACTGGCAGCACACACAATCTAGCAATGTTTCGTGGAATCATATGAGGAGGCAGGTTTTCCATTAGAAAGCTTTCAACTTTTTTTTCTTCATAATAATCCTCATATGGTACAAAATAAGCATCCAAATAGTTTTCACCATTTTTGTCTTCCCTTTTTACCACTACACTGTTTTTTATCTCTGGAATCATATTTATCATATTTTCAATTTCAAATATTTCTATTCTTATTCCGTTTATCTTAATCTGAGAATCCATTCTTCCCAAAACAGAGATAGTACCCTCATCATCAATCCATTTTCCCAAATCACCTGTTCTATACATAATCTGAGTATTTTCATCATGGGCAAATGGATTTTTTACGAAGGACGATTTATTTTGCTCTTCATTATTCAAGTATCCGTTTGCAATCTGGATGCCAGAAAGACACAATTCACCCGGCATACCAACAGAGCAAATATTGTCATATTTATCTAGAACATATATTTCAGTATTATACACAGCCTTTCCTACTGGAACTTGTTCATAATACTTATCCACATGAAACTGAGTACACAAAACAGTGAACTCTGCAGGACCATATTCGTTATAAATTTCATAGTTTCTTTTCCTATAGCCCTTAAATTTATCACCACCGACCTGCAAAACTCTCAATGTCGGACAAGAACAATTCATAACAAACAGCTTTCCCAATATTGAAGGCAAAGCTAGTATAGTAATCCCTTTAAGCATACAATAGCTTTCAAGGGTATACTCATCAACTCTTGAAATTTCTGGTATGACATCAACAGAAGCTCCAACCAATAAATAAGGAAATATCTGCTTCATAATGGCATCAAAGCTAAAGCTCAAATATATTCCACATCGATCTTTTTCAGTTGCTTTTATATAGTCTATTGAAAAATAGCACATATTCATTAAGCTTTCGTTTCTGATACTAATACACTTAGGTCTACCGGTAGTTCCAGAGGTAGAGATTCTATATGCCTCGCCTTTTGGATCGTATTTATGCTTTTCAAGCTCGAAATCATTGCTTCTAACTGCTTCATCATCCATACTCACAATATCATAATTCCAGCCACAGCTCTTAATTCTTTCCAAGAGAGAATCACAGGTAAGTATAACCTTTGCTTGTCCATCTTCTAAAAGATACCCCAATCTCTCATCTGGATTCGTTCTATCAATTGGAAAGAAAACTGCCCCAGCTTTTATCACAGAAATTGCAGCCAAAGGAACATAGATTGTTCTCTCTTGCAAAACAGCGACCGTATCTCCTATTCCAATGCCAATGTGGTTCAAATACGCTGCTATTCTATCAGTAATTTCATCCATTTCTCTGTATGTAAGGCTCCTATTAATATCACATATCGCAATATTTTCAGGTGTTGTTTTTATCTGTACCTTCAATTTGTCTAAGTATCCGACCATTTTATCAAATTCATATATATTGGATTCGTTCGTCTTTGTAAACAAATCTCTATGCTCTTCCTTCATATTCTGGATTTCTCTCAATCGAATTTCAGGATTCGATATAATTTGCTGAAGAATGTACTTAAATAAGTAAACGACACTTCTAGCTGTATTTTTATCGTAATAGGATTGTCTGTACATCAGCTTGATTTTTAATCCGTCATGAACACTTACCCTCATATACATATCGAGCTTATCAAGCTGTTCATCAGAATGGTTACTATCGTCAAATACGTTGAATAAAAATGCTGTATTTATAAGCTTGTCGTTTACAGCGTTCTTAAATGTGCTAGAGCATCCAACATAATAACTGTACTCATGAGATTCAATTGTTTGATTCATAATATTTCTACAAAAATCAATAAACCTCATGTTGTAATTATTTGTGTTGATTCTTATTGGAAGCAGATTGTTATTCTTTCCAAAAACGACATCATCTTCATGGGTAAATTTTTGTAGAACTATTCCGAAAACTGTATCCAAAAGTGAATCCAAATTTATTGAGTTTTTCTCACAATACGACAGCATATTTCTAAACGCTGTTTTCTTAATTGATTTTTGAATCATACTGAATTTTTTTGATTCATTATTATAAAAATCATTTGGAAATCTAGCCAGAGTTATGTAACCGGACAAAAGATTGTTCCAGTATTTTTCTGCAAAATTATGATGTTTATTTTTCACCATTCTAATCACATTCCTTTTTCCAATTAAGAGATCTCTTTACAGCTCTTAACCAATTATTATAATATTCCTCGTACTTTTCTCTATTTTTATCAGGGAAATAATTTTTTTCGTCAAATGACATTCTTCTAATTTCAGATAAATTTTCGTATACTCCACAGCCCAAGCCTGCCAATAACGCTGCTCCAAGTGCGGTACTTTCGGATAAATATGATTTTTTCACATCAATCCCCAATATATCAGCTTGAAACTGCATTAAAAAACCATTATTGCTGGCTCCACCATCAACCTTTAAATTTTTTATAGGACAATTTAAATCCTTTTGCATATCCAAAATCACATCCTTGCTTTGATACGCTATAGATTCCAAGCAAGCCCTGATAATATGCTCCTTTGTTGCTCCTCTTGTCAAGCCCATGATTGTACCTCTGGCATACATATCCCAATATGGTGCTCCTAGCCCTGTAAAAGCTGGAACAACATAAACGCCATTGTTATCTTCAACCGCTGTAGAATACTTTTCACTCTGTTCAGAAGTTTTTAACATTCTTAGATTATCTCTAAGCCATTGAATCAACGACCCAGCAACAAAAATACTTCCTTCAAGAGCATATTGAACCTTGTCGCCAATACCCCATGCAATAGTTGTAATCAAACCGTTGTTAGATCTTATGATATTTTTTCCTGTATTCATCATTACGAAGCATCCAGTTCCATAGGTATTTTTCACATCACCAATATCAAGGCATTTCTGTCCAAATAAAGATGCCTGCTGATCTCCTGCACAGCCTGAAATAGGAATTTCAGAGCTTGCAAGCATTTCCTTATCTATGTGACCAAATATGGAATTTGAAGGCATTGGATCTGGCAGCATGCTTTTTGGTATTCCAAAAAGTTTTAGTAGTTCATCGTCCCAAGCCAAATCATTTATATTGAACAGCATAGTCCTTGAAGCATTCGAATAATCAGTTACGTGCGACCTTCCTCTCGTAAGATTCCAAATTAACCAAGTATCTATAGTCCCAAACAGCAGATCACCATTATTTGCTTTTTCTATTGCTCCATCTACATTATCCAATATCCATTTTATTTTACTGGCTGAAAAATAGGCATCTATAGGAAGACCTGTTTTTAGCCTTATCATTTCTCCAAGCCCTTTTTCTTCAAATTCTAAACACATTTGAGCAGTTCTTCTACACTGCCAAACTATGGCATTATAAATCGGTTTGCCGGTATTTTTGTCCCAGACGACAGTTGTTTCTCTTTGATTCGTTATCCCTATGCAATGAATTTCTTTTGGTGATATTCCGGAGAATTCTATAACCTCTCTCATTACCCCCATCATAGTTCCCCATATTTCAAGTGCATCATGCTCCACCCAAGCATCGTCAGGATAATATTGCTTAAATTCCTTTTGTGACAATTTATGGATTGTTCCATCGACGTTGAACAGAATAGCTCTACAGCTTGTAGTACCTGCATCAAGTGCCATAATGTATTTCTTTTTTATATCTTCCATAAAACCACCTCCAGCATCAAGTGTATTTTTTATTTATTTTTGAGAATAAATATTTTCAATAAATTTTTGAACTTGTTCAACTACCTGATTTTGCTGTTCTTCGTTTGATATATTTGCATTGTTGTCGTTATTTAGCAATTGTATGTCCGCAAAATTGGAATTGTTTCCTCCAACAATCTCATGGAAAAATGTCTTATCCGGTAGATTTTTCTTAAACTCATTAAATTTTGAAAAATCAAGTATTCCATCATTAGTTCCCCAAACCAATAAGGATGGTTTATTTATTAGCTTTAAATCATCACCAATCACATATGCTCCTAAAAATACAGCACCTATTACCTTTTTTTCATTTGCAGCAATTTTTAGTGCCATATTGCCACTATCTGAGTGTCCAACCACAATCCATTTTGTTATATCCTCGTGTTTCTTAAAAATTTCCTCTATTTTATTTTTTGAAAACATTGCAGAATTCAATGTCAATTTTGGTACGAAAACTTGATGATTCTTTTTTGCCAAACTTTTGGAAAACCTTGCATATGACTTTTGCTCAACCCTTTCTGCTGGAATAATGATAATACCAATATCACCCTTATTTGAATTGTTGGTAAAAAAGAAGGTAGAGCCCTCCAATTTTTGAATATCTACACCATAACTTGAAATCATTGCATGGTTGGCATATTCATTGACCTTATATGTCTTGTTTAGCCATATTACATACACAATACTTGAAATTATTGAAATCACAACAACTAGAGCGAGTATAAGCTTTAACACAAATCGCTTTCTCTCTTTTTTTATTTTTTCTTTTTCTAATTCCAAGGTCTGATTTATATTTAATGTCTTTTCTAGCTCCATAGTAATATTCAATGTATCTATACTACTATCCTTCTTATTTTTTCTAATCCTCAGCTTCGATTCTTTTATTTCCCTCAACAAATATCACCACCATATTATAATTATACAATTCATTATATTTATCTTATCTAAATTATACCATAAATACTACTCTTAATATCTTAAAAATTCCATAACAATAAAAATGCTTAATAAAAGGAAAATATTAATAACAAAAAGCATTGATAACACACTTTATACTCATATATCATCAATGCTTTTTGTATTTTTAAATTATATTCCATTCCTCAATTTATTTAAAAAGCAGATGGAACTATATCAATCTCTAAAACTCGGCATTTTTTGGTGTTCTTGGGAATGGTATTACATCTCTAATATTAGAAACACCTGTCAAATACATTATAATTCTTTCAAATCCCAATCCGAAACCTGAATGAGTTGCTGTTCCGAACTTTCTAAGCTCAAGATACCACCAATAATCCTCTTCCTTTAGACCCATTTCTTTTATTCTATCCATCAATACCTCGTATCTTTCTTCCCTCTGAGAACCTCCAATTATTTCTCCAACACCTGGTACTAGAAGATCCATGGCTCTAACTGTCTTTCCATCATCATTGGCTCTCATATAAAATGCCTTGATATCTTTTGGATAATCAGTTACAAACACTGGTGCGTTGTATACCTGTTCTGTAATATATCTTTCATGCTCAGTTTGAAGATCACAACCCCATTCTACAGGATACTCAAAAGAATGATCTGACTTCAATAACAAATTTATAGCTTCTGTATATGTTATCCTAACAAAATCAGAGCTTACTATATTATCAAGTCTATCCAGTAATCCTTTATCAATAAAGCTATTAAAAAATGCCATTTCTTCTGGGCAATTTTCCAGAACAAAGCTTATTATATATTTAATTAAATCTTCAGCCAATTCCATATTGTCTTCCAAATCAGCAAAGCTTATTTCAGGCTCAACCATCCAAAACTCAGATGCGTGTCTGGCAGTATATGAGTTTTCAGCTCTAAAAGTAGGTCCAAAAGTATATATATTTCTAAAAGCAAGAGCCATAATTTCGCCATTCAGCTGACCAGAAACGGTAAGATTGGCCTCCTTGCCAAAGAAATCTTGGCTAAAATCGATGCTTCCGTCTTTATTTAGCGGAGGATTTGTCATATCCAAAGTCGTTATTCTAAACATTTCCCCTGCTCCCTCTGCATCACTGCCTGTTATAATCGGCGTATGTGCATAAACAAAATTTCTTTCCTGAAAAAATTTATGTATTGCGTATGCAACTACTGATCTTACTCTAAAAACTGCAGAGAAGGTATTACTTCTCGGTCTTAGATGGGCTATTGTTCTCAAATATTCAAAGGTATGCTTTTTCTTCTGTAGTGGATATGATGAATCTGATTCTCCCTCAACTATCACTTTCTTAGCATGAATCTCTATTGGATTTTTTGCATTGTCTACCTTTACTAATTCTCCCTCTATCAATAATGATGAAGATATTGGTAGCTTCGATATTTCAGCAAAATTATCAAGATTATTTTCATCAACCACTATTTGAAGATTTTTGAAAAATGAACCATCGTTCAATTCAATAAACCCAAAGCTTTTTGAAATTCTAGACGTTCTTATCCATCCAGCAACGCTCACACTTTTACCTAAATACTCATCACTATTTCTATATAGTGATTTTACTTCTAAAAATTTCTTTTGCATTTCTTATTCCTCCTAAATATAAAAAAACACACAGCATCCTCAAAGGGACGATGTGTGTTAAATCGCGGTACCACCCTAATTATCGAAAAATCGATCTCTTAGTCAGACTATAACGTGTCCAAACGTCAAATCCTAATAAGCAAAATGCCTTTCAGACTGAAACTCCGAGATGTTCTTCACTATTGATATTACACTAGACTCTCACCACAACTAGCTCGCTGTAAAAATTGATCAACAACTACTCTTCTCTTCACAGTAATATTGTATTTATGTTTTTTATATGAACCTAAAAACAGTATCCACATATATAAAATTAACTTAATACATACAATATAGTATATCAACGAATAAAATTACTGTCAACTATAATATATAATAAATTTGACGAAAAAATTGTGTTTTTCTCCTAATCACTTAGGCTTGTGTACACCGGCAAGGCTTTGCTAAAATCTGACACTTGACCTTTTGAATTAATGGCTACCACAAAGAATTCATAATTAATACTTCCATCCTTTAATTTCAATGTCACATTATTTTTTTCAATATTTTTAGCATACAATATATATTTTTCATCTTGAAGCTTCTTGTTTACATAATAAACTCTGTATTTATATTTTTGCTTATTGTCAAGCTGTTTCCATTTTAAATGAATTGTTTTCTTTTCGAAGTCTATGCTATAATCAAGTCCCTTGACTTTTTTATGCTGAAATTCTACATTTAAGTCTTTTTCAATAGTAACAATATTGCTAGGCTTCGTTTCTTTGACACCATTATATCCCACAACATATATTTGGTAGTCCTGATTTTTTTCCAGTTTTAATATTGTTGAAATCCTATTGCCTACTGGAACGCTTCTCTTATATGCTTTAATATTTGTAAACGCCTCAAATTCTCCATCACCTTTTTTTAGATAAACTCTATAGGTATTTACATATTCAGAAAAATCCCAGCCGATTTCCAGTGTTCTACTATCACTCCTCAATCTGTATTGTAGATTTTTTATTTCAATATTGCCAAATTCAGGCTTTACTACAGAAACAGATGTGTATGTTTTTTTATTTCCAGAATTAATTTCTACTTGATATGTACCAATCCTATTTGCATTGACCCTTCCATTTGCATCAATTGTGATACCATAGCTCATTTCTATTCCAGAATCTCCATTTATAATTCTTTTATTTTCATCATACTTCGATTGGTCAACGTTGTTTAGAACAGAATATTTAATCTCTGATTTTTCATTGTTCGGAGATGTTTTAATACTTGGACTCAAATAAATACTTTGATTTTGTTCAAGCTCGAAGTATTTATCTATACTTAGATCATCAACCCTAGGATAAATTCTTATTGTCTTTTGAATCTCTTTTCTATCGTACCTCGAAATCAATTTTGCTTCTCCAGTTCCAACTGCTTCAACATAGTCGTTCTCTATCTTTAATATTTTCGAATCTGTAGTTGAGTAATTAAATTTATACCCTTTTTCCAGTTTTTTGTAATCTTCAATGTCAATTACACTTTGTATTTTTGTTCTATCTCCATAGTAGTTTAAATCTGATCCAAGATTGATTTTTAAATCATTAATTTTGGGGTTTACTACCATTATTGTAGCTTTTCTCAAGACACGATTTTTGTTCATTATTCCAATCGTAGAATAACCTTCTCTCAATGCTTTTATCTTGTTGTTTTTCATGGTTAGCACATTTTTCTTATCCAATATTACAAACCTTAGATTAGGTTTTTTTGCAAAGGAAGGTACAACAATGTAATCTCCTGCAGATATATTTACCTCATCACCAACCTTAATAACGTACTTATTAAGGTTGGTGATAAATGTTCCACCAATTATTCGTATATCAATTCCTTTAATCATAGGCATAACATATCCGTGCTTTAATCCAATCGACAATAAAATAAACAAAATAGGAAGGATAAAAATTAATATGTTACTTTTCTTTTTCATAAAAATTTCTCCTTCCTACTATAATAATTTATTTAATAAAATGCTTTAATAAAATACTCTAATAGAATGAATTTAATTAGAATTAATTCTTATATTAGCTTTCCTTAATAAAATATCTTTCGTACCACACCAAGAATACCAATATAGTATAAATTTTTCTGGCATTATTTGATATACTATTGTAGTGATCATCAAGTATTTTATTTATTTTTTCTTCTTCAAAAAATTCAGCTACATATGGCTTATTAAAGTACTCTTTAACAAAATTATAATGCTTTTCTTCTCTAAACCAATGCTTGATAGGCACTGGGAATCCTTTCTTCTTTCTCTTATACCATTCTTCAGGTAATTTCTTTTCAGCAGTTTTTCTAAGTATGTATTTTGTTGTTCCATTCGCAATCTTTTGCTCAGTGCCAATTTCTTCACCGACACGCATTACCTCTTTATCAAGGAATGGAACTCTAAGCTCTATAGAATGTGCCATACTCATTTTGTCCGCTTTTTGGAGAATATCACCTTCCATAAATAGCTTTATATCTATCATCTGTTTTTTTGTTACATCATCCTTTCCCTTTACCATATCGTAAATAGGTTGAGTGATTTGTCTAACAGTTCTAGAATTTTGGAATTTCGGCTTAAGTATTGATTTCGCCTCTCCTTCATCAAATATCAAAGCCTCCCCTATAAATGTTTCCTCAACAGGTCTTCCTGCTCTCAGCAAAGTGGTTTTTCCTCTAAATTCAGGTAGCCCTTTGGCTATTGCAGCAGCTGGCTTTAAAATAAAGTTAGGCAATTTTTTCAATTTTTTCTGTCCAGCATCATCGTCATACCACTCATAGCCTCCAAATATTTCATCTGCACCTTCTCCAGAAAGTACAACTATTACACCATTATCCCTTACAAGCTTAGATAAGAAATACAGTGGTAAAGTCGAAGGATTTGACTGTGGCTCATCCATATGATATTGAATTGTTTCAAGGTTTCCAAGACAATCATCTCCCGTAATAGTTTTTCTGATGTTCTTTATCCCCAATATTTTTGACAATTCAGCTGCATAGATTGATTCATCAAAATTCTCCTGCATAAACCCTATCGAAAAAGTAACATCTGGCATTAAGCATGCTGTTACGTAGCTGGAGTCTATACCTCCAGATAGAAATGAGCCAAATGGAACATCGGTATGACTATGAAGCTTAATAGACTCGTCCATAACTGATTGAATTTTTTTGATATTTTCCTCAACTGAATGATGCTTGTCATTGAAGCTGACATCCCAATACTTTTCAACTTTCATTTCTCCATTTTCAAAAGTAAAGAAATGTCCAGGCTTCAATCTTTCAACCCCCTTGAAAAATGTTTCATCAGCCTGCGAAGAATACTGGAAAGTCAAGTATGGTTTTAACGCCTTTTCGTTCAATTCTTTCTTAAAAAATGGGTGTTCTAAAAAGCTTTTAATTTCAGAGCCAATCAACAATCCATTCTCATTACCATTTTTGTATTTGTAAAAATAATATGGCTTTATACCAAAATGATCTCTGGCTCCAAAAACTCTTTTATTCTGCTTGTCCCATATACAAAATGCAAACATACCTCTAAGCTTATTTACCAAGTCAGTTCCATATTCCGTATAGCCATGAATAAGTACCTCACTATCCGTTTCACTTATAAAATGATATCCTTTGGCTATCAAATCATCCTTAATATCCTGATAATTATATATTTCACCATTGAATATGAGAATTTTGTTACCATCCTCACTATACATAGGCTGAGCACCAGATTCAGATAAGTCCAATATGCTCAATCTAACAAATCCCATTGCAGCATTATCATCTATGTACTTACCTGACATATCAGGACCTCTATGCCATATCCTTTTATTCATATTGTCAATTATTTCATTCTTGTTTTCAACAGTATCAAAAAATGCTGTAAATCCACACATATAATTAAATTCTCCTCACCTAAATTTATTATCTTAATTTTTTATTTATTTCTAAACCATACCAATTGATAAATGAAGATACACACATCAGTGTCTATTTTCTATTATTCATTTTATTTATTTTTTCAAAAACTATTTCACAAAGCACAAAAGTCACAATAAAGAGTAACACATAGTAAACAATAGCTTTTCCAATCTCGCCTTGAAATAGTTTTTCAAAATTGCCATTAGAGCTTTTTATCATGTAGTCTATACCTGTAACTCCAATAGCAAATAGAAAAGAGTTTAAATGCTGTTTTTTATTTCTCATATCTATCTCCTTTTTCAATACTAATATTATATCACAAGAAGATAGTTTTTCCCACACATTAACAAATATTAAGACTACAAAAAAGAATAACTCTTTAGCCAGAAACTGCTCAAAAGTTATTCTTAATTCTATTACCATCTTCTCAATTCTACTATCATCTCTTATTTTCTTGATTTTATTATTGTCTTAAAATCAAACCTATATAAGTATTATTAACTTTTATTAAAGCTTAAAATATTAATTTCAATATTAATCTACAATACATTTTTAATTAATCTACAATACATTTTTAATTAAGCTACAGTACATTTTTATTCATATATATCCAAATATCCTGATGGATGGAAATAATACATCTCTTTTGTATTTTTATCTACAAAAACACCCAAATCAGTAGGAGCATCAGGTAGGTATACATAGCCTTCATGACCTTTTTCTTTTAGAACACTAAAATCTTTTTCATCCCCCATGTAATTATAATCGACACTTGAATTTTTTGATTTAAGTGCTTCCAATGCCTGTGACTTTGTCAACGCAGTATCTTCATTATTATTCTGTACACTATCTACTGAGGAATCAAGCTTTTTAGCTTCAGCAGTAGCCTCTGCATTTTCATTCTTGCTTTTTGAAGCCATATTTTGGATATTCTCATTCTTTGCAGAATTTTTGTCATCACTTACAGCTTTTTTATAAACCTTTACATTTTTGTAAGTCTTTTTATTAATCTTTTTTGAGATTGTTTTTTTGCTCAAATCAATGCTATTAGAGTCCTTATTAACTCGTTCTTCAACCTTTTGGACTACTACACTACTCTGCTTATCCAATAACTCAGGAGTTTCATTACTACTTTCTCTGCTATTGACAGCATTACTATCAGATACTGTGACATACATAACATCAGCTTTAGTATTTGCACTATTAAGTTTTTTATTTGTATTCACTGCTCCCGAAATAGGACTAACCAAAGCCAAGCTAGTAACTAAAATTCCAATTGTAAATAATCTTTTTTTCATAATATCACATCCTTTACTTCTATATCTATATCATATCACTTTTTATGAAAAATATTGATTACAGTGGTGTTATTTAGCATTACATTTTAGTTACAAAGGTTACATATTGTAATAAGTTTAGCTATATTTTTTTCATTAATAACACTTATAAAATCAATCGATTGATCGTTTTTTTACTTAATTATAAAAAACCGTAGGCAATATATCACCTACGGCAAAATTTTGGAAAATTACTTTATATTTAAAGATGCCTTTTCAATATCCTTGTTAAATGCTTCTATACCTCTATCAGTCAGTGGATGGTTAATCATTTGCTTGATTACCTTGTATGGTACAGTAGCGATATCAGCTCCCATCTTTGCAGCATCTATAACGTGTAGAGGATTTCTAACACTTGCAACTATTATTTCAGTATCGATAGAATTTATTGCAAAAATCTCTGTTATTTCGTCAATTAGGCTAAGTCCATCAAAAGATATATCATCTAATCTTCCAACAAACGGACTTACATAAGTTGCACCGGCTCTAGCTGCTAACAAAGCCTGACTTGCTGAGAAAATCAATGTAACATTTGTCTTAATTCCTCTCTTTGTAAACTCCTTTACAGCCTTTAAGCCTTCTTCACACATTGGAACTTTAATAACAATATTTTTGTGAATTGACGCTAGCTTTTCGCCCTCCTTGATCATCTCAGCATAATCCATGCTAAGCACTTCTGCACTTATTGGTCCATCAACTATTCCAACTATTTCATTTACAACATCAGTAAAGTCTCTTCCTTCCTTTGCAATCAAGGATGGATTTGTAGTAACCCCACAAATTACACCTAATTCGTTTGCTGCTTTAATTTCTTCGATATTGGCAGTATCAATAAAAAATTTCATTTTTTCCTCCTAAATAATTTTTATATATAAATTTTTATTTAAACTTTATCATCTTATTCTCCAGCGATTCAATACATGCCAGAGATTCAACTCTTATCCCCTTATCCTCCAAAAGTATACTTCCATCCTGATATGATTTTTCTATTACTATTCCTACTCCAACAAGCTCTGCCCCTGCTTGAGTAATGATGTCGATTAATCCCATTACTGCTCCACCCTTCGCTAAAAAATCATCAACAATCAATATTTTCTCTCCGCTCGAAATATATCGCTTTGACACCATAACATCGTATAGCTTGTTCTTTGTATAAGAGAAAACCTTGGATTTGTATACATCCTTATCCAAATTGCTAGACTCATTTTTCTTTGCGAAAACAACTGGAGCATAGTCAAAATACTGTGAGGTAGTTGTAGCTATGGCAATTCCAGACGATTCTATAGTCAAAATCTTATCTATTTTCACATCGTAGAACCTCTCTCTAAACTCCTTACCTATCTCGTTTAAAAACTTAACATCAATTTGATGGTTTAAAAAACTGTCTACCTTTAAAATATCGCGACTATTTATCGTACCATCTGTTAAAATTTTATGTTTTAGGGACTGCATATTAATTCCTTTCATATTTTCATTCCATTTATGACTTTATATCCAACTATATTATAAACTATTTGAAGTTTTTTTTCTATCTTATTTTTTTATTTGAAACTAAATATAATATTTGATATAATATAGGACAACACTATTTTAAAAGGAGATGAAAATTTAATGGCTTTTTATTTTGATACACCTTCGAGAACTTTTAGTGAATACCTATTAGTTCCAGGGTATTCTTCTGCTGATTGTATACCAGCAAATGTTAGTTTAAAGACACCGGTAGTTAAATTTAAGAAGGGCGAAGAACCTACTCTTACTATGAATATACCACTAGTTTCTGCCGTTATGCAAGCCGTTTCTGATGATAGAATGGCAGTTGCTCTAGCAAAGGAAGGTGGAATTTCTTTTATATATGGCTCTCAAACAATTGAGGATCAGGCTGCTATGGTTACTAAAGTTAAAATGCACAAGGCCGGATTTGTTGTCAGTGATTCAAATTTAACACCTGAAAATACATTATATGATATTTTAGACCTAAAAGAAAAAACTGGTCACTCTACAGTTGCCATCACTGATGATGGTACTAGCACTGGAAAATTACTTGGCATAGTTGCAAGTCGTGATTATAGAGTTAGTAGAATGGATAAAAATACAAAGGTTAGTGAATTCATGACTCCAATCGAAAAAATCGTCTATGCCAATAAAAATGTTACTCTAAAGGAAGCAAACAACATTATATGGGATAATAAGCTTAATTCCTTACCTGTTTTGGATGATGAAGGTAAGCTTATGTATATGGTGTTTAGAAAGGACTACGATTCTCACAAGGAAAATCCTTTGGAATTGCACGATTCTCTAAAGAGATATGTAGTTGGAGCAGGTATCAACACAAGAGACTATGAAGAAAGAATACCGGCGTTGGTCAATGCTGGAGTTGATATTCTATGTATAGACTCATCTGAAGGATATTCAGAGTGGCAAGCAAGAACTATAGCATGGGTAAGAGAAAAATACGGTGATACTGTGAAAATTGGAGCTGGTAATGTTGTTGACAGAGATGGATTTAGATTTTTAGCAGAGGCTGGCGCAGATTTTATAAAGATCGGTATCGGTGGTGGTTCAATATGTATCACTAGAGAACAAAAAGGTATTGGAAGAGGTCAGGCAACTTCAGTTATTGATGTAGCAAAGGCCAGAGATGAATACTTTAAAGAGACTGGTATATATATCCCAATTTGTTCAGATGGTGGAATAGTATACGATCATCACATTACATTAGCACTTGCCATGGGAGCAGATTTCGTTATGCTTGGAAGATATTTCTCTAGATTTGATGAATCACCTACAAACAAGGTAAACATAAATGGTGTATATATGAAGGAATATTGGGGTGAAGGATCTGCAAGAGCGAGAAACTGGCAAAGATATGACCTTGGTGGAGACAAAAAACTTTCTTTTGAGGAAGGTGTCGATTCATATGTTCCATATGCGGGATCTTTAAAGGATAATGTTGGCATGACTCTTTCAAAGGTTAGATCTACAATGTGTAACTGTGGTGCATTGTCAATACCAGAGCTGCAAAAAAACGCAAAGCTTACATTGGTTTCTTCAACTTCAATCGTTGAAGGTGGAGCTCATGATGTAATGCTTAAGGATAATAGAAACCTATAAAAATATAATGACCGATAAGCTTTAGAAATGATAAATAGATAAAGGCTAAAAAACGGCTAAGCTTCAGAAATTAAATTGCTGAAGCTTAGCCATTTTTATTTAAAATTATATCTTATTTAAAATTATTTTCATAATTTAGTGGATTTTCTAATCCTGCTATTTTAACAATATCTAGAAAGGAATATTTTCCTCCTACTTTACAAATATTAATGTATTTTTTCCATGCATTATCATAATCAAGCTTTGACAGCTCATAGAATTGCAAAGCACAAAGCTGTGCCAATACATAATCTATATAATAAAATGGATCTTTAAAAATATGTCCCTGCCTATACCAATATCCACCATTTTTCAAAAATGCCAGATCAGAATAGTCTCTATGTGGCAAATATTTTTTTTCCAATTCTCTCCAAATACTTTTTCTTTCACTAGGACTCAAGCTTGGATTTTCATATATTATATGCTGAAAATGATCCACCAATGTTCCATATGGTATGAATTTCAATGCGGAATCGTAATGGTATTTTTTATATTTTTCTTCATCTTCACCAAAAAATAAATTCATCCATGGGTAAGTAAAAAATTCCATACTCATAGAATGTATTTCACAGCTATCTAGTGTTGGAAATGCAATTTCAGGCATATCAATATCTCTAGATAAGTACATTTGTAATGCGTGTCCTACTTCATGTGTCAAAACATCAATATCATCAACAGTCCCATTGAAGTTTCCAAAAATAAATGGGTCCTTAAATTCTGGTAAAAGAGTACAATATCCACCCATAGCCTTATTTGGTCTAGGCTTGACATCGAATAATTCATTATTTACCAAATATGTATAAAATTCACTTGCCTCAGGAGAAAGCTCACTATACATTTTTGCACCCATTGAAATTATATATTTACCATCCCCAATTAATTTTGCATTTCCATCAGAAAAATGAACCCCTTCATCATAATAATCGAATTTTTCAGAGTTTATTCTTTTTGCCTGCTCTAAATATATTTCGTTTGCCAAAGGAACATATTTTTCGGTCACGAATTTTCTCAAGCCTTCTATATTTTTCGTAGAGTAATCAGTTCTCAGCATTCTCATATAACCAAGCTCAATAAAATTATCATATCCCAGCTTATTTGCCATTTCATGCCTAATTTTAACTAATTTATCGAAAATTAGGTCGAAGCTTTCTTCGTTTTTTTCAAAAAATTCTGTGTGAAGCTTGATTGCTCTCACTCTTACTTCTCTATCCGACGAGCCTATATATGGTGCCAGATCAGAAAGATTACACACTCGCCCATCAAATTCAATCTTAGCAGAAGATAACAATTTTGTATATTCGCTCATCAGCAAGTTTTCTATTTGCAAGAGATCGACAATTGACTCTGAAAAAGATTTTGCTTTTAACTCAATAATAGAATAAAATTGCTTTCCAAATTCAGCAACTAGCTCCTTTTCAATATTTTTTTCAAGTAATGCTTTGTAAAATATGTTATCGAGTTTTTTAAAATAGGGATCATATTCATCCCAATAATTATTTTCTTCACAAAATAACTCATCTGTAGTATCTATTGAATACCTTATAGAGGCATATTCTTTCATAGTCTCTACATGATTTCTAATTCGATTAAGCTCATTTATAAATTTTAGTATTTCTGTAAAATCATCGCTCTGCCTTATTTTTTCTATTAATCCTAAAAACTGAAAGTTCACATCCTCATAAGACACTCTTTCATATTTAATATCAGAAAATTTCATCTCATCCTCCTAAAAATACTACTTTGTATTTAATATTTAGCCTACCATTAGCATAAAATATAATATAATTATATAGCCTAATTTACTGCTTTAGCTCTAAATCATCTCGCCTATACGATTCTATTATATCATATTTAATTTTCATGCTTGATTATTTATCATAAAAGATTTATAATATATATGTCATGACACTTGTAAAAACATATATAAAATTATTATTTTCTTATGTCAGGTTTTATGATAATATCTCAATTTATTAGGGGGAAAAAATGAAAAATATTGAAAAAAATGATATCGAATATAAAATAATCACAAAAAAATCCAAATTACCTACTCTAAAAAAGCTTTTCCATAGATACTTTATTCAGGCGTTAAATGGAATGGCTTTAGGACTATTTTGTACATTGATTATTGGACTTATTATTAAGCAGATAGGAATAAGCATAAGTGGGCCAATATCGACCTTTATGATCACTATTGCTACGGTGGCAATGTCCTTGACTGGAGCTGTAATAGGCATAGGTGTCGCCCATTCACTTGAATCTCCGAAGTTGGTAATACTTGCCTCAGGAGTAAGTGGCATGATTGGTGCATTTGGTGCTGCTTTTAATTCAGGAAAACTACTAAGCGAAGCAGGTCAGTTTGTTATTTCTGGTGCAGGTGATCCACTTGGCGCCTTTATCTCTGTCGTTATTGGAGCCGAAATAGGAAGACTAGCTTCTGGAAAAACAAAAATTGATATTATTGTCACTCCTTTTGTAACTATTATGGTCTCATCAATTGTTGCATTTACGATTGGACCAATTCTTATGAATGCTATGACTGCATTGGGTCATTTTATTATGATTTCCACTGAACTACAGCCTTTTTTAATGGGAATAATAGTATCAGTAGTTATGGGTATAGTTTTGACACTACCAATAAGTTCAGCAGCATTATCCATAATACTCGGACTTTCTGGAATTGCATCTGGAGCAGCAACAATCGGTTGTTGTTGTCAAATGGTTGGATTTGCTGTAATTAGCTTTAAAGAAAACGGATGGAACGGACTTTTAGCACAAGGTTTAGGCACATCAATGCTACAGATTCCAAATATTATGCGTAAGCCAATTATTTGGATTCCTCCAATTATTGCTAGTGCGATATTGGGACCAATATCTACAGTACTTCTGAAGCTGGAAAATAATCCTGCTGGTGGTGGTATGGGAACATCCGGTTTAGTTGGACAGCTTATGACATGGCAGACAATGTCCTCATATTCAGACAATACCATGCTTTTCTTTGAAATAATTATATTTCATTTTGTTTTGCCAGCAATAATCTCATTAATCATATCAAGATTTATGAGAAGTAAAGGTATCATAAGATATGGAGATTACAAATTAGATTTATAAGGCGAATTTTTTATAAATTAATTTTTTTCTAAGCTCGGTTATGAATAAATCATGCTATTTTTGCTATAAATAAAATAGCATGATTTTTTATGTATAATAAATGCTGCTAATCAATTAATAAATATTTAAGGAGGAAATTTGATGAATAAAAAAAGTAATAAAAAATTGGATGGTAGAAATAAAGCTTCTATTGCTCTATTGATATCGTCTATTGTATTTTTTTCGATAAATCCAATAAAGACACATTTACTCAACACAAATCTCAAGGAAAATGATTCTGATAAAATAAAAATAATAACTAAGTCTGTAAAATTAAAAAAAGATACAAAAACTGAAAATGTCAGCAATAATACTACCTCAATCTCTGACAATTCTGCAGCAGCTTCAAATTCTAATAACGGAAAAGCTTCAAAGGAAAATAATACTACAGTAGCATCAGCTTCAAAGGAAAGCAACTCTAGTAATACAGATAACGAAAAAAATAGTTCTAATGAATCCATAAATTTTGAAAAAGTTCAATCACTAAACCTTGATATGGTAAGAGCTGCAAAAGGTAAGGTTGATTATTCATCTGCAATTGGAGCTATCTCCATACCGAATATAGATTTGCTATTGCCGATTTTTAAAGGTCTTGACAATCACTATCTGTCTTATGGTGCCGGAACACTAAAATCCAACCAAAATATGGGTCAAGGAAATTACACATTGGCAGCTCATAACTATCCTGATTATCCAAAAATTTTGTTTTCGCCATTACCAAAAATAAAATCCAACGATCGTATCTATATTACTGATTTTGGCAAAATTTATGAATATAAGACTGAATATATTAAACTAATTGAGCCTACAGATATATTTGTAATAAATGATACTCATAATAAGACAGAGCTAACATTAATAACCTGTAATAATGATGGAAGCAAAAGGTATCTTGTGAAGGCGAGCTATATTGGGCAATCATCCTTTACTGACAATACAAGTGAAACAAAATCTATATTCCGACTGAACTAGAGAGTCATAAGGTAAACAGTTAAATTTACATAAACAATAAATCTATCAGATTATAGCTTCTAAATAAAAAGCGTTGATGGTTTTGAACTTTTTAAAAATAATTCATTTCCAACAACGCTTTTTATTTTTCGTCAATATTTATTATATTTTATTAAAATTAATTTTTTTATTCGCTTAATAAAAAAACAAGCTAATATTAAAGCAACTTTCAACATAATAGCTTGTTTTACATTTTATTTATCTATCTCTGATTTAAATGGTGTATCTCTATACAGCTGTGCTTTATATACGTTTTCTTTTATGTAGCCAAGCTCGTACATCTTGTACAGAACAATAGCCTGTCTCTTCTTTGCCTGCTCGTAGTTTTGATATAAATTAGGATTGTTCGTAATACCGGCCAACATAGTAGATTGTCCAAAATTTAATTCATTTACATTTTTCCCAAAATATAATTTTGCACCAGCCTGAACACCATAAGTCGATTTTCCAAGATAAATATTGTTAAGATATGCCTCCAAAATTTCATTTTTAGTCATGATTTTATTCAACACTATTGCATTATACATATCTTGTATTTTTCTTTTCAATGTTTTTTCATTACTCGTCAACAGATTTTTTGATACCTGCATATCAATCGTACTTCCCCCCTGAGTCATATTACCTGTAAGATTGTTAATGAAAGATCTTACCAATGATTTATAATCAATTCCTTTATGACTATAGAATCTTTCATCTTCAATTGATATTACGGCATTTTGTAAATTTTTCGGTATCTTTGATAGTGGTACTGGCTCTTTATTTATATAGCTTTCTAGCACCATTTTCTTCGTCAATACCGGCATATCATTTATTATACTCTTAACATAAATAAAACTGGCACTTCCACCAACAACCATTATAATAAGAAGAAATGCAATTATCTTTTTTAAAAGACGAAATCTCCACGATCTCACATCGTATTCATCTTCGTAATATTCTTCATCCTCATCAAAATCATCAACTTCGACAATTCTTTTTTGTCTCCAATTATTTCGTCGATTTTCTCTTTCTCTCTCTCTTTCGATATAAGAATTATCTTTTTTATATGTAAATCTTTCACTGCCAGGAAAATTCCTAGATTTTTTTTCATTTTCAAAGGTTAATGTATTAGACCCACTTGTCTGTTGCTTTTTTATTCTAATTTTAGAATTTTTGCTTTCCGATTTTGTTCTCATCGATCTGGAGTCGCTACGTTGATTACTTTTACTGATATCGTAGTATCTCATAGCTGAATCGTTTTTCTTATCTTCCACCGAAAAATTAAGAGTGTCTTTTCTATTTTCAAAAGATGCTCTTTTTAGCTTATATGTTTTTATGTCATCATAGATTTCCTCTTCAAGTCTATTTCTGCTTCGTCCACCTATGCTATTGTCATTCCTATTTCTGTTATTCGTATTATTATTGCTATCGAAAACATCAGACATAAAATCGTCCCCCTCAATTTATTTTAGTAACTGTTCCCTAATCTTTAAAAATAACTTTGCAGTCGCCAAGGTATCCGCATCTGCTCTATGTGCATTTACCAGATTAATATCATAAAACTCACAAGCAGTTGCCAGCTTATTGTTATTGCCAGTATATATTTTCCTCGATTTTAATATTTTTAACATTTCCAAAGTGCAAACATAGTTGTCTATCGGCATCAAACCATATTTTTGCAAATAAAAATTCAAAAATGATAAATCGAATTTGGCATTGTGTGCAATCAATACCCTATCACCAATATAATCCCTAAATTTAGGTAATACTTCATCTATTTTTAATTCACTTTCAACCATCTCATTTGTAATATTTGTAATATCTGTAATAGCTGTAGGTATTATTGAATTCGGCTTTATCAGCCTTGAATAATTTAAAGCAATTTTATTTTTTTTTATTTCTGTTACACCTATCTCAATAATTTCATGCCCCTTATATGGACTAAGACCAGTAGTTTCAAGATCTACAACCACAAATTCGTCTTTTCTCAGCAAAGAATCCATCAGTTAATCCTCCCATTTTTCCATAAAACTATGCTTCTTCCCATCAATCTGCCATCCCAATATTGAATCGATATTTACATTTTCGGCAGCTTTAAAAATTGATTTTTCAACGTTTAGAAAATCATTCGATAAATTTTTTATTAAATCCTTAATCTCATATCTTTTATTTCCAGTTTTCTTTGCTGCAACCATACATGCGCAGTTTAGAGGCCATATTCCGCTAAATGAAATCCATCTAATTATATCCTCTTCTCTTATATAGTATAGTGGTCTGATAAGCTCAATGCCTTCAAAGTTTGTCGATTTAAGCTTTGGCAGCATCGTTTTAAAATTACCAGCACATAGTAAATTAAGCATTGTAGTCTCTATTACATCATCAAAGTGATGTCCCAGCGCCAATTTATTGCAGCCCAGCTCCTCTGCTTTACCATATAATGCCCCTCTTCTCATTCTGGCACACATATAACAAGGATAGTCACTTGCTATTCTATCAGCAACTTCAAAAATCTGAGAATCAAATATTTCCAAATCGATATCTAGATATTCACAATTCTCCAAAAGTAGCTTTCTGATGCTAGAATGGTAGCCTGGATCCATCGCCAAATATACAACATCAAAGCTTACAGGAGAATGGCGTTTCAATTCCTGAAATAGCTTCGCCATCAAAAGACTATCTTTTCCACCAGAAATTGCAACAGCTATTTTATCCCCTTCTTCCACGAGTCTATATGTCTTGATTGCTTTTATAAATTTGGACCATATTCTTTTCCTGTATCTCTTGGTAATACTTTTTTCTATATCCTTTAAATCCTTTTTATCTTCCTCGGGAACTAAAGCCTTACACCCAGTACCCGCCAAATTATTATCTGACATCTATTTCTCCTGTATTTTTAATTCCAATTTTTTATCAGCATTAATAAAGTATGTTACAGTAGCATCAAATTTTCTGTCATTTTCGTCTTTTAGACCCTTCAACGATGCACTTTTCCCTTTAGAAAATGCTTTAATCATAGTTTTTGTTGGTTTTTTACTGTATTTTTTCAAAATTGAATTGTTTTTCCAAACAGTAAAACCACAATTAATATAGTTTTTGCAAGCAAAAGCCTTTTTTGATTCTATAATATCTCCACCACATTCCGGACATTTTGAAATAATTTCAAAGCCAGTCTGATCGTCAACACTACTATCACTTTTTTTCGATTTACTTTCCTTATCTGTACTTTTCAGCTTGCTTTCTATTTTTGTATTTTTCAGTTGACTTTCCTTGACGAATTTTTTTGTTTTTGGGTTATATACAATTTTTTCTGTATTTATATTTTTATTTGGTCCCATCTTTATATTATTAACATTGTCATAGATAAATTTGCAAATATTATTTAGATAGTCCTTTCTGCTAAACTCGCCTTTTTGTATATCAAATAAATTCTTTTCCAATTTTCCGGTAAAGTCAACATCAAATAAGTTTTTTACTGGAAATATTTCAACTAGATTAATACCCAAATCAGTAATAGAGTAATTTTTCCCCTTTTTCTTAACATATCCAACCTGAGAAATTTTTTTCAATACATCTGCTCTTGTTGCCGATGTTCCAATTGAATATCCAGAAAGGACTGTCGTATCATCCTCTGAAGCATTTTTCCCACAGTTTTTCATAGCCTTTAACAAAGTGTCCTCCGTATATGGCTTTGGTGGTGTGGTGTTTTTCTCAATTGGGCTAATTCCCAATACATCTACACTTTCACCTTTTTCTACGTATGGAAGCAGGCTCCCCTTTGAATCCTTTTCATAAATCTCAAGATATCCCCTTACCTTCAAAACCTTCCCCTTAGAAATAAAACTATATTCGTCAATATTAGTTATTATTTCGGTGTTTTCATACTCAGCTGGAGGCATAAAATTTGCCAGAAACCTATCCTTTATAGCATTATATACTATCCACTCATCCTCATTCAAATTTTTTGGAATAATGTAGGTTGGAATAATAGCACTATGGCTCTCAACCTTTGATGAATCGAATACCCTTTTTGTCTTTGAAAAATTTATGTTTTTTTCAGCAGGATGACCTTTTTTAATCGTTTCAAGTGTCGATTTTACTTTATCTGCCAGACTTTCTTCCAAAAAAACTGAATCAGTCCTCGGATATGTGATAAATCCACCACTGCCTTTTCCTTCATATAAATTTTGACACACACCAAGTACCTTATCAGAAGTAAATCTGGAGTACTTAGAGGTTATATATCCCTGCAATGAAGTCAATGAAAATAATTTTGGAGCATACTCCTTCGAATTTGTTACCTTTTTGTCTTTAATAATGGCTTCATTTGAATAAATCTTGTCAACAATTAGACTTGCCTCTTCCTTTGTATCAAATTTGCTGTTCTTCCCTTTTTGATATTTTCCAGTATATTCTCCGTTTTTACTCTTGAATTTTCCCTCTATTTCATAATATATCTTTGGAATAAAATTTCTTATTTCCATATCTCTGTCATAAACTAGCTTCACAGTTGGAAGTATAACTCTCCCGATATTTAACATTTTTCCATTTCCATATTTTAGAGTAGCTGCACAGGTAAAATTAATTCCTATTAGCCAGTCGGTAATAAGTCTTGTGTATCCAGCCGCTTGCAGATTTCTCATTTCAGAATCATCCTTCAAATTCGATAAGCCTCTAGTTATGTCTTCGGGGGTCCATTCATTGACCAAAATACGTTTAACTGGTTTTTGATTTTTAGACATCATAAATATCAGGAATGAAATTAATTCACCCTCTCTATCGTTGTCGGTAGCATTGATAATATACTCGACATCATCTCTTTTTATTAAATTATCAATAATATTAAATTGTTTTTTCTTATCGTCATCTATCTTAAACCCAAATTTATTTGATGGAATAAATGGATAATTTTCCATTTTCCAAGAGCCCGAATATTTTTCTTTATCGTAATCCTTCATATCATAAAGCGATACCAAGTGACCAACTGCATATGTAACTATATATCCATTTCCCTCATAATAACCATCTTTCCTTGAATTTGCCTTTAAGAAAGATGCAATAGTCTTTGCAACAGACGGTTTTTCAGCCAATATCAATATCATTTTGCTCATCCATTCTAAAATTAAATTCATATAAGTGTATTATTGAGAATCATTCAATAACTATCATAATATTATACCATAAAACAAAGCTTTTATAAATATCAAAAGAACACGTTAAAAGTAATAGATTGAAATAATGTATGAAGTAACATATGGAATAATGGACGAAAAAATAAATATACAAAAAGTATCACACATTCTCTCAAAATTGTGAATGTGTGATACCTCTTATATGGTCAACCTTCAAGTCAACTCAAATATTAAAATAATTTATCCATTTTTTTAACAGCAAGTAAAATCCTCTGTTTCCTTTGGAATACCACCCTTGTGATTTCCTGTAAAGCAAGCATCACAGAACGACAACCCTGGACATAGCTTTGGTAAATCATCAATCTCTAAAAAACCAAGTGAGTCTGCATTTATACTCTCTCTAATTTCTTCTAATGAATTGTTTACTGCGACCAGATTTTCTCTACTAGGAACATCTGTTCCATAATAGCATGGAAATTTAAATGGTGGTGAACTTACCCTTACATGAACTTCAAGTGCACCTGCATCTTTTAGCATCTTTACAATATTTCTAATGGTAGTTCCTCTAACTATTGAATCATCTACCATTATGACTCTTTTTCCTTTTACAACATCTCTTATCACATTCAATTTTACTTGAACACCAGATGTTCTCTCGTTTTGTTTTGGTTTTATAAAGGTTCTACCAACATAGCTGTTCTTATAAAACGCCATTCCATATGGTATACCTGATTCCTGAGAGTATCCGACCGCCGAAGCCAATCCTGATTCTGGTACACCTACAACCAAATCTGCTTCTACTGGAAATTTCTTTGCCAATATTCCGCCTGCCTCTACCCTAGACTTGTAAACACTTACACCATCTATAAAGCTATCGGTTCTTGCGAAATAAATATACTCGAATATACATCTTGCAGCTTCAAGCCTTTCTGAAAATCTATCTGACATTATTTCACCATCAGCAATTGTAACTATCTCTCCTGGCTCTACATCTCTAATAAACTCCGCTCCTATTGTATCAAGTGCAGCAGATTCAGAGCTCAAGAAAAACGTATTATCCTTCCTACCTATGCACAACGGTCTAAATCCAAATGGATCTCTTGCACCTATCAATTTTGATGGACTTCCTACCACAAGTGAAAACGCACCTTTTAATTTTTTTGCAGCACTTTTCACTGCATCCTCAATCGAAAGTGTATGTAGCCTTTCCCTTGCTATCAAGTATGCAATTACCTCTGAATCGGTTTTAGTCTGGAATATTGCACCTGTTGTAGCCAATTCATTTTTTAATTCAGATGTATTTGTCAAATTTCCATTGTGTGCCATTGATAAAATACCCTTTATGTAGTGAATAACAAAAGGCTGAGAGTTTTCTCTTCCCCAGCCACCAGCTGTTGAATATCTAACGTGACCTACACCCAAATTACCATTTAGCGAATTGATAATATCCTTATTAAATACTTCGTTTACTAGCCCCAAATCCTTATGAAATCTCACATCATCTTTTTCGCCGAATGTATTCCTAACTGATATACCACAGCTTTCCTGACCTCTATGTTGAAGTGCAAAAAGTCCGTAATAAATATATGAGGCAACGTCTTCTCCATCTATGTCATAAGCACCGAAAACGCCACACTCTTCTCCTAATCCAGTCATTACTTCTTCTCCCATAGCATCTATCCTTAAAAACCTAGGCGATTTCTAACTTCAGAATATGCGCCCTCAGCATTTCCCAAATCTCTTCTAAATCTATCTTTGTCTAATTTTTCGTTTGTATCCTTATCCCATAATCTACAAGTATCTGGTGATATTTCATCTGCAAGAATTATTTCACCATGGAATCGCCCGAACTCAAGCTTAAAATCTATCAATTTAATATTTGCCTTCAAGAAGTATACTTTCAATAATTCATTGACCTTTAAAGCCATTTCTCTAATCTGATCAATTTCTTCCCTTGTAGCAAGCTTTAATGCAATGGCGAATGAATCATTGATAAGAGGATCTCCCAGCTCATCATTTTTATATGAAAATTCTGTTGTAGGCTCGTCAAATATAGTTCCTTCTTCAACACCCAATCTCTTTGAAAAGCTTCCTGCAGCGACATTTCTAACAATCACCTCTAAAGGCACTATTTCAACAGATTTTACAACAGTATTTCTAGAATCTATCGTTTTGACAAAGTGAGTTTTTACTCCATTTTCCTCCAAATAAGCGAATAACCTATTTGACATCAGGTTGTTGATTTCTCCTTTGCCTACGATTGTTCCTTTTTTCAAGCCATTAAAGGCTGTAGCATCATCCTTATAGGACACAATTAGGTAGTCTTCGTTATCTGTCCTAAAAACCTTCTTTGCCTTGCCTTCATAAAGCTGTTCCAATTTTTGCATTAAAATCACTCCTTATACATAAAAAATATTTAAATACTATTCAATCATTCGTGTTTATCACCAAATTATCATATAAACAACAATATTATATCATCAATAATACTGTACAAAACATAATTAATAAAATATGACGTATATTTTTATTATCTAAGTATATTTTATTCGTATTTGTGTTTTTTTGCAATAGTAAATTCGTATTTTTTTAGTTTTTTCCGATTTTTTTGGAAAATTATCATAAATATCAAATAGGAATCATGTTTTTATCTCTTTTTCACGAACAAATATCCTCGCTAAACGGATGTTTTGTTCGTTTATTTTATATTTTTATATAGCTATATCGAACTATATTTTCCTAGGAAAATTTTAGCTATTTAACTCAACCTTCTGCCCATCCAAATAAACATCTATTATCGAGAATTTTTTATCTAATACCAATATATCTGCATTTCTTCCTTCCTCGATAATTCCGCATACACTATCTATTCCAACAGACCTTGCTGGTACCTGAGTAGCCATTTGTATCGCCTCAAATGGACTGGCAATTCCCCATTTTACAAGATTTCTTACAGCATCTATCATTTTCAAAACAGATCCTGCCAAATTTCCATTTTCTAGTCTAACGGTTTCTCCGTCTAACTCAACATCAAAGTCTCCAAGCTTGTATTTGCCGACTGACATTCCACCTGCCATCATACAATCACTGATCAAAGCAACACTTTTATATCCTCTAGCTCTTACCAATACATCTACAGCAGCTGGATGTACATGATGTCCATCGCAAATTAATTCTGCAAAAACATTTCTCAATGTCATAGCAGCTCCTACCATACCAGGATTTCTGTGATGTAAGCCACTCATTCCATTATACGTATGAACAAATATATTGGCTCCAGCATCAACCACATTTCTTGCTTCTTCATAGCTTGCAGCACTGTGACCAAGTGCTACGTATATACCCATTTCTCTAGCCTTTTTAGCAAAATTTACACTTCCTTCAAGCTCTGGAGCTAATCCAATTTTTTTTATCAAGCCGCCAGAGATATTTTGCCATTTTATTAATTTTTCAATTTCTGGCTTCAAAAAATATTTTGGATTTTGAGCTCCCTTATATTTTTCGGTAAAAAATGGTCCCTCAAGGAAAATACCCTGTATTTTTGCACTATAGGTATCCTTGTTTTTCTTTACAATATCTACAACTTCTATAATATCTTCCTCTGCTGCAGTAAGAGTCGTAGCCAGAATGGAAGTAACTCCTGCTCTTAAAATATCCTTACATATTGATCTGAATCCTTCTTCCGACTTATCCATAAAATCATGACCACAAAATCCGTGAACATGAGTGTCTACAAATCCAGGACATATGATGGAATCCTTATAATCTATTATATCTCTTCTATCTATTAAATTATTTCCATCAATTTCATCATTTATTAATATCCTTTTTATCCTTTTATCTTCTATCAATATTGCTGAATCCTCCAGCATTCTATCCTTCAATACTATATATTTGGCTTTTAATATCATAATAACCTCCAAAAAATAAATTCTAACAAAAATCGTAAATGTAGACTAAGCACAAGATTATTGATTGTCATTTTCTTTTTCAAATCCATAACTCAATGCTCTAATTGTATCTCCATGCATCTTAGCCCTGTTGTTCTTGTCTCTCTGTACAAAATGAGAATAAAGTATGTCAACCATTATTGAAATTGGAAATTGTGGTGATATGACATTTCCGTGATTCAAATGTCTAAGAGATGGCACCAATATAACCTCTGAGCAGAACTCGCCATAGAAATCTCTTATCTGTGATGTAATCAAAACAGTATTTGCTTTTTTCTTGTGAGCTTCTTTTAAGAAATATAGTACCTCTTCCGTTTCACCACTTATACTTACACCAAATACCAGATTTTTTTCATTCTGAAATACTGCTCTCATCTTCATTTGATCCGAATCTGTTATCGAGTCGATATCAACACCTATTCTCATGAATCTAAGCTCCATTTCACTTGCAGCCAGTCCTGATGAGCCTTTTCCACATACGAATACTTTTTCTGAACTAATTAAATAGTTGATTACTCTTTTTAATTGATTTTCATCTACCAAACTATATGCTTTATTAAGTAGCTCTTGATAAGTACTTAAAACCTGACTTACATTGTCCGCCATATCCTCTTGCTTTTCCACAAAGCCTTCACTATATTGATATATAAACTCTCTATATCCTCTAAAGCCACACTTTTGAGCAAATCTTGAAAGAGATGCCTCAGACACAAATAGCTTATTAGCCAGCTTTTTGCCTGAAAAATCTTGCTTCTTGTCATTGTGAATGAAAAAATCTGCTATATTTTTCTCAACTGTAGTAAACTTTTCATAATTTGACTCGATTATTGCAACCACAGATTTAACATAATATCCCATGATTTTCCTCCTTAACACTACTATATCTTTGAAAATAACAAAAAGGCATATGCTTATTTGCATCTTGCCTCTTTATTATAACTCAAAATCATATCTTTATCTTAAAAATTGCTTTTTTTATTTTATGCGGTTTATCGACTGCAATTGCTGTCATATGTCCGTCCGCAGGATAGCATATCAAGAAGTCTCCCTCGCTTAACACCACAGAAGAATTTTTTTGCCCCTCTAATGGAAGAAAATCATCCTTGTCGACAAATTCGCCTTGCTTCATATTATCGATAAAGCTTAGGTCTATCTGTTCACAGCCATCTAGCATCAGGTGTAAATCTAGATAGTTTTTATGAGCTTCCCAAAACCTATTATCAGGACTAGTTGTCACATATTCGACAATATTCACAAAAAGTCTTTTCCCATCAATTTCGTATGAGCCCTTTCCAAAGGATTTCAAATCGTTTCTTTTATAGTAGTCGAAGCACTCTTTTATCTGTGATTCAAGAAAAGAATATTCTCCTAAATCTTTTATATTCCCAAATATCATATTTTACCCCCTACTAGTCTCTATATACAGTTGTGTTTGGTAGTGGAGCTTCATTTACTCCCTTAACCTTAGACCAAGCTATTGAAGCTACAAGTCCAACAACCAAAGACACAGCAATTGATATTATTGAATATGACCAGAATGAAATCTTTGCTGGGTCTACAAAGTATTTAATATATACCATTACGCATGATGCTGCTATAAATGCAAGCGTCGCACCAAACTTATTTGCAACCTTTGTGAATGCCCCCAAAATAAATGTGCCAACAAGTATTCCAAGGACTAGACCCATAAATCCGTTAAACCATTCATATGCAGATTTTACTCCGCCCTGTGCAAGAACTATTGCAACCACAATCGCAAATATTCCAACTACCAATGATACCCTCTGACCTATCTTTGTCTGTTTTTCAAAGCTCAATTCCTCCTTGTTTATACGAGCCTGTATATCTAATGTCCAGCTTGATGCTACAGAGTTTAGTCCAGTAGAAAGAGTAGACTGAGCTGCTGCGTAAATAGCTGCAAGAAGTATTCCTGTTACACCCACCGGTAATTCAAATGCTATCCATGATGCAAAAATTTGATCCTGCTGTGCTGCTGGAGGTAATACGTTTCCCTGTACCTGATAAAATACATATAACCCCGTACCTATCAAGTAGAATACTGTAGCAATAAATATAGATAGGCAACCATTTGCTATCATCATCTTATTTAACTGTTTTGTATCCGTAGTAGTTGTAAATCTTTGAACTATATCCTGACTAGATACATATGAGCCCATAGTATTTAGACCAGCACCTATTATCAATAGGAATATGCTATCTCTAAAAATATTGGCATCGAATAATGGTTGATCGGCTGCCAAAAACTTTTGATTATTTGCCAATTGCTCTATAACAGCTCCCATTCCACCGTTAATATGAGCAATAAGATAAATCAGACCGAAAGTAACACCAATAAGGAGAACTGCCCCTTGTATAAAATCAGTCCATAATACTGACTTTAATCCACCTGTATATGAATAAATAATTGCAATAACACCCATGATTATTATTAAAATATTTACATTTACACCCATCAGCTTTGACAATACCATACATGGTAAATACATGATGATAGACATTCGTCCAACCTGATATATTATGAACATTACTGCTCCAAGTATTCTTAGTCCTTTACTGTTAAATCTTATTTCCAAATAATGGTAAGCTGTATCTATACCTAGCTTACTGTAAATAGGTAAGAAAAATCTTATTGTAAACGGTATTGCGACTAGCATTCCAAGCTGTGCAAACCACATGATCCACGTTCCCGCATACGAGTTACCAGCCAGTGATAAAAATGAGATTGGACTTAGTAGCGTTGCGAATATAGATACAGAGGTTACCCATCAAGGTACTGTTCCATCTCCCTTGAAATATTCCTTTCCCTTCATCTCCTTCTTAGAGAAATGAAGACCAGCAAATAACACTGCTGATAGATATGCGATTAATATTATTAAATCAATCTTAGTAAAACCTTGCATAGCAACCTCCCAATTATCCTATGTATTTGACTCTAGCGTCTCTTATCATTTTTGCAGCCTCTTCAACTATTTCCATATCTTCTTCTATAAGTGCTGCCAATGGCTTTCTTACACCACCAACATCAAGACCTTCATTTATCTTTAGTATTGCCTTTATAACAGCATACATATTACCATGAGCAGAGCACATCTTGTATATTACTTCATTTACATCATACTGAATTTCTTTAGCTATATCTAATCTACCAGCTCTTACATACTCATCCATCTTTAAGAATAAATCTGGCATCACACCGTATGTTCCTCCAATTCCACCTTCAGCACCTATCACTCTGCCTGAGATGAACTGTTCATCTGGACCATTGAATATTATATAATCATCTCCAGCCGCTTTTTTAAACATTTGAATATCCTGAACTGGCATTGATGAATTCTTAACACCGATTACTCTCGGATTTTTTCTCATTTCTGCAAATAGACCTCCTGTTAAAGCCACACCTGCCAGCTGTGGTATATTGTATATTACAAAATCAGTGCTTGGAGCTGAATCTGATATGTCATTCCAATACTGAGCTATCGCATATTCAGGCAATCTAAAATAGATAGGTGGTATCGCCGCTATTGCATCTACACCCAAACGTTCTGCGTGTGCCGCCAATTCTTGAGAATCCTTTGTATTGTTACAAGCAACATGAGCGATAATTGTTAACTTGCCTTTTGCTTCCTTCATTACATTTTCAAGAATTATTTTTTTGTCTTCCACACTCTGATAAATGCATTCACCAGAAGAACCATTTACATATAGCCCCTTTACACCTTTATTTATGAAATATTTCGTCAATTCTCTTGTTCTTTCAGGACTGATATTTCCTTCATGATCATAGCAAGCATAAAATGCTGGTATTACTCCTTTGTACCTTTCAAGACTTTTCATAGTTACGTTTTCCTCCATGTCACAAATAAATTTATATAATAATTTCAAATTTAAAGCCTATTAATTAAGCACTATTTTTCTTCAATCTTTTCGACAAAAGCTCTTGTAATAAGCTGTGGTCTTGTAATTATTGAACCGACAACTACGCTATATGCTCCAAGCTCAATTACTCTTTTTGCTTTTTCTGGAGTATTGATATTCCCCTCAGCTATTACCTTATTTTCAACCTTATCAATAATTTTTCTTAAAATTTCAAAATCATTTTCTTCAATCCTATCTCCTTTTGACTGTTCTGTATAGCCTACCATTGTTGTTCCAATAAAATCAAACCCAAGCTCGTCAGCATGTATTGCCTCTTCAACTGTAGAGCAGTCAGCCATAAATAGTTGATCTGGATACTTTGCCTTTACTTCTCTGAAAAAATCATCCAGACTCATATTATCGGGTCTAAGGTCGCTAGTGGCATCCATCGCAATTATCTCAGGTCTGACCTTCATTAAATCGTCAACCTCAGACATAGTTGGAGTAATGTACACCTTTGATCCTTTGTAATCTTTCTTTACGATGCCAATAATCGGCAAATCTACCTGCTTTTGAATCTCTTCAATATCTTCTCTTGTATTGGCTCTAATACCGACTGCACCGCCTTCCTTTGCAGCTAATGCCATTCTACCCATAATAAAAGAAGAATGAAGTGGCTCGTTTTCCAACGCCTGACAGGATACTATTAGCTTACCTTCTATAGACTCTATCTTACTCAAATCAGTCATGCTCAACCTCCTTTTTTATTTCTTATTATCATGCCACTAAGTATATATCAGTGTAAATTATATTTCAATATATATTTTAAATTCTGAAATATATTTCAATTTATTGATAAGTATGATATCATTTTCCCATTTTCCCAGATGAATTAACTATATTTTTGAAAGTTATTTCAATTATTCTCTTTATCCTTGAAAATATTATTTTCTCATTTATACTAATAATAAGGAATTAGATTTTTAAGTGGATTCTTACAAAATTTAAATTGAAAAATTAAACTGTTAATATGGAGGATATATTTATGATTATTTATAAAGCCGAAGATTATAAGGATATGAGTAGAAAGGCTGCAAATATTATTTCAGCACAGGTAATAATGAAGCCAAGCTGTGTTCTAGGACTTGCCACTGGCTCCTCGCCACTTGGCACATACAAACAGCTTATAGAATGGTACAATAAGGGAGACATAGATTTTTCCCATGTGACTACAATAAATCTTGATGAATATAAGGGATTGTCTCCAGAAAACGAGCAAAGCTATCGTTTCTTTATGAATACAAGCTTTTTTGACCATATAAACATAGACAAGAAAAGGACATTTGTACCAGATGGGCTTGAGATGGACAGCGAAATAGCTACAAAGAAATACAATGAAATAATAAAAAATTCAGGTGGTGTCGACCTACAATTACTTGGACTTGGACATAATGGACATATAGGATTTAATGAACCTGGAGAACAGTTTGAGAAAGAAACTCATTGTGTAAGTCTTGCACAAACGACTATAGAAGCCAACAGAAGATTTTTTGAATCAGAAGCTCAGGTACCAAAGCAGGCCTATACTATGGGAATCAAATCAATCATGCAGGCAAAAAAGATAGTTCTTATAGTGTCAGGTAAAGACAAGGCTGAAATTTTGGATAGAGCATTAAATGGTCCAATTACACCAGAGCTTCCAGCTAGTATACTTCAGCTACACAATGATGTTATTGTAGTTGCTGACAAGGCTGCATTATCAAAATGGTCAAAAACTATATATTAGCTTTAATTTAATTTTTGACCGATTCAAAAATAAAGTGTCTATTTAGTTATAATTAGTTTCTGTTTACCGATAATTAATTCTATTTGTCGATAATAAGCTTCTATGCTACAGCTTCAAAGCATATATCAATTTGACTGTAGCATAGAATTTTAGTTTCACAACACCCCCCATTTCCAATATGAAAAAATATATATTTTCATATTATCATATTGTTTAGAATATTTCAACAAAAAACTACAGTACCAATTCAAGGTTGATTTGATACTGTAGAATAAAAACTTAAATAATTTAAAATCCGCTAAATCTGCTTTAAATAATCAGATATTCTATTTTTTACTTTTTCCTCACCCATTATCTGTTGAATACTCCAAAGGTCTGGTGATTGTTGTCTTCCAACAACTGCAACTCTTATCGCAGTGGAAACATCTGTGATATTCCCCTTGTATGCTTCAGGATTTTTCTTAAATTCCTTATTGTTTGAAGTAAATCCGTTTCCATCAGTGATAATTTTCACCTTTTCAAACCACTGTTCATTACTATCAGAATGATCATATGCTTCCAAATACTGCTCTAAAATAGCCTTTGCATCATCGTTTGATACTCTTTCTGGCATTTTATCTACATATTCAAAGCCTTCATCAAAATAGTATGAAACAAATTGCATTATTTGAGTACAATTTACTAAATCTTTTCTAGGCTTTTTACCATCTCTACCAATCGATAAGAGCTTAATTAAATCATCCTTGTATTTATTCAGTAGCGAATTTGCGTTTTTGTCAAATTTTTCAGACCAGGATAACATGAAATCCATTATATCTTCTACAGAAAGCCTAATTAATACATCCTTAGATATATCATTCAATTTATTTAAATCAAATAATGCTCCAGAAGAGCTCATATTCTTTGTCTTAAAAGAAAATTCCTTAAACGATTTTTCTGGATTCTTCATTCTCCACTCCTCATAATTCGAGTTCATCAGCGTCATCAGGTATTCTGTTACTGCCTCAGGGAAATAACCATCTCTCATATAGTATTCAAGTGATAGCTCAGGGTCCTTTCTCTTTGACAGCTTTCTCTTTTTACCATTCTCTGATTTCATCAAATGAGCAGTGTGGTTGTAATTTGGTCTTCTCCACCCCATTACGTGAAACAATTCAAGATGTATCGGAAGTGTAGAAAGCCACTCTTCTCCTCTTACTACATCAGTTATTCTCATGAAATGGTCATCAACGACATGAGCAAAATGATATGTAGGTATACCGTTTTGTTTTAGGATAACCACATCTAGGTTATTTTGTCTAACAGTAATTTCCCCTCTGATTCCGTCAATAAATTTCATAGCTATTTCAGGATTACCCGAAGCTTTAAGTCTTAAAGTCCATGGTTTACCAGCTTCAATATTTGATTTTATAGCTTCAAAGGACAAAGCTCTATCTGTAGCCCATTTTCCATAATATCCGGTATTCACACCTTCTTTTTCTTGTTGATTTCTAATAGCTTCCATTTCTTCTTCAGAAACGAATGAAGGATACGCCATTCCCTTTTCAGTCAGAAACTTTGCTGCAGTCTGATATATTTCTTTTCTTTCGCTTTGTCTGTATGGACCATATGCTCCAACCTCTCCATATAGTGACACACCTTCGTCAAATTCAATACCAAAGAATTTTAACGAGTTGATAATAAGCTCTTCAGAACCCTCTACACGCCTTTTGTCATCAGTATCCTCAATTCTAAGCAGCATTATACCATCAGATAAATGTGCCATTCTTTCATCTACCAAAGCGCCATACAGGTTACCTAAATGAATAAATCCAGTTGGACTTGGTCCTAGTCTTGTGATTTTTGATTTTTTTTCAAATTTTCTTTCTGGAAATTTTTCTTCATAATATTCTAACGTCTTATCTACGTTTGGAAATAATAATTCTGCTAATTCTCTACTCATACATTTCTGTGTAAACACACTTCCTCCCAACATATATTATAATTTTCTTTCAAGAAAATCAGTTAACTTGTTTACAGAGCTCATATCGTCTCTTTCCAAATCAGTTGGTTGAAGAGATAAATCGAACTTATCTTCAATTGCCAGCAAGACCTCAATGATTGCCAGCGAATCAAGTAACTCATTTTCAAATAAATCTAAATCTTGATTTTCTCTTATCTCATCTGTATCAAGAACTTCCTCAAATATTTCTATCACACCTGCTTTAATATCCATTCTTATAATCCTTTCAAATCCATTAATAACTTTTAAACACAAAATCAGCAATTGACTTTGTAAGGTCCATTACTTCACTAGCTTATTAAAAAATTTTAAACACTAGCTATATTATATATCAATATAAGCATATTTTAAATATAATTATTCAGATAACCAGAAAAAATAAGCATTCCGAAGCAAATAATATGGAAGGTTACAAAAATCTGTAAAAGCTGATAGTGCTTATTTTTTGCGTGCTTTTTATGAAGCTTGCTCGCCAAATAATCGTCTGTTAACGCCAATGCAATACCTTGATATACACCATAGGCAATATAGTACCATGTCAAGCCATGCCAAATTCCCATAGTAGTCATAGTTATCATTTGACCAATTCTATAAACATTTTTTTTCTTTTTTCTGTACTTCTTATTTTTTAGTGTGTTTAGTACAAATCTAGAAAATATGTAATCTCCAAACCACCTAGACAGGCTTATATGCCATCTAGTCCAAAACTCCTTCATGTCTTTACTCACAAATGGCTTATCGAAGTTTTCTGGAACCTTTACACCAAATAAATAGCCTGTTCCGATAGCCATATTACTATACCCTGCAAAATCAAAAAATAGGTAAAGTGTGTAGCAATACATATACTGAACCAAGCTAAAAATACTGCCATCATTTGGAATTTCCTTTAACCAAGCTATGTAAATAAGAGATGCAAAGAAAAACTTATATGCCAATCCTACGACCATTTTCTTAGCACCGACCAGCAGGTAATCATTAATATATACATCCCTTGGGATTTCAGCATTGATCTCATCAATAAATTTTCTATACCTATCTATCGGTCCAGAGCTTAAGGTTGGAAAAAACAAAACAAAGTATAGAGTATCTGTGAGCTTTATTTCATCAATATTTCCATCATATATATCTATTATTATCTGAACTGTCTTAAAGGACATATACGATATTCCCACGAATCCAATAATTCCAAGAGCCGTAAAGCCAGATATCTTATTGAAAATAAGTGGTAAAAGCGATAATAAAACAAACAGCCTAAATCTCCATTTTTTATTTTTATCATTAGCCTTTAAGTATATCTTAATCAATACCATCTCCCAAAGAAGAAAAACTCCAATGGTAAGCATTTGATTCTCCATGCCTATAGTAAGGATAACCATAAAAATAGTCGCAAAAAAAGCATAATACTTGATTTTTATTTGCTTTATGCCCAATATAATAGCAGGCACAGAAATCAGAAGAAGGATATAAATATAAAAATAATCTTCATACTGTGAAATAGTCATCTATGCCTCCTCAGCTATATATAAATATAGCTTCTTTCTATCTATTTTTCCGTTCGTGTTCAAGGGCATTTCATCAATAAAATCAAAGGATCTAGGCACCATATATTTTGGTATCAGCTTTGATAATTCACGCTTGATTTCTACAGTTTTCTTCAGCTTACTTTCCTTTATTCCTTTTTTTAACACTACAATTGCCTTTAAATAAGAAACCTCGCCGTCCTTACTTATTGGAAGAACTACAGCACTTGAAATCTCATTTATTTTTCTTAGATTGTTTTCTATATCTTCAATTTCAATTCTATATCCATTTAATTTAATCTGAAAATCTTTTCTTCCAAAAAACCTGATATTTCCATCATCATCTATAGCTCCAAGATCTCCAGTTTTATATGCCCTTAGCCTTAACTTTTCATCTAGTGCCGAAGCTGGGCTCTTTGCTTTGAATATACTCTCAGCCTCAACGTAAAAGCTTTTATTAGTTATTTCTGAATTTTTGTAATATCCCTTTGATACGGAAGGACCAACTATTACAATTTCTCCCTTTTCTCCTTTTGGAGCTTCCTTCATTTCATCATTTACTATTTTGATAATGCTGTTTGGCATAGGAATTCCAACTGGCAGGCTTTTATTTGCATCGATATGCTTTCTATTTATAGAAACCTGACTAATTCCTACAGTGGCTTCAGTTGGACCATATCCATTTATTAGCTTTATCCCTGGAAATCTATCAAGCAATTCTTTGGCAACAGGTACAGGCAATACCTCTCCTATAAATAGCATCGTTTCCAATTCAGGTAATAGCTCCTGTGAAAAAGTTTCATCATTCAAGCACATATTTGCAAAAGAAGGTGTTGAAACCCACACCTTAATATTTGATTTTTTTAGCTCAGCATATAATTTCTTGAAATCCAAAATCAAGCTATTTGGAATTGAAAACAAGGTTGCACCAAAAATTATTCCAGGATACAAAGTCGAAACACTCAAATCAAAGGAATATGATGGTTGATCTAAAACCACCATCTCACTTCCATCTATACCTAGAACAGGCGAAATCCACTCAGAAAAGCTATCCAAATTATATGTACTGATTTGCACACCTTTTGGTTTACCTGTAGTTCCTGAAGTAAATAATATATATGAGTTTTCATCATTATCTACCCATTTTTCACGACTGACTTCAAAATCATAGGCATTGCTCTTTTCCGTCATCAAATTCATCAATGTAGCTTTATCAACAATATCTACACTATTATAAACAGAGCTGTCTAACAAAATTTCTTTGTCAGAAAGATTAAAAATAACCTCTGGCTGAACTGTTTCAATAATGTCCTTCATTCTCTGTGCAGGCGAGCTCGTATCAATTGGAACATATGCCTTCCCAGCTTTCAAAGAACCTATCATTGCAACTAATATCATGACATCCTTGTTGCCATATATAACCGTCGGTACATCCGAATTAAATTTCTCTATCAAATAATTCCCCAAAATGTTAGAATATTTTTCCACTTCAGCATAACTAATTGATTCCTTACCACAAATTACTGCCAATCTATCAGTCTTTGAATATCGCCTTACGCCCTCAACAATATTTAACATAAAAAATCCCTCTCTTTATCATTAATAAATCATTTTACACTATTGCTACTAATAACTCATATATTTTTATAAAAATGTCATGGATAGCTTTATACTAATATGCATAAAAGCTCAAGCTTTATTCTAAAATTCATTGTAAATAAATGACATTTCATTAAAAGGCAAAAATGCATAAGCCAATATACATAAAATAATAGCTATTGAAATAGTTATTGAAAGCTTTGTATCCCTGTTTAGTTTTATATTATTCATAAAACGTCTATAAAAAGATATTTTACTACTCTTAATCACAGCTTTTTTTATATCATCCATTTTTTCACCTCATTAAGTCAATATATTATTCACATACATTCTCTAATTATTAGGGGCTAATTTTTCCCCTCAAAAGCATTGTATAATCTTTCGCAGATATCAACCCATCCCAAGGTGCCAATATGCATTACGTCACGAAGATAAAACTTAGATTTATCATACTGTGTCAAATCCATCAGCGATATATCATAATCTTTGCTTATAGCTCGTACCTTTGCATAGTATGCTTCCCTTTTTTCGGTCGTAATTCCTGTATAAGAATAAAATTCATCCATGGAAGGAGTCAATATTACTATCGGCTTTATTTTCAAATCTCTACAGGTCTTTAAAAATATATCAAGATCCTCATATTCAACTGATTTTGTCAAATCAACAGCTTTATACTTGTTCAAAAAAAACTTATCCTTTCCAAATATATTTTTTTTGTAATACACCTTGTCAATATAAAGTCTCTTTCCACCAAGTAGATGATCTTTTTTTCCAACTCTTTTTATCGCATCGTAATATGCTTTCCTACGCTCAAGCTTCCAATCGAAATATTTTCTTGTTAAGGAATGTTTATTTTTTTGAGAAGTCATCAACAGCTCCTTATATAGCAGACCCTTGTCTTTTAAATTGACCATAAATTTCTTAAAATTATAATACGGTTCAAAAACTATATTATTATGTTTTTTAATATAGTCAAGTGCATACTGTCTCTCTGATTGAAATTCACTACTTGATTTCAATAACGTAGTAACTCTTTTCGCATAAAGTATTTTTGTTTCATTGCTTATTTTTTTGTTGTCCATAAATCTATAGAACTGAACAGGTGAAAATCTCCCTTGAAAATGGCTATCTGTTACTCCACCTTTATCCATAAACCACTGCATCGATAAAAGAAGAACTATCTTTTTACTTGGATTATCCAAGCTCCCAAGTACCGTTGCATGCTGTAAATCTTGTGTGTACGCCTTTCCTATTGTAACAATTCCATTCTTTATTTTTCCAGCATTAAAATAATAATCAGGATGCTGGCGAGTTGAATGACTCAGCTCAGAGGAACCAAACATTAAAATATTATCCTTATTACTCAAAAAATTATTTGCAAAGTAGCCTTTATTCTTTACAACACTATCTGCATTGAACAGCATCGGATTCAAATCGTTATTTGACAGCATTCTCACAACCTCTTTTTCTAAAAACCAATTTAGAGAAAATGCAAATATTACACCTATGACAATTGGAACAACAATATATTTTAATTTCTTCATAAACCCCCACCAAATATTACACAAAATTATAGATATTACATAATATCAAAAAAAGCTTAACTATTTCTAGATTAACCGATATTACAGTCTAAAAAACAGCATAAAAAAGCTCGAACACATCTTACAAAATACGAATGTTCGAACTTTTTATATTAAATATAACAAAATATTAATTATACTGCGGAATTATATATCTTAGAGCGCCTAAATTACTTGAATATTTTCCAATATCTGCCATTTTATTGCCGATTGCTTTTGGCCATGAAATATCACTAGCATACTGATGCCAAGTGAATCCTATAGACCATTTCATCTCATACAATGTATTTTGATTGTATTGTGAATTGTGAATATATCTCTGTGATATCCATGTAGCCGCACCATCTATACCTGCCGCAACACTTGTCCAACCATTTTTGTATGCAGTTGCCGATCCTCCAGCAAGTGCATTTCCATCAACTGCACCTATTCCAAAAAAATTATATACAGTTTTACCATTATACTGAACACCTGATGCAAGCTTTGACGTACCATATCCCGTCTCTAGCATTGAATGAGCAACAAGATAAAGCACATTAATATTGTTCTTTTTAGCGGCATTTATAAAGGCCTGTCCCTGATTATGGAATACATTTCCACTCTTACAATACTTATTTAAATATGAATTAAGCTGGTCAACCGTCAAATCATTACTGTATGAATCTAATGCCAAAAACTGCATCATTCCCGAGTAGCTAGTATGATTTTGTGGATTCATATAATAAGTCAATTCCTCAGCACTTGCTTTTCTCCAGCCACTAGAGCCATTTAAATTGAGCGCCTTTGAAGTCTGTAAATTGACATGACTACTCAAAGACATCCCCATATTTTTATAGCTAATACCACCTGCCACAGATGGTGTTGTATTTTCTTTTATATTATTGTCATCGACAACCTCAACACTCGTATTGCCAAAATCAGCTGAAACATCTTCCGCTGATTCGATTACATCATTAGCTCTTTCTCCAGTATCCTCAAGATAATATGAAGATACATATCCTGTCACACCATCAACACTAATCTTTGCCCATCCATTCCTCTCTGATACGAAATTTACCAGCTGACCTCTATTTAATGTCTTTACTCTTTCACTAGTTATTTCAGAGGATTTTCTCATATTCAATTTATTTGAAATAACACGCTTTACAGCATAGGATGAATTTGATTCACCGCTTAGACTCACAGCTGTCGTACCAACGTCTTTCACTAGCCTAGATGAAACAAAGCCCACTTGTCCATTAAACTCAACTCTTGTCCAACCAACTGCTTCAGCAATAACCTTTAGCTTATCTCCCTTGTGAAGCACAGCCAAGATGCTACTATTTGTACTTGCTCCACTTCTCATATTCAATAGGTCATTAGCTACTTCCTTATATTTAGTCGTTTGCTGAGGAGAAGTCTTGACATTAGAGATCTCTTTCATATCTAGTGTCACAGCATTCTTTGCTACCCAACCATCTTTATTTCCTGATTTTATATTATACCAACCATCCTTTTCAGATAATATCTCTACTTTATCACCTTTTTTTAACACAAATTTTACACTGTTATTTATACTAGGATTAACTCTTATATTTACAAATTCAAAATTTATCACGCCAGTTTGTCCTGAAGCTATGGCTGTAGCACCTACAAATGGTAATAACGCCAAAGCCGACATCGCCAATTTACTTTTCAAAAAATTCATCTCCTTTCGATTACTACTTATTACAGTATATCAAACCTTTACAATTTTGTAAACATTAAATGTAATAAGTTACAAACAAGTAACATATTTTTTCTTCTATAATACTACTGCTTTATTTGAATGATATCTTATATTATGTTATTCTATTAATATAAGATAAAGCATTTAATTCTATTTGATATTTTTGAATAAAATTTTTAAAAACTTATACAGCTAATTTACAATATCACAATAAATTTACTATTATGTAATAAACTATAGAAGTATTTTTTATATGATAAAGAGGAGGATTTCTAATATGGTAAACACAATTGAAAAAGACAAGATAGCGAAATTAAAGAGAATTATCGTGGATAGCGATAATATTGTTTTCTTCGGAGGTGCTGGCGTATCAACAGAATCAAATATTCCGGATTTTAGGAGCTCAAATGGACTTTTCAACAAATCCTTAAATAAGCATTTTACACCAGAACAGCTAGTTTCAAGAACATACTTCGAAAGATATCCAGACGACTTTTTTGATTTTTATAAAAAGAATTTGATTTTTAAGGATGCTAGACCAAATCTAGCACATCATGCTTTGGCAAAGCTAGAAAAAATCGGTAAACTAAAGGCAATAATAACTCAAAATATTGATGGACTGCATCAGCTAGCTGGAAGTAAAAATGTATTTGAGCTTCATGGTAGTGTTCACTCCAATACATGTACATTTTGCAGATCAAAGTATTCCTTGGAGGAATTTTTAGCACTTGAAGGTACTACTCCCAAATGCTCCGTTTGTGGAAATACAGTAAAGCCTGATGTAGTATTATATGAAGAATCACTTGATGACAGGGTTATTGCCGACTCGATAAAAATGATATCACAGGCTGATGCTTTAATTGTCGGTGGAACGTCACTCGTAGTCTATCCTGCTGCAGGTTTTTTGAATTATTTTAAGGGTAGAGAATTGGTTCTAATAAATAAAAGCTCTACAAATATGGATTCAATGGCAAGTCTTATAATAAATGCTTCAATAGGAAAAATTTTATCGGAAATCGTAAATGAATTGTAATTAACCTATACTGGTATTCATTGCAATAATCATTTGGCATTCATTACAATAATTATTGAATTTGTGCTATTATACATATGCCTTTGGGAAGATTTGTCAAGGACACAAACAAAGTTTCTTTGACAAATTTATATCTTCTCTATTTCTTTCTTGATTAGCTTTAGTATTTTATTCATACCATATTAAGGCACCTTTTATAGATCTAACTCATTCCGTTTTATCTGTGATAGTCGCTTTTTTCTTTCTTCCTGTTTCTGCTGACTGATTAATTTTTTTATTTTGTTTTGTAACTGCTTGATTTCTTCTTCTGACATTAAGATTTTTTCATCTATATTTTTCATTTTCTGTTTTCCTCTCTTTCTAATTTTGAGCAATAAAAAAAACAGTAAACCTTTTTTGATTTACTGTTTTTTAACTAAAATAGTATATACTATTATTTTTACTATACTCCTAATTGATCTCGCTTCAACTGGATTAATTTTTTAACTACTTCAATTGATACAGACCATTTTTTCTTTGTTACTTGAAAATAATTTCTTTCGATTTCTTTTTGAAGCTCTTCATCCGTAATACTATCTAGCTCTTTTAGATGAAATGTAAAAAATTTATCTATAGCTTTTTCTTCTTCAGGTTGCACTCGATATTTTATAAGCATTATTTCATATGTTTCTATTCCATACTTTGAACTTATATCATCTATTGCATTCATAATCCAAGATAGCTCTGTTAATACTTCTTCTTTAAAATTATCTTTCATTAATCCAGCCATATGCAATCCCTTTACAACATCCACTCTAGATCCATACGAATCCAAATTGCAGCTTGTCTTCCAACTATATGAGTTAATTGATCTTGTACAGTTTGCCATACTAAATCATCACTATGACGCAACGCCCATTTTATCGCCGTTTTTCCCCTCTTTGTTCCAATACTCCTTAGTTCTATCGGTTCCTGTTTCGTTGATAAACCAACAATTTCGATATTCGTTGAATCAAAAGTTTCATTTGCATATACTAAATTAGCACCTATTCCTAAACAAAGCACAAGAGCTAGAAATGTGGCTGTTATTTTTTTCAAGCTTTCTTTCATTCTATTTTAAGCCTCCTTCTTCAAATATTTTACTTAATTACACACTTTAATGACTGAATTTTTTCAATCTCCGTTTTTATACCTCTGAGGATTGCTGTCGTTCATAAATACCACCACTCTTAATCAAATATTACTATCAAACAACTTAACTGTTGCTAATTACAATTACAGTACTGACACTTATATGTTTCTTTACCATCCAAATCAAACACTTGATAAATACATACTCCTAATTTTGTATCTATGCTATTTGCTACCTTCAATGATGGTGGTTCTGACTCTCCATTTTTTTCTATCAGGCTTATATACTGTCTTGTTATATCTAAACCATCAACCAATTCTTGCTGCGTTATTTTTTTCTCTTTCCGTATTTCTTTAATTCTATTTTTCATATCATAAACACTCTCATTTCGTTTTTTTAAAGTATACCTCTTCAGCAATATAATTACAAGTATTTATTGCTTTTTTATTATGTAGTACTTGACAGTTGCCTATAAAGTTAAAGCACACATAGACTTGTTGTTTTCTGTCTTTTCCTTTTCTTCCTCCTGTTGCTTCATGGACTACAGCTTTTTCTATATACTCATTTATCATCGGGACTGTCAATTCTTCAATATCTGTATATTTTTCTATCATTTTTAAGAATTTATCGGTGTCAACCTTTCTTTGATAATAGCTTAGCTTTCCTCCACAATCTGAACAAATTAAAAGTCCTGTAAATGGATGGGAGGTTGTCCCGATTACTCCATCATCGGTATAGTGTTTTATTATTTTCTCTGTCTTTATGAGGTCAATCCTTTTAGAACGAAAAACTTGGAATTTAAATAAAATCAAAAAATAGAATAAAAAAATAGTAAAATAATAAAAAAATACAATAAGAAACGTCTATCGAAATTATCTGTCAGTAGATGCTTCTTATTGTATAAATTTTAAACTGTTTTCCCCAGGCACAAGCATATTTTACACTGTGTACCATTTTTGTAAATTGTTGATTTTTTTTAATTAATTTTCTGTAACTTTTAATTTTATTTCTTTTTACTCTTTTTCAATCCCCAAACAATGCTCAGCTGCAAAAAATTAATACAGCTTTTCAGCAGCTTTAATCAATACATCAAGACTTTTTTCGACATTCTTTTTGAATTTGTCATCAAAACCAGACATATTGCCTACAAGTATTGCAGAAATTCTTTCTTCTTCCTCTTTAAGAACTTCTTTACCACTTTCTGTAATTCCATAGAAAGTATTTCTTCTGTCTTTAGGATCGTCTTCCCTAAATACATACCCAGAATCAACAAGTTTGTTTAAAAGTATGCATAAGCTTGAAGTCGATACATATAAATCTTTACTTAGATTTTTCAATTCAATTTTTTCATATTTTTTTAATTGCTCCAATGTGAAAAATTGCTTTGAAGTAAACTTCTGTACTTTTTTCGTACCAGTACCAGTAATACTCTTAATCAAATTATCAAACACATTAAAATTTTCTAACAGAAGAAGTGCCAAATCTTTATCTTCCATAATTTTCCCCCCTTGTATGCGACAGTCCTCGCAAAATACTTAATTTGATATAAAATAATTAAATAACATTAAATTAATATAATGTTTATTATAACACATTTTAACAATAATTCTACAAAAAAATTAGATTAGTAAAAAAAATACATAAATTTTTCATATTCGTAATATCATTGAAAAATCAATATTAATTTTCTTCCTCTTTTATTTTTAAGTATTTTATATATCTTTTACTAAGATAAAATCAATACAATAATATTTTACGCAGGACTATTATTTTAAGACTAAACCTTTATTGTTTTTACAAATAATAAATTCATACAGTCTATTTAACAAACCATTTTATTTGCAGCTCTAAAATTTTATTTCTTTACATAAATGAAATAAATTATTACCTATCTTGCAGGATAAAGCTCAAGGCTTTATAGCATAGCTTCTTAAAGCTGAGTAGATATACTAGGTAGCTTTTCAAGAGAATCTATTTGTAATAGCTTTAAAAATTCATCTGTTGTTCTGTAAATTATCGGTTTCCCCGTTTTGTTAAGTCTCCCTGCCTCAAATATCAATTCGCTGTCAGTCAATGTTTTCAGCACCTTGTCGCATTTCACACCTCTTATATTTTCCAATTCATTTTTCGTAATAGGCTGTTTGTAGGCAATAATAATCAATGCTTCTAGTGTAGCTTGACTGAGATATCTTCTCCTCGGATTACCAACTACATTTTTTATATAGTCCGAAAACTCCTCATTTGAACACATCTGATATTTGTCATTTACCTTAATAATTTGAATACCCCTATTGTTGTCCTTGTACTCGTCAATTAGAATGTTTAACATTTTTTCGATTTCCTTTGGAGAAAGCTCCTCGTTAATCGCAATATTTAGTTGTTCAATGCCAACTGGCTCTGTGCTAGAAAACAGTATGGCTTCAATTATATTTTTTATATCAATTCTTCTCAAAAAAACACCTCTTTATCAACAAAATAATTGATACAAATTTTTTATCATCATATCAAACGAACAATCTATATATCAGATTATTCCCTATTTTGTTCATTCCATACATTATTATTATATTATATTTTTTCTATATTGTATACCATAAAAACTCAAAAAATGAATGTTATTAATATATTTTTCCTATATTTAATCATCATATTTGATAAAATCTATTTATTTTTATAAAAAAATGTATCGAAATTAAAATTATTGTACAATATTTTGATAAAAAATATGGTTTATAGAATGTATTATAGGAAACACATCAATTTTTACATTATTTTTTATTTTCTATTTTTTTAAGCAAGAAATATCAGCCTCTAAAAAATCTTTAGGCTGATATTCCCCAGCTAGCTTTTCTTTATCAATATTTTACCCAGAAATTTGTCTTGAATTATTACTATTTCCTTTAGCTTTATCAATTCAAGTATAGCTAAAAAATTTGCTATTTTTTCATCTTTATCACAAGATAACAGGATTTTGTCAAAATAAACACCATTTTTACCTTCAAGATATTTTCTTATACTCTGTATTTTCTCCTCCACGTGAATAATCGGCTTTTTCACTATTGTTTCTAGTTTTTCATTGCCTCTTGTATTCTCTTTCTTTTTTTCCTTTGGGAATATTTTGGGAAGCAGCTCTTCTATCAATTCTATTGTGATGTTTGTCAAATCAAAGGATACATCCTCATCTATTTCAGGTTCAATTTTCCTGTAGTACCTCTTGTCGTATTCATCAATACCGTCTATCAATAATTCTGTTATCTGCTTGTATTTTTGATATTCCTCCAATTGTCTAAAAAGCTCTTCTCTTGGATCAGACTCCTCAGAGCTACTGTTTTTCACATATAGTATGTATCTGGATTTTATTTCTAATAATTTTGAAGCCATAGATATAAAATCACTTGTCAGCTCTAAATCAACCTCTTCCATTTCATCTACATACGATAAATACTGTTCTGTTATTTCTATAATGGAGATTTCACTTATATTTATTTTTTTCCTTGTAATTAAATCTAGTAGAAGATCCAAGGGACCCTCGTATTTTTGTGTCTGTATGTTATAATCCATGGCTACCTCACAAAACTATATCTATAAAAACATTGAAACAATACCAGAAAAGAAAGAATATATTGGACTAAGTACAAAGCTTAGCACATTTGTCATAATCAATAGCATCAATATAATAAAAGAATATCTGGTATATTCATAAAGCTTATAATTCAAACTATCCGGAAGAAAAGTAGATATAAAGCTCCATCCGTCAAGTGGTGGTATCGGCAAAATATTAAATGAAGCAAAAGCAATATTATAAACTATCAACGATTCACATACCATTTTTAGTGAATAAATTCCAATGTACTTGTAAATCGTAGCGAAAAATATTGCTGAAGCCAAATTCATAAATATTCCTGCTAATGAAACAGTTATATTTCCAAATTTTTCATTTTTGTAGTTATTTGGATTCACTGGAACTGGCTTTGCCCATCCGAATCTGGCTACAAACATCATAATCATCCCAAAAATATCTATATGAGATAATGGATTAATTGTCATCCTTCCAGCATTCTTAGCTGTATCATCACCATTTAAATGTGCGACAAAAGCGTGTCCAAATTCATGTATAGATATTGCGAAAAAAATCGCCAATGCTGATGTCAAAAATGATGACACACTATTTAAAAACTCAAAATTCAATATTACATCCTCCTAGTTTTTTACTTTTACTAAAAGAGAAAATGGGGGAAATCCCCCCATTTAAATTATACTTCCATCAAAATTGGTAATATCATAGGATTTCTCTTTGTCTTAATATACAAGTATTCCTTTAATTCATCCTTAATTGTATTTTTGATGTACGCCCATTCTCTAATTTTTTTCGTATCACAATTATCAAACACTGCTTGAACGATATCCTTTGCCCCTTCAATCAAGCCCTCAGATTCTCTCACATATACAAATCCTCTTGATATGATATCCGGACCTGCAAGTATTCTTCCATCATCCTTTGAAAGAGTTACAACAATTGTCATCAAGCCATCCTCAGACAAATGCTTTCGGTCTCTAAGTACTATATTTCCTACATCGCCGACACCCAATCCGTCTATCAGAATTCTACCAGAAGGAACTCTTCCGTTTCTCCTTGCACTTCTTCTATCCACTTCGAGTACATCACCATTGGATATAATAAATATATTTTCTTCTCTCACTCCAACCTCACAAGCTAGCTCAGCATGCTTCTTTAGCATTTTGAATTCACCATGAACTGGTAGAAAAAACTTTGGTTTTGCAAATGCCTGCATTAATTTCAATTCATCTCTTCTTGCATGACCGGAAACATGAATATCTGCTATATCACTCGAAACTACATCAGCCCCTTTTTCTAGCAAGAAATTTATTACCTTTGATACCGTCTTTTCATTTCCAGGAATTGGATGGGCTGAAATAATAACCAAATCTCCTTTTTTTATTTCCACTTTTTTATGTTCAGAATTTGCCATTCTTGCCAATGCAGACATCGGCTCACCTTGAGAGCCTGTCGTGATGATTACTAGCTCATTATCCTTATATTTGTGAATGTCATTTAGATCAATAATGTGTTCGTCTGTCTCTAAATATCCTAATTCCTTTGCTACTCCAAGAATGTTTACCATTGATCTTCCTGAAACTGCAACCTTTCTGTTATACATCCTTGCAACATCAGCAATTTGCTGTAGCCTATGTATATTTGATGCAAATGTTGCTACTATTATTCTACTATCTGAAGCCTTTTTAAACAAAGTTTCCAAGCCTGCTCCGACACTTTTCTCCGACATTGTACTGCCTGGCTTATCTGCATTCGTACTATCAGCCATCATCAAAAGTATACCTTCCTCATCACTTATCTGACATATCCTATGAATATCCATAAGCCCACCATCTATCGGTGTCAAATCAATCTTAAAATCTCCCGTATGATAAATTACACCTTGATTTGTATGAACAGCGATTGAGTACGCATCTGGAATACTGTGATTTACACGAATAAATTCTACACTCATATGTTTTAGCTTCACTTGATCTCTTGAACCTACAATATTCAATTTTGCGTTATTTACCCTATGATCCTTCAATTTTACACGTATCAGCTCAATGCTCAATGCAGACCCATACACTGGTACGTTCAATTTCTTCAATAAATAAGGCATTGCCCCAATATGGTCCTCATGACCATGTGTAATAAAAATGCCCTTCACTTTATCAGCATTTTTTACCAAGTAAGAAACGTCTGGAATGACAATATCGATTCCCAGAAGCTCGTCCTCTGGAAAACTTAATCCAGCGTCAATTACTATAATCTCGTCCTTATACTCTATAACGGTCATATTTTTCCCAATCTCGTTAAGACCCCCTAGTGGTATAACTTTTATTTTTTCATTATTCTTTGCCAAATTAACTCTCCTTTTTTTATTTTTACACGAACACACAACATTATCTATAATATACCACATATTCATACATTTAAGCAAATAAAATAATTCCTTTTATCAATATCCTATGTTAAAATATATAAATAAAATAACGGAATTTAAATTACAGAAAGGGGTTGACTATGAGAGGAAAATCACATCTTGCAATAGGTCTATTGACGACGGTCGAGGCAGCATCTGCTATAGGTATAAGCATTTCTCCAATAGGCATATTACTATCAATTATTTTTTCGATTATCCCTGATATCGACGAGGCAAATTCATCGACATTGAATAAATTAATCAGTAAAAGCTTCACAAAAAAATTACATAAATTCCTACTCTACTCATTATTGATACTATCTGTCTTTTTCTACGCAAGAACAAATATCAGTCTTTACATTGTATTATTCTTGTCATTGACAATGATTGGGCTTGTTGAAAAAAAAATAACCGAAAATTTTGTTAGATCAACCTTTATTTCGATATTTTTTCTGAACATAACAGCTATCCTTGTTATGTTCAGGCTCAATATGAGTGTAATAATGCTGTCATCGCTGCTGTGTATATTTCCAGTTACAAAGCATAGATCTCTAAGCCACACAGCTATAATGCCAATATTCATTTATTTTTTGATGAAATATTTCGAGATGGAGTTTAATCTAAACAATATAGCAATACCATCAGCAATAGCATATTCATCTCATCTTGCTTGTGACATATGCACAAAAAGAGGAATTCCAATTCTTTCTCCAATTTATCGAAAAAACATCAGTATTGCAAATCTCAGGGTAGGCTCTTTCCTTTGCAATTTTATCGAGATTTTGATAATTGGTATTCTCGTTTCCTTGCTTTTGTTTATGTTATTTAAAGGGCTGATAAAAGTATCATTAATTTAAAGTTATTGATTCATAACTAATAATTTAGAGCTATTAATTTAAAGTTATTAATTTAGAATTATTTTTTGTTCTATCAATATAAACTAACAAAACTATCTACTCCAGTTATATCCGATTAAATAAATAAGAAAGCTCGCATATCCTTTTAATAAAATGATATGCGAGCTTTCTTATTGAAATAACATTAAGTTAATTCCTATTTGCACTTGCTACATAAACCATAAAATTTCAGATCATGATCCTTGATTTCGAACTTATAAGTATTTTCAACTTTTTCTTCAATTGCATCCAATAAATCTTCTTTTACTTCTATTATCGTTCCACAGTTTTTACAAATCAAATGATGGTGATGATGATTTTCTTCACCTTCAAAATTGATTTCATATCTTGTGCAACCATCGTCCAAGTTAAGCTTTGATATGCCATTGATTTCATCAAGAAGCTGCATTGTTCTGTAAACAGTAGCTAGACCAATTTCAGGACAATCAACTCTCACCTTATCATAGATTTCTTCTGTACTCAAATGAGAATTTTCATTCTCAATTAATACTTCAATGATAGCTCTTCTCTGTGGAGTAATCTTAAATCCTGTAGCCTTTAACTTTTCTTTTAATATTTCCATCGTTTTTTCCATAATTAATGATCACCTTTTTTCAATTGATAACTTACTAATAATATAGACCATATTTTATATAATGTCAACTAAAACTTTTTATAATCCAGATAATTTTGTAAAATTATTACAGCTGCTAATTTATCAATGACTTTTTTTCTATTTTTTCTACTGATATCTCCATCGATTAAAACCCTTTGTGCAGACACTGTTGTGAGCCTTTCATCCCAGAATTCAACCTTGATTTTCAACTCATATTCTATCAATTCGCAAAATTTCTTCACTAATTCGGCCTGAGGCCCTATTGTGCCATTCATGTTTTTAGGCAATCCTGACACAATTAGATTTACATTTTGCTCATCTATTATCTTTTTTAATTCTTCTAAATCTTTTTTTTTGCTTTTTCTATGGATAGTTGTAACACCTTGTGCTGTTATTCCCAGCATATCACTAACAGCCACGCCTATTGTGTTGTTACCAATATCCAGTCCCATTATTCTTCCAGTTAGCATTAAAATCTCCTATTATGTTTATTAATATTTATTGTTTTTATCAACGTTATTGTCTTTATTAATATTTGTTAATGTTTATTAATTTTTATTGTTTTTTCAATATATTACTCTATACTACTCTCTGTCTTTTCTTTGTATTCAATAACCATAATAATGACAATAGGAACAATCAAATACAAGGAATCTGTTGCCGCTGAAATTATTCCTGAATCGTTAACCAATAGTGTCACAAGACATCCTACGATTATAGACAAAAATCCCTTGTAAACATATGGGTATCTATTCTTTATCGCACCAGAAAATTTACTAGGTCTAAATATAGCTATTGATAGCAGCAAAAGGGCTACCAAAAGCAGATTTACCCAGATTGTAGTTTGGGCAAGCAAAATATTCATCTCAATTTTTCTTAGAAATACATTTGCTATTTCCATAGGTCCATTAACCATGATTCGATTGACAAAATTGCCCAAATGTGAGCCTATGTTTAGAACTATATCCGCAACGGCAAATACAACGACCAACAGTATTGTTGCCAATAGAATCAGCACACATTTTTTTATATCTACTTTCGCATTATTTATCAACAAAATATATACCAGAAACGCAATCATTCCTGAAATAGCACCTCCGACATTAGCCCCCATCGAAGGATATGCAGAAATAAATAACACACCCATCAAAAGTATTCCAATTATCCACTTAGGAAATTTTTTATACTCAAGTATAACAGAGAATCCCAATATGGCACTACCTATGACAACACCCTCATATTCATTTCCAATACCGTAATATCTGGCTGCTACCATAGGATCGTAACTCATAATATTGCTTTCCATTAAAGGTGTTTCAAAAAAAGCATCCAGGCATATCACAGCTATCATTATCAGAGAATATAGACCAAGCTGTTTTATGTCATCCTTTTTAAATATTATTTTAGGCACTAAATAATAAATAATAGAAAAAAACACTATTGAAAGAGAAATCATCGGCTTTGAGCTAGATTGAAGCATAGGTGCACTCAAAAATGCCAATGGCATAATCAGCCCCAGCTTTGAAGCCTCTTTCAATGTATATATTATCCTATCTCTAAATCTTATCGGAATTCTATTCTTTTGCCATAATGAAATGACAGCTGCAATGATAACAATCGATATTAACGAAACGTAAATATTTATCACAGACATTCTTATTGAAGATATAGAAACAATTTTTTCAAAATCCTTTAATAAATAATCAATATTTCCATTTTTCTCCAATGAAGTAAGCTTTTTACCTATCATTTCTTCATTTTTAAGTCCAAATCTGTTTAATATTTCTGCACCAAAATCGACATTTGATATTATTCCAGCTCTTCTCGTAGTGGCTGAATTCAACAGACCAAACCCACCATCAGACATATCGAACCTTATTATCGGAGTGAGTTTTTTATTGTTTATATACTCTAGATTGCTGGGGTATGAACTCATAACATAAACAGTATCATTTTTACCTACAATACTGAATACATAGTCTAGATAATCACTTATTTTATTGTAAATAGAAAACTTCATTTTTTTATAGGTTTTATTATTCAAATTCATTTTGTATTTATCTAGTCTATATGTATCACCTGTGTTTACATACAACAAATCAGATTCATCATAGTATTTTTGAGTTTCTTTTTTTAGTTTTTCGTAGTCAGTAGAAATTCCAAAAGGAAAATTTGTATCTTTTTTGTTAATATCATCAGTATTTCCACTAAATAATCTACCCTTTGAATCCATAAAGGTCAAACAAAAATCTCTATTTTTGACTATTTGACCATTTTCAAAATAATCATTATTACCAATAACAGAAATTTTTTTACCATTTGCATTTATAGTTTCTCCAAGATAACCTATCTTAGATTTGTAATCTCCACTTGTCAAATTGACGAAATCTACATTATTAATATTTACTAAATTAATCTTACCTGCCTTCCAGCCTGTTGCCGATTTATATAGCTTTGCACCTTCTAAAGTATCATTAAAGTTAAGCTCTAAATCAGAGCTAATGTTTGCTCGTGTACTTGCTCCCATGGTTGCAAAATTTCTTTTATCATCGTAGCCTTTGTCACCTCTGATATTCATCAGTGCAACATAACCACTTGATTTCAATTTGGTTCTAATAAACTTTATATTATTAAAATTTTCTAAATTAGTTCTGCTAATATCTACTACAATAACTTTTCCACCGTTTTTAGCTGTATTATTGTCAGCCTCCTTATCAAGACTCCCCTTAGAAATGGCTCTTTCCGTTGATAGCTGAATTTTTGTATTGGAATTAGCAAGGCTTGTAATTGAAATTGAGAATATCATCATAAACGACAATATTATAGACGTCATTTTTCTTAACATTTTCTCCCTCTCATTACCTCTCAAGTTTTAAATATGTTGATATTACTTCTTCCAATATTTCATCTCTTTCGAATCTCTTTATCGCTGCTCTGGCATTATTGTAACTAGTAATATAGCTAGAATCACCTGATAAAAGATAGCCTATTATCTGATTTACCGGATTATACCCTTTCTCATAAAGAGAATCATAAACGTATTTAATAGTCTCTGAAACATTCATTTTATCATCATTCAAGCCTTCAAATTGCATTGTATAATCTAATTCGTTGTCCATTTTTTATTCCTCCCATATCATAATTTAGAAAATACTTTTGTATTTTCTTACAATAAATTTTACAATAAAAACAACATTTTATCAAGGAAATAAGAATATTATTATTTCTAATTGCATTAAAATTAGCCATTTGTAAGCTATTCAAAAAAGTAGAGGGCAAATTTGCCCTCCTACTCAGCTTTTTTCTGTATAATTTTTGCTCCTCTTTCACAAATCGTGTAACGAATCTGTTGACATTTAAGATTTTTTATCCAATTTGGGATTCAACTACTGCTTTTGCAGCTTCAAATGCCTCATCAATTTTTGAAATATCGACACCACCAGCTTGTGCCATATTAGGTCTACCTCCACCTTTGCCTCCAGTTACCTTTGCAACCTCACGAACTAGATTACCAGCATGAACTCCTTTATCAATTGCACCCTTACTAGCAGTTGCTACAAAGCTTAATTTCCCTTCATTTACACTTGATACCACAGCTACTCCATTTTCAACCCTATCTCTAAGATTATCAGCTGCTTCTCTTAATGTATCATTGTCAATTGCTTCATATTTGTTTGTAATCAATGCTACACCATTAATCTCAATTTTATTTTTCAATGCTTCAGCTGCACTTTCCATGCTCAGCTTTGTTTTTAAAGAATGTAATTCTCTTTCCAATTCCTTGTTCTCATCTGTTAAGGAAGCTGCCTTTTTGTACAAATTATCTTCTCTTGTCTTCAATACTTCGGCCACATTTTCAAGCAAGGAATCCTTTTCTAAAATATAGTTATATACTGCTCTACCTGTGATAGCTTCAATTCTTCTAACACCTGCAGCAACTCCTCCCTCTGACAAAATCTTAAATAATCCAACCTCAGAAGTATTTTTTAAATGAGTTCCTCCACAAAGCTCTATTGATGCCTCGCCCATTTTAACAACTCTTACAACATCTCCATATTTTTCACCAAATAATGCTGTCGCACCCATTTCTTTTGCTTCTTCAATATTCATCTGGTAGTCAGTTATTTCTATAGAATCCAACACAAATGAATTTACTATTTTTTCTATCTCACTCAATTCTTCCTTTGAAATTGGCTCAAAATGCGTTATATCAAATCTTAATCTATCTGGCTCAACAAGAGATCCTGCCTGATTAACGTGCTCTCCCAAAACCATTTTTAATGCCTTATGAAGCAAATGTGTTGCAGAGTGATTTCTTGCAGCGTCCATTCTCAAGCTCTTATTTACGTGAGTATATACTTTGTCTCCTAACCCAAAATGACCACTTTCGACATAACCAATATGCTTAATGCTTCCATTTGCTCCTTTAATAGTATCAATAACTTTGAAAATACCTTGATCAGAATCAATAATTCCCTTATCACCAACCTGACCACCACCATTTGCATAAAAAGTAGTTTCATCCAACACTATTTCGGCTTCGCTACCTTCTTCAATATTATCAACAAGTTGATTTTCAAAGACAATGGCTTTAATTTTTGCTTCTCTTGAAAGCTCAAAATATCCCTTGAATTGAGAGCTTGCCTCTTCCAAAGAAGCAAGAGGATCTTCTTTCCAAGCATCGCCCTCACGATTTCCTCTTGCAGCTCTTGCTCTATCCTTTTGAGCCTGCATCTCTTTTTCAAAGCCTTCTTGATCTAGAGTTAAGCCTTCATCTTCCAGTATCTCCAAAGTCAAATCTATTGGAAATCCATATGTATCATAAAGCTTAAATGCCATCTCACCAGTTATTTCATTTCCATTGCTTTTAATTACTTCCTCTGTATATCCCTTTAGGATTTCAAGTCCCTGTCCAAGTGTTTCGGCAAACTTTTCTTCTTCTATGCCTATAACCTTTTTGATATATGATTTTTTCTCTACTAGCTCAGGATAAGCCTCACCAGAGGTTTTCGCAACCTCTTCCATCAATTCCTGTAGGAACGGACGATCAATTCCCAAAAGCTTTCCATGTCTAGCAGCTCTTCTTAGAAGTCTTCTCAGCACGTATCCTCTGCCTTCATTCGATGGCAATATTCCATCCCCTACCATAAATGATACAGATCTGATATGATCAGTTATTATCCTTATCGATTTATCGTTTGCCGGATTTTCACCATATTTCTTCCCTGCAATCTCAGTAACCTTGTTCAATATTTGTTGAATTGTGTCGACTTCAAATATTGTATCTACATCCTGCATAACGCACCCAATTCTTTCAAGTCCCATTCCAGTATCTATATTTTTATGTTCAAGGTCTTGGTATGTGCCATCCTCTTGTCTATCAAACTGTGTAAATACAAGATTCCAAAACTCAAGATATCTATCACAGTCACAGCCTGGTTTGCAATCTTCACATCCGCAGCCGTACTTTTCGCCCTTATCAAAGTATATTTCTGAACATGGACCACATGGACCCAATCCTATTTCCCAGAAGTTATCGTCTTTTCCAAGTCTCACGATTTTTTCCTTTGGAAAACCAATCTCTTTTTCCCAAAGCTCAAAAGCCTCATCATCACTTTCATACACAGTTACCCAAAGCCTTTCCTCTGGTATTTGAAGCCATTCAGTGATAAATTCCCAAGACCAATGTATTGCGTCATGTTTGAAATAATCACCGAATGAGAAATTACCCATCATTTCAAAAAAAGTTGCATGACGTGCAGTTACACCAACATTTTCAATATCACCAGTTCTTATACATTTTTGAACAGTACACATTCTATTTTTAGGTGGCTTTTCTACTCCTGAAAAATAGTTTTTCAATGGAGCCATACCAGAGTTTATCAATAGAAGTGACTTATCATTACTAGGAACAAGTGAATGTGATTTTGCTATGTAGTGCCCCTTAGCTTCAAAAAAATCCTTGTACATCTTTCTCAATTCATTAAGACCCAATTTTTTCATAATTTACCTCCAATAACATATTCATAATTTCTAATAAAATCTAATAAAAAAGCCCCTGTATTACTACAGGGGCGTGGATACGCGGTACCACCCTGATTACCGACAAAATCGGCATCTCATTAACTTTAACGCGGCAAACGGTCTATTATACTACTATTTCAAATAGACTACTCCAAGACTGCTTCAGAAACTATTTCCAAGGTATTTCCAGCATCAACCTCTCTCTATTGAAAAATCATTACCTACTACTTCTCTTCTCAGTATTTATCATTAGATGTTCTTCACTAAATAACAAATCGTAATTTCTCACGAATTATTAAATCCATAATTATAATAGATATGATACATCATATCCGATTAATTAGCAATATTTTTTTATAAAATTTATTATTTTTTTCAAATACTTATTTAGTCTGTTTACTGACCTTTTCATTTACATTACACGAGTGATGCTCATGTGGCTATCAGCTTTAAATTATTCTATTATTCCACCACCAACCAATACATCGCCATCGTAAAATACCACACTCTGACCACTCGTAATTGCCCTTTGTGGTGTCTCAAAAGCTACCGAAACTCTTCTGTCACCAATTTTCGTTACCGTAGCTTTTGAAAGCTTTGATGAGTACCTGATTTTTGAATCGACCACTCTAGGTGTTTCCATTTCATCTATATTCATATCCAAGAAATTTACTTCACAGGCAATCAATTCACTCTTGAATAAGTCATCATTATCACCCAAAATGATAGAATTGTCCTCGCCATTAATACCTATAACATAAGCTGGCTTACCAAAAGTAATTCCCAAGCCCTTTCTCTGACCAATAGTGTAACTGATTATACCATTATGCTCGCCTAATTTATTTCCATCAGAATCCAAGAAGCTTCCTTTTTTAACCTTTTTTTCAGAATGTGTCCTTAAAAATGCTTCATAATCTTGATCAGGTACAAAACATATATCCTGACTATCTGGTTTGTTATGCACTTCAAGCCCAATTTCTTCAGCAATTTTTCTAATAACAGGCTTATCAAAATTTCCTATTGGGAAAAGAATCCTCGCCATTTTCTTCTGATTAAGGTTATACATCATATATGTCTGGTCTTTTTTATCTGAGCTCGCTCTTTTCAATTCATATAAACCCTTTTCGTAATTGTATTCCATTCTTGCATAATGCCCCGTTGCAACGAAATCACAGTTAAGCTTGTCGGCTACTTCAAACATTTTTTCAAATTTTATATTTTTATTGCAAAATACACATGGATTTGGAGTTTTCCCCTCAAAATATTCATCAATAAATCTAGATACAACATCTTTTTTAAAATTATCCTGAAAATCGACAATGTGATGCTCAACCCCAAGTTTGTCTGCAACTTTTTTTGCATCAGCTATTGCCTGATTTTTATCATCATCTCCAGGCTCCCACAGCTTCATTGTGGCACCGACCACCTCATAACCGTCCTTTTGCAATAGATACGCTGCCACAGAGCTATCAACGCCTCCACTCATACCAAGCAAGACTCTTTTTTTCTTATTTAAAATTTCTCCACTTTCCTTCAACGCAATCACCTCATATTCTTATACATTTATAAATTTATCTCTCATAATGTTTCTTATTAATGGTCAATTATACTCAATTAAAGCAAAAAAGAGCATTTAAGCTCTTTTGATTCGATAAAATATTACATTTTATTTAGGATATCATCTGCCCTAAAATTAAAATTAGAATTAGAATTATAGTCATCTATCATATCTTGTAAAGAAATTGACACAGTCACATTTTCTATTGCTTTTTTGATTTGTTCCCACACATACCTAGTAGAACATGAATCAAAGTTTTCGCACGCCTCGCTATCAAGCAGACATTCAGTGAACGCCATATCGCCTTCAAGCACTCTAAGAATATCAGCTACAGTTATATCGCTCGCAGGCTTTGACAATAAATATCCACCCTGTGCACCTCTTACACTTCTTATCAACCCAGCTTTTTTTAAAGTCGAAAAAATTTGTTCAAGATATTGATCAGAAATATTCTGCATTTTTGCTATATGCTTAAGCGAAACTGGTCCATCTACGGAAGAGTTTGCCAATTCAAACATAGCTTTAAGTCCATATTTACCCTTTGTAGATAACTTCACTAATTACCACCTCACTTCGAACCAATCCCTAGTAAATAACTCAGAATTAGATTCTAAATATATAATATTATATCCTAGTAATATTGTCAAGATTAATTTGTTAATTTATTTCCTCTTTTTTGTTTATTTTCCATTATTTTTTCTTTAGCTTTTTTAGAAAATCACTTATGGAATTTTCGAATTTATTGTTCTGTGGATCATAATAGACCCTACCTATCAAATTATTTGGCATATATGTTTGTTCCACGTAATGATTTTCATAGTTATGAGGATACTTATACGGAATATTTTCTTGATCAGATAGACTTTTTTTACTTGTCAAATCCTTTAAATAAATAGGAATATCATCGTGAACCTCTGTATCCAGATCTGAAATTGCCTTATTTATCGCAATATAGGATGAATTTGATTTTGGTGAAGTCGCAAGTAGAATCGTGGCCTGCGAAAGTGGGATTCTAGCCTCTGGGAGTCCCAAGGATAGTGCGGCTTCAACACATGATCGAACTATAGTTATCGCATTAGGATATGCAAGACCAATATCCTCGCACGCAATAACCTGTAATCTTCTACATATACTTTCAAGATCTCCACCCTTTATCAATCTAGCTAAATAATATGTAGATGCATCCGGATCACTTCCTCTGATTGATTTTTGAAATGCGCTCAATAAGTTATAGTGATTATCCCCATCTCTATCAAAATTGTAATTTGTCGATAATTTCATTCTTTCTATTGATTCTATTGAAATAAAAAGCTTACCATCCTTATTTAGCTTTGCATTATTTAGTGAAAGCTCAAGTATGTTTATCGCAGACCTCAAATCTCCACCAGAGGCAGCTGCAAGCTTGTACAGTGCACTGTCCTCTACAATGGCTTCTGTTACTGAGGCTTTATTTATCTTATGTAATAAATTCCTTAGTCCAACAACTATATCATCTGCCTTTAAAGCTTTGAATTCAATAACCACGCTTCTACTCAATATCGCATTATATACAAAATGATATGGATTTTCTGTAGTACTAGCAATCAAGGTTATTTCACCGTTTTCAATAAACTCTAATATGGATTGCTGTTGCTTCTTATTAAAGCTTTGTATCTCATCAATATACAAAATCAACCCACTCTGAGCCTCCATAGTACCTATTTTAGAAATAACCTTTTTTACATCCTCAAGAGATGAATTGGATGCATTTATTTTATAAAAGCTTTTGCTCGCATTTTTTGATATTATTTCTGCTACAGTCGTTTTTCCAGTTCCAGGTGGACCAAAAAAAATCATATTTGGAAAATTATTGTTGTCTATCATATTATTAATAAGCTTGTCTTTACCAATAATATGACTTTGACCGACCACTTCATCTATGGTCCTTGGTCTATATTTATCCGCCAATGGCATATTCATCACCTCGCAATAAAGGACTGCAAAGCGTGCAGTCCAAATTACTATTATAAAAGCCTTCTCGCAATAAATCAGTGTTCTTTTCTAGCTCAACTGCAAACGCAGTCCAAATTACCACTATAAAAGCTTACTAGATTTTATTTTTATTTAACTCATCTAATAATTTATCGTTCAATATTTTAATATGAGTCCCCTTCATTCCCAGAGATCTAGATTCTATCACTCCAGCGCTTTCAAATTTTCTAAGAGCATTTACTATTACAGATCTAGTAATACCTACTTTGTCAGCAATTTTACTCGCTACTAGTAATCCCTCATTTCCACCTAATTCTCTAAATATATGTTCAATTGCTTCTAGCTCTGAATATGAAAGTGTACCTATTGCCATCTGAACAACAGTTTTCTTTCTCATATCTTCTTCCATTTCTTCGCTAATAGCTCTAAGTATTTCAAGACCTACAACTGTTCCGGAATACTCAGCCAATACCAAATCTTCATCAGTAAAAGCAGAATCATATCTGGATAGTATCAAAGTCCCTAATCTATCTCCACCACCTAATATTGGAACAACAGTCGTATATTTTTCCAATCTATCATGTTCAAATGGGAAATAGCTTAGTATGTCCTTCCCACTTATATTTTCCCTAGTTTCCACTATTTTTAATATATTTTGTGTATATTCATAAGGAAATTTTTCTGTCTTTGTATCTTCGTCAAATAGTACAGAGCTATCTTCCGGTGTTTGCAAATGATAGCCTAGTACCTTTCCCTTTGCGCTTACAATATATACGTTCGAATCTAAAACGTCACCTAGAATACTTGACAATTGATTGAATGAAAGCGAAGTACCTGCAGTAAGTTGAAGTACTTTGTTAATCCTTCTTGTTTTTGTTAGCAAATTACTAGCCATAAACATTACCTCCTATTTTTCTAGAAACAATATATTTGTTTTATTAACATTTTCTGCCCAATTTGAATCACTTTTTGCAAATTAATTTTTTATCATGTTTACATATTAAAACCATCTTGTATACTAATTGCATTCTTAATTTTAAGAGTATCATAAATATCACAATTTTTCAACATTTTTTTACAATTTTAAAAATTTTCTCAATAATATCTTAATTTGGAATTGATTCTTTTTATATACAAAAGAAAAAACGGGAATTGTTTCATTTTTTAATACAAATCCCGTTTCTCATTTAATTTTTTATTTCTAAAATCGTGGGAATACTAATCTTTTTTGACTTTTTTCTTTACCTTTGTACTAGCATTTGTCACACATTCAGGATTAGAACAAATACTCTTTGACTCTTTTTTGGAGTTTTTTTCCACCATATATGCTCCACATGACTCGCAAACCTCACCAGTAGGCTTATTCCATTCTACAAAATCACAGTTTGGATAATTACTACACCCATAGAATGCCCTACCAGATTTTGTTTTCCTAATAATTACATCGCCATCGTTACATTTTGGACATTTAACACCAAGCTTTTCTACAATTGGCTTTGTAAACTTGCATTCAGGATATTTTTTACAAGCCATAAACTTTCCAAATCGTCCATGCTTTATCACCATATTAGAACCACATAATTCACACTTTTCATCTACTTCAATATCCATATTTATTTTCTCAATATTTTCAAGAGCTGTCTTTATAGATGATTCCAATGGCTCATATGCCTCTTGTATAACCTTTTTCCACTGCACCTCACCATCTTCCACCTCATCAAGTAGAGTTTCTAGCCTAGCTGTGAAATCTACATCTGTAAGCATCTCAAAATTATCTTCCAAAATTTCGGTAACAATTGTCCCTAATTCAGTTGGTTTTATAGATTGACCTTCTTTTTCGACATATCCTCTTGTCAAAATAGTACCAATAGTAGGAGCATATGTAGATGGTCTTCCAATCCCCAGCTCTTCAAGAGTCTTTACCAAGCTTGCCTCGGTATATCTGGCTGGTGGTTGGGTAAAATGCTGCTTTGGGATAATTTCAGAAATATCAAGCTTGTCTCCGATCTCAATTTGCGGAAGAATCTTGTCATCTCTATCAGTAAAATTGTATATCCTTGTATAACCATCGAAAATCTGCTTTGATCCAGTCGCTTTAAATACATAGTTATCTATTTTACATTCTATTGATATATTTTCATATATAGCATCTGCCATTTGACTTGCAACAAATCTTCTCCATATCAAATTATAAAGCTTATATTGATCCTTAGATAATGACGATTTTATCTTGTCTGGCTCTCTGTTAACAGATGTAGGTCTTATCGCCTCGTGAGCGTCTTGAGCATTCTTTTTTGTCTTTTGAGTAGATTTCTTATCTCCAATGTGATAATTATCTCCAAAAGCAGAATAAATGTATTTTTTTGATGCCTCTTTCGCCTCATCTGATATTCTTTGAGAATCCGTTCTGATGTAGGAAATCAAACCAATAGTTCCTTCACCGCTGATATCAATTCCTTCATATAGCTCCTGAGCAATTTTCATAGCTTTTTTTGTAGTAAAGCCTAACCTGTTTACTGCTTCTTGTTGCAGCATAGAAGTCGTAAAAGGCTTAACAGCAGATCTTCGTCTTATTTTCGTATCGATGCTCGAAACTAAAAGCTGTCTATTTTTTATTTTACATATTATGGCACTTACATCAGCTTCGTTATTCAAATCAACTTTATCTGTATCAATACCGTAAAAACTAAAATCGACATCAGTGTCCCTTACATTTGAAATAACATTTAAAGACCAATACTCTGTTGGAACAAATTCATTTATTTCTTTCTCTCTATCACAAATTATTTTTGTCGTAACAGACTGTACTCTGCCAGCACTCAGACCTCTTCTGACCTTCTGCCATAAAACTGGACTTATCTGGTATCCCAACAGTCTATCTAATACTCTTCTCGCTTGTTGTGCATCAATCAAATTATGATTCAGCTTTCTCGGTTGCTTTATAGACCTTTTTATCGTATCCTTTGTTATTTCATTAAACTCAATTCTACAGTCCGAATCAGAATCGATTCCCAAAATATAGGACAAATGCCAAGAAATAGCCTCACCTTCTCTATCAGGATCGGTTGCAAGATATATTTTAGTCGCCTTTTTGGCTTCTTTTTTAAGCTCTTTTATTATATCTCCTTTTCCCCTAATATTAATATATTCGGGTTCAAAGTTATTTTCTATATCAACACCAAGCCTACTTTTTGGCAAATCTCTTATATGACCAACTGATGCCTTCACAGAGTAGTGGCTCTTTCCTAAAAATTTTTCAATTGTTTTTGCCTTTGCGGGGGACTCTACTATTACTAAAGCCTTTGGCACAAGGAACACCTCCATTATAATATATTGGGTGCGTATCTATTGAAGCCTTGTTCTACTACCAAGTCCAAAATCAAAAGCTTTTCTACTATATATGTAACTTCACTTATGCCATATCCACTGATTAAGGAAATTTGTTCAATATCTATCGCTCCTCTTGATGATATAATGTCGAAAATAGCTCTTTCTTCAATTGAAATCACATTATCCGAAATATCATCAAGCAATATATTATCACAACTTGTATTAGTATTTCCACTATTTTTTAAAAATAATTTGTTTTTCTCAATAAATAATTCTTCTTTTTTTTCAAATATTTCGTAGTCCTCTAAAATATTTTCGACTTTTCGAACAGATTTGGCTCCTTGTGCTATCAGTTCATTGCAACCGCCGCTTAGAGAAGAAAAAATACTACCTGGAACTGCATACACATTTCTATCCTGTTGCAGTGCACAGTCTGCAGTAATTAATGCCCCACTTTTTTCCTCTGCCTCTACAACTATGACACCAGAGCAAAGTCCGCTTATTATTCTGTTTCTTACAGCAAAATGGTAGGATTGAGTAGCCTCATCGAAATTATGCTCTGATAGAATCAATCCTCCACTCTCTATTATTTCTGAATACAACGCTTTATTCTCTAATGGATATATTTTATCTATATTGGTTCCAAGTACGGCTATTGTCTTTCCTCCTGAATCCACACAATATTTATGAGCATAATAATCTACATTTTTAGCCATACCACTCACAACGACAAATCCATATTTCGACAACGATGATGAAAAATATTTTGTTGCATTTTTTCCATATTCTGTACCCTTTCTAGAGCCCACTATTGCAATTTTTTTATACATATCACTTATTATATTGATATTTCCTCTATAATAAAGAACATAGGGTGGATCATAGATTTGTTTCAAGCATTCAGGATACATACTATCGTCAATTGTAATGTAAGAAATATTTCTTTTATTCATCTCGTGCTTTAAATCAACCAAATTAGTTAAAAAAGAAGAGTATTTTTTAATTTTGTTTTTTATTTTTGGTGACATATTCTCGTCAGCCATTATTTTTTCCAATAAAGCTGCTATTTGAGAGATATCATTGAAGTAATCATGATAAGCTTCTCTAATATGCTTCATCTGCTCACATGAAATTTTACAATAAGAATTAGCCCAAAGGTAGAAATCTCTAACCATAAATACCTCCTAGTTCTACTTTATTTCCTATAAATTTGCTTCCCACATTTATTTTCTACAATAATTTATTTCCACAATAATTTATTTTCTACAAATTTATTTCCTACAATTTTTTCCAGCGAAAAATAATCCCAATTCACCTAATACAAAATTTTTAACCTCTTGAAAAATATTTGTAATATGCCCGTCTATACGAAAAAGCCTCCATAATATCCTTCTCATCTACGTCTTTGCTATTTCGCAAATCCGCAATTGTTCTTGAAACCTTGAGAATTTTTATATACGATCTATTGTTCAGCCCATATTTTCTATAAATCATCTGGATTGTCTTTTCTGCCTTACCAGTCAACTCGCAATACCTAATGGCCTGCTCCGTAGACATCTGGGAATTTAAGTCAATATTTGTACTTCTAAATCTATCCAATTGAATTTTTCTTGCGACCTCAATTCTATTTTTGATAGTTATAGAATCTTCCTCCTCTTTCTTTGATGATATATCCTCATAATCTATTTCACTCACCTCAGAAAAAAGATCTATCCTATCCAGAATAGGTCCAGATATTTTACCTCTATATTTATCAATTTCAGATTGACGGCAAATACATTTTTTACTACTGTTATAAAAACCACACGAACATGGATTCATACTTGCAATAAAAATAAAGTCAGATGGATAGGTTATATTGTAATTTAATCTGGATATATTTATACATCCATCCTCTAAGGGCTGTCTCAGAGCCTCGATCGTATTTCTATCAAACTCAGGCAATTCATCAAAAAACAAAATACCCTTATGTGCTAATGTAATTTCTCCCAGCATTGCTTTTGCACCACCACCGATAATTGATATTTTGGTCGCGCTATGATGAGGCTGTCTAAAGGGTCGATTTTTAACAAGTCCAATAGAGCTTCGATTTAATCCAGCCGAGCTCATTATTCTTGTAATTACAATGGAATCATCTCTATTAGGCTTTGGTAAAATCCCTTTCATCGCCTTTGCTATCATAGTTTTACCTGTTCCTGGTGGTCCTATCATCAGCATATTGTGACCTCCCGCAACAGAAATTTCTGCACATCTTTTGGTAACCTTGTTCCCCTTTATCTCTTCAAAATCTATATTTATTTCATTTTCTTTATTTTTTTCTAAATTTTTGTAATGATTTAGATTTACAAAAAATTGTTTTCTATTCTTAACTAGTATTTCATCCTTTCTTTTTTTAATAAAATCCTTTTTTTTAAAATCTGACATATTAATTATATCAACACAATCTCTAACTGATTTTACTGGAACGATTTCAATAGAATCTATCTCGCTGCATTCAAGATAATTATCAGCAGGAATATACACCCTTTTAATTTTCTTTTCACACATCGACAGTACAATTGAAAAAATCCCCTCCATACTTCTTAGATTTCCGTCTAGAGATAATTCACCTAGAAAAACGCTATTTTCTATATCATTGTTTTTTTTATTTAAATACTCGGATAATATACCAATGCAAATACCCAAATCTAAATAAGATCCATCCTTCTTCAAATCCGCGGGTGATAGATTCACGACTATCCTGTTTAATGGGAATACGTAACCACTATTGATAACAGCAGATTTCACTCTCTCTTTTGATTCCTTGACTTCTGTTCCTGCAAGTCCAACTATACTGAAAATCGGCATTCCTCTGGATATATCTACTTCAATGTCAATTGGAATTCCACCTATTCCATATAATATTCCTGATTTAGTTTTATTTATCAATGAAATCCACCACCTATATAAGCATCTTTGATATGCCTTATTTTTTTCTGATGATACATAACCTCAAAAACATCAAATCTTATGTCCACATTTATTATTTTTTTATTTGATATATATGCTTTCGCAACAGCTAATATTTTGTTCATTTTTCTCCTATCGACAGCTTCCCTTGGCTCTCCAAATTTGTTAGAGGTTCTAGTTTTTACCTCGCCAAAAACTAGTGTATTACCATCGACAAATATTATATCTATTTCTCCAAGCCTATTCCTATAATTCCTTTCCAAAACAATGTGGTTAGTCCGTTCAAGATACAATGATACGGCATCTTCACCAATTTTACCTATTTCATAATTACTTAAATGCTTTTGCATACAAACTCCTCATGTAACACAATTATTTATAGTCAAATATCGACTAAAATTTAGTTTTAAATATTTTCAAAATGTATTTATATGATTTTTATTCTATATTTATACTATGTTTATACTGTATTTATATTATTTTTATCTACTTATGTATTATAGGCAAAAAATAATAAAAATAGACAAAATAAAACCACCACATTTCACAAAATAATGATATTATATCAAAAAAGTGAAATGTGATGGCTAAATAGCCTATTATTTAATTTTTAAAATCTATCCGCAGGCAATATTTCAATCCAGTATCCATCAGGATCCACAATGAAATATATCCCCATCTTTTCGTTCTCAAATATCACGATACCCATATCCTTGTGCTTCTGGTATACCTCATCATATCTATCAGTAGTAAATGCCAGATGGAACTCACATTCCCCCAGATTATATGATTTAGTTCTATCTTTAAGCCAAGTCAATTCCAAAGTAAAATCAGTTTTACCATCACCTAAATATACTAATTTATAGGATCCATCTTCAGCTACCTTTTCCTTTACAGGCTTTAAGCCAAGGCTTTCATCATAAAATTTCAAGCTTCTTTCCAGATCTAATACATTAAAATTAAAATGTGAAAATCTCATAAAATCCATCTCCTTCTCTTTAGCTACAGCAACAGCAGTCATCGCCAAATAAAACTCGCTTATCTATTGAGTCTAAATTTTGACATCCAGTCAATATCATAGCTCCTTCTAAATCGGCTTTTACTCTTTCAAGATATAGTTCTACACCGTCAGTCTGACCACCTAGTGATGCTGTTACAAATGGTCTCCCTATTAGACATGCATCTGCACCAAGAGCAAGCATTTTTAAAACATCTACACCAGTTCTAATACCACCATCAACAAACACTTTTATTCTTTTGTCAACTGCTCTGGCAATACCTTCTAGCACATCCGCAGTACCCGGAGTGTAATCCTGAACTCTGCCACCATGATTTGACACCACGATACCATAAACTCCCGCCTCAACTGCCATCAAAGCCTCATCCGGTGTCATAATTCCCTTCAAAATAAAAGGAAGACTTGTTGATTCAACCAATTCTTTTATTTCAGCTACAGATTTTGCCTTTACAGGTGTACCATGAATATTCAACGTAATCAAACCACAAGCGTCAATGTCAACACCGATGGCAATAGCACCAGCCTTCTCTGCCGCCTTTATTTTACTTATAATATTTTCATTTTCCCAAGGCTTAATAAATACAATCCCATTACCATCGTACTGCTTTAATACTTCGAGATTATCAAGCAAGAACTGAGGTATCGCTGTATCACCGACCATAGCTATCGTATTTTTATTTTTACATCCAGCCACAACTGGTTCAATATATTCTTTTTCAGTAAGCTGACCGCCCATGTTTAAAGTAGTCCCTGTGATAGGTGCTGCCATAACAGGTAAATCAAGCGTTCTGCCAAAAAGCTCTATGGATGTATCCGGATTTTCAACATTGTGAATTGTCCTCATATTTATCTTTATTCTGTCGAGAGCTTTGACGTTTTCTATAAAGGAATTGCCCGTTCCTTTGCCACCCATTCCTGGTACTTCACCACGACAAGCAATACCGTCACATACCCGACAAACCTTACAGGATCCATTAAACTTAATTTTAGCATTTTTAAGAACTTCATCATAAGTCATAGTTATTTTTTCACTCATAATATCCACCTTCTATATATAAAATTCACATTAAATATAATTATACTACTTTCTCACATTTTTTTCATCGAAAAATTCTGTAAAATTCTTTAGAAAGCTCAATCTATGAATGCTTGTAATACCATATTTTTTTATAGCCTCATAATGCCCCTCTGTTCCATAGCCCTTATTTGATGAAAAACTGTACTCTGGGAACCTTTTATCATACTCATACATCAGCCTATCTCTAGTCACCTTAGCCAAAATGCTTGCAGATGCTATTGAAATTGATTTTGAATCTCCTTTTATTAGAGATTCCTGTCTCATATCCATATTCGGTATAATAACAGCATCATTTATCAGATAATCAGGCTTATATTTCAATTTATCTATCGCCCTTTTCATCGCAATATATGTGGCATTTAGAATATTATGCTCGTCGATTTCATCAGGAGTAGCAACGCCAATCCCATAATCATATGCTTTCTCTTTAATAATATCAAATAGCTCTTCTCTGTTTTTTTCAGAAAGCTTTTTTGAATCATTTATCTTGTTTATTCTTATTGGACCCTTATAAACAACGACTGCAGCAACCACCGGTCCTGCCAACGGTCCTCGTCCTGCCTCATCAACACCGCCAATTATCTTAAAGCCATTTTTCCTCGCTCTATTCTCATACTGATTAAGCATATCTAGTCTATTTATTTCAGACAAATATTTTTGTTTTTTTATCTCAAGCTTTTGAGCAATATCAATTACAGATTTTCTATCATCATTTTTTATGCAATCAGCAAAGCGATCAATCAGTTCCAAATAAGCACTTGTATCATTATCATTAATAGTATCCAAAGAAATTGAGCTATATAATTCCTTAACTGTAGATACCTTAATAGATTTATACGATTTTGTCTCATTATCTAAATTGGAAATATTGTAATATTCTTTTGTCAGCTCATCAAGCAGCCTCTTATCCATAATTTGCTCCATTACCCTCCATTAATTTAGTCAATTATTTTGATTAATCATTTTAAATTCAACTTAATTAAATTGTTTTTATTTTAACTTAATTAAATCATTTCAAATTCATTAATATTAATTATCCAATTATTTTACCTTCGTTGATATTAAATGGTTTTTCCAGTATTATCCTTCCAATTTTTCCGTCTCTAAATTCATTTAATACTGTGGTTGCAATTCTTGTATAGTCAAGCTCCTTATTTCCCATTATAAAGCCTCTTTTTCTACCTATTGCTTCCATGGTTTCAAGTGGTGTTTCAGCGACTGAATCTAATTTATATCTTTCGCAAAGTTTTTCAGGTGCAATATTTTGTAATTTTTCAATCAGCCTTAATCCCAAAGTTTCAACATCAAGAATTTCATCTTTTATAGCTCTAGTAAAAGCAAGATTAAGAGCGACCTCTTGATCCTCAAATTTTGGCCAAAGAATACCTGGAGTATCCAATAGCTCCATATTTCCTTTTATTTTAACCCATTGCTTTCCCTTTGTTACGCCAGGTCTGTCACCTGTTTGAGTACTTCTTCTTCCCGATAATTTATTTATTAGTGAAGATTTACCAACATTTGGAACACCTACTATCATCAATCTAATTCCTCTGGCTTTTCTTCCTTTTTCATTGAATTTTTCCATCATTTCTTTTGTTTGAGCTCCACACTCAGAAATAACCTTATTTATTCCTTGTCCGTTCATTGCATTTATAGGAATCGCCTTAATTCCTTGCTTCTCATAATATCTAATCCATTCATCAAGATCTTTTCTCTCACACATATCAGATTTATTCAACAATACTACTCTAGGCTTATCTCCCACGATTTTATCTATTTCAGGATTTTTACTGCTGAATGGTATTCTCGCATCTAGTAGCTCAATTACTATATCGACTAGCTTCAAATTGTTTTGTACCAATTCTCTAGTCTTCTTCATATGCCCCGGATACCAGTTTATATTCAAATTGTCATCCTTTAAATATTCTTCATTATAACTCATATTTTCACTTCCTCTCGAAAAAAAGGATGTCTATAAAGACACCCTAATTTACAAATATACTGATTATCTTTTGTTTCTAGCTTCTTTAATCTTAGCAGCCTTACCAACTCTACCTCTTAGGTAGTTGATCTTAGCTCTTCTAACCTTACCGAATCTAGTAACTTCAATTTTTTCTACCTTTGGTGAGTGAACTGGGAAAGTTCTTTCTACTCCAACACCGAAAGATATTTTTCTAACTGTGAAAGTTTCTCTAACTCCTCCACCTTGTCTTTTTAGTACAACACCTTCAAAAACCTGGATTCTTTCTCTCTTACCTTCGATAATCTTAACGTGTACCTTTACTGTGTCCCCTGGTCCAAAATTTGGAACATCGCTCTTAATGTGTTCTGCTTCAATAGCTTTAATTAATTCGTTCATTTTTTCCTCCTAATCATAGACGTACATAAATACTGACCATCGTAAAAGAGGTACGCCCGTACTCAATAACTACTATATTATATCTATAATACGTTCAAAAGTCAATACTTTGATAAATAAAATTTTACTAATATGTAGTATTGTTAATTTTTATTGAAATTCTATATTTTTCACTTTTTTTTTCCCATCGTTTGGTGTATAATAATGACTAAATCTTAATTAACAAATAGTTATTTTTTTAATTTTCAGAAAGAGGTGTAGAAAATGGGAATTTACGAAGAATTAGTAGCTCGTGGATTAATTGCACAAGTTACAGACGAACCAGAAATCAAAGAACTAGTTAATACAGGTAAAGCCACTTTCTATATAGGTTTCGATCCAACTGCAGATTCATTACACGTTGGACACTTCATGGCATTATGCCTTATGAAGAGACTTCAGATGGCTGGTAACACACCTGTAGTTCTTGTAGGTGGTGGAACTGGATATATAGGCGATCCATCTGGAAGAACTGATATGAGAAACATGATGACACCGGAAACAATTCAACATAACTGTGATTGCTTCAAGGTACAGATGGAAAAATTCATCGAGTTTGGTGAAGGAAAAGCTATAATGGTAAACAATGCTGATTGGCTTTTGGACTTGAATTATATTGAAATGCTTAGAGAAGTTGGTCCTCACTTTTCTGTAAATAACATGCTAAGAGCTGAATGTTATAAAAACAGAATGGAAAAAGGTCTTTCATTCTTGGAATTCAACTACATGATAATGCAATCATATGATTTTTATCACTTATATAAAGCTTACGGATGTAATATGCAGTTTGGTGGAGACGATCAATGGTCAAATATGCTAGGTGGAACTGAGCTGATCAGAAGAAAATTAGGTAAAAATGCCTATGCAATGACTATTACTCTACTATTAAACTCTGAAGGTAAAAAAATGGGTAAAACTGCTAATGGTGCAGTTTGGCTAGACCCTAACAAAACATCTCCTTTTGAATTCTACCAATACTGGAGAAATGTTGGAGATGCAGATGTTCTAAAATGTATTAGAATGCTTACTTTTATACCACTTGAGGAAGTTGATAAGATGGACAAGTGGGAAGGTGCTGAATTGAATAAAGCAAAACAGATACTTGCTTTCGAGCTTACAAAGCTAGTGCATGGAGAAGAAGAGGCAGTAAAGGCAGAAACGGCTTCAAAGGCACTTTTTGCTGGTGGTACAGACGATTCAAATATGCCTACAACAGAAATTGACTCATCAAAGCTAACTGATGGTGCTATTAATATTATGGATTTAATGATCGAATGTGACCTTGCTCCTTCAAAGAGCGAAATCAGAAGACTTATCCAGCAAGGTGGAGTTTATGTAAACGATGAAAGCGTGACAGATATAGACTTCAATGTCACTAAAGAAATGCTTGCTGATAAAGTTATTATAAGAAAGGGTAAGAAAACTTACCACAAGGCTATAATTAAAGCATAGGTATTTAGATAATTAAAAGCAAATGATTAGATAATTAAAGAATGGTGATTAGATAGTTAAATCATAATTGCTAGATAATGATTAGATAAATATAACATAGTGATTAATTTCTAATTTTACATTCAAATCTCAATAATAAAAGCTACAGAAAAAATCAAATGTGTGGTGACCACAACTTTTGACACCTTCTGTAGCTTTATTTTTATCCTAATGAATTTTTTTGGTATAAATAGCCTGATAGAAGTATTTAACCTCGTACCTTTTTTGGTTATAACGCTAGTCATACAAAATTTTTCTGAATATCCTATTTTTTTATTAAATCAGGTCTTCTTTCCATTGTGATTTTTTTGGATTCATCAAATCTCCATTCATCTATTTTTTTATGGTTGCCGGAAAGCAATACCTCAGGAACCTCCAATCCATTAAAGCTCCTAGGTCTTGTGTACTGTGGATACTCAAGCAGGTCATTTTCAAAGCTTTCATCCTCATGACTTTCAGATCTATTCAATACTCCTGGCACCAGCCTTGCAATAGAATCTATCATAACCAAAGCTGGTAACTCCCCACCTGTCAAAACATAGTCTCCAATAGATATCTCATCAGTCACAATAAGGTCGATAATTCTTTGATCAACACCTTCATAATGACCACACAAAAATATTATGTCGTTTTCTAAAGACAAGCTCTTTGCTATTTTTTGGTCGAAAACTCTCCCCTTTGGCGACAAATAAATAACTCTTGGATTTTCCAGTTCATACTTATCGACGATATACTCATATGTTGAAAATATCGGTTGTGGAGTCATGACCATGCCAGCACCTCCTCCGAACGGATAATCGTCAACCTTTTTATGTTTATTTTCCGAAAAATCCCTTATATTGTATAATTCAACCTCTAATATAGAGCTTTCTACTGCTTTTTTCATCATACTTTCCCCGATATATGCCTTAAAAATATCAGGAAAAAGTGTCATAACATGTATTCTCATTAGTCTAACAGCCCCGGTATTGGATCAACCACTATTTTATTTTCTTTAGTATTTATCTCTGGAACGATTTCATATGTAGCAGGAATTAGATATTCTTTTCCTGATTCATTTTTTACCACATACACATCATTTGCTGTATACTGTAGAACGTCAACCAGCTCTCCAATCACTTCTCCATCAACTGTCACAACGCTCATCCCTAGCATATCGACAATTAACATCTCATCATCTTCTAAAGCATAGACATCATCTCTTGATACATATATGAATTTGTTAATAAATCGTTGTACAGATTCAATGGTATCAAAGCTTACTATTTTTAACACCACCATATTAGTTGAAAGAATACTCACTCTTTCTACATTGAACAATTCATCTCTGTTATTTCCGACATAAAAAGACTTTAAATCCAAAAATCTCTCAATATTATCAGTGTGAGAGTAAACCTTTAATTCTCCCTTTAAACCTCTAGTAGTTACAAATTTTCCTACTTTGAAGTAATTTACTTTTTCAGCCATATCCTACCTCTTAAACTTAATAAAAGACTAGGCAAAGCCTAGTCTTCAACTATTTCCAAAGTTACATTAACTTTTTTCTTGTTGGAAACTGATTTTAATACTGTTCTAATAGATTTTGCTATTCTACCTTTCTTTCCAATAATCTTTCCCATTTCTGAGTCGTCAACCTTTAGTTTAAGTAGAATATCCTTACCATCTACTATTTCCTCAACAAATACTTTATCAGGATTGTCAACAAGAGCTTTAGCTATACCTTCCACTAGCTCTTTCATAGAATCATCTCCTAAAAGGACTATTTAGATGCTTTTGTAGCGTCGAATTTTTCAGTTATTCCATTTGAAACAAATAATTTCTTAACTACTTCTGTAGGCTGAGCACCTGTTAATAACCACTTGATTGCCTTTTCTTCGTCAATCTTAACCTGCTTTGGCTCTGTCAACGGATTGTAGTATCCTATTTCCTCAATAAATCTACCATTTCTTGGTGATCTTGCATCTGCTACTATCACTCTATAAAAAGGTTTCTTATGAGTTCCCATTCTTCTTAATCTTATTTTTACTGCCATTTTAAAATACCTCCAATATTTTCCTTTTATTATTTTATAATTATTTATTATATATTCCTTATCAAAGCTTTAGAACGGTAAATTAGGTAGCTTTGGGAATCCTCCCTTTCTCATTTTACCCATCATACCACCTGATTGGAACATTTTCATCATTTTTTTCATCTCATTAAACTGTTTAATGAGTCTATTAACATCCTGTACATTTGTACCACTACCTCTAGCTATTCTCTTCTTTCTCGAAGCATTCAGTATCTGAGGATTTCTTCTTTCTTCTATTGTCATCGATTGAATTATCGCTTTTGTCCTGTTGACCTCTTTGCCATTTGTGTCGATATTGCCCATTTGAGATTTCATTGCTCCCATACCAGGAACTAGCTCCAGTAATTTATCTAATGGACCAAGATTTTGAATTTGCTCAAGCTGAGTAAGAAAATCTTCGAAATCCATCTCATTTTTTCTCATCTTTAGCTCTAATTCCTTTGCTTTTTCCATATCCATAGCATCCTGTGCTTTTTCTATCAGGCTAAGCATATCGCCCATTCCCAAAATTCTGGATGCCATTCTATCTGGATAAAAAGGCTCAAGATTATCTAGCTTTTCTCCCATACCTACAAACTTTATAGGCTTGTTCGTAACTGCTCTAATAGATAATGCAGCACCACCTCTTGTATCACCATCAAGCTTCGTAAGGACTACTCCATCAATTCCAAGTGCTTCATTAAAGCTTTCAGATACATTTACAGCATCTTGTCCTGTCATGGAGTCTACAACCAATAGGATTTCCTGAGGTTTTACGTATGATTGAATATCCTTTAATTCCTGCATAAGAATCTCATCTACGTGCAATCTACCCGCAGTATCGATTATCACGACATCATGCTTGTTTGATTTCGCAAATTCTATTGATGCCTTCGCTATATTAACCGGAGATTGTTTATCCCCCATTTCAAAAACTGGTATTTCCAGTTTTTCACCGACAACCTTTAGCTGTGTAATTGCAGCCGGTCTATAGATATCACAGGCAACCAGCAGCGGTGATTTCCCTTGCTTTTTTAGGTATCCACCCAGCTTTCCAGAGGTTGTAGTTTTACCTGCCCCCTGTAAACCTACCATCATTATGATAGTCGGCGGTTGCTGAGAAAATGTAATTTTACTTTGTACATCTCCCATAAGCTTTGTCAATTCGTCATTGACGATTTTTATTACCATCTGGGCTGGAGTAAGACTCTTCATGACATCTTCGCCAACACATCTCTCCTGAACTGTCTTTACAAAATCTTTTACAACCTTGTAGTTAACGTCCGCTTCAAGTAATGCCATCTTGACTTCTCTCATCACTGTTTTTACATCTGATTCAGTCAATTTTCCTTTTGATCTTAATTTACTAAAAGCATTTTGTAATTTGTCAGATAAACCTTCAAATATCATATTATATCAGCTCCTTAATTTCATCTAAAATAATTTTAAGCTGAGTTACTCGTTCAGCATCAATTTCAAGAGTCATATTTTCTTTATTTTCTTTATCAAAGCCAAGACACTTTTCTATACTGTTTACAAAAATCTCTATTTGTTTCATTTTATCTATCATTCCAAGCTTACTCTCATAATCCTTGAGTGCGGTTTCAGATCTCTTCAAGCTATCGTATACACTCTGTCTGGAAATTTTTAAAATCTGACTAATTTCACCTAATGAATAATCTTCATCATAATACATCGAAATGATATCTCTCTGTTTATCAGTCAATAGGGAAGCATATTGAGAATATAAGCCTTCAATCTCCAACATTTTTTCTATATCCATAGAGCCTCCGTTCTGTAAAGGTCTTAAACCTTACAGATAATATAATACTCTAAATATGAGTATATGTCAACAAATTTTTAGATTTATACTATTAGAAACCATTAATTTTATAATTATGTTGACATTTATTCTTATTCCACTTGTCGTAGTTTTTTTGACACAGCTTTTACTAAAATAGTTTAAAATAGTTTTTATTTATTACAATATTATTTATCTTTAGTCATCTCCAAAAAGAGCATCAGTAAATGATTTTGCATTGAATTTCTGTAAATCCTCAACGCTTTCTCCCACACCGATCAGCTTTACAGGTACATCTACTTCAGATTTTACTGCAAGTACAACTCCACCCTTTGCAGTACCATCTAATTTAGTAAGAACTATTCCTGTTATTTTAGCAACCTCTTTAAAGGTTTTTGCCTGACTAACTGCATTTTGCCCTGTCGTAGCATCTACTACAAGCAATACCTCCCTCCTTGCTTCTGGAAATTCTCTTTCTACTATCTTAAATATTTTTCCCAATTCATTCATAAGATTTGTCTTGTTGTGAAGTCTACCAGCAGTATCGCAAATAAGTATATCTGCTCCTCTCGCCTGTGTTGCCTTTATTGCATCAAACACAACTGCACCAGGATCAGCCCCTTCATGATGCTTTACAATATCAACTCCAACTCTTTTTGCCCATATCTCTAGCTGCTCGGAAGCTGCTGCTCTAAATGTATCAGCAGCTGCCAATACAACCTTTTTTCCTTGTGATTTGTACTTCTGAGCTAGTTTTCCTATTGTAGTAGTTTTCCCAACGCCATTTACACCAACCATCACTATAATAGCAGGCGATGGCTCAACAACAATTTCATTTTCACCTTCTGAAAGAATTGTTTCGATTATTTCCTTTAATAGATCTCTTACTTGTGATGGCTCCTTAACCCCTCTCTCTTTAATTATGTCTCTAAGGTCGTCAATTATCTGCATTGTGGTGTTAAGACCAACATCAGCAGCTATCAATACTTCCTCAAGCTCCTCCAATAACTCTTCATCTATTTTAGTGTACGATTTTAATATTGAATCAATTTTTCCAGTAATATTGTCTTTAGTTTTCGATAAACCTTTGAATAGTCTTGCAAAAATACCTTCATTTTTTTTGGTAGGTTTTTCTCTTCCTTCATTTTCGATTATATTGTCTTTTTCTTCATTTGAATTAAACATAATTTCTCCCTTCCGAAAATACAATTCCAATTAAGCACAAGTGTTATTTTATCAGTGTAGCTAAAATCTCAATGGTTATTTTCTCTTATTTATAATCTCGTGAATATCTCTTTGCTATTCGTTCAACCATAACCAAAATCTCTATAGCTACTTTCTCTAATTCTACTCTGCAAGCTCTACTGCATCATTAAGCCTCATACTGATAACAGAAGAAACTCCCTTTTCTTGCATAGTTATTCCGTAGATATAATCAGCAACCTCCATAGTACCTCTTCTATGAGTAATCGAAATAAACTGAGTATCTTCACTCAATTCCTTCAAATATTCTCCAAATCTGTAAACATTGACATCATCAAGTGGAGCTTCTATTTCATCTAATATGCAAAATGGTGTCGGCTTTGAAATGAGTATACCAAAAAGAATACAAATTGCTGTCAACGCCTTTTCTCCACCAGATAACAGACTTAGGTTTTTCATTTTTTTTCCAGGAGGCTGAGCAGTTATCTCAATATCACAGCCCAAAATATCATCATCGTCTGTTATTCTCAAATTAGCATTTCCACCACCAAATAGCTTTACATATACTTTTTTGAAATTTTCATTTATCCTATGGAAGCTCTCTACAAACTCAACCTTCATATTTTCAGTTAAATCATCTATTATTTTTGTGATTGACTCAATTGACACTTCCAGATCCTCTTTTTGAGCCTTGTAATAGTCATACCTGCTTTTAACGTCCTCGTACTCTTCAATCGAATCCAAATTTACATTTCCCAAGGCTTTAATTGATCTTTTTAACTTCTCTATCTTAGCATAATCTATTTCCACGTCATCATCTTTCAGCCCCAAAGCTTGTTCAAAGCTCATCTCGTATTTTTCCTTCAGAAACTCATATAATGAGTCCATTCCAAATATAACTCTTTCAAGCTTTGAATCGAGTTTAAACTTTTGATCCTTGTATTCAGAAAATGATCTTGTTTTCTGTCTTAGCATAGTATTTTTTTCATCTATATCTATCCTTAATTCATCCTTTTCAATTTTATTTTCCGAAAGCTTCTCTGATAGACCATCGTGCTCAATTTGATATGCCGCCAATTTTTCATTAAGATTTACAAGCATATCATCAAGAGAATTGATTTCTTCTTCAAAAACACTTACTTGAAAATTTAACCCGTTCTTTTTTTCCAATGAATCCTCAATGCTTGCCTTTATCCTATTCAATTCCTTTATATTCATTTCAAAAATATTTTTGTTTCTCTCAAGAATCAAATTCTTATCATTAAATAGCTTTGTAAATTCCTCTAATCCCTTCTGATGTGCTAGCATTTCAGACTCAAGCTCAGCAATAACAGTAGTATTATCGTCGTTTTTTTCAGATAGGCTTTGAATGTCTTGTTCAATCTCGTCGAACAATTTCTTTTCATCCTCTAATTTTTTTTCAATACTAGATATCTCCACCAAGTTTGAATCTATTTTTGACACTCTAGTCTTAACTCTATCCTCTTCTACCTTTATCTCTGTGGAAAATGAAAACAAAGCTTTTTCTTTTTCATTGAGCAAATACATTTCATCCTTTTTTGTTGCTTCAGTCGAGAATAATCTTTCTTTTAGTGCTAAAATCTCATTATCTATGTTAGCTATATCGTTCTTATTTTTTGCTATTTTTTGCTCTAGCTCTAGTATTATCCTCCTTCTTGATAGAATTGCCCCTGTAGATTTTAGGCTTCCTCCTGTCATTGAACCTCCAGCATTTAAAATATCACCATCAAGAGTTACCAATCTGTATTTATGACCGGATTCCTTCGCAAAGGATATAGCACTGTCCATATCCTTCATGACAATTACTCTACCAAGGATATTTTCCATTACTCCGGAATATTTTTTATCATAGTTTAGCAAATCTGAGCAAATTCCAATTGGCTTTTCTCTAAATTTCGATAAATCTAATGATAATTTGTTTCCTCTCATAATGTTCACTGGCAAGAATGTAACACGTCCATAATTATTTTTCTTTAGATATTCAATTGCCGTCTTTGCAGTGCTTTCACTATCGACTACAACATTTTGAATGCTCGCTCCCAATGCCGCTTCAATCGCTTTTTCATAAGCTGCAGAAACCGATATAAGCTCGCCCAAGGCACCATAAAGCCCTTTTATATCTTTATTTTTTAGAACCTCCTTTACACCCTTATTAAAGCCTTCATGCTGTGCCTCCATCTCCCTATAGGTATTTAGCTTACTTTGTAAGGCGCTGACTTCAATATTGTAATTTTGAATATCTCTATTTAAGCTCAAAATTTTTCTATCAATTTCTAATATCGAATTGTCGAGTTTATCTATATTACCTTTATTATTTTCTATTTCTATTTTAATTTTTTCGACATCTTCACGCTTTGACTTCAAAATGTTGCTTGAGCTCTCTAGCTCCAATTTTAAACCATCGTTCTCAGCTTCAACATCTTTTATTCTTCTACAAAAATTATCAATATTCGCATTTACAGTCGCAAAATTTCTGGATATATTTTCCTTTTCTTCAAGTAATCTAATTGATAAGTTTTTATTGTCATCGATACTTTTCTTCGTTGCATTAACCTTATTTTCCGCCGACAGCTTATCTTCAAATATTGCTTCAAGCTCGTTTTGAAGGGTATCTATGAGGTACGAATTCTCATCAATTCTTTTTTCAGATTTTTCAAGCTCTATTCTGTCGACATTAATTCTATCATCAATCAATTTCAAATCAGATTTTTTCTGCTGAATATCATTTTCTTTATTTTTTATTTTTTCAGAGGTCACTTTAATTTCGATATTTGTATTATTAATAGAGTCGCTTATGCTTGCCAATTGATCGTTTATGCTATCAATTATCTGTTCTATCGACTCTGATTTTATCATAATTTTATCTATTTCTTCTTCTAGCTGCGATTTTTCGCTATCCAAAATACTTATTTCTCTCTCAATGTCATTTAGTGACAATTCAAAGCTTTTCTTTTCTTCTTGAAATGACAGCCTCTTGTTTATAGTATCATTGATTTCCATAAGCTTTAATTCATCTCTATACTCAATAAATTTTTTTGCTTTCGCTTGCTGTCTTTCTAGAGGCTTTATCTGCCCTTCAATCTCTGAAAAAATATCAACTATCCTAGTTAAATTATCACTAGCTTTTTTTAAATTTTTCTCTGCATCATTTTTTTTATACCTGTATTTCGCAATACCACACGCTTCATCAAAAATCTTTCTCTTTGTAGCCGGATTATTGCTCAGAATTTCCTCGACCTTACCTTGCTCTATAATCGAATATCCATCCTTCCCAATACCGGTATCCATCAATAGCTCTCTTACATCCTTCAATCTACACTTACTTCTATTGATGTAAAATTCCGACTCACCGTTTCTATATGCTTTTCTCTTTACTATTATTTCTTTCTCACCTGCAATAATACCCTCAGAATTATCTAAAATCAAGGATACCTCACATGAATTCATCTCACTTTTTGTGTCGGTTCCGGAAAAAATAACGTCTTCCATTTTTTCTCCACGTAGACTTTTCACGCTTTGTTCTCCCAAAACCCATCTAATGGCATCGGAAACATTACTTTTACCACTTCCATTTGGTCCAACAACAGCAGTTACACCTTTTTCAAAGAATATATCGGTTTTCATAGGAAATGATTTAAACCCTTTTAGAGTAAGCCCTTTTAAATACATCTTTACTCCTTTCGCCTACCTAATCCATAAATATCAAACAAACTGTCATTTATTTCTGAAATTGTAGTCCTGCAAATTATTTTATCATCTATCATTACTGTTAATATATCGTCACCTACATTAACACAATTTTTTTCGCTTTCAATAGTTTTTAGCCTACAGCCAAATTTATCATAAAAAAACCTTACATTCGATTTTTTATTGCCGATTATTGTGGATACTAGCCTCTTTGGTGCGATTACTACAATTTCATCAAAATCGTGTTTTTCATTGTCTTCTATTAGTGAAACCAAATAATCTTGTACCATCCTTGAGGCAACCAGCTCCTTAAAAGCAGGATGGTATGGTCCAGCCACAATATCTCTACCCACTTGTATATCGTCAGTAGACTGTAGCCCCACCCTAATTACCTTTATCTTATTTCTTTCAAAAATAACCAGTAGCTTTTTTACAATATCTATGGATTTATCAAGGTCAAACGGCTCATATCTACCATCTAAGTATGCATTTTCCAGACCAGTTTCCTTTATTACTATCGTTGGATAAATTCTAACGAAATCAGGCTTCATATCGACAAAATCAAGCGCTGTCTGTATACATTTTTCCTCAGTGTCCGATGGCAATCCCACCATCATCTGCAATCCTAATTTTATACCAAAAGCCTTTATTAATTCAGAGCTATATCTGACAATTTCACTATTATGACCTCTTAGACTATCAATCAATACATCGTTGTCCATGGACTGTACACCGAGCTCGATAATAGTGGTTCCCAACGATTTTATCAATTTCAAGGCTGCAGAATCAATGCAATCTGGTCTTGTAGACATTCTAATATCATTTACCAGTCCACGTTTTTTGTATTCATACGCAACAGACAACAATTCTTTTTGAATATTTGAATCTATCGCAGTAAAGCTTCCACCAAAAAAAGCTATCTCGAGATTCGTATCTTTTTGTATTGTTTTAAGAGACTCCTCGATTATGCTTCTCGTCCTCTCCGCAGTCATATCAGTCGAAACTCCAGTTATTTTTTTTTGATTACAAAAAACACAATCATGAGGACACCCTTGATGAGGAACGAAAATCGGTATTATCTTATTTTTCAACTTATTCACCATTTATTCTACAATTGACCCATCTTAATCAAGGCATTTTTTGCTGCCTCTTTTTCTGCTTCTTTTTTATTTTTTCCCTTACCTTCACCGAGAACATCTCCACCAGACCTAACCTGCATTTCGAACTCCTTATTATGATCCGGACCCTTTTCATCCACAAGCTTATATGTAAGCTTTTCGTTCTTGCTTTGAATTATTTCCTGTAATATTGTTTTGTAATCTCTGAAGATATTTCCATCAATTGTATTATGAATAGTATCTCTTAGGTAAAAAAGTATAAATTCTTTTGCACATTCATACCCACCGTCAATATATATAGCAGCGATAACTGCTTCAATCGCATCTGCCAATATTGAAATCCTATTTCTTCCTCCAGATATTTTTTCTCCCTTACCTAAAAAAAGATAGCTTCCGATATTGATTTGCTTTGCAACTTTACTAAGGGATTCTTCACAAACTACAGTAGCTCTAATCTTTGTCAGCTTTCCTTCAGGGAAATTTTTCTTAACGTTAAAAATGTAATCGCTAACTACAAGTCCCAATACCGAATCTCCCAGAAATTCAAGCCTTTCATTATATAAAAAACATTTATGTTCATTTGCAAAAGAAGAGTGAGTTAGAGCTATTTGAAGTAATTCTTTATTTTTAAAGCTATAATTTATTATTTTTTCAAATTCTAATAAGTCTTTTTTCATAGACTCCTTCAATGATGTCATTAACAATTCCTCCAATTATCAATTTAAACTGGAGAGAAAAATCCCTCCAGTTTAAAGAACAAAATATTAATTTACTCTTGATAAATATTCACTAGTTCTAGTGTCTATCTTAACCTTGTCACCAACGTTAATAAACAATGGAACCTGAATAACTGCACCAGTTTCAACTGTAGCAGCCTTCGTAACGTTACTCGCAGTATCACCCTTGATTCCTGGTTCAGTTTCAATTACTTCCAGCTCTACAAAATTAGGTCCTTCAACCTGGAAAGGTGATCCCTGATAAAATCTTATTGTTGCAACTTCATTTTCCTTTAGGAATTTAATCGCATCTTCTACCTGCTCATAATTTAGAGGTATCTGATCATATGTTTCTTCATCCATAAAGTAATATAATTCACCATCACTGTACAAATACTGCATCTGCTTAGTTTCTATATTGGCTTTTGGGAATTTATCACTTGGATTGAATGCTTCTTCTCTTATTGCTCCCGTTATTAGATTTTTGTATTTTGTTCTAACAAAAGCAGCCCCTTTTCCTGGCTTAACATGTTGAAAATCAACAACTAAGCATGGCTGTCCGTCTTTTTCAAAAGTTACACCTTTTCTAAAATCACTAGCTGTTACCATTATATATCCTCCATAGACTCAAATAATTATCTCATTAATTATACCATTAAGGTGTTGATTTGTCTATATTTCTAGATATTTTATTATAAATATGATACAATAATTATAAGTTGAATGTAATGTTAAATGTTTTTTACGATAAGGAGGAGTTTATGTGAAAGCATCAAAAAATTCTGATTTTTATATTCCAAAATTGATACCTAAGGAAAAACTTTTCTTATTATCAATGATTGTTTTCATTTCAATAGCAACCATATCATGCTCGAAAAATACAGTCGTTGAAAATGCTTTAGAAAATTCGGCATCTGTATCCCAGTCAGTCTCATCAAGCTATGATGAAAATTTTACCAAGCTTATGGAAAATAAAAACACATCTTTCGACGACAAGGAAAAAATAATATCAATAATAAATCAAATTCCAATGAGCGATGAAGTAAAAAAAATAAATGTTGAATTTCCAAAAGATGACTCCAATAAAAGCTTGGTTATTAATTTAAAGTCCACACGAGAAATTAACGACTATGTAGGTTCTATATCAGTAAGAGCTGTGGATTATCAATCAATATTTATTTTTTATCTGGTACAGGATCTGGATTCAATAGCTTGGAATATTGATAACAAAACAAAAATTGATATTTCAAGAAAGGATTTCGATAATAATACAGATTCTACTCCAATCACAAAAAATAGAAACGATACTGAATTAAAGCTTGATTTCGCATCCATGGTAAATTCTGCAGCAAGTTACAGTAGAGAAAGGGGAAATGTTAGAAGCTCCTATAAAAATAATAAGGAAGAACCTGCAAATAACGCTCTAAAGAAAGTTGACTTTAATACCTTCATGACAGAAAATAATAGCTTTAATGCTGACCCTACTTGGTACCTAATCAACGGATATAACACTGACAAGGTTTGCTTAGCTAATGGAAAAGCAATTTTTATCTTCAATATTAAAGATAAAAAATTAGAAAATAGTATAATAATTGATGATGGAAAAATGTCAACCTCAATTCAAGGCGAAGTCTGCAGAATAACTACAATTTCAAAGGATTTTAAGACAATTTATGTATACGAGTTCGGTTCGACAAAGTTAGATTATTGGTATAAATACAATGTTGAAAAAAACGAGCTTACGAAGATAACCGGCGTTTTGCCTACAATGGAGGGAATGAATCCATCAATTGATTTGGCTCCACGATATAAATTGACGAAATATAAATTTTCACTTGAATCTACTAAGGATAAGAAAAATCTTGTACTGATAAACAATGAAGCAAATGAAAAATATATGCTGTTTAATAACTAATAAAATTGAGACTGTGAAAAAAAGTCTGTAAATTAAAATCAAAAATGATGTGACCCCCAAAAGTTAGAATTTATTAGCGAAACAGGAGAATATAGAATTTTTTCTGTAAAATTGCCTTCTATGTTAATTTTGACTATTAGACAAATTGATTTTATATAATAAATGACCTTCAGAGTAGGCTTTTCAGAAAGCCTGCTCTGATTTCATATTATTATTTATTTTTTTGCATGTCAATGAAAACTGATGGTTTTCAGTTTTTTTGATATTAATATCCTATGCGTTCTTCATACATTATTGATAATTCTCCAAAAATGATTCCCCAATTTCTAGTAGGCTGATTCCATTTTTTGCTAATCTTATTTATTTATAAATACAGTACTTTTTATAATGACATCTTTGTTGAAAATACACTTATATTTCTATTCAAGCGTTTAAATTGTAAATTCAAGCTTTCTATGGCATTTGTTGTATAAATTACCTTCCTAGCTTCTGGCGAAAGCTTGTAAATTGGTGTTATATAATTCCAGTTTACATACCAAGATTTCATTGCATTTGGATATTTTTCAGACCATTTTTCTTCTACAGCATCCAAATTTTGTTTAAACAGTTCTTCATTATTTGATAGATATATGCTTTTAAATCTGTCGCAAATTACTTTTTATCCTTGTATGATACATATTTTAATGTGTTTCTAACTTGGTGAACAATACATCTTTGATATTCTGTATTAGGAAATGCTACATTTATCGATTCTTTTATTCCTGACAATCCATCTGCACAAAGTATTATTATGTCTTTTAATCCTCTATTTTTTAATTCATTAAAAATTGTAAGCCAGTATTTTGAAGATTTTCCATCACCTACATACATTCCTAAAGCTTCCTTTAGACCATCTTTATTTATTCCTAGATGTTCATTCATTTCTGACTCAAGCATATCTTGAAGAGTCTCTCCTAACAAGTCTTTTAACGCTTCTTGAATATCTTTTGCTGTCTTTATATCATATGTTGATATTAACTCTGCAATTATATTCTTTTTTGTTGGATTCATTGGTTTTCTTTTTTTCTTCTCATATCAAAAATCCCTCCTATGATAATTATATATTTTACTATAGAAGGACTTATTTTTATTTACAGGCTTTTTTGCATACTCTTGAAAAAAACTTCACACACTCTTTCTAAAAGATAAATTTCACTTCTATTTCATCATTTATCAACTCTCTATTAAATCTTTCATCCATCAAATTTTTAAAACCTTCATTAAACTCATAGCCTATAAAATTTCTTTTATTATTAACTGCTGCAATAAGACTAGTTCCACTCCCTAAAAATGGATCTAATACAAAATCACACTCTAAAGTGGAAACATTAACAATTCTATTAATTAATTCTGTAGGAAAAATCGCTGGATGTATGGTATTCTTTCCTACACTCCCTGCCTTTCTATTAATATTCCAAAAAAGTTTACCAGAAATAGTATCATTTTTATAATCTTTAAACTCAAATAGTTTTTTTATATTTATTTTTGTATCATTTGATTTTGTAAAAATTAAAACATATTCATGATGGTCACTTAAGTTCTTAGAATTTGTTGGTATTCCTGATGATTTATGCCAAATTAGAATACCTCTGTAAATAAATCCTATTTTCTTACATTGATCTATGAATAATTTAGGTAATAGTATAGGTTTCCCATTTCTAATCCTAATATTTATATTTATCCATAAACTCCCCTTATCATTCAGTTTATCATAGCATTCACTCCATACAGTATTCATTCTTGAGCTATAAATATCATATGATTCTTGACCAATTTGATTTTTCTTATAATAATTCTTTAAATCCCAATATGGTGGAGAAGTAACTATTAAATCTATAGATTTATTTTCGATACCTACCATATTTTCAGAGGTATTAAATATTACTTTAGTTTCTTCTTTTCCTTTACGTCCTACATATATATAATTACCTAAAAATATATCGTCCCTCTTAAACGGAATATATCTTATTTCTCCAAATTTATTATATTTATAGTTTCGTAATTTATCACTATCAACAATTATTAAATACTTGCCATTATCAGATATTGTCGCGTCTAAAATTCTATCAAACACATTAAAAGTAGATAGTAATAAATGTTCTGTTATGTTAGCCTTACCATCATCCTTAGTTGGAATCCAAACATTTCCTGGATCCTTTCCTTTAGGATTATAATTTTTTTTCCTTTTTCCCCATTCAACATCTTTCCAAATTGGCTTTTCTCGAATTTCATCCTTATTAAAATGGAACTCTTTTTTATCTTTTACAAACCAAACACAGTATAATATATTATCTAATTTATCAGTATCTTCCGGTATTACAATTGTATTTATATAATAAAGATTCAATTTTTCTGTAGCATATTCAATTAAATCAAAAAAATCTTTATCTATATAACCATCTCTATATTGAGATTTTACAATACAAAAAAAGTTACCACTTTCAGACAAATTTAAATATTCTTCTTCAAGAATTTTAATAGCTACATCAATACTATTTTTTATAATAATTGTATTATATTTCACTTTCAACATCTATTTCACCAATTCGTTTCCTTGCAATCTGACAATATTTTTCAACATTTTCAATATATATCCATCGTCTACCTAATTCTTTACAAATTTTAGCACTGGTTCCACTTCCACCAAAAGGATCTAAAACAATATCGTTAACATTTGACCAAGACATTACATGATCTTTAACCAGCTGTTCAGGAAAAATAGCTGGATGTTCATATGCAATTTTATCTTTAGTTGAAAACCCTTTTCCATTATTATATTTCCATATATTCGTTCTAACACCAAATTCATTAATTGTCTTTCTACCTTTATCAACTAAACTACCATCTTTCTCTCTACGAGTTATATTTCCAAAAGTAGACATTCCTGCACAGGAATTCTTTTTATCTCTTAATAAATTAACTGTTTTAGGCTTTCCCTTACTCATTACGAACATATATTCAAAAGAATTAAAATATCTGTTTGGATGCGGTGGAGCAGAACCAGATTTTTCGTAAATAATAACATCGTAAACATTAAAGCCTAATTCCTGAAAATACAGTGCATGTCGAAAACTTGTTAAGGACTTGTTTCCCTTGTAAGTTTTATCTCCAATAACCCATACCACTATCCCACCTTTTTTTGTTACTCTATAAAGTTCTCTTGCAACCTTTCTAAATATTCTATTATTCCAAACCAAATTATTCTCATAATCTCTTAAATCATCATACGGAGGACTGGTTACAGTTAGATCTATGCTTTCATTTGGCATTTTTTTCATTACTTTTATACAATTATCATTAATAATCTTTCCTATAAAATCCTCAATTTTTTTCACAATATTCTCCTTATGCAACTATCTTCTCATATTCAGCTTCTGTTATCATTTTTTCAGATAATGCATATTCAAGTTGATATGATTTTAAAGCATTTATTTTATACAATTCTCTAAGCCTATCAGCGATATTTTTTTTTCTATGATTATTTTGATTAAACCCGAAATATAAATCCTCTTTTAATGAATCTTTTATAAAATGAATTTTTCTATGGCACATAGGACATATACCAAAAATATTCTCGAAATGATCAGGACCATCAGCAATACTAAAAGGTATTAAATGATGATACTCTATATATGGTTCATTGTTATTCTTAATGAATGTTTTTTCTCCACAACACTCACAGGGAATTAATGAATTCTCATCCGAATATTCGATTAATTGTAATTTTTTAAGAAGAGAAATAACACGCATATCTCGTTTACGTTCTAAAGTTGGTTTAATATTTTCCATAGATACTTCGATAATTTTTCGTCTTAAATCTTCTGTATTTAAGCTGCTAAATTGGTTAATATAATTTAAATCAACAGAGTTTTCCTCAATTTCATCAATTTCTACTAGTTCTCCAACTTTTATCATTTCAACAATTCGTTTAATTTCTCTAATAATTTCTTGTTTCTTAGTTAAATTCAAGCTTTTCAATATATTAATAAAGTATTCATTGAAATACGTATAAACTTGTTCAGTAATAATTGATCCCACATCGATTCTGTTAAATATTAAATATTCGCATATTACTAAAGAAAAGAGGATAGTTTTCTCAACTTTAATGTTATATAAATCCCACTCCATCTTTATTCTATGATTTTTTTCATAAACATTACCTGTGTAAACAGATTCATATTTTTTTCTCAATTCCTTTTCACATCTATCAAATAATAGATTATATTTATTCAATTTATAATTTTCAATTATTTCATAAATCTTAAAAAGAATATTGAATTTTTCTTCATTCTGTAGGATCCAGCCATTATTTGATGTAGAAGAAACGAAGCCTAAGTAATTCTCACTATTATCCTTATAAAAATCAGTTCTGATTCCTAACATATACTTCTTTATTTCTTTTTCAAAATCCTCATTTTTATTTTCAGTTCTCAAATTAAAACTATCCAGATATGTTTCTACTTTTGGTATTGACTCCACGAATTCATCATAATTTTTAATAATATCATCTATATTATCATTATTACTTCTTGATAAAATTCTATCGTAAAATCTTGGAAATATCTGTTTATATTTTTCTAAACACCTAAGAATTGAAAAATAAGGACTATAATTTATTTTAAATTTATCAGAAAAACAATTTTGACAATTTTTTATAGAAGGAAATTCAATAGTTACAGGTTGGGAAACCATCTTTATTTTTTGATGTTCCCAAATTATAGAAAATTCCTTAGAATTAGCCTTTACAGCTATTTCTCCAATAGGAGTTAAACTAGAAAATTCATTATCATTACCTGCTCCATTATTTCTTGAATGAAAATACCCATAATAAAATAATATTTGTCTTTCATTTCTTAATGAAGCATGAAAATCATTTATAGTTCCTGTAATATCCACTTTTTTCTTAGGATTATTCTTTTGAAATTCTTTTATTATTTCTGGTAAATTTGAAACTTCAAAGTCCGGTCTATACAAATGCTCTTTTATAAACGCTTTAACTCCTGATTGTCCGCCAATATTCATTAAATAAATAAAATAGTATTTATTTACATTAGAATAATATGACTTTTTATCTTCGTTAATATCGACTACTCCTGCAAATTCATTATAAGTCCTAAAATCTCCTCTCAAATCAGCGTGTTTAGGAAAGAAAAACCTTTCAGCATCGTCTTTAACTGATTCTGGAAGAGTACTAATGTAGTTATTAAAATTTCTTATAATTTCATTAATTCCTTCTTTGGTGTCGATTTTTTTAGAAATGAATATCGCATCATATAGAACAATATATTTTTTGGTATACCACAATGTTCCAGAACTTTTAATTTTAGACATTTCCATGGATTTAGTAATAAAGTAATTACTTGGCGTTATATTATCTATAAAATCATCAATTTTTGTCATCATAATTTTCCTCCACACATACAACTATATTTGATACATCACAATTTAATTCTGTGCATATTCTTAATAATACATCAGTTTTAACATTTTTATCGTTTCTTAATTTATGCAAGGTACTATTAATCATATTTACTCTATCCATGAGTTCTTTATTAGTCATATTTTTATCTATAAGTAACTTCCACAATGACTTATAGCTAAATTTCATTTTTAACTTCCTCTCTAAATTAATTATCTAATTATTTATATTATACCAAAAATATAACCTTTAAACAAACCTTATATATCTTTAGATAGTGTCAACTTTTTATGGAGTTTTTTCATCCTAATTTCCTAAGTATTTTTTTACATGAAATCCATCACAAACATAGACCCTTTGCCTATAATCTTTTAGCCCGTTTTTTATCCTTATCCCTCCATCTACATGAATATACAATTTTTCTAGCTCACCTACATCATAGTTTTTTTGAATATATCCCATCATTTGCATAAACCATGCTAAATGGTAATAAATTAAAAATAACTATTAAAGCTACAAACAGACTTGTTAATTTCTTACTTTCTTTTCCAAACATTCACTTGTCTCCTACTCTTAATTTCTTATTTGTTCTTAATTCTGAGAATTCCCCTCTTATTCTTTATCAAATTATTTTAATAACTGTTGTACCCCCCAATTTTTTGGGAGGGTACACATCAAAAAGCTTATAGTTTTGCAATTTTCTACTTTGTTTTTTCTCTACGTCTGATACCTAACACAATCAGCACACTGCCTGATAAAAGAATTAATCCTGCATATAAAGACAAATTTGCCCCATCTCCTGTCTTTGGCAATGTTCCGGGCTTTTTAGGTTCATCTATAGGCGGTGTTGGCGGAATTTCAGGTACAGGATTTGTTATTTTGTTTGTCTTAGACTCATTCTTTCCTGCTCTTACCAAAGCTTCGTTGATAAGAGTTTTCCCTGATGCCGATTTTTCTACTTTCACCTTGAATGTTACTTCAAATGTTTCACCGGCTGCTACATTTTCTTTTGTCCAAATAATTTTACCGTCTTTATAAACTCCGTTATTGTCTGCTGAACCTTCTACATAGCTTGTAAATTCAGGTATCTTATCTTCAATAACGACTTTTTGACCCTTACCTGTTGTATTATGATAGCTTACCTTGTATGTTAATGTTTCACCGACTTTCACTTCTTTTCCGTCGATATCAGTAGTATCAATTCCTTTGAATACCTTCTTTGTCGGCGGTGTCGGAGTCGGATTTGTTACTTCATTTGTGTCGAAATCACCTTCTCCGTCATTTACCTTAGCTGTATTCTTAAGAACTTCTCCCTTAACATCGCCGGATACTTTTACTTTAAAGCTGACTCTAAGTGTTTCTCCCTCAGCTACCTTCTTTTTCCATGTAACAATTCCGTTTTCGTTATTTCCACCGTTATCCGCAGATATAAACTCAGTATGTGCCGGAATTTTATCGGTTATGATTACATCCGCTTCTTTACCCTTTGTGTTTTTGTAGGTAATGGTGTAGGTCAGTTCCTGTCCGGGTTTCACTGCCTCTCCGTCTATATTTGTGCTTGTATCTCCTTCAAAAACTTCCTTTTTAGGTACGGTAGTCGTCGGGTTATGAGTCTGATTTGTATTGTAATCATGCTTACCGTCATTCACTTTAGCCTGATTATCTATCGCCTCTCCATTAACATCTTTATCAACCTTTACTGTAAATTTAACCGTAATACTCTTACCGTCTTTTACATTAGCCTTCCAAGTTACTACTCCGCCTTCTTCTTTCCCCTCGTTATCTGCCGATACGAATGTTGTATGTGCAGGTAGTTTATCTGTGATAATTGCCTCCACATCTTCTCCTGTAGTATTCTTGTAGGTGATGGCATAAGTCAGTTCTTGTCCGGGTTTTACTGCCTTTCCGTCGATATTTATACTTGTATTACCTTCAAAAACTTCCTTTTTAGGTTTAGTTGGAGTTGGGTTGGTTACTTCATTGGTATCATAGTCGTTATTTCCGTCATTCGCCTTTGCCTTATTCTTGATAGTCTCTCCGTTTACATTTTCATCAACCTGAACAGTAAAAGTAACTACTAAGGTACCTCCCTTTGTAACCTTCTTCTTCCATATTACTGATCCGCCTTCTTCTTTTCCTTCGTTATCTGCTGACACAAACTTTGTATGTGAAGGAATCTTATCTATAATAGTGACATCAGCATCTTTTCCTGTGGTGTTTTCATAGGTAATGGAATAAGTAATCTTTTGACCTGCTTCTACCCTTTTGCCGTCTATCTTTGTAGTAGTTCCAAATTCCAATACTTCCTTAACAGGCTCTTTTGGAGTCGGATTGTTTACTTCGTTAGTATCTGCTTCGTTATTGCCGTCGTTTACCTTTGCCTTGTTATTTAACGGTGCTCCGTTAACATCAGAATCAACCTTTACTGTAAATTTAACGGTAACGCTCTGACCTTTTGTTACATCTACTTTCCAAGTTACTACTCCGCCTTCTTCTTTCCCTTCGTTATCTGCTGATACAAACTTCGTATGAGTCGGAATCTTATCTGTAATTGTAGCCTTTACATCTTTATCCGTTGTATTTTTGTAAGTAATGGCATAGGTCAATTCCTGTCCGGGCTGAACTGTCTCTCCGTCTATATTGGTAGTATTGCTTCCTTTAAATACCTCTTTCTTCGGAGGAATATGCTTGTTGGTTATGACAAAACCGTTCTTGGCATCTCCTGTCTTGTTACTTTCATAAAATGCAATATTTACTTCCGCTACATCGTACTTGATTTCGCTTCCGTCTTTATTGTATTTTGGAAGATCCTTGAATGTGCCTTTCCAGTCTCCTTCTTTGTTCAGTTTCAGAGTCTTTCCTGAAACTTCTTTTCCGTCTGCAAGAAGTTTTACCGTAACGGAGTCTTTTTCAGGTCCTATCCATTTCTTTGTTACAGGCATTGATATTTTTTCCGTATTGGTATTTGTTACTACAAATCCATTTGTCATATCGCCTGTAATTTCTGTATCGTAATTGTCTATCTTTACTTCTTTTACGGTGTAGGTAATTTCTTCTCCGTCCTTGTATTTATCAAGGTCTGTGAAGGTATGCTGCCAGTTGTTTTCTTTATTTAAGGTTACTGTGTCTACTTTGCTTTTATCTGCGTAAAGTTCTATTGTAGCAGAAGCACCTTCTTTACCTACCCATTTCTTGGTTACAGGTACTGATATTTTTTCTGTATTGGTATTTGTTACTACAAATCCGCTTGTCATATCGCCTGTAATTTCTGTATCGTAATTGTCTATCTTTACTTCTTTTACGGTGTAGATAATTTCTTCTCCGTCCTTGTATTTGTCAAGGTCTGTGAAGGTATGCTGCCAGTTATTTTCTTTATTTAAGGTAACTGTATCTACTTTGCTTTTATCTGCGTAAAGTTCTATTGTAGCAGAAGCTCCTTCTTTTCCTACCCATTTCTTGGTTACAGGCACAGATACTTTTCCTGTAATTGTATTTGTAATTGTAAAGCCGTTTTCTGACGTTCCTGTAATTCCTGTAGTATAGCCTTCTATATTTACTTCTTCTATGCTATATACTATTTCGTGTCCGTCTTTTTTGTCATACTTCAAAAGATCTGTAAAGGTATGTTTCCACTCTCCTTTGGCATTTAGAGTAACTGTTTCTTTTTCCGCATTGTCTGCAAGCAGTTTTACTTTTACCGAATCTGTCGGCTTTCCTACCCACTGTTTAGTTACAGGTATCGATATTTTCTCTGTATTGGTATTTGTTACTACAAATCCGCTTGTCATATCGCCTGTAATTTCTGTATCGTAACTGTCTATCTTTACTTCTTTTACGGTGTAGATAATTTCTTCTCCGTCCTTGTATTTGTCAAGGTCTGTGAAGGTATGCTGCCAGTTGTTTTCTTTATTTAAGGTAACTGTGTCTACTTTGCTTTTATCTGCGTAAAGCTCTATTGTTGCCGAGCTTCCTTCTTTTCCTACCCATTTCTTGGTTACTTTGACATCTCTTGTTTTCTGATATTCTGCCGGAATTTGAAAATCTTCAACTTCCCCGTCCGGTGCGAGTCCTGTCGGTGATTCGACAAACTCCGCTTGAGTTGCTATACGGACTCTGGCATTTAATGTATCTGTCGGTTTTGTTTCAAGTCTTTTTCCAAAATTCAAATTGATTACGCCATCTTCGCTAACATGACTTGTTACTCGTTCCGTTTCATCAAAGGTTCCGTTTTGGTTAAAGTCAATCCATGCTGATACATTAGCAGAATCTGCACCGTTTAAGTTGGCAATGACAGGAAGGATGTACTCTTCATCTGTTCCAAGATGGAATGTAGGATATTTGTCTCCCGTTAATTGTTGTTCTCCTTCATCACCTTTGACATCAAGCGCATCATGTGTATCATCATAAGTCCACCTTTCATCAGTGCTATTTGTAATATCATCTGTATCCGGCTTTACAGAGCCGAGAAAAGGAGAGTTAAAGCTTCTGTTGACTAAAAGCGTTGCATCTTCATGACTATCTAACGTATCTAATTTCTCTTGCGAATTTGACGATGCTATCAAATCTACAAAGTGCAAAGGAGTACCGTAACTGCTTTCTGCATCACCGCTGTCAAAACCGATTACAAAACCTAAGGTAATGCCCTGTTGTCCATAAGTAATGTTATAGCTTGATATGGTCTTGGCATTTTGTGATACAAAAAACGGTGTTAATTGATTATTCTGTGTAATATACGGTCCGACTACCTGAGTGTCCTGTCCTGCATACGGACTGTCGTTAACAACCGCATCCCACTTATACTTCGGACAAGGTGTATGCACCGGAACCTGCGTGCTAAGCGTTGATATATCACTGATTGTCGGAGCCTTAATGTCTTCACTAACCCTCGACATATCAATTAATCTAAACGGACCTCCGTCCGTCGTTATAATCTGCACTTCATAATCACTGATGGATTCCCCGTCTAAAATAATCGGATGTACGGGAATTTCTTTTCCTCTCATCTTTGCTGATAAAGAAAATGTAATACCACTATCCATTACATCGCTGTTAGGCTGAAGCACTACTTTCGCATTTCCCGTATTATAGCCTGAGCCTTTTAATAATCTCCCCCAACGGTCAGAAAGCTCACTTGGATAATATTTCTTATCGCTGTTATTTCTGTAATCTACATTCTTTGCATTCGGATCATATCCGGATGCTTCCGGATCGTATCCTTTTTCTATCAGTCTGTCTCTGTATATTTCTGTAGATCTGAAAGGAGCAAGCTTCGTTACTTTAACTGTAATCTCATAACCTTCAGCAGGTGATACCACAAGCTCGGTTCCCTCTTGAACAGAACCGTCTTCTGCAAGATTTGTCGCCTTGCTCCAATCCGCAAAATAGACAAAATCTTTCAGCTTTGCGGACTCTTCAAAAGTTCCTTGCCTTTTTGCATAAACCCCGCCTGAACTTTGTAAACCTACATCATCTGCATATACAGCACTCATCGGTATTAAATTAAAAATAATCACCAGTGCTGTAAACAGACTTACTAATTTCCTTATTTTTCTAATCATCCATTTACCTCCTTATTTTTAATTTTTTTATAACTTATTTCCCTCATCTTTTCTCTTATTTGTCAAAATCTAAATCCGCTAATCAATAAAAATTTTTGAAAATGTCTGCAATAAAGTATGTAATTTTACATTGTCAGACACCTTCTTTCTACACGCAACAAAAAAAGCGAACAAAAACAACACGTACTAAATGTATCAGAACGTGTTTTTTGTTCGCTTTTTAAACTATTATATTTTAATTTACAGATAGTTAATTCATCTGTCTGTCTGTCTGTCTGTCTGTCTGTCTGTCTGTCTGTCTGTCTGTCTGTCTGTCTGTCTGTCTGTCTAATTATTATGTTCTTACCTTCCATCGTATGTCAACCCTTTTGAAAATTTTTCATAAATATTATACTATAATTTAAGTGAAAATGCAATAAAATGCATTTGACACTTATTGCTGTTTTTTGCCTTTGAATAGTACAAATTCTAATAACATCTCTTCAAAAGAAAGATTCAGATATTAACATCTGTAAAAGCAAAAGATATACACTCCT
>NZ_FONP01000002.1 GCF_900112955.1 Peptostreptococcus sp. D1
TATAATGTTAATATACAAAAATATATTGTTGATATACAAAAATATATTGTTGATATGCAAAAAGATATTGTTAATATGTAAAATATAATGTTAATTTACAAGAGTATATTTTTAATATACAAGAATACATTGTCAGCATAAAAATAATATATTGTTAGTATATAATAAATACTTGTTTGATATATAATAAAAAATATATTAAATAAATAATTTTTTTTATTTTTTAACTTGAAATTGGAGAATTGACTATGAGATACTATCAGGGATGTATGATTTGTGGAGAAGAACTAGTTTATACAAAGGAATATTCTGAATGTGAATGTTCAATATGCGAAAAATCATTTAGTTCGAATGTAAGGTGTCAAAAAGGACACTATGTTTGTGATTCATGTCACAGTACCAATGCATTAGATATAATTGAAAACTACTGTGTTGGATGTAATGAAATTAATCCACTTGAAATTTCAATAAAATTGATGGATAATCCTCATATATATCTTCATGGACCAGAGCATCATTATTTGATACCAGCTGCCCTAATAACTGCATATTGCAATCAATTTGAAACTCAAGAGCAAAAAATCGAAAAACTAAAAATAGCAAAAGAAAGAGCTAGCGTCATTCCAGGAGGTTTCTGTGGATTTTATGGCTCTTGTGGTGCTGGAATCGAGTCAGGAATATTTGCATCCATTATATCAGAGGCAACTCCATTGACTACAGATTCTTGGGGATTTGCAAATAAAATGACTGGATTTGTTCTAACTGAGCTTGGTGAAATTGGAGGACCGAGATGCTGTAAAAGAAATGGTTGGTATTCAATAATTAAAGCAAGCGAATTTTTAGATAGAGAAATGAACAAAAAACTATTCAATTATGAAAATGAACGCCCAAGCTGTACATACAAAAATAAAAATAAAGAATGTATAAAGATTAACTGTCCGTTTTTCTTAATAAAGAATTTGAAAATGCTATGATATTTTCATAGCATAGCATTTTCAGTCAATATAAAAAATTATTATTAAGAATTTATTTGGTATTAAGACTATTTACTTCCTTCTACTTCATATCCAGCATCAATCCAGGCTATTATTCCACCTGGCTGTCTGTAAACATTTGTGAATCCAGCTTCTTTGGCAATCAAAGCACCAACATGAGATCTTTCACATTTAACAAATCCACAATAAAGAACAATCTTTTTGTTCTTATCAGTTCCAAGAGCTTTGATAAAAGCGTCCTTTTGCTCTGGAGTAGTTTCATCCAATTTTACTGGCAATTCAGCATTTACAGCACCTGGAATTCTATTCTTGTCATAGCTCTTTGCGGGCATTGTGTCCACAATTATCATATCTTCTTTTTTGTCTATCCAAGCCTTTAAGTCTTCAGTGCTAACCAATTTGTACTTACCTTCATCAACAGCTTTAACCAACTGCATAGATGCCTGCTCAATTGTCAGTTCATTTCCATCCTTAGCCGTACCAGGACTATTTTTAGCTGGAGCTGCAGCTTGATTTCCTCCTGAACATGCACTTAAAGAAAGTGCCAATGCAAAGAATAATGCACATACTTTTGTCAATTTTTTCATACCCATTCTCCTTTAAAATAAATTATTCTTATAAAAATTATATCAAATAAGAAAATAGGATTCAATTATACATTGTGAAAACGTTATAGTATTTTTCTATTATCTAGTTTCGATAAATTGATTTGTCGAATAATAATAAGGTTGGCATGAAATCCTACTATTGAGCGGAAGCTGTATCCTCTATTTTCTCAGTTGATATCTTTGCAGAATTTTCTGGAGTTATAACAACTTCTTTTTGTTTCTTAATAACCATATTTTTCAACTGTTCTTCAATCGATTTATTAACAGAATTCTCTCCTCCAACGATTATCACGTTGTCAATATTACCTTCATTCAACAAAGTAGTAACTGAGCTTGGCAATCTATTATTTCTTGTTAATACAACAGTGGCATTTTTTAAACCTGCTATTGTTGATGAAGCCAACGCATCAGGATAATTTCTTCCATCCGCCAAAATTATCGTCTTTAGAGGAATTCCAGTTAATTCTTCAAACATTCTTGCACCTCTTACAGATGTTTCATATCTATCTACTCCATCAACTCTCTTTTGCTCTGCTGGTCCCTTTGGAACAGAATTTACTCCACCGAATACCAGCCAGAAAGGATTACTCGGAATCAAATTAGTCGAATTTGGCACAATGTATGAAAGAATGCTCCCTCTAATTTGTCCCACAATAGCACCAGCTATCAAGGCGTCAGGATAATTTTTCGAATTTATTCCAACAAATTGTTCACCCATTGGATTACTAGTATTTGCTCCATTATAGTAATATCTGGCATAAGCTATTTTTTGCGCTGTTGCATACCTATTTTCTCCTGCTAATCTTTCAACATTATATCCATGGCTTGAAAATTTCTTTTCAACTGCAATTGAAACTGTGTTAGTTCCACCCAAAATAATCACATTTTTGGCATTTAATCTCTTTATCTCTTGAAGAACATCGTCTCTAACATTATCCTTATTTACTAACAGCAGTGGAACTTTAATTTGTGAAACCAAAGATCCTCCCACAAGAGCATCTATATAGTCTTTCCCACTCGCTACTACAACAATATTAGATTCCTTAAAATAATATTTGCTAATCTCAAGAGCAGTGCTATATCTATCTTTACCGCTAATTCTTCTAATATCAAGCTTGTGATCAACTGTAATTAACTGTTTTTTTTCAACTATTGTCTCTTTCGCATCGTTGTTCAATCCCGTATTAAGCTCTATATTGTTTGTGGTAACAGCTTCGTCAGCAAAAACAATTCTCGAAGCGGATGATAAAACAACTAAGCTTAATGCTATTGATATTAATTTTTTCATAAAGAACCACCTCCGAATACATTATATTAATTATAACATAAATTCATGCAGTATACTATTATTCTATTTTAAACGTTGAATTTAAATAGGATTACATCCCCATCCTTAACAACATATTCTTTACCCTCTAATCTCACAAGACCTTTTTCTTTCGCAGCTGACATAGTTCCATGTTCTACAAGGTCATCAAATGCTATCGTTTCAGCCTTAATAAATCCTCTCTCTATATCCGAGTGAATTTTCCCACCAGCTTGAGGTGCCTTTGAGCCTTTTTTTATCGTCCATGCCCTAACTTCCTGTGGACCTGCTGTCAAGAAAGAAATTAATCCTAGAAGATGATAAGATGCCTGAATTAATTTATCCAAGCCTGACTGCTCCAGTCCCAAAGTTTCCAAAAACTCTTTCTTTTCCTCATCAGTTTCAAGCTCAGATATTTCAGCTTCGATTTGAGCACATATCACAACCACATCAGATGCTTCTGTTTTCGCAAACTCTCTAACCGCTGCAACCATACTATTATCAGCACCATCATTTGACAAATCTTCTTCAGATACATTTGACACGTATATCACAGGCTTTGAACTCAATAAATCCAGAGTATTTACATAAGCCCATTCATCATCAGAAAGCTCCATAGTTCTAATGCTTTTACCCTCTTCAAGAGTCGCTTTTACTTGATTAAGGATATCCAGCTCAGACTGCAATTTTTTATCTGCTTTTAGAGCCTTTGTTGTCTTTAATATCCTTCTATCTAGTATTTCCATATCAGAGAAAATCAATTCAAGATTGATAGTTTCAATATCTCTCAATGAATTTATACTTCCATCTACATGGACAACGTTGGAATCTTCAAAGCATCTGACAACGTGAACAATTGCATCGACTTCTCTTATATTTGAAAGAAACTTATTTCCAAGTCCTTCTCCCTTTGATGCCCCTTTTACCAAACCCGCAATGTCAACAAATTCAATTGCAGTTTGAACTATCTTCTTAGAATCATATAAATCCTTCAATATATCCAATCTTCTGTCTGGAACAGATACCACTCCTACATTTGGATCTATTGTACAAAATGGGTAATTCGCAGATTCTGCACCAGCCTGTGTTATCGCATTAAAAAGCGTACTTTTTCCAACATTTGGTAAACCAACTATACCTAATCTCATTTTTAACCTCCAAAATTTATCATCTCATAAATATAAGCTTATAGCCTTACTCTAATACAAATAATAAAATTTTTTTCTCCTACTTAATATCAGCTATTTATTATTGAAATATTCATTATTTATTCTTAATACTAATATCTCATTATTACTTATATTTTATTATTACTATATTTTTTGCATAATAATACAAATTATATTATATAGTATCATAGTGGCAAAATCAAATGATAATCTATATTTTTTTGTAAATATGTGGAACAAAACAAATTCTAATGTGTTATATTAATATAAGCTTATTTAATAATTAGGAAGGAGGAAGTGTATTGCTATGAATAATAGCGAAATAGAAAAAATATATAAAAAATACTATAAAAATTTAATACTATACGCTGTTTCATTGACCGGGAATCTCAACGATGCTGAAGCATTGGTACAATCAACCTTTCTAAAGCAATTCTATCCTATAAAAATACTGGAAGCATCAAATTTTGGCTATCAAAGGTGCTGAAAAATGAATACCTAAATACACTCCGGCACAATGCAAAATTCATTGATAACCCTGATGAGGTTTTCACTACAAGTAAATCAAAATACAACGATTATGAAAATCCCATTGATATTTTAATACAAAACGAAAATATAAAAGAAATCGCGAATGCAATATCACTTCTTCCAGAAAAATACAAAATGGTTATCATGTATAATGTGTATATGCAGCTTGACGATACTGAAATTGCCGAATTGCTGAATACAAGCGAATCTAATGTGAGAAAAATAAGACATAGAGCTAGAAAAAAATTAAGTGAAATACTATCTAAATAATGTTGGGAGGTTTTAGTATGAATAATGATAAAGAAAAAAAACTCGACAACAGAATCGAGAAACTAAAAAAAGAATTTAATACCAACGGAAAAAGCAACACTAAATCAGAAAATGATGAAATATTTTCAGAAAGCGCTTTAGAGTCTGAATCAAAGCTTTATAACCAAATCACAAAGGAAATAAAAAAACGAATACGCAAAACAGTATTAAAGACGATAGCAGTTATAGCTATCATTGCAGTAGCATTGGTCTTTATTATCAATCCTGTCGTAAAATCAATGTATCCTGATTTCGTAGGTTTATCAACATCAAGTGAAAAGAAGTATTTAAAAAATGCCAGTTTATATGATAATATACAATACTGGATTTTCAAAACAATGCCGAACGACTTTAATAAATACGATGAGCCTGATAAGCTTTCAAAGCTTGTATATGTCTTCTACAATACAACTCAGCCATTCACTCGGTCAGGCTTGGTTGAGGTCATCGACAATCATTTTGGCGACTATCAATTCATTGTAAATACTATCTCACCTAATGTAAGCTCAATGAGTAATAGCAGATCAAATGTAATTCAGTTTAAACGAGGTAACACGATTAAGGACACTAATAACAATTATTACTCCGATTTCTATTTTCCAGCATCATACTATGAGACATTGACAGAAAACAATAAAGCCAATGATAATGAGCATAATAAAAAAATAATAGAATCGATAAAAAAGCTTCCTGATTCAGCAGTTGTTTCTGCTTCTATTTTTACCAAAAATGTGGAATCAGTTAGAGATATCACTATATATATGAAAAAAAACTATCCTTTGGTAAATATGTTTTGGATGCCAGTAGTAGATACGGCTGTTTATAATAAAATTGAAAATATTTATAAGAGTAAGTCTGAGAATTTGGAGGATTACAGAATTTTCCAGCTTGGAATAAGCGTCGATAGCCAAATGAAATATCAATCCAATTTAAATAGCCTGTATGATCAAATTGCAAATTATAGTGAAGAAAAAATTAAAGATATTTACTTAGATAATTTAAATAAAATAGTTAATAATCCTATACTATTTTTTACTTTTTCTGACTTTTCGTCAATTATACCACACTACGAAAAAGTTAATTCCTCTTTTGGTACAGCATATTCAGTTGGTTTTGAATTCAATTCCGATAAAGAGCTATACGATAATGTAAAAAGAGGAACTACTGATCATTACTACTACACTTTTAACGAATATTTGGAAAATATCAGAAAATCTAATAAGCTTCAAACGTATTCATTCACTGCAACGTTACAAAAAAATGAACTATTAAGGCTTCTAAATGACGATCGTATATTGACAGCAAACATAATGAGTGTAAATATGTCAGAATATCCTCAGCAATAGATATAATCACTGCTTGAGCAATATACATTTTCGATAATAATATTTTTGCCTCTATTTCATTTATTTAACTATTTTATTATGGTATAATTAGATGAAATGGAGGTGATTTTATGAGTGAAAAAAAGAATAAATTGAAAAATAGAAATATAGTGAGCTTATTAATTGGAATCATACTGATTGTTACTTCAATCTTCACATTTATTAAGCCTGTTAGTACATTTCTAATGCTGTCATATATATTGGGAATTGTATGTATGACAAAAGGAATTCACTTTATATATCTATATTTCAAGCTGAGAAATGAATTTAAACTTAGGGCAAACACCATACTAGTTTTTGGAATAATACTGATAGTTGCAGGAATTATATTTGTTGTAAAGCCAATCTTTGCTAATAATATCTTTACATATATAATTGCAATTTGGTTTATATACGATGCAATTAGCAGCTTTATTTCAATAGGAGAAATAAAGAGTGCAAATCCTAATCTATTCATTTTGAGTATTATCTCAAATATTTTGATATTAATTGGAGCGACCATAATTATAGTCAACCCATGGATTACAATAGTATCATTGTCTATCGCATTGGGAATAACACTGCTTATCTCAGGAATAATGTACCTGATTCGATCACTTACAGCTATCGACAAAAAAGAAGAAAAATCAAGCAGAAACCTCCGTTAGATATAGAAAATGAAATAACAAATCATCCCGCATTATATTATAAGGCTTTGGTATTAAGCAGTATTAGATGAAGCAAGCTGAAATAAAGTAAAATAATGTAAGACAACTTAAAATAATATTCTATAAAAATATTGCAATAAAACAAACACTGAGAATACATAAATTATCCTGTTTTCCCAGTGTTTTTTATTTACTCAATTATAAATGAGCTGTTGTTTTTATCCACAAAGCCAACATTTACTTCACAATTATATGCTTTTCTTATAAATTCAGACAGCTCATCTCTCAATTTTATAACGTCTTTTTCATTTTCACCAATAAAGCCATCAATAGGAAAGAAAATATTCGATGATTCTTCTGTAATTTTTCCATCATCACTCTGTCTCCACATCCATCTCCTAGTTTTAACAGTATTACCACTTACATATACAAATTCACCAGAATCTGGTATTTCAATCTCCGTTTCACCCATAGGCAAAAATCTATCATCTTGATTAGTAAATCTAATCTCCAAATCATCAACCAATTTATCTATATCATGAGCTCCCAAAGGCAATTGATATTTAATAGAGAAAAAATTACCTAAATCAACCACTGGATTAATCTCTGGTAATTTTTTATTTTTTTGAGTCCTTTTAAGCAGGGATTCTATTGAACACATATACTTATTTGGATTGATGCTAAGCTTTCTAAATGCCTCTCTATATAGATTCACATAATGTAATTCCCTAACATTATTATCGATATTTTCTTGTGTAAATTTATCAATCTCATTCTGAAGCAAATCTCCAAGACCATCAAGAGGCGTTGAATTATCAATGCCATTTGCTATTACAACTCCAACACAATAATTTGGAAATACCTCAAATACTTCATTGTCTACAAGAAATTTTTTCATAATCTACCTCCAAAGCTTGAAATATAATTACCATTATACTCCTTTTTAAAAAAATAACAACACAGCTTTTATGATTTTTCATAAAATAATTATATTCCGATGTATGAATCATTTAGCATATATTTCAGTTTTTAGTGATGATACATATTTCAAAACTAATAAAATTTTTTAAATTCCATTATTGGAAACAATTTCCGCGGCTCTAATTACCTCTGCTTTTTCATCGTAAAAAATACGCTGACCTTTCACATACTGGTATTTTTCATGTCCTTTACCTGCAATGATTATCATATCGCCTTCAACAGCCAATTCCATAGCCTTCAGTATTGCCTCTGCTCTGTCCTCTATTTTATATACCTCGCATTTTGAATCTACAAAAGATTCAGCAATATCTTCAATAATCTTCATCGGCTCCTCAGCATCTGGATTATCAGTTGTAATTACGCTCACGTCACAAAGCTTGGCAGCAACATCTCCCAATTCTTTTCTTCTAATCGCAGATCGACCACCAATAGAACCAAAAACACAAATAAGTCTATTCGGCTTATATTGCAAAAGTGTATTCAATACATTTTCAAGACTGATGCCATTGTGGGCATAGTCTAGTACGACTGTTGCATACGGCAATACTGGCAAAACCTCTACCCTGCCATCAACCTGAGCCTTTGATAATGCTTTTAGTGACTTTTCTCTATCAATTCCCAGAGATTCACAGGTAGCAATTACAGCAAGAGCATTGTAAATACTGAACTTACCTGGCGAACAAATATGCATATTTACAGCCTCCAAATCGTTCCCATTCTTTCTTTTAAAATTAAAGCTTGCCCCCAAAGACTTTTCATCTCTTGTCAATACGATGTCACTAGCTTGCAAGTCTGATTCTTTGTCAATTGAAAAAGTTGTAATATCACATTTTGCATTGTCTATTATATATTGTGCGTTTTCATCATCAAGATTTACTACACCATGTCTACACATGGAGAATAATCTGGCTTTACATTCTCTATAATGCTCAAAGGTAGGATGTTCCTTTGGTCCTATATGATCGGGAGAAAGATTCGTATATACACCAATATCAAAATCAATATCATCCACTCTTTGCATCATAAGCCCACCACTAGATACCTCCATCGTAACGCACTCAACGCCTGCGTCCAACATAGCTCTCATAGTTTTATGTAGTTCGTAGCTTTCAGGAGTAGTATTTATTGTTTTTTCAGCAATGTCATTATAAAACACTCCATTTGTGCCGATAACACCAGTATTTAAGCCCGATTCACACAAGACAGTTTTTATATAGTTGGTAATAGTTGTCTTTCCCTTTGTACCAGTCACGCCTATAATCTTCATCTTTGAAGATGGATTTCCGAAAAAATTTGAAGACATCCTCGAAAGCGCTACCCTACTATCAGAGACTATCAATTTGATGGCATCTTCAGGCAATTCCAAATTGTCATTGATAATAAATGCCCTCGCTCCATTGCTATACGCACTATCGATATAATCGTGACCATCCAGAGTTTCACCTTTAATTGCAACGAAAATTGTACCATCTGTTGCTTTTCTGGAATCGTAAGCTATATCTCCAATTTCTATCATTTCCATTTCCAACATGGTTTTGTTTGAAACAAACTCTAAACCATTTAATATATCACTTAGTTTCATTTTTTTCTCCTATTTCAGCTTTCTACCAGACTTTATAATTGTATTCATAGCCAGAACCTCAGATGAGTCAACAAAGAAATTATCATCCAAATTTTCATCCTTTTTGATTATTGAAAGCTCTGTGCATCCCAAAATGACGCAATCACATCCATTTTCTTTTACTTTATCAATAATTTCATCAAACTCTTTCATATTTGTCTTTTTTCCAGCCTTGACATCGTCATAAATAATCTTCATGACCTTGTTTTGATATTCTTCATCCAAAACAAAAAAATCAACACCCTTCTGTCTGCACATATTCTGATATAATTCCGTCTTTATATTGCCAGTTGTTGCCAATATACCAATCTTCTTATGCTTCTGGTCTATTGCATAATCGACGGTTTCTTCTATCATATTCAAAAGTGGAATACTTATGCCTTCAGAAATTTCTTTATAAAAATAATGTGCAGTATTACACGTCAACACTAAAAAATTAGCTCCAGCCTTTTCCAGCCTCCTTGCATCTTTTATCAAAACATCAAGAGGTGATCTTTCAGATTTTCCTATTATATAGGCTGTTCTATCCGGCGTTGATGCCCTATTCATTATTATCATATCTACGTGCTCTTGGTCATTTTTTGCGTCAGTCATTTCTACAACAAGATCATAAAAATACACTGTAGCCATAGGACCCAGCCCACCAAGAACGCCAACTAACAAGCTTTCCATAAAATTCTCCTAGTAATTAATATTTTTTACAGTATTTCTTGAATTTCTTTTTTTGATTTATATTATAAAGGAAAATATATAAACTCCTCTTGAAGTTTCCTTTCAAATCATAATCGTAGCCATAAGAGCTAGCACTCCTTCCACTAGCGACCAAATCCTTGCATTTTTTTACCAAATTCTTATTCTTCACATAATCATACACCACAGAATTTGGTATCACATGCCAATAGAACGGATCTTTTTGTATTTTCAATTCAAGCTCTCTGTTGAAAACTCTGTCTTCAACTACATATTTTGCAATGTTATTTCCAGAGGATGTTACATAAAAATTACTTCGTCCCTGTCTCAAATTTATCTCAAACACCTTGAATTTCCCATCTCTATCATCATATTTAATATCGAAATTAGAAAAACCAACGTATCCTATTTTTTCTAAAAATTCCTTATACTTGTTCAGCAATTCTTCTTCATATTCGGTAATTATAGCTGCATGATTTCCAATGCCCTTTGGAGTGTGTTCTTCTAACAATACATGACCAAAGCACATCATTTTTACCTTACCATTTTGATCTGAGTAACAAGTCAAAACTCTCATATTTTCATCTTCACCTGGAATAAAATCCTGAATAATCATGCTTTTTTCATATCCATAAGAATATACTTCTTCGATAATTTTATTAAATTCCTCTTCATTATTTGCGGTATACGCCTTATTCATACCTTCAAAGGAATTTTGGAAAAAGGATATACTATCTGAGGCCTTAACTATTATAGGATAGTTGAAGCCAAAATCTCTAGTTGAATCCCCTTTGTTGTAAATATAAGTTTTTGGATAATCTAAGCCATACTCCTCACAAACGGAATAGAACAACTCCTTTTCAACCAGCTTATTCTTTAATTCAGAATCAATATACGGAACGACAAATTTTTCAGAAAGAACATCTCTATTATCAATAATCAGCTCTGCATATTCATCTGTACATCCCATCAGTATCAGAACTTCATCATCCGAATGCCTTTCAGCTTCATCAAGAAGAACTTGAACGAATTTATCTTTATTATTAATTTCTTCATTAACTCTAAAGTCAATAAACTTACTGTGATTAGTAGCACCCAAAAAATATCTACCGAATGCTATGGAAGTTATTCCATACTCTTCATGAAACGCCCTAGCAACACTATAACAATTTAAATCTCCACCACATAGTATTGGCTGTATTTTTTTTACTTTCATAGTACACCTCTTCATATATTAAAAATTGTATTAAAACTACATCAAAATCATATTTAGCTCTTATTATTAAATATATACAATATATTAACAATTACATAACCATGACCACATTTTTCTACGATATTCTATACCTATTTCCATTTTTCATCTACATTTTTTTAATTTTTCTTTAATAGGCTGTCTAAGCTCTTCAAAAGACTCTGTATACATACCTTCCCTTAGCTTGGGAAATGCAGTGATGATTCTTTTTTCGCCCCTTCTATAGCTATTGATAAGCTCATTTCTCTTTGTTTTTAGATCTTCCAGCCTCAATTGAGCTTCCGTCTTAATTTCCTTAAAATCTGATAACTCTCTTTCGATAATACCTCCAAAAGCCTCTTTTCTTTCTTTTATATCCGAAATTTCTTTGTCGATAGCTTCTCCAAAAGCATTTTTTCTTTCAGAAAAATCCTTAAGCACTGGATCTACTCTATTTATTATATCGAGTGTTGTATCACTAACACCTTCACCAACCATATTACTCAGCTCATAGATTTGCAATTGCATTTCCTCAAGAAGAGCAAGCTTTTTATTTAGCTTCAGTACATTTTGAACAGAAGCCAGTAAGTCAACTAAAATCAAAATCACTGATAGTCCACAAAGAACTATCAACATTCTTAAATCTATTAACGAAACAAGATTTTCAATCATAAAGTGAATGTCCCTAACAAGTATAACTCCTGCTATTCCCCAGTACACACTAAACTGAATACATACATATCCACCCAAGTTAAATGGTATATCGGAATAATCCCACCATCGCTTATGAAAGATTCTATCTAAGAAAAATCCTACTAAATATTCCAATATTGTGCATATTAACACAGCACCAATAAACAGAATCAATAGATTATCTTTAATTGGATCCAGCAAAAAAACAATGGTAATTGCACCAAATCCATAAATAGGGCAAACCATTCCGGATAGGAACCCCCTATTGATAAACCTCCCCTTTGTAAAAGCATGATAAGCAACCTCAATTACCCATCCACTAAAAGAATAGATAAAAAAATATGCCATATAGTCCCATATTTCTATATTTTTGATAATATCCATAAATTGCCTCCGAACATCTACTAATATATTATACCATAAGTAATGTAAATGCGAATAATTGTATCATTTTTTCTTTATTTTTATCTTAATTTACTATATAATTTTTCTTAATAGAATGAAAGAGTGGTGAAAAAATATGAGATTAATTTTAGCGAGCAACTCCCCCAGAAGAAAGGATTTAATGAAACAAGCTGGATTAGATTTTTCCGTTAAAACTTCAAATATTAACGAAAGATTAATTGAGGACAAATTACTAAAAAATATATACGAAAAAAAACCTTACGAGCAGGCACACGATTTAACAAGAAAATTGTCATTCGAAAAAGCCAATGCCGCATTGATGGAAATATGCTGTGATAATGATTTGGAATGCGAGAATATAGTCGTAATCGGTTCAGACACTGTAGTTGTATGCGAAGAAAAAATCCTCGGAAAACCCCTTAGCAGACAAGACGCATATGATACCTTGGTTTATTTATGTGGCAAAAAACATAGAGTGTATACTTCTTTCTGTTTATTATCAAAAAATAAAAAAAGGATTGTTACATCATATACTGAAGTTGAATTTTACAAATATGACGATAAAACGAAAGATATTATCAAAAAATATGTCGAATCAGGAGCTCCATTGGATAAAGCTGGCTCTTATGGCATACAAGACTATGGCTCTTTATTAGTAAAGGAAATAAAGGGTGACTATTATACAGTTGTTGGATTTCCTATATCATCGGTTTATAGAGAGCTTAAAAGCATAGATAATTCAGAGACATAAGCCAATCCAATATATAATCTAATAAATGGATGATCATATTAAATTTTTTATCTGTATTGTCTTTGTTTTTATATTACAATTAATTTATTATACTTTTTTATTTTATTAAATTAAGTAGATATAATTCTACATTTATTGTAATAAATATGATTTATTGTTAAATCACTTAATAAAAAAGAAGCCAGAAAATCTATTCCTAGCTCCTTTTTATTAAGTGATTGATTGGCAATTATTTATTTTTTTCTATCAATCTACATAGCTCTCTTGTGAACTCTTCAGTAGTAGAATTTCCACCTAAATCTGGTGTGATTATTTTTCCAGCCTTAAATATTTCCTTCAAGGATAACTCTATCAAATTAGCTGCATCGTGTTCTCCAATGTATCTCAACATCATCACTGCCGATTGAATTATTGCAGTGGGATTTGAAATTCCTTTACCTGCAATCTGAGGAGCACTTCCATGTACAGCCTCAAAAACCGCATATTCATCACCAATATTGGCACTTGGAATAATACCAAGACCTCCAACTAAACCGGCACACAGATCAGACAATATATCCCCATACAAATTTGGCATTACCAAAACGTCAAACCATTCAGGATTCAATACCAAATTCATAGCTGCAGCATCTACAATAACATCATCTCTATATACTGAAGCATCCTTTTCGTCTACTCCGTTTAGTCTGTCAATATTATTTTCATCACATACTTTCTCGAATATATCTAAAAACAAGCCATCAGAAATCTTCATTATATTAGCCTTGTGTACACATGACAATCTCTTATATCCATTATTTTTCGTGTAATTGCAAGCAAATTTTACAATCCTTTCAGTCGCTGGCTTTGTTATTATTTTTATACTTTCTCCGGCATAATCACCAACCTTGTGCTCAACACCTGCATATAAATCTTCTGTATTTTCTCTAATTATTGTCAAATCAATGTCTTCATATCTTGATTTGATTCCATCAAAGCTCTTAACAGGTCTAACGTTAGCATATAAATTTAATTCTTTTCTAAGAGCTACGTTTACACTTCTAAAGCCCTTACCAACTGGTGTAGTAATAGGACCCTTTATAGCAATTTTATTTTTTTTAATACTTTCCAATACGTACTCAGGCAATGGTGTATTATACTCAGCTATTACCTTTTCACCTGCAATGACTTCTTCCCAATTTATATTTACTCCAGAGGCCTTTACCACCTTTTTCATAGCCTCTGTAACTTCTAAGCCTATACCATCTCCAGGAATCAATGTAACATTATACATATTATGCACCTATTCCCTTCTTTAATTTAATACTATTTAACTTTCCACCAGCATTTAACATTTCAATTTCTTTTTCATTAAACACCACAGATACATTAAAGCTAACGCCTCTATCCTTGTCAGTAACAGCTAGCTTACCTTTTTTTATACCTTCTAATATTCCCTTAATTTCAATATTATCCATCTGTGAAATCAGATCATAATCTTCAGGATTTTCAAATTCCATCGGAATAATACCACTATTTATTAGATTTGCCTTATGTATTCTAGCAAAGCTCTTTGCTATTACCCCTTTTATTCCCAATTGAAGTGGTGCCAAAGCTGCATGCTCTCTTGACGAACCCTGACCATAGTTCTCTCCACCTATTATAAAGCCACCAGGATTATCCTTTGCTCTAGCTGAAAAGTCTTCGTCAATTGTGCTAAAACAGAAGTTCGCCAAATACGGAATATTACTTCTAAATGGTAAAAGCTTTGCATTTGATGGCATAATATGGTCAGTAGTAATATTGTCACCAGTCTTTATTATCACCCTTCCTAATAACTTATCTTCCAAAGCTGTGTTAAGAGGGAAGGGTTTAATATTTGGCCCTCTCACAACCTCCACTTCAGTAGATACAGCAGCTGGAACAATTATCATGCTATCATCTATCATGAATTCATCTGTCTTTATATCTGAAAAATCAATATCAAAATCTATATCTCTCGGATCGGTAATATATCCTGTCAATGCAGTAACAGCAGCTACCTCTGGACTCGAAATATATACTTTTGCAGAATTTGTACCACTTCTTCCAAAGAAATTTCTATTGAAAGTTCTGACACTTACCGCATCTGTTCCAGGGGACTGTCCCATACCTATACAAGGACCACATGAATTTTCCAAAATCCTGGCACCAGATGCAATAATATCAGCCAATGCACCATTTCTAGCTATCATTTCCATAACCTGTCTTGAGCCTGGAGCAATAACCAAGCTAACGTCATTTTTAACTTTTCTTCCCTTTAATATCTTTGCTACCTTCATCAAGTCTTCATAAGAAGAATTCGTACAGCTTCCAATAGCCACCTGATCCACCCTTACATCTGATACTTCACGACATTTTACAATATTATCAGGGCTATGTGGTGCTGCCACCATCGGCTCCAATGAATCCAAGTCTATTTTTATAATTTCATCATATTCCGCATCATCATCAGCCTTTAATTCTCTCCAATCGTCAAGCCTACCCTGTGCCTTGAAATACTCTCTCGTTTTTTCATCACTCGGAAATATAGATGTAGTTGCACCCAGCTCAGCTCCCATATTTGTTATTGTCGATCTCTGTGGAACTGATAGACTGCTTACACCTTCCCCTCCGTATTCATAAATCTTTCCAACTCCACCTTTAACAGTTTCTCTTCTCAGCACCTCAAGAATAATATCCTTTGATGCGACCATTGGACATAATTTACCAGTAAGCTCAACTTTTATAACCTTTGGCACTTTGATATTGTATGGTTCACCAGCCATCGCCAATGCGACATCAAGTCCTCCCGCACCTATTGCCAGCATACCAACTCCACCTGCTGTCGGTGTATGACTATCCGAACCCAGCAAAGTATCTCCAGGAACAGAAAATCTCTCAAGATTTACCTGATGACAAATTCCATTTCCAGGCTTTGAAAAATATATTCCAAATTTATTTGCAACAGTTTGAATATACTTATGATCGTCAGCGTTCTCAAAGCCTTGCTGCAACATATTATGATCTATGTATGCAACGGATTTTTTTGTCTTCACTCTATCTATTCCCATTGCCTCAAGCTGCAAATATGCCATTGTACCTGTCGAATCTTGTGTCAAGGTTCTATCTATTCTAATTCCAACAGAGCTTCCTTTTACCAATTCACCTTCAACCACATGCTCTTGTAAAATTTTCTCAACTATGTTTTTTCCCAATTCAATCACCTACTTATATTATTATTTTAATGGTTGCCCTAAATTATACTATTCTATGAAGAACATCTCCTCTTTCTCTCAAAATATCTCTGTATATAGATACTATCTCCTTGTCAAAAAGAGATCTCTTCAATTTTACAGATGTACTTCTAATTTCTTCCAATACCTTATTTGCATCAGCTTCATCTAGCTTTATATTATATTCCAAGAATTTATTGACTACTGCAGCCTTTCCAGAATGCTTTCCAATAACTATCTGTCTTTCTAATCCAACTTCTGAAGGATCAAAGGCTTCATAATTTTTCGGATCCTTCAAGGCTCCATCTGCATGAATTCCAGATTCATGTCTAAACATGTTGCTTCCAACAATTGCCTTCCATGCTGGTAACTCACGTCCTGAAGCTCTTGAAACATATTCTGAAATTTCCTTAAATTTTCTAGTATCAATTTTTGAGTCAAATTTTAGAACTCTTGTCAACGCCATCAATACTTCCTCAAGAGCTGCATTTCCTGCTCTCTCACCTAAACCATTAACAGTAACACCAACATAATTTGCACCACCTAGGATACCGCCAACAGCATTAGCCGTAGCCATACCAAAATCATTGTGTGTATGCATTTCTATATCAAAGTTTGTCGCATTGTATATTCGCTCTATCTTATTTTTTATAGTGAATGGATCCATCACTCCCACAGTATCACAGAATCTAAATCTATCGGCTCCAGCTTCCTTTGCAGTATTAATAAAGTCAATTAGGAAATCTTCGTCTGCCCTCGAAGCATCCTCGCCATTTACAGAAACATATAGTCCGTTTTTCTTGGCAAATTCAGTAGCCTTTACCATTTGCTCCAAAACCCATTCTCTAGAAGTTTTTAATTTGTTTTGAATGTGAATATCAGATACAGATATAGATATTGCAACCGCATCTACACCACAATCAATACTTTGCTCTATATCACTTACTACAGCTCTATTCCAAGCCATAATACTTGATTTTAAATTTTTCTTTACAATCTGCTTTATTGCATCTTTTTCATCTCCACCCATCGTTGGTATACCAACCTCCAATTGGTTAATACCGAGATCACTTAGCATTTCTGCTATCATAAGCTTCTCACTATTAGCAAAAACTACACCAGCAGTCTGTTCTCCATCTCTCAGTGTTGTATCTACAAATTTCAATTCTTTTCCCTTGATTTTATCTATAACACACATAATACCCTCCCATTCTGCAATATTTTTTATTCAACTTGCAATTTTATATTTTTATTATATCTTAACAATAGACATTAATCAAGACTTTTTGATATTATTTTATATAACCACTTTCATTTTTTGTGTATTTTAATCCAAAATATCGTTTTCCTATACTATATTTTGCAAGTTTTTAATTTTATATTTCATTGTATTATTTTGATAAAGAAATTATGATGAAGTTTTTATAAAATAAAGTTTCAACTCCTACGAATATATTATTTCGCTATATTGTACATTATTTTGCTATAAATATGGTATAATTTTATTGATAATATAATATTTCTAAAAGAAAGGAAAAGGCAACTAGCCTTCAAATAATAGCTATGAATACTAATGCAAATAATTTTAATATGTTTGAAATAGATCAAAAGATAATATCCGCCCTGAGAAAAATAGGAATAAAAGAGCCTACAGAGATTCAGAAAAAAGCTATTCCACGAATCCTGTCAGATAATGATGTCATTGTGGAATCCAATACAGGAACAGGAAAAACCATGTCCTTTTTAATACCCATAATAAATAAAATTTTATATGGTAGCACTTCAAGCTCCGTAATTTTGGCACCTACGAGGGAGTTAGTAATACAAATATATTCAGAAATTTCCAAGCTATTTGATATATTGACGAAAGCTTCAGATGAAAATAATATTATGGAAGCTTCGCTAGATATAATTTCTATCTATGGTGGAAGGGATATAAATTCTCAAATCTCCAAGCTTAAAAGCCAAAATAAGAGAATAATAATTGCGACTCCAGGTAGATTAATCGATCATATCAATAGAAAAACAATCGATATATCGAAAACAGACTCTTTTGTAGTCGACGAGGCAGATCAAATGCTATTGATGGGCTTTAGAAATGAAATAGACTTTATTTTCTCAAATATAAAATCAAAAAAACAAATCTTACTGTTTTCAGCTACAATTGATTCGAAGGTAAAAAAGATGGCATACAGGTACTCAGACAGCTTTTTTACTATTAGAGTTGATGGAAAAGATGTCCCAAGCACGATTAAACAAAAATTCGTGTTCACTACAGATAGAAATAAATTTTATGATTTTTGCAAAACAATCGAAAATGATCCTCCCTTTATGGCGATCGTATTTTGCAGAACAAAAGCAAGAGTTGACAATTTAGAACTAAAAATGGCACAAATCGGCTATAAATGCGAAAAAATTCATAGTGATCTCAGTCAATCAAAACGAGAACGAATAATGAAGGATTTTAGGAATTTGAAAATTCAATTTCTGATTTCTACAGACCTTTCATCAAGAGGACTTGATGTTGAAGGAATTACTCATATATACAACTATGATTTTCCAGAAAGAGTTGAGGACTATATACACAGAATTGGTCGTACAGGTAGAATAGGAAAGGAAGGTATTTCCTATTCATTTATTACAGAAAAAAACCAAAATATTTACGATGAGGTGTGCAATCATTTGAATAAATAAATACTGCTGATATTTTCTACGTGATAGTATGATATTATTTTAATGTATATATCATTGGCAAATATACATAAAAAAGATGGGTTTACATTCAGCTTTACGAACACAGAATGTAAACCCCATTATTTATCTGACCTATTATATACCTACAGAGATATCAATATCCTTTTTTAATGATAAAAACAATATTATATTTCAGCAACCCATAATCCATGAAGATTACAGTATTCATAAGCTGCAACAGCCTTATCATCATCAGCCAATGTAAATACTGCCTCTGGTTTTCCTGTATGAGGCAAATCTACTCTCTGAACAGTTTTTTCTGTTACTAGAACTACAAAAGCAATATGATGTTCTTCTGTCATTGGATGTTCTACTGAACCAACCTTTACAGAAACAACATTACCGTTTACTTCAACTGCAGGAACATGCTTTTCACCAGCACCATCTGAAGAGTTTGCCTTCAATAGATTCATCGCTTGCCCACAACAGACTAATTCTCCGCCACCATTAATAATTTTTTCTACTACATTACCACATAGTGAACATTTATAAAATTCAACAGCCTTTGTCATTTTCTTCCTCCATATTTTATTAACATATCAGCAAAAACATTAAGCTTTTACTTAGAATTATCTATCTTTAATTCTTTTTTTCTGCATTCACTGCAAACACCTTTAAAAATAACACTACAAGAGCTGACAGTCATCCCAGAATCATTTAAAAAGGATTCTGACAATGTGACCAAACCACTATCGATATCTATTATATTTCCACATTTCTCGCATATAAAGTGATCATGCTCATTTAAATTACCATCATAGCGAACAGGATCTCCTGGAACATTCAATTTCTTAATATATCCATGTACTTCGAGCTGTGTCAAATTTCTGTATACGGTTCCCAAGCTTAGGTTAGGGTTTTCAACTCTCAAATTTTCATAAATATTATCAGCAGTAAGGTGAGCATTGCTATTGATGACTTCATTTAATATCATTTCTCTTTGTCTTGAAAATTTCATAACAACACACCTTTCCGATAAATCTACTTACTATTTCCAGCTATCATCCTTAACTTTGAAGTATGCCTGTGGATGCTTACATACTGGACATAATTTAGGAGCTTTCTTAGATACATGTAAATGACCACAGTTTGCACATTCCCAAACTACTACATCTTCCTTTTCAAACACCTTACCATCCTTTAGATTTTGAAGTAAAGTTCTATATCTTTCTTCATGAGCTTTTTCTATAGCTCCAACACCTTCAAATAATCTAGCCAATTCAGTAAAGCCTTCTTCTTTTGCATCTTTTGCAAAATCTGCATACATTTCAGTCCATTCGTAATTTTCACCTTCAGCAGCATCCAATAGGTTTTCTTCCGTAGAAGGCACCTCTCCACCATGCAATGCCTTGAACCAAAGTTTTGCGTGCTCCTTTTCGTTATTAGCCGTTTCTAAGAATATATCAGCTATGTGATTATATCCCTCTTTCTTCGCTTGAGAAGCATAGTATGTATATTTGTTTCTTGCCATCGATTCCCCAGCGAAACCATCGTTCAAATTCTTTTCTGTTTTTGTTCCTTTTAATTCAGCCATTCCCTTACCTCCATTTAATACAAATATATTTAATAAAAAGAATATAGTAATAGTTACTATTATTCTATATAGATAATTATACTCTCAATTAAGATTAAAGTCAAGATAAATATTTTTAAAAATTTCTTAAGATTTTATTACTAATAATTTATTTCAAATAAAAAACTTAAATTTAATGTCATAATTGATAATATTTTTTAATTAGTGAATCTCACTAATTCTGTATTATTTTTATACCCTAATAAACCTTGATAAAACAAAAAGTTTTTTGCATAAGAATTTGATCCAATCACAATCTATTAAATATTACCAGTTTTTATTCGTAATATAAAAAAGTGAACCTGCCAATTTACAACAAGCTCACTTAAATAAATATCTATTCTGGTACTATCATCACTATGCTATCAGTATGCTTTAGCACATAATTAGTTACTGACCCTATGATTCTTGAGAATCCTTTTTTAGTCGATTTTGTCATTACGATAATATCGATATCCTGTTCTTCTGCACGCTTCACTATTTCATCGCCTGCATAGCCAAAGCCAAAATACAATGATACATCAAATCCAGGCATGCTTTCTTTAGCTTTTTCCAAAAGCTTCTTGCCATATTCCTCAGAAATCTTTATTTCATCGCTTATTGAAATCCCATCAATGAAAACCAGCTCCTTGATATGAATAATTTCAATCTTAAGTTTTTCTGGAGAATACATTTCCTTAACCAGCTCTATTGACTTCATACTTCTCTCAGTACCATCAATCGGTATTAATACTTTTCTGATATTCATAATAACACCTCCATTAAAAACTAAAACTTCTATCTTGTCCCTTTTATATATTTATACCTAAATTATATTACTTTATTCGATTTTCGTCAAACGACGATTGATTATATTTTAAAAATCAAAAAATACGATTTTCAAATCAATATTATTTTTTTTTGCGAAATCCTTAGTTTAATAATGCATTTTTGTCAGAATATTTTATTAATAAAATTTATTTATTTTATCAAGTAAATCTACATATTTTTATTGATTAATATGGTTGTAAAATACGGAACGGAATCAAGCTCTTTGACTTCTTCAAGCCCCCCATAAACTGTCTCATTATCCATTGATGAGTTAGAGACTATTAGAGATTTATCTGATAATCTTTTATCTTCAATTATTTTAATTATTTCTTTAAAGTTTTTATAAACTTTCATTAGAACTACAGATTCAAACCTATCTAATACATCTGAAATCCTATCGTAGTCGTCAGTGCAGGAGATTATCGCCAAGGATTCCTTATCCATTGCAAGAGGAAAATTATTTGATGATGCTATATTAATAAAGGATGTAATTCCTGGAATAGTCTCTACTTTCACCCTGTCCTTAACTCTATTATATAGGTATACATATGTGGAATATACCATTGGATCTCCCAAGGTAACAAACCCAACTTTTTTACCATCATTCGTATCTTGAATTATTTCCTTAGATATTTCGTTCCAAGAAGATATTTTCTCGTCTTCATTATAGTTCATTGGAAAATATCTTTCCTTGATTTCCAAATCAGCTTTTAGGTATTTGTTGACAATCAGCTTTGCTACACTCTCGCTTCCCTTTTTAGCCTGAGGAACATAAAGCGTATCCAAGGATTGCAACACATTTATGGCTTTTACTGTCAATAAATCACTATCTCCAGGTCCAACACCGATTCCAAAAAACTGAACTTCTCCATGATTATTCTCATTATTTTCACCGATTGGACTCGAAGCTGTCATCTCATTATTTTTACAAGCTTGGCTCAAATCTGATTTCTCATTGATTTCATCACACAGATTGCCAACAAATTTATTTTGAATAAATTCAAATTCTCCAATACCTTGCAAATGTACTTCTACATCAAAACCATTGCTTTTCAGAATACTATACCAAGAATCTTCTTCATTACTATTTGCCATATCATTCGTAGCATGATCCCCAGCTACTAAAAGAAGAGGACGCAAATGAACCTTTTCAAACTTAGCTTTCTTTAATAAAACTATCACTTCCTCTAGCTCAGGATAGCCTTCAACCGTTCCTATATATGCAGGTATCTCCTTCAATCTCAATCTGTAATCAAGAGCAGCATATGCGGAGTGAGACATATGTTCCGTTCCATGACCCATCCAAACAGTTGCCGTTTTGATTTTATTCTGAATATCCTTTTCGCAATCATCAATAGAAACTCGTTCAATAAAAGCTGCCAATTCATTATAGTCTTCCAAATTTGTCAGCAAAGGTCTACCAATTTCAAGCTTATCAAATTTATCTCTATACTTCTCAATCACATATAATAGCTTATGATATTCTTCACCACAAATAAGATGAAGAGATTGAACATACACTTCTCTATATCCCTTTTCCAAAATTTTTTCAAGGGCTTCATCAGGAAACAATATATGCTCATCATCCCTATTTTTAATTTTTTTTATAACCATTCTTGATGTCCATGCTCTGAAAAAATCCATCTCAGGAAACCTTTCAATCAATTTATTTTCACAGGCTTCTATGGTTTTTCTCCTCGTTTCCACATACGAAGTTCCAAAGCTTACGACCAATAACGCTTTTTTTACTGCCATATATTTCTCCCATTTTCTACTAAATTTTTAGCACAAATAATTATCCAAAAATTATACTTTCTTGAATTTCTGAAATTTCGTGAACCATTCTTTGATAGTCAATTGTCTTTCTCTTAATGATAATTATTGGTAAGCCCAGCTCATCACAAGCATCAATCTTATCAAGAAAACCTCCAGCATATCCACTCTCTTTGGTTATAACAACATCTACCTTTGCATGCTTAAGAAGTGCAACATTAATTTCCTTACTAAAGGGTCCTTTTAATGCCAACAAATTATCAGCATTTAGTCCCATAGCTTCGCAAGACCTTAAAACCTCACTAGTTGGTAAAACTCTTGCAACCAACCTCTTAGACTTCAATAGCTTTACATAGGTCCCGAGATTTTTACTACCTGTCGCTATAAAGACATTTTCCCAAGAGCTATTTTTCATAACCATATCACAGGCCTCCTCTATTGAATCAACAATAAACTCACCTTGATATCTAATTTCCTCAAGTAATGATTTTCTTTCGAATCTAATATATTTTATATCAGCCTCTTCACAGGCATCCATTGCATTTCTTGAAACATCAATCGCATACGGATGTGTTGCATCTATTACCTGTCTAATTCCATTTTCACTAATATATTTCACCATCTCATCCTTATCCATTTTTCCATTTATTATTTTTTTAGCATGAGATGCTGCCAATTCCTTGCCGTATTCGGTAGCAACAGACAAAACAAATTCACTTATCCCAATTTCATAAAGTCTATCACATATTTTCAAACTATCAGATGTTCCACCAAGCACCAAAATCATATGCTATACCCCCTTGGAGTTACCATTTTATCATCATATATATACGTTTCTTTATTTCCTATTATTACCATTGTCGACATATCACAAATGTCAAAATCCACTTTGTCAAAGGTCATGACATATTTTTTCAATGCCTCGCCTCTTCCTGCATTTTTTACAATACCAACTATTGTTGAAGCATCTTTAAACTCAGACATTATCTCAAAAGCTTTTTTTAACTGATCAGTTCTTCCACGACTTTTGGGATTATATAAGCAAATTACAAAATCAGCCTCAGCAGCCAATTTCAATCTCTTTTCAATAACCTCCCAAGGAGTCATCAAGTCACTTAAGCTAATCTGACACATATCATGCATAATTGGAGCTCCAAGAGCTGATGCTGCAGAAATACTTGATGTAACACCTTGAACAACGACAATATCCTGTCTTGCTTCCTCCCTAAAGTTTAATTCATGAATCAATCCAGCCATACCATATATCCCAGAATCTCCACCACTCACAACAGCCACAATTTTCCCTTTTTTTGACAAATCTATTGCATTTTTGCACCTATTTATTTCCTCTTTCATCCCACTTTCGTAAACTTCCTTGCCTTCAATTAAATCATATATAAACCTTAAATATGTCTTATAACCTACAATCACATCACTTTTTTCAATTGCTTCTAGTGCTTCAGATGTCATATATTTTCTTCCACCAGGACCAATGCCAACTACAAATATCATTTTTATTTCCTCCCAATAGCCATAGTAATTCCATTATACTTAACCTTTGAAACAATTATATTTCCGTCACACATAATATGACAAACTGGCTCTGCAACAGAATAAACACCAACCTGTTTTTTTACAAACTCAGATTTATCATAAAAAGCTTGTACTGATTCTATTTTTTCTGGCTTATAAAAACTAGCCTCCAATCCATATTTTTTTGAAAAATCCAAAATGCATCTTTCATCTTCTTTCAATTCAATACTTCCAATACAGCATAATGAATCTATAATGATGTCATTTTCAACCAATACTTTAACAATAAATTTATCGAATTCATTTGTATCGGTATCTTTCTTACAACCAACTCCGATTACATTTTTTCTTGGAATCACAGGTATTACTCTCAAATTTAGCTCTTGCAAAGCCCTAACCAAGCTGACAGAATCAGAAACAACAACCAATATATCATCAGCACCGCTTTCATTGATGGATTTATTACTAAAATTTTTGAACTTTGCAACTATATCTTCATACTTTTCAAATAGACAAAATCCTCTCACACATGAATCATCACTATAATATCTTCTAAACTCACTCTGAACATACAAGTATATCGTCTTTCTTTTCAACAATTTCGAGTTAATTTCCAATGAAAGTGCTCTTATGTTCTTTGCGCAACCATCAACCCTTTTTACTAGCATGTCAAATGATCCCAAACCATTTACGTCTGTAGCTGTAGTTATAACTGGATTTGCACTTATCAACCTTGAAATCGTCATCGTCATTTCATTTGCTCCACCCATATGTCCACTCAATAAGCTTATCACATTTTTTCCTAATTCATCTATCACTATCACACCTGGATCACTGAATTTATCAATCAAAAGAGAAGCAATGCTTCTGACTACAATTCCAGCTGCCATAATAAAAATCAGAAAATCACTTTCTCCAAATATATGTTTCTTATGCTTCTTGAAATCAGAATACTGTATTACCTCTATAACGCAGTCCATATCCACACTAAAAAAATTATTATCCAACAAGGCTGAAATTTTATGTGCCAAATCGATTGAATTTTCCGTAATACAAATAAATCTAACATTCATATCTTCACCTAAAAATTACTTTCTATATTCATGCTTAAACAGCTTGTCATATAACCTTGAATAATTGTATTCATCACCCAAAAATTTACCAACCAATATAAGCGCAGTCTTTTTTATGTCTTCACTTTTTACTTTCTCTGCTATATTGCTTAACTCACCGATTACTATTTTTTCATCCTTCCATGTCGCCTTATAAACAACTGCAACGGGTGTATCTTGTGAATAACCACCTTCTATCAGCTTATCAACGACATTATCTATATTTTGCACTGACAAGAATATCGCCATTGATGTTTGATGACTAGCAAATAGCTCCAATTTCTCTAGCTTTGGAACTGGTGTTCTACCCTCCAGCCTTGTTATAATCAAGCTTTGTGATATTTCAGGAACTGTGTACTCTATCCCCATTGATGCAGCAGCCCCTAAAAACGAGCTGACACCGGCGATGATTTCATACTCTATTCCAAGCTTTTTCAATTCCTCAGACTGCTCTCTAATTGAACCATATAAAGAAATATCACCTGTTTGCAATCTAACGACAAGCTTGTCACCTTCGACACCACTTTTCATAACCTTTATAATTTGCATCAAATCCATAACAGCACTGTCGTAGATTTCACAGCCCTCTTTGCAATAGTCAAGTAACTCTGGATTTACCAAAGAACCTGCATATATAACGATATCAGCCTGACAAAGTAATCTATATCCCTTTAAGGTTATCAATTCTTTGTCACCTGGTCCAGCTCCTACAAAATAAATTTTCTTCATGTGTATCTCCATTCATAGCATTATCTATTTCTCTGCACTCACAACGAATACAGGATTTAATGGCTTAAAATATTTTCCACCTCCAAGTGCCTCAAGCTTTGATACCCCAACCTGGATGATTTCGATATTTTTAAATCCAATTCTCTCCATAGCCAAATTACATTTAAAAAAATTATCAATAAGGATGAAATTAGATACAAATCTGGAGCCATTTTTCATATTACTATATGACCACTCCAACACGTCTATCAATTTCTCTCCAGTTCCACCAATAAAAATGGCATCAAATTTTTTATCTGGCTCAAATTTCATTGGAGCAGCACCAAACATTTGAGTTACATTTTTTAAGCCGAATTTTTCTATGTTTTTTCTTGTCAATTCATACGCTATCTTGTCTTTCTCAATACTGAATACCTCAACATCAGGGTTATTCAATGCCACCTCAACTGTAATTGTTCCTGTACCAGATCCTATATCCAAAAATGACTTCGCATGATTTATATTTAGCTTTGAAATTGAAATAGCTCGAATTTCCTCCTTTGTTATCGGCACTCCATCTGTTATAAACTCAGAATTCTTCATAAAATCACCTCATGACCTTCATTTATATTATTATTCAACTTCTCTTTTTATCAAAACTACAACCGATAAACCATATTTATCTTTTTTTAATATGTCATCAGGCAACCCACTGTAAATACCTTCATCGTCATAAGACATATTTTCGCCGACATAAAATAAATAGTCGTAGCCCCTTTTTATAACCTCATTGGCTATCTCTTTGGGACCTATTTCTGTATCAGTCAAAATAGCCACCTTTTCATGTCTAAAGATTGAATCAAAATCTGGAAGTCTGCCATGACAGCTTGTTATATAAAGATCATTCATATTTATTTTTATCCTTGAAAAAAGATACTGAACAGAGCTTATCCCAGAATGTACCTCAATGTCAGTTAATTTTTCAAAATTTCTCTCAATATAATTGGCAATACCGTATAGATTTGGATCTCCGGAGGCTATAACACATATTTTCTTGTCAATATTTTCCAAAATATAGCTTTCTAGTTCATCAAAATTCGACCCAAGTATAAATATTTCTTTCGAGTCAATTTCACCTTGAACCAGTATTTCATTAACTGCATCAATATTTCTTTTTCCGCCGATTATTATATTTGCTTCACTTATTATTTTTATAGCTATAACCGTAGTATAAAAAATATTTCCAGGTCCAATGCCAACAACGCTTATCATAATACACCTCGCATTTCTATACCTACTTTTTTGCCAGTAACTTGCCATCCATCGAAAATAGCCATACCTCTATTTCAATATTCTCATCGTGAGCTCTAATGAATCTCTTTGCACGACTTACAGATTTTTCGGCTATGATTTCGAATACTTTTTCATATCCATATGCTTCAATTATTGGAATCATCGCATCTGTAGTCACACATTCGTTTATCCTGCTTAGAAAATCAAGCTCTCCACCCATTAAGGCTAAATTAGAAACCATAATTTCGTTTCTTGCATCAGCAAATCTACTGTGGGTATTCATTATTCCTGCAGACATTTTTATCAGCTTTCCAATATGTCCACCAATGACAATATCTTTAAAGCCAAGACGCTTGCACTCCATCAGCATATAACCAATAAAATTGCTCATTTTGACAATCCTATTTTCATCAAATCCAAATATTTCCACCATTGTCGAAAGTCCAATATTTCCAGGTACTAATACAATTTTTTCTCCATCTACTCGTTTCATTGAAAGCTCAAGTGTAAGAGCTTTTTTCCAGGCTTCTTCGCTCATAGGCTCAACTATACCGCTTGTGCCTATTATAGAAATTCCTCCTTCAATTCCAAGATTTGAATTGAAGGTTTCTTTTGCTATATCCTCTCCTCTTGGTGCAAAAATTGTGACCAGCAGAATCTTGTCTCCCAGAAAATCCATTCTATCAATACCAAAATCGTCAAATACATTCTCAATCTCATCACAGATCATTCTTAATGGAATTGGATTGATTGCAGGCCTGCCAACATCAACACTAAGTCCTCTTTTCGTGACAATGCCTATTCCAACTCCAGAGGTTATCTCAACCCCCTCCAATAATTTTTCTGATCTAATCATCGGCAATTCGTCAATGGTTATTAGCTCTACCTTAGAAAAAATTTCCATTTTATTCGTGGCGTCCACATCATCTCCACCATCCTTTATGACATAGGAAATCACACTTTCATTTTCCTTAGTTTGACCGACGACTGGAATTTCTATACTAATTCCCTTTGGCGTATCAATATTCACTCTTTTTATATCCTCTCCAGCTATAAGCTTTATAAGAGATGCCTTTGTTGATGCCGCTGCACAGCTTCCAGTTGTGAATCCACGTCTATATTTTTTTCCATCAATATATACAAAGCTATCCATTTACTTTACCTTCAAAATACAACTTTAAAAAATAGCAAAAAACTCACAGCTACATCAATACATTTACTTTACATTTAAGCTTCAACTTTTTAAAAAACTGATACCTTATACAATGCTTATCTAAAATATTGATATAGTATAGCATTTAATATTGCGGCTGCAAGATTACTACCACCCTTTCGACCTTGAGATGCTATATACTCTATATCTTCTCCCATCAAACAAGCCTTTGAATCCTCTGCTCCTACAAATCCAACAGGAACACCTATTATTACATCTGCCCCCAATCTACCCTGACGATTTAACTCAATAGCTTTATACAAGGCAGTTGGTGCATTTCCAAAAACAAATATCTTCTCATTTGGCTCACGACTTGCCAATTCTACAGCAGCCATTGATCTCGTAACACCCAGCTCCTTTGCAAGCTTAACTGTTCCTTGTTCTGAGACAAGACACTTATATTCACACCCCAAATTATCTAAAATCGATTTGTTTATACCGCTTAGAGCCATAGTAGTATCTGTATATATACATGCACCTTTTTTCAGTGCATTCACTATGGTCTCAATCGCATTATCCGATATTTTTAATATATTAAGATAATCAAAATCAGCCGTAGTATGAATCGCCCTCTTAATAATCATCTCCTCTGATTTAGACTTGAATCTATATTCAGGATTTATCTCGTCTATTATTTCTTGAATTATTTCAAAGCTCTTATCCTCTATTGTTTTAGGTTCTTTTATGTAATCCTCCACTGTAATCACCTCTTCTCAAGCCACCATCTATTACGCTTCTTACATATATCCTTTTATATTCCTCAGAAATTCTTGAATCTCTCAGCTCATAAATCACATTTTTTATATCTCTTTCCTCATCAAAAACCATCCCAACTACTGTTCCTGTATGAGCTATATTTACGAAATCAAACCTGTGCTTTTCTGATATTTCGATTATCTCTTCTAAAAAAGTAGTTTCCTTTATTAATTCATTGGCAAAAGCACTATTCTTACATGCTTTTCTAATCAAATCAATATCACCACTTCCAAAGCCTTGCTTTAGCAATTCAAAGGATTTGTCCGTCACCCCCTTATTCTTTAATATATCCCTCTGATAATTTTTATTCCCTCTCAGCCTTACTGTACTTATTTTTGAATTAGGTTCTAGGACCAAAACCTTTTTATTCTCAAAAAAACCCAAGCTTTCTCTTACTTCCCCATTTATCGGGTCAAAAATACATACCTCTTTGTGAAAAATAGAGTCAGTTGGTTCAATTCTAGCAACTAGCTTCGATATCAAATCTGAGCTCATCTCTTTATTCAAATAATCCAACACTGCCATGACACTAGCACCAATATCGGCAGTTGAGCTAGCCATACCCTTTCCGACTGGTATATTTGATTTTATTATTATATTTAATTTTTCTGATTCGCTTTTATCATAACCAAAATGCTCAAATACAAGTCCAATTGCCTCCAATGATTTTCTTTTTCTCGTTTTATAGACTGGAGCTCCATCATCACTATCCCAGACCATCACTCGTGAAAATAAATCTATACAATATGAGCTTATGGATTCCTTATTTCCAGATATACCTTGAACTAATTCTCCGCAAGTACCTGGACAACTACCATATCCTTTTTTCATCAAAATACCTCTCTCAAAATTTTTTTCAATGAATCAACAAAGTACTCATTATCACTTTTCGTTTTTATTGCTACCCTGATGTACCTGTCATCCAATCCATCAAAGTCACTTGCATCTCTAATGACTATTCCACAATCAAGCATCATTTTTTGCTTCAGATCACTAGATTTAAAATTATCTTTTCCACTATTTATTCTAATCAAAACAAATGCCGAATCTGTTTCAAATACATCTATGCCTTGAATTTGCTTGAGATTATTTATAAAGCTAATTCTTTCATTTCTAAAAAAAGACTTTGAATCACTGTAAAATTGATCATCCTCAAATATTTCCAAACCTAATTTTTCAGCGAAAGTATTTACACTCCAAGGCTCCTTAATAGACCACATATTTTCAATAATACTTTCATTTTTGCTTATTGCATAACCAAGCCTAATGCCAGGTATTCCATAAAATTTTGTAGCTGCTCTCAGCACAACTATGCTGTCATAGTCATATCTAATTGCCGATCTAAAAAGCTCTTCCTCACAAAACTCGATAAAGGTTTCATCCACCACCAAGATAGATCCAGAAGACCTACACTTCTCAATGACTCTTTCCAAATTTCTCAGCCTACCATCCGGATTATTTGGATTGCATATAAACATCAAATCCAAACCATCATAATCGTCATCCTGATTAATTTCAAGTGTATTCTCATCGACGATCATGTGGTATTTAAGCAAATCCTTTCCCAACGATTCAACAGCTCTCTTATACTCTGAAAATGTCGGGCATACTATTCCAATCTTTTTAAATTTATTAATTTTTGAAATCAAAAAAATCAACTCTGTAGCACCATTACCGACACAGACATTTTTATATGAAAAAGATGTTTTATATCTTTTGTTGATGCTCTTAGAAATCACTTTTCTTAAACTGCTATATTCAATATCTGGATACCTATTTATTTCATCAATCGAGCTTGCTATCACTCTACCGACACATTCCGGCATCCGAGGATTGATATTAGAGCTAAAATCAATTATTTCTTCATTTATTTTATATATTCTTTTTAATTTATCTATATCTGCACCATGTGAACTCATATACACCTCAATACAATAAATATCATATATATAATTAGGAAAATCATCAATGAAATCAACGATGCAAAATTCATTAATTTAATTGAGCTTATAATGTCTTCTCTCTCTAAATTTCTGTTTCTATCACCGATAGTTGGTTTGTAAACCTCTTCTCCAAAATATATATTGGTTCCGCCAAGCTGTACTCCAAGTGCTCCAGCGATGGCACCTTCAGAAAATGCACAATTTGGGCTATTATGATTCTTCCTATCCCTAATACCAATTATAAAGCTTTTTTTCCAATTGTACCCAAGGAAAAAACTAGCAATTGTAAATGACACCAATGAAAATCTCGCCGGTATAAAATTAAAAATATCGTCAAGTATCGCAGGAAACATACCTATATTAATAAACCTTTCATTTTTATAACCTAGCATCGAATCCATTGTATTTACAGCTTTGTAAACCATAGATAAAATTGGTCCACCTATAAACGCATACATCATTGGAGCTATCGTACCATCTACGGTATTTTCTGCAACTGTTTCAACTGTTGCTCTAATTATCTCCTCTTCGCTCAGATTTGAAGTATCTCTGCCAACAATATATGACAACTGAAGCCTTGCTTCATCAATATTATCCAATTTGTGGTAGACCTTTTTTGCCTCTTGACCAAGACATTTTGTTGATAGAGAAATACAAATTATTATTGCATTACCCAATAATATTGTCACGACATTTCTAGCAAATATAGACATTAGAAAATAGGTAATTATTGCTGTTATAAGCACAGTAGAAACCCAAATCAAAAGACCACATAATTTTTGTTTTTTTTCACTTGTAAAGAGCCTTGAATTTCTAACAGCTTTCTCTAATCCCGAAATTAATTTACCAATATATATAACGGGATGAGGAAACCAGTATGGATCACCTACAATCAAATCTAAAACAAATGCCAATCCTATTGAGATCGGCAGTATATAAAAACTCATATATTCCTCACCTATTTTTTATTTTTTTCAACACAGCTTAATATATAGCACACTATGCTCAAATTGTTGTAAAAATGAATGTGTAAATATGTAGCTAATGTATTGTTTTTAAAATATCCACCCTCCCATTCATCAATTATTTTCCCATCCGAGAACTTTTGCACTGTAAATGAAGCTTTTTCATCTGACACAAACACAGAATGATGAAATTCATGACCACATATTTGCTGACCTTTATATGAAATCAAATTATCCTCTTTTGACGTAGCAACGCAGTACCCAAATCGTTTTAATGATTTAGTCATTTGACTATAACCATCTAATGCTCCTACCATCTCAAATCTATTTCCTTCAGTATCCAGCATATAGTCACCCAAATACATCAGACCACCACACTCAGCATATATCGGTTTACCAGCTTCATGCTGTTCTTTGATGCTCTTTCTCATCGACTCATTTTGTTCTAGTTCTCTTGCAAAAATTTCTGGGAATCCACCACCAAGATAAATAAAATCCGCATCCGGAACTTTTTCGTCGTTTAGAGGGGAAAATTCTATTACCTCAACTCCTATTTTTTGAAACAAGTCAATATTATCTCTATAATAAAAGTTAAAGGCTTGATCATAAGCAATTGCAACTTTTTTACCTCTCGCCAATGCTCTTACTTCAGGATCATCATAAAACATATTCAATTCGAATGTCGAATGAATCATTTCGCTCTCAGATAATTCAATGATTCTATCTATGTCAATATGCTCTTCCATCAATTCTGCTAATCTGTCCAATTTCTTTTCTAGCTCAGTTGCTTGGTCAGCTGGAAACAATCCCAAATGTCTCGATTCCAGCTTTATTTCATCACAAGGTGGCAGATACCCCAAAACCTCAATAGCACAATACTTTTCAATAGCTTCCTTTAAAATGCTATAATGTCTCTTGTTTTTCACATTATTGATAATAATTCCAACTATATCTACATTCTTATCTAGATTTTTATATCCCAAAACCATCGCCGCTGCAGAGGCTCCCAAGCCTTGACCATTTATAATCAGTATTACCGGGGACTTTAGAAGCTTTGAAATATTAGAAGTCGAACAATTATTAATGTCTGAGCCAACTCCATCATAAAGCCCCATTACACCTTCTATCACAGAAATATCTTTATTCTCCGATGCTGTTTTAAACACATATTTTATCTGTTCATCGTCTAACATATAAGAGTCAAGATTTTTTGAGTATTCTCCTGTCACAAATCTATGATACATTGGATCAATATAATCTGGTCCAACTTTAAAGGGTTGAATATTTTTATTTCTATTTTTCAATGCTTTCATCAATCCCAGACTAACCGTGGTTTTTCCTATGCCACTACTCACTCCAGCGATAACAATCTTTTTCATAACTATCTTCCTCTACCTCATCATAAATTTTCTAATATCATTTTTTATATCAAAAACCATTTAATATAAAAAAACAAAAATATTATTCCGTTGATTTTTCATATTCAAAAATAATTTCATATATCTTTTTAAAATCCAGATTTTCTCTCAAATGTCTGGATAGCTTCTCAAATTCTATCTCTTTTTCTATTGAAGACTTCGCCACCACATTATTCTTGATACCGCAGGCTCCGTCCTCTTCTTCTAAGTAAATATCAATAAATGGAACTACTCCAACAACTGGAATAGAAATTATTTCCTCAAGCATTTTTATTCCATCTAAAAAATAATCTTTATTGCCTCTAAACTTATTTATTATTACTCCCTTTACTCTCTTTCTATCCTCTTGATTTAAAAGCTGTAATGTACCGACAATCGATGCAAAAACGCCACCTCTATCAATATCTGCAATTAAAATTACTGGTGATTCAGATATTCTCGCCATTTCCATATTCGACAAATCCAAACTGTTTATATTTATCTCAGCTGGACTACCTGCACCTTCCAAAACCACAATATCGAAATCCTTCTTCACTTCTTCGTATATTCGTTCCAACTCAAAAACTAAGGAATGCTTATATTCTCTATATTCCTCTGATGACATTTTTGATACCAAATCTCCTAATAGTAGCACCTCTGAAACGTGATTTCCACAAGGCTTTAGCAAAATAGGATTCATATATGCCATCGGCTCCAAGCCACAAGCTTCGGCTTGCAGTGCCTGTCCAATTCCCATGGCCTTTCCATTTTTATCAAAATATGTATCAAGTGACATATTTTGTGATTTAAACGGTATTACGGAATATCCATCTTCATACAAGACTCTGCAAATACCAGTACATAATACACTTTTTCCAACATTCGATGCCGTTCCCTGAAGCATAATACTCGCCATAAAAATCACCTTTTTCTATTTGTTTTTTTCTGAGGGATAAGTCCTAATCAAGCTACTTTCATATGGCATATATCCCATGTATTCGATTATTGGAAACTTACCATCGAAGCTTATTTTCGTGATGCTAGCATTTCCAACCTTAAAATTCCAGTGATACTTGCTACTTCCTGAAATAAAATATGACAATAAATTTCTTATCGTTCCCATGTGTGACACTACAGCCACACTCTCGACATTCTCGTTTGCTTTAATAATTTTCTCAATTGCACTAGTATTTCTATTATACATTTCCTCCAGTGTTTCACCATTTGGAAATCTATAATCACGACCGCTTGAAAGAAATTCTTTCGTTTCTTCAGGGTATTTCACTTTTATTTCATCAAAACTCAAGCCATCAAATATACCGAAGTTCATTTCCCTCAAATCATCAACGCACTCTACATGGAGATTCTTTATTTTTGAATAGGCATCAATAGTTTGTTGAGTTCTCTTCAGAGTAGAAGCATATATCCTTTCCACGTCAAACTGTTTAAAGTAATCTGTCATTTTCTCAACCTGTTGTCTTCCTACTTGACTTAAATCACAGTCGCTAAATCCAGAATATCTAAAAAACTCATTGTCAACTGAATGCCCATGTCTGATTAAAAATAACTCTTTCATCTCAAGCTCCTTCTAAAATATTATTCGATTTAAATTGTTACTAGCAAAGTACATAGCAAAAATACCAACTCTCCAAGTTCTATTCCACACCCCAGGATATCACCCGTCAGTCCACCTAGCTTTTTGCTAACTAAATATTCAAATACATTAGTCAAAATAAACATCACTCCGACAATTACTATGTCTAAAATAACCTGTATAAAGCTCTTAGAAAATATCGCTGAAGCCACAGTTACCACCAATGCTGTAAAAGCACTACTCGCTAGCAGGGTTCCAACATCACATTTTCCGATAAACATATTTCCCATTCCATTTACCCTTGCAGGATGAGATTTATATGATAGAACCACACATACATATCTACCAATCATAGGCATCAAAAAAATTGGCCACAAAATATCCCTGTCGATTAAAATAAAAATAATAATAATCTTGCTCAGCACTAAAAAAACAACAGATAAAACACCATTTGTTCCTAATCTTGGATCCTTCATAATCTCCAATATGCCTTCTTTATCCCTATAACTAAATAATCCATCGAAAGTATCGCCGAATCCATCAACATGAAGTCCGCCTGTAATAATAATTTCCGAGATAACAAGGATAAATGGAATTACAATCATAGAATATTTGGGAGACACAAATGTAGACAGAATAAAATACTCAGCAAGTAATATCATCCCTATAATAATTCCAACAACTGGAAAAAAAATCAACCCACCTCCCATATTTTTCTCGTATGGAACATCTTTTTTAATTGTGATTCTGGTCAAAAATTGAAGTATGTTAATAAATTTATTCATAATCTTTTCCCTTTTTATTTTATCTTAATTGGAATTCCCGAAACAATCAGATATGCCTCATCTGATTCAGATGCTATCATTTTATTTACTTTACCTTCTAAATTGGCAAAATACCTTCCCAATCTATTTTCGGATATTCCTCCTAGACCAATCTCATTCGTTACAAATATTATATCAATATTTTCTGATTTCACAAAATTCAGAAGAATTTTAAGCTCCGTAATAACTTTCTTTTCTACAAAAACTCTTTCATCCACAGCATCAACATCAAATTCCCTATTTTGATCAAATATTAAATTTGAAATCATCATAGTAACGCAATCAAGTAGGATTATTTTCCTCACTGATCTCTCAATCGAATTTAAAGAACAAAATTCACTAATCTCTATTGGAATTGATTTGTATGCTTCAATGGTGTACCAGCTCTTATCATTTCTTCTCAACTGATGTTCGACTTTTTTTTGTTCCATTTCAAAATCAAATGGAGTACTCGTTGCAACATATAAAACTACAGAGTCACGACACTCAAGTCTCGAACACAGGCTTTCGGCAAATTCACTTTTACCAGAGCTTACTCCACCCGTTACAAAAATTATCCTTCCCATTTCCACCTCTAATCTACCTTATCTAAAGAAATTCCCCTATACTCTCTTCACTTTTTTTACCCATGTGATTGTATGTATATATCGCAGAATCAATAATATTCATTGCTAATGCAGCTCCAGTTCCCTCGCCCAATCTCATATTCAAAGCCATCATAGGCTCCAAGTCTAGTAGCTCCAATGCAAGCTTTGATCCTTTTTCATCAGATAGATGCGAAACAATAATATATTCCTTGCACCTTGGGTTTATTTTGTACGCAAGAAGGGCAGCAGAATAAGAAATAAATCCATCTAGAACTACTGGAATCCTATTGGCACTACATCCCAATATTACTCCTACCATTCCCCCTATTTCAAATCCTCCAACCTTTGACAGAACCTCAATTCCATCAGTTGGATTTGGATTATTAATCTCTATTGCCTTTCTAATAGTATCAGCCTTATTCTTTACAAAGCTAAGATTCAAGCATGCGCCAATGTCAGTAATATCTATAGGATCTCTACCAGAAATAACTGAAAGAATTGCAGTCGCTGGTGTGGTATTACATATCCCCATTTCACCCACACCGATTATCTTATAACCATCAACGATACATCTCTCAGCAACCTCTATTCCGTATTCGATTGATTTCACAGCTTCATCAACACTCATTGCAGGACCATTAGCGATATTATCCGTACCCTCTCTTATCTTGTAGTCCAATACTCCAGCAATCTTTTTTTTGCCTATTATCCCTAAATCTACTGCTACTACATCAGTGTGATTATGCTTCGCCAAAGCTCCAACAGCAGATTTACCATTTACAAAATTTTCAAATTGCATTCTGGTAATCAACTGATCCTGTTGAGATACACCTTCAGCATATACACCATGATCTCCGGCAAATGCTATTATACATTTTTTAGGATTGTCCTCAATTTTGGCATTTCCATAAATACCTGCCAATTTTAAGGTTATGTCTTCCAATTTACCCAATGTATGTTCAGGGCAAATCAATTCATCCCATCTTTGCTTCGCTTTTTCTATACCTTTGTTATCTAGTGAATAAATATTCCTCGATATACTTATCAACAGATTCATTACTACCTCCAAAATTATCTATATTTGGATATAACCCTCTGCATGGCAGAAGGTTATTCTCAAATAGTATTATTTTTTTCAATCTCTTTCTTTAGATACTCAACAGCCTTTGGTAGCTGTTTTTCAACTTCTTTTACTTCAATGGTAGGTTTAATTCCTTTTTTGTTTATATAGTTACCGTTTGGTGTGAAATACTGAGCTGTAGTCAACTTATATCCACTGCCATCTCTAAGCTGAACAACCGATTGAACCAATCCCTTACCAAAGGTTACCGTACCTACAGAAATTCCAGCTTTGTTATCCAAAATTGCACCTGTCAAAATCTCGGATGCCGAAGCAGAATTTCCATTCGTCAAAATAACAATCGGAATATTAACCTTTTGCTTGTCATTGCTTTTTGAGTATACCTTTTTTCCTGTATTATCCTTTGTATAAACGATCACAGATTCTCCAAGTAATCTGTCAGCAATTTTTTCTACAACGTCTAAGTATCCACCGCCATTGTCTCTTACATCTATTACCAAGCCCTTGATTTTATTTTTTTCAAGAGAGCCCAATGCTTTATTGAAATCTTCATCAGTACCTTCATCAAATCCAACAATTTGGATATAACCAATGTCATTGTCTATTTTTTTACTCTTGATTGATTCCAGCTTTATTTCTTTTCTTTCTATTTTCTTATCAAATATTTCTCCATCTCTTGAAAATGTGACCGTAACAGAAGTTCCTTCTTCACCTCTCATATTCTTGACAGCTACATCCATTTCTTGATAAGAGTATGCCTTACCATTTACCTTTACTATCAAATCACCTGCCCTTACTCCAGATTTACTAGCAGGACTACCATTTATTACTTGTTGCACCTTAATTGCTCCAGATGACTTATCAGGACCAACGACTATACCAACTCCCTTATATTTTCCAGAAGTAGATTCTATAAGCTGGCTCATTTCTTCCTTAGTATAATATGACGAGTATTCATCATCTAAGCCCGAAAACAAACCTTTATACAGGCCTGTTTCCAGTTTATTTTCATCTGTTTTTTTATAGAAATCTCTTTCTATAGCATCGGATAACATCAGCATTTTCTTGTATTTTTTATACTCGGAGCTAGGAATTATTCTTCCAAATCCGAATTGTGTAATCACGAAAGTAGTCACAATCGAAGACGCCACTACCAACGCAATACTTTTTATAATATTTTTCTTCTTATTTGAATTCATATACTCTCCCTCATTTAGTACTTATTATTGAATATATTCTCAACTTTATCAGCTATTGATTTCGGAGTCAGCCCAAAGTATTCATAAAGCTCAGCAGAAGCTCCAGACATACCAAATCTATCCTCAACACCCAGCCTAAAAACTTTGGCTGGATAATTTTCACATATCACTTCGCAAACTGCCGAACCCAAGCCACCAATAATACTATGATCTTCAACAGTTACTATCAAGCCGACATCCTTTGCACAGTCGATAATTACATTCTCATCAATGGGCTTTATTGATGACATATTGATAACTCTTGTATGTATGCCTTTCTCTTTAAGTATCATTGCAGCTTCGTATGAATTCCATACCATAGGACCACATGATAAAATAGCCACATCATCTCCATCTAGCAAAATATCAGCCTTGCCCATTTCAAATCTATAATTCTCATCATAAATGTCGTTTAAGTCATCTCTTACCATTCTCATATAGAAGGGACCTTTTTCTTCAGCGATAAAGTGAGTCATCTGTCTTGCTTCTTCAAAATCAGCAGGAACTAAAACCCTCATATTTGGCAATGTTCTCATAATAGAAATATCCTCAAGACTTTGATGAGTAGCCCCATCTTCTCCTGTCATCAATCCTGCGTGAGTAGAACATATTTTTACATTTAAATTTGACATGCATATCATATTTCTTATTACTTCTAATGCTCGCTCAGTTTCAAATACAGAAAAGGAACTTGCAAAAACTGTCTTTCCGGCAGCTGCCAATCCTGCAGAAACACCTATTAGATTTTGTTCGGCAATCCCTACATCGACAAATCTATCTGGAAAATTTTCTTTAAAATAAATAGTTTTTGTAGACAATGATAAATCAGCATCGCAAACCACAACTTTATAGCTTTTCCTACCCAATTCAATCAGTGATCTACCATATGCTTCTCTTATTGATCTTTTTTCCATTTGAATACCCATTACTTTAATTCGTCTATGGCTAACCTATACTCTTCCTTACTAATACACCTACTATGCCATTCGCAAGAGTTTTCCATAAACGAAACACCCTTTCCTTTTATTGTATTTGCTATAACAAGAACCGGCTTTGAATTTACCTTATCGAAAATGCTAAAAGCACCCAATATTTGATCGAAATCATGTCCGTCAATTTCCAATACATACCAACCAAAAGATGTGAATTTCTTTGAAATAGATCCTAAGCTCATCACATCATCGGTAGTACCATCAATCTGTAGCCCATTCATATCTACTATCGCCATAAGATTATCCAAATTATACTGATTTGCAAACATCGCTGCTTCCCAAATCATCCCTTCCTGCAACTCTCCATCGCCTAACAGAACATATACATTATAGTCTAAATTATCAATCTTTGCTGCAAGTGCCATTCCACAAGCAGCAGACAGTCCCATTCCAAGTGATCCGGTTGTCATATCAATCCCGTTTACCTGTATCATATCTGGGTTACCTTGAAGCGATCCACCAATTTTTCTAAACCCACTCAACTCTTCTTCCAGCAAAAAGCCTTTTTCGAAAAGCGTTGAGTAAATAGCTGGCGACGAGTGTCCCTTAGACATTACAAATCTATCTCTATCCCTTTTTTGAGGGTCGTCAACATCGACGTTAATTCTCTCAAAATACAATGCTGTCAATATATCAACACAAGAGAGTGACCCACCAGTATGACCGGAACCAGAATTATATATCATTTCTATAACATGCTTTCTAATTTTCTTTGCCATTTTAGATAACTTGTCATAATCTACCATTTATTTTCTCCTCTATTCTAATTTACATATTCCATATAAGCCTGCCAAAGCTCTGAGCATACAATTTTATCAAATATTTGGCAATTTTCAATTTATGCAAAATCAGAAGTTATTTTTTCTATCTCCAATATTATAACACATATTTTTAGTACATACTATTTCAATTATTTTACAACACGAAAATACTTATCATTTTAATTTGCCAAAACAATCATAAATCGTTTATAATTTGATTATATCAAAAATAAATCAAATAAATATTACAAGGAGATTTCAGGAAATGGATATATATGGCATAGGAACAGATATAATAGAAATAGAAAGAATAAAAAATTCTCTAAACAAAAATTTAAGATTATTGGACAAAATGTTCTCAACTGAGGAATTAATAGTATTAAAAGAAAAAAACTACAAGGCTGAATCGGTAGCCGGTAACTTTTCTGCAAAGGAAGCTGTTGTAAAATCGGTTGGCACAGGACTTAGGGGATTTAACCTAAAGGATGTCCAAATTCTAAGAAACGATTTAAATATGCCCATAGTAGTGCCCGTTGGTAAATTTAGAAATTTTTTGAAAGAAATTAATGTTGTCGATATAAAAATCACTATTTCACATTCAAAAAATTACGCTACTGCGACTGCAATAGCATTAAAAAAATAGTATTTTGACTGTAAATAATGATGTATGTAATAATAGAAAATTTCTACAAATAAACGCCGTAAAAATCCTCTAAAAAAATTATATACAAATAGACATCAAGAAAATTATCTACAAATGTTCTTTGCAGGAAAGTGAGTCAGCTTCTAATTTAAATACACATACACCATCTATCATTTTTTCATTGAACTCCCATTCACTTTTTCCTGTCGCCTGCTTCATAATAGATGTCAACCCCTCCACCTTCTCAGCAAAGTTCTCTACGATAGACACCCTTCCAGTACCAACAACACTCTCAAACTTCGCAGAGTATCCACAAGGAATATCAGCAATTTGAAGCTGATAACCTATATCCATCTCAAAACCGACAGATGGATTATTCTTTATCAATTCCGCTTTTCTGCCTTCAAATGCACCATGAAAATACAATGTCAAATTGTCAATATCACCGACAACTCCAAAATTTAAGGGTACAACATAAATATCGCCACAATCATAAAATCCCAAGCGACAGCAGTAACAATTTTTTATTACATTCATTATCTTATTAGGATCAGTCACTTCTCTATCCTTTCTTCTCAACGAAAACACCTCTCTTCGACTAAACACACTCTTAATTTTTTTAAAAATTTTAATATTTTTTCATGGAAGCTTCAAAAATATTATACTATTTTCAGAAATAATTTTCAAATAATTAATTAACTTTCACTGTAAAATAATAATATAAAATGCCTTAATTTTCCGATAATTTAAAGCTTCTTTTTTTGTTATTTTTTTATTTTTTTGGTGTATAATTGAATTAAATTAATAATAAATTATCAAATTTTATATTTTTATTTTCGAAAGGAGTGTCCCTATGACAAATAATTCTGCTCTACAAAACCTTAAAATCCTTGATTTTACAACGTTATTGCCAGGTCCATACGCCACATTAATGTTAGCCGATATGGGTGCGGATGTACTAAAGGTTAGTTCAAAATCAAAGCTAGACCTCGTTTACGAAATGGGTGCATTTGATGAAGATTTACAACTTAGCGCTAATCAGCTGTGGTTGAACAGAAATAAGAAAACTATTTCTCTAAATTTAAAAACTCAAGAAGCAAAGGATATTGTAAAAGAGCTAATAAAAGAATATGATATCCTTTTTGAACAGTTTAGACCAGGTGTTATGAAAAAGCTAGGATTATCATATGAAGAACTATCAAAGATAAACCCAAAGCTAATATACTGCTCAATTTCTGCATACGGAAATTCAGGTCCGGAAATGAACAGAGCCGGTCATGACAATAATTTTTTGGCAAAAAGTGGTCTGTTATCCCTTTCAGGAAGAAAACAATCCGGTCCAACTCTTATGAATACACAGATTGGTGATTTGGCTGGTGGCGCTCTACATTCAATAATAGGTATATTAGCAGCAGTAAACTATAGAAATAACACTGGAAAGGGACAATACATTGATATTTCCATGCTGGATACCATTATTCCTATGAACACATTTGAGGGCATCTCCTATCTGATGGATGGAAAGCTTAAAGAAAGGGAAGAATTTGATCTAAATGGAAAGGGAATCTATGACATATATCAAACCTCTGATAATCAATATATAACTATCGGCTCATTAGAGCCAAAGTTTTTACAAAAGCTTTCAGAAGCAGTCGATATTCCAGAATTAGTAGCTGCTGGTGCCACTCCACATGATGGTGGACTATTAAAATCCAAGCTAGTCGAAAAAATCAAATCAAATACTCTTGAATATTGGAATTCGAAGTTCAAAAACCTAGATGCTTGCATTGAACCTGTATTAGATTACAAACAATCCTTTTATGAAGATCCTCAAATCAAATCAAGGGAAATGATCGTAGAAGTAGATGCTGGAATAAAAAAAATCCGTCAATTTGCCATGCCAATTAAGTTTTCAGAATCGGATGTCATATATAAATTCGCCGGGAAAGAAATTGGATTTGATACAGTTGAAATACTCACAAAGCTAGGATATAATGAAAACGAAATAAAGAAATTAGAAGAAGTTGGAGCATTAAAATAGTTTACATTGAGTTTAAATTATAGTGCAATTGTAAATATATTTTTGTAAAGCTCATCTAATTTTTATTTCTTATTCTAAAAATAAGAATTGGTTATAAAATCCTTTCTATGCAAAAAAGTATCCTGCATTTCATATGAATAAAAATGAATTCTAGGATACTTTTTGCGTATAATTTTTTTCAATTCAGTTTTTATTTGTTTAAAAGCTATTATTTTCCTTAATATTATAGCTTTTTTATATTCTTATATACACAAAACATTGTTTTTTTCTATGCATATAATACAACTTATCTATTTTTTAACATATGGTATACTTTTATAAAGTCCATTTTCTATTTATAAATTATTATATTGATAATTAATGTAATCAGCTTGGATTGATGGCTATAACAGATTGCAAGGAATTTTCCATATAGTAGCTCCTATAATAATACCATCAGTTATTACTACTGGACTATTCTCTTTCATTTCTTCATGGGGTGACTTAATTTTCTCAAGATCTTTTATCGTGTCATCAGACTTAAGAACAGTATCCATGGTTTTAACTGATTTCCAATCACTCTACAAGACTACTTGGGAAACACAAATGGCAGCGAGTGTATTATCTACTATTCCAACCGTAATAATTTTTATTATTATTCAGAAATATTTAATAAATAGTATAATTAGTTCAGGAGTAAAAGGATAGAAAATAAACATCTTTGGTCAAAAATGCTACTTGCCCAAGATTCCTATTTTCTTATCATTTTTTGTTCTTCAAAAAATAATAGGCTCTATGCCAAATAATATTAAGATATGTATTGTTAAATGCTAATACCTGTTCTTAATAATATAGCTATACTTTCTACCTGCATCCAAAAAAAACTCGATATTTTCATCACTTGTATCAAGAGGTAAATTACACCCTGGAGTCAAAATAAAACCTTTACCACATATTTTACCAGCCATCAAAGATTGCTTAACTGCAAAATCAATACTCTCCTTTGAACCTTTACAAATAATATTCAATGGGTCCACATTGCCAGCAATTATATGTGTGTTTGAAAACTCGTTACAAGCTTCAAAAATATCAATTTCATTATCTATACTAAAAACACTAATACTCAATTCTTTTATTAGCTCCCACGATTTTTTTGTGTTTCCACAAACATGATATGATGGTAATCTGCCCGACCTTTTCTCTACATATTCACATATTTTTTGTGTAAATGGAAATGCAAATTTCTTATATACTCTTGGACTAATTACAGTATTTGATGCCATCGGATCAGCTATTGAAAACGAAACATCTAATGTTGAAAATTTATCCACAATAAATTTAATACATTCAAAAATATAGCTTAACAATTCATATGCATCCTCTGGTTGCTTTATTGTAGATTTTAAAAAATTTTCACTTCCCAAAACAAAGGACGCTAAAGTTAATGGTCCAGATAATGAAACTGACACCGGACATATATTATCGCCAATAGCTCTAATTCTAGAAGTTGCATTGTAATATTTTTCTATTCCTTTTGATTTTTCATTTATTACATCTATATATTTAATATCTTTAATACTTTTTATTGCACTTGATTTCACATATGGTCTACCATTCTCTGGATAGTATATCTCTGCTCCAATTGCTTCAGAAATCCCAATAGCATTTGGTCCTATGCACATTCCATCCATACCGTATTTATTAAATGCTTCAATTTCAGCTGATACTAAATTTTCCTCATCTAACCAATAATTCTTTATTGATTTTCCGATATATCTTGCTTTTATTTCCCCCAAATATGGATCAAATGATACTCTATCGTAGTCCTTTCCATTCATAATTGCTTTTGCTCTTTCAATAGGTAACATATCATCTTTACAATTTATTGTTAGCTTCAAAATAATACCTCCAACTACCTCTCAATATATTTTTCAATATTTGCTTAATATATTTCTTTAATATTTATTTGATATGTTTTGCAAATAGTTTTATTTTTTATTGAATATGCTTTAATTATATCATAAAGAAGCTTCATTTTTATATAAATATTGAGAATAATCATGATTACAACTGTTTTAGTGACTCTAATTTTAATATAGACATTTTCAATATCAAAATCGAATATTATAACAAAAAACTATAATACTTTCTTACAATTTTATTTGCCAGAATAATATGCTATACTCTTATCATAAAAATAATCATCATACAAGGAGATTTTATTATGAGCTTAACATTACCAGAAAAATTCGATCAATATATAGATTCTAGAAAAGAAGGTTTTATGAGAATAATGGATTTCAAAAAAAATGGAGGAAAGGTAGCAGGATGTCTTTGTACCTATACACCTCAAGAAATCTTGGATGCTGGTGGAATTGCAAACGTTGGTCTTTGCGGTACCAGTACAGAAACAATACCAGATGCAGAAAAGGTTCTGCCAAAAAATCTATGTCCGCTTATCAAATCTACTTACGGCTTCGCAATGACTGAAAAATGTCCGTATACGTATTTTTCTGATATCATAATAGGTGAAACTACTTGCGATGGAAAAAAGAAAATGTACGAATTGCTTGGCAAAATCAAAGACGTACACGTAATGCATCTCCCACAAGGTAAGGCTCGTAGCTATGTAAACGACAACTGGCATGAAGAATGCAATATCCTAAAAAGCACTCTTGAAGAAAAATTAGGTGTAGAAATAACTGAAAAAAGACTTCGAAATGCTGTAAAAAATAGAAATGAACTAAGAAAATTGACATTAGAGCTATATCAGCTTCAAAAGAATATTCCTCCTGTAATGAAGGGTACAGATATAATGCTCGCAATGGAAAAAGGTAATTTTGCCTTAAACGTTGAAACTCAAATCGAAACTATAAAAACTCTGATAAAGGAATCTAAAGAAGCATATTTTGAAAGAGGAGAACGCCCTGTATCAAAAAAGGACAAAAGAATCCTTATCACTGGATGTCCAACTGGTGGAGTCATTCAAAAAGTTGGTATGGTTATTGAAAACAATGGTGGCGTAATAGTATGTAAGGATGACTGTGCCGGAGAAAGAGCTAACTCTCAGATGATTGACGAAAACGCTGATGACATCATGAGAGCCATAGCTGATAGATATCTTGAAATCAACTGTTCAGTGTTTACTCCAAATGACGAAAGAATTCAAAATACATTGAGAATGGCTGAAGAATATCAAGCTGATGGAGTGATAGAACTAGTTCTTCAGGCTTGCCATACATTTAATGTAGAATCCTATAAAGTAGCAAAAGCTGTCGAAGATATAGGTATCCCATACTTGAAATTAGAAACTGACTACTCTACATCTGATAGCGGCCAGATAGAAACACGTATTGCAGCATTTATTGAAATGCTGTAAATAATAAAACATTAAAAAATATCATTTCAACATCAACAGCATTATCTGCAACATTTACAATACTTGTATTAAAGTCTCCAAAAGAAAATACCTTATTATTTCTATTCAATCCTTTAAAAGAGCTTCATGATTAAGCTCTTTTTTTATATGTTCTATACACTTCGTCAGATACAGTTATCTTTTTATCTCTGACATAAATGTATCTTCCTTTGTCTGATATCCTTTGAGCCTCCTTTTTATGCTTTTTTGATTTTGGTCATAAAAAAGGAGGACTTCGGCATTTTGACACACGAAATCCTCTTTGATGTAAATATTTGAAAATCTTTTTTTACAGTTGAATAGCTTTTTATTTCACCCCCTACTTATAAATCTTGTGTTTTCAATTTTTTTATTTTTCTCTTGTATATTCCTTTTCTTTTAATCTCTTTTTTGTTTTATACATTTAAAATGTTATTTTGGTACCTTAAGTAAATATGAATGATATGGCTTAGCAAATAAAAATTCAACTTTTGGACATCACTTTACACTTCACTATCCGTTGAGCTTCTTTTGTTTAAAGATTCTGCTGTTATATTTATTTTCATAAAAAACTATGCAAATTCCATTTTATTTATAGACATCTTTATCATGTTATCGCCTATCCTTGCAAGCAAACGATGAGAAAAACCAATACCGGGTTTTTTCATATCGCAGTAGCCTAACATATAGCCTTTTGAGCCAACTTTTATTTTACTCGACCAGCTAAGGTCTTTTTTAGGGTTATTTATATAAAATAACCCTTCTACATCTTTGATTCCCATATTCTTCAGCGTCTTTGATATCATCAGCTTTAAGCCGAGCTTACCTACGCTATCAAAAACTAAGCATCCTCCTGCATATCTTTTAGAAAGCTCTAATACCAAGTCCTTTACCTCATCTCTCTTAAAATAATGAAATACTCCTGCCGCAAAGAAAATGACTCCGTTTGAACCATCTATTTCCTTCATCCATGAATAATCTTTTAAGTCAGAGGCAATATTTCTTTCTCTTTCATAATTTGAAATAAGTTGATTACGAACCTCTATAACATCAGGAAAATCTACATTTACTATTTTACAGCTTCCATTGTCACAAGCCTTACCGGTCTCATCTAAACCGCAGCCAAGATTTACAATAGCAGCTTTTGGATGCATCTTTAGATATTCTTTGATTTCCCACATAATATCCAACTGACGCATTGCCGCTTCAAGTGAGCCGAACTCATACAAAAATGAACGGTTCTTTTTCTCCAGCTCTGAAAAGTCATAATCCAGTCTATCACATAAATTCTTTGCAAAAATATCGGTATAAAGCTCAGGAAATTTTTCAGAACACATTTTCCTGCCATATAATGGTACAATTAGTGTTTCCTGAACGGTATTCTTTTTTATCTTTATCTTGCCCATATCAATTTCACCTCCTACACTTATTTAATTGTCCTGCTTATTTAAAAATAAGTTAAAACTAAGCTGCTATAAAAATATAGATCAAATCACTTGAACCTCCATGTATTTGCTCGCTCTCTTATTGAAATGAACGATTTATATATTCCATCTTGACCTATAAGTTCATTATGAGTTCCCTCCTGTACTATTTCCCCTTCATCTAAAACAATGATTTTATCTGCTTTCTTAACGTTTTCTAAGCTATGAGCAATCATGATAACTGTTTTATTCTTTACTAAATTATCAATTGCTTTCATAATATGGTATTCATTTTCCACATCCAAAGCACTGGTAAATTCATCCAAAATTACAATAGGAGCATCTTTGAGTATCGCTCTGGCTATCGCTATTCTTTGCTTTTCCCCACCGGATAAGGAATTTCCGGCTTCTCCTATTTGGGTTTCATATCCTTTTGGCATATTTTTTATAAAATCATGGCAACTTGCTTTTTTTTGCAGCAGAAATTACTTCTTCATCACCGGCGTTTGGCTTTGCTAAGCGAATATTATTCAAGATTGTATCCTCAAACAAATATACATTTTGAAATACCACGCTTATATTTTTCATCAATTCGCCAGCTTCAATATTTGTTATTTTTGCACCCCCAATCAATATTTCACCCTCACGTACATCATAAAATCTCGGTATAAGCTTTCAAAAAGTTGTCTTCCCACACCCACTCTCTCCACAAAGAACTATACAGTCTCCTTTTGATATCCTTCCTATTATATTATCTAATGCCTTTTCTTTCTTTCCCTCATAAGCGAAGTCTATTTTAAAATCCACAATACTTTCACTTCTGCCAATTACACTGCTCATAAGTTCAACCTTTATTTTATAAATTCATTAAAAAGCTTTTTCCAGCCTGCTTCAATAAATTCACCCAGCATTTTTAAATATTCAATAGTTTCATCCTTGCTATATCCTTTTTCAATGATTAAGGTATAGGCGTTAAATTGCTGACTCATTAAAAGTTCCACTAAATCTAATTTCATCTCACTGATATCCGAGTCAATGTTTTCCTTTATAAATGTCTTTGTTTTAGATATCTTATTTTTCATCATTTCACAAAACATCGCTTCTACCGAACTACCATTGCTACAGCAAAGCAGAAGCTTACACTCCTCATAATATTTAAATAGAATATCTATATAGCCTATCCTTTCTTTCTCTATGCTCTTTAAAAAATGGTCAAGATTTATCTATGGAGTACTCCTTATATGAATTCTCATTCTCTTTTCTTTCCATATTTAATGCTTTTAAAAATTCTTCAATTAGACTATAAAAAAGTTCATCCTTACCCTTATACCTTGTATATATCGCACCGGTTGTAACTCCTGCTTTTTTAGCAATATTACTTATTGAAGCAGTTTGAAATCCATTTTTCAAAAATTCTATTTTAGCAGCTTCTATGATTGGTTTATCCAGCTTATGATTTTTATTAGCCATATTCCTTCCTCCTCTTGCAAAAAATACTATATTTTAATAATAAATAATACTATTATCGATAATGCTATTATTGATAATATACATCAGTTAGCTACATTTAACAAGAGCTAAAAAAAGGTCTTTGTACCAATTACTATGTTCATTTTTATTTGAGAAAAATAAAATAGTCGATGCAGTTAAAAAAACGCACCGACTATAAAGTTATATTTCTAATTTAAATCACAAAAATTTAGTCTAAATTTTAAACGTTATTTAAGCAACTAGAGACTACAAGTACCGCTCTGTATTTTGTAAGTTCCCCTTCTTCTTGTTTCCTTTTCTCCTTTTACTTCGCATGTTTTCTTTTTCTAATACCCAGCAGAACAAGCAAGCTTCCTGATGTAAGCATAAACCAAGCATATAAGGATAGGTTTTCCCCATCTCCCGTTTTTGGTAAGGTCTTACTTATACTTGTATTTGAAATACTCGGTTTTTCAGTATTCTGCGAAGCTGTAGGTCTATCAGATGTTGTTGATGTATTTGAAGGTGTTGTTGGCGTACTTGGAGGTGTTTGCGGAGCTTTTTTTTCATTGGTAATAGTAAGTCCCTCTTTCATACTTCCTCCATAGACTACCTTGTACTGCTTATCATCAAATTTAATGGTATTGCCATCTTCTCCAGCTTCTTTCACAGTGTATTTGTAGTAGTCTGTACTGCCAAGTCCGTTTGCTACTTCAAGCTTTTTGAATACGCCGCTCCAATTATTACTTGCATTTAATTCAAGTGTTTTTCCTGTTGGATTTCCATCCTTGTAGAGTTCTACAGTTATTTTATCTGTTGGAGCTGTAATGGTATTTCCACTATGGTCTTTCCATAGCTTTGTAACCTTGACTTCTCTTTTTGGCGATTCCATTGGAATCCATGTTTTTTCTTCTTTGTTTGTTATCTTAAAGCCATCTTTCATAGTTCCGGTATAGCTTACCTTAAACCATTTACCATCAAGTTTAATGAAGCCTGTGGTTTCCCCAAGTTCTTTAACTGTGTACTTATAGTAGTTGGTATTTCCTCCATCTGCTACTTCAAGATTCTTAAACTCTCCACTCCAGTTGTTATCTTTTGTCAGTTCAAGTTTCTTTCCTGTTGCTTCTCCGTCTTTGTATAATTCCACTTCGATTTTCTCAACTGGAGCTTCCAAGTTATTCCCCGCAACATCTTTCCACTCTTTAGTAACCTTTATATCCCTTGTTGGCGGTATCATCGGCGTCCATGGTGTCTTTTCCTTATTGGTAACGGTAAAGCCTTCTGCCATTGTTCCGTCATAAGATACTCCGAACCACTTTCCATTGAATTGAATAGCTGATTCAACTTCCCCTATTTCTTTAACAGTGTACTTATGGATTGTAGGATTTTCTATTGATTCATAAGCTTTCAGTTTTTCAAAGGTTACCGTCCAGTCATTATCCTTTGTAAGCTCCTTTATATCTCCTGTGGCAGCTCCGTCTTTATACAGTTCTACCTTTATCTTATCAACAGGAGCATCTAAGCTATTTCCTGAACTATCTTTCCACTCTTTGGTTACCTTAATATCTCTTGTCGGTGGTGTCATCGGCATCCATGATGATAGCTTTTTGTTAGTAACAGTTAATCCGGATTCCTGATCTCCTCCGTAGGTTACTTTATACCAATCATTTCCAATTTGAATATTGCTACCTGTTTCCCCAACTTCTTTTACAGTGTAGATATATTCATTTCCATGAATGTCAGTACTCTCAAGCTCATTCCAAGTATAAGTAGTTGTTCCGCTTGTTAATTCAATCGGACTTCCCTCATTTTTGCCATTCTTTAGAAGCTGTAGCTTAATGGTCGGTTTCTCTCCTGTTATATTTTCCCATTCTTTCGTTACCTTTACCTCTGTTTTATCCAGCTTATTTTCTATGATCCAATGTCCCATAATATCAGGAACCTCTATATAATTGGCTGTATATCCTTCCGGTATATTTTCTTCCTCTACTGTATATCTGATTCTTTCTCCTGTATCGATATCATACTTTCTAAGTCCTTCAAAAGTATATTGCCAACTCGGAGCAGTTATTTCATGTTTGGAAACGACTTTTCCATCTGCTTTTAGGACAGCCGTAATGGACTCTCCTTCCTTTCCCACCCATACTTTTCCTACTCTAATCTCTCTCCTTTCAGGTTCATTTGCAATTTCTTTAATACAAGCTTTATCGGAAGCTACTTCAACCTCATATTCTTCACTGTTAAGCTGATACCCTTTAGGTGATGTAAGCTCCTTAATCTTGTATTTACCCGGAATAAGCTTGTTTGATACTGCTTCTCCATCCGTGTTTGTTGTTAAAGTAAAGGTACTGCCGTCTGCCAACTTCGTTATTACAAATTCAGCACCCGAAAGTTTAACTTCATTGTATTCTGCATCTACCTTAATAATCTTGATTTTACTCGTTAAATCTCCGGAGCCTTGACCGCCGGAACTAGCAATTGAAAAGCTTTGTTTTTTTCTACACTTTCACCATCAGCCTCCAACTTAGCTGTATTTTTTAATTTTAATCCCTCTCGATAGGTCGAATTGTATCTAAGGATAAAATGCTTATTTTCTATATTGCCCATATTGTATGTGAAGCTAGTTTTGTCGGGTGATAATACGACCTTGTCACTTATATCTGTAGTCGAAAGTACTTTACCGATATTACCATATTCATCCATCTCTACTTCTTCTAATTTGAATTTGTCCGCCACATACTCTATTCCTGTCATATCGCCACTTTCTGATGTTAACTGATCAGTAATGACTACATTATTCAATATTCCTTTTCGATGATTGATTCGAATAGTCCATCTGACATATCCTTCATCTGATAAACTTTGTCCTACCCATTTATTAAGGATTTCATTATTTAAAGGCTCTTGCTGTGTAGACGGAGCTACCGGAACGGTAATCGTAACAGGATACGAGCCTATGGCAATAACAATCTCATGGTTGCCCGGAGTATTTATAATGGTCGTATTAAAATTTGCATTTAAATACATTGTCCCTTTGATATTAAATTTATCTTCCACATATTTTGTAAATGTTACCTTAATATTTCCGCCTCCTAGTGTGCCGGGCATAACAACTGCTCTCGCTATTACTTCTGACCCATCCGGTGTTTTGATATCAAAATTACAAGCTGAATAGTTATTCGGGAATCTAAATTCATCCGGTAACTTGATATTAAAATAATCCCCTTCTTTTAATTCATTTTGATAAGAACTTGCATCCCATGAAATACTTAATTTCAAAAAGTCACTTACCTTAAAACCGTCCGGTGGCACTTCTCCTGTACTTTTGGTAACAGTAAATTCAGTTATTTTCGTTTCTACTCGCTCCAATGCTTCTGCAAATACAGTTTGTATTGGTATCAAAACCCCTAAGAACATTACAAAAGCCAAAAAAAATGATGTTATTTTTTGAATAATTCCATTATTTTTCATTTACTTTATACTCCTTTCGCCATTTGTTTCTGTAAATTCTGGAAAAAAATTTAGACTTTATATTCCATTTTATGGTATAATGACTAAAATAAGTTTGTTGTTTGACTTATTATGGATTTAACGGATTTTGGAAGATATTAGATTATGCTAACTTATATATTTTTGCCTGTAAATTAAAGTCTACTTTTTTTTACAGTTATACAGCTTTTTATTTTGACTCTTACTTATGAATCTTGTGTTCTACAGGATTCTTTTATTTTTCTCTTCTGTATCCTTTTTCTTTTAACCATTTTGTATAGTCTGGCTCACATTAAGCTCTTTAGCTCCCATTCTCAAATACTTCATCTATACCCTCCGTTTCTTATTATATAAATTAGATATTATATTGATACCTTAATAAAATATTTATCATACATTTTAAAATCTCCAGACTAGTAAAACTAAAAAAAGCTCTCACGATCATATATCATTTTGTATTATAATGCATAGATTTTTTTAAATTTATAGCATTTAGCACTTTAATTTCATATCCGTTTTTCTTCCATAAGTCCTCCTTTCTGTTTTTTAGATAAAGAAAAAACAGCAAACCTTTTTCGATTTACTGTTCTGTGTTAGTTTTTATTAAATTCATCAAATGATGTAATTTTATCAAATTCAGGTCTGCTTTCTATCAATATTTTATCTCCTCAAAACCAATTTGTTTTTTCATATCTAAACAGATTACGAATTTTACTTTCTGTTATTAAAAATACCAATGATTAATATAGCCAATGAAATGCCATATAAAACGCCAACCACCAAATCACTAATATTAGATGCTTTATTCAAAATTATTGCTAATACAAGAAATAACATTCCTATTGGTACATATTTGTTTTTATTTAACTTCATACATTTCCACCACCACAAATTTAATTTTCGTATTCAAAAATTTATTATTCATTATAACATTTTTCCACTTAGTTTTACAACTCTAACTCATTTCTATTTACCTGTGATAGTAGTTCAGATAGGGAAGTGATCTCTAATAAGTTCTATTTGTTTTTCTCTATCTAATTCTTTGGATAATGCAATTTCTATTTCTCTTGCAAGCCGTGAGTTTTTACTTTTTTCTATTTTCTCTACATTGCTCCATAAGACAGAACAATTTACAAATTCTTGTGGTACATTTTGGAGTAATAGAATTTCTGTATATGCTATTCCGCTTTTCTTGTAAAGTCATAGACTATCCCATCATATTCATTTTTTATCTTTTCGCCACTATGATATGCAGAAGCTGCTACTGCACTTTTGCCTTCACCTCTTGGTTTTCAACAACAAAAAACAGTAAACCGATTTGATTTACTGCTTTATTTAATCATCATATCATTATATTTTTTACAAATCAAGCTTCATATAAATAGAATTGTCCATTGGACTGTTATTATAGCTTTCTATTTTGTAAAAACCAAATTTTTCATATAATCTTATTGCATTTTTCAAAAATGGAAGAGTGTCTAATAACATGTGAAAATACCCTATCTCTCTTGCATCCGTAATAACTTTTTCAACTAAAATATTCCCTAAATTTTTGCCTCTATATTTTTGTCTTATATAAAGACGCTTCATTTCACAATTTTCATCATCTATCTTTCTCAATCCTACACAGCCTGCCAATTCTTTGTCGTAATAAAGTAAATATAACCTACCATCAGGTGTCCCATACTTTTTCTTTAAATCATTTACTTCTTCATCATAATTCTGAATTTCAAGATACTCCTTAAATGACTTATCATTTGAAATTAACAGCTGAATATATTCAGAAAATAGCTCTCTTACTTCTTCCAGCTTTTCATATCCATATATAATTTCTATACTCATTATTATTACCCGCCCTTCTTTTGTTCTAATAAATATATTTAATTCTATTATACCATTTTTATCAGCAATTTTTTTGTGTTTCTGAGCTCTTTTTATTTCTCCGTAAATCTTTGTTGTATTTTCTGAACAAAAAGAATATAATCAAGATATAATCAGTTAATAAAAGAGGTTATTACATGAGTAATAAAATTAGCTCAATATCCAAAAGAATGAAAAAGACTCTATGGATATGAGAAATATAAATCAAGCTGAATTGTGTAGAAGGACTAGTATAGGTAAGTCGAGCATAACAGCGAGCCTTATATATTTGAAATATTAAAATGAAATCATCAAACAATAAATCAAAGCAAATTGAAAGCAACAGGCAAAAAGATTACAAGCAAGTAAAAATTAAAAGCGATAGTAAAAACATGCTTATAGTAAAATAAGTCTGTAATTAAAATTTATATATTTAGGAGGTAATTTATTTGATAAACATAATGGATGAAGAAAAAATAATTGAATCATTAGGTATCCCAATCATTGACCATAATAGGCAATATTGGTTTGTTAGAACAGATGGTGGTCGTTTATATGAGGAATTTAGAAACGATAATTATATAGCTATCGGGTTTAACGAGTACATAAATCCAAAGCTTTTTGAAGAACTTGAATCCAAAGATGAATTTAGTCTTAAAGAAGAAATTAAAGAAAAATATGAAACTAAAATGCCCGGAGCTTCATTAACAGCATTAAAAAGATTTATGCTAGATATGCATAAAGGTGATGTGGTTTTTATACCTAGTGTTAACTCTGAGTCAATCACATTTGGTATAATTGAATCAGAAATGTACATTTATACTATAACCCCAGAAGATGAGGATGAAGACAGATGTGATTATGTTAAAAGAAGGAATGTCCGTTGGATAAAAACTATTAACAAAAAATCACTGGATATAAATTTCTATAAAATTTTTCAATCCCATCACACAATAGTAGACGCAAATAAATACGATTTTATTATTGACAGAACTCTAGAAAGCTTCTATATTAAAAATAATATTGCACATCTGAAAATTAATATAAATACTGATGAGCCTATAAATGGTAAAAGTTTTTATAACTTACAAAAATTTATTTTTGATAACGGAATCATAAAAGAAGATTCTATCGATCAAAAAATAAATGTTCAGTCAAAAGGATTTGTAGAACTCATAACCCAAAATTGGCAGTACCTAATACTTATCACAGTCCTGATACACACAATTGTTGGTGGAAAAATCAAAGTTCCATTATTTGAAATAGATAATCCAGGTATAATAAAATATATACTTGACTATCTCAAAATTAAACACGAACGGGACAAAGACCTTTATAACGTGTTAGATGAAAAATTTGGGGATGACCTTAGAGGTTTAAATGTTGATGTGGAAGTAAATAACAAATTTATAAAGGAAATAATCAAGGTAAATAATTCTTTATCTGAAAACGATAATTCACTATCAAATCTGGATAATTTGGAAGAATCATAATCTATTCCAAACAGATTCTATAACAATTAATTTAGTTTTTAACATCACAAAATAAACTGCGATTGCAAGAATTAAAGACAAAAATGGAGAACTAAAGAATGCCTTTGAAATAAAAAGCAACAACATAAAAATCAATGCATATGTATTGTATTTTGATATATAGTACAAAGCATTATTTACATGTTTTTTCATATTATTTCCCCCCTTTCACTCAACTACATAGCACCATAAAAAGTTATGTTATCGTTAACTTAATAATACCAAAAATTAAGTTTTTAGTAAATACAAAATAGACAAAAATAAAGAGTGTGTGAAATTTTTGAGAGTATAGAATTTTTTCTGTAAAATTGCCTTCTATGGATTTTTTTAGAAGAATCTTGCAATATTAGCAGATTCTACTATTAGCTTAAATAGGCTCTGTGTCAAATAACGCTGATGATAATTTAAATCAATAAAATTATGCGGCAGCATCCATAGCAAAATGAGCGTTATGGATGCTGCCTTTTTGTATTTTGTACTTTTCCATAAGCATTTAATTTTTACTTTTTTATTACTTAAAATTTCTAAATTGTTATCGTTAATTCCTAATATTTCTGTTATACTAATAATTAAACACATGTCATATCTCCTTGTTTGTTTATTTGTCGTGATTTAAATTATACAACGGATTTGACATGCGTTCTTATTTTTTTAAAAAAATAGCATTGAGAGAGAAATTATTTTCTCTCATCAACGCTAAATATTGTACAGCCTTTTATTCCACAGAATACTACTTTTGATTTTAATTTACAAACTTTTTTCACAATCTCCAGCATTTTAATCTACTGTTTCTCGAATCTATATTTTCTTATTTGAAGCTGTTTTCTATTAGCATCTGTACTTGTCCCAATGGAATATTAAATATTATCCCATAAATAGACATTCCAAGTAATAATATCGCAATAAGAATTCCTATGCCATAAAGACAGCCATTACTAACCTTAGCTTTTTCAATTTTTATATTTATAAAGCTATATATCAGGAATACTATAAATATAAAAGCTAAAATATAATTTGGTAGCATACTCATCATACTTTACCTTTTATCTGCAAAATTTATTCCAAAAATCTACCCATCCATTATGTTCTTCTCTTTGGTCAATGTAAGTAAAAGTATCTTCATCATACCAATCATGATTAACGATTTCATCAATAGTTTCAGGAACGAAAAAGTTGAAATATTCTTTTTTAAATGAACTTCCATACTGTAGATAATATGAGCCTACCAGCTTTGTAAAATTAGTTTTCTTTACATCTTGTGGTCTATACACAAGTGCTTCGCCAACCTGATTTAAATCGGGGCTTACTTCCAGAAAAACTAAACTTAAATCATTTTCTCTATAGCCAAGTATAAAGCTTCTATACTTATAGGAAACAGTACGAAGTACTGCGAAATTTGCTCCACCTATATCTTCTGAATAAGCATAAACTATTTTATATTCCGAACCATTATCTACTTTATTATCAAAAATTTCTCTTATACGATTTTTATTTTCATCGCTTTTTACTTTATCTAATTCAACTGTTTTGCTGCCTCCAAATAAACCAAATAATCCCATTCTATTACCTTCTTTCTAAAGCTTTTATTTTTTTAATTATAACATTTTTGTGTTATTTTTTCTACTGCAAAAACTGTTTTTACAACTTACCTTTTTGAAACTTATAATTTTTACACATATCCTCAAAGCTCTTAAAATTTGCATAGAATATAGACTTAAAAAATGCATAGATTCCACAGGTAACTTATTTTTGCAAAAAAGATACTATTGCTCCAAATATGCAAAAACATCAGCAACAAATATAGCAGTACCGTTCCTATACCAAGCAGGAATGTCAGAAATGCAGTAAGGATATTAAGCAGCAAAACTGATTGGAAACAAGATTATTTTTATTACCCATCTTATCATTTCTTATTCCTCACTTACTGATTCATTCCTTGTAACTCCACACACCATATATGTTTAAGTATTCCTATTTATCGCTCGCTATATTAGAGGTCTTGGTATAAGTCCTAATTCTTCATAAATAGATAACATCCTACTTTGGTCTATTCAGTTGTCAAAGAACATTTTTTATAGAGATAAATTACCCTCTATCTGTATAAGTAGATTTGGGAGGTTCGTGTAACACTTTTTTTGATTTTTTTATTAGGATAAAATTTCCCTTCACTTTAATAGTGAAAAATTAATGCTTGTGGCAACCAATTTTTAATTTTTTGATCTTTGATCTTTAAATACAAAATAGAAGTATAATTTTATCTCTTACTTTAATAGTGAAAATTTTGCCTAGTGATAACCAAAAATCTTATTTTTTTAGTAGACCAACTAAGGAAAGTCAATAGTTATTTTTTAAAGTTGTAAGAATATTGCTTAGTTACAAAACCTAAAAATACGCATAGCAAATAAGCCTCATACACTTTCTTTTTTTTGAGGCAACACTTTTAATAATTTATGCAGCCAACTTACTATTTTCACGAATTAGTTTTTGATGTTCTTCCGGCGTTCTTAATTCAAATGGTTTTTGGTTTCTAAGAACAGCAAAAATAATTTGAACCATCTTTCGCATAATTGCACACATTACAATTTTATACGGTTTTTCAGCTATTTTCTTTTCAAAATAAGCTCGCATAACAGGATTTAAATACTCTCTGTTTCGGTTCGGATATACATTAGACTTTGCCAACATATGGAGAATTAAGCGAACATGAGGTGATCCTCTTTTAGAGATTTTATTGTTTTTCCTATTGTATGTCCCACTTTGGGATACTCCTGGATCCAATCCAAAGAAGGCAACTAATTCTTTCGGCTTCGAGAAATTGGATACATCTCCAAGCTCTGATAAAACGACACATGCTGTATACTCTCCAACGCCCGGAATACTTTGTAAAAGCACTATTTCTTTATGAAACCTTTCATCTAACAGAGATAGTCTTTTGATTTCATCATTAATTGCTTTCAAAGCTTCCTGTAAACTGAAAATAACACTTGCCGTTGTTTGAATAAGTACTGCTGAACTAAGGTTTACTATACAAACTTCAATCGATTTTTCAGCAGCTTGCAATAGTTTTTCATACTTTGCTTCGGCATAGGAATAGCTTTTGTGTGAATTTTCTTTTATCAGCTGAATCATGTATTGCTTATTTTCAGGAGATAAGACATCTTGTACAGTAGGATATTTTTCAAGCAAAGACAAAGGTGTTTTCCCTTGCAAATCTGGAAATACTTTCTTGTAATCCGGAAAGGAAATGTCTAAAAAGCGATTAAGCGGTTGATGTGTTCCACAATTTCATCCGTCAATTCTTTGTGTTGTCTGCAAAGCTTTTTGATACTGTTAACGGTATCTGAGTGTGTAATTGTTTCATTGTAATTTTTAATACGATATAGCAACGCTATATTATATGCATGATTTACTGGAGAAAAAGGCTTAAAAATGGTATAATGTAAAAAAGATTTTTTATCACGAACAGAAATACATTTAATAGAGGAGATACTATGGAAATTGATAAACTAAATAGCCTATCTGCCTATGAAGATATAAAGTTATTACTTAATGAAGCTAGAAATACAGTTGTTACACAAGTAAATAATATTTTATTGAAAACTTATTGGGAGATTGGAAAAATCATTGTTTTAGATGAACAAAATAATTCAGATAGAGCTGAATATGGAACAAGTTTATTAAAGAACTTATCAAAACAATTAACAAAAGAATTCGGTAGGGGATTTTCAAAATCTAATTTGTTTAACATGAGAAGATTCTACTTAACTTACCAAAAATTCCAGACAGTGTCTGGAAAATTGAGTTGGTCTCATTACAGTGAACTTTTATCTATTAGTGAGGATAGTAAAAGATCTTTTTATGAAAGAGAATGTGAAAATTCTAATTGGTCAGTAAGAGAATTGAAAAGACAAATCAATACATCTTTATACGAAAGATTATTACTATCGCAAGGGAAAGAGAATAAAAATAAAGTCTTAGAACTTGCCTTAAAAGGTCAAGAAATTCAAAGTTCAAAAGATATTATTAAAGACCCTTATGTGTTTGAATTTTTAGGTATTCCAGAAGAAAAACCAATATTAGAAAGTGATTTGGAAAAAGCTCTTATCAATCATATTGAAAAGTTTTTATTGGAACTTGGTCGTGGATTTATGTTTGTTGGCTCACAACAAAGAGTGACTCTAGGAAATACACATTACTATGTCGATATGGTATTTTACAATAAGATTTTAAGAAGCTATGTGTTGATAGAGTTAAAAACCGGTAAGCTTATGCCAGAAGCAATAGGACAACTGAATATGTACTTGAATTAATACAAAGAAGAAGTAAATGATGAGATGGATCAAGAACCAATCGGAATCATTTTATGTACGGATAAAGACAATATCCAAGCAGAATATGCTTTAGGTGGCATTTCAAACACAATCTTTGCATCCAAATATAATCTTTATATTCCTGATAAAGAACTGCTAGAGAAAGAAGCTAAAAAAGTCATAGAAGAATATCAAAAATAAAAATTAGTCAGCCTATCAAAAGTAGAGAGCTTGCAAAAAACTCTGTAAATAAAAATAAGTCCTTCTATGGTAAAATATAATTATCATAGGAGGGCTTTTTAATATGGGAAGAAAAAAAGAAAACCAATGAATCCAGCGAAAAAGAATATAATTGCAGAGTTAATATCAACATATGATATAAAGACAGCAAAAGATATTCAAGAACAAAGATGTCATTAGAAAAAGCACTGTATTTATCAATAAACAAGATTAGCAAAAAATGGACTCAACCTACTAGAAATTGGGGAATCATTTTTGGAGAATTATCAATAATGTATGAAGAACACATAGGATATTAAAATCAAAAAAACTGAAAATCATCAGTTTTTATTGACATGCAAAAAAATAAATAATAATATGAAATCAATTTGTCTAATAGGCAAAATTACCATAGAAGACAATTTTACAGAAAAAATTCTATACTCTCGAAAAAATTCTATACTCTCTTTAATCTCAAAGGTAATATTCTTTTGGCATATATGTTTCCTCCATTTCTTTTTTGTCTGCGTTTTTAGACAAAAAAGGAGGACTCCTGCACATAGGCATAAGAAGTCCTCTGTAATGAAAGAATTTGATTATTTTTTCATGGATATAAAAATGGAATATATGATAAATTACAAATCCCAAAAACAATTCTTTGATCTACATACTATTTCTAAAAATTGTAATGCTATCATAACTCCTCCTAATCATTTAATGCACCATCCTTCTGCACTTTCTTTAATATCAATAAATCTTTTATAAGTACCAGCCTGAGAAACTAATTCTCTATGAGTGCCTTGCTGAACTACTCTGCCGTTATCAATAACTAATATTTGATCTGAATCTTGTATTGTTGCTAACCTATGAGCAATTACAATGACAGTTTTACCTTTCGTTAGAGAGCTTATTGCTTTTTGAATCAAATGCTCATTTTCAGGATCAATACTTGCTGTTGCTTCATCAAGAATTACAATAGGTGCGTCCTTTAGAATAGCTCTTGCTATTGAAATACGCTGTTTTTCACCTCCAGATAATGTTGCCCCTGCATCTCCTATAATAGTGTCATATCCATTAGGTAATTTTGAAATAAAGTCATGACAATGTGCTTTTTTTGATGCTTCTATAATTTCTTCATCACTTGCACTCGGATTACCAAATAATATATTATTTTTTATACTGTCATTAAATAGATATACTTTTTGAAACACCATTGATATGTTCTTTAATAAACTATCGCAGGTTATATCTTTTATATTATGACCTCCAATAGTGATTGACCCACTATTTACATCATAAAATCTTGCTATCAAATTACAAATAGTTGTCTTTCCACTGCCAGATGGACCTACAATAGCAGTCGTACTACCTTCGTAAATATCAAAAGATATATTATTTAATATCTGCTTTTTATCATACGAAAAACAAACATCAGAAAATTTTATATCGTAATGATTTAAATTAACCTCTTTAGCATTCTCGTCTATGATTTCTGCATTTTCTATCTTGGACAATTTATCTAATGTTTTATTCACAACTTCTATAACATGAATTGCGTTACTCAAAGCCTCTATTTGACTAAACATCACAAACGAAAACATATCCATCATTACCATTATGTCAAAATCCATTTTACCAACATATGTTAAATACGCACTTACTGCCACTATTCCAACAGATGCCGCTTTAAGAATAAATTGATGCAATCAATTATACGGACAGTTTTCTATTTCTATTCTAATATTGAGATCCTTATGATTTTTATATGCTGTTTCAATCCCTTTAATTGATACTCCTTCTTGTTTAAATGCTTTTATTGTCTGCATACCCCTTAAAAACTCAATTGTATTTTCCACGATGTCATCTTGAGCTTTCTGATGCAAACTCGCATTTCTATCACTAATTTTAGCTGCAATATATAAGAATATCGCAGATAAAACTACTCCAACCAACGAAACAACTCTTGCTAATTGGCAATAAAATAGCAAAAACAAGATCATCACGAAAACTGTAATGTATCCATTAACAACAGTATTGATCATATTCATAGATAACATTTCAATAAAAGAAAGGTCTGTTGTAACCGCAGAAGAAATTTCTCCCATATTATTGCTATTAAAGAATCCAAGAGAAACTCGCTTCAAAATATTTCCTAATCGAATACGCTGCTTTGCAGTAGCTTCACAGCCTACACTTTCTTGTGAACACGCTCTTAAATAAGAAAATACAAATCTCCCACCTACCACAATAATCATTAAAATGCTTATATATAATATCTGCTTATAATCAATTTGTTGAACACCATTGTAATCATTCCAAATTAATTTCAATCCGTATGCAGCAAGAATTATTGGCATTGATGTGAAAATACTATTTATAAAAGCATATACAAACCCTATATAGATACGCTTTTTAAAATTTCCAGTCCAATTTATAAGCCTTTTTATCATTCTGAACATTACAACTCCTCCTTCCCATTTGAATTTGCAGACCAATTTTTTGCCCCAATATGTGCAAGCCACATATTTTTATAAAGATTATTAGTATCTAATAATTCCTCATGCTTTCCAACCGCCTGAATTTCTCCACTATTTATGACAAAAATTCTGTCTGCATTTTTAATAGTAGAAAGCCTATGAGCTATTACCAACAATAGCTTTCCTTTCAATAATGCACCTAAAGATTGTTGTAACTTGCTTTCATTCTCAAGATCTGTAAATGCAGTAGCTTCATCCAATATAACAATCGGAGAATTTTTTAAAATCATTCTTGCGATAGAAATCCTCTGTTTTTCTCCACCAGATAATTTATTTCCTGCATTTCCCACAATTGTGTTATCCGTCTTCTAATGTTTGAATAAATTCATCACAGCAAGCTAATTTTGCTGCTTGGAAAACTTCATCATCTGTTGCTTCCTGATTCCCTAATCTAATATTTTCTTTAACAGAACAATTAAATAGATATGTGTCTTGTGTAACAAAGCTGATTAATTCATTTAACTTTGAAATAGGTATATCTTTAATATCCTTTCCACCAATATAAATATTTCCTTCTGTAGTATCCCAAAATCTTGCTATTAATCTCGCTATTGTCGTTTTTCCACTACCAGATGGTCCAACTAAAGCTATAAATTGTTTGTTTTCAAAGATACAATTTATTTTAGATAACACTTTGTTCGCCATATTTCCATCATATGAAAAAGAAACATTTTGAAGTTTGATATTATAGTCTGTTATTTCAGTATCTTGTTTTGAATTACTCAATACTGGTATTTGAAGTGTTGTTTCGAGTTAACAATTCCATACTTTCTTCGATCATTTTCGTATTTAACATTTTTAAGGACTCACTTCCTCTCTTATAAAATATTTTTTTATTTTCTTTATACCTTCTCCATCTAAAAAATAACTATCTTTAACTTTGCCATCATGAAGGACTTTATATAACGGATGGTCTATTGCTTTTTCAGTTCCTGTATCTGTCCGTAGATATACATGAAGTGGTAGGCTTGCGACTGCTTCGGATAAAATACGAACGCAGCTATATACTGCTGTCATCTGCATAGCAGAGCGTTCATTTACTCTTCTTCCAGATGATGAACCTCCCATTAGAAAGCTATATGCACTTCCATTTGTTCTATTACTAGGCTTATCCCTACTCTTGAATAATTCGGTTAATATTCCCATTCACATTCCTCCTAATTTTTTGTATAGAAAAAGCACCTACTTGCTTAGTAGATGCTTTCCCTTAATTTCATATTTATCCCTTAAAACAACTATTAATTTAAGGGATTTTTATTTTTATTATTTACATAGACATTTCGACTAAAGCATTTAGACTTTCAGTTATTTCACTAAACTCAATTCCTTTCGCATATGGATTTTTCTTTTGATATCTTATCCATCGTTCTTTAATCAAAGAATCCTCATTAATGTGAGTAATAATGACTTTTGCTTCATCCTTTGAAATATCTGTCTTCCTATATCTAAATGTCATAGAAACAGCTACTTTAAGTTCTTTTATATTAATAACTTCTGATTTATTTTTCAAAATGGCATAGATATCATAAAAATCTTTACTTCTACTATTATTTTCCGCTCTTGCCAGTACTGTTTGTAATTTTTCCGATAGTACGGATTCTAGTGGATACATCTTTAACTCAATATGATCCCCTAAAATTGTGCTATATTTTTCTACCCTTGGGAAAGGATAAATTGGATCACCTGTGGCAATATCAATACTAAACGGTATTCTAATATTTGCTAAGTGCCCAATGATATGAAATTTCAGTCCGCCATATTCATCCTCTGCTCTAATTTCTTCAGCATTTCCGTTTAATTCAAACCATATATCTGATTGTTTGTTATATTCAATGATTTCTAATAAAACTTTTCTCATCTCTGCAGACTCTAATGGAAATCCCTTAACTAAAAAGTCAATGTCTTGAGTGGCTCTATTTTGTACACCTAAAGAATAAGTTAATAGCATACCACCCTTAAGCGTAAAATTTTCTCTATGTGCACTATTAGAAAGTAGCTTCAAAAATTCATCAAAGAAAAATTTACTTAATGCCAAATTATAATTTAAGCCGAGCTCCTTTGCTTTATTTCTTAGTTTCTGTGTTACGCTATCCTTATTCATATACAATCACCTCTAGTATCTCTTCAATTTGCTGTGCTATTCCAAATTCCTTAGCATACTCTCTCAGTTTCCATATATTCTTAGAATCTTTCTTGATATATAGATTCCAAGCCTTAGAAAATATCTCTGTATCTTGATTTTTTCTATCTCTTACCAAATCACAAATGGTCCTTTCCATATCATAAGAATATACAGAATTTCCCATATCCGTTTTAATTTCAACCTTCCCACGTTCATACCATTCTTTCTTTACTTGATGAACAATCACAGAGTCCTTAATACGCCATGCATTATAACCTTGCTTTACGGTTACCTCATTAGTAAAAGGCAATCTATCTGTCAGTCTATGCAAATACAGTGCTGTTTGATAGGAATAAATGCAAGCCTTGTTTTGGAGTTGAAAAAAGTAAAGTTCATCATAATTATCAAAATTTGGATCAAAGTAGACACCTCTTGCCACTCTTTCAAGTTCTCCCTTTTGCACCAAATTTGTAAGATACCAAGAATCAATTTTATTGTCTGATACTTCCTTTGCCGTTATAACTCCATTATTTTGTTTTATGATTTCTCTTATTTTATTTTGATTCACTATTTTCACTTCCTTTTGTGCTTTATTATAAACTAAATAACGCACAGAAGCAAGTTTTCTCTTTATATGAATAAAATGCCTCTGCCATCATAAACGCTTTCTGTATTGTTATTTCCACAGCGTATTGCTCTATCCAGTCCCATGATGGTTGCTATAGCTCCATCAATTTTTTCAGTAGACCTTTCTTTATCAGCCTTTATATTTCCTGCAGGATCTGTCCTGATAAATATGTTATCCATATTCCATCTAAGTACAGGATGACCTCCATGAGCTATTTTTTGTTCTAGTGTTAACTTCATGAGTTCCTTTGTCGGCGGCGACATATCTTTAAACCCCTGTCCAAATGGAACTACGGTAAATCCCATGTTCTCTAAATTTTGCACCATCTGTACTGCTCCCCATCTATCAAAGGCAATCTCTTTGATATTAAATCTTTCTCCAATTTTTTCTATAAAGCTTTCAATAAAGCCATAGTGAACGACATTTCCTTCAGTTGTTTGGATATACCCTTGCCTTTCCCAAATATCATAGGGTACATGGTCACGCTTAACTCTTAAATCAAGTGTTTCTTCCGGCAACCAAAAGTAAGGCAGTACCGCATACTTATCATCCTCATTAGTCGGAGGAAAGACCAAAACAAAAGCTGTAATATCCGTTGTCGATGAAAGGTCAAGACCTCCATAACAGACTCTTCCTTCAAGGTCATCTTCATCCACCATAAAAGAACAAGCATCCCATTTTTCCATCGGCATCCAACGGATTGCTTGTTTTACCCATTGATTCAGTCTAAGCTGTCTAAATGAATTCTCCTCCCCCGGATTTTGCTTTGCCGATTCGCAGGCTGCTTTGACTTTATCAATTCCAACAGTAACTCCAAGTGATGGGTTTGCTTTCTTCCATACTTTAGGATCTGTCCAATCGTCAGTTTCATCTGCTCCATAAATTACAGGATAAAAAGTAGAATCTATTTTTCTTCCCTCTAATATATCCTTAGCCTTTTGATGAGTTTCATAGCAAATGGAATGTGTATCTGTTCCTGCTGTTGTGATTAAAAAATATAAAGGCTGAGTTCTAGCGTCCCCTGAACCTTTTGTCATTACATCAAAAAGCTTACGATTGGGCTGAGTATGAAGTTCATCAAACACAACGCCATGAATATTAAACCCATGCTTGGAATATGCTTCTGCAGACAAAACTTGATAAAAGCTATTCGTTGGCTGAAATATGATTCTCTTTTGTGATGCTAATATCTTTACTCTTCTATTTAATGCCGGACACATACGAACCATATCGGCAGCCACATCAAAAACGATTGTTGCCTGCTGTCTATCTGCTGCACATCCATATACTTCAGCTCGTTATTCCCCATCACCACAACAAAGAAGTAAGGCAACAGCAGCTGCAAGCTCACTCTTACCCATCTTCTTTGGGATTTCAATGTAGGCTGTATTAAACTGCCTATATCCGTTTGGCTTTAGAACACCAAATAAATCTCTGATGATTTGTTCCTGCCAAGGAAGTAACTTAAATGGCTTACCTGCCCATGTGCCTTTGGTATGGCTTAGGCATTCAATGAAATTTACAGCATAATCTGCATGGTCTTTACTATAAATAGAATCTTTTAATTTAAATTTTGTAGTCTTGTATTTTGCCATCAACTCACCCCCTTTTAGGCATAAAAATACAGCCCTTTGGCTGCTATTACGAGAAACAGAGCCTAGACTCTGAAATTCTATTATTGTTAGTTTTGTTTTAATGCCCACTCAATTGCGTGACCATCATCTTCAAATCTTTCTTCGCTTACTTCCCTTAGTCCAATAAAACCTTCGCATGAATGGTCATCATCTAGGAATTCATAAACTGCTGCAAAGTAGCAATTTCCATCTGGGTGATAGTAGTGTCCTACAAGAATCACCCTATCTCCAAAGGTTATGACCTTACCCCATCTAGTTTCTAAATCTTCCGGTGTTGCCTGTGTTGGTATCTTGTACTTGTTAGTTAAATCTATCATCTTGCTCATCTTATTTTCCCTCCAATTCTAAGAATTCATCGTAGGTGATAAGACCTGCATCGTAGAGTTCATAGTTTTCATTTTCCTTGTAGAATTCTCTTTCTTTTTCTTCCCTTGCTTTGGCTCTTTTTAGGTATTCGTTCCAGCCAATCTTGCCTTCATCATAAAGTTTTCTTTCATGATCTCCTTTATAAAGGGCTGCTTTCTTCTCGTTTAGCTTTCTTGTCGCTTCTCTAAAAATTTCTTGCTTTGTCATTGTTTTTTTCCCTCCTCTTGTTTTGGTATGTGTATATTCCCGTACTTTGAAGGATATAGCAAGTCATTTTTTAAGAAATGTGTGCTTTATTTTTATGATTTCTGTGATAAATGAAATTTACATTATTAGCATAAATTTCATAGTAATAACCATTTTACTTGCCGTATAAAATGAAATTCGTATAAGCCTTTTTGTCAGTTTCAATAAAGTCAACAAGTTCATAGAAGTCCATTTCGTAAGCGATTCTTTGAACAGTATTTACATCAAACATATTTGTGAGTCCTGTATCCCTTACTGCTAGGATTTGTTCTTTAACCTTATCGTTCATCTGAAACCCTCCTACAGGAATCTTCACCATAAGCTACACTTAGGCTACTTCCGTTATCCCAAGAAACCATAATAGAGCCAATATCATTCCCCCCTTACTGTGCCTTTTGTACCAATAGGCGGTGCCTTGATATCCTCCATAAAGACAAGCTCTACTCTAGTTCCAACTGGATACCTTTTTCTTAATTCTTCAACAACCTCTTTACTTGGAAATCTCATCTTTATGACCTCCATTTCTAAAAGCTGATGAACCAGATAGTTTTTCAAGAAGTAATTTTCTATCCTTCTTAAATTCATCTCCGATAAAACCAAGTCTTAAAAGAAAACATCTAAAGGCATACTTTTCATTTATAACTTCTTTGGAAGATTCGTTGATGCGTTTGGCATTAATACTCATCTTACAAAGTGCAGCAATAAATTTTATGTATGTCATTAGATGTTCGTTATCGATATTTTCAAACCAAGGAAAACTTATCTTTTCTTCATCTTCCTCTATCTCAAGGCTTGTAACTCCCAGTGCCTTTTTGATTAAATCTCCCTTATTTTCAAGAATTTTATTGAGTTTGGCTAAATCTACCTTATCCCTTGGTATTGCTACTGTAAGGCTTTGTGTGGCGTCGTGTTCGCTTTTACTTTCTTCCTCGGGTATAAAGCCGTCTCCGATAAGATTATGCACCAATTTTTCTAATGCAAAATCATCTTCACATAAAACTGCCCCCGTCTTATCAATTGTAAAGATTCCAATTTCATACGCCATGCTTGGCATTCCTAAATACTTGGATTTTTCATTTGTGATTCTTTCTATCCCTTTGACAAGCTCTTTTCTCTCTTTACCTGTAACATTAAATTTTACTTGCACTTGTTTTTCCTCCTTTAGTTTTGGTATGTGTATATTCCCGTACTATCAGAGATTTATCAAGTTATATCTGTTCTTTATTCAAAGTAAAAATGCTTAATTCCTGCAAGTACAAAACATACATTAGGAAGTGCTACACCATTACCCCACATTTTGTATTCTGCTGAATCTGTATGGGGATTTGATAGCCACTTTCTTATCTGCTTTTCACTTTTAGATTTACCTGCTTTGGTTACAGTTTTTCTATAGGTTTCAAAAACTTCAGTCCAAAATTTCATTTCTTCATCTGTTGGATTTTTAGTTTCAAGGTCATCACACCAGCCATCCGGAAAACCCTGCAGCCTTCCGCATTCTTTTGGAGTTAGCCTTCTAACAATATATCTTTTTCCATCTGTATCATTTACCAGCGGAGGATCCTTATAGTCACTTGCAACTAAAGTATTAGCTATATTTTCCACTGCCTCAGTATGATGTGAATTTTTACTTGTTGAGTAGACAATAGCAAGTCCTCCTTGATTGGCATCCGGTGAATTAAGCCCTGTGTTTATTGTTCTTGCTACATCCGTTTCATAGACATTAGCTCTATGATTTTTCGTATTTTCCGATGTGATTCTTACATCAAATATATCCACTTTATCTTCAACTACAAAAGGCTGGTTATTTCCACCAGTTCCAAGGCTTGCTCCTATTGTATTACTAATATCAATCGGTCCTTTAAACCTAGAATCTTGTCCATGATTTTCAAATACAAGGGGCGGATGGTTTCCTACACTCGCAGTAATTGTTCCACATCTATCTTCATGAACATCCATTCTCTGACCGCCTTGGTCATTTAAGCACAGGTTTTCGATCCCACTTCGAGCGCAATTCTTAGAATCTCCGGCAGTTCTTTTCCACGGGCATTTGCTCTTTTCAAGATGCCAAGGCATGCCCTCGGACTCAAATAATATTTTTCCGGCACTTTTTCCATTAAAATCGCAGACAAGATAGATACGTCTTCTTCTCTGGGGAACTCCCCAGTACTGAGCATCAAGTACCCTCCATGCGAGTGAGAAATCATCTGCCATGATAAGTCCTGCATTTTGCCATCTATAAGGTCTAGCCTCATCAATTTTATATCCTTTGATTTCACAGATTTCTTTAAGGACCGAGAAGAAGTCCTCTCCTTTGTTTGAGGAGAATGCACCTGGCACATTTTCCCATAGCGTATATCTTGGTTTTGTTCCATTTGTTTTCTTCCTCATTTCTTTAATAATTCTGGTTGCTTCATAAAATAAATTAGAGCGAGAACCATCAAGCCCCGCTCTTTTACCTGCTATGGACATATCTTGGCATGGGCTGCCAAAAGTGATGATGTCGACTGGCTCTATTCCATTTCCCTTTATTTTTGAAACATCACCTAAGTGTTTCATATTTGGAAATCTTCTAGTTGTCACTCTAATAGGGAATGGCTCCACTTCTGACGCCCATATCGGTGTAATTCCTGTAAGAATGCCACCAAGTGGGAAACCTCCGCTCCCGTCAAATAAGCTACCTAGTGTAAGAGGTTTATTCTGTTTTTTCTCCATCTATTTCCACCTCCTTCACCAAATCTTTATATAATAATTTCTTACCACCACGAATCACATAGACATTTTCACTATCTCCGGTATCTTCCACATATCGTCTTAAAATAACTGATGCATACTTTTCATCAAGTTCCATCGTAAAACAGATTCGATTTGTCTTTTCACAAGCCATTAAGGTTGAACCACTACCTCCAAAGGTATCAATGACGATGGCATTTTCTTGACTTGAGTTTTGAATCGGATAGGAAAGTAAATCTAGTGGCTTCGATGTCGGATGATTTTCATTCCTCTTTGGTTTATCAAAGTTCCAGATAGTTGTTTGTTTTCTATCGGAATACCATGAATGCTTACCATTTTTAAGAAAGCCATAAAGCACAGGTTCATGTTGCCACTGATAGTCACTTCTACCAAGAACAAGTGAGTTCTTTACCCATATACAACAGCCTGCAAGATGAAATCCTGCATCAATAAAAGCTTTTCTAAAATTAAGTCCTTCCGTATCAGCGTGAAAGATATAGGCTGCTCCACCGCTTTCCAAATGCTCTGCCATATTTTGAAAGGATAGAAGAAGGAAATTATAAAACTCATCATTTTGCAATTTATCATTCTTGATAGATAATCCCTTGGAACTTTCAAAGGCTACGTTGTAAGGGGGATCGGTAATAATGAGATTTGCTTTTTTACCACTCATCAAAGTATCTACATCTTCCTTACTTGTTGCATCACCACACATCAGAGTGTGTTTGCCAACAGTCCACACATCGCCTTTTTCTACAAAGGAGGCTTTTTCAAGTGCCGATGTCAAATCAAACTTGTCATCTTCCACTGTCTCCTTTTCAGAATTTCCAAATAGGTCATCAAGTTCTGCTCCATCAAAACCTGTAAGGTCTAAATCAAAATCCATACCTTCCAGTTCTTCAATCTCAATTCTTAAAAGTTCCTCATCCCAGCTGGCATCCAGTGCCATTTTATTATCTGCGATAATATATGCTTTTTTCTGAGCTTCTGACAAATAATCAATTAGAACACATGGCACTTCCTCCATCTTTTCTTCTTTTGCTGCCATAACCCTTCCATGACCTGCGATGATATTAAACTTGGAATCAATGATGACCGGATTGATAAAACCAAATTCTCGTAAAGAGGATCTAAGTTTCATAATCTGCTCTGGGGAGTGGGTTCTTGCATTATTCACATAAGGGACTAGTTTACTAATTTCTACCATTTCCATTTTTGTTTTCATAAGCTCACCCCATTAAAAAAGACCCCATTCAGCGAATTTCTCAAATCCGCCAATAGAGTCTATATACTTTCTTGCAATATTTACGATTTTGCTATACGGCTTACCACCAACTACTTCATCACCAATGGCACAGCTAAGTTCAATCGGTCTTTGTTCCGCCTGTGCTTTAAGAAAAGCGTAGATATTTACTGATACATCTGCTTTGGATAAGTCTTTACCATGAAGTCCGCCACCTGTTACAGATCCTGCCATATCTGAGCCAAGCTTTCTGTTGGTAGCTCCTGTATCGACATTTGTTCCTCCTGTCCAAAAGCCTAGAGGATTGATAATTGCACTCGGATATTTCTCCTTTAATTCTTCATTATTCGCATGGCTTTGGCAGACGATTAGCTTATTACTATCAAGGATATACTTTCCATCATAAGGATAACTGCTATATATTTCTCTTGCAATTTTACTTAAAGTCTTATCCTCATCTGTTAAGGGTATACCTTTAAAAATACCATTATCCCCACATCGGATAGTTTCTTCTTGGTTTTTAGATAGATGTTTATCCTGTCTTATAATAACAATATCTTTTTTAACATTTCCAGCAATACGGGATATTGTCTCTTTAATTTCTTTATACTTAAATTTAACCGTGCTTTCTATAATCACATGGCACACGCCATGGCCGATTAAGACTTCTACGGCAACTTTAGGATTATCACAATTTTTATATGCTAAATCTACTATTGCTCCTGCTATCCTATCGGCTATTTTATCTGGATGCATTGGATTTACTTTTTCTATCATGTCCTACCTTCCTCCTCTCAGTAGTTTTTCCATAGGGTCATTACTTTCCTCTTCAAAAATTTCTGTACAATTTTGTTTGACGATGTCATAAATCTCATACCAAATCAGGTTAGCTGTCTTTTGAAACTGTGATGACATCTGTATAAATGGAGATGCAATTACTCCTCCTGTTGTTGGATGTTTTCCAAGCATTCCATATCTACTGATAGCTTCTTCACACTGAATATATCTTGCAAATGCCTGTGAATAGGATTCAATCAGTCTTTTGTTTACAAGTTTTTCGCACTTTCTTTCCTTAAGCCACTGCCATGTTTCTTTATATATACGGTCTGCTCCAAGCGGAATCCCACTCTTTTGTTTAGCGGATAGGTACTCGCTTGGCTTTGGCATATCCATGCCTTCAAGTTCTACACCATCTGGTAAATCAACTGATTCAAGGTCTGCGTAATACTCATCCGGAATATCATTTGCCAGTAGTTTTACTTTTTCCCCAGCTTGTATCTTTTCAGCTATAGGCTTTGGTTTATCTCCGGCTCTTACCCTTCTTCCTCCTCTATATGTTCCGTCTTTTGCCACTCCCATCACATCCTTTCTATTCCGATTTGGTGTATTTTCTTTAATACCCTGTTTGAACCTCCCTTTTTGTGCGTGAGACCCCACGCCCGTTCCACAAGAGATAGATTCGTAGAGATAATTACCGCCCCTACCTATTGTAATTGAGATAAAATTATGATATTATATTGATAACAAAAGGAGGTAGATACTATGATTAATATTCGTCCTGTTTCTGACTTAAGAAACAAATTTCCTGAAATCGAGGAAACTGTTGTAAACTCAAATTCACCTGTTTTCTTAACTAAAAACGGTTATGGAACTATGGTCCTTCTCAGTATAGAGCAGTACTCCGAACTTACAGATAACATTGAACAAAAGCTTGATGAGGCAGATGCCTTTGCTGAAAGTACTGATATTCGTCTATCTCAAGCAGATGTCTTTAGTAAAGTAAGGAGTCGTATCTATGAAAGAGAAAACCTATAAACTAACATTTCTTCCACTGTTTGAAGAAGACTTAAATGAAGTCGTGGATTATATAAGTCTTAAATTAAAAAATCCAAGTGCTGCCCACCGTCTTGTAGACGATGTAGAACAGGCTATCTTGAAACGATTAGACTCTCCCCTCATTTTCGCACCTTATGCGTCAGCCAAAAACAGAAAGTATCCATACTACAGAATTAACGTGAGAAATTTCTCCATTTTTTATGTAGTGATTGATGACACTATGGAAGTCCGTAGATTTATTTACTCAAAACGAAACATAGATGCTCTTCTAAAATAGCCATTCTTCGGAATGGTTATTTTTTATTCCACCTATCTCCACGACTTGCATGGATTCTCGCATGACACGATTTACATAAAGATATCAAATTACTTTTGTTATGATTTCCACCTTCTGCTAGTGGTTTAATGTGATGTACTTCTTCTACTGGGACTAAAACTCCCTTCTTAAAGCACTCCTCACAAAATGGATGTGCTTTAACATAGCGATCTCTAATTCTTCTCCAACTTCTCCCATATCTTTTCTTTACTGCTGGATCCCTGTCATACTTCTCATAGCGTTTGTTTTCTTGTTTTTGATGCTCCTCGCAAAACCTACTCTCAGTTAAGTTAGGACATCCGGGGTAAGAACACGGACTCTTTGGCTTTCTTGGCAAGTCTTCCACCTCCTTTTAAGCATAAGAAAAGCCCTGAAGGATTTCCTCCAAGGCTTAACTCTTTATACTTTTTGCTGATTATATAATATCACATTTAGCCATAGGTTCGCACCATACCAAACCGTACCAAAACGTACCATTTTTCCCTAAATTCATAACCATATAGGATTTTCGGGTAAAACAGCATTCTTAATTGCCTTTTCATGCCATCTAATGATGGTAGTTTTCCCTGCATGGAGTTCTCTTCCTATTTCTTCCCAAGTCATATTTTTTAAGTACCTATACCTAAGAACCATTTGTTCATCCATATTTTCTAGCTCAGAAATCATTTCAAGCATTTGTTCTTTTAAGCTTATTAAAAGTGTTAGCTCATCATTTATCTTTGCTTCTAAATCCATAATTTTTGTAAGCGATCTGACAAATGAAGCTTCATGGTTTCTACTTGTTTGTACCCTCTCTATATCAAATCTTGGTGATGAAACACTAGATGCCAATGCACGAAGATTTTCAACATCTTCTAAATCAGCCTTTATTCTTTTATCAAGACGGTACGCTTGATTTAGATATTCTTTTGATGTCATTAGCATAACCTCCGATTTTATACTTCTCGGATTGTCACCTTTTGACACTGATTGTCTTATATTTTCATATTTACCTTTACTGCATCAATTAAAGCCGATTGACTAATATCTTTATCCGATAGAGACATCATTATTCTTTCGTCTACAGTATTTTTTGTAAGAATATGGATTACGCTGACTGTCTTGTTATTTTGCCCCTGTCTCCATAGTCTTGCTACAGTCTGCTGATAAAATTCTAAATTCCATGTAATGCCAAACCAGACTAAAATAGAGCCACCGTTTTGAAGATTAAGGCCATGACCTGCTGATGCTGGATGGAGAAGACCTACAGCAATCTTCCCTTCATTCCATTTTCTTATACTTTCATCGGTATCTACCTTCGCAAATTCTATTCCCAACTTTTTTAGCCTTTTAGATATTCTTTTAAAGTCATGCTTAAACCAGTAGGCTACTAATACAGAATTTCCATTTGCAGATTCAATTATATCCTCTAAAGCATCAAGTTTTCTCTCATGAAATTCTATAACTTCTTCATTATCTGCATACACTGCACCGTTTGCCATTTGAGATAATTTTCCCGATAGACTTGTTGCATTTGCTGCTGTTATTCCTCCATCTGGAAGGGATAATATCAAATCCTTTTTTAGAGCCTTGTACTTTTTTTCTTCTTTTTCTGATAGATAGACCATATATTTCGAATTAACTAATTCCGGCATTTTAAGATGGTCTGTTGCTTTCATGGATATCGTAATATCAGATATTTTTTTATAAATACTATCTTCAGCACCTGCAAGTGGCTTATAGCTATAAACGATATGACCGTTCATTTTATCCGGTTTAAAATAAGCATTTCTATACTGACCAATGAATCTACCAAGCCTTTCTCCCATATCAAGCACCTTATATTCTCCAAATAAATCCATAAGACCATTTGGTGATGGCGTACCAGTAAGACCGATCACTCTTCTTACTTTTGGTCTTATTTTCATAAAATATTTAGACCTTTGAGACTTATGATTTTTGAAGGAACTAAGTTCATCAATTACCACAGTGTCAAAATCAAATTTAACTTTTGATTTTTCTATAAGCCATTGAATATTTTCTCTGTTTATCACATAGATATCTGCCTTACTTTCAAGTGCTGATATTCTTTCTTTTTCAGTACCTACAACTATGGAAAATTGTAAATCTTTTAAATGATCCCACTTTTTTATTTCAGCTGACCATGTATTTCTTGCAACTCTAAGAGGTGCAATCACTAAAATTTTATGTGCTTCAAAATAGTCAAACAGTAGATTATTTAAAGCTGTAAGCGTGATACTTGTTTTTCCAAGTCCACAGTCTAAAAATACGGCAGATATTTTATGAGACTCAATATATTCTCTTGCATAATTTTGATAATCATGAGGCTTATATATCATCAAGCACACCTCCTATCTGCATTGCATCATCAATCACATAAACCTTAAAGCCAAGATTTCTTAAAAGTCTATGCCTTGATAACTGAAGAGGTCTTGGTTTCTTTCCTTTCGCCTTTAACTCTGCAAAGGCAATTCTTCCTTTTGGCATTAATATAATTCTATCTGGCATACCATCAAATCCCGGTGTTGCGAATTTTGGACATAACCCACCTTGCTTTTTCACCGCTGAAACCAGCTTTTTTTCTATAAATTTTTCTCTCATTTTTAATCCTCTCAGTAACAAGGTAACAAGTAGAACAAGTTTTTCTATATTCCTATACGCACGTATATGCGTAATAACAAGCTACTAATAGGCTATATATTAACTAAAATAATTATATAGGTACTTCTTGTTCCACTTGTTCCCATCTTCTATAACTATTGATTTTACTAACTTAATTAAAGGAACATACTTTAGAACAATCTTATGAATAATCATTTACTCTTCGTTCCACCACAAGAACAACAATTTTTTGCCTTGTTCCCTCTCCTACCTATCGTTCCTTTCATAGACTCGTTGTTTTCCATACAACGGTATTCTTTTTGAATTACTTTTTTGCCATCCATCAATTTTTTGCATAATACCACCTAGTTCATAAGAGTCTATTTTTTTCATAACAGAAGGATCTTTTCCAAAGCACTCACACCATATTTCCATATTACAAACAGTAGTCCTTCTCACAATCCCCTTTTTAGCCATACCGGATACTCCGCTATCGCTAAGATAATTCCTTCTTTCATATAGATCCATATCGTCCCAGTCATCTGGAAGGAGCGTGTCTAAATACTCACGAACAAGACCTTCTCTTTCATCAGATTCCATAGCATCCGCTTGCTTAGATCTAGCAAGTACTGCCGTATCACCTTCAAGATATAATTTTTCACCCATTTTATATAAATGAACAGCCTCTGCCCATATCTGCTCCACTTCATCCTTTGTTATCTCCCATGATTTTTTCTTTGATTTACCATTAACACTAACTGGCCAAAACCTACGGTTGCCTGTGATGTCACGAAGGAAACCTGTCTCAGAATTAGTAGACCCAACAATGATACACTGTCTGGGATGACTCTCTACAGTTTTTCCATAGGATGGTCTATACTCGTCATCTGTACGGCTAATAAATGATTTTACCGACTCGATATCAGCTTTTTTCATGCCGGCAAGTTCTCCAAGTTCTAGTATCCAGTAACCTTGAAGTTTTTCTGCTCCAGACTTATCCTTCATATCTGTCAATGTCAAACTGTCAGAAAACCAATCTCCAGCGAGCCTTGAAAAGAAAGTGGATTTACCTATTCCTTGAGCACCATTTAGAATTAAAACGCTATCAAATTTAGTTCCTGGTTTATATATTCTTGCTACAGCTGCAACAAGTGTTTTTCTACTAACTGCTCTCGTGTAATCAGTATCCTCTGCACCAAAATAATCGATAAGGATAGTATCAATCCTTGAAACTCCGTCCCAAGCAGAGAGACCATTCAGATAATCCCTTATAGGATGAAACCTTCTATCGTCTGCAACTTTTGTAAAAGCTACATCATGATTTCTAGTAGAAAAGGTTACATATTTTACATCAATTAGGGCTTTCATCTGAGCAGTATCAGCATCCCTCCAGAACTTATTATCTCTTGGTCTTTCCCAAGGCACAGAACCAGTGACCTGTATTCTACTTGCCATTTCGTTATATCCAAAATTCGCAAAGTCAGGATCGTTGTTTAATATGAGCATTTCATTCCAGACGCTATTTTCTAAAACCTTACTTCTAGGCTGTAATTTCAGCTTTAATCTCCAGTCTCCATCTTCTTCATCTAAACTTTTGAAATCATCTTCCGCTTGCTTTTTCTTTTCATCTGCTATCTGAAGTTTCACACTATCTAAAGTAATAGCAAACTTGGACATAGCATTAAAAGATTTTTTCGGATCATCATCATAAAATTTATGGATTCTAACAAGATCAAAGGCACTTAAAAGTTTAAGATAGGCTGGATCTTTTGCATGATGGCTATAGGAAAACTTCCCTTCATGAATTAAAAGACCGGGCTGACTTTGTGATTCAAAATACCTATACCTATTTTCCATATCAGATGTTTCATAAATATCAGAAAGCAGTTCCTCAATTACAGTGTTTATGGGATAAAAAGCCCTATTAAAAGCACCTACTATTCCCTCTTTTTCAAGTGGGTCTGCCTGCTTTTTATCGCTAATGCCTCTTGCTACACTTTCTCTAGAAGATGTTGGTAAAAGCGTTGGATCAGTCCATTCTGGATGAGCTAATAAAATATCATCTGGATTTAGAATAGTCCCATCTACTTTTTCAAACACAAAATCACCATTAGAGGGTGTGGTCGGCCAATACATAAGTTGTTGTGGTCTATAGGAGCATTCATCAAACATATCTATCTCCCAGTCACTTGCAAAATATCTTGATACCGCTACATACTCTTCTGGTGTAATATTTCTAGATAAGGGCACAATTATTCTAAGCCTTGGCTTTTCTTTTGTATGGCTATGGGTTGTATAAAGACAGGATGTGAAAGTGCAAAGCATGGTAAATCTATCAATAAAGTCAATATCAGCTTGGTCAACATCTAGTGTAAGCATAGAGCGACATTCTACATTTTCACCCTTTCTGCTTCCACCTTTAAGACTTCCTCCAACAAATCCACCTTTGTCCTTAACCCTATCCTTTTCACTTTTTGGAAGCTTAGGGTATTCTTCTTTTGTCTCTGAAGTATAAATTGTTGTAGATAGTCTTTTACATAAATCATCAAAGCTTATCTCTTTATTGGTCCACTTCTTAGCAAAGCAGCTACTTCCATATGCAATTTTTAGTTTCTGCACTGCTTTCTACCTCCTTAAGCTCTTCTGAAAAATATCTAATTTTATACTTTCTTTTAATTGCCTTCTTTATTTCACACTCCATTCCTTTTGATATATGCTCTCCAAAGACCCAAACTTCCCTACACTTATCCATCAATACGTTTCCGAATTTAAGACCAAGCTTTCTGTCTTTTGGAATGCTATCATCAAGAAACTGAGGAAACAAAAGATGAGGAGCAATGGGAATGTATCCCTCATCTACAGCAAACCTTGAATACTTTCTTGCAGACAAAATATTTTTATGTGTGTCTCCGGCAAAGGGAGAACACACATATACAAGGGGCATAAATTTACTATTTTTCTTCATAGGATATACCTCCTATCATTTTCTTGCTACAATCCTCACAAAGTACGGCCGTACTACAAAGGTCACCTTCTCCATCAGATATCACATCTTCAAGGTTTACCTGAACCTCTCTACCGCATTTAGGACATATACAAAATACATTCTCATCGTTGATTTCAATCTTTGTTTCTGCTGTATCGCTTATTTTTTCTTTTACATAAAACATACTATTTATCCTCCCTTATCTTAGTTGCTTCCATATGAGGCTTATATTTTTTTGTATTAACTCTTTCATAAAAAATATAAAAGTAGGGCTTTGCCCTCTAATAGTGAAAGGACAAAACCCTAGCTTTTAAGAACCAATAGGTCTAATCTTTTTTATAAAAATTACATTCATAGCCATCTGCTCTAAGAAGGAGTCCATCTATCCACGGAGGAGTTTCTCCCAACTTCTTACAAATAGCATCTACTGACAAACCCATACTTGCTTCAATAATTATTTCATCATGGACATGAGCACATATAAGGCAGTAGGATAAATTATTCAAAGCATAAGCTAAAATATCACGGCTTATAGCCTGAACAATATTCTCTACAAACTTAGGTCCATAGCTTTCTATCCTGCCCCACTTTTTCCCTGTAGTTATACCCTCATAAGTAACATTTTCTCCTCCGAACCTATTTTCACCTATTCTTGGTTTCACATAGGAAAGCCTCCTGCCACTTGGAAGTTCAATAAAAAGCATGGCACTTTGATATATGAATTTTATATTTCTAGTTTCAGTAGTAGTCTTTTCTTTTATAGAAGTCTTTATGCATTTATCTACCTCCCACCAAAACCTAACAATATTAGAATTTGCTGCTCTCCAAGAATCTACAAGTGGCTGAAGTTCCTCTTCTAAAAGTCCCATTTCAAGAGCTCCCATTGAAGTTAGTGCTCCAGTACCTCCACCGTATCCAAGAGCAAGTTCAGCAATTTTCCCTTTTTGCCTAAGTTCTGCATTTATCCCATGCTTTTCTACAGGAACTCCAAACATGGCTGATGCAGATGCACAGTAAATATCTCCATTATTTTCAAATACTTCACTTCTCCATTTTTCCTTAGCTAAAAAGGATAGGACTCTTGCTTCTATAGCAGAAAAATCAGCTACGATAAATTTCATGCCTTCTCTTGGGATGAAAGCAGTTCTAATAAGTTGTGATAAGGTATCTGGAATATCTTCATATAGCATGGTCATTGCTTCATAATCTCCCATGTCCACTAAGTCTCTAGCTTCTTTTAAATATGGCAAATGGTTCTGTGGTAAGTTCTGGAGCTGAATGAGCCTACCTGCCCATCTTCCACTACGACTTGCTCCATAGAATCGAAACATTCCCCTTGCTCTTTGGTCCTTACATACTGCATTTTCCATAGCCTGATACTTTTTAACCGATGACTTTGCTAATTTTTGCCTAATTTCTAAGACCTCTTTTATATTCTTAGGTACTGTTTCAAGTAGACTAGCTACAGATTTTTTATCTAAACTTTCTGCTAGAATTCCTTGTTCTTTTAGCCACTCTTTCATCTGCATCACACTATTGGGATTATCAAGACCTGTTATACTTTTTAGTTTTGAAATAAGAGTATGCCTAGTAGATGAATCAAAGGCTATGGCATTTTTTGCCATGTTAAGATCAACTTTGATACCTCTATCATTTATCTCTTGGTCTAGGTAAAACTCATTCCAGACAAATTCTGGAACTGGAAATTTTTTTAACCTAGCTTGAATTTCCATCTCGGCCTTAACATCACGAATGTTATATTTTATAAATCTATTCCATTTTTACCTAGCATCACATGGTAAATTTCTATCTCTATAGCCATTTGTCTTTGTAGGTTTACAAGGCACACAAAAATATTTTATTAAATCCTTTCCCTCTTTTAGCTTCTGCTCTTCAAGCCCTAGTACTGTTCCAGCATTTTCTAATGATAATGGTAATCCCATATACGCACACCAAGTCATCGTGCATTTCCAAGAAACCGGCGAAAGATAATCCCCCACCGTATCTTCTGCAATGCTGTAACTTATAAACTTCTGCGGATAATATCGTCTCAGATACTCCGACAGACATATTCTTTCAAACTGACTGTTAAATGCCCACTTTGTAATATTTTCATTGGTTAGTGCATCTATAATCTCATCCGGGATCCGTTCTCCCTGTGTCAGGTCAACCACCTGCACCACCTGTTCATCTGCCGAATAGCCAAACAGTAAGATTTCAAAATTCGGAGACTGGACATACTTATACACACCACACTTCTGCAAATCCACATCGGAATAACACTCTATGTCGATTGATAATTTTTTTATACTAGCCATGAATAAGATCTCCTTTTCTTTATTGCACTTATAACAGACGAAGATACACCATACATTCTGGCTAGCTCAGAACCTTTAATTCCTGCAAATAATCCAAATCGTATCTGCTGAACATCTTCCATAAATAATTTTCTCCATTTTCCGCCTTGATAATAAACATCGAGTATATTTTCAGTTCTTGTTCCATATCTGAGATTTTCTAGTCTATTATCTTTGGGATTCCCATTGATATGAAGGATTTCCACACCCTCCGGTGTTTCTCCTACGAAGGTTCTCATTACCAACTGATGCACAGGAGATCCAATAGCCCCATGACCTAGCACAACCGAAACATGACCGTTTTTGCAAAATTGTCCCGGCTTTAAGACTCTACCAGATACCTTCCTTCTAAATTCATTGCCTGAATAGTGGCATCTTCCTCTAACATATCGATCTAAACTCCTAATTCTCCCCATATTACTTGCTTGATATTTCCCCTCATAACCAGGAATATCTCTCCATACTTCATCCATTTCATCACCATCCTAAAAAGTAAGGCGGCAAGATTGCTCCTGCCACCCCACCGTCATTTCTTATACCTGTTTTTACTTGAAATCGTTCATTCTCTTTACGATTACCAAAATTGCCCGTGCTGTTTCCATGTGTTGTCACCTGTCCCTTTCTTAAGATAAAAAGTCATCTGTATCTTCATCTACATCTGCAAAGTCATCTTCTGCTCTGGATTTTCCACCAAGAGGTTCTCCATCAGAAATCTTCTGCAGATTGTTAAGCCCTACTGCGATACCCTTGTTTCCATTGGAATTAAAGGCATAAAAGTTGATACTCGCACGTCCATATACACCGCTATATACTTCACTACGGTCAATGATTTCTTCACGGTTGGCATCTACAATTCCAGGTGCAGCTATACTATTCGCATTAATAAAATAGCTATCCTTATATGCCTCATCATCTGGTCTTTCTAAATCCCCATCCCTAAGTGGAGTCTTAATAGATTTAAGTGCAGGTACGCTCTTTCCGTTACCTTTGAGCTTAGATTCCCCCTCTTCATAAGCTGCCTTAATTGCCGCTTCAATCTTTGCAACTGTCTTAGTATCAGACTTTGGTATAATAAGGCTTACACTGTATTTAGGTGTACCACCATTAATAGATTTTGGATCCCATACATTTGCATAACTCCATCTTGTCTTTGGTCCTGTAATAACTTTTGTTGGGTTCTTATAATTCATTGTCATATTTTTATTCCTCCATAAAATCTTCTTTTACTGAATTAAGTTCTAATCTTTTGTCTGTTCTTTTCACAAGTGTTGGTTTACCTTGAGGTTTCTTTATAAGTCCTGAAAGTAATTCTTCAAATCTTGTTTTTCCTAGTAGCTTTGTCATAGCGGTAATACCTAAAACCTTTTTCTCATATGGATCAAAGCCAGCTTTTTCTACTTTTTCTGCAACTTTCTTTTCATCAACATATTTTCTGGTCGCTCTTCCTTCTACGACTTTCCAATCATTCCATTTCTTGCCTTCCACTGCTTTTTTCAGGGCGTATTCTTTAATATCTCCTGCCCAAGCTACTAAGTCATCTACCTTTTCTAGGATGATTTCAATTTCATCATCTTCAAGATTCTCCGGCATCTTGAAATCATACGTTGCAAGCAAAAGATTATATTCTGCTCGTTTTCTGCATGTAGCTTTCACCTTACAAAACTGACAGTGCTCTCCGGCTTTAAAGCTGCCCTCACCAATAGCTGCAAGTTTTGCCTGTGGCATTAAAGTTTTCTCTGCCCAAGAAAGAAGAGCCTCTTTTGAGACGGTATAGGTGCTTATATGCTCTCTTCTTGGCTGGAAGATAGTCATAGTAATTTCTTTGATGTCATAAATTCCATCAAATATAGCTAGTGCTCCTAAGGCATAGCACATCATTTGAGGGTTATTATTTGCATCTACAAGGATTCCTAGACCATATTTTAGGTCAATTACAGTCAGCTTCTCATCAGATACAATAATGCAGTCTCCTGTTCCAAAACCATCCGGAACCCATTTAGAAAAGTCTAGGTGCTGCTCTATTAATATGATTGGATCTTTACAGAGGCTCTTAGCCTGTTCATACTGGGTTGCTACATAAGTAGCATACTCTTCTGATGATTCTTCCATTTCTTCATCATAATAATTTAGGTTATCCTTTGGACTTTTAACTTTTTCTCCAAGGAGCTTCCTAAGCTTATATTCACTTAAGCTATGTGCATCCGTTCCCTGCCTAGCATATTCACTTGGAATATCATTTATCTCTTTACAAAGAAGTGCTGATGGTGGGCATTCAATCCACCTTGCTGAAGATGATGCAGAAAGCACTGCATGTTTATCCGGCATTTCCTATAACCTCCACTTCTTTTAGTAGCTCAGAATATTCTTTTGGATCTACTTCAGATAATTTATTTGCTCCGTGTTTTTCCAGAATTTCTTTAATTTCTTTTGTAAATCCATTACGTGATTTTTCAGCTAACACAGCCCTTACATCTTCTAAGGTTAGTTCTTTCTCTGCCTTAGTTTCTACAATTTCAGTTTTAGATTCCAAGCCCTCTTTTAGCTTTTCTGAAATTACTTTTAGAATGTCACCGCACTTATGAAGTTCATCTGCAAGAGCACATAGTTCTTTGTCTTTTACCATATGGACCATCTCCTTTCCTTTGACTTAAATTTCTTGTGATTTTCTCTGTAACTATCTGAATGGTAAGAAGTGTATCTGCGATTTCTCTATCGATACCACTTACGCATTTTCTAGTTTCAGATCTACATTTGTTTGTCATGTTTGACCTCCTATCCGAGTGGCTTTCTTGCACCTCTGCTAGTAAAAGGACATGAGTAAATTATTTAAGTACCAAAGTTATAAAAAATCTGCACCACTTTTTTTATGATGCAGACCTTCAGATTATTTATATGGTATAAGCTTATCTTTGAGTTTTAAAAAAATCTTTTGTTTTCTCTTATTAACACCCTTTTGGCTCATACCTATCTCACTACCAATGGCTGATTCTGAATACCCTTCTCCAAATAACTTCATAATTTTCCTATCAATTTCTTCCAAGGTACTAAGTTCTTTTCTAAGAGCTTCTAAAAGTTCCCTTTTCATAAGGTCTTCCTCAATATCATATGAATCTGCAAACTCAAATTCATTATTGTCGTAAAGAGAATCAAGAGAAATATCTCCCTCTCCCTTCATTCTCTTCTCATGCTGTCTTTGTTCTTTTTTATCTTCCCTCCATAAAGGGCGCATATATTCATAGTACTGCTCCTTAGTAGCGGGTATCATAATTACTCTGACAGGTTTGTTCCCTATCTTTTGCCATACAATTTCCTCTGATTTTAGATTAAAAGCCCTGATGGTTTCAGGTGTAACTTCCATAGGAATAAAATACTGCTTATCACTGTTTTTCTTTTCTTTGTCTAAATTTGTCATCATGCAGACCCTCCTTCGGTCTAAAAACCGAAGTGAGAATCCACACGAGACTTTCCCTAATATTGGCCATAAGAATGAATCCTCGCTTCTTAACTGGCCAACCGTCCCAGTGGGTTGACTTTATTTTGTTGTTTATGTCTCAAAGCTCTGGGCATCGTTAGCTAGACGATGAACCTTAAGACAAATTTTGATTATCAAATACAATTTATAAAAAAAGAGCCTAAGTAGTTTCATCAATGGACCTCTCCAATGGTTAAACTACTCAGGCTCCCTCTGCTATGGTTTCCATACCACACGGTTTGCTCTTAAGTATTCGCATATATTAAATTTTCCTTTACTGATTTCCTCTGATTTACCAATATGATTATGGACTGCAATCTTGCATTCCAGCATAGGTTTCTTCGGTGGAATAATCCGAATAGGTCCTATGGCCATATTGCAGGGATTTCTAGTATCATCTGTTATCGTGTTTTCTTAAATTTACCACGATTTTTATTAGCAATTGATGGATTATATACCTGTTTTAGAAAATTAGATATTGTTAATCTTTTTCCTTTCGGACCTTCAATAACAGGATCTCCATCTTCGCCTTGATATCGCATACAAAATTTAGTGCCGTCATCAGCATAAATTGGATAATCAGTCTTTGTCATGAATAACCCTCCTCTCTTAAAAAAGTCTAAAGTTAAATAAAATAACTTTTCATTTGGACATATTTATATTACTCTTTAAACTGCTCCAGCCATTGCAAAAAACTTTCGGTTGTGACAATTCCATTTTTCATTTTTTCCCTCCATATCTTAACTTCAGACGTAAGATATGAAAGCTTTTCTTTTGCATCACGATTCTGTGTATGTCTTATTGTTATCATCTTATATTTCATATAAACTTTTCTGTATTCTTTAGTTGCAATATCATTCTTTTCCTTATTTGCTCGTGTAACCTGTGCCCCTATATCTCTGCATAACCTCTTTGGATCTTGCGGAGATGGATAACCACAATAAATTGCATCTATCCTACCTTCAGGAACAAAGTACTCTCCACAGTTGGCACATTTCGTAAACTTTACATCATTGTCCATACAATGTGCTGCTTCAAATAAAAGCAATGACATTGATGATTTGATTGTATATAGAGAATGAAACTTTCCTTCATAATTTGCTATACGAAAATCAATGTGCTGAAAATTTATATTTTCGCTAAACATAGACCAAAATGCATTTACTTGATCTTCATCATATTCAGCTTCACTGGCAAGCATCAAAAAGCTGTGTTTAAATGCAACATATGACTGTGCATACCAGTAATATGCAGAAAGCAATGCCTGCTTATTCGTGGATTTTCCCAATTTACTATATCCACTACCTTCAAATATAAACTTTCCTATAGAATCTTCTTCCTTTATTTCTATGAAAAATTCATCAGGATTTGACATTTCTTTCTTACACATGTCTGCAACTAAATCCATGAATTCAAAAGTAATAATAACTGCTGCAACTATTCCAATTTTTTCTTTTAGTTTATCAACAAACCAAGGGAAAAACTCTGCTAATGTCTTCTCCGACGGTTTTTCCTCTAAGTGAGAATACTCCAATATTACTTCTTTTAATTCTGTAGGATATAATCTGGCATATTCAGCAATCATGCCTCCAATCGGATATTCTTTTATACCACGATACATAACAACATTTTTTTCTCCATCAAAATCTACTATTAATCCATCCATCTCCATAACATTAACCTCCTGTTATCAATTGATATTTTACTTTTCATTTCACAACTCGTTAACAATTACTGTTTATATTTTATATTGATAACATTATACCCTATAATCTGTAACAGTACAACAATTGAAATTCAACTTTATTGATTGATAACAAAAACTGGTCCATATAAACTTTTCAAAATTAAAGAGGACAGATCCCCCTTCACTTTATAAAGGAAAATCAGTCCTCATATACAGAGTATTTTCTACAATAATTTTTCTAAAATCTTTTTGAGCTTTCTTAAAATTCTATCCTTTCGCCATTGTATAGACTGGTAAGTTACACCTTTAACTCTTGCAACACCTGTTAATGTTTCATCATTGAAATACAAACGATCTATGATGTCCCTTTCCTCATCATTTAGTTTTGATATAGCATCTCTGAGTGCCTCAATCATCATCTGTGTTTCAACAATCTTTTCTACATCAAAGCTTTCATCAACAATATTATCTACAAAGTGTCCGTCATAATCCAGTGCTGAAAATGATATGACATTGTGCTTCCAATCTTTTCTTTGGAGATACTTTTCATGTTCTGTTATCTTCCAGTAGGCTTTGTAGACTTCTTCGCTTACAGGTACGGCTTTGCCTTTTACATAAAGGTAATATTCTTTATTAGCCATTGTGTTATCCTCCTTTTCTTTTTCTCTGTTTTGCTTTTTGAGAATAAAAAAGGAGGACTTCTACACTTTGGCGTAAAAAGTCCTCCGAAAATAACAATCAAATTAACTCTTATTGTTATTGAATTATTTAATTTTTGTGTGAAAAGTTACTTTCAAAAACTTTTATTATCAAAAAACATCGTCATCTCCCATTAAATACTCATTTATTTAGTCAAATATCAAAATGGATGTATTTACTTAAAACTCCATTTATTTGCTCGCTCTCTTATTGAAATGAATGATTTATATATTCCATCTTGACTTATAAGTTCATTATGAGTTCCTTCTTGTGCTATTTTCCCTTTATCTAAAACAATGATGTTGTCTGCTTTCCTAACAGTTTCTAACCTATGTGCAATCATAATAACTGTTTTATTCTGTACTAAATTATCAATGGCTTGCAAAATATGGCGTTCATTTTCTACATCTAAAGCACTGGTAAATTCATCTAAAATCACAATAGGAGAATCTTTGAGTATTGCTCTAGCTATCGCTATTCTTTGTTTTTCACCACCGGATAAAGTGCTACCCGCTTCGCCAATTTTAGTTTCATATTCTTTTGGCAAGTTTTTTATAAAGTCATGACAGCCCGCTTTTCTTGCAGCGGATATAACTTCCTCATCACTGGCATTTGGCTTTGCCAAACGAATATTATTCATGATTGTATCTTCAAACAAATACACATTTTGAAATACCATACTTATATTTTTCATCAATTCTTCGGTGGATATATTTGTTATTTTTGCTCCACCAATCAGAATTTCTCCTTCGCTTACATCATAAAATCTTGGTATAAGCTTGCAAAATGTTGTTTTTCCTGATCCTGAATGTCCGATAATTGCCGTAAGTGTGTTCGGTTTAAGCACCACCGATATTCCCCTTAAAACTTCTCCTTTTCCGTAAGAAAAACCCACATTTTTAAATTCTATTTCATTAGATTTTATATTTTGAATAGGTGATAATACCTTTATTTCTTCAACATTTTCCATGCCACCTATATCTTTTAATGAACTATCTAAAAGACCGATCATGGAAAGAATAGAACCTGCTTGACTTACAGACTGGAATATTACAAAGCTCATAATCAATAAATTTATAGCTTTTTGAGGAGAAACTTCTCCACTATTCCACATAAAAAACGCATAGCTAATAATCATAATTTCAAACAGCTGTATCGTAAGTCCTGCACCTATGCTTGAGGGAATAGATTTTTCGGATAAATTTATATTGTTAACACAACTCCCATTTATAGCTTTTTTTACTCTTTCATCTTTTACTCCCATACTAAAAGCCTTAATTACGCTTATTCCCTGTATAAATTCAATACCACTTTCCGTTAATTTTGTTTGTGCTAATTGTCTTTTGGGAGCTTCTCTTCTTGAAATTTTCATTTGATAATTAACTACAAACAAATATGTTAATATGCCTGCAAATATTACAACGGAAACTTGCCATTCATAGTAAGCAAATCCCAAAACTATTGATATAGCAGATAAAATTCCACCTATCACATGAATTAAAATGATTGGTGCAACTTGTTCTACAGTTGAAATAGATGTAGTCAGTGTTGAGTTTATATTTCCTACTGAATTTTTGCTAAAGAACCCTAAATAGAGTTTTTTAAATAATGAGCCAAAATATAACCTTTTATCTTTCGCCATCTCAAATCCAACGGATACAGAACCCAGTTGTGTGAAATAACCAAACACAAATACACCTGCGATACATATGATGCCGATTACTAAGACTCTATAAATGTAATTATACATCAAATCCCTATTAAACATGGCATTTACCGCAAAAATTATTGCTATCATTTTCAGCATAACGAATATGCCTTCTATAAATGATAGAATTAAAATTTTGACTAAACTGCCTTGCCTTTTCTCACTAAAGTTCCATACACTTTTTATAGCTTCAAACATATTCTCACCTCCAATCAATTTGCTATTTCATATAAATGCTTATACGCAGAACACGACTTAATAAGTTCTTCATGTTTTCCATCGCAAATGATTTTCCCATTTTCCATATATATGATCTTATCTGCATTTATGACAGTTTTAATTTTATGTGTAATAACAATTAGTGTTTTTCCTTTGGTAAATTCCAGTAACGCTCCTTGAATTTTTTCTTCATTTTCAATATCTGTACTTGCAGTTGCCTCATCTAATATGATAATTGGAGCATTTTTTAGAATTGCTCTGGCAATAGCTATTCTTTGCTTTTCCCCACCGGACAATCTATCACCTGCTATGGTTTCATACCCGTCAGGCAAAGCGACAATAAAATCATGGCAACCGGCTCTTTTGGCAGCTTCTATAACTTCATCATCAGTCGCAGCTTTTTTACCTACTCTAATATTTTCTAAAATACTGTCGTCAAATAAAAATGTATTTTGATCTACATAGGATATAAGAGTATTCAGGTCATTCATTGAAAGGTCTTTTACCCCTATACCGCCTATTTTTATATCCCCCTTCTCAAAATCCCAAAATCCGGCTAAAAGTTTCACTAAAGTTGATTTCCCTGAACCTGAAGTACCAATAATTGCAGTCATGGTTTTTTCTTTAATTTTTAAATTCACATCATCTAAATCATTTTTTGTCCCGTCATAAGAAAATTGTAAATTCTCAAACGAAATGTCGTATGTCATTTTTTCTTTTAAATTAGAATTTTTATTTCTCTTCAGTTCCGGATAATCTAATATTCCTTTTATCTCCTTAGCAACAGTTCCCATCTGTGCCAATTGGTCAACATAACCGGATGCCTTAACAATCGGTTTAAATATTCCAAGAGAAATCATCATAAACAAAAATAAACTCTTCTCAGTAAGACTGCCATTATTGAAAAATATCAATCCCGCAACAATTGTTGGAAATATAGATACCGGTGCTATACTATATGAAAGAGACGCATAGATCTGTGAGCTTTTCATCCAGTTTATGGCATACTCCGCATGGCGTATGACTGCATTTTTATATTTAGCATAGGAACTATCTTTCATATTGAAAGTTTTAATTACCTCAATCCCCTTGACATACTCTATAACCGCTTGATTCATATTCTTTTGTGCCTGTACTTGTCCCTCATATTTTTTCTTATATCCAATCATCATAAGCATTCCGATTGATAGTCCAAATATAACCCAAAGAAATATAATCCCGGTAAGCTTAATATTAACTGCAAGCATCCAAACAATCATGGCAATAGGTATCAATAAATTTGCAGTCATCTCAGGAAGTAGATGTGCTAATGTTTTTTCTATATCTTCCACCCTGTCTACCAATATCGTTTTTAATGTTCCACTAGGATTCATATCAAAATATCCCATCGGCAATCTAACATATTTATCACAAATTGCATATCTTAAGTCCTTTAGCGTTAAGTATGCTGCTTTATGAGATATAAGTGTTGAAATATTTGAAAGCAGCACCCCTGATATTTTGCAGATTATAGTAAAAATCAAGACATATATCATGTTGTTTCCATGAAATCCTTTGAAGATATATCCCGCTAAAATTCCAACAAAAGCATAGGATAACAGTTCGCATAGAACAGAAAGCATACTTAGCATAACAGATAAAATATATCTTTTTTTGTATGGCTTTATAAACGAATCCATTTCTTTAAAAAAGTTTGGTTCTTTCTCTTTTTTCATGACTTCACCCTATGCATTAGCTTCTTTTTCTAAAATATGTTTCCTTACGACTTTACTTCCTATATAAGCTCCTGCGATTGCTGAAACTATAACTAAGGCAAGTAAAATCAGCGTTCCCCAAGAAGAAATCATTTTGCCTGCCGCTGTAATATTTGAAGCTAACTCCTTTTCTTTCATGGCTCCTATGGTTTTATTCAGGGCTATTGTATATGGATAAATTACACTTCCAATTGACGCCAAAGTTTGCTGAATAACATAGCTGATTCCAATAAATTTTAAATTACCATAACCTTTTTTATATAGTAAAAACTCTGCTATCAATCCTGAAATTACAAACATCAAAATATATGGTGGGTAGAATGCTATCACTCCTTGAATAAGAGAATATATAAAAAACGCTCCTCTTTTTTTCACTTTCACTCCGATAACAAAGAAAACAATACCCTGTAATAATGAGTAAAGCACCGGTGTTAAAAGTATGGTAATTGGTGTTGCATACATAAATGTCCCTAAAGAAAATATCAAAATGTTACACAATGATAATAATGTAACTGTAATTATATCTTTCGCTTTCAATTTGATTTTGTTCATGATTAAGTCCTCCTATTTTTATAAAATATTTATCATCAAAATTACTATCATCCCCATCATCAATATGTAATCGCATAAATGAAACCGTAAAGTAACATAAGATGATTTTTTATGATTTAAAGCAATTCCTCTTGTTTCTGCTGAAGCTGATAAAGTTTCGCCTATTCTTATCACTCGAAAAATGAGTGAAACAATCAGAGCTTCAATATACTCCAGCTTTTCTTTTATTATATTTTTATGCTTGCAGCTTCCTCTATTTCTAAGCACCTGTCTAAGCAATTTAAAATCATTCCTTAGCACCGGAAAAAACCTGAAAGAAACTGCAAAAATCAATAATAACTTCTCAGGTATTCTTATTTTTCTAAGTCCCGCAAGCATATTTGTTGCTCCTCTACCTCCTAGAATGATAGGAAATAGTAGAAATATTAAAATAAATCGAGGAAACAAATTTGCCGCAAACATTGTAATTTCATTCGGATATATGATTTCAAGACCGTAAATGAGTCCTGTAATGACAGAAGTAATTCCAAAAGTCTTGTATCTTCTGTTTGCAAGAGAAAAAACGAGAGCTAATAAATTGCATTCAAAAATCAAACTTTTATTGTCAATTCCTACTGCTATCATACAAAGAAGCCAAAACAAAATATTTGTTCTCGAATCTAAAAGATTTTCCTCTCTTTCTGGTGGAGATTGATGTTCTAACTCTTTTTCAAATATACTTTTAATGGTTTCAATATCTCTATTCTCTTTTACCTCACAAATTCTTTGTATCGCTCCATCATCAATTTCCAAGCATTTATCCGCAACTGCTGAAATAAACTCTAAGTCGTGACTAATAATTATCACGATTTTTTTCTTTTTCATATCATTTATCAATCCAACTACGGTATCTAAACTTCTTTTGTCCATTCCTGATGTGGGTTCATCTAAAATAACCACACTTTTATCCGAAAGATACGCCATCATTAAGGTTAATTTTTGCATTTGCCCACCTGAAAGAGAAAATGGATGTCTATCCCGATATTTCCACATATCAAATCGATTGAGTAGAGCTTCTATCTCGTCATATTTGTTTCGATTTACACCATACTCTAGTTCAGATAATACAGAATTTGTAAAAAATTGAAATTCAGCTTCTTGCATAATAAAGAGGCTTTCCTGCAATAGCCTCCTCTGGCTCAATTCTTTTTCCTTTAGAAAAACTCTACCCTTTTTTGGTTTTAATAGTCCACATATACATTTCCCTAAGGTAGTTTTACCTGAACCATTTTTTCCAATCAAGCAGGTAACTTCTCCCAAATAAGCTGTAAACGACAAATCATTTATAATATGTTGTTTTTTATATCCAAAGGATATATTTTTTACCTCTAATTTATAATTGACAACATTAGAACACTTCTTCTGAACCTCAATCTGCTTCAAATCCGTAACTCGTAAACACAAATTATTTAATTCATCCTTAGAAAATATCTTAAAATCGTCCTTATCATACTTTTCATAAAAGCTTCCATTTTTTATCAGCCAATATTCATCAGCCAACTCTTTCAAATAGTAAAGCCTATGCTCACTGATTATTAGAGTTTTTCCATCTTCTTTTAGAAGCAATAAGATATTTTTCAGTTTTTCTATGGCTAAATAATCTAAGTTTGCAGTTGGCTCATCCAATAAAATAATATCCGTATCCATCGCCCAAGCTGCCATAATCGCTATGAGCTGACGTTCTCCGCTCGATAGCTTAAATACTTCTCTGTTTTTTAAATACTCTAAACCAAATTTTGAAAAAGCATCTTGTGTTCTTTTTCTTATGGCTTCATGGCTGATTCCTTTGTTTTCAAGTCCAAAAGAAATTTCTGTCTCACTTTCCATGGTAAAAAATTGGCTCCTTGGATCTTGAAAAACCGACGAAACCAACTCCCCAACCTCTCCAATATTTTTCTTTCCAATATTCTGACCATTAACCAATATGCATCCCTTAAATACTCCTTCATAAAATTCAGGAATTAAATGATTTAAACATCTGAGTAATGTTGATTTACCCTACAATGTCAAGTAATTGATATTAAAAAAGCACTTAAATTTTTGAGGTTAATTTTACTCATTTTTAAGTGCTTTTTATTCTAGCTATTTTACTTTTTTTACCTAGAGTTTAAATCTTTACATATTTTGTTGAACGACCACTGCCTACCTGTTTTATCTTTTCATTGTCCTGTAATTCTTTTAGGGCTCGTTCTATAGTCCTTTGTGATATATTTGGACAAAGAATCATAATATCTTTTTTGGAAAGTGGCTCTAATGATTTTTGAATAACAGAAAATACTCTTTCAGGTGAAGTCAATTTTTCTTTTCCAATGAGGTTAAATCTGTCATCACATTCTTTATATGCTTTTAAGAAAACCCCTAGCATATACTTTATGAATGGAAGTTCATCATTTTCTCCGGTATGCCATTTTTCACTGGAGTTCTGTAATTCTTCATAATAAGAGTCTTTGGTTTCTTCAATGAGCATTTCTATACTGATATACCTTCCAACAAAATAACCGAACTTATAAAGTAAAAGAAGTGTCAGTATCCTACTCATTCTTCCATTACCATCATCAAAGGGATGGATACATAAGAAATCATGTATAAGTGCAGGTATTAGAATTAGTGGTGGAATATTTGCTTTCATCGCTTTATTATAAGCCTCCACCATTTCATCAAAGTAATGTTCCGTTTCAAAGCTACTTACCGGCTGAAATCGTATTTTTTTATTTCCTAAAGCATCTACTTCTACAATGGTGTTATCCATAGTCTTAAATTTCCCCTTATTATTTATATAGGAATAAGAATATAACTGATTATGAAGTGTTAAGATGTCATTTTTATTAAATTCTATATAGGCATAATTTTCATGGATAATATCAAGCACATGTCTATATCCTGCAATTTCTTCTTCATTTCTGTTTTTAGGTTCTGTCTTTTTATTCATCAGTTCCTTAAGTCTTGCATCATTGGTATAAATTCCTTCAATAGCATTGGAAGACTTTGTACTTTGTATTTTAGCAACATCTATCATCTTCTCTAAAATGTCCGGATAATTTTCTACATAGAGTTCCTGCTTTCCCTTATATTCATGAATCTTTGCAATAGTATGATATATATTAACGGGTAAAGATAGCTTCATAAGTTTTAAATAATTAAATTTCCTCAAAACATCACCTCCTTTTTCATAGCCATTATATCATATTTGGCTACGAAAAATCAATAGTGGCGAGAATAATCTCGCCATTATTTTCATTTTGGCGTATTAAAATTAAAGTTGGCGAGATTATGAGTTACTTTTAATACTATCCATCTATATCTCTACAATCTCTATTTTTCCAGTTCTTGATGCGATTATTTTATCAATTGAAGAGTCCACATAAGCCTTAAGCAAATCTTCTTCATCTAAGATGGCAATATCCGTTTCTTTCCTTGAATCAATCTTCTCTGACTTCAATTCTTCCAACTTACTCTCCAATAATATCTTTTTATCTTGGATAAGAGTTTTTTCCTTTAAATACTCATCTTTTGAAATATTTTTCTTTTTGTAGTTTTCATAAATATTTTGTAAATTACTGTTTAATATAGATATTTCCTTTAGAATATCTTCTTTTTCTTTCTCATAATCTATATTGTCTTTTTTTAATGTGTTTTGAATCTTAAACTCTTTTAATTTAGGTTTTATAAGTTCAATAATATCTTTCTCTTTGATATTGTTTGGTGTTTTTTCAGCTTTACATAAATTACAATAATAACTTTTGTACTTACATATTTTATCAGAATTCTTCTTTTGTCTACTGTCACATCGAAAACTCATATGTCTGCCACATTCTTTACAAAAAATCTTATTAGAAAAAATAGAACGATTTTTCTTTCCTGTGTATCCTCCAAAACTTCGTTTTTCTTTTATTCTTTTTACCTTATCAAATACTTCTCTGGAAATAATTGCTTCATGAGTGTTAGGTATTATCTTCCACTCTTCTTCAGGAAGTAAAAATTTTTTTCTTCCACCTATTTTAGTTTCTCTGTATTTATTGTATACATAATCACCTGTATACAGTTCATTACTTGTAAGCTGAGATATAGATGGATTTGTCCAAACTCTTTTCTTTACTTTACTTCCAGTAGCCAAATTTCCGGTATAATCCGAAAGTTTAAGTTCTTCTTTTCGTTCAGAGCGAGTGATATAGCCTTTTTCATTAAATATATTGGCAATTTGAATGCAAGAATGCCCTTTTAACAACAAGTCAAAGGCTTCTTTAACTATAAAAGCTGTCTTTTTATCAATAATAATATGATATTTATCTTCAGGATCTTTAATGTATCCAAAAGGTGCTGCCCAGTTCGTATTCTTTCCTTGTGATTTGATTTGTTTAACAGCGCCTCTCACCTTCTCAGATAATTCCTTACTGAATAAATCATAATACAAAGTTTTAAATTGTGTATCTGTATCTATTCCGTTTCCATTTTCATTTATGGAATCATAATTATCATTGATAGCAATAAATCGTATTTTTAAAAACGGGAATATATTACTCAAATAATCTCCAAGCAAAATATAATCTCTTGAAAACCTCGACATATCCTTTACGATTATAGTTCCTACTCTACCATTCTTTATATCATCAACAAGTCTTAAAAATGAAGGTCTGTTTGTATTAGTAGCAGAATATCCATCATCTATATATTCTTCTATTTCACTGTCCTTCAGCGAGTTCTCATTTTCAATGTAACTTCTTATATAATCTCTCTGATTTACTATGCTTATACTTTCATCCGTTTTTTTATAATCTTCCTCTGAAAGTCTCAGATAAATAGCTATTCTATTCATTCTATACCTCCAACTGTTTCTCCATATCTTTATCAAGGTTAAATTTAAAGTATATGGTTACTTGCTTATATTTTGAGATTTCTATATGACTAATTAGAGTATCAACCAGTTCTTTATCCACATCTATACTCTTATCCTCTAAGCAGCAAAATAGAGCTTCTATGAATTTTTTAAGTTCCTTTTTTCTTTTCTTCACATTTCTTTTTTTATCATCCAAGATTTTCAATTCATTTTTTATTGTTTTTATCTGTCTGTCTATTTTATTGCTTTCCTTTTTAAATTCACTTAAAAGAACGTCGCCCTTAACATAATTTTCGTATTGTTCCTGCAATTTAACTCTAAGAGCATCAATCTTTTTATTATTTGTATCTGTTTTTAGAGAAATTTGATTTATCTTTTCAGCACTTACCTTCTCCAAATAAGTTTTAAGGCGTAGTCCTTTATCCTCTTGATAAAAACTTAAAAATAGTCGTTTTAAAGTATCAAGTAAAATTCTATCCAGATCCGTTTCATAAATTCTGACATGAGATTTTTCTAAATTTAACCTATCTATGCCTTTACAATAATAGCAATAGCAAATTTCATCATTAACTTTAATTCCCCTTGATCCATATTGTTTTTTCAAATTTCTCCCGCAAATACTACATCTTATGAGTCCATCATACTTTCCTTCTTTGTTATGATCTCTTTGAATTTTTACTCTGACATTTTCTTTTCCGTCTTTTATGATGTTTTTTAGCGAATAATAAGGCAGTGATCCTAGGTTTTCCTCTTTTATTTTCTTTACCTCATCAAATACTCCCCTTGAAATAATCGCTTCATGAGTATTCTCTTTTACAATCCACTCTTTTTTATCACGAAACTTACTTTTTTTCATTGGATTATGCCTATTTGAATATATCCTTTGGGTTAAATTTCCTATATACACTTCATCAGAAAGCATTTTAGATATATAAGAAATGTCCCATTGTTTTTCATGTTCTTTATCCTTAAAAACATCTCCTGTTCTCTTATATTCAGCAGGTGTCGTATATATTTTAGTCAATTCTCTTGCTATTTGTATATTGGATTTGCATTGACTTGCTAAATGAAACATAAGCCTTACTACATCTGCTACTTTTTCATCTATCACCAGAACTCTTTTTCGATCAATTATCTCCACCTTATAGCCATACGGAGCCATAGCTCCTATAAAAGACCCTTGTTTCATTTTTACTTCTTTTGAGGCTTTTACTTTCTTTGAAATATCTTTGGCATATAAATCATTGAAGATATTTTTTATTGCTATTTCATAACTCTTATCCGATTTTATACCATCCTTGGTATCAAGGTTGTCATTTACGGAAATAAATCTTACCTCTAAAAATGGAAATACTTTTTCTATATAGTTTGAAATTTCTAAATATTCCCTTCCAAATCTTGACATATCTTTTACGATGATACAATTTATTCTTCCTATTCTTACATCTTCCATCATTTCAAGAAATCCGGGTCTTTTAAATAATGAAGTGAGATAGCGTTACTTTTGAAAACACAGGAAAAATCAAGGTTTTCCAGATAGCGGACAAGCAAGGAATGTACTAAAACAGAATACGCACACAGGCGGCGTTTACTAATTCCCTTACGGGAAGATAGGAACGCCGCTATTTTTATGCCCTCATGTTACGCAGTAGAGCAAAAAAAAGCCTTGTATCATGCGGCTTTGCGGGCGCGGTTTTGACCGGGCAAGGGGAATATACCTTTTCCCTCAAAATCGCCGTTCTACTGCATAACAAATCCACAGCAAAGGAGTTGATGAAGCTATGGCAGTTTTCCGGGTGGAACGAAACAAGGGCTATACCGTAATGAGCAACCACCACCTACGCAACAAGGAGCTGACGCTAAAAGCGAAAGGCTTACTATCGCAAATGCTGTCCTTGCCGGAGGATTGGGACTATACCCTTGCGGGGCTATCCCACATCAACAAGGAAAGTATCGACGCTATCCGTACCGCCGTTTGGGAGCTTGAAAAAGCCGGATATATCATGCGGCAGCAAGGACGCGACGACAAAGGCAAAATGACCGCTATTGAGTACACCATTTATGAGCAGCCGCAGACCCCGCCGCCATTGGATAAGCCGATATTGGAAAATCCAACAACGGGCAATCCGATATTGGAAAATCCGACGACGGATAACCCGACGACGGAAAATCCAACGCAATTAAATAAAGATATATCAAGAACTGACCTACCAAAAAAAGAAAAATCAAATACGGATTTATCAAGTACCCATTCCATTCCTATCCATTCCCCTAACCCCCTGCCTTACGACGAGGACGCGGCAGAGCCGCCGGAACGGAAAGGAACAGAAGCGGCGACACAAAGCGCAGTAGAGATATACCGGGAAATCATCAAGGACAATATCGAGTATGATTTTCTCTTGCGGGAAAACCGCTTGGATAAAGACCGCATAGACGAGATTGTAGACCTCATGCTTGAAACGGTATGCACAGCGCGTAAAACAATCCGTATCGCCGGGGACGACTACCCCGCCGAGCTTGTAAAGGCAAAGTTTATGAAGCTGGATAGCGAACATATCCGCTTTGTGCTTGATTGTATGCGGGAAAACACAACGAAAGTCCGCAACATCAAGCAGTACCTACGGGCGGTGCTGTTCAACGCCCCGTCCACTATCGGCAACTATTACACTTCCCTTGTCGCTCACGATATGGCGACGGGCAAAATCTGAAAGGAGTGCAGACCATGAAACAGGGAGCTTTGATTTTTGATGAAACCACCGACCGCTACGACATTCGTTTTGACATTGCCGACTACTACGGCGGCTTGCATTGCGGGGAGTGTTTCGACGTGTTCACAGGCGGCAAGTGGAAGCCGACCCGCATTGAAATGGGCGAAAACTGGTATCTCGTCGGTATCCGCGCCGAGGATTTGAACGGCTTGCGGGTGCGGATTTAAGCGGGGCGACGTGAAGAACGGACGCCCTATTTTTGCGCCCAGAAGCGGCGTACCACCCTAACAGCTATCACCAAACCGCGAAAGGAGGACGGTAAATGCAAGATGAAGTCAACGAAAAAGTAGTTGCCATATCCATAAAGGCAACGAAATTAACGGCGGCACTTTTACAAGCCGCCATGAAAAAGCTGCTTGCACAGGCAAAAAAGCAGCTTGATAAACAGGCGGTACCCAAAGGCAAACAGACCTTAAAGCAGCTTATGAAGCAGAACGCGGGCGTTTCCAATATCGAAATCACCGACGACAATATCAAAGCCTTTGAGAGTACGGCGAAGAAGTACGGCGTTGATTTTGCGCTGAAAAAGGACACAACCGAAACGCCGCCCCGCTATCTCGTATTTTTCAAGGGGCGCGACGCCGACGTTTTGACCGCAGCCTTTAAGGAGTTTAGCGCAAAGAAGCTGACACAGGATAAGAAGCCCTCAATCCGCAAGGCGTTAGCCGCCTTTAGGGAAACGGCGAAGCAGCTTAACGCCGAGCGCGTCAAGGTAAAAAATCAGACAAGAGGGGGTATCGAGCTATGAAAAGCGTAAACGTAAAAAAGCTGCTGCTTCCGAATATCCCCTATCTGCTCTTTGTCTATCTCTTTGGTAAAGCGGCACAGGCGGTACGTCTGTCGCCGGGTATGGATTTATCCGGCAAGATATTACATCTTGGGGACGGTTTCGCCGCCGCCTTTTCCTCACTTGCGCCGAGCTTCAACCCCGTTGATTTACTCGTCGGCATTGCGGGCGCGGTGCTTATCCGGCTGATTGTCTATGTGAAAGGCAAGAACGCGAAGAAATACCGCAAGGGCGTTGAATACGGCTCGGCGCGGTGGGGCAACGCCGAGGACATAAAGCCGTATATCGACCCCGCATTTGAAAATAACGTGCTGCTCACGCAGACCGAACGGCTGATGATGAACAGCCGCCCGAAGCAGCCGAAGTATGCGAGAAACAAAAACGTGCTTGTAATCGGCGGCAGCGGAAGCGGCAAGACAAGGTTTTTCGTCAAGCCTAACCTTATGCAAATGCACAGCAGCTATGTTGTTACCGACCCGAAAGGAACGGTTTTAATCGAGTGCGGAAAGCTCTTGCAGCGCGGCGGGTATCGGATAAAGGTACTCAATACGATTAACTTCAAAAAGAGCATGAAATACAACCCCTTTTCGTATATCCGCGACGAAAAGGACATTTTGAAGCTCGTAAACACCCTGATTGCCAACACCAAAGGCAGCGGGGAAAAAAGCGGGGAGGATTTTTGGGTGAAAGCCGAACGGCTCTTTTATTGCGCCTTAATCGGATATATCCACTATGAAGCCCCGGAAGCGGAAAAGAACTTTACGACGCTGCTTGAAATGATAAATGCGTCGGAAGCCCGCGAGGACGACAGCGAGTTTCAAAGCCCCGTTGACCTCATGTTTGAACGCTTGGAGGAAAAAGACCCGGAGCATTTCGCGGTGAAGCAGTACAAAAAGTTTCTATTAAGCGCGGGCAAGACCCGTTCCTCTATCCTCATTTCTTGCGGGGCGCGGCTTGCCCCCTTTGACATTAAGGAGCTACGGGAGCTTATGGAAAGCGACGAATTGGAGCTTGACACGTTGGGCGACAGGAAAACGGCGTTGTTCATCATCACGAGTGATACGGACAGTACCTTTGACTTCGTTACGGCTATGATAGTATCGCAGCTTTTCAATCTGCTTTGCACAAAGGCAGATGATGAATACGGCGGGCGGCTTCCCGTCCATGTGCGTTGTCTGCTTGACGAGGTAGCCAATATCACAATCCCTAATCTCGAAAGGCTTATAAGCGTATTCCGAAGTAGGGAAATTTCCGCTTGCTTGGTGGTGCAGGCGCAGAGCCAGTTAAAGGCAATCTACAAGGAAAACGCCGACACAATCATTGGGAATTGCGATACGACGCTGTTTTTGGGCGGCAAGGAAAAAACGACGCTCAAAGAAATATCGGAGGTTTTGGGGAAAGAAACAATTGACAGCTTCAACACTTCTGAAAACCGGGGGCGGGACGTTTCCCATGGGCTGAACTATCAGAAGTTGGGGAAAGAACTCATGTCGCAGGACGAAATCGCCGTAATGGACGGGGGCAAGTGCATTTTGCAGTTGCGCGGCGTTCGCCCGTTCTTTTCGGATAAGTTTGACATCACCCGGCACCCGAAATACAAGTACCTTTCCGATTTTGACAAGAAACATACCTTTGACATTGAACAGTTTCTAAAGCGGCAGCGCCGCCCGGTAATCATCAAGCCGGACACCGTTTTTGACTATTACGAAATCGACGAAACAGATTTGCAGGAGGACGCGCCATGAATAAGCGTATCAAGAAGAAAAAGGAACAACAGCGGCTTGCGTGGACGATACGGGAGCTTGTCGCAGAAGCGCGGCGGCAGGAAGAACGGCGGCAAGCCGTAATCCGGCGTTTTGTAGACGCTTACGGCAGATATTATGAGCAGCAAAGGGCGCAGACAGGCGTTTGACTTGTCCGCGCTTTTCCTATCCGCAGAGCCACAAAGGGGGTGATGAAGCAATCAAAACCGTAAACGTGGGCTACATGGTACGCGCCCCTACCGGGAGCCGTACCCTTTCACAACTGAATACCGCCGCGCAGCAGCTACGCAGCGCGGGGACACAAGCCGCCGAACATGGGCGGCTTTTTTCATATCCAAAAACAAAATCAAACAATTTTGACAGCCGCAAAAGCGGCAGAAAGAGAGGTCATTTAATGGATTTTTTTAATTCGGCAGTAGACGTTTTGCAGACACTCGTTATCGCTCTTGGGGCGGGGCTTGGCATTTGGGGAGTTATCAACTTGCTTGAGGGCTACGGCAACGACAATCGTGCGACACGTTCATAAGTGAAAAGCTTATGCACTAAGTCGAAGAACTAAAAGTTCAAAACTTAGGAGAACTGGCAATCTGATAGGTAGAATGAAGGGGTAACGCCCTGAAATGCCTACACTGATACTCCGATTGGCAATGAATATTAGACTATTTCATTGTCAAAAGCTCGGTGAAGTCGGCAGAGAGTAGCCGTAAGACTGATATTAACATCAGACACGAAAGCTGTTCAGAGGTGGACGGTGCTACCTATATGCCGGGTGTCGAATACGCATGGTGAGAATGTGCATACCAAAGCACTGACGTACTTCCGAATGTACAAGTCTAAACGTTTGAATTTGCCTAACGGCAATTCCCATCAAAGATGGGGTGTTTGTGGATGAGTAAGAATGGTTGTTATGAAAATCCATATATCGTTACAGGCGATATGGTGAAAACTAAACACAGGCTTAGAGGAAGAACCTAAACGTATTCAAAGATAAGATTGTCGGAACGTGGTAAGCCAAGAGCATGGAAGCAGTCTAATGCTAATGAAGTGTTGAATGGGAAAATGACTGTAAAAACAGCATATAACCGTTCTTTATCTTGGTGAAAGCGGTGGCATAGTACCTATGAAGCGAAAATAATAAGTTCGTGGAGGGATAGCCACCAGTCACAGGAAAGTAAAAGAACTGAAATTAAGACAAACACAGCTTCGAGTATGACAAAGAAAATCAAATCCGAAAGGAGATGGTGACTGTGTCCACTTCGAAACAAACACTGAAACAAAGCAAAATCCGTTATACGGAATACTATGACTTGCAAAAAGTCCTTGATGATTTATATGAAGATAGCAGTAAGAATAAAGTATTTTCAAATTTAATGGAGTTGATAACTTCAAGAGAAAATATTAAACTTGCCTATCGTAGTATCAAAGGGAACAAAGGCAGTCATACAGCCGGGGTAGATGGCAGAACAATAAAACATCTATCAAGGCTAAATGAAGAAAAATACATTTCTCTCATACAAAAACAGTTTCATTGGTATAAACCACGCCCTGTAAAGAGAGTGGAAATACGAAAGCCTAACGGGAAAATAAGACCTTTAGGAATACCGACTATTGTAGACAGAATCGTACAACAATGTATCTTGCAAATATTAGAGCCGATATGCGAAGCCAAGTTTCATGACAGCTCCTATGGGTTTCGACCTAACAGGAGTACGGAACACGCTATCGCAGAATGTGCAAGACTAATGCAGATACAGCACTTACATTATGCGGTCGATATTGATATACAAGGATTTTTCGATAACGTATATCATACAAAGCTCATAAGGCAGCTTTGGAATTTGGGAATCCAAGATAAAAAGTTACTTTGTATCATTAAGGAAATGCTGAAAGCAGATATTGTTATGCCCGATAAAAAGGTAATTACACCAACAAAGGGAACATCACAAGGCGGAATATTATCACCGCTACTATCTAATGTGGTCTTGAACGAATTAGATTGGTGGGTTTCATCTCAATGGCTGACAATGCCCACGCATTATCCATATAAACAGAGAACGAACAGTCAAGGAACAGAAATAAAAAGCCATACCTACAGAGCTTTAAGAACAAGCAACCTAAAAGAAATATACATTGTAAGGTATGCTGATGATTTTAAGATATTTTGCCGTAATTACTACGATGCAAAAAGAACCTATCAGGCAGTTACAAAATGGTTGCAAGACAGATTAAAACTAAATGTAAGTGAAGAAAAATCTAAAATAACAAATCTAAAACAAAGGTATTCGGAGTTCTTAGGATTCAAGCTTAAGGTTAAACCAAAAGGCAAAAAGTTTGTTGTACAGTCGCATATAAGTGATAAGGCACTGAAAAAGGCAAAAGAAAATATTTCTAAATGTGTTGCGGATATAAAAAGACCTGCAAATGAAAAGGAGCAGTACAAAGCAATAGCTAAGTATAATGCCACTGTTTCAGGCTTGCATAATTATTACCAAATAGCAACAAATGTGAGTTTGGACTTTGCTAAAATAGCCTTTCACATTAAAAAACAGATGAACAACAGACTGGATATTAAAATCAGTGGAACACTAAACAAAGGATTTATCAAAGAAAAATATGGAAAAAGTAAACAGCTTCGCTTCCTTAATGGACATCCGCTAATTCCAGTGGGATATATCAGGACAAAGGACGCAAAACACAAGAAAAAGGTTGTAAATAAATACACTGTAAAGGGTAGAGCTTTTATTCATAAAAATCTACAAATTGATGTAGACACTCTTGTTTGGTTAATGAAACACCCTGTGCTTGATAAAAGTATAGAGTTTGCAGACAACAGAATCTCGCTCTTTGCAGCTCAATATGGCAGATGTGGAGTGACAGGTGTAAAACTTACACCAAACGATATACATTGCCATCACAAGATACCGCTTGAACAAGGCGGTACAGACAGTTATAGCAACTTAATTCTTGTTACAGAAGCAGTTCATATACTTATCCATGCAACAAAAGAAGATACAATCCAAAAATATATAAAAGAGCTTGGCTTAACAGTCAAGCAGATTGAGAAATGTAATAAGCTTAGAAAAATGGCAGGATTGCCACTAATTTAGAGAAAAATAATTTGTTACGAAGTGTGTAAGTCTTAGTTAAAACGTGAAAATCTTTCTTGTGATGGAACGCCGTGTGCGGTGAAAGTCGCATGCACGGTGTGAAGTGGGGGAAAATCCGGAGATAATATCAAAGGATTACCTATCACTATCGGGGGCTAAATCGCAGGGCATGAAGCAGCTTATGGCGGGCGGCGGCGTTGCCTTGATTGGGCTTATCCTTGTTCCCCTGCTTTCCGGCCTGTTCGGTTAAGCGGCGGTAATGTCCTATGCAGAGCATACTTGACGCGATTAACGAATGGATAAAAGGTATCTTAATCGGAGCTATCAACGGTAATCTGTCAACTATGTTCGGGGACGTAAACGAAAAAGTCGGCACAATCGCCGCCGAGGTAGGGCAAACCCCGCAAGGGTGGAACGCTAACATCTTTTCCATGATACAGACCCTTTCGGAAAATGTGATAGTACCCATTGCGGGGCTTGTCATTACCTATGTGCTATGCTACGAGCTAATCAGCATGGTAACGGAAAAGAACAATATGCACGACGTTGATACGTTCATGTTCTTTAAGTGGTTTTTCAAGGCGGCTGTTGCGGTGTTTATCGTAACGCATACCTTTGATATAACTATGGCGGTGTTCGATATGGCACAGCACGTCGTATCGGGTGCGGCGGGGGTAATCGGCGGCAACACGAACATTGATGTTGCCGCCGCCCTCGCTTCCATGCAGGACGGACTAAACAATATGGAAATCCCCGAACTACTCTTACTCATGCTTGAAACAAGCCTTGTGAGCTTGTGCATGAAAATCATGTCCGTACTGATAACGGTTATTCTGTACGGGCGTATGATTGAGATTTACCTATACTGCTCCGTTTCACCTATCCCATTCGCCACAATGACAAACCGGGAATGGGGGCAGCTTGGGAACAACTACCTAAAGGGGCTTTTCGCCCTTGGTTTTCAAGGCTTCCTCATAATGATATGCGTCGGCATTTACGCCGTACTTGTGAACGACATGATAATAGCGGACAATCTGCACAGCGCGATTTTTTCCCTTGCAGCCTATACCGTTATCCTCTGTTTTTCCCTGTTCAAATCCGGCGCGTTGGCGAAGTCAATTTTTAACGCCCACTAAATGGGCGGGCGCACATAGAGCGCGGAAAGGAGGTTTTTACTTGGCGTATGTACCCGTACCGAAAGACCTATCAAAGGTTAAGACAAAGGTTGCATTAAACCTTACCAAAAGACAAATCATCTGCTTTGCGGCGGCTCTCCTTTTGGGATTGCCGCTATTCTTTTTACTCAAAGACAGCGCGGGGACGAGCGTTGCGGCGTTTGTGATGATACTTGTCATGCTGCCCTGCTTCCTCTTTGCTATGTATGAAAAGCATGGACAGCCCCTTGAAACGCTGATTAAAAACATCATTCAGACAAAGTTTGTCCGACGGAAAGAACGACCCTATCAGACGGACAACTTCTATACCGTTTTGGAACGGCAACGAAAACTTGAAAAGGAGGTATCAGCTATTGTCAAAGGCACAAAACAAAAAGGCGCGGGAAGCCGCACCCGCAGGGGCTAAACGAAAGCTCACCCGCGCCGAGAAGAAACAGATTGCCGCCCTTATTAGGCAGGCAAAGGGCGACGGAAAGGCGCATACCGCGCAGCAGACCATACCCTACTTGCAGATGTACCCCGACGGGATTTGCAGGGTGTCGGAAAGGAAATACAGCAAAAGCGTAGCCTTTGAGGACATCAACTATCAGCTTGCACAGGCAGACGACAAAACGGCTATCTTTGAAAACTGGTGCGACTTTCTCAACTACTTTGACGCTACCGTTAGCGTCCAGCTCTCTTTCATCAATCAAGGGGCGCGAAACGGCGAAGCGGAAAAGGCAATCGAAATCCCCGCGCAGGACGACGCATTTAATACCATTCGCGCCGAGTACGCGGATATGCTCAAAACACAGCTTGCAAAGGGCAACAACGGGCTTGTGAAGTCAAAGTACATCACGTTCAGTATCGAAGCGGATAATCTGAACGCGGCAAAGGCGCGGCTTGCCCGTATCGAAACCGACATACTCAACAATTTTAAGGTTTTGGGCGTGTCCGCCCGCCCCATGACGGGCTATGACCGCTTGAAAACCCTGCATGGCGTATTCCACCCGGAGGGCGAGCCGTTCCATTTCTCTTGGGACTTGCTTACCCCGGCGGGGCTTACCACAAAGGATTTTATCGCCCCGTCCTCGTTCCGCTTTGGCGACGGGCGCACATTCCGCATGGGGCGCAAAATCGGCGCGGCGAGCTTCCTTGAAATCCTTGCGCCGGAGCTTAACGACCGTATGCTTGCGGATATTCTCGACCTTGAAACGGGCGTTATCGTCAATCTGCATATCCGCAGTATCGACCAGACCGAAGCAATCAAGACTATCAAGCGCAAGATAACCGACCTCGACAAAATGAAGATTGAGGAGCAGAAAAAGGCTGTCCGCAGCGGCTACGACATGGATATAATCCCGTCCGACCTTGCCACATTCGGCAGCGAAGCGAAAAATCTCTTGCAGGATTTACAGAGCCGCAACGAGCGAATGTTTATCCTCACGTTCCTTGTGGTGAACATGGCAGACACGAAGCGGAAACTTGAAAATGACATTTTCGCAGCGGCGGGTATCGCGCAGAAATATAATTGCGCCCTCACGCGCCTTGACTATCAGCAGGAAGCGGGCTTACTGTCGAGCGTACCTATCGGGGAAAACCTAATCCCCATTCAAAGGGGCTTGACGACTTCAAGCACCGCTATTTTTATCCCCTTTATCACACAGGAGCTTTTTCAAGCGGGCGCGGCGTTGTATTACGGCTTGAACGCTTTAAGCAGCAACATGATACTATGCGACCGCAAGCGGCTGAAAAACCCGAACGGGCTTATCTTGGGGACGCCGGGAAGCGGAAAATCCTTTGCGGCAAAGCGGGAAATGACAAACGCTTTCTTAATCACCGACGACGACATCATCATTTGCGACCCGGAAGCCGAGTATTTTTCCCTTGTGCAGCGGCTGAACGGGCAAGTGATACGCCTATCCCCTACGGGCAAGGGCATTGACGGGAAGCCGCAGTATGTAAACCCTATGGATATTAACCTCAATTACAGCGAGGACGACAACCCGTTAGCACTCAAAAGCGACTTTATCCTTTCCCTTTGCGAGCTTGTCATTGGCGGCAAGGAGGGCTTGCAGCCCGTCGATAAGACCGTCATTGATAGGGCTGTCCGCAACGTCTACCGCCCGTTTTTGGCAGACCCCGACCCGGCGAAAATGCCTATCTTGGGCGACCTTTACGACGAGCTATTGAAGCAGCCGGAGCCGGAAGCGGCGCGGATCGCGGCGGCGTTGGAGCTTTACGTTTCCGGCAGTTTGAACGTCTTTAACCACCGTACCAACGTGGAGCTTGAAAACCGCCTTGTCTGCTTTGACATTAAGCAGCTTGGGAAGCAGCTTAAAAAACTTGGTATGCTCATTGTGCAAGACCAGGTATGGAACAGGGTAACGGTCAACCGCGCCGAGAAAAAAGCGACGCGCTACTACATGGACGAGTTTCATTTGCTTTTGAAAGAGGAACAGACCGCCGCCTATTCCGTTGAGATTTGGAAGCGTTTTAGAAAATGGGGCGGCATACCCACAGCCATAACCCAAAACGTCAAAGACCTTTTGGCGAGCCGCGAGGTGGAAAACATCTTTGAGAACAGCGATTTTGTCCTCATGCTCAATCAAGCCGCCGGCGACCGGGCTATCCTTGCAAAGCAGCTTAACATTTCGCCGCAGCAGATGAAGTATGTTACCCACACCGAAGCGGGCGAGGGGCTTATCTTCTACGGAAACGTGGTGCTGCCCTTTGTAGACCGTTTCCCGCAGAACACCGAGCTTTACAAGGTAATGACGACGAAGCCGGAGGAAGTGGGCGGCGTATGATGACAGATACCATTATCAACCGGGACGCCCTTTGTGCCTTGCGGGAGCTTCCCACCGAAAGCGTCCACTCTTGCGTTACGTCGCCGCCCTACTACGGCTTGCGGGACTACGGGCTTGACGCGCAGATTGGGCGGGAGGAAACGCCGGAGCAGTACATCAAAAGCCTTGTGGCGGTTTTCCATGAGCTTCACCGCGTTTTGCGTTCTGACGGTACCTTTTGGCTGAATATCGCGGACACCTATTGCGGCACAGGCAGCAAGGGCAATCACTTTGACCCGAAAAACCCGAAAGGCAGGAACGGGCAGCAAGTTTCCCTCAACCACAGGGCGCAGGGCTGCAAGCAAAAGGATTTAATCGGTATTCCGTGGCTGCTTGCCTTTGCCTTGCGCCGGGACGGGTGGTATTTACGCAGCGATATTATCTGGCAAAAGGACAACCCCATGCCCGAAAGCGTCAAAGACCGCCCGACCCGCTGCTATGAACACATTTTCCTGCTTACGAAATCAAAGCACTACTACTATGACGCCGCCGCCATTGCCGAGCCGATAGCCCCCACAACGGCGGCGCGGTACCGCAAGGGGCGGGGCGCAAATACAAAGTACGCTGATGAAGTGCCCGGACAGGGCAAGGTGCAGGGTATCAACAGGGCGAGAAACGGCGGCTATTACGACGACGCCCTTATCCCCACCATGCGGAACAAGCGGGACGTTTGGCTGATTAACACCGTTCCCTACAAGGGCGGGCATTTCGCGGCGTTCCCGCCGAAGTTAGCGGAAACGTGCATTTTGGCGGGCTGTCCGCAGGGCGGCGTTGTGCTTGACCCGTTTTTTGGAAGCGGCACAACGGGGCTTGCGGCGAAAAGCCTTGACCGCCGCTATATCGGCATTGAACTGAACGCCGGGTATTGCGCCCTTGCAAGGGCGCGGATTGGAGGTGAGAACACTTGAAAGACCCACTAAAGCCCCGCGACAAAATCACGCAGAAAATGAGCCGCAACGGGCTGATTGAAGTAAACGAAACACAGGAAACCGCCCAGCGCGTGAGCAAACGGGAGCAGGACGCGGATTTTCTGAAAACCCCGGAGCAGCAAGCCGCACAGGACGCCGCGCAGCTTCAAGGCGTACCGTCCGACGCCGCCCCGCTGCCCCATGCGCCGGGGCTTGCCCCAAAGCAGGACGCCGCCACCGCCGAGCGTGTTTTTGAGCGTTTGGACGCAGCGCAGACCCGCAAAGCGTCGAAAAAAGCGGCGCGGCGGGCGCAGCAGGAAGCCACCGCGCAGACCAAAACTTCCCGGCTGCAATTCACCGACGAGGAACGAAATACCCCGGAGCTTGAAAAGTATATCAAGAAATCCGACAGAGCCGCCGACCGCTTGGACGCTGCAAAGGCGGCTATCCCCAAAAAGAAAACCCTTACCACCGAACGCACCTTTGACGAAGCCACAGGCAAGAGCAAGACCCGTTTACGCTTTGAGGAAAAGGAAAAGCCCATACCCGGCAATCCCCACAAAAATCCGTTATCCCGCCCCGCGCAGGAGGTCGGCGTTTTCGTCCACAACAAGATACATTCGGTGGAAAAGGACAATTCCGGCGTGGAGGGGGCGCACAAAGCCGAGGAATTAGCGGAGCGCGGCGCAAAATACGGGGCGCGGAAAGTGAAACAGGGCTACCGCAGCCATAAGCTCAAACCCTACCGGGCAGCGGCAAAGGCAGAAAAAGCGGCGTTCAAGGCAAACGTCAATTTTCAGTACCATAAGACCCTTGCCGACAACCCGCAGCTTGCAAGCAACCCCGTTTCCCGCTTTTGGCAGAAGCAGCAAATCAAGCGGCAGTATGCAAAGGCGGCGAAAACGGGCGGCGTAAAGACCGCGAAGAAAGCAGCCGAGAACACCCGCAAGGCGGCGAAGAAAACCGCCGAAAAGACAAGACAGGCGGCGGCATTTGTGGCGCGGCACCCGGCGGGCGTATGTATCGCCGTTGCCGCGCTGCTGCTGTTCATTATGATTGCTTCCGGCTTGTCCTCTTGTGGGGCTATGTTTTCCGGCACGTTAAACGGCGTGATTGGAACGTCTTACACGTCGGAGGACAGCGACCTTGTGGCGGTGGAAAACAGCTATGCGGCAAAGGAAACCGCGCTGCAAAGCCGGATTAACAATATCGAGCGCGATTATCCGGGCTATGACGAATACCGCTACGACCTTGCGAATATCGGGCATAACCCCCATGAATTAGCGTCCTATCTCACCGCCCTTTTGCAGACCTACACCCCGCAGAGCGCACAGGCAGAATTAAACCGCGTCTTTGATAAGCAGTACACCCTATCCATAACGGAAACGGTTGAGGTGCGCTATCGGACGGAAACCCGTACCGACACATGGACGGATGAGGACGGGAATACCCACAGCGACACCTACGAGGTTGAAGTACCCTACAACTACTACATTCTCAACGTGAAGCTGACGAATACCCCCATATCCTCATTTGCGCCGGAGCTTTTGACGCCGGAGCAGCTTGAAATGTACCGGGTGTACTTGCAGACAAGCGGAAACAAGCCGCTGATATTCGGCGGCGGCACGTCTGACGGAACACCGTCCGAGGATTTAAGTGGCGTACAGTTTGTAAACGGCACACGCCCCGGCAACACCGCCCTTGTGGATATAGCGAAGTCGCAAGTCGGCAACGTGGGCGGGCAGCCCTATTGGAGCTGGTACGGCTTTGATTACCGCGTGGAGTGGTGCGCTTGTTTCGTGTCCTGGTGCTACGGACAGGCGGGATTATCCGAGCCGCGCTTTGCCGCCTGCACTTCACAGGGTATGCCCTGGTTTACCTCACGCGGGCAATGGGGCGACAGGAACTATGAGAACATAGCCCCCGGCGACGCGATTTTCTTTGATTGGGATAATTCGGGCGACGCAGACCATGTAGGGATTGTGATAGGCACCGACGGGGAGCGCGTCTATACCGTCGAGGGCAATTCCGGCGACGCCTGCAAAATCAAGAGCTACCCGCTTGGGAGCAGCCTTATTCGCGGCTATGGGCTGATGAATTGGAACTAACTATTTTTTGAACAGGAGGTATGTTTATCAACATTGTTTCTTTTGGCGGCGGGACAAATAGTGCCGCCTTACTTATTGGGCTACACAAAAACAACATTCCCGTTGACCTTATCACTTTCGCTGACACAGGCGCGGAACACCCCCATACCTATCAATTCATAGAGGTTATGGAAAAATGGCTTGCAGAACGCGGTATGCCAAAAATTACAGTTGTGAAAGCGGTTGACCGTAACGGCAACCGCTTTTCACTTGAAACCGAGTGCTTGCGCTCTCATACGCTCCCGTCGATTGCATACGGATATAAGCGTTGTTCACACAAGCACAAAATCGCACCGCAGGAAAAGTTTTGCAACAATTACCCACCTTGCCGCGAGGTATGGCGGCAAGGTGAAAAAATCACTCGTTTTATCGGCTATGACGCGGGGGAATTGAAACGCTATGAACACTCCCGCAAGTACAACGAAACCGATAAAAAGTACAACAACCGCTACCCCCTAATTGAAGAATGGCATTGGAGCAGGAACGATTGTATCCGGCAAATTGAAGCGGCAGGCTTGCCGCAGCCGGGAAAATCGTCCTGCTTTTTCTGTCCGAGCATGAAGCGTCAAGAGATTTTAGCATTGAAAGAACGCTATCCCGACTTGCTCCACCGGGCGATTGCCCTTGAAGAAAATGCTATGCCATATCTCAAAAGCGTTAAAGGCTTGGGGCGCGGCTATTCATGGAAAGAGCGTTACGGAGAGGAAACCCCATGCTGACCCTTACGCCTGTTTCGCTTGCGGAAGCAAATGCTTTTGTCGCGCAGTACCACCGCCACCATAAGCCCGTTACCGGGCACAAGTTTTCTATTGGCTGTACCGCAGACAGGCAGCTTGTGGGCGTTGCCATTGTGGGGCGGCCTGTTAGCCGCTACCTTGACGACGGACAGACCCTTGAAGTCAACCGTCTATGCACAGACGGGACAAAAAACGCTTGCAGTATGCTTTATGCCGCAGCATGGCGGGCAGCGCGGGCTATGGGCTATCGGAAAATCATCACCTATACGCTTGACACCGAAAATGGCGCGAGCTTACGCGCCGCCGGGTGGACGTGTGCCGGACTTGCGGGCGGCAAGCGTTGGACGGGCAGCAGGAAGCCCACAACAGACCTTTATCCCCCGCAAATGAAATACCGTTATGAAAAAACAATTTGAAAGGAGTTTTGACACTATGGCAAACAACAAAATTGACCGCATTGAAAAGGAAATGCAGAAAACGAGGGAAAAAATCACCGAGTACCAAAACAAGCTGAAAGGGCTTGAAGCGCAGAAAACCGAAGCGGAAAATCTGCAAATCATTCAGCTTGTGCGCTCTATGCGCGTTTCCCCGCAGGAGCTTACCGCCATGCTTTCGGGCGAGCCTATCCCCAGCATTGCCACCGTCGCCGCAGAAGCAGCCTACACCGAGGAACAGGAGGACACAGAAGATGAAGAATAAGAGGATTTTTAGAACGCTGACCGTACTTTGCGCCGCCGTTGTCTTAACGTGCGGCTTTTCCGTTACCGCCTACGCGGGCGGCGGCGAGGACATTCCCACCGACGACAGCAACGTGATTGTGGAAACCGAGCCGCAGCCCCTCACGCCGGAGGGTAACATGAGCCTTGTTGACGACATACAGGGCGACGACGCCGAAGATAAGCAGTTTATCGTCGTCCAGAGCAGGGGCGGCGATTACTTTTACATTGTCATTGACAAGGCGGCGCAGGGCGAAAACACCGTCCATTTCCTCAATCAAGTAGACGAAACCGATTTACTTTCCATTATCGAGGACGGGCAGACCGAAACGCCGCCCGCCGTTTGTAGCTGCACCGACAAATGCGAAGCCGGGAGCGTGAATATCTCATGCCCGGTATGCTCTACCAATACAAGCGGGTGCGCGGGCAAGGAAGCCGTTACCGCGCCGGAGGACGAGCCGCAGCCGGAAGAAAAAAGCGGCGCGGGCGGGCTTGTGATTTTCCTTGTCGTCGCGTTGCTTGGCGGCGGCGGTACGCTCTACTACTTTAAGATTATGAAGCCGAAGCAGAGCGTCAAGGGCGACACCGACCTTGAAGATTTTGACTTTGAGGACTACGACGAGGACGAGCCGGAAATTGACGACCTGCAGGACGCAGCAGATGAAGAACAGGAGGACGACGAAGTATGAGCTATGCACTTGTGATTGCGGAAAAGCCGAGCGTCGCCCAGACTATCGCCGCCGTTCTTGGCGCGAAGCAGAAAAAGGACGGATATATCGAGGGCGGCGGCTACCTTGTTTCATGGTGCGTCGGGCATTTGGTAGGGCTTGCACAGGCTGACGCATACGGGGAGCAGTACAAAAAATGGAGTTACGAAGCCTTACCCATTCTGCCGCAGGAATGGCAGTACACCGTTGCGGCCGACAAGGGCAAGCAATTCAAAATCCTAAAAGACCTCATGCGCCGCGCTGACGTTTCCGAAGTCGTCAATGCTTGCGACGCGGGGCGCGAGGGCGAGCTAATCTTCCGTTTCGTCTATGAAATGGCGGGCTGCAACAAGCCCATGCGCCGCCTTTGGATTTCCTCAATGGAAAGCGAAGCGATTAGACAGGGCTTTGCCGCCCTCAAAGACGGGCGGGAGTATGACGCGCTCTTTGCGTCTGCCCTTTGCCGCGCAAAGGCTGATTGGATTATCGGTATCAACGCGACCCGCCTTTTTTCCGTTCTGCATGGAAAGACCCTCAACGTAGGACGGGTGCAGACCCCAACGCTCAAAATGCTTGTAGACCGGGACGCGGCGATTACCTCATTCAAGAAAGAAAAATACTACCATGTGCGGCTTGATTTATCCGGCATACAAGCGTCAAGCGAGAGGATCCGCGCCGCTGATGAAGCACAGGCACTTAAAACGGCTTGCGAAACGTCGCAGGCCGTTTGTGTTTCCCTCACCCGCGAGAAGAAAACCGTCGCCCCGCCAAAGCTCTTTGACCTTACGGGCTTGCAGCGGGAAGCAAACCGCATTTTTGGCTACACAGCGAAACAGACCCTTGACCTTGCACAAGCCCTTTACGAAAAGCGGCTTTTGACCTATCCGAGAACGGACAGCCAATATCTGACCGACGACATGGGCGAAACGGCGGCAAGTATCGCCGCCCTGCTTTGCGGCAAGCTGCCGTTTATGCAGGGCGCGGACTTCACGCCTGACGTTTCCCGTCTGCTTGACAGCAAAAAGGTATCAGACCATCACGCCATTATCCCCACTATGGAGCTTGCGAAAACCGAGCTTGCGACGCTGCCGGAGAGTGAAAGGAATATCCTCACCCTTGCCGGGGCGCGTCTGCTGTTCGCCGCCGCCGAGCCGCACGTTTATGAAGTGGTTACGGCGGTTTTCTCTTGCGCCGGACAGAGCTTTACCGCAAGGGGAAAGACGGTGCTTGCCGCCGGGTGGAAAGAGCTTGAACGCAGATACCGGGCGACGCTGAAAGGCAAGCCCGACCCGGAGGACGACGACAACGAGGTATTGGAGCTTGACGCGCCGCCCTTTGCCGAGGGGCAACAGTTTGATAACCCCGCAGCAAAGGTTACGGCGCATGACACGCAGCCCCCGAAGCCCCACAACGAAGCAAGTTTACTTTCGGCTATGGAACGCGCCGGGAGCGCGGAAACCGACGAGGACGCGGAACGCCGGGGGCTTGGCACTCCCGCCACCCGCGCCGCCGTTATCGAAAAGTTAGTTAAATCCGGCTTTGTGCAGCGCAAGGGCAAGCAGCTACTACCCACCAAAGACGGAAACAACCTTGTTTGCGTCCTGCCTGATACGCTCACTTCCCCGCAGCTTACCGCCGAATGGGAAAACGCCTTGACGCAGATTGCAAAGGGCGCAGCCGACCCGGACAGCTTCATGCAGGGTATCGAGAACATGGCGCGGGAGCTTGTGAAAGCCTATCCGTTCCTTGCCGACGAGGACAAGGGGCGTTTCAAAGAGGAAAAGCCCGCGCTTGGCAAATGCCCCCGTTGCGGCGGCGACGTGTACGAGGGCAAGAAAAACTACTACTGTTCTAACCGGGATTGCGCCTTTGTCATGTGGAAAAATGACCGCTTTTTCGAGGAACGCAAAACCGCCTTTACACCGAAAATTGCCGCAGAGCTTTTGAAAAACGGCAAGGCGAAAGTCAAAAAACTGTATTCCCCGAAAACGGGCAAAACCTACGACGGAAGCGTTGTTTTAGCCGACACAGGCGGGAAGTACGTCAACTACCGCATTGCAATTCAGAGGGACAAAGAACTTACGCAGCAAGCATAGGAAGCGGGTACCCACTTCCGTAAAATCCCCGCTATTCTCTACCGAGAACGGCGGGGATTTTGCTTGTTGGGAAGTTTCCCAAACCCTCTATAAAACTGAACTGAAAGGAGCGAATGAATGAGCGAACAATTTTCTATCTTGATTGACAGCCGCAGCCGCTTTGAAACGGGCGTACCGGGCGGCGCGTGGCTCTCTATGCCCGCGACGAGGGAGCAGCTACACGCGGCTATGCAGAGCGTCGGCATTACCGCCGACAACCCGCAGGACTTTTTCATCAACGGCTTTGCAAATACCGAGGATTGCCCCTTTGACGTGCCGCTTGAAGTGGTACAGCGCGGCAGCGTGGACGAACTGAACTATTTAGGTAAACTCTTGGAAATGCAGCGGGACGAGGACAAGGGCAAGTTTGCGGCGGCGGTTACGCATGGCGAGTACGCCGGAAACCTCAAAGACCTAATCAACCTTGCACAAAACCTTGATTGCTATTGGCTCTATCCCACCGTCCAAAGCGAAGAAGATTATGGCTATTACCTCATTGACGAGCTGGACGAATTAGAGCTTCCCGAAGAAGCAAAAAAGTATTTCATGTATGAGGAATACGGGCGCGACGCCGCTATCAATGACGGAGGGCGTTTCACCGAGCAGGGCTATGTCTACAACAACAAAAACACCTTTACAGAGTGGTACGACGGGCGGGACGTGCCGGAGGAATACCGCATTATGAGCTTCCCGCAGCCGGAACGCGCCGACCCGGAAAAATCCGACTTTGACGCTATCGCGGCGGCACAGGCGGCGACCGTTGCCGACGAGCAGCCGCGCCCCGTTATCCCCCTCATTCTGAACGGCGAAAAACCCGCCGAGAAGATGAAAGAGATTACCGACCGTTTGGAGCATGGTATTTCAGAACTGTTTGACAGCGAACGCTACAAGGCGTATTTGGCTACCATGTCAAAGTTTCACGATTACAGCCTGAACAACACGATTTTGATTGCCATGCAGGGCGGCAGCTTGGTTAAGGGCTACAATCAATGGAAAAACGAGTTTGGGCGCAATGTGAAGCAGGGCGAAAAAGCAATTAAAATCCTTGCCCCCGCCCCGTTCAAGGTGAAGAAGCAGGAGCAGAAAATCGACCCCGAAACGAGAAAACCGCTGACCGATAACGACGGGAAGCCGCTTACCGAGGAAAAAGAGATTACCATTCCCGCATTTCGTGTGGTATCTGTCTTTGACGTTTCACAGACCGAGGGAAAGGAACTGCCCGACTTGGGCGTTCAAAATCTGATAGGCGACGTGGAACAATACAAGGACTTTTTCGCCGCCCTTGAAAAGACCTCACCCTTTGCCGTTGGCTTTGAAGCGTTGGAGCAGGGCGTGAATGGACGCTGCTTTTATGAGGAACGCCGCATTGCAATCACCGAGGGCATGAGCGAATTGCAGAACATCAAAACGGCAATCCATGAAATCGCCCATGCGACGCTGCACGACATAGACCGGGACGCGCCGGAGCGTCCAGACCGCCGCACCCGCGAGGTGGAAGCGGAAAGCGTCGCCTATGCCGTTTGCCAACATTACGGGCTTGATACGTCGGACTACTCTTTCGGCTACGTCGCCGGGTGGAGCAGCGGGCGCGAGCTTGCGGAACTGAAAGGCTCTCTTGAAACAATCCGCAGCACCGCCGCAAATCTGATTGATACCATTGACGGGCATTTTGCACAGCTTCAAAAGGAACAGGGCAAGGCGCAGGAGCAGCCCGCAGCCGAAGCACCCGACGCCACTATCAACGTCGAGGATATGCAAGAATACGGCTATTCATGGGACGGTATGTTGCCTTTACGGGAAGCCGCCGCCATGCAGATTTTTGATAAAGAGAATACCGCTATCTACCGCCTATACCCCGACGATACCGAGGGGGCAGTTGAAAGTGTCGAGGATTTACGCAGCCATGCCGAAACAGGCGGTATTTTCGGAATTGAAAAGGACGCTTGGAAAGCTCTTGCCGAGCGCAGACAGACCGCCGAGCAGGAGCAGACCGAAGCACCCGCCGAGCCGGAACAGGCGGCGCAACCCACCCTTGACGAACAGGGCGGCGACGCACCTACGGCGGCACAGGAAGCAACGCCCGCCGCCCCGTACTACTCAATCAACGAAACCGCAGCCCGCCGCGCAAAGGAAGCGAACAGCTTTTCCGATTACAGACCGGGCAGCGCAACGGCTGAATATCGGCAGTATGTTGATGAAGCCGTTGCAATCGCGGAGCGACAGAAAAAGCGGGTAGACCCTATGTACCATGATAAAATCGACAGCCTGCTTGACACCTACGCCCGGAAATTGGCGGCGAACATGAACAAGGGCTATGAGATTGCGGGGCGCGTTCCCTCTATTATGATTGCGGGCGGCTCTAACTTCCCCGTTCGGAAAAAGGAAAAGCAGAACGCCGCCGCAGACAGGAACATGGAGGAATGGCAGGACATACGGGGCTTGCTTGATAAAATCCGCAGTACGGGCATGGGCGGTATCAGTGCGGACGACCCGCAGGCCGTCGAGAAGCTACAAAGCAAACTTGCGGGCTTGGAAAAATCGCAGGAAACCATGAAAGCCGTAAACGCCTATTACCGCAAGCATAAGACCCTTGACGGTTGCCCCCACTTGACGCCGGAACAAATCGAAAAGCTGAAAGCGAGCATGGAACGCGGTTATCACTTGGAGGGCAAGCCCTATCCCACATGGGCGTTATCCAACAACAGCGCGGAAATCCGGCGCGTGAAAAGCCGTATTCAAGACCTATCGCAGAAAAAGACCGTCGGCTATGTCGGTTGGGAGTTTGAGGGCGGCAAGGTGGAAGCGAATACCGAAGCTAACCGTTTGCAAATCTTCTTTGATGAAAAGCCCGACGAAGCGGCGCGGGCAGAGCTTAAAAGCAATGGTTTTCGTTGGTCGCCTAAAGAGGGTGCATGGCAACGGCAGCTTACCGACAACGCCTATTTCGCAGCAAATTATATCAAAGCGATTGCGCCCCTTACCGGGGAGCGTCCAACGGATTTACAGAGGGCGCATATCCGGGCGGAAAAATCCAAACCGCAGGAAGCCGCGCAGCCGAAAATACAGGAGCAGACCGACGCGCAGGAGCAGCCGACGCGGGAAGCCGAGCCAGTCAAAAACACCTTTTCCATTTATCAGCTAAAGCGCGGCGACGAAACGCGGGATTTGCGCTTTGAGCCTTACGACCGCCTAACCGCGACGGGACACGCCGTTGACCCTGCAAACTATGACCTTATCTATACCGCGCCCCTCACGCCGGATATGACCCTTGGCGGCATTTGGGAAACCTTTAATATCGACCACCCCGCAGACTTCAAGGGACACAGCCTTTCCATTTCCGACGTGGTAGTGCTTCATCAGGACGGGCAGGACACCGCCCACTATGTAGACAGTATCGGCTACAAGCAGGTGCCGGAGTTTTTACGGGAGCCGCAAAAGGGGCTTGCGCCGGACGATTTCATAACCGGCGAGAAAATCAAGACGCCGCGAGGGACTTTCAGCTTGACCGATATGACCCATGAGCAGATGAAAGAAGCCGGGTACGGTTTTCACCACCAATCCGACGACGGGAAATATCACATCATGGCAGACGGTACGCGGGCTTTTGCCATAGCCGCCGAGCAGCCGGAAAAAGTCAATCCCTTAAAGCATATCGAGGACACCGTAGAGCAGAACGACAACAATTTTGACGGGCTTATCAACAACACGCCCACCGTAGACGAATTGGAAGCAAAGGCGAAAGCCGGGGAGCAGATTTCTTTGACCGACCTTGCCGCCGCTATCAAGGCTGACAAGGAGCACGGCAAGGCGAAAGAGGAAAAGCCCTCTATCCGGGCGCAGCTTAAAGCCGATAAGGAACGGGCGAAGAAGAAACCGACGCAACAGAAAAATCACGATATGGAGGTATGAGCATGATTAGATTAACCGTTGAAGAAATAAACCTTTTGAGCATTTACAGCGAGGGCGGCAAGGCGCAGCTTGCCGACAACATCAACGCCGCCCTGCCTTACATGGACGCGGATATGCGGGAGCTTGCAAAGCGCACCCTTGCGAAAGTAGACGCTTTAACCGAAGCGGAATACGCCGAGCTTGCCGTTTACGCCGCCGACGAGGTATGAGCGAGCTAAAGCGGCTGACGCCGCCCCAGAGCCGCCGCGTCAATGCCCTTGTAAAAAAAGAGTGCTGCAACTGCTTTGACGGGAATTGTATTCTTTTGGACGACGGGGACGAGTGCGTTTGTCCGCAGCTTATTTCATACTCCCTTTTGTGCAAATGGTTTCGCGCCGCCGTACTTCCCGCCGATAAGCTGCTTTATGCCGAGCTTTACCAAAGCGAGGACAAGCGGCGTTGTACGGTATGCGGCGCGTCCTTTGCTTCAAGCTCTAACAGCGTCAAATACTGCCCCTCTTGCCGCAAGCGTATTACCAACAGGCAAGCCGCCGAACGTATGCGGAAAAAGCGTTCTCTTGTTACGCAGTAGGGGCGAAAAAAGCCTTGTGTTATGCGGCTTTGCGGGCGTGGTTTTGACCGGGCAAGGGATTTATACCTAACACCGTCAAAACGGCGTTCTATACCGTAACAGACACTTCAAAACTGCACCCATGAAAAGACGGGGCGCGGTGGCCATAATCGGCTGCCGCGCCCCGTTCTTTTTTATGCTCATTCCATAGTGCCGATTTCTACCGCGCCGACCTTGCCGACCGTCAAGAGCCGATAGACCGTAAGCGGGATATACCATGCAGCGCACAGTAGCCGCCATATCAGAATGACGCCGCCGATAAGACCGCCCAAAATGAAATTGAGGGCGACAATCCCCACCGTTCCGGCTATGTCGTACCCATGCGGCACAAGCCATACGAACATACGGCGAATACCGAAAGGAATACCGCAGCACAGCCACACATAAAAGTAATTCGTTTCGCCGTTTTCAGTGAATACATTTTTGAACATGGAAAATAGGAACAATGCAAGAATAACGGGCAAAACGGTTTTCTTAAAAAAGTCTTTCCATATTTCCCCGCGTGTCATGGTATCACCCCTTTTCTAACGGAAATTGCGGGATAGCTTCTATCAGCTTCAGCACAAGGGCTTGCCGCATATCCTCGTCAATTTCTCTTTTTATGCTTCCGTCCGGCTGCTTCTTTTCGACGGTTGCGAGCTTGTCTAATTCGCCGGAATAACATTCAAGCACCTTTTCAATCGCCCATTTTTCACCCGAAACGGCGGCGCGTATGGTTTCATACTCCGGCATATTCTCTTTTGCCATATTGGAAAACCCCTGTCGTATTTTGATACTCTTATTCTATCATGCTTATTTGAATATTTCTACCACAAACGGCGTTATCCCCGTTCCGCTTCCTTATCCCGTTCCGGCTGCCTGTCCTGCCGCAAAATACTGTCTATGTTCCGCTTGATAACGTCGTACTGCTTGACTTGCTTTTTCAGCTTGCCGTAGTCGGCGTATAGGGCTTCTTTCTGCTCTTGGAGCGCGGCATACTCCGCTTGCAGGGCGGCGACGTTTGGCAGCTTGCCGCCGATCCGCGCCGCCTTTAATGCTTTTACCGCTGCTTCATGCAGAATAATACTGCTCTCATGGGCGGCGCGGTACTGCCCTTTATCTTTTGCCGCCCGGTATGCGTCATAGGCGGGCTTTGTCTTTTGATAGGTGGTAATGTTCTTGATAAGCAACGCCATATCCGCAAGCCGCTTTTCCGCGCCTTTGAGCGCGGCGGCGGCCTGTTCGCTTGCCGCCCCGATTTCCGCAATCTTGGCGGTTAAATCGGCGTACTGCTCTATCTTGTTTTCGGTTAGGAAGTTGAGCGTCTTTGCCGCCTGTTTGAGGTTGTGGATTTTCGCCCATTGCTCATAGCCCCGGCTCTCTTGCGCCTTAATACTGTTCTGAATATCAATGACAAGGGATATACCACCGCGCTCTGCCTTTGGAGCTTTGGCGGCGCGGGTGCGCTTGCCCTCTATCCGTTCGGTGATAGCTTCCTCTGTATAATCCGCGCCGAGTGTTTTTAGGCGGGTAAACCGTTCCTGCCCTTGTGCGCGGCACGATATGTATTTTCCCTGCTTTATCTCATAGCCTGTCGCTTCCAACCGCCGTAAAAAGTCCTCAAAGTCTGCCGCTTGTGGTATCAGCGCGTCAACGGCAATCTTTAGCTTGCCTTTCCAACTTGTGCCGACCTTTTCAGCCTGGTACTCCGCATAGCTTTTTCCTTTGCTGCCCTTGCCGGGAACGACGACGGATAAGCCATGTTCCCGGCACAGCTTGTCGCTGATGTTGCGTATGCCGTAATAGCTTCTTTTGTTGGAATTGTACTTGTGGTGGTCTACGAAATTAACGGCGCAAAAAATGATGTGGTTATGGATATGCCCCTTGTCTATATGCGTCGTCAAAATATACTCATGCTGCCCTTTGGTTACAGCGTCGGCAAGCTGCCGCCCGATTTCATGGGCGGTCTGATAATCCACTTCCCCCGGCTTAAAGGATTGCATGAGGTGGTGGGCGAGGTTGTTCCCCTTATCCAACGCTTGCGACAAGGTAAATCCAAACTCAATGTCTGCCGTTTCAGCGGAACAGCCGAACGAGGACACAAGCATTTTTTCGTCCGTCTTATCCGGGTTTTGGATATAGTCAAGGGCTTTTACTAACGTGCTTTTAATAGGCTTAATCTTTGTAACCGCCATATCTCATTCAGCACCCCCTTAATCTCGTCTATGTCCTCTTGGTACACGCTGCCCGTGGAGTTCACACGCCGCGCTATCTGGTTGACGTTGACCCCGATTTTCTGTATCTCGGCTGTCATTGCCTTAATGTCGCTATGGTCTATCTGAATGATATACCCGTCGATTGCGATTTTCCGCAGATACGCCGCCATGTTGCGGGTGGGTATGAGCTTCATTTTTTCTAGTATTAAATCGCGTTCATCTTCTGTAACGCGAAACTTTATCTGCACCGTCCTTTTTCGTCCGTTCATGCTCTGACGCTCCTTTCCGTTTTTAGAGGGTTTGGGACACTTCCCAGCAAGCCATTTTCAACCGACGCGCCGCAGCGCGGGAGGGCGAAAATACGGAAGTGGGTACCCGCTTCCTATGCTTGCTACGAAACTTTTTCCTTACTTCCTACTACGGGGAAAAGCGTCATTTTGCCAAAGCAGGACAAAAGAAAAACGCTGCAATCCTCATAAAAGGCTGCAACGCTCTTTCTTTCCTATTCAGTTTTCGTTTTCGACTTCTGCAATTTCTTTCGCCGTTGCGGTTACAATCCGTATTCCCTTATCGCTCATGCTGTCAAGCAGCGTGTCAAGTTGTAGCCGCCCGGTGTTTTTCCCGTCTGTCTTATCGGGGAAAAAGAATTGGTCTACCGATATGCCGTAACGGGTTACAAGCTCATAGAAGATTTGCAGGCTCGGTTGTTGCCCTTTGTTCTCAATGTTCGCAAGATAGCGCGGGGAAATGTTCATTTCGTCGCTTACTTTCTTGCGGCTCTCTTTCCTGCCCGTCCGCGCTTCTTTTATCGCTTGCCCGAAAGCTGCAAAGTCATATAGTGGTACTGGTCTTTTAGCCATATCAATTCACCCTCTTATATTGTATAGTTCCCATTGTTCGCTGGATATGTCTACACAATTCATACAGTTAGCCAAAATAAAGCATATTATAAAGTCGCTCTAATTGACTTTATGGATTGTTTGCTGTATAATCAGTGTATCTTACAGGGAAGTAGGTGAGGTTATGTGCCGTATTGTACTTAACACTTACGTAATTAACACGCTCCGGACAAATAAAAATGATGAAACATTGTCCGGAGCAGATATTATATTTTAGTTTCATCGGCCAATAAATTTTAGAAAGCATAGCAATATGCTTTAGTTTGTTGTGCCGAAAAACTAATACGATATTAGGGGCTTTAGGCTTTGTTTCGCCTAAAGCCCTTTTTGTCATTAAGGGCTTATGTAGCATACATACGCCCTTTTCTACTTTTAGAGGGCTTGTGTATTTCAAATACATTAGCCCTCTTTTTTGTTTTCAGGAGGAACAACCATGAAATATACAATCAATCTCATACACAATATTGATGTAGATATAACAAATCAACTAATAAACATCTGGGAAAAAGCGGTTAGACATACACATTATTTTCTTACCGAGCAGGATATAGTGTCTATTCGAGAGCAGGTACGAAGCAGTCTAAAGACAATGACTATATTGGTGGGTGTAAAAAAAGAAGAACAGATTATAAAAGCTTTCCTTGCTGTTAAAGGAAACAAAATAGAAATGCTTTTTGTAGACCCGACCGCTATGAGAACCGGGCTTGGACAAAAGCTTATTAACTTTGCGCTTAATGAATTTGGTGCTCAATATGTTGATGTTAATTTAGAAAACCATAGTGCAATCAAGTTTTATGAGCATATTGGATTTAAGGTTTGTGGATATTCAGAACATGACAATTTTAATAATCCGTTCCCGATTATACACATGATAAAAGAACTGCCTTAATAGCTTCAAAATTCAATACAGATTAAATTAACCGCCGTTTTCCTTTTTCAAAATTGGATTTACGGAGGGTGTATTAAAGTCGCCCTTTTTTAAGGATATGGCGGTATCAAGGAGGTATCGTTATGTCCGCTTTTGCTTTATCTAATCTTTTCAACTGTCTACGCTCAAAAAAAGCTATGCCCCGCCATTGGGATATTTCGCCCATGAGTATGAACTGTCAATACATCTAAATACTGCTGACAATTCCCTTGCGCCCGTCTGTATTTTGCAGACGGGCGCATTTTGCTTTTTCACAGTTTTTTTGAAAAAGTGCTTCCCCCGATTGGCAAAAAAAATTGCGCGTCCGTCGAGGGTTTGCGAAAGGGGACAAATAAACCCGCCCCCGGGTAGGAAAGGGGGTGAGAATATGCAACCTAATCGCACCGAATGGCAAAAACGCTGCACGTTCAACGGCTTTTGCAAGAGAGTGTTGAAAAATGAAGCAATCGACGCTATCAGAGAGAGCCAAACACGCAGAAAGTACGAAGTCGTCTTTTCTGACTTGTCGCCGCAGGAAGAAAATCAGCTTTACACTTGCGACCAGTATTTTGTGAATAACGAAGCTGAAAAATCTTTCTTTGTCGCAGGGAAAGAAATTACGGCGAAGCTGCTTGCCGACGCGCTGCACTCTTTGCCGGAAGAAAAACGTCAAGCCGTATTGCTGTACTACTTCTTTGACATGAAAGATGCGGAAATCGCGGAACTGATGAAGATACCGCGCAGCACAGTACAGTTTCGGCGGACAAGCTCTTTTGAACTGCTAAAACGATTTTTGGAGGAAAAAGCTGATGAATGGAAAGATTGACAACAATCCCAACGAACGCGGCTTATTACCTTACCCGGTCATTTTAGCCGCGACAAAGGGCGACCCCGACGCAATGAAAATTGTTATGCAGCATTACGCGAGCTACATAGCCTATCTGTCTACCCGTAAAGTGCGTGATGAATACGGCAATACCTACTACGGCATAGACGAGGATATGCGCGAACGGCTGCAAGCAAAGCTCATGCGGGTTGTTCTTGGTTATCCGTTAGATTGATTTAATACGCGGGCGTTCCCCTTTCCGCTTTGCGTATTCAATCTGACGTAACTTTTGCACCTTTTCAAAGAAAGCGACGCAAGATAACGGCGACGCAGTATAGGGCAAATCGGGTACGTCCTTTTTGCGCCGAGCCATAAGGCGGGTGCGCCATGACGCTTTTCCCCTACGGGGAAAAGCCGAGCGACTAACACCGCGACGGGAAGCAAGTTAGCAGCTTGCGGGCGACGACACGCATTGAGGGTAGACAAGCCTTTACAGCCACAGTCCGAGCGTTCAGAGCGTCGCAGGCAATGGGTAAAGCTGCCTTAAATGAGCAGGGGTGAAACTCCCGCGAGGTTGTGCTAACAGCCGCCCGATTAAAGCTCATTTTTTTCTTAAACGAATAGTGGACTTGCCACTATTCATAGACTGTATAAACAGTTGCGAAAGAAAGGGGGCTTTTCTTTTGTCGCAAAATCAAACGCCCGTCATACAGACGGAGCATAAAATAGGCAAAACAACATATATCGTTTGCGCGTCGCAGAGTGAAAAAGCGACGGACACCATAGATAAAAAAATCAAAAAGCTCATTCGTAAAGACATGGAGCAAAACGCCGCAAACGCCCGTAAATAGGGCGTTTTTTAACATTTAGGCAATGACAAACGCAGCGGGACATGGTATAATATCAGTAGTACATATACCTTGCTTGTCTGCTGTCGGAAAGGAGGAACAATGTTACAGGCAGACAAGATAACCGCTTTATATTGCAGATTAAGTCAAGAGGATATGCAGGCCGGGGAAAGCGAAAGCATACAAAATCAAAAGCTGATTTTGCAAAAGTATGCAGACGAACACCGTTTATTGAACACCCGCTTTTTCGTTGACGACGGATTTTCGGGAGTGAGCTTTGAGCGCGACGGGCTTCAAGCCATGTTGCAGGAAGTGGAAGCCGGACGAGTGGCAACGGTCATTACAAAAGACCTTTCCCGTCTTGGCAGAAACTATCTGAAAACGGGCGAGTTGATAGAGATTGTATTTCCCGAAAACGGAGTGCGCTATATCGCTATCAACGACGGAGTAGACACCTCAAGGGACGACAACGAGTTTACCCCGTTGCGGAACTGGTTTAACGAGTTTTACGCCCGCGATACCTCAAAGAAAATCCGGGCGGTCAAACAGGCGAAAGCGCAAAAGGGCGAGCGCGTCAACGGCGAAGTACCTTACGGCTACCTTGCAGACCCGGACGACCGCAATCACCTAATCCCCGACCCGGAAACCGCGCACGTTGTAAAACAGATTTTCGCTATGTATGTACGCGGCGACCGTATTTGTGAAATCCAAAATTGGTTACGGGATAACGAAATCCTTACTGTTGGCGAACTCCGCTATCGCCGCACAGGAAGCACCCGGCACCCGCGACCGCAGTTAGAAGCCTACTATAACTGGCCGGACAAAACGCTTTATGACATACTGGCGCGGAAAGAATACTTAGGGCATACGATAACGGGCAAAACCCGCAAGGTGTCTTACAAGTCTAAAAAGACCCTCAAAAACCCGGAGGATAAACAATACTTCTTTCCGAACACCCATGAAGCGTTGATTGATGAAGAAACCTTTGACCTTGCACAAAAACGGATTGCGACGAAGCACCGCCCTACAAAGGTAGACGAGATAGACATATTTTCGGGTATTCTCTTTTGTGGGGATTGCGGCTACAAGATGTATGCAATGAGGGGCGCGGGAACATTGGAGCGCAAACACGCTTACACTTGCGGCAACTACCGCAACCGGGCAAGAAACGACTTTGTTTGTACGACGCACTATATTCGCAAGCCCATTTTGAAAGAGCTTGTCCTTGCAGACTTGCAGCGCGTCATGTCTTATGTGCGGGAGCATGAACAGGAGTTTATACGCACCGCCAACGAGTACAGCGACCAGGCAATGAAAAAAGCCCTTTCGCAGCAGCAAAAGGAGCTTGACAAAGCCGAGAAGCGGATTAACGAGCTTGATATTCTTTTCCGCAAGCTGTATGAGGATAACGCCCTTGGGAAGCTGTCGGACGAAAGGTTTGTATTTCTGACTTCCGGCTACGAGGACGAGAAAAAGACCCTGACGCAGCGCATAATGGTATTGCGAAAGGAAATTGCCACCGCCGCCGAGCGCGGCGCAGACGTGAAGAAGTTTATCGCGCTTGTTCGCAGATATACGGCGATTGATGAACTGACCTACGAAAACGTCCATGAGTTTATAGACCGTATCCTTGTTCACGAATTGGATAAGGAAACGAATACCCGTAAAATCGAAATCTTTTATAGCTTTGTGGGTAAAGTAGACAGCGGCGAAAAGCCCACAGAAAACACCTGTTATTTCAGACAAATAGGTGCAGATGTAAAAAGTATTGCTATTTAACATAAAAAGCTGAGGCGATAACGCCACCGAGAAAAACGGTAACGCTATCTTACCTCAGCTAAATTTGTTCCGGAATACTCATAATCCTTATATACTCTAAAAACCTTTATATCTTTTTCAGTTGCTTCTTTTATACAAAGTTCTTCCTGCATTTCAAGGGAATTACTTTTGTCTCTGTAATCCTCTTTTCTTTCCTGTGATAGTCTTGTATAAATACCGGCAATATATATTTTTTCAGTCCCATTTGCAACTTCTGTTCCTATCTCTGATTGTGATCTATGTCTATTTTTCGTTCTAGCCATAACATACCTCACTTTCAGCACTTACAAGACTTTTATTCATAATAGTAGGTATAGCTTTTGGATTTCCGTTTGTAGCTATACTTTTCTTTGCTATAATATCGTTCTTAAATTTGGTCTTGTCTGTTTTTGCCATTTCCTCAAGTAAGGATAACTCTTCGGTATGATTAAACCTGACATCTATCGTCTTATCTTCAGAAATATAAATTTTATCAATGAGCATCACAACAGATAGTCTATCTATTTCAGATAAATTTTTATATCTGTTAATATCAATAATCCAGCTCTTATTTTTATCTATCTTGTCCTTTGTATCTTCCTGTCTTTTTACCCTATACTGGATACTTTCATCTAGTTTAGTGAGTTTTTCCATATAATTTTTTCTAAAAAGGTGATATTCTTCTTTACTAATCACATCTTCTTTTAAATCAAGGTAAAGTGAAGATAACAGTTCTTCTGTCATAGCTTTTTCTCGTTTTAATATAGGAATCTGTTTGTCTTTCAAGTTTCTATTTATATCTATAAGCCGAACTTTGGAATATAGCTTTTCGTTAAATTCAATATAGGTTTTTATTATTTTAGACACTGCTTTTATCAAGATTTCTTCCTTTATGCTGTGTCTTGAGCAAGATTTTTCCTTGTTATACTTTGAGCATATATAGAAAACCTCTTCTCTTTCTTTATACTTTACAGTTCTTCTAATCAAAGAACTTCCACATTCTTTACAAAACAGCATCCCGGTAAAAATATCAATTTTATCCTTACCACGAGAGTTGTTTAAATCTCTTTTAAGCATTGTATTTGCAATAGCAAAAACTTCCTTACTTACGATTGCTTCGTGGGTATCCTCTACCCTTATCCATTCTTCTTTATCTTTTCCAATTTGCTTTTTATTTTTATAGTTTAAGGTGATACTCTTTCCCTGTAAGGTGTTTCCAATATATACTTCATTTTCTATAATTCTGTTTACTGCCTTCGCTGACCAATTTCCAACTTTTATATTTTGAAATCCATTACACTTAAAGCCTTGACTTTCTTTATATTTTCTTGGAGTTAAAACACCTAAGTGATTTAATTCATCTGCGATTGCCTTTGAGGAATATCCCATAAGCTTCATATCAAATATATTTTTGATGTTAGGAGCAGCCTGTTCATCAATCACCAACTTGTTTTTATTTTCTTCAGATTTTTTATATCCATAAGGAGCAAATGCACTAATGAAATCTCCTTTTTCTCTTTTTATCTTTTGAGAACTTTTTACCTTATTAGAAATATCTCGGCAGTAGCTGTCATTGATAAAATTTTTTATAGGGAGTATTAGGTGAGTGTCATTCATATCTGCACTTTTACTATCGTAATTGTCATTAACGGATATAAATCTTATTCTATTTTCCGGAAATATTCTTTGTATAAACTTCCCGGCTTCTATATAATCTCTTCCAAATCTTGATAGGTCTTTTACAATAATCGTATCAAATTTCTTATCATAAGCATCATTTATCATTTCTTTAAAATTAGGACGATCAAAAGTTGCTCCTGAATATCCGTCATCAACATACTCTTTGATAATTATAAATTGATTTTTCTTTGCATATGAATTTATAATTTCTCTTTGATTTGATATGGAATTACTTTCTACTTTTTCTCCATCTTCTTTTGAAAGCCTCAAATACATAACTGCAATATTTTCTTTATCTACACTATTTTTAAACACAAAAAAGCCTCCTTAAATTCAATTTACATACAATAAATCGAACCAAGGTTAGGCTTCCACAAAGATATTATAACGCTCCTTATATTTTTTGTCAGCCCCTAATAGACAGAAAATTTTTCTTTGATGTATTCCTCTACTAAATTTTCTAAGCTAAATCCATTTTCATTAAATTTAACTTCGATATTCCAACCATCAATTTGATTTATTGTCTGTTTATCTTTTTTATCTATTTCCATCTTAATATCTATATTATGTTCTTCACACATAATATCTTCTCCTTATCTTCAGTATTTTTAAGTTTTATGACATTGACAAGTGCATTGGCTGCAACATAGGAATTTCACCTCCGCCCCTTTTCAAGATGAGCCGGCATCAACTGTAGAAGTATCATTATCCCCGTTAGTATCATCGCACAAGAGTTGCCACTCTCTTTTTATACGAACTTATTTATCGCTCCAAACCTTATATCCTCTACAAATGTAGGTATTCATTTAAACCAATTTCTCTTAGCAAGTTTATCTTGGCGTAAGCTGTAAATTGCTCAACTATCGGTTAACGTCTTGTCTTGGTCTATTCAGTTGTCAAAGAGCAAATCTGTATATAACGAGGTAATAAAAGTCCCTCTATATATAAACCTTACTTTCAGAACAACTTTTAACACTTTTTTTGAATATTTTTTTGAAAAATTTTCAAAAATAGAGGACAGAGATCTTTTCCCTGCCCACTACTTAATTTACTTATCCAAAAGTTTTCTAAGCTTTTCTAAAATCTTATCTCTTAGTCTGCTGATTTTCATTGGATTTGTATCTTCTTTCTTTGCAACTTCTGTGAGAGTTTTATCCTCAAAATATAGTGCTTCAATTAGGTTTCTCTCTTCATCATTTAGGCTGTCCAATGCACGATACAAATCTTCTATACGCATTTTGGTTTCAATGATTTTTTCAACATCAACAGTATTATCTGCAATATCTACAATACTTGTGTTAAAGTCTCCAAAATGAAATACGCCATGCCTTTTGTCTAATCTTTTTAAATGAGCTTCATGATTAAACTCTTTTTTATATGCTTTATACACTTCGTCAGGTACATATATCTTTTTCCCCTTGACATAAATGTATTTTTCTTTATTTGACATCATTTAATCCTCCTTTTTTACTCTAATTTTTGATTTTTAAGCATAAAAAAGGAGGACTCCGGCATTTTGACATGCGAAATCCTCTTAGATGTAAACATTTGAAAGCGCTTTTGTTTTTCTTATATTTAGTTTTTAGTTCTTTAAAAAGGGCAATATATAGAAATCAAAAATAATTTGAAAACATATATAATATATTTATAATATTTTCTTGTTGATAAAAACAATTTCCACATATATGCTCCTCATTCTCAATACATATTAAATGTGCCTCCTTAAAAATTAGCTGTTAGAAATTTTAACCCTACAAAACATTACTTTCATTTTGTATTCACATTTTCTAGATTCTTTAGTGTATTTATCATCATTATAAATCCAACAACAATCATAACGAAGTCAACAAGTGGCTGCGTGAACCAAACAGCTTTTACTCCAAATGCCATTGGTAAAATAATCATTGCAGGAACAAATATGAAAAGCTGTCTAAGCATAACAATAATTCCTGCTTTCTTTCCATTTCCAATAGATTGGAAGAAAGTAATCGTCATAACCATTACTCCATACAGGATAAATACGGAATAGAACAATCTAAAGTTTCCGACACCTTGTGCAATAATGTTTGCTTCTACACCGAATAAAGATAGTATTTGACTTGAAAGCAATAAAGACGGAATCCAAAAGATTGCTGCAAGAACCAGCCCGCCAATAGAAAATACTTTCATAGCCTGTCTTACTCTGTCATACTGCTTCGCTCCAAAGTTAGTTCCTACAACAGGCTGTAATCCTTGGCTCATTCCCCAAAGTGGAATGAACGAAAAGGCATATACACGAAGCGATGCTGCCATCAAAATCCCGTTGGGATCACCGCCATACTTAAATGCCATTTTATAAAGCATAGTCTGTTGAATCATGAACAGAAGCTGCATCATCATAGCTGATGAGCCTACGCCGAACATTTCTTTTTTTATCTCAGGATCGGATTTAATCTTATAAATTTTAACAACCTTACTCTTTTTCAAGAAATAATGTAGTGTTGCAACCGCTTGAACAAACTGTGCTGTAATCGTTGCAAGTGCAGCACCTTCAATGGCATATTCACCCATAACTGTCATTAAAATCGGATCAAGAATGATATTCAGTAAGGCTCCAAGTCCCATTATCATCATGGCTTTTTTCATTAGACCTTCACCACGCATAACCATGTTTGCGGACTGTGTGAAGTTTACAAACAAAGAGCCTATAAAAATCACTCTGAGGTATCTAACACCATAGGCTTTGATTTCACCCGTTGCTCCAACCATAGACAAGAAATGTGGAGCAAGAAGTATTCCTCCAATCGTAATAATTACGGAGAAAAAAATTACCCAATAGATTAAGTTCCCCATAATTTTATCTACGGTTTTCTGATCACCTTTTCCGATTGCTCTTGAAAGTACAGAAGCAGACCCTACACCAAGTAAGGTTGAAACACCACTGTTAAAAAATGTAAGTGGCATCGCAACACCGCAGGCAGTCATTGCTGTCTGTCCTATGATTTTCCCAGCAAATATCCCATCCATTAAAGGATACAAACCGATTACTATCATTCCAATAACCGCTGGAATAGATAGCTGAAAGAGTAAATCTATCGGTCTTTTTGTTAATAGTTGTTCTTTTATATCCTGTTTCAAGTACTTACCTCCATTTATTACAAATATATTCTTACAATATTTTTACGCCATTATTTTTATTTTGCAGCTCTACCATATTTTTATAAATCCCATTTAAAGCAATTAGTTCATTATGGGTTCCTTGTTCTGCAATATTACCTTCCTTGATTACAATAATATTATCGGCATCTCTAATAGTATTTAATCTATGAGCGATAACTAATAATGTTTTATTCTTTACCAATTCACTGATTGCTTCCTGTATATAGCTTTCATTATCCACATCAACACTTGCTGTTGCCTCGTCAAGAATTACAATAGGAGCATCTTTTAATATACAGCGAGCAATAGAAATTCTTTGTTTTTCACCACCGGATAGAGTTGCTCCTCCCTCTCCAATCATTGTGTCAAATCCATCAGGAAGTGCCATAATAAAATCATAGCATCTTGCTTTTTTGGCAGCTTCTATAACTTCTTCTTTAGTTGCATTTTCTTTTCCCATAGCAATATTATTAAAAATTGTATCTTGGAATAAGTAAACTCTCTGGAAAACCATACTTATTTCCGACATCAATTCAGACAGTGAAACATCCTTTATATTCACTCCTCTAATCAAAATTTCTCCAGAGTCTACATCCCAGAATCTTGCTAAAAGATTTGCCACTGTGGATTTTCCTCCTCCGGACTGTCCAACTAAAGCCGTCATTGTATTCTTATCCATTTCAAAACTCATATCATGTAAAACCTCTTTTTCGCCATAAGAAAACTTAACATGATTAAAAGAAATTTCAGGTTCTGAGGACTCAGATTTTGAAATATGTTTTTTGCCTACATCTTGTAATTCAGTTTCATTTAACACTTCTTCAATGCGATCCAGAGCAGCGTTCATTACAGTAAGCCTTGTAGCTTCTCCATAAAGTGTTTTTAAAGGGCTGAATAAGTCAAACACAAACAAAATAAGCCCCAACATATACGGAAGTCCCAAAGTTCCTTGATAATTAAGATATAGAGCCACTGCTAAAATAAATGTAATGCCAATTCCATAAATAATATTTAAACCGGTTGTCCATGGTGTTATTTTATTTTCAAATTTTATAGATGTGTCCTTTGAGGATACAAAATTATCAGTAAGAGATTTAGAATTTTCACCTAAAAGGTTGTAACTTTTTATAACACCTATACCTTCAGCAAATGATAAAACTGCATCCGTTAGTTTTTCACTTTGTTCTTGTCTAATAGCCGACTCCGATAAAGACATCTTATTCATGCTACTTGCAAGCAGTGTTGCAACCAATGTTACACACACCGCAATCAATCCAATTCTGTAATCTAAAACAAACATGAATATTGTTAGCACAAGCGTTGATAATACATAGCTCATCATATTTGCAATCGTACTCATGGAAACTTCTTCAATAAAAGCCATATCCGAGCTTAAAACTGAATTTATTTTTCCCAAATTTCCTGCTGTAAAATATCCCATCGGGAGCTTTCTAAGATGATTTCCAAGCTCCATTCTTTTATCAGCAAAAATCATAAAGCCAGCTGCACTTTGTAATTTATCACTTAAGAAGTGAACCACTGCTTGTAATAAAACCACTAAAATAAGTCCCACCCCTACATATATAAAAGTTTTGGAGGTGTTCGTTTTTTCATAAAATCCAATCAAAACGGTAAATGCAATAAATATAGGCATTTTACTTAATATGGATTCAATAAAGGCAAATATAAATGCAGACTTTATTCTGTTTTTGTATTTACCTGATAAATTTAAAATCCTTGAAATTAGTCTAAACATTCATTTCACCTTCCTTTCTGCTGATTTTCCAATCTTTACTAAATAGCGTCGCATCCCATAATTTACGATATTCTGCTGAAGATTCTAATAAATCTTTATGTTTTCCATTCGCAACTAAATGACCATGATCCATAACCAATATCTGATCTGCATCTACAATAGATGGCAACTTATGTGCAATAACAATTAAGGTTTTTCCTTTCACAAGTTCACGAATAGCCGCTTCCATTTTTTCTTCATTTTCCGGGTCTGCGTAGGCTGTTGCTTCATCAAGTACAACAATCGGAGCATTCTTTAAAATAGCTCTTGCTAGTGATATTCTTTGCCTTTCTCCACCTGAAAGCATCTTTCCTGCTTCCCCAGCTAAAGAATAAATACCATCCGGAAGTCTATTTAAGAATTCCATGCACTGGGCTTTTTTAGCTGCTTCAATAACCTCATCATCACTGGCAGCTAAATTACCAATGCGAATATTTTCTAAAAGCGAGGTATTAAATAGATATTGGTCTTGTGCTACATAAGAAATTTGTTTGTTGAGTGATTCCAATCTTATATCTTGTATGTCTTGTCCACCAATACTTATGCTTCCATCTAAAACATCATAATAATGAATTAAAAGTTTAGCCAAAGTACTTTTTCCTGAACCGGATTCGCCAACAATCGCTGTCTTTTCACCGGCTCTTGCCGTAAAACTAACATTATGAATAACATTCTTAATATAGGTTTCAGGCTGTCCGTTTTCTCCCATCTTGCTTAACTGATAGCCAAAGGTAACATTGTCATATAAAATAGTTTGCCCTATTCCCTCAAAATCATTTTCTCCCTGTTTTAAAGGCGCCATATTTAAGGCTTGTTCTAAAGCAGAAATCTTATAATTTAACTGCGGCATAGTTGGTAAAAATCCAAGAGCTTTCAGTAGTGGTAATCCTATACTTAAAGAAAGACATAATATCAGTATTAAGTTAGAAAGACTTGCATAGCCCATATATACAAAGTAACCACCAAGCGGCAATGTTAAAATAATCGTGCATGGAAGTAAAGCACTATATAACGCCATCCATGGCCATGCCGTCTTATACCAAGCGAGTGCATAATCTCTGTAATTACTGATATTTTTAGAAAGGCGCTCATAAGACTCTGTTTGCTTATTAAATACTTTTACAACTTCCATACCGTTTACATACTCAATAATGGTATTATTCATTTTTCCGCTTGCCATATAATATGGTCTCATTTTTTTCATACCTACAGAGTACATAATCATCATTGCAAGAATGCTAATCGGAATAGAAGCTAATGACATTAACGCTAATCGCCAATCAATAAAAAACATTGAAATATAAACCATAATAGGTACAATTAGGTTAGCTATTCCTTCAGGAAGTGAATGAGCTAAAAGCACCTCTAAACTACCAATATCATCCACAAACATTTTTTTGATTGTACCTGTCCCTTTTTCTTCAACAACACCCAATGGAAGATCTTCCATTTTTTTCTGTAAAGATGTTCGAAGCCCAAGCAGAGTGTTGTATGCTGCTTTATGGGATACATTAAGACCTAAACCTCCTAATACAGCCTGCAACACTAAACAAACTAAAATACTGATCAATAAAATAGCAATTCTTTCAAATTTTAATTGCTCACCTAAAATAAGTGGATTGATAATCTGATATGCAAATAGAAAGGGTAACACACCCATAATTACACTAATAAGCATAATAAAACTTGCTAAGTGAATTGATTTTTTATGCGAACCGGCATATTCGAAAACCTTATTTAACATAGTTTCCCTCCTTCAATAAATTTCCTTTTTTATCCATAAAATCCATGATTAACGCTTCATTTCCCTTTACAGATATTTTTTTATAATCCTTATCACCGAGCATTAAGACGGAATGACAGGTTTTAAATAACAGCTCTAAGTCATGAGTAATTATAATAATTGGAATCTCCTTTGCTTTTTCTGTTATTAAATCAGACATAATTCTCATACTCTTATAATCAAGACCTGATGTTGGTTCATCCAGAATTATCAGCTTACGGCCAGATAAAAACGAAGTAATAATCGCCAATCGTTGTTTCTGTCCGCCGGATAGTTTCTGTGGATGATTAGTTTTTTTATGCCATAGATTTGTATCTTTTAGATATTCTCGTATTTTTTCTAAATCACTTTCCGAGTTTTGATCTTTACAAAATATCAACTCATTTTCTACGGTATCAAAAAAAATCTGAGCATCTACATCTTGTAACACGCAATATGAATTTCTAAGCCTTTCTCTTTGTTTCTGTCCATAGCTGACATCTAAATATTTTTCAGATAATCCGCATAATGCTTTTGCCAAGGTACTTTTTCCAATACCATTAGAACCAATCACTCCCATTATTTCGCTTTTTCCAAGCTCAAATGTTAATTCTTCTATCAAAGTTCTTTTGCCTTGATGAATGCAGGCTTTATTTACTTTGATATATCCTTTAGCAACAATGGGTTCTTTTTCTGATATCAATTCTCTTTCATTAAGTGTTCTTAACTCAAGCTCCTTACATTTATCATTACTAAGACTACCATTCGGAAAAATTTCACATATTGTACCGTTTTTTATATAAATCAATCTGCTAAAAATCTCTTTTAAATAATAGAGCCTATGTTCCGCTATAATTATTGTCTTTCCCATCGCCTTCAATCTGAGAAGTATTTCACTGAAATGTTTTATACTATCGTAATCAAGACTGCTTGATGGCTCATCAAAAAAAATAATATCCGTATCATAGATAAGAGTTCCAGCTATAGCTACTTTTTGCCTTTCTCCTCCTGATAATTCAAAAATGGATTTTTTGCTAATATGGCTTATTTCTAATAGAACCATTGCTTTTTCAACTTTTTCTTTTAATGTATCCCTGTCCAAGCCCAAATTTTCACCCACTAAAGCAATTTCATCTTCAACTACATCACAAAAAAATTGATCTTTAGGATTTTGAAATACATTGCCAATATATTTAGCTAACTCTCCCTTTTTATATGCCGTTATATCCTTCCCTAAAATCTTGATTTCTCCGTTCAAATCACCGTCATAAAAGGATGGAATAAGTCCGTTTAGTAGTCTTAAAAGTGTCGTTTTTCCGCATCCGGAAAGACCTGTTAGGACTACTATTTCGCCTTTCTTTACAGACATTTTTAAATCTTTTAATATCAAATCCTCTCCATAATGAAAGGATCTTATTTCTGCCTCTAAAATATTTTCCATAAACTCGCCCCCAACAAAATCATCCCTCCGATCATCATTACGATATCAACAAGTGTAATTTTCACCTCATGAAAACTTGTTTTTTGTCCATCATATTCAATCCCTTTTGATATGATTGAACAAGTTAAGGTATCGCTTATATCTATGCACTTATACATAAGAGGAACAAAATATAACTCAAATGTTTTAATTGGTTTGAAAATGCTTGCTTTAAATCCTCTAATTTTCATGCCGTTGTTTATTTCCTTCATCCTAATAGAGATTTCCGGAATAAAACGAAAAAATACTGTAATTCCTATGCCTATTCCACCATCAATTCCAATTTTTCTAAATGCAGCAATTAGATGTGAAGAACTATATGAAGACAGAACTCTTCCCAAAATGAAAAGTGGAGCAAATTTCAATACTATAAGTAGCATTGTATATATAGAACCAATCAAAACATTTCCTAAATGGGGTTTAAGTAAATAAATAAGTCCCCATACTATAAGCAATGAACATATCGTTCTAAATGCTTTTTTAATTGAAAATAAGGATAATAGTCCTAAAACAAAAATAAGGGAAAGTAAGTATTGCGATTGTTCTCCTATTGTTAAAATAACTGAAAATAGTAAAATCAACCCAACTATAGTAAGCGGGTTGATTTTATCTGATAGTTGGTACTTGCTTATATTATTTTTTTCATCTCTACAAAACACTTTTCTTCTTCCTATCACTAAAAAATTTATTGTAAATATATGTTCCAAAATAAGCTCCTATAACTGATGCTACAGCTGCAATTAGTAGGCAAATCAATATGTTTGTAGGAGTGTAAAAATTATAAAGGAATGTTGCATAATCCTTTGTAAACATTTTTGGAAATTGCTTTGTAAGTCCTTCTACACCAAATACAAACATAAAATACATAGCATGTAAGGAATATATGAACATCCCTGCTCCAAAAGCTGCCCCAATCTTCATATTTCTATTCATATAATTTTCCTTCTTACCAATTACAAGCTCTGCTAAAATTCCTGCAATAGCACAAACAGCAATTACAGGCCACATTCCCATGAGAACATAGAAAACACCCATCAATAAAAAGTATAGAAATGCTGTACCTCTTTGCCCGACCTGTTTACACATAATAACAAAGACCGGTGCTACAATAATTGTTGGCAGGGCTGATGATAAATATAAACTTGGAAGCATTCCAAACGATCCCGTCAAAAATCCTAATCCCATTGTTAATACAAAACCAATAACAGAAAATACTGCTATTTTTACAATACCTTTTAAATTCATAATTTTGTCCTCCTTGATTTTTAAATATGATATATTTCTATTTTCATATAGAAACAATATCCGGTTTTATTCTTCTGCAATTCTGAAATATAACTAAGTTATGTTTCAGGCAAAAAAATTGTTTATATTCCTCGAATCTTTTTCCACCCCTCATTAAAAAACTCTGAAATCAATGTTGCATTCAATTTCACTTCTTCTTTACTTTTAGAATGAACTGCTACTTCCGATAAAGCATAAAAATATGCATGGTTGATTAGGTGAATTCCTCTATTAGTTATCACATTATTTACATGATCCGCTCCGTATATCATGCTCAAAATGTCAAAGTGATTTTTATCTTCTTTCTCAATAATCCCGTCTAAAAAGTTGTTAAATTTTGTTCCATAAGAACCAAAGACCAGTAATTCAAATATATCTTTATGTTCAAAGAAATATAGAACCATTTCAATAGCACCTTGTGCTTTTGATTCCAAAATCTTGGAAATAGTTTCTTTCTTTATATGGTTTTCTCTTTTATAAACATTAAAACTTTTACCTTCATACAGAGCATAAGAACTTTGTATCTGATTCACGATTGGCTCTACTAATTCGGAGAAAAGAGCTTCTTTATCTTCAAAATGACCATAAAAAGCACCGGTAGTTACACCCGCCGCTTTGCAGATTGCTCTTAAATTAGCTTTTTCAAATCCTTGTGTTTTAAAAATAGTCTTTCCACAATCCAATATTTTTTTATGAGTTGCTTCGTAATCACCATTAGCCACGATTTACTTCTCCTTTCTCCAAATATAACTTAGTTATATTATAGCACACTCTTCTTTTAATTTCAATGCTAATACATGTAAGTACTACGCTTTTAACACAAATAATTTAATTCCTATATGCTAAAATATAATTGTTTGATATCTGAATCCCTTTAATTCCGAATTTATATAATTCATTAATAATACATTCATTATCTATATTTTCCCATTCCAATGTATATACCATCTGTCTTTGCGAAACTTTATCTCTACTAATATTAATCAAAAACTTCCATTGAAACTTATTTTTTCCCATGTACTTTTTTTCTCTCATTATCAATTCACATTCATAGTCTCCTACTCTAACATTCTCCAATACAGTTCCGTTCTTTATATAAAAATACTCTCTACTTAAATTACTTATAAGTATAGGGGTATCCTTTTCTAATTTTTCACCTAAATTTTGCCATAGAAATTCTCTTTCATGCATATTAAAATGTCCTACTACCCCCATCAAAAAAACAGCAGATATATCTTTAGTAAATTCAATTTCAAATATATTAGTATCAATCACCGTTATATTATTTTTTTTAGCAATAACATTTTGCAATTTGGACATTAATGCAATTCTCATTTCTGGAGATTTTTCTATAGCATATATCTTTTCACAATCAAACATTTCAGATATATATATTGATAAATTACCGGTTCCTGCACCAATGTCAAATACTATTCCCTTTTTCCTAACCAAAGGCATAATTTCATCAATAATTTTTTTATCTTGTTTCCACGAATTTCTACTTGTAATATCGTAAAATTCGACTTCTGCCCCATACAAATCACATATCCCTCCTTTATTTTTGATATTTTTTCATTATATTTTCATGTATTTTTTTTGTATCTCCAACTTTATGATACTCCACTTGATTTGTGTATCCAATCTTCTTGCATATGTCTGACCACAATCTTGATACGAAAATTTGTGATTGAACATTTGACAATTTGCTATCTCTATCCTGATTATTTAGTTCAACTATCGCTCTTTTAACAGCGTTAATCCATATCTCTTCAAATGTATTAAGAATACTTGGAGCAACACTACTTCCTATTACAGTTGCTGTAGGTATCTTTAAAGCTTCATTGTTACTATCAAAACTTAATAAATTATTTGAATCTCTTGGTAATTCTATAAAAGGCAACCATATAATAGGTCCATTAGTATTTATCAAACATAATCTTCCATTACTAAACGTAGCCTCTATTCTATGATATAAATGCATTGGATGATCTGCATCATATTTATCTACATTTCTATTAATTTTAAATGTAACTGGAGTGTTTCCTATTTCTGACACTAAAACAGTATCACATATTTTATCTTTAGTATCTAAATTACATAAATCACTCACATCACCTAATTTCCAAGACGATATTGAATTTAAACAGCAACTCAACATATCAATACCATCATACAAAACATTAATTGAACACTCTAGTGACATATTAACAATATTACTTTGCTTTTTTAAGTCATTAAGTATATCTAAAAAATCCAAAAATGGTTCAGTGTATCTATAGAATGGATTAATCATAAATCCAGTATCTTTTGACACTTTAAGGCATTCCAATATTTCTCTTTCATGAGCTGGATGTTCTAATAAAACTGAAATACCTCTTTTTAACAAACTTTTAGCAACTTCAAAACCACGACCACCAGCACCAGAATTTGGAATTATAACACAAGCTAAATCGGCTATAATTCTATCATCATTAGCATCTTCAAAATACGGTACTTCTAATTCATCCGCCAACATTTTAGTACGTTTACTACCACTACCTAAAATTCCAGATATATAGAAATCCTCCATTTTACTTATTGCATTAAGATATATCTTACCAAACCCAGAACCACAAACTAAAACACTCGTTTTTCTCATCATAAAACCTCTTCTATATTTAATTTATTTGTTTTGAAACAATAGGTAATTTATTCAACAGGTCAAAAATACCTTTATTATAAAATAAATCACAATATCTATTTATACCGACCACTTGTAAATCCCTTTCTAAAATCTCTTCTATTGCAGTATATATTATATATGCTGTTATATAATCAGGATTTGGAGTAGAAAAAATAGCTCCTCTACTACAGCAGTCTAATATACAATTTATATAAATTGAAACATTTTCAAAATATTCCTTATTAACATATTCTGAATCCCTAAAATTAATATCTTTATAACTATTCTCTCCCAAAGCTGTATAGGAGCATATATCCTTTATTTTATATTTTTTTCCGATATATTCGACTTCATTAATTATATATGGAAATATTTTGCAATCCTTTAATTCCGATGGTATATAATTTGGATACAGTTGGTCTGAATACTTTAATTCACCTCCTTTTACATTCTTCATGAAATATCCGTCAAAATTTTCGCTTTTCGCATTTATGAAATCTTTTTTTGAACTATTAGAGAAATTGTATTCTCCACCATGAATTATTTCAATTTTATCAGGAATTTCACTCATTTTTTCAATGAAATTCATTAAAAGCACTCCAAGTAATCCTGGAATAAATCCCGTGTTTAATATCACTTTGGCAGCAGATTTATCTTTAAAATGAAGCAACTTACCTCCACTTGGATCAATATAATATATATTTTTCCTTAATGCAGCATAATACATAAATTCACTTAATTCTGATGATGGTCCTGCTGTTCCTACCAGTATTGAAATATCTCTACAAAACAAATCTATTTTTTCTTCATCTCTAACATCAAAAAAATGACCTTTTTCATTTTTAACATTCGAGTTCTCGTTATATCCACATTTTACAGTGTATCCTTTTTCTTGTAATATCCGAATTAAAATGCTTCCAATTCTTCCACTTGAACCTAAAATCCCTATTACTTTATCATTCATGAATCTCCTCCATTATTAAATTAAACAATTGTTCTGCATTGTCATAGCATTTGTAATCGCAGTCAATAAAGTTAGGATTTCTATCTATAAATTCTATACTGTTTTTATGATAGATAACCATCTTACCTAAATATGGCTCATATATGTTATCTAAATTAGGAGATATAGCTACAATTTTTTTGAAAGCCTTCCCATCTATAATTTTTTGACTCGCAAAGTTTAATATTTTATTGAATTCATTGCCAAAAACCAATATAACTTTCTCTTTGCAGTCATCTAATTCAAATAGATCTTTGAATGTTTTTACTTTTTTAAAATCAAATTTTGTTAATTCCAATTTTTCTACTATCTCATAATATGACTCACAATTTATATCTTCAAAAATAACAACTCCACTTGTTTTAAAGTTTTCATTCTTACAATTTTCTTCAGTATTATTCTGATTAAAATTTTTTCCTCTTTTTGCATTTTTAATATACAGGATAATTTTATCAATTGTTCCATCTGATAAGGATACCCTTAACAATTCATCAAATTTAATATCATATTCTTCAGCATATAATTCCATAATCTTTCCAGCTGCTTGAGATAACATCAATGAATCAAACCCTAATTTTCTTAAATCATCATCTAAGTTCAAACTCTCTATAGCTCCAACATCTTTATATATTTTTACTATTGCACTCGAAAAACTATCACTTGTATTATGTGATTTTATTTTTTTATCCAATATATAATTGTATATATCTTGTAAATTACATTCAGATAAAGATATTTTTAATAATTCATCAAACTTAATATCATAAGTATCTCCATATAAATTAATTATCTTTCCAGCTGCCTGCGACAATAACAACGAATCAAATCCAATATCTCTTAAATTATCCTTCTCTGTTAAGCTATCTACTTCTCCTATCTCCATATATATTTTTAACAGTGATTTAAACATATGATTTCCTTTAGATTTTCTTTCTGCATCATTAGACTTATTCTCATTTCCAAAATCATGTTTAAAGGATGAATCTTGTGTTTTCATATAGATATCTATTAATCTTTTTCTATCAATTTTTCCATTTTGTGTTAAAGGTAACATATCTACACATATAAATTCACTTGGAATCATATACTGAGGCAACTTATCTGCTAAAAACTCTTTATAAGTCTGTTTTCTATTATCATTTTTTCTCATAACAAATATTTTTTGTCCAAAATTCGAATAAAAATTATTTGAATTTTTGTCTGGAATAGATAATATTAAATCTAAATTACAAGATTTAATACTTTCTTCCCATTCCTCTTCTGAGAAAAAAATATTACCACTTTTTGCTCTTTTGTCAGTATGATTTGGCATCATAAATGCCTGTGAAATATCTATTTCTATATGTTCACCTACTGGATCTGCAATTATAATAATACCACTATCCGACAGCATCTCATTTAAAATAGAAAGTGAATTGTCAATATTAATGACATTATTCAATACTCCAACTGCAACTATAACATCAAATTTATTGCTGTTTATCTTATCATCTGCATTATTTAAATCAAAAATTCCAGTATTTATATATGGATATTTTTGTTTTATGTTATTCAAAAAAAATGCCGAAACATCTGTAAATAGATATTTATAGTGTGTATATTCATTTTCTGCAAATTTATTAAGTATGAAGTCAGTTGTGGCTCCTATACCTCCGCCTACCTCTAATATATTTGCACAGCTAGTATCTTTCAAATGCAAATAAACTACATCTGATATTATATTGTTAATATATTTAGAGATAATAGTCTGTTTATAAAGAGTTTCAGCAATATCTATATTTCCACCTGGAAATAAATTCACTAGTGGATTCATTTTTCCTGACAACAACTCACAGAAATTTTCTGCATGTTTTTTGATATAGTTAGTAACAGATTTTGGAGCAACAATACTATAGTCTTTACATAACTGATTCCATAAATCATTACTCACAATCTTATTCCTATCTACAAAGGCATCTTCTATTTTTTTTATATAATCATGTTTCTCTAAATATAGCAACATCCTATCTAATATTGGCTGATTTTCTTTAGTTACACCTGTTTTGTTTACTATTGACCAATATTTTTCCAATTTAACTGAAAAAATTTCATGATTCTTCAAATTGTCATATACTGATTTTAATATTGCATCAGTTAAGCATCTATTGAAATATTCCAAATTAATGTTTTTATCGTCATAATTTATTTTATATGCATCCAAATACTTTTTTATTGAATTCTTTTCTATAATAAAAGCTATAATTTTATTATCTATCTTTAAAACAAAGCAATTTTCCACTGTATTAGACTTTAAAAGTTCACTTTCTATTTCAGATATTTCTATCCTATATCCATTTATTTTTATTTGATTATCCATGCGACCTATAAATTCAATTTCGCCATTTTTTTGATATCTCCCTAAATCACCAGTTAAATAATAACGCCAGTTTCGCTCACTATCGTAAATAAATTTTTCCTTTGTTATAGTTTCATCATTCAAATAACCTTCTGCTAGAGAGTATCCTGCAATTGCTATTTGACCAACAGAATATATCTCACACTCATTTAAATGTTTATCAATAATAACCACAGATTGCCCATCTAAAGGTTTCCCATATAATATTGAAGGTAATTCTCTAACCTTAGGATTTATTTCATGATAGATAGACCATATCCCTCCCTCTGTTGCTCCTCCTAAACTGAAGATCTTACTATTAGGAAAAATTTTAATTAATTTTTCAGATAATTTTACTTTAATAACATCTCCAGATAAAAGACTAAATCTTAGGGAAGGAAAAACATCTCTTTCTCTACAAAAATGCTCCAATAACTCTGCCTGTGCAGGTACTGAATTCCACAATGTAATTTCATATCTTTTTATTAATTCATTCCAATGAGATGGATCATTTTTTCTATCAGAATCTGGAATAACAATCATACCACCGACCCCTAACAATGAAAAAATATTAAAAACAGATAAATCAAACGAGGCTTCTGAAATAGCCAATATTCTATCATTTGAGGTAAGTTTGATTAAATTATTTATGGCATCAAGTGTATTTAATACAGCATTATGTGTCATTACAACACCTTTAGGAGTTCCTGTTGTTCCAGAAGTAAAAATCACATACGCAATATCTGACATATATTTATTTTCAACAATATCAAATGAACTATATTTTTTTAATACTTCATTAATTCTATCTTCATCCAATACAAAATTCACTTTAGCTTTATTTAATATTTTTAGTTGTCTTTCATATGGCTGGCTAATATCAATTGGTAAATAGGAAAAACCACTCATTAATATTCCTAAAATACCAACTATTTGATTATAATTTTTATCTATTTTAAGCCCTATATATGGAACTTCATCACTTACACAATTATTAATAATATAATCCGATACTTTCAGGGCATCATAATAAAGTTTTTGATATGTATACTCTTTACCTCTGTATACTACAGCTATTCTGTCTGGGTGTTTTATTGCTTGTTCAATAAATCTATCTTGTATACGTCCTTTGATAGAAATATCTTTGTGGTTATTATAAAATTTTTCAAGCGAAATTATATTTTTTTCTAAATTATTTTCCCATAAAAATGAATCTCCAGCAGCTTCTGTAAGAAATCTTTCAAAACGCAAAAACATAATATCAATCAGATTGTCATCAAAAATCCCTTCCCTTACATCCCAATTGATAGATAATGCTCTATCGGGATTCAATCCACTAACATCTTCGACTATTTGACAATCCACCCATACTTGAGGAGTCTTTGTTATTCCATACTTAATATGCAGACTTCTACTATCGTTCTGCAAAACACCCGTAAACACAAAGGGGGATATAAAATCTGTATTATTAGCTAATTTTTTTAAATCACTAATAACATCGATACCAGAATAGTTCCTATGATCTAAATCATCCATTAACTGTTCAAAAATAGACCTAGAATACTGCAAAAAGCTTTTTGTTTGTTCAAAATCTACTTCAAGTATATTGACATCTGTAAATTCTCCTACAATATTTTTACTATCTAGTACCGGTAATCTATTTTGTATCGGTATGTTTAATAAAAATTTTTTGTTCTCACTCCATAAACTAATAATATACGAATATGCGGAAAGAATAACAGATGAAAGAGTTAAACCATGTTTAATAGACTTTCTTTTTAATGATTCTAAGCAAGAACTATTTAGATAAAAAGTATAACGTTTGAACTCATTTCCTATGCTTGTTTTTGGAGATAATCTTCCACTCCTAGGTAGTTTAGGGTATGATGGAAAATTATTTATTCTATCATTCCAATATTTTTTATCTTCTGATATTCTATTATCACTATACTTACCAACTAAATCTAGATAATCAAAGAAATCTCCTTGTTTTTCATCCAATAATTCACCGGATAATAAAGCTTTTAGCTCTTTAAATAAAATTTGTACACTCCCAAAATCTACAAATAATAAATTTATAGATAAATGCAATGCACTGCATTTTTTTGTTTTTACTAGAATTCCTTTGAAAGATTTATTAAAAACTTTATAATCTGTATTTTTGAGTTCTTCACGTATCATAGAAAGTCTATTCTTAATATCATGGTCTGTAGAATCAGAAAGATCAATCACCTCTATGTTATCAACATAATCACACCCATTTATTATACACCTACCATTAAAAATGCTTGCTCTCAACATCTCATGTCTATTCACTAAAATTTCCCATGAGTTTAAAAATTTATCAGTATCGCAGTCTTCTAAAGCTATTTCTAAATAACCTTGGCAATCTACACCTCCCCATTTTATGTCATTTTGAGAGCCTATATAATAGGAATGCTGCATCGGTGTAAGATCATGCATCTTAATATTTGTACTATTATCATCTATAACCATTTTCATTAGATTTCCCCTTCAAAAATATCATCGTCATTTAATTCTATCTTGTCTAAACATTTTTCTACAAAGTCTATTGGTGTAACAAATAAAAACACAGATTTAAGTTTTATATTTATGGCATACCTTTGATTCAATATTGAGATAAACTTTGTTGCATTAAGACTATCTAAACCTCTTTCTAATAAGTTATCATCTTTATTGATATTTTCATTTAAAATTTCGCACCAAATATCACAAATTTTTTCCACCTTTATATCTTTCTTACTTTTCATAAAATTAACCTATATCCTTTCTCATCTGCAACATAACCCACTTCAATATACTCTCAATAGCTTCAGTGTCAATTTCTCCACCGATATCTTCAAGTGGAGACTTTACTTTTTGTAAAGAATGACCCAATCCTGGGAATAGCTTTATATCTATATTTTTATTTATTTTCTTTGCAAACTCCACGCTCTCCACTGGATTAATCCATCCATCATTAATTCCATGTAATATAAATACCGGTTTACCAAACTTGCTAAAAATATCTAAATCTCCATTCCATGAATCGAGAAAAAAATTTTCCACATAATTTGCAATGTTTAACGAATTATCTCCTATTTGTTTTGCAACGTTCCCCCAATCTTTTTTTATGTTTATTACACCATCTGAATTTGTATCAATTCTATCGTTAAACTTTAATATTCCATCACTCGCTTTCCTTAGTAGCATTGTATTAAATGCAAAAGAAACAGAAGAAGAATTTAATTCGTATCTTTCAAAATCAGAAACATTCACTAAGCCGTCATTATCTCTATCTATTTTTTCTAACTCCATAGTAACTAACTCTTCTAATATATATTTGAAGTAAGAATTCCAACCTTTGGCAACACCTGATTGCAATATTAATCCATCTATCCCATCTACCTCTTTAATAATATTAGCTATTACTCTAACTCCTTCACTCCAACCATAGATATAAATCTTACCTACATCATTCCTATTTTTTAAATACTTCGTTACACAAATAGCGTCCTGTACTATTTTATCAATTTGATAACCATAATTTTTATTAAACCTAAATGTGCTTACACCATTTCTTAAAAGCTCATCCGATATTATTTTGAAATTTTTAGAAACAATCCTGTTGGAAAAATAAACTGTTCCATCTTTGTCACTTTCTCCAGAGCCATGAATGAATAAGACTATATTTTTTTTAATGTTTTTATGTTTAATATCATATTCAAATTGACCTGTTATATTTTTTTCAGCTCCATTTATAACAATTTTTTCGACACAAGTATTTTTCATCACATTATCTCCTTCTTCTATAAAATATTTAATTTCATATTGTGTAACAATTTTATATAGTTATTGAAAAGCGTTTCAATATACTCTTTTTCAAATAGCTCTTCTACATAATCCCAAGAAATAACCATAGAATTTCTTATTAATCTAATATGATGATCTATTATCACTTGAGGTGTTTTACTAATAGAATAATTTTCTGTAACAAATCCCTCCATAGTAGTATCTTCTTCTATTACACTAGTCAAAACAAAAGGAGATACTATTTGCCCTAGCTTATTTTGTTTTATATACTTAAATGACTCCATTCCATCATGTTCAATAAATTCTAATATTTCTAAAATAGAATTTCTAATATTTTTTAAATCATCACAAAAATTTCCACTTTTTTTATAATTCAAAACTGCTATATTAGAAAATTCACCAATTATATCATTTTCATTTTCAATAATATTTTTTCTTCCATTCATAGTTAATATTATTGAAGAACTTTCTTTACCACTAACTTCAGCTAAAAATCTAGCGTAGCAAGCCGCAATATACATAGTCGGTGTGTATCCTAATAGTTTAAGTTTACTAAATATTTCTTTAGTTTCATTTACAGTAAATTCATAATCAACTCTTTTAAAGGTTACTTTTTTTATTTCCGAAAAATCTCTTTTATATTTCAATTCTGGGATACTATATTTTTTCATTCCATCCGAAAGATACTTATGATATTCTTCCGTTTCCAAATTATCTAAATATAAACTTTCTTTTCTTTTATAGGTACTGTAGTCAGTGCTTACACTCTTTTTGTATATATCAAAAAAATATCTATCAAATATTTTCTTGATTAGATTGCTGGCACTCCAAGCATCTAATACTATACAGTTGAATATAAAATACAATCTATCATCGATATTTGAATCTTTATGTACATAAAAATCAAAAAGTGGCCAATCATAATACGAATACTTCTTATTAAAAATTAGATTTCTAATTTCAGTGTAATCAAGATTGTTATCAAGTTTTTTTATTTTATACTTATCGAATGTATCAAAAATTACATACTTATTAATATCAACAAAAAAACATCTTAACCCTTCATTTTCAAAAATCAATTCATTTATTATTTTCTCAAGTCTTACTGTGTCTATATTGTTTATGCTGTATTCTATATAATAAGCACAATTAGTTCCACCCAATTCACAATCTGTATCCATCCCCAAAATATATGATTTTTGAATAGAACTTAACTCTATCCCATCATTAATATTTTTTAATACTTTTATAAACTGGTTTTTATTTTTCCCTATATATTCTCTAAACTCAGAAATAAATTCATTGCTTGTTCCATCCATAGCTTTATATTTTATTTTTTTATCATCTAGATATAATCTAATATTATTTTCTCTTAAATAAATTATATATTTTAAGACACCTACATCTGATATCAATGTCAACCTCCTATTTCCTTATAGAAAAAATAAATTCAGCAAGCTCACTAGGAGTGGATTTCTCAAAAATAGTTTTGATATTAAGTTGAATATCAAATTTTTCATTTAATAGTCTAACTAATCTAACAACTTTAAGAGAATCTCCTCCTTCAATAAAAAAGTTACTATTATTACTAATGCATTCTGTTGATAAAACTTTTTCAAATAATTTTATTACCTTATATTCTATGTCATGAAATTTGCTTTTTTCTACAATATCCACATTTTCATATAAGGTCTTCTTTACATTTTTATTCGAAGATATTACTTCTATCTCAACTTCATCTGAATCAAAAGTATCGACATAAAGATTATCCCAATTATCGTTTTGAATCATTAAGTCAATAATATTTTTATAATCATCAAACATTTTTAAAATAGTATTTTCTTCAAATAATTCTTCTATATAATCCCAAGATAAATATAATCCTCCTTTTAAAACAAACACTTGATGATCTAACCAAACCTGAGATGATTGAGAAATACTATAACTTAGGTTATCAATCCACTTCTCTTCTCTACTGTCATCTATACCAATTCCACTAGTGAATACAATCGGCATTACTGATTCGATATAATTATTGGTTTTTTTCCTTATTTTTCTTTCAAATTCAATTGAACTATATAGTGAATGAGAGATATCATCTAGTAACTGATTCTGAACATCAGTTATTTTAGAATATAAACTTTCTCCACATTTTTCTTTGATTTCCAATAAGTTTAAAGTGGTAAAATCACCTATCACACCGTTTATATCATTATGAAGTTGCTCTCTATCAAATCTCGTAATATTTAATGCAAAATGTTTGTTATTTGACCATTTCTTAAGTGTTTCACTATATGCAGTAATAAGTGCAGCACCAGTTGTAACTTCATATTTTTTACAGATCTCCTTAAAAATATTCCATTTATTTTCAGATAAGCAAAAATCTTTTCTTACAAACCTTACTTTTTTAACATTGCCTTCATAATTCATTAACGGCAGTTTAGGATATTCTGGAAAACTTTCGATTCTATCTTCCCAATAATCCTTATCCTCTATATATTTTTTTGTATGTTTTAGCTTTTCTAAGGCTAAAACATAATCTCTATAGCTTATATCAGTATCCGGAATTAACTTTCCATCATACAACATTTGCCATTGCTTTAGCACATAAAACATACTCCAGCCATCAAATATTATGTTTTCAAACCTAACATGTAGTTTGACAATATCTTTTTTTAGCTTAGTTACCCTAACTTCAAATAAAGGCCATTTATCATACTGTATTATTTTATTATATATTTCATTTCTGATTGTATTGATTTTATCCAAAATTCGATCTTCTTCAATATCACTTAAATCGAAAACTTGAATTTTATAGTATGGAACATTAGACAGTATTTGTTGCTGTCCTTCATTCAATATTATAGCCTTCATCATGTCATGTTTTTTTATTAATTCATTAAATGATTTTTCTAATTTTCCTATTTCTATACTTTTCAACTCTACTTCAAAATAACAATTAGTAGATATATCACTTAAATTATGTCCCCCATTCTTTCCCATCCAATAGGCAAACTGTATATCAGTCAGTGGAAAAGGCTTATATCTATTATCTATATCCACTATAATCTGATTTTTCATTCCTTCACTATAAATATGCTGTTTTTTCCTATTCTCTACTACATTAGATAATTTTTCTATTGTCGGATTCTCAAAAATATCTTTTACGGAAATCTTAACATTATACAAACTACTAATCTTTCCTGCTATCTCAGTCGCAGTTAGAGAATCTCCACCTATATTAAAATAATTATCTTTCTTAAAAACATTTCTATAAGATAAAACATTTGACCATATCTCACATAAATTTCTTTCTACATCACTATATTCCTCGTTTTGTTCTTGTAGACTTTTTTTACTTTTGGAACAATTTCGACTTAAATTTCTTAATTTTTTCCTATCTATTTTCCCATTTTTATTTAATGGAAATTCCTGTATCGTATAGTATATATCTGGAATCATATACGATGGTATTAATTCCTTTAAAAATTCGTTCAACTGGTCTTTTTTCAGTATTTGCTTATTTTGATTTAGCGCAACTATCACCATGTTTCCACTAAATTCAAAATTGTTTCTTTCTGTCGAATACATAATGTCATAATTAAAATCATTTAAAATATCAGTTACCTGTTCCATAGTAACAATAGGTTCAATTTTTTCATTCGAATCATTGTAATTCTTTGTTAAATCAATCATTCCTAGGATAGTTTCTTGAAATATGCTTGTATTTTTAATCTCTGTGATTAATAATAGACCTCTAGAGGTAAGTACTTTCGATATATCAAATCCAAAATTCAAAAGATTATTTCGATGAAGTGAATTAATAGAAATAACAATATCAAAACTGTTATCACTAAATTTTTTAACAATCTCTTCTTTTACTACTTCATATTCAAAAAAATCTTTTTCTAATAATTCTTTAAAGTCATTTCTATAAAACTCAGAATTATCTACATATACATATTTTGCTATACTACCCTCTAGCTCATTAACTATATCGGAAGTAATTTCTATATCTCTTGTACCTAATTCTAATAATCTAATCTGCCTTCCTTTAAACTGTTTCTTAACCTGCTTTATTATTTGTAAAATATTTTTCTTTAGTTCATCATATCCAACAAAATTTTTTAATATATCATAAAATCTAAAATTTCTTGAGTGCAAAACTTCCAATGGGTTTTTTTCGTCAGATAATACATATTTGATATCAGGAACCATTTTTAAAAAGTAGGAATTTATTTTTTCTAATTGTTCATTTTCTATTTTTACAAATATATTTTCATAATTATTACATCTGTATCCATCTTCATCTAGTTTTAAAACATTAAATTTCTCCAAAATATCTATCCAACTAGAAATAATTTTTTTACCTTTAGTAGATATAAATAATGTATTCTGTATTTCTTTTTCTAAATTAGTATTAGATGAAAAATCTATCCCAATGTCTTTAAAACAATTAATTATAAATCTTAAACACATTCTATTAAGACTATAAATAAAATCATCATAATTCATAGATAATTTTCCTATGTCTACTACTTTTTTCAAATCAGTTCCTAAATTCTTATATTCCTGCACAATGCCAATGTAATCATCGTTAATGATGTCTTCTTTTAGTTTCACAAAAGAAATCAACCTTTTATTAAAACTATTATCAGAAATATAATCAACAACAGTATTATCTACATTAGGAAATTTTCTTATTGCCTCTTCAATTTCACCAAGCTCTATCCTATGCCCTTTAATTTTAGTCTGACTATCTTTCCTACCTAAAAATTCAATAGTTCTATCATTCCAGGTTCTTCCATTATCCCCAGTTCTATACCACCTTATCCTATCTTTCTCAAAATACTTCTTATTCGTTAATTCTTCGTCACCATGATAGCATTTAGCAACACCCACTCCACCGATAAGAAGTTCGCCTTTAACATAATTAGGACAAATTCTACAAAACTCATCCACAACTCTATACACTTGATTTTTTAATGGTCTACCATAAGGAATGGAAATCCAATCTTTCGGTATTTCTCTTGGCACATTTAAATAGTTTGACCAAATAGATGCTTCTGTGGCTCCACCCATAGCGACAACAATAGAATTTATATTTTCACTAATATTATAGAATCTTTCTGGTAAATTTATAGCAATCCAATCTCCCGAAAGCATAACAATTCTAAAAGGTAATTTTCTATTTTTACCCTCAGCCATAGTAACAACCATATCAAATAAAATCGGCACAGAATCCCATATTGTAACCTTATATTCATCGACTAATTTTAACCATTCATCAGGATCCCTATAATTTTCCTCATTAGTTGTAACTACTGTCCCACCAGCACGAAGTATTCCAAAGATATCATAAACAGATAAATCAAAGTCTATCGCAGATACCATTAGTATTGTATCTTCAGAATTTACATTATATTTTTCATTTAAATCAATACAAGTATTAACAGCACTTGTATGCATAATCTCAACACCTTTAGGGACACCTGTTGTTCCAGATGTCATAATAATATATGCACTGTCATAAGGGCTGATTTCAACAGGCTGTTCTAATTTAGATTCGTTTGCCACAGCCACATCCAAATCAATAATTTTAACTTTATTTTTATCTAAGCCACAATCTATTATTGTCTTTTCATTACTTACAATATGCTTTATTCCGATTTGATCATAAATTTTAGTTCTTCTGTCATTCGGCTGAGTAATTCCAATTGATACATATGCTGCACCAGTAAATAAAATTCCGAAAATAGCATAGAGTTGTCTACTACCTCTTGGAAGTGTTACTCCTACATAATCTCCCTTTTTAACACCATTTTTACCTAAATAATCCGCAACTTTTAATGAAATTTCATAAAGTTTATGATATGTTATCTGTTCCTTCGTTTCAGAATCTATAATAGCAACTCTATCCGGATTGAGTTTTACATTTCTGAGAAATCCGTCATATAATATTTCATTTGGATATTGAAGTGGTAAAATTCCCTCGACATCCTGCTTTCTAATAGATTTTTGCTTTTCAGGCAAAACGTCTACTTTCTTTTCCCATTCTTCCTTCTGCGTTAAAGATATAATCAATTCATATAAAGAATCCATCATGTCTTCTAACATTCCTGTCGGAAAAAGTTCATCCACACTATCCCAACAAAGAATTAAATTACCGTCTACAATATATGTTTGAAAATCAAGCCAAACTCCAGGTGTTTGAGAAATCATATAAGATACTTTCCCTAAATTTTTTCTTGAAATTTTAGTTTCCAATGGATAATCTATATTGCACGCAAAAACCACAGGTGCTATATTTACACTTGTACCTTGATCTTTTGATATATCTCTTTGAACCTGAACTCCGCTATACGCACTATGAGATACATTTTCCAAGAATGTCTTATTTGTTCTTTTTAAAGTATCCAAAAATCTTGCATCATCTTTTATCTCATGTTCTACTAGTAAAATATTTGTAAAATCAGCAATCATTTCTTTTAGATTTTCATTTTCTAAATCTCTATTAAATAGCGGTATATTTATAAAAAATTTATCCTGATTACACCATCTTTCAAGAACAAGAGAATAAACAGTTAGAAGAACCATAGATGGTGTGCTTTGATACGATGCTGCTATATCTTTTATAGTTTCCCATTCATCTTTTTTTATAATTCTCTTTCTTCTTGTAAACTTCGTTTCTTTAATTTGTTCCGGCTGTTTTCTTAATGGTAAATTCGGTCTTTCTATTTCAAAGGAATTTATTTTTTGTTGCCAAAACTCCTTATCCGCATCATTGATTGATTCGCCGATTCTATTTTGCATATAATCCTTAAACGTATACTCATTCAAATTATCAAGTTCTACTCCCGAGTAAAGTTCAGCTAATTCTTTAATCATAATACTCATGCTCATTACATCGGACACAAGCAAATCCACATCAAAAAATATCCTTGACTTCCCATCTAAAAATTTTGCCAGTGCGACTCCTGCAACTTGACCTTGATTTACATTTAATTTTCTATGGGATTTTTGTTCTCTTATTTCTACTAATTTTAGATGTAGCGTTTCTTCATCAAGATCAGATAAATCAAAAACTTCTATTTCTTCACTGTACGGTTTGTGTAATATTTCCTGATGCCCGTCTTTCGTAAATTTTGCTCTAAGCATGGGATGTCTGTATTGAAGCTTATTCCAAGCCTCTTTTAACTTATCCTCATCAATATTTTCTCCATCTATTTCAAGATATGCATGGCAACCCACACCACCTAAAATCTGATCATCTTCTCTTCCGATTAAATAAGAGTACTGGACATCTGTTAAATCAAACTTACTTTCATCACTTTGGATAATTGATGATTCTATATTCTTATCACTTTTCACTCTGGATTTATCAATAAGTTCATACCACTTGGATAAATTCGGTTCTTCCATAAGTTTTGCAAACGAAATTTTTATCCCCGTTTTCTTTAATTTTCCAGACAGTTGCATGACTTGAATGGAACTTAAACCCTTTTCAATTAAATTTTCATTTTCTGAAACTACTTTCTCTACAAATATACTTGCCAACCAATCCTTTACTAATTCTTTAGCTCTTTCCTTTATAGTATTAAGTTCCATTCCAAAATCCTCCTTTAAAAAGTTTCTTTTAATTTATTTCTATCTATTTTCCCTAGGGCTGTTAGTGGCCACGCATCAATATATTTAACTTTATCCGGCAATTTAAAATCCGCTACATTATTGGAAATCAAGAATTTTCTAACTTCTTCCAGTGTAAGCTCCTTATTTCCATTTAAAATAAATACAGCAATAGCTTCTCCTTGCAAGCAATCAGGTATCCCTACAACTTGCACTGAGTTTATATGTTCATGAGTAAGCAAAATTTCTTCTAGTTCTGAAGGTGTTATCTTCTCGCCCGCTCTATTGATAATTTCTTTAATCCTTCCAACAATTTGATAGTTTCCATCCTTTAGTTTTCGTGCTTTGTCCCCTGTTCTAAAATAACAGTCTTCTGTCATGCAAATTTCATTTACTTCAGGAAGATTATAATAACCATAAATAGTATAGGGGCCTCTAACGATAAGTTCTCCGTATTCTTCAACCTCTACTTCTTTCCCTTTCTCATCTACAATCAGTATTTCATCATGCTCACTAATCGGTTTGCCTTGTGTTTGCCACCTTATTTTATTGTTATCTTCTTTATTTGTTGTCAAAATCAACCCTTCAGCGATTCCGAAAATCTGTTGTAGTTTAACATCAAAAACTTTTTCAATTTTTTCCGCCAACCAAGACTCCAAGACTGAACCTCCGACTTGTATAAGCTCCAAAGAGGAAAGATCATACTCTTCATACTCTAAATAATCCATACAAATATTGGCAATTGCAGGAACAAATCCCGTTATCGTAACATTTTCCTCTTCGATTAAAGGCAAAATTTCATCAGGACTCGTCACATTGCATAAAACCACTTTTCCACCTTTCGCAAAAGTACCCACTATCCCCGGACACCCCAAGGGGAAATTATGGGCTATAGGCAAAGAAGCAAGATATACACTTTCCTGATTCACATTACATCGGTCCCCTGTTTTCTTTGCAACATAGATATAATCGCAATGTCTTCTTGGAATCAGTTTCGGTATTCCAGTTGTACCGCCAGACAATAACAATAAGCCGATATTCTTATAATCGACATCCGGATATTCATATGGATATTCACTCTCAATAAGAGATAAAAATTTTTTATATTCTTGATTATCTCCAAGAATATAAACTTCTAATTTCTTATTTAATTCGGATTTAATATCACGAATCATATCCACATAGGAAAATCCCAAATATCTATCCTTTGCAATATATGCTACTGCCTCAGATTTTTCGATAATCCCTTTTAATTCATTCTTCCGATGTGCAGGCAAACTCATAATCGGAATAATTCCTGTTTTAAACATCGCAAAGGATATTGCTATAAATTCATAACAATTGGGAAGCTGTAATACAATCTTATCTCCTTTTTTGAAGCCTGCTTTAAGTAAACCATTAGCATATTTATTTGAAAGTTTATCAAGTTCTTTATAAGACAACCTCGTATCTCCATCTACAATCGCCGTTTTGTCTTTATACATCTCCGAACAGTTTGTAATAAACTCTCCTAAGGTCATATGTTCCCAGACATCTTCATCATAAAATTTTTCTAAGTTTTCTTTTAATTCTATATTCATACTTCCTCCTATATGCATATTGCTCCAAAATATTTCGATGAAATTCTAAATTCTGCCAAAACTTTATTGCTACTTTTTACCTTATCCTCAATTTTTATTATCCGATCGTCCATATAAATAACTTCTATTTCTTTCGGATTTCTCATAAGACCATGTCCTTCATATTTCAAGTACGCTTCTTTTGCTGTCCAATATCTATAAAACATTGATGTATTACTGCCTATATTCTTAATCTCTCTGGATGTAAAGCAATTTTCAAGTATATCTTCAAACGCAAAGCCATCATTCACTTTTTCAATATCTATTCCAAGCTCTTTCTTTGAAAAACCAATTACTACAAATCCATCCGTATGTGAAATATTGAATTTCACTCCACTTTTATTTTTAATATATGGTTTATTATATTTATCTCTCAAAACAACTACATTTTCAATTGGAATATCTAATATCATTTCAAAAGCTTTGTTTAGAAGACTTCTTGAAACTGCAAAATTTATCTTCGCAACTTCCGATTTATATGCATCAAGCTTTTCAAGTTCTTCCTCTTTCAAAAATTTTTTCAAATCTTTTATCATAAATTTACTTGTGTTAGATGCGACTAACACCATGTCAAAAAAAATTAGTAACTCACTTATATCAATTAGACTTCGTATTTCTTTTTTGTCTGAAATTTCTATTCTATATATTTTCATTGTAATCAACAAACTCTTTAATCGCATTTATTACACTCTCAGGAGATGTATTTACAAACATATGCTTACCTTCAATATATTTATAAGAAAATTCTTTCGTCGTGTAATCCTGCCATTTTAAAAGTTCTTCAACTTCCATTTCTTCATCTATATCACCCATTAAACCTAAAATCTTACTATTCAGTTTTTCCCCTTCTTTATCCTGATAGTCCTCATCAACAATAAAATCGGCTCTTAGTGTTGGTAAAAAAATACCAATCAAATCCTTATTGTCTAATATCTCATTTGGAGTGCCATCATATCTTCTTAGCCCTTCAATAAATCCTGCATCATCTAAATGATAAATCGGGTTCGGCTCCTTATAGCAAGGTGCTCTCCCAGCTGATATGATAATTCCATTTGGATTTGGTAAACCATTTTCTTTAATTTTCAGAGCCAACTCATAAGCAATCTTAGTTCCCATACTATGCCCGAAAAAATAATAAGGTGAGTTAAAATCAAAAGTCATTTTTAAGTCTTCAAACAATGCTTTTACAAGTTCTTCTATGTTGCTAATTGCTTTTTCAGAAAACCTGTTTTCTCTTCCTGGATATTGTGCAACGAAAAATTTTATATTTTCGAATTGTCCTCCCCATTTTCTAAATGCTGATACTCCACCACCTGCAAACGGAAACACAAACAAACTAGCTTTAGTGTTTTCCGTCTCTTTATTAACGTATTCAAACCACATTCCCATCAAAACACCTTCTATCTGATTATTAATATACTACTAGTACTATTATTGTTAGATGTATCTAACAATAATAGTTTAATCCTTCTAACATAAAAAGTCAATACATTTACAATGTTTTATAGTTATATTTTCTATGCTTAAAAGACTTGAAGAAACTAAGTTACATATCCTTTATAACCATCAAAAAATAAAGAACATGCAATTTTAAAAATCAATTGCATGTTCTTTATCTTATATCTTGTCTTCAAAATATTTTTTAATTTTATTGAAAGTATCTTTTGATATTATATGTTCAATTTGACAGGCTTCTATTTCAGCTATCTTCTCATCTACACCAATATATTTAAAAACTTGTGTCAAATAGATATGTTTTTCATATAACTCAACTGCTAAAGCTCTTCCCTTTGATGTAAATCTAACAATTTTATCATCACCATATTTAATGTAACCCTTTTTTTCAAGATTTCTCAACATATGTGTTACAGTTGCTCTCGCCACTCCAAGTTTATCTACTATATCTATATTCCTTACTTCGTCTCGCTCTAAGTATAGAGTATAAATATTTTCCAAATAATTTTGTTCTACATATTCCTTATGATATATTTTATTCATAAACTCATCTAACTTATCCCTTCTAATTATTCTTTAAATCAACATTCTTATTATTGTTACACTACTTTTTTTATACCAAATTTTATCATAACCAATCATAAACATAAAAATTCCGAATACTTCATACCATATATTCGCTAATTCATTATATATGTTTTTTTCTTTTTGAGCAAGCACAGTAAGTGCATATGCACTTACGAAAAAATTGACTTGAGCCTCGCTTTTACAAAGGACTATGTTCGTCAATTTTAGCTTGTTGGGGAAATCCCCAAACCCCTGTGCAATCAATCTTCCTTGTAATCGTTATCTAAAATTTTCCCATAAATTTATCCGTATATTACCTCTCTTTCATTGAATTTTTCTTCAAAAAATGATATAATAATTTTGGAATTTAAATAAGAATTTTATCTCTTAACAGGAGATTTCTTGACAAAGAAATATAAAAATAAACGAAACCTGTAATTCAAGTTTGTACTTGATTTTACAGGTTTTTATTTTGTAAATTTTTAATACATCTATGGATTGGAGGTTATACTATGGCAAACAGAACAAGAAATAATGGAATATATCTTATGCTTTCTGATGATGAACTTGAAATTTTGAACAAAAAATATAAACTGTCCGGTTGTAAAACCCTTCGCCAGTTTATGATGAAATGTATATTGGAAAAAAATATTTTTGTACTGGATATGAAAGTTTTTAAGGAGATGTCTACAAATATCGGAAGGATTACAGGCAGCATCAATCAGATTGCAAAGAGAGTAAATTCAACAAGTATCATCTACAAAGATGATATCAATGATTTGAAAAAGCTCTTGGAAAAACAGGGGAAAGACATCTACTTTCTTCGCAAAAAGCTGTATGAATTAGGGAATTTAGGAACAAGCGATACGGAGGAAATCTAATGGCAGTTACAAAAATTCATCCTATAGAAAAAACACTTTATTTAGCCTTAGACTATATTATGAATGAAGATAAAACCGATGAAAAAATCCTTATATCTTCTTTTGGCTGCAATCCTAAAACAGCTCATCTTGAGTTTGAACAGACAAAAAGAGAATGTAATTCCAAAGCAAAAATTTTAGCAAGACATCTAATTCAAGCATTTGCTCCGGGAGAAACTACACCTGAACAGGCACACCAAATCGGACTGGATTTATGTGAGAGAGTCTTGCAAGGAAAGTATGAATATGTCCTTACTACGCATATTGACAAAGGGCATTTACACAATCATATTCTATTTAATAATGTCAGCTTTGAAACAGGCAAAGCCTACCAAAGCAACAAGAGACGTTATCATCAAATCCGAACTGTCAGTGATGATTTATGTAAAGAAAACGACTTGTCCGTTATTGATGAAAACTACAAAAAGTTCAAGAACAGATACTCTACAAACGGAAAAGGCTATACAGAATATACGGAGTTTAAGAAAGGAACTTCTTGGAAAAATAAGCTTCAGATTGCGATTGATAAAGCTGTTTTAAAATCCAAAACCTACGAGGAATTTCTAAAGACAATGGAAGATTTCGGTTATGAAATCAAGATTGGAAAGTACCTTTCCTTCCGACATAAAGATAAAAGGGATAACGGAAGATTTACCAGAGCAAAAGCATCTACTTTAGGGGAAGATTACACAAAAGAGAGAATCAAGGAACGAATCAAAGATCCAAATAAACACCATATTTATGCTAATCAGGAATATCATTATGAAAAACTCTCGTACAAGAAACCGGATACTATTGTAGATATGAAAAACAATGAAAAGGTAAAATCCTCTAAAGGCTATGAAGTATGGGCAGGCAAACATAATATGAAAACTATGGCATCCGCCTTAAATGAAATAAGAAAATCTGGTGTTAACTCCTACGAGGAATTAGATTTAAAATTAAAGAAAGTGGCATCAGACAGACAACAATTATTAGATCATATAAAGCAAATAGAAAAAGAAATGAAATCCATTTATTCTGTAATAGAAAATAAAAATACTATCTCTAAAAATCAACTGGTTTATGATATGTATATAAAAGATAAAGAAAACAAATCCTTTTATGAAGAATATAAATCACAGATAATTGCCTATGAAACAGCTATGAAAAGTCTTAAAAATTCCAAACTTCAAACATTAAGTATTAAAAATTTATCTGATAAATATATGATTTTAGAACAAGAAAAAACTACACTTATGGGAGAATATTCATCTCAAAACTCTATGCTTCACAAGCTTGGACAAGCAAAGAGAAATACAGATTTATACCTTGATAACAGTCTTGAAAAATAAAAAAAGAAGGAGATCACCCTTACCATATTTCAGGTAAGAACGACCTCCTTCTTCCTCAGCCTCATAAAAATATAGCTTCCCCGTTTTTTTGCAATTATACCTTTTTCTTTATTCCGCTTTCATTTCCATAAGGTAGTCCTCTCTTCTTTTCCATACAACCAAAGAAATAATGGAGATTGTAATATAATTGACCACCTGATTCATAAAACTGTTGTTTAAGAGTGGTAGAAAGTAAGATTTTCCATTTGTAATAAATCCATGTACCAAAATACAATATACCGTCATAGAACTAAAAAATGAAATAGCTAAATTCAAAATTTTTCCTACCACTTTAAAGTTTTTGTGTATAATTTGAAATAGGATAGAATATATTATTACTGCCAATATTGCTGCCAGCACATCCCAAAAGTATATGGCATATCCGGATGAAAATTGTACAGAAAAATAGTGGTGAGTATAATACCAGCTCGCTATAAATACTGCAAGTTTATCAAGTGCGAACAAGCTAATTTTTACAAATGTTGCTCCTGCAAACAGGATAACTCCCAAATATAGTATAATTAAGGTTATAAAAATGATAACCAAACCAATCATATCATTTCTCCTCCTATATAAATAATTTTCTTTTTCTTATAATATAACGCTCCCGTTCTAATTTATCAAACTTTTATTTTCTATATATAACAAAAAAATAGTGGATAAACAGCTCTATTAGCTATTTACCCACTATTTTAAAATCTTTATAATTTTATCTCTCTACACTTTTCTCTTTTTTGATACCGCCCTGTTCTCTTGATTTTTCACCTGTCTTTTCCTTATACTCCTTTAACTTACCAAGTGCTGAAGATTTCTTTGTTTCCTTTGCATTTTGATTTGTTTTGCTCTGTTCTTTGGCCTTAAACAACTTTGCAGAATAAACTTTAAGAGATGTGTATTCCTTTCCGTCTTTTCCCTGACTGATTTTTTCTTTTCCGAATACATGTACAAAATCTCCTTTTTTCAAATTTTCTACACTGCTTACCTTATCGTTATAAGCTAAACAGTTGGTATATTTCACCTTCCCTTCCTTATCATTTTCAGCAATTGCAAAACTTGCAACAGTAAAATCTTTACCATCTTTCGATGTCAAATTTTTAATGTCTATATCCGAAGCAATGTTGCCATTGATATTTACAGTATTTGCTTTTTCCTTATTTTCATTTGACTTCTCACTCATAGTATTATTGTCCTCCTTTACATTTTCCTCATCGGATAAAACACTATTCTTATCCTGTATTTCGCTTCCTAAATCAGGTGTTTCAATCTCATTTTCATCTATATAATGATAAAATTTTTCATCAACCAAACCCATAATTTTATCATTCATATAATTATCATAAGCAGCATCGAGAGTATCCTCATTTTCTATTCCTGTTTCAAGAGACAGAATTCCTTTTACAAAATCACTATGATTATACTCTGCTAAAAAAGATAAGGTCTCTTTCATCGTTTCAAAATTATTGTTTTGCATATCGGAAATGCTTTTTAAATCATTTGCATATCTCCCATTATCCCATTCAAATTTTCCACTTTCCTTGTTTTCTTTAATCCCTGTTGCAAGTACAAACTGAGTGCCTGAAAACAGTATTGCCTGATTGTCCTTCACATCTAAAACTGTTGTGTTTTCACTTAATGCTGTTTTGATAGTATCGCCTTTTTCTAATCTCATATTTTTATCCTCCTGTTTTTTTACTTGTGTGTTTTCTTCCAGTTCTTTATCAATAATATTTTTGATACTTTCTTTTATATCCTTTAAATATCCTTGCCTTTTTAAGCCTTCATAAAAAACATTAAGGGTATCGAAATCCTCGATACCCTTAATCCTAGATAGTATTAGTTTTATATCCATATCCTCATAACCCGGATATTTCTTTTGATTAAATTCATACACCTTACCTTTCATTTTAGTAAATTCATCTTCTATATACATAGGATTAATGTTTTCTTTTGTTTCTAAGAGTTTTTTTATTGTGTTTATAGAAAGAATTTTAGATTTTGGAAACTCTATATCCTCCGGTGTGCGAATCACTGTTTTAAACAAGTCTTCTCCTATTCTTTCAAAATATCTTACAGAATAATTATACTCCTCATTTTCAAAAAGTTTCTGCATTTCCCTATCCGTTGCTTTAATATTTTTGTGATATTCCAATTATCTAACCTCCTCTTTACACTCTATCTTTCTGTCTGAATTTTCATTTTGCAGACCTCCTTTCTCCATCTTTTCTTTGAAGTATCCAAGCTTGTCCATTACGGATGCTTTTTCTCTTTTATCCAGATCTCCAAAACTTTGTACTTTGCTATCTCTAAAATCTGCATCGTACCTATCTGCTACTCCGTCCAAATCCATATCTTTTGAAAGCGGATCATAGAAATTACCATCGTCATCAATTTCAAGTCCAAGTGATGCTTTTAACTTTTCTTCATCCACATATACCAGCTCATTAAAATCCCAAAAACCTATGTTCGTTTTGATTTGTATAAGTTCCTTCGTATCACTTGCATTAAGTGGATCGTAAGTATACTGAAAACTGTCAATTAAAGTATTGTCTACATAAGTGTTCATCTTGTAATTAATTAAATCAAGACTTGTCTGTATCTCATGCTTTTCATCCGGTGTAGTCGTATATGCCAAACCTATATCTGTCAAGTCAGGAAACATTGTATCGAAATCTTCTATACTGTGTGCTTCATCATATTCTTTATTTAGAAAATGAATCAGTTCTTCTTTCACTTCTTCCAAAAGTGGATTTTTCTCCTCTTTTAAATCTCCTTTTTGTCCCATATCAAGCAAATTATTTACCTCAGCAAGTCTTAACGTCTTTTCTTTTAAAAGCTCTGCCTGTGGAAATTTCTTTTTTATTTCAAGCTTCGCCGTTTCAAGTTGATTCTCGATATCTTTAAGTTTTCCAAGTGTCTGTTCCAATCTCTCAGGCATCCTATCAAGTACATTATCCATTCGGGTGATATTTCCGATTTCATCTGTTCCAAACTCCCCATAATGATTTTCTTCTCCATTCAGATTGAATTTATACTGATTGGAAAAGCTGTCATAATATGCGAACAAATCGAAATTTCTATATTCTCCGATTTTTACTTCCTCAGAACGAAAATCATCTAATTTTTTTATTCCCTTTATCCTGTTTATTAAGAACTCTCCGGCTTGCTTTTTATCGGTATATTTTTTCCCATTTAAAGTTAAAGATGTGAATTTTGATAGCGTTTCTTTATCTGCCATTCCCTCTGTTTCTTTTTCTTTATTATTTTCACCCATATTTTCCAAAGTAGTCTGATCATATTTTTCTAGTTTTTCCTCCCTATACGGTTCCACTTTTTCTATATCCTTTTTCAAATTTTCTATTTTTTCTTTTAGACTTTCAATTTCTTTTGGATATACTTTTACAACCTTATCTTCCATTTTATATAGGTTGGATTTAAAATTGGACTCCAGCATTTTAAGTTTACTTACCTCAACATCAAGGTCCATTTTCTCACGAATAAGCGGATTTCCTGTAGATAAAGCTTTAATCTCCGCATAATTTAATGTAGCTTCATCAATATCCTCCGCTACTCTTACAGGTGTCTTTGAATTCATTATTTGAGATATATAAGTTTGCTTGGTTTCAAGTGTTTGGAAAAGATACGCATCAAAGGTATTTTCCGTAATATAACGAAAGATATGAACATCATCATTTTCATTACCTTGCCTTACAATTCTTCCTTTCCGCTGCTCCAAATCAGCAGGTCTCCAGGGTACGTCGAGATCATGGGTAGCAATCAATTTATTTTGAGCATTTGTTCCTGCTCCCATTTTCTGAGTAGAACCGAGAAGCACACGAATTTCACCCTTTCGTACCTTATCGAAAATCTTATCTTTTTCTTTGTTATTCTTTGCGTTATGAATAAACTCTGTTTCATTTTTAGGAATCCCCATTTTTGTCAGCTTCTCCTTTATATCATCATAAATATTAAATTCACTTGATGGTGTTGACATATCACAAAAAACTAACTGTGTGGACTTCTCATCCCTATATTTATCCCAAATACTGAATATATTATTTACACAGGTATTTACTTTACTGTTCGGATCATCAGGAAGTAGTGGATTAATTAACCTTTGATCAAGTGCCATTTTCTTTCCGTCATTTGTAATCAAAAGCATATTATCGACGGAGGAATCCACTTGTTTTCCTCTAACCTTATCTGCTCTCTCAGAAAAAGTTTCAAGAATTTGCTTTTGTTCTTCTGTCGGTTTGGTTTTTATCGTTTCATAATGAGCATTTGGAACGGGAAGATTTAATACATCAGCAGTCTTTATATCCATAAACTGCTTGACCATGTTCATCAGTTCCGGAAGGTTATAAAATTTTGCAAATCTTGTCTTACTTCGATATCCGTTCCCTTCAGGATTAAGTTCAATTGCTGTAACAGTTTCTCCAAATGTAGATGCCCAAGAGTCGAAATGTTGTAGGTGCATTTTTTTAAGTTCGTCATATTGGAGATAACGCTGCATGGTATAAAGCTCTGCCATAGAATTGCTCACAGGGGTTCCTGTCGCAAATACAATCCCCTTATTACCGGTAATTTCATCCATATATCTGCATTTCATTAACATATCACTTGATTTTTGAGAGTCTGTTGTGGTAATTCCTGCTACATTTCGCATTTTTGTAAATAGGTACAAATTTTTAAACGCCTGTACCTCATCTACAAATAGCTTATCGATCCCTAATTCTTCAAAGGTTACAACATCATCTTTTTTATAATCATCATTTAATTTCTTTAGTTTTGCCTCCAAACCTTTCTTAGTCTTTTCCAATTGTTTTACGGTAAACTTCTGGTCTCTTTCCCTTTTATACTCACTGATAAAATCCACAATTTCATCAATCTGACTTTGCAGTTCATACTCCTGTCGTTCTTTGGAGATTGGAATTCTCTCGAATTGACTATGCCCTATAATTACCGCATCATAATCACCGGTTGCAATCCTTGAGCAAAATCTTTTTCTTTTATCCGGTGTAAAGTCTTTTTCTGTTGCACATAATACATTAGCTCCTGGATACAGTTCATTAAACTCTCTACCAAATTGCTCTACGATGTGGTTAGGAACAACAAACATCGACTTGTTACTCATTCCAAGTCTTTTAGACTCCATAGCAATTCCTATCATTTCAAAAGTCTTACCGGCACCGACTTCATGTGCAAGTAGAGTATTTCCTCCGAAAAGCCCCCTTGCAATCGCATCTCTTTGATGAGGTCTAAGCTCTATTTCAGGATTCATTCCGTCAAAAGTTAAATTACTTCCATCATATTCTCTAAGCCTTGTTGAATTAAACCTTTCGTTATATTCTTTGACAAGCCTTGTTCTTCTGTCTATATCATCGAAAATCCAATTTTTAAATTCTTCTTTGATGATTTCCTGTTTGCTTCTTGCAAGCATAGTTTCTTTTTGGTTTAAGACAGAACTTTTCTTTCCGTTCTCATCAATAATTTGATCGTATACATTAGTATCTCTCAGGTTCAATGTATCTTCAATCAGTTTATAGGCATTTACCTTGCTTGTTCCGTATGTGAAATTAGCAAGGTCATTTCCTTTATCTATACTTTTACCTTCTACTCTATATTCTCCTGTAAAGTTGGTATATTTGATATCAATATTCCATCTGTTTGAAGCAGATGTCTTTAACAGATGAAACATAAAGCTCTTATAATCTTTCTCAGGTATCCAAGTTGCTCCCATTCTAACAGTTATTTCACTTGCCTCAAGTTCTTTTGGCATTACTTCCAATAGTTTTTGTTTTTGATAATTAAGACTGGATAGTTCTTTTTTTAGAGTAGTATTATCCTGGTTCAATAGTTCTGTATCAGTATTTGAGGCTTGTTCATTTTGCTCAAGTTCATGTTCTACATTCTTGATATACGAATCTATTACTTCTATCTTTTCTCTAATATTCCCGGATAAATATTCATCAGCAGTTACATAAGATCTTGAAAAGTCTCCCAAATCTACAGCTGAAGAAAAAGGAGTCGTATCACTTGGATCAAATCCATCTAAATTTAAAAATATTTCTCCCTTTAATCCTTCAATAATTTCTCCCCTCGTTTTTTCAGTGAGCTTTTCCATATAGTCAAAATTGACTTTCCCTTTTTGAGAAATAGATAGGATAAGTGCTTCTGTCAAATTATCTGTATGAGTGATTGCCACAGCTTTTTTTATGGTTCTTTTTGTAAAGATATCTGATTTACCTATAAAATTCCCTTCTTTATCCAGCTTTTCCAAAGTGGAAAGTAGAGAATAGTTCGCCTCTTCACGAAACAGTTTTTTATTCGCCTTACTGTTTAAAATTCCGTGTTTCTTGGAAAACTCATCATAAAGATAATTTAACTCCCCTTGCTTCTCCTTAATTTCCGTATCGGAATAATCTTCTTTTTGATAAGCAATTACCTGTCTTAATGCTTTTTCTATTCCAAGATATGCCCTTACTTTTTCCTCATCATTTTTATTTAAATCCAATTTTTGCATTACGGAATTTTCTCTAAAATATATCTTGTCATCAATTACTGCATAAGAATAATTTTTCACACTGTCATTAGCCGGAATGGTTTCCATTTCAAATTCACTGTTTAATTCTACCTTCTCATATCTCCCTTTAATGTTTTTAATGGCGTTATTTAGCTGTTCTTTCAGAGTACTATTTTCATCTGCAACACAGGCTAAGGTCGTTCCAAATTTGCTTGATACTTCCTCCATATTCCCCAGTACCATATCTGGATTATCTATATAGTATTTGTTATATGTCAGTCCTCTTTCGTCAGTGCCAAGTTTTATCCATTCTTCATCAAGTTTTACCAGTCGATCTCTCTTTTTAAGAAAAATAATATCACTTGTTACTTCTGTTCCCGCTTCGCCTTTAAAAGTGTTATTAGGAAGCCTTATTGCACCTAAAAACTCCGCTCTTTCCGAAATATATCTTCTGATATCTTCACTTTTTTTATCTAATGTTCCACTTGAGGTTATAAAGGCTACTACTCCACCGGAGCGTACTTTGTCTAAAGTTTTGGCGAAAAAATAATCGTGAATAAGAAAATTATTTTTCTCATACTCACGATCGGCTATTTTATATTCTCCAAAAGGTACATTTCCTATTGCTATATCGAATAAATTGTTTGAAAAAGTTGTTTCTTCAAAGCCTTTTATCTGTATGTTAGCATTAGGATACATCTTACTTGCTATCCTACCACTAATACTGTCAAGTTCCACACCATAAAATTTGCTACTTTGCATACTCTCCGGAAGATTTCCTATAAATCTGCCTGTTCCAATACTGGGTTCTAAAATATTCCCACTTTCAAATCCCATATGAGATAAGGCTTGATAGATACTGTCAATCACTATCTTTGGTGTATAAAAAGCAGTAAGAGTGCTTTCTCTTGCTGCATCATACTCAGATGGTGATAAGTTTTCTTTTAAGAATTCTCTTGCATCTTTCCATTGTCCCTGTTTTTCTTCATCAAACACATCAGAAAGTCCTCCCCAGCCTACATACCTACTTAGTATATCCTGTTCTTCCTTTGTTGCATGACTATGTCGTTCTTCTATTTTCTTTAAAACCTTGATTGCTTCCATATTATTTTTCAATCTTTCTGAAGGTGGCAAAATCTCATCTTCTCTTGTTATTTTGTAATTTACCGGAGGAATGCTTCCCATATATTCATCATCAGGGGCATATCTTTCTTCCCTATTCTCTTTCCAAGAAACATAACTTTCTAATTTCTTATCAATGGTTTCTTGTCTATGCTTCGTAATTTTTAGATTATTTCCATCTCCGTCAATTTTCCCAAGTCCGTTTAGATAATCAAAAGAAAGTTTAAATTCTCTATGGTTATTCGGATTTCGTTCACTATATACTGTAAATTCCCTATTTTGATTATCCACATTTACAATAAACTGATTGGCAACCACAGCCCCTTTATCATTTATTACATCTAAACTATGGTGTAAAAGTTCCGACTTATCTTCTCCTAAGTTAAGGTTGGTGTCAATAACAATGAGTTTTTCATTTAGCTCTTTTCTATCAGAGAAACTTACAATCGGAATTTGATGGTTATTCTTTGATGCAGGATTTAACCATATATCATTTTTTTCTAAAATATCATTATATTGAAAAGCACTGACTGTATATTCTTCTCCCTGATAGATTACTTTTGCCCCTATATTGACAGGTACACGTTCTTTCTCGCTTGAAATTTCTTCTTTTTCCTTTAAGTTATCCTTTTCTTTTAAAATATCCATTAAAGACATTTGCTTTGTTTCAATGCTTTCTTCACTTTTTTTCTCATCCAGCTTAAACTGTTCAAGATCTTCTTTTTTTGCATAAAGATTTGCGACCGGTCTTTGAGGTGTATATGAAATTTCCGTCAGCAGTTTTTCTGTATTTGAGACAAGTTGAATCCTACTCATTCCAAACGGATTAAAATTATTTCCTGTAATTTCATACTCTTTATTTTGAAAGAGAACGGAAAGTCCTTTTTTGTTATAATCTTCAATATCTAACAAAATAAGATCTTCCTCATTGATACTTTGTTCTTGTAGTTTCTCTGTTATAGATACAATCTCCAAATCAAGTTCTCTTTCATTCCGAAAAGGAATAATTTCACTGCCCGTTATAAAGCCGTTTAAATAACCCTCCGGATCATCTAACTTTATTGTTTTATATGTTCTATAGTCCTGAATTTCTGAAATGATATATTCTTTGCCTTGATATCTTACATTCATTCCCTCTTGATATACAGGCTCTTTTTTTTCTTCCTGTGCTTTTGCCTTTTCAATCTGTTCGTTGACATAGCCGGTAAGCATAATATTTCTATGATTATCATCAAGCAGATAAGGAAGATTTTTAAGCATTTCTTTATAACTGTCATAGGAAACTGCTAGATTGGAAGTTAATATATATCCGTTATATCTTAAATGTTGCCTTAACTCCTTATTTTTCATATCCAAAATAAGCTCCGCCTCATAGCCTTCTTTTCCATAAATCTTGTCTGTTATATGTTCCGGTGCTTTTAATTTCTCTTCAGATATACTGATTTCATCTAAGATAAATTCTTCGCTTTGTGGATGAAACTGATATTCGCCGACCTCCTTTACATCTTTAAAAATAAGAGTTGATAAGACTTCTTTCTTATCTCTAATTTCAAGCACCTTTGCTTTTTCTTCTTCCGGTAGATTTACATTAAAATGTATTTCATTTTCTCTATTGATATATGCAATGTTTTGATTAGCACCATCTATTTTTAAATTTCTGTTATATACATAAATGTCATTATAGTAATCAGGAAACTGTTCATTAAAACTTGCCACTTCAAAATCGTATCCTGCTTTTTCTTCCGTTACCCTATCTGATGAAATTTCATAAAGTCCTTGATTTTCAAGATAAAAAACATCATTTAAATCGGTCAAATTAACCTCTTTCATACCTATTGCAATCTCATCGAAAAGTTTATCTATTTTTGTACTTTCTTCAAAGGTGCTTCCACGATACAAGGGATAAATTTTGCCCTCAAAGTTATTTTCTTTCGGATAAATACGAACTCCAGTTTCTTCTAAGGATATATCCTTTACTCTATCTTTTTCTACAACAGCATAGTAATTCCCAACCTTAACGGCAATTTTATCTTCATTCGGTATCTCAGCTATATTATCTTCTAACACTACCTTTTCTGCCTTTATTTTCTCCAAAAAATAATCAATATTGCTTGAATACAGTAAACTGTCCGCATTGTTATAGACTACCCTATATTTTCCATCATTATTTTTGAAAAAAGTCAGTCGAATTAAGTCCGAAATATTTTCATCATCTTCAAAAGGATTATATTCATCAAGCCTTAAACCATCGGCATATACAAAGTTTCTAAAATATGGAAATAACTTTATATAATCATCTTTGCTCGATACCACTGTCATAGATTCTTTTTCTAAAATATCTTTTATGACACTATCTATACTATCTATACCGTATTCTTTATTTTCTTTTTCCTGTTCAATTTGCTCATAAAGATACTGAAAATCTCTTTGGTTTACCTCATTTCCATCCCCGATATCCATTCTGAAGTGTTCTTCTACTTTACCATCTATAATATGATCAAAATAGAATTTAGAATAACCTACCCACTCGTCAGTCATTTCTCCATATTCATCTTCACCTACCGTTTTGTTATGAACTCTGATTTTTTCGTCAAGCTCTTTAATTTCATCAAGTAATTCTTTTGTAACAAGTTCTCCGGCATAATTTTTTTCTATAAGACTCAAGCCTTCATTAAATTCTACAATCCAATAATCCTTGTTATTTTGGTTTAACGATATGTTGTTCTCTACACCCGTTGCAAAAGCATTATGTTCTATTTCTGCTTGCCTTTCATAGATTTGCTCAGCTTCCTCATAAGATACTTCTCTTTCATCTTGAATCATCAGGATTTCCTGTTCTCTGTGCAAATCTTGTTTATCTTCTTTAAAGTTTTGTTCCGTATAGGTATCTTCATCGAATAGCTCTTCCTCAATTTTTGTGTTTTCTTGCTCTTTATACAAATCTTCCTGAATATATTTACCGTTTTCAATAAGATTCTCTATTCTTTTAGCCGCCTGATTCCAGTTTAGAAAAATATCATTGCAATTTTCCTTTTCAAGCTTAATTCCTTTGGCATCGTGCCACTCATTACTTTCTCTTGCTCCTGACAAAGCATGAGTCTGTCCTCCTGTTCCGTACTCGTCTTTTAAAAAATTTGCTCGTTCTTCGGTAGTATGGGCTTCCCTAAAAAAGTTATATATTCTTTCTTTTCCGCCGGATACATTGCTACCGCTGCTTAAATATCTATCAATTTCATCTTCTGTGATAAATCCCTGTATTGCTGGTAATTCTATAAGTGTTGAGGTAAATTCTTTTCTTGACAGTTCCAAATCATCTAATCGTTTTGATATATCATCTAAATCATGATTATGAAATCTTAAAACATTTGAGTTCTCCTTATACGCCTTAAAAAACTCTATATACTCCTCTTTTAAGTTCACTCTAAACTCTTTATCTTCCAATTTTTTTGTAAGATACTCTGTTTTTTCAGGATATCCGTTTCTTTGTTTTTCATTTAGAATTGGTAAAAACTGATTTTTTACCTCATCACTTAGATCTCCTTTTAAAAACCACAGCTTTTCAGAAAGTTCTGCTCTTTCAAAAGAAAAGGCTTCTGCTACCTCCACATTTGTACTGTATTTTCCATAATCAATCAATTCTCCCATGCGTATTGCTGCATCTTTCCATGGTAAAATCTGCATAGGATTTTCTCTTGAGGAAACATCATTGGATAAATGTATTCCGTCCTTTCCATACCAAGCACAAACCTTATTTCCATTCAGCTCATATCCGTTTCCACCTTGAAATGTTTTTTGAAGAAAATCAGCCAATTCTTCCGCACTCTTACCTTTGGAATATTCTGCAAGAACTTTTAAGCGTAAATTATCCTCATTTCCTCCATGAATTAAAACAGCATCAATTTCTTCTTGCTGCATTGGTAATTCAAATCTTCCCTGAATTCCTACGTTTTGAGCAAAAGAAAAAGAAGCCTTATCGACTTCTTTAGGATTATCTTCTATATGTTCTTGTTCTAATTTCTGTGTATTTTCTTTAAAATCCTCACCTATGCCCAAACGATCTGTTCCATCGCCATTCTTGTAAGTGTCATGTCCAGATTCTTCTTCAGTCCTGCGTACTTCAGAAAATCCTGATCCTGCAACTCTTGTGTCATCTCCCAAGCTTCTTTCATTCTCAGCTCCTCTATATTTAGGAAATTCTCCACCTGTTCCTGAATGTCCAACAGATGATCCATTAAGCTTTCTTCCATCAGCATAATCTGATATTCTTCCCCTTTTTCCTCTTTGAGATATTTCAGTCTCGCTTTGCCAAATCTGTTCAGTTTGCTTAAGTTCAGTTTCTCCGGCAGTTTCATATTCGGAATTAACACTTCCGATCCATCCTCCATCTTCTCCAGTCTGTAAGTCCCTTCCTGTCTCTCGAATGGACTCTCTTTTATGATCGGTGTATATCTCTCGCCCTCCAGAGTGTATTCCTTCTTCGCCAATACTACGGTTTCTTTCATCTTCTAAGCCTCCTTCTTTTATTTCTTTTTCTATACTTTCGGTACTTCCGTTAATTTCATCTGTAAGATTATTATAACGCTCCTTAAAGCTGTTTGTCTGCTCCCTTTTTTGAATTTCCGAGATTTTTTCTCTTTCTTCCACTTTTGAAATTTCTCTGCCTATATCCATAAGTATTCTTTTCACATTGTTTGAAGTATAGGCAAGCAATCTGTCAATGTCTTGCATACTTGAAACTTTTGAGAGCAGTTCTAATTTTTCCCTATCTCCTGAAAGACGAAGTCCCATTCTCTCATATACCGAAACCTTTGCAGATTCTTCCAAAAAGTGAAGAATCTTAACTTTACTGTTTTCTTTTAAAGTTTCATCACTTAAAGAATCCAGTACTTTATTGAATATCTGCCTTATATATAGCGAAACAAGTGTATTGATCTTATCTTCGGTAGAAAATATAAGGTTACTGTTTTTTTCTTTAAAAGTATCAATCAGGGTATCTAAGGCAGTTATATGCTTTTCATTATGATACTTCCATAATTTCACTTCAGAAATATTATGATTTAAACTTACTGTCTGACTTACATCAAAAATATATTTTATCCTTTCCCTTTCAATATCTAAAACGGGAATCCCCTTTTCTCCCCTACTTACATTTCTTCCGATACTCTTCCAATAGTCATATTCCGCACAGGCTGTTGCCTTTTCATTTACTGTATATATGCTAAGTTGATTAAAATACGGATATTTATAGTTGTTTCCCACTACCTTAAGATAGGTTTCATACCTATCTATATCTTTTTTAAATTCTTCTTTTGCAAAATCAAGAATTTGTTTGACTTCATCAAATTCATATCTTGGCACTGTATCTCCCTCCTTTTTTCTTTTATTTTCATGTCTTTTTTCTTCTGCTTTATCCTTTAACAGTTCCTCTTTTCTCCAATCGTAAAATTGATTGATAGAGCTTATCGCCTTATCTGCAATATAGTGGATATAGTCGGTATTGCCTCGTCTTTTATACCATTTTTCTCTTTTCAGTCCGCTATTTTCCATAAGAGATATGGCTTTTTGTGTATCGGAGGTATAATAAATTAGTCTCCCAAGCATAAAAAAATCAGCCTCTGATCTACTGTTAAAATATCTTTCATAATTCCCATAATATATCCTTCTTAGATCTTCTCCAGTATATGAAAAATATCCTCTGTCAAATAGCTTTTCTACTATATCCTGATCATCTTTTAAAAAAGTAGTAATCTGATTTCTTTTATTTTCATTGTTAATTACGTCTATCTTGGGCATATATTTTTCATATAAGGGTTTTAACTCACTGTCAATATTTACTACTTTGTTTCTGTCTCTGTCTTTTATGATATTACCGGTAACTGTAAAAAATCTATCCTTATCATAGATTTCAAGATTTTTGTATCTTTTTCTTATTCCCGGTACCTCTCCAATCCCTATAAAATGGAGTCCCGTTTTTGATGGAGATATTTCGGCATAGGTGGAAATTCCTCTTAAAAAATCGGCTGTCATAGACTTTGCATGATAATCCATACTATATACAAAAATATCATCACTTACCTTATCGATATCTATTCCGATATATCCGTCTCCTAAGAAAAAGCCAAGACCGTCACCAATATTTCGATTAAGTGCTGCTATGCAATCTTCATAAGAATTCCATGTTATTTTATCATTGGATTTGGCAGGTTTTCCGTTTGGCATTAAGGGTAATTTGGTGTTCTTCCCGTCTCTTTGAATGATTTTATATAGACACCAGCGTTTCTCTTTTTTAAGATTATCAGGAATGTTTTCATAATTTTTTATGAGGTCATTCATAGCTGCTACCTCTACTATATTTCCACTCCCTTATCTTTTTTAGGTACTTTTGCATCCCTTACTTTTTCTTCCTTCTTGATTTTTTGTTGATTTTCCTGTGATTGTAATACTTCGTTCTTATCCATACTTATCCTCCTTCGTTTTTTCAATTGTTTTATTCCATCCTTTTATCGAATCCACCTTAACTCCGTAATACCTTTGTATCCCACCTCCCATATAAACCATGCAAAGGCAATGGCACTGCTTTTGTATTTCTCAAATTCTCCGTTTTTGGCACAATTTAATCTTTTGGAAAATACATATACTCTTTTTGGTGGATACTTTCTAAATAACTCATATCTTGATTGACCCTCTAAAAATGCCAATCGAAAGAGCATTGCTATTTTTACGCCCTCTCCTGATATTTCAAGTGCGTGTCGTAAAAACTCACTTGCACAAAAATATGGCGGATTGGTTACTATATCCATTTTATTTTCTTTAAGTGCAAAAAAATCAACTTCTCTTTCTTCTCCATATCCCCTATAACAAATATCTGTCGCTTTTACCGTATATCCGTATTCTTCTAAAATTTTTCCGATATGTCCCATCCCGCAAGCCGGCTCATAGACTAAAGATTTAAACTGTTCTCTTTTTAAAAGTTCATAGGTTGCCCTTTTATCGGTAGCATAAAAATCCAATTTTTCTCTGTTTTTACTGAATTTTATTAGCGTATCAAACATAGGCTACTCCTTATTATACTGAGCAATAACATCTTTAATTTCCGTTTCAATTCCGGACAAAAATTCCTTTTTAGAAGACTTGCCATGTGCAATGTCTGTCAATTCCATTTCCCACTTTGCTGTCGTTTCTGCCGATTTAAAGATATCTGCTACAATCGTTACAAGGCTGATTCCTTTATTAGTGGCAATCAAATTTTTCTTATCTCTTTCAATAAAACCTTTGAAAATTAAATTTTCTATAATCCCTGCACGAGTTGCCGGTGTGCCAAGTCCTTTTCGTTCGACCTCTACCCCTTTTTCAAGTGCTTCATTTCCTGCCAATTCCATGCTTTTTAATAGGGTGTTTTCTGTAAAGTGTTTTGGAGGCTTAGTATATTTTTCTTTAATCTCTTTATTTTCAATGCTTAAAACATCTCCAATACTTACATCAGGAAGCTCCATATCCTCATTCTTCTTGGATTTGTATTCTTTAAGATATTTTGTAAAGCCTTCATATATAATGACTTTTCCTGAACTTGTAAATTCAAAGCCGTCAAAAATTGCTACAATCTTAGTAGTATTCTCGATTAAAGGATAACCTACACTTGCGTGTAGCTTATTAAAAATAAGTCCATACACTTTTGCTTCACTCTCCGGAATACTCGATAAATCTTCACTCATTGAACTTACTGTCGGTATAATAGCATGATGATCCGTTACCTTGCTTGAATTAAAAATGACCTTAATACGCTGTGTATCAAAGTCATTTTGTCCCAATATGTTGTTTATCATACTTGTAATCATATCTGTTGTAAGGTATCTGCTGTCCGTTCTCGGATAAGTAATAAGTTTTTTCTCATACAAACTTTGTGCATAATCAAGGGTTTGCTTTGCACTATATCCAAAATACTTATTACACTCTCTTTGGAGCGTAGTTAAGTCATAGGGTAAGTCGGGCTTTGTGATTTTTTCTTTCTGAATGACATCGGTAATTTCAATCCTATCGCCTACTAAATTTAAGAGCTGCTCAGCTGCTATTTCATCATCAATTCTGTCTGTGGAAAGTATAAAACCGTCCATAGATAGCTCTACGGTATAGTATTTCTCTTTCTTGAAATTTGCTATCTCGTCATCTCGTTTTACAATCATGGCAAGAGTCGGTGTCTGCACTCTGCCAACAGAGTAATTCTGCTTGTAAAGGCAAGAATAAAGTCTACTAATATTCATTCCTACTAACCAATCTGCAATGGCTCTTGCCTGTGCCGATTCAAAGAGATTATCATAGTCCTTTCCTTCTTTTAGATTATCAAAGCCCTCTTTAACGGCACTGTCTTCCATAGATGAAATCCAAAGACGTTTCATTTTCTTTTTACAATGAGCCTCATTATATACCAGTCTAAAAATTGCTTCTCCTTCTCTTCCTGCATCACAAGCATTGATTACAAATTTCACGTCCTTATCATTCATCAGTTTTTTAAGGATAACAAACTGTTTTTTTGTAGGTTTCATTATTTCATATTTATATTCACTTGGAATAATCGGTAAATCTTCTATATTCCACTTTGCATACTTTTCATCATATCTTTCAGGATTGGACATCTGAATCAAATGTCCAATGCACCAAGAAACTATATATCCGTTCCCCCCATAATATCCATCTTTCTTTTTTGTTGCTCCAAGCACCTTTGATATGCTTATTGCAACACTCGGTTTTTCACTTATCACCAGTGTTTGCATAAATTCCTCCTTTTTTCTACATGAAAAAAGACAATCAGAGTTTGCATTTCTCCAATTGTCTTTTAAAGTTTTATATATTTCATTTTCTATTTTTTAATCCATTTTCCTGTTTGGGAACTAACTTACAAAAAAATGTTTGACGCCTTCTTTTCATTGTAAAACCGTTATATGCTAATTTTCATTCTTTATTTTTTCCACCATTTTTATTCCGCTGTCCAATACTTCTTCAAAAGTTATATCTTTCGCATACAGATTTTTTCTCGAATAGGCTTGCCATCTTTTCAAAAAGGCTTCATTTATTTTCAATTTTTCCAGTAAGTCTATGATTTTACCTATGTCAAATTCTGTTTTTCTATAACTAAAAGTTTTTCTGCAAGCCTCTCTTAATATCTCTACATTTACATCTTTATCCTTTAATTTATAAATAATATAAAGATCGTAATAATCCTTACTTCTACTATTTAAAAATCCTCTTGCATAAATAGTTTGTATTTTTTCTGCAAGCATAGTTTCTATCGGATAAGCCTTGATTATTATTTCTTCTTCTCCAAAAGAACTCACATACTTATAATCTATCGGATGAGGTGTAATAACATCTCCTGTTGCAATGTCAAGTGGTACAATCTGTCTTATATTTTCCATTTTACATAAGATATTTGCACGAAATCCTCCATATTGATCTTCTTCTTTGATTGGCACAATGTTTTGCAATTCATAAAAGATATCGTCGGATTCTTCCGGTTTTAAAGTTTCGTTCAGCATTTGAACAATATTTTCTTCTGATAGTTGCATATTTCTCAAAAGAAAGTCTATATCTACAGTACTTCTTGAATCAATTCCAACTACACTTGATAACAAAAAGCCGCCCTTAAAAATAAATCGTTCACTATATTCGCTTCCTGCTAATTTTTTTAAAATACTTTCTAAAAAATAATATAACATAACAGCATTAAACGAAAGACCGACTTCTTTACTAACTTTATGGCAAAGAGCCGTTAATTTAGCTTTATTCATAAGCCACCTCCATAACCTCTCTTACTTTATTTTCAATTCCCATTTTCATTGCAATGTCATAGAGGGAATGGATATCTCTTTCTTTATAAGAGGAATATGATTGAATAAGTTTTACATAAACCTCTATATCCATTTCTTCTTTATGAGCAATAAAATCACAGAGTGTCCTCTCATATGAATATACCTTAACTTTATTGCCAAACATTGTAGGTTTTTGGGTTACCCCTAAGTCATAAATTGTTTTTTTTACATAATGAACATTGAAACCGTTCGGTTTTTCATTAAATTTATATCCGTTATAAACGGTTACATCGATACTCCAAGGAATTTTATCTGTTTGTCCAAGCAGGTAAAGTGCTGTTTCATAAGAAAATATCGCCTTTTTATACTGATGTTGAAAGAAATAATACTCATCGTAATCCCCATCTTTCGTTATATAAATTCCTTTTCTTACTTTTGACAATCTCCCATCTTTCAATAGTCGACTGAGATATATCGTCGGTATATTATTTTCCTTACAGTATGCTGTTGTAATAATTCCACCTGATTGCTTCAGATATTTTTCAATTTTATTTTCATAATTCATCCCATCCACCCCCTTTGTTGCGTTTACACTTGCATTATACCATTTTTTAAGTGTAAACGCAACATCAGGGTTTACATTTCTCTTTTTATAACTTTATTCCTCATCTTCTTCATCATAAGAGTCGATTGCCATATCATCTATGTTATGCTGTTCTTCTACTGTTTCTTCCAAATCTTCTGTATCGTCCTCTTTTTCATACTCATCTTCAAATTCATCATATTCTTCTTCATCTTCATCATAATCATCATCTTCCTGCTTTTTCTTGTAGATTTTAAAGTAATATCCTGCTCCAACTACTGCAAGAACGATGATTCCTAAAAAAATATATGAGCCGCTACCTTTGCTTTCTTCTTTTTTCGGCTCTTCTTTTTTTACTTCGCTTTTCGGTACCGTTTCTTCCATTTTTTTGATTTCTTCTTTCGGGTTTTCCTTCTTCTCTACCATATTCAGAAGATCATCTTCAGATACTTCAGTCAAAAGCATTACATTTTCACTTTGCTCATCGTGATTGATGATTAAATGAAATGTCTTTCCGGATTTTGTCTGGAAAGTAATAAATTGTCTTGCATCTGCTGAATACTTATCTGCTTCTTTGTTATCGCTGCTATCCCCATGATGAATTGGATAATCATTATTCGCATTATCTTTATTTTCTGTAACAGTTCCTCTTGCCTTTAACGGAGCTGAAGCCACACCCTTATTGGTATTTACATTGCTACTTGCACCGTCCATTGATGAATCCTGACTACTGTTATTAGCAGGAGCTTTCGGTGTCAGCTTATTGGGATAGCGAACTTCCTTTTCTTTCTCCTTTGATTCAGTTTTACCTGTATCTTTTGTAGTATTGCCGGAGCTTACTGCATCAGATGAACCTTTACCGGAACTCTGTGGTGTTTGAGAAGAAATACCTGAGCTTGTCTTAATCCCTGAAATAGGACTAATCGGTGTAACTGACTGTGATGTTACAGGAGCTTTGTTTGTTTCAGTTGCCTTTTTCTCAAGCTCTTTCACCTTTTCCGTCAGCTTATCTATTTCCTTTTTCATATCTTCTGATAAGTCTTTATTTCCCTTATCTTTCTTCATTTTTTCTTTCAGACTTTCAATCTCAGCTTCAAGGTCTTTGATTTTTTCTTTCTGTTTATCGCTTAGTTTGTCTTTATCCCTGATTTCACCATTTAACTTATCAAGTTTATCCTGAAGCTCTTTGGCCTCTTTTTCCATTTTGAAAATATCGTCCTTAGAAAGATCTGTCTGTGTTCCCTTATCTTCTGTTTTTTTATCTTCCGTCTGAGTGCTTTCGTCCTGTTTTGGCTTTTCCTCTTCTGCCTGAGTTTCTTTATCCTTAACTGTAATTTTTTCTACTTTACGGATAATCTCATCTGTACCGTCTCCCTTTACTTTATAGAACAAAAATTCGTCAATAAATTTCATATTATCCTCTAACATTGGTAAATCTCCACTGTCAAGAACTTGCCCGGTTTCTTCTTCAATTATTTCTTCCTTATATACACTCTCATCCTTAAATATATATTTTATCTTAACCTCCACTTTAGTTTGAGCTAAAACTTCTGTGGGACTAATCAGTGTCGGGATTAAACTACCTTGTGCAAAAACAATCTGGTGATTGAAAAGCATTGTTCCAAGTAAAGCAAATATCAAAAAGATTACTCCGGACAATGTTATCGCCATTTTTTTATTCTTCCATTTGATTTTCATGATTTTCCTCCATATTATTATGATTTTCTGTATTTCTCATTTCCTGTAACTTCATTTTTTCTTGTTTTTCCTCTTTTTTATAACGTCTCATCATTTCTAAAAAATCGTCAATAGAAATGTCAATACTTCGGTATTCCTTTAAAACCTCAATATTTTCCATCTCTTCCTGTTCTTCTTTTAACATCTCCTGTTTTAACTGGAGTTCTTCTATTTTTTCCTGAATATCTTTTTGCTTTTCTATATTTTTTCTATATTTTTTATTCAAAATATTCCCTCCTTATTTTTGTACTGATGGTGGAAATCCAAACCCCACAGGATGATGTTTACAAAATGTTGCAATCCAATTATCTATGGTAGTTACTCTTATACGTCCTATATTATCCATTACCTTTCCATCTCCGATATAAACACCTACATGACCATAGGTAGCACCTAAACTTCCACCGCTACTGCTGCTTTCCACTGCAACAAGCATTCCCACTTTTAGCTTTGACTTATCTGATGTAAAGGTGTAATTTCGGTACATATCATTAGCGTTTCCTCCTATATATCCAAGTCCTGCATTTTGATATACCTGCGATACCCACATTGCACACCAACCCATTCCCGGAGATGGGGTAACATAAGCGGCATTTACTATTTTCTTTTGCACTTCACTTGATGCCTCATATTCTTTTCCTCCGCCGATTCCACCATTTGAATTTATAAGGTCAGTATTTCCAAATACTTGTCCCATATTCCCTTGTGCCAAAAACAAAGTTTCGTAGTGTGCCAAGTTATTAGTATAAGATTTAAATGTTTCTCTGATAATAGAATCCATCTCTCTTTTTTCTAAGGTTACGATGAGTTTTTTATACTCATACGGTTCTTCATGACTTTCAGTATGTTCATTGCCGTCAGCATCCATATAGCTTGATGTAACAGTTCTATATCTAATTTCGATCTCTTCCTTATAGGTTAAGGTATACATATTTTGAAACAGACTTTTAAGTTCACTTTCTACTTCAGAAATATTCTTTACGATTCCATAACGAGCTGTGATATAAGACAAGAGTTCATGGACATTATGGCCGATATTCTCTTTTCCATTTATAATATATTCATCATATCCCGGATGATTTTCCTTTACACTGTCCATCTCTTCTTGCAAAGCCTGTTCTAAAGATGAAAACTTTTGATTGATTTCTTTGAGTACATCTTCTGATGATAAGTAGGTTGTCCCTACGGTATTACTTACCATCCCCGTTCCCATATTCATCATCATACTTCCTGACTGAAAAAGCATAAAAAAGATTCCTACTAATAAAAATAGTAGAAATCCTATCTTTTTCCCTCTACCCTTTACAAATTCAGCAAATCTTTTACTGCCCTCTATAAAAGATTTTTTTATTCTGTTTTTTACACTGTCTTTATACTTATTTTGAATCTGTCTTTTATACTGCCTTCTTTTAAAAAATTGTCTGAGCCTTGAGGTATTTTGGTAATCCGCACTTTTTTTCAACTCTTCCATATTTTTTTGAAAGAAGAGTTTCTTTTCTTTTTTTTGAATACTCTTTTCAAGTTTATTTATCTTCTTTTGTCCCTTTAATGCCTTCTTTTTCCCACGATGATAGGCATGTCTTGAAAGAGTTTCTATCTTTTCTACAGCCTTATGACTTCCCTCAACTGCTGCGTTATCTTCTTTTCCGCTTTCAAGATACCTCTTTAACATACCCGTTGCTATTACTGCACTTTTAGCACTTTGTGTTTTTTTGTCAATTCTCTTATTTTTTAATTTCTTCTCTTGTCTTTGCTTTTTTTGCTGTAACTTGGAGATTTTCTTTTCCTTACTTTCAAATTTATCTGCCTTTTTTTGTGATGTGTTTTTATCAGCAGTTTTTCTTTTATCCTTTGCATCCTGAAATGAATTCTTTTTCGTATCCTTATTTCTGGTAAACTCCTTATCATCAAAGTTGCTCCTGGTATATTTATTCTGTTTTTCTACTTTTGGACTTTCATTGAAAAATCTTTCTTTGGCATACTGTTTATATTTCTTATTCTTGGATTTTGGATTTTTTATATAGTCATTATAATTTTTTTCCTTATCATTTTGCCTATTATCATACTTTTCATCATCTGCAAGAGGTCGATATGACACTTTACTATCCCTAAAATCCACATCGTACCTATCTATTACTCCATCATTATCCATATCCTTCGATAATGGATCATAGACTTCCTGTTCTTTTTTAAATTTATCCATCTGTCTTCGCATATTTTTCTTATCTTTAGAAATGACCACACAAGATTCTTGTATATCTTTTTTCTCACCAAAATTGCGAAAAGAATTACCTTTATAGTTCTTTAAACTTTGCCTTTTAAGCTTATTTTTAAAATCATTGTCATGACTTATATCTAAAGGTATCTTTTCATTTAAAAGATCTTGTTTTATATCATCTGAACCTTCATATTTTTTTAAGGAAATATCATCTGAAAAGTCTTCTTTCTTATATTGATTTAAAGTTTCTTGTTCTTTATAAATCTTCTTTTTTTCTCTCTTATTATCAAAAGACAAATTTTTATTTTCTTCATAATTTTCATTTAAGTTATAAGGATAATTTTCTACGGTTTCTGATATGCCTTTTCTTTTTTCATCAATATGTTTTTGATTTTCTTGATTTAATCTATTCTCTTTACTCCTTTTGTACCTCTTGCTTTTGTTCTTCATTAAATTGTTTCACCTCACTTTCAATTCTTTTCTTTGCAAGGCTTACGTATTCCTCATTTAATTCAATCCCGATATATTTTCTATCTTGCATAAGTGCTACAAATCCGACCGTTCCGCTTCCAATAAAAGGATCAAGGATTAATCCTCCTTTCGGTGAGCCTGCAATCATACAGATTTCAGCCAACTTAGGAGGAAAAGCAGCATAATGCTCCCCTCTAAAAGATATGGTATTGATGGTCCAAATATCTCGTTTATTACGAAACTGCGGAATATTATCTCCTTTATACTCTCCATATTTTCTTGCCTTATTTATCTTCTGCACGTTTATCCCTGCATCTTCATTTAAATATTTGTTATATTCACTTCTTCCTCTCATATATCTTTTCTTGCTGACTTCTTTCATCGGCTCTGCCATAGCATCAAAATCATAATAATATTTTGGTGATTTGGAAAGTAAAAAAATATGTTCATAAGAACGAGTAGGTCTATCCCTACAAGCCTCAGGCATGGCATTTTCTTTGTGCCAGATGATGTCCGAGCGAAGATACCATCCATCTTCTCTTAAAGCAAATGCCAATCTCCAAGGTATTCCCATTAAATCCTTTGACTTGTAACCTAACACTTTTTGTGTAATTGAAGGGTTTTGTCCATTTCTTCCTTTTGGATATTTAGGATCCATATACTCTCCCTTTCTACCACCCGAACCGGCATAGGAATCGCCAATAACAATAAAGCAAGTACCATCTTTTCTAAGAACTCTCCTTACTTGTCTAAAAACTTGTACCAACCTGTCAAGATATTCTTCAACCGTAGCTTCTCTTCCTATTTGACCATCGCTTTTATAATCTCTAAGTCCATAGTAGGGTGGAGAGGTAATGCAGCAGTTTATACTTTCATCTGGAAAATTCTTTAATGTTTCAAGGGCATCTCTGCAAATAATTGTATTAATATGATTGTCTAAAAAACATATATCTTCTATTTTGTTTCTCATGCCATTTGCCCTCCTATTTATTATTTTTTCCTGTTTCGCTCGGTTTGGTTGTTATTAGAGAATATAGTTTTGTATTTTTCGGAAACCGGTCTATAAAAGGAACAATCGTATTTCCATAAAAAACAAGTCCTTCTCCTTCTCCTGAATTTGTTACATAGGAAAGCTGATGCTTTGATATATTGAGTTTTTTCGCTAAAATATCTCGATCCGTTCCCGCTTGGTTAAGCATTAGAATAAAATCCGTATTATCGAAAATATTTTCAATCTCCGGACTTGCAAGAAGGTCCTTAATATTTTGAGTAAGTCCAGTCGGCATACCTCCCCATTTTCTGAAACGCTTCCAAATTTCAATGGAATAATTGGCGGTTTGCGGTTCCTTCAACAAGAGATGAAATTCATCTACATAGTACCTTGTAGCCTTTTTATTTGCTCTATTTATCGTTACTCTGTTCCACACCTGATCCTGCACAACTAACATCCCTATCTTTTTAAGCTGTTTTCCAAGTTCCTTAATGTCATAGCAAACAACTCGGTTATTTGTATCTACATTTGTTCTATGGTTAAATACATTCAGGCTTCCTTTGACATAAATCTCCATTTCTACCGCAAGTTTCTTTCCTACCGTTTCTTCCTGTTTTTGAAGAAGATTATATAAATCTTCTAAAATCGGCATATTTTCAGGTATAGGATTTTCAAAGTAGGCTTTATATAAAATAGGTAAACAACGGTCAATAACGGAGATTTCTTCTGCACTTAATTTCTTTTCTCCTACAACAAGTTCAAATAGGGATAGTATGAAGTCTGATTTTAAAGACAAAGGGTTATCTTCATCCGCATAGTCAATATTGATGTCCAGCGGATTGACATAGTTTTTTGAAATGGGCGATATTTTAATCACCTGCCCTTTGAGTGCTTCTACAAGTGGTGCATATTCGGCTTCCGGATCTGCTATAATAATGTCATCATCGGTAATTAAAAAAGCATTGGTAATTTCTCTTTTAGCCGCAAAGGATTTACCGGAACCCGGTGTGCCTAAGATAAGTCCGTTCGGATTTTTTAATTTTTTACGATCTGCCATAATAATATTTCTGCTTAGTGCGTTCAGTCCGTAATATAGGCTTTCTCCCTTGATAAAAAGTTCTTCTGTTGTAAATGGTATAAAGATAGCTGCTGCACTTGTAGTAAGCCCTCGTTCTATCTCCACTTCATTGATCCCAAGAGGTAAACTTGCAACAAGTCCCTGTTCCTGTCTGTAATTTAGGTTTTTCAAACTGCAATTATGTCTGTTTGCAATGGACTTTAATGCAAATACCGTATTATCAAGTTTACTTTTACTTTTACTCGTATTCATAAAAAGAATGGTTACCAAAAACATCTTTTCATCATGATTTTGAAGCTCTGCTAGCAGGTTCTTTGCTTCTGCCCCATAAGTTACAAGGTCACTTGGCAAGATGTCGATATCATAGCCTGCACGAATCGCTTTTTTGTTTTCCTCAAGCTTCATCTTATCCAAATCCGTTATTTTTCTTTTTACATGTTTAATAGCTTCCATCTGGTCGATTGCTCTGATATGAAAGGTAACAATCATATTTTCTTCCAATGCCAAAAACTCTGATAACATCTCATCTTTAATATCTGAGGCTAAAAGTTGTAAAAAGTTTACTTCCGCAAAGACTTCTCCTGTCTTAAAATAAGTCGGCTTAGAAAAGTTAAAAGACGGAGGTACAATATATTCCTTAGTCGTCAGTCCACTGTATTTCAAATCCTCAAAAGAAAAAACAAGTTTATCATTTGGATTTAAAATGTCGTGAATAACCTTTAAACGCTCCTCACCATCAAGCACATAGGCTTTCACTCCCATCTGCTTAAAATTGTTTAACACATCCATTTCCATTCGCTCTAACCTGCTTTTTGCTTGCTTTAAGTCCTCCGCTTCTATGGTAAAGGTAAGATACATACTCTTGGATAGTCCGTTATTCCCCTTGCTGCTTTGATTTAAAAGCATCTGTCTGTATTCATTTCTAATTTCGTTAAAATCATCTATATTTTCTTTAATATCAATCAGTTTATTGATTTCCTCATTTTCACCGATACTGTTGATATAACTGAACTGTACTTCCACAGAGGAATCAAAGAAATTTAGAAAAGAAGAAAATTCCGAGAATATTCCCTCTTGGTCAGCTTCCTCCATTAATCGATAGTTAATGTCCAAAAATCGAATGGTTTTATTAAATTTATTCTTTTCAATTTGACAAATCCCGTCTTTTAACATTCGCTTATAGGGAATGGTATCTTGTACGGTTTCCTTTTTCTCCTCTTTCATAAAAAAAGAAAACCACCCGTTTTTCTTTGATGATTTCCCATTTGTTTTAGACTTTGTTTTTTTCTTCCCTGATTTTTTAAGTTCCGATAACTCTTTTTTATTTTTCCTAAGCTCCATCTCTTCTTTTTTAATTCGCTGTTGCTGTTTTTTTCTTTTGTCTTTGTTCAATTTTTTTCCTCCTTATACTTAAAAACAAAAAACAGCAATAAATTGCTGTTTTTATATTTTATATCTTTTCATGACATATTTATAAAATTAGAAACAATTATCTTTAATTGCTGTTATCCCTAATAATTCGGACGCTAAATTCATGATAGCTGTTCCTACCTTTTCTCCTGCATCTGGTGGAACGACTCCTGTCTTAAAGAAACCCATTACCAATATCGCAGCTTTTCTTATCCCACCGATAGTTTTTATATATTTTTTAATCTTCAAAATCTTAGTAGCCGCAAAAACTGTTGATCCTACAACCCATGCTATTGCACCAACACATTTTGCGATTTCCCAAGCACCATATGTTGTGTAACTACTACTCTTTAATTCAATTCCATTTTTTAATAAATAGTCATAGATACTATTAACATCATTTTTTAGTAATATATCCTCAGGCATCTTTTCAATAACTTCAAATACCTTTTCAAGTTGTGCTATAGACAAATTCATCTCCGCATCATGTTCATTTTTTATCTCTCTATAGCTACTTTTTTCTGCTCTAACTGTATTTACACACGGTAAAACAGAACCTGTCAAAATCGAAAAAAGCAATACTGCTGATATTTTCTTTTTCATTTAGATTCATTCCTTCTTGTCTATTTTTTTATTAAAATATATGTTCAGACTAGAAATTGTAATGTATATTCCAAATGAAAAAAACATAAGCAAATTCATGCCATGAAAAGATATTCCCATAAATTTTAATGTTGTTACTATCAAAAATATAAACGCACATAAATATTGAATGACAACATTAACCTTGGCTCTACTTTTATAAAAAATAAGCTCTGATCTTTCATCAAATCTATCCATTTCACTATCCTTAAATACATCATCTCTAGACAATTCATACCTTCTCTCTAAAAACACATATATAAAAAAGATACTTCCAAGAAAAAATTCTACATTAAATTTTCCATCTATAACATATATTAATAATCCTAATAACATCAATATTAAAGCAATCACTCCATAAAAAAGATTTCTCATTTCAATTCCTCCAAATTTTCTTTTAACATAAATAACTCTTCAATAGTTAACTCAAAAAAATAAACTTAATTTATATGCTAACATAATAGATGGTTTATACTGTCCTTTTTCCAAAGATATAATAGTTCTGGCAGTTACACCAACTTTATTAGCTAGTTCCTCCTGAGTAATCGTCTTCGCTTCTCTCATTTCTTTTAATTTATTAATCATATTACTCCTCAACAAATATTACACTCAAAATATGAAGTTAATTTCACATGAAGTTAACTTCATATTAGTATAATACTACATTTAACTTTTTATACAAGAGACATTAGACATATTTTGAATTATATTTTATGAGTGTTTATTATATTTTTAATCATGCAACACCCATTGCATAATTACCTTGCTTGCTAGAATATGTTCCTTTTATCTTTTGTATATCCTTATATGTTTTTACTTCTGATTTTGGAATATATTAATTTGTAAAATAGCACTTGTTTTATCTCCTTCTTTTTATCCTATGCTTATTTCCTATATCCTGCCTTTTTGTTCTCTTCGTATGATAAATGCTTTTCGCTTTGTATATCCTAATCTTTTTACTTTTATGAAACTTCAAGATATATGCTAAATGTTTTTCAAAAGGCAGATTGTCCTTTTCATAAAGCGTTGCAAAAAGAACAGGTAGGACTGCTATACTCATTACAATCATAGAAATATCTGTACTCAGATAATTTTTACAAAGCATATATACAGGAAAACCGATAAGCCCCGCTATGCTAAAACCTATGAGCTGTCTTTTTGTCATATTAAGTGCCACTTTAGTTTTTACTTTCGTCAAATCCTTCGGTATTTTTACATATACCATAGCCTAACCTCTATTCTTTTTGCCGGTAATTTCTTCTCTCATTTCGGATAACTTTTCCATATGCTCCCAAAGTGAGATAATTTCTTCTTTACAATTTTCCAGTTCTTCAACCAGTGCCTTTACTTCACCTATCCTATCAATATCTTTCTTTACTGTATCCAGTTTTTCATTCATGGAAAGAATTTCTTTATACATGGCACTTAGTACATCTACTACCAACACTCTAAATTCTTTTTGCTTTTCTTCTTCCGTTTTTGATTCGTATTCTAAATACTCATCTTCTAAACTATATATCTCTTCTTTTCTTTCATCATCATTTTCTGTATCAAATTCGTCTTTATCAAAAGACTCTTCTATCTCACCAAAATCAAAGTCAAAGTCATCTTCCTTAAAATCAGATAATTTTTTCGTTTTCTTTTTCAGTAGTACTGCTATCATCGTCCCGATAGAAAGAACTGAACCTACTCCTATCAAAATTCCCGTTTTCTTATTCATTTTATTTATTTTCTTCATATTTACCTCCAATAATTGTATCCATCTTCTTTTTCCAATTTTCTAATCAACTTTTGTTCAAAATGAGCAAAAGTCCTTTAATGGCTGTTTAAAATCGCCTTTGCGATACTTCCGGATTTCATCATCATGACTCCTAAAATCAATCCATATGCAAGCACCTGTAAAATACTTGTATGAATATCCGTAAAATTTACAGTTTTGACCAAGACTGCATAAATTCCAAAAAATATCAGGATAAAAAGTCCCTGAAGTCCCAGTGCAAACAAACTTTTTATATAGTTTGTTCCGATACTTCCCCATTCTTTATTTCCCATGGTAGAAAATGGAATTGCTGCAATCGAACAGTAAATATATATTTCAATCATTCTTCCATATAGGATTACAGTGATTAAGATGGATAGAATCGTTAAAGAAAATTTAACCAATCCCGTCTCAAGTGCAATCCCGATAAGTGTTCCAAGTTCCTTTGTTTTAAGGGCTTCTACCATAGCATCAAAATTACCGGCAGTTATATTTGCACTTGTCCCCACAACACCTGCCGCCTTTGATATCATGAACTGTGCAACATCAAAGACCGCCATTGAAAAATCAAAAGCATGAGACACAAGCCATACGGCAATCCACATTTTGATGATGTATTTAAAAAATTCAAAGGTATCCGTGTCTTGCATGGAATTTTTCCTCATCACCACTTGAATCAGCTCTACGCAAAGTATTGCGGTTAAAATTATTGCTGCTATGGGCAAAACAACATTGGTATTGATTGATTTGATAAAGGCAAAGACCTCCGAGTTCCAAGAACTCGGAGTCTTTCCCACTTCTCCTGCAACGGTTCCCACTTTATCGTTAATATCTACAAGCATTGCAGAAAGATTATCTTTAATAATATCAATCATAATCTCCTTGAAAAACTCATTTATCTTTCCAAATAAATCAAACATCTTACTTTAATACATTCGCAAGTAGCGGAATCAGTTTTAGCCCTATCAAAACAATTCCTCCACCGCTCATGAGTTGTTTTATGCCTTGTGATTTGGCTCCGGGATTATCTGATCCATATCCTTCAAGCAAGTTGATAACTCCCCATGCACCAAGTCCCGCACCGATTGCCATAACTAAAATTTTAAGCACATTTACTGCTTGTACAAAAAAATCCATAATTTATTCCTCCTCATTTTCCTGTTCTTTTTTATTGTTTGTTTCTTTATCAATTTTATTGACATGCTTTACAATAAAGTTTCTGTAGGTTTTATCCCCTTTTTCTACTTCCTTGTAGTATCCAAATACATGAATAAAATCTCCCTTTTCAAAATCTTTTACAAGTTCAGTCTTTTCACCGTAGACATTACAATTTATATACTCTTTCTTTTTTTCTCCCGTCTTTCCCATTTTTCTAAAGAGTGTAAAATTCGCTACTGTAACTTCTCCCTCTTTTCCCTGAATGGTTTTTATTTCTACATTACCTATTAAGTTTCCGTTGATATTTAGCATTTCTTTTTGCATATACATCCTCCATTTTCATTTCTTTTGATTGAATCAAAAAAAGACCACAACTTTTCTATTTTGTCATGGTCTTATCTATATTTTTTCATATTAAATTTTATCTTTTGTTTATTCTAACTTCTGTTCATTTTGAGCAGAAGTTAGAAATTCATCTTTTATTCCTGCCATAATATACTCCACGCAGGGCAGTGCTATCGCATTTCCAAGTGCTTTATATCTTGCACTGTCAAGTATGATATTTCCATCTACCCCATACTTTGTATAGTTATCAGGTAGTCCCATCAGTCTTTCACATTCTATCGGCGTTAAATATCTAATAAATCCCTCCTCTTCTTTTCCGTCCTCCCAATACGCAAACATTGTAGGATTTGATGCTAATAGGGCCTAAAAAGGCTCATTTGGCTTTCCGAAGCTGTTTCTAAAAAGAGTTTTATTTCTTCTTTTTGCTCCTCCTCGCATTTTTCTATCTTGAAAGGGTCTGATGTTTGGTATTTTCCTCCCTGCTTTATCAGAATGCCTTCGATTGGACTTGGTATCCTTATCTTCGATGCTTCTGATAATCTCAGTATTTTCGAGCAGGTTTTCGGGCTTATATAATATTTTGTGGGAACGAAATCCTCCAAAATCGCAGACAATAAATATTCTCTTTCTTCTTTGTAAGAGCTTAGGCTCTCCGAAATATTGGGCGTCCAAGACTCTCCAAGAAAACTCAAATTCTCTCCCTCGCACCACTCCTGCATTTGCCCATTTAGACTCAGGCATTGGAAGGCAGGTGCTACTGAAGGATTCGAGGACGGTTCTAAAATCCAACCTATCTCCCGATACAAAAGCTCCCATGACGTTCTCCCAAATAGCGAAAGTTGGATACTCCCCATTTGTTACACACCTCATTTCTTTAATCAATCGTATCGCTTGATAAAAAAGAGATGATTTTTCTCCACGAAGTCCTGTTAAATCTCCCGCTTTTGAAAAATTTTGACAAGGAGAACCGAATGTGATGATATCCACCGGTTTTATATCTTTTGCCTTTAATTCGGTTATGTCTCCTAAATGCTCTACATCAGGAAAATGTCTTTTGGATATAGATATTGCATTTTTATCAATTTCGCTTGCCCATACCGTTTTTATCCCTACTTTTCTTGCCGCTAAAGGAAATACTCCTATTCCATCAAATAAACTTCCAAGTGTTATTTCTTTTAACTTACATCACCTCTTTTCTATTTTCATAATATCCTTATATATGCTCCCTTTTTCTAACTTCTGCTCATTATGAGCAAAAGTCGGAGGACTTCTTCCTTTTGCCTTCATTTCATCATTCCTCCCTTGCTCTTAGCATAAAAAACAAGATTTGTATTTATCTTAGGTCCTTACTTTTGACCGATATACATTTTGCGAATTTCTTCCTTCTTTTTTAGATGTTTTAACTTTTGATTTAACAACCTAATCCTATTTTTTATCTGTTGCAATTTCTTTTGTTCTTTTTCAATTCGTATTTCTGTTCTTTCAAGCTCAGTCATTCTTAAATATTCCTTTCCAAAATTTAATCCAATAGATACTTCTGCTCATTTTGAACAAAAGTTATCCCTCATCATAAATTTCCACTAAAGTTACTTGCATATTTTCTTTTAGATTAACTTTGTCTTTTCTCTTTAAATATTTTTCTATATCAAAGGTATTTTTCTTATTGTAATCGGAAAGCTGTTTGTAGTTCTTATGCTTGGTTATATCAAACTTATCACTGAAAAAAGGTCTTGCTCCTCTTATTTCCAAGATACACTTTCCTCCGTCCATCACTTTCAGTTCATCTCTGCTCATCAGTTCCTTTCCAAGCTTTTGATAGTTTAGTCCAAACGATTTTTGATTTGATCTTGTTTCCGATGTGTTGTAAAGGTCTATGGTTTCTTTTCCCAAGTTTTCGGACAGCTCCTTGATAGTCGTTCCTTCTTTTCCGCCTAAAAATAGCTCGCTATCACAATTGCCTAGAATCGTGTCGGCATGGTCTTTATAGATTGCTTTTAATTGACTTTTTGCTTGAAGGATAATACTTGCCGATATTTCTCTGGAACGAATGGTTGCAATGAGTTTTTCGAACTTCGGTATTTGTCCAATATTGCTAAATTCATCAAGTAGACATCTCACATGAACAGGTAATCTTCCACCATATACATCATCTGCCTTATCACATAAGAGATTAAATAGCTGAGTATACATCATTGCCACTACAAAGTTAAAGGTGTCATCGGTATCGGATATGATAATAAAGAGGGCTGTCTTTTTATCCCCTATGGTGTCAAGTCCCATTTCATCATATTCCATAAGGTTTCTAAGTTCCTCTATATCAAATGCCGCAAGTCTTGCCCCACATGATATAAGAATCGACTTGGCAGTTTTTCCGGCGGCCAATTTGTATTTTCTATATTGCTTGACAGCAAAATGATTCGGCTTTTCTTTTTCAAGTGCATCAAAGATATAATCTACTGCATTTTTAAAGTTTTCATCTTCTTCTCTCACTTCGCTGGCATCAATAAAGGCAAGTAGACTTTCAAAATTTTGTTCTTCCTCCGGTGCTTCATAGTATAGATAGCCTATTAAGGCTGTATAATACAAGCGTTCCGCTTTACACCAAAAATCTTCCGTAGATTTTTCTCCTTCGCCTTTTGTATTTGCCATAATCGTCTGTACAAGTTTTAGTATGTCCTTTTCACTCCTTAGATAGGCAAAGGGATTATAGTGCATGGATTTTTTGAAATTTATGGTGTTTAGCACTTTAATATCATATCCGTTTTTCTCTAGCATCTTTCCGCACTCAACAAGAACGGTACCTTTAGGATCGGTTACAACATAGGATGAGTGCATTTGCATCAAATTGGGCTTTAAGAAAAATCGGGTCTTTCCACTCCCGGATCCTCCTACTACAAGCACATTTTTATTACGAGCAAATTTAGGATTTTTAGGTCTTGAGTTCATTGTAAGGCTTTCCGTATTAGTTAAAAGTATGTTGTTTTCAAATTTTTCATCCAAATATGGCTCAATGTCTTTAGAACTTCCCCATCTTGCTGAGCCATATTCTACTCCTTGGCGAAATTTTTTTGCATTTTTCTTTTTTTGATAAACAATAAGCCAAATAACTGCTGAAAAACAAATACCTGCAAATAAGTCATCTATATGAAATGATGGCAGATAAGACAGTGTTCCTATATCAGATAAAGCTACTATCATCTTATCTACATAATCACCACCTACATAACTGTTTATATGCTTTGAAAATATATTCGCCAGATAAAAGAAAAAGAGATAAGGTAAGTTTTTAATTACAAACTTTTTCTTATCTCTTATGTGAAATATATTTTTTATATCTTTTAGTATTTCTTTTACAATCTTCGTCTTTACCACTCCTTCCTACAAACTCTGCTCCTTATGTTTTTCTTTGATTTTATCTTTTTGATGTGTATTTTTAACTTTTTCTCTAAAATGATTTAACTTATCTATTACAGATTCTTTCTTTTTATCTTTCCCTGCAAATTTTGCAACCGCTTCTTTAAATGCCTGTTCCATTACCTTTTCATCTTTTGCCTGAAAGAAAATTATATTGTTTCCCGTAGTGAGATCTTTTTTGATACTGAATTTCACGCCATTTTTATTTAGTTCTCTTTTTAGGTTTTTTAAGTCCACATCATTTAATTCTAAGGTTTCCACTTTGCCTTTTTTTACTAAATCTTTTACTGTAGTAGGCTTTTGTTTGCCGATGAAATCCTTTAATCCGTTTTTCTCTTTTTCTGCCTTGTTAAGTATCATTTTCATCAGTTTTACAACTTCTCTTGCCGTTAGATGAATTGCCCTTTTTTTTACCGCAATCACTTGTCTTGTTACTTCTTCATTGATCAATATATCACCTACTTTCCATCAAAATTAAATTAGCTGTCATTGCCTTTTCCCTCATGGTTTTTATTCTATGATTTTCCCCATTGAAGATAATAGGTGTTGCCATTTCGAGAAGTCTGGAATAGATTCTCTTTTCTTTTAAATCTGTTGTGTTCATCAGATGAGAGATTGATAAATTTGTTGTAACAATAATAGGCTTATTTGCCCTATATCTGCTGTCTATGATGTTAAAGATATGTTCTAGGGCAAAAGATGTATCTCTTTGTATTCCAAAATCATCTATAATCAAAAGTCTATTACTGTTTAGATTTTTGATATACATATTTTTATCTATCTGTAGATTCATCATATCGTTTAATATCACTCCGAAGTTTGTCATTCTAACAGAGATTCCTTTTTCTATCAGGGCATTTGCAATAGAGGATGCCAAATATGTTTTTCCGGTTCCTACCGCCCCTGTCAATATAAGTCCTATATTTTCTTTTTCCATATCCTCAAAATGCTTTACATAATTTAAGCCTGCCTGTTTATGCTCCAAACTTCCATCTTCTTGTTCAAAAGTTTGTTTATACATAAGATCATCATCAAATGCCATACTTTTGAGTCTATTTATACGCATACTATGTTCAAATTCTTCCATTTCTTTTCGTTCTTTTTCCATCTCTTTGCTTCTACAATCACAATTTTTAGGTATTTTTCTTAAGACACCACCGACATTTGCCATCTGTTGCTTGGCTGTATGGCATTTTCCACAATAGACAAGTCCATCTTCACTATTTACATAATCTCCATTTTCCTCATTTAGCATATTCTTTTCCATATTTTCAAATACCTTATCGAAAAGTTCTCTTGTAGTTTCCATTCTCGATCCTCTCTTTCACTAAATTTTATTTTTTAAGCCTTTCAATCATTTTCCCTTTAAAAAATCTTGCCATATTCTTTCATCATCAGCATAATTCTCCAGATTTCCTGTGTTTGTTGACTGTTTATTGTAATAAATAATGTTTATAGGAGCATTGTAGATAATAGATAGTAGATATGCTCTAAAATGTGTAATCTTAGATGTATTTTCTTTTAGAACTAACAATATATACTCTATATGCTCTTTTTTGATTTCTAATAACCTTCCCCTAATTTTTTCATAACTTATCCAAGTCTGATTTATTTTCAAATCTCTTTTACCTTCAACTGCATCCACCATAATTTCTACGACAAAATCTATATTTTCTTTTGTAGGGCTATCTCTATCCATAAAATCTAAATATGAAATATTTTGCTTGATTATTTTTTCTACTTGACCTCCTTCCTCTTTTTTCAATTTTCTCTTACATCCTGTTTTATCTATGGAGGTGGTCTTACTAATATCAGGTTCACTCTTTTTAGTTTTATTTATATTAGTCTTATTACAGTTTGTTTTTGAAACTTCTTGAGGTTTGTTTTCTAAATTTCTTGAAGTTTGTTTTTCAAACTTCTGTAAGTTTACTTTTGAAACTTCTTGAAATTTAACATTTAAACTTCTATCTTCACTAGTTTCTTCTTCTGCTGTCCTATTTTCTTCTTTTGTTTCTACAAGAAAACTTTTGACATAGATTATGTTCGGTTTTCCAAGCCCTCTTCTTTTCTTTTCTATCAGTCCGAAATCTTGTATTTCTTTCATAATATTGATTGCCTTGTTTCTGCCTATATTCATAGTTTCTTCTATTTCATCTATGGTAAATATGATGAATACTTTATTTTCTTCATCTAACCACCCATTTTTCATAGATAAGCTCATTCTATCGAGCAAAATAGCATACAAAACTTTTGCATCGCTACTTAATGTTTTAAAAATGCTGTCTGTATATAAAATTTTAGGTATTTTAAAGAAGGAGTATTGATCTGCTTCTTTTCCGTAATAATAGCTAAATTTAATATTCATAACTTCCTCCTTCCTGTATTTTTATTTGTTTTAGCAACAAAAAAAGAGATAACTTCTTTGCTATCTCTTTGAAAATATCTTAATTTTAGTTGTTATCTTTACTCTGTTTTATCTTCAGAATTTGTATTTTCTATTATAGGGTCTTTTACAACATCTTCTATAAGTTTTGACATATCTACTGCATTTTTAGAAGTGATAACTGGTTTTCCGGTTTCTTTCTCAATTTCCTTTCTTGCATTGCCCGCTATACTGCCTCCTCTTTTTGCAACTTTTCTATTTTCTTCTAATCCTTTAGGATTGGTCGTTTTGGTAAGTTCTGTTGTCGTGGCTTCTGCAAGCATATTGAGAACTACTTCAAGAGTAGTCATATTATCCCTTAAATTCTCCTTTTTCAGTCCTTTTAGATTTTTGTATCCTCTTGTTGTCATTCCGGACCATGCTTTAGTGATTTCATCGGTAAGGATTGCATATTCAATTCCTTTTTCAATCCCATGATCCTCCCAAGCATCCGTAAGTTCCTTTCTTACTTGAATAGCTTGTAATCTTTGATTTATCCACTCTCTTGAATAGCCCTTCTTCAAATATGTTTCTAAGGCTCTGTCAATAGTAAGTTCCGGATCAACAATTTCATCAATTCGCTCTTTTCCTACTTCCGCAAGCCATAATTTGAAAGGCTCTGCCTTTGGGGATGGAATGGACTGAATAATACGGAAAATATCTTTCATATTTCCCGCCAATATTTTTCTTTTTTTGCCACTTGATGATTTCATTTCTACCTGGGGACAATTTGTCCCTATGTAGAAAGCTAACTGTTCATCACGTTTTCTCATCTTCTTGAGATAATCTGTTGGATTTTTACTTTCTGACAAGACTCCAACTACATCGACTACTGAAAAATACCATTCTTCTTTTTCTTCATCCCAAAAAGAGCGTATTTCTTTATTTTCATATAGTTTTATTTCATCCATTACATCTACCTCTTTTATATATTATCCTGTTAAATAAGCTCTTTTTTTACCTCTTTAGCACCTTATATTATACCCTAAATTTGTAATCTTGTCTTTCTGCTAACGGAGATACTCTTTAAAGTAAATTTCCAGTGCTTTTTCTATAATCCCTTCTGCTTCTTCTTTCGCTTTATCTTGAAAGAATTTTTGATAAATACTCTGAGATAACTTGATATTCTGATACTCTTTCATCTTCGGTTTTTTCAAGTTCAGCAAGTATGTTGTAATCATCTCCTTATTCAGTTCTTCTTGTCTGTTCATCAAATGAGGTGCTTTAGTATCGCTTGATTTTAAGGTTAATTCCAATTCTTCATACTGCTGATACAGATAATCCTGTATCTCTTTTGGAAGATAGGATAAATCTACTGCCATTGTCAGTCCTATTTTTTCGTTATCAACATCTTGTTTCCAAGAATCAGACAATTCATTTAATCTTAAATATCTTGCAATAGATGCCCCCGAAAGATGATATTCTTTTCCGAGTGATTTTCTGCTGTCTGTTTTATCTTCCGCTTTGCTTTCCTTTTCTATAATACCCCTATCTAAATTGTTTATCTCTTTTTGTAAATCGTTCCTCTTGCCCTGACTTGCTATTTTTTCATATCGCACTTTAAGGACAAGAGCTTTTTCGGTTGGTAGCAGGTCGGAAAAGGATCGTTGCATCAGATTGGTTTCTATCACATAGGTATAGGCTTCTTCTTCGGAAAGATGTTCTTTGACGATACAGGGAACGGTTTTTAGATTGGCAAGTCTGGCTGCATTCACTCTGTTATGTCCGGAGAGTATTTCATAAGCTCCATCTTCTTTTTTGAGTACGATAATTGGATTAAGTATTCCGTTTTCTCTTATACTATCTACCATATCCTCCAGTCTCTTGCCGGTGTATAGGGTAAATGGATGGTCGTGGTAAGCTTCCAACAAGTCAATTTCTATATCCTGTATATCCCCCTGTTCCAAGACACCTACATCATCCAGTAAAATATCGACCGCATCGGTTATTTCTCTTTTCACAAGTTTTTTACTCATAGCAGATCTCCTTTGCCAAATTGTCATATGCAATATCTACGCTGCTGCCTTTTGCATATTTTTTTATACTTTGACCGCTGTATATGGATTCACCCACTTTGACTGTTTTGGGGATTTTGGTTTGAAATACCTCTACCTTTCCCTGATACATTTCTTCCACCTGCTGAGTAAGGAGTTTTGAAAGATTTGTCCTGTTATCGCACATGGTAAGCAAGATGCCTTTTACCTTTAGACTTGCGTTGACCCTCTTTTTAATTTTTTGAATGGTTTTTAAAAGTTCACTGATTCCGACGATTGCAAACAACTGTGTATCTGCTGTAATAAGCACACTATCCGATGCACAAAGTGCATTGATGGTCAAGATATTCAGCGATGGAGAAGTGTCTATCAGGATGTAGTCATACTGCTCTCGTATAGGTTCAAGGATGCTTGATAGGATTCGTTCACTTCCGGTTTCTGCTTTCATCTGCGTTTCTGTAACGGATAGATAAATGCTTGATGGAATAAAGTCTATGCCATCATAGGATAGGATATATCCCTTCGCCAAGTAGTTTTCTTCCTCTAATTCTGCCATTAACAGATGTCCTATGGTTTCTGTAAGTTCATTGGCATTTTCTATGCCAAAGCATCTTGTGAGATTAGCTTGCGGATCAAGGTCAATGACGAATACTTTTTTGCCGAGTTCTTTTAATGAATACGCAAGATTTAATGTTGTCGTTGTTTTTCCAACTCCACCTTTTCGATTGGCAACGGTGATAATTTCTGCCATAGTATGCCCCCTTCTTCTCTATACAGAGATTTCATTTTATGCTATACTTTTATACAAATTTTGAGTATAAAAAATGATGACAGTCTATCCATCATCAAAGTTTAAAAGTTTTGTGGAAGCCTTTAACCCTTGATTTTTCTTGGATTTATTGTACTGTCATCATTATAGCATTATCCCCACACCCACTTTCGCCACAAAGTACTACACATTGACCTTTTGATATAGTTCCTTTTACATTATCTAATGTCTTTTCTTTTTTTCCTTCATAAGCAAAGTCTATTTTAAAATCCAAAATATCTTCACTTCTATCAGTTATACGACTCATAAATTCAACCCTTATTTTATAAATTCATTAAAAATCTTTTTCCAACCTGCTCCAATAAATTCCCCCAGCATTTTTACATATTCAATAGTTTCATCCTTGCTATATCCTTTTTTGATAATTAAGGCATAGATATTGAATTGTTGACTCATTAAAAGTTCCACTAAATCCAATTTCATCTCACTTATATCTGAGTCAATGTTTTCCTTTATAAATGTCTTTGTTTGAAATATTTTATTTTTCATCATTTCATCAAACATAGCCTCAACGGAGCTTCCTTTGCTGCAACATAGCAAAAGTTTACATTCCTCATAATATTCAAACAGAAGATCTATATACCTTGCAGTTTCTTTCTCTATATTCTTCAAAAAATCTTCAAAATTTTTATCTGTGCGATAATTCATATATGATGCTCTATTATCTTTCACCTCTCTATTCAAAGCTTCTAAAAAATCTTCAATCAGACTATAAAAAAGTTCATCCTTTCCTTTGTATCTCGTATATATAGCCCCGGTTGTAACTCCTGCTTTTTTAGCAATATTACTTATTGCGGTAGCTTGAAATCCATTTTTCAAAAATTCTATTTTAGCAGCTTCTATAATTGGTTTATCCAGTTCATGATTTTTATTAGCCATGTTCATTCCTCCTCGTGTTAAAAATACCATGTTTTTATAATCAATAATATCATAATCGATAATTATATTATTGATTATACAGCAGTTAGTGTAATCTAACAAGTCCTGAGTAAAGGTTTCGTATATTTTTCACGCTAACTTCACTGGTATTCCCTCTCTTTTTAAAACCTTTAATTTTTCCTGTTTTTCTATTCTCTCATTTGTAAACTTCTTCACTGACAGGTATAGCTTTCCCTTTGACATAGATGTAATATTCTTTTTTATCCATTGTGCGTTCCTCCTTTTTCTGCTCTCTGATTTTGGTTTTTGAGAATAAAAAAGGAGGACTTCTACACTTTGGCGTAAAAAGTCCTCCGATTACAACAAGGAAATTGTCCTTTGTTGTATGGTCTTTATTCAGTTTTCGGTCTTGATTACTTAAAAATCTTTGTTATTGTTTTCACTTCTTTGTCTCCATTCCCATAATACAAATTTTACTTTGCGTGTTTTCTTTTTCTAATACCTAACAGAATAAGTAAACTTCCTGAAGCGAACATCAACCAAGCATATAGGGATAGGTTTGCTCCATCTCCTGTTTTAGGTAAGCTATTGTTTGTACTTGTGTTTGGTACTTTCGGTTTTTCAGTATTTGGTGGTGTTGGTGGAGTTTCTTTCTCATTAGTGATAGTAAGCCCATCTTTCATGCTTCCTCCATAGACTACCTTATACTGCTTGCCATCAAATTTAATGGCATTACCATCTTCTCCTACTTCTTTAACTGTGTATTTGTAGTAGTCTGTACTTCCAAGTCCATTTGCCACTGCAAGATTTTTGAATACTCCGCTCCAGTTATTACCTGCATTTAATTCAAGTGTTTTTCCTGTAGGATTACCATCTTTATATAGTTCTACGGTAATTTTTTCCGTTGGAGCTGTAATGGTGTTTCCTTTATGGTCTTTCCACAGCTTTGTTACCTTGACTTCCCTAATTGGAGGTTCCATAGGTGTCCATGGTTTTTCCTTTTGATTAGTGATGGTAAAGCCGTCTTTCATGCTTCCGCTATAACTTACCTTAAACCACTTACCATCAAGTTTAATGGAACCTGTTGTTTCTCCGATTTCCTTTACTGTATATTGGTAATAATTGGTGCTTCCAAGTCCATCTGCTACTTCAAGGTTCTTAAACTCTCCTGTCCAGTTATTATCCTTTGTTAGTTCAAGTTTCTTTCCTGTGGCTACTCCATCTTTGTATAGTTCTACTTCAACTTTTTCAACAGGAGCAGTTAAAACATTTCCATTATCATTTTTCCATTCCTTAGTAACCTTGATAGTTCTTGTTGGTGGCTCCATTGGTGTCCATGGCGTCTTTTCTTTGTTGGTAATGGTAAAACCATCTGCCATAGTTCCGTCATAACTTACTCCGAACCACTTACCATCAAACTGAATAGCAGAACCAATTTCCCCTACTTCTTTGACAGTATATTTATAGTAGTTGGTACTTCCAAGTCCGTCTGCCACTTCAAGGTTCTTAAACTCTCCTGTCCAGTTATTATCTTTTGTCAGTTCAAGTTTCTTGCCTGTAGCGTCTCCGTCCTTATATAGTTCTACTTCTATCTTTGTATCAGGTATATTGTTTCCTGCAAGAAGGTCCCATGCCTTTGTTACCTTGATAGTTCTTGTTGGTGGTATCATCGGTGTCCATGGCGTCTTTTCTTTGTTGGTAATGGTAAAACCATCTGCCATAGTTCCGTCATAGCTTACTCCGAACCATTTATCATTGAATTGAATAGCTGATCCAACTTCCCCTACTTCTTTAACGGTATACTTATGAATGGTAGGATTTTCTATTGACTCATAGACTTTCAGTTTTTCAAAAGTTACCGTCCAGTTATTATCCTTTGTAAGCTCTTTTATATCTCCTGTGGCAATTCCGTCTTTATATAGTTCTACTTTAATCTTATCAACAGGAGCTTCATTCAAATTACTTCCTGAAATGTCTTTCCACTCTTTAGTTACCTTAATATCTCTTGTAGGTGGTATCATCGGTGTCCAAGGGGAAAGTTTTTTGTTGGTAACTGTTAGTCCATCTTGTGTGTTGCCTCCGTAGCTAACCTTATACCAATCTCCATTAAGCTGAATGGAATTAGCTGTTTCTCCTACTTCTTTTACTGTGTAGTTATATTCATTTCCTTGTGCATCTGTTTTATCAAGGTCGGTCCAAGTATATGTGGTTGTTCCGTTTGTTAATTCAATCGGACTCCCCTCATTTTGTCCGTTCTTTAGAAGCTGTAATTTGATTGTCGGATGATTTCCTGTTACACCTTCCCATTCTTTGGTTACTTTTACCTCTGTTTTATCTTGTGTATTCTTAATAATCCATAAGTTGTCAGATTCCTGTTCATAGGTAGCTGCATAACCTTGCGGAACATTCTTCTCTACCACCTTATATTTAATAAGCGTACCGTCCGCTGTATACTTATCAAGTCCCGTAAAGGTGTGCTTCCAACCTTCACTTTTCTTGAGTTCATATTCTTTTATTACATCGTTGCTACCTTCAGCTCTAAGCTCTACAAGTACAGAATCTCTTTCTGCTCCTATCCATTTCTTTTTTACAGAAACTTCTGTTTTTTCAACATTGGTATTGGTGATAACCCACTTGCCTGTTGGATCTTTTTCGTAAGAAACTTTATATCCATTTGGAACATTTTTCTCTACTACCTTGTATTTAATAAGCGTGCCGTCCGGTGCGTATTTATCAAGTCCTGTAAAGATATGTTCCCAATTTTCATTTGCCTTAAGCTCATATTCTGCTACTACATCATTACTACCTTCGGCTTTAACCTGTACGACTACAGAATCACCTGCTGGTCCTACCCATTTCTTTTCTACAGGAATATCTACCTTTTCATTATTGGTATTTGTTATGATAAAGCCATCTCCTATTGAACCTGAAATAGATGGAGTATACCCCTGCAAGACATCTTTTTCCTCTGCAATGTATTTAATTTCTTCACCTGTTTTAGCATTGTATTTTCTAAGGTTTGTAAAAGTATATTCCCAATCAGGAGCAGACAGTTTATGTTCAGCAACCGGTACTCCATCTGCTTTCAAAACAACTGTAACTTCAGAACCTACCGGTCCTATCCATTTCTTTTGGACTTTAATGTCTATTTTCTCCGGTTCGTTTGTGATTGTTTTTATCTCAAGATTATCAGATGTAACGACCACTGTATATTTCGTGTTGTCAACCAAATAATGATCCGGTGCGGCTATTTCTTCTATTTCATACTCTCCCGGAATCAATTGCATAGTAACAGCTTCTCCATTTGAATCGGTTATGACCTCAAATGTTGCTCCTGAGGCTTTTCTTGTGATTTTAAATTTAGCATTTTTTAATTTAATTTCTTCATTATCTTCAGCAACTTTAACGATTTTAATCTTGCTCGTTAAATTTCCTTGTCCGCCACCGCCACTTTCTGCATCTTGAAACTGACTTTGTACAATTTTCCCTGTTTCTGTGCTTGTAAGTTCAGCTGTATTTTTTAATTTAAGTCCTTGTCTATATGTTGAACGATAATGCAGCATATAGGCTTTCCCATCAAGATTTCCCATGCTATAAGTGAAACTTCTTTTATCTGAAGATAATGTGACTTGATTACTTACATTTACAGGATTTTTTTCAACAGGTTTACCATCTTCAAAGACTATTTCATATAAAACAAACTCACCTGCCACATACTCAATGCCTTCTGGACTTCCCGGATCTTCCACTTCCAATGTATCTTTGATAATAACATTGTTCAAATCACCTTGCTTTGCGTTTATTCGGATTCTCCATCTGACCAGACTGTCACTTGTTAATGTTTGCCCTGAAACTTTATAAAGAATCTCATTTCCATATTGTGGTGGCACATATGGTTTTAATGTAATATGCGGATTAAAAGAACCGACAGCAATTTCGTATTCACCCTCCTGCTCGACAGGATATGATGTTGTATTCCATCTTGCTGTTAAGTGCATATCTCCAGTTATATTGAACTTATCATTGACATAGCTTGTAAAGGTTACTTTAATTTTACCGCCACCGGGTTCTTGCGGTGTAATAACAGCCCTTGCCATCAACTCCCCTGAAGGAGCATTTATATCAAAATTACAGTATGATGACTCTGGTGGAAATTTAAACTGATCCGGTAAGTCTATTTCAAAGTAATCTCCTTCGTGTAGTTCATTTCCATGACTTGAAGCATCCCACTTATAGTTCAACTTAAATAATGAGTTGGAAAAATACCCATCAGGTGGTACAACACCTTCTGAATTTGTGATACTAAAATCTGTAATGTTAACTTGAACTTCCTTGTTCTCCGCAAATACAGTTTCAATTGGTATAAACATACCTAAAAGCATAACAAAAACTAAGAAGAATGAAGTTAGCTTTTGTATGTTACCTCTTTTTTTCATCTGTTTTCTATCTCCTTCCTTTGTTTATTGCTTCAATCTCTGGAAATAAACTTAGACTTTAAATGTCAATAATGTTAGACTTTGCGTGCCATTTTCTGGTATAATGATTAAAATAGGTTTGTTGTGTGATTCACTATGGATTTGACGACTTTTGGTAGATGTTAGGCAGCACTTAATTTATAGGTTTTTGTCTGTAAATTAAAGTCTACTTTTTTTGACGATTTACTACAATTATATTTTGATTACGACTTTTGAACCTTATCACAGGTTCTTTTTCATTTTTCTCTTGTATATCCTCTTTCCTTCAGCCAGTTGGAAAAGGTAGTATGGCTTACACCAAGTTCTTTGGCTCCGGCTCTTAAGCCTATTTCTTTTTTGCTCCATTTATTAGCCATATTCTCAAATTCTTTAGGAATATCTTTTTTACTTCTGCCGAATTTTACTCCTCTTTTCTTGGCTTCTCTTATCCCTTCCATCTGTCTTTGATGGGTATTTTCTCTTTCTATCTGAGCTACATAGGATAATATCTGTAAGACAATATCGGCTATAAACTTTCCGGTTATATCACTTACCTTTGTTCTTGTATCAAGAAGAGGAAAATCAAGTACGATGATTTCAGCATTTTTCTCTTTGGTAATTAGATTCCATTCCTTAATAATTTCATCATAGTTTCTTCCCAGTCTGTCTATGGATTTAATATATAGCTCATCTCCCGATTTTAGTTTTCTGATGAGCTTTTTATATTTCCTGCGGTTAAAGTCTTTCCCGCTTGCCTTGTCGATATAAATTTTATTCATTTCTACTCCCTCTTTCAAAATAGCAGTTAATTGCCTGTCTATATTTTGTTCCTTTGTCGATACTCTAATATATCCGTATTTCATATATATCCCTCCGTTTCTTTATTCATAAATTAGATATTATACGGATACCTTAAGAAAGACCTTTTTATTTTTGAAAAAGAAAAAGAAGCCTTTTGGATTTTGTTATCCATTGAGCTTCTTTGATTCTTACTCTGTAAGTTTATGAGGGTTATTCTGCTTTAACAATCTTAATTTTTACTTCCTTGACAACAGTTCTATAGTCACACACCCTAAAAACACCTTAAAAACAATAGTCCTGTTGTTACACCAAGCAAAAAAAGTAGTTCTATTGCTACGACCTCTGATTTCCCAGTGGTCAGAACTATTGTCAAACGCTCTAAAATCATAGTATAAACTCGTTGTCCAAACTTCTGTATTTTTCTCTAAACCTTTTGATTTCAAGGCTTTTCTATGCTTTTTTTCCTTACTTTCTTGACAGAAGAACTATAGTCTCCACATGAGATTATTAGGCTATTTTGGAAAATTAAATATCTCTGCAAAACCCATTGATTTTATCATAACTATAACATTTCTATTGTTTCAATCATATAATTTTTGATTAGGCTATTTTACATAATATAGAAATTATTAATCTTTTTCAGAGATTTATCGCTCGAAATATCTACCCAGCATCAACTGACATTTTTTAATTTGCATATAGTCGCAACTTTAAAATAATAATATACTTATTTTCACTAAACCTATTTTAATTTATCTGCAGCCGGATCCACTTCATACCAATGTTCTGAATTTCTTTTACACTGTAATGCAGCCACTCTTTTTGTAACTTCACGCTTTATTTTTCCATCTGAATTTAATACATCTATCCACTCTACTGGTTTATTGAAGTATTTCATTTTTCCACCACATATAGGACATTTTTCAATATGAATTTTTTCTATTGTAATCTTCCTTCCAAGTCCACTTATCGCATAATTAAAGAATAAGGGGTGTCTAGTTTCTTTTTTTGTGATACTCCTTAACCAGAATATCAGCACCAAAACTAGCATTGTTACAGCAAAAATTACGGCATATATATTATTGTTTGTGTTAACTTGATTACTCTTGTTGGTCAATAAATTAATTACAGGTTCAAATGTTTTATACATTGGAAAAACCCCTATCAATGAAATGAAAAATCCCATCCATGAAAGTAATGCCATTGTTATAGGACTTCTCCAAACAGGATCTGGTGTATATTTCGCAATCCTATCTTCTTCATGTTCACTAAATTTGTTATTTCCTGTCACGATATTAGTAGGTCCATTAAAAACATTTCCTGAAAAATTATTAATATTTGACTTAGAATATTTATCTCCCATATGTATCCTCCTATTATTTTCCTCTCTTCGAGCTATATTTTTTATTCTTTCTACGCACTGTTCCATCTTCTAAAACTTCCACATTGCTGCGGGACTCCATCTCAAGTTGAACTGCTTCAAATTGCTCTTTTGATATTATTCCCTCATGGTGTTCCTTATTCAAATACTGATTCTCGGAGCCGCCGGAATCAGCAATTGCCACATCTCCTGTATACTTCTGCCTTGTTAATGTGGATTCAATTCCTTTTTTGCTCCAGCGTTCTTTTCCTTTTGGCGATTTAATACCGTTTGTTTCCAATCTCTTTATAATTCCACCTATGCTACACCCCTCCAGATACCAATTAAAAATATCTCTGACGACTTTAGCTTGTTCGTCATCAATAACTAGCATTCCATATTTATCTTTTTTGTATCCATAGCAAGGACGATTATATAATCCTGATGTACCGTTCTCTGCTTTCCTCTTCAGCCCCCAACGTATATTTTCACTTCTCCATTCATTCTCAGACTGTTCACAAGCTTCAATCACACTTATAAGCAATTCATCGCCTATTGCTTCTGTGTCAATCTTATCTCGTTCAAAAATAATTCTTTTGCCCGCTGCACGAATCTTTCGTATGGCTTCCAGACATTCCTGTGTGTCACGTCCAAAACGACTAATACTTTTTGTAAGTATAATATCGATATTTCCTTTTTCACATTCACTTATCATTCTATTGAATTCTATTCTTGATGTTCCTGTTTTAGCAGAAGCAACATCTAAAAAAATATCTGCTACAAACCAAGTCCTATGAGCTACCGCCAATCTAGTGAGTCCTGATACTTGTGTAGACAAACTTTCCATTTGTTCCTTACGGTTTGTACTCACACGAGCGTAGATACCAACAGCATAATCCTTAATCACTCTACGAGGTTGTATCACTGTTATATTTTCATGAATTCTATTTAGTTCATCCACACTCGAGTCCCCTTTCAAATTTAGTATAATTAAATTGCTAATTTAGCATAATGATTATTAGTCTATTATCGTAATTCTTAATCAAAAAAATTTGACAACAGTTCTATAGTCACACACCCTAAAAACACCTCAAAAACAATAGTACCGTTGTTACACCAAGCAAAAAAAGCAGTTCTGTTGCCACACCCCTCTATTTTCCAGTGGTCAGAACTATTGTCAAATGCTCTAAAATCACAATGTAACCCCTCTGTCCAAACCTCTGCATTTTTCTCTAAACCTTTTGATTTCAAGGCTTTTATACAACTTTTCTTCTTACTTCCTTGACAGAAGAACTATGGTCTCCACATGAACACTATATTTACCACCTGACCATGTATGTTTATCTTTATCAATATAGAACTCTCCAACTAATCCTGTAAAGCTATCCTTAACCTGTACCTTGTAGCCACATTTACAATCTATATTGCCAAATCCTGAAATACTACAAGTTTTTTCAGGACCCTTTAATTCATTTTTAATTTCATCATCAGATAAAGCCTTATCCTTTCCTTGTTCAATAACCTTAGTTATATAATGATATAATTTTTTTAGCTGTGGATCGATTTTTTCTTTTACCTTGTTTCCTTTTTCATCAACAACCAATACCCTACTTACCATATCATTCATCGATATTTTATAGCTAGCTGATTCTATATTGCTTGACTCCTCAAACATAAGCTTCAATTTAACTATACCTTTTTCAACGACGTTAAACTTATCCAAATCAACTTCAATCATGTATTTTTTATGAGCTTTATCTTTCTTAGAATGCTCTGTATACGCACTCATTATAACATCATATCTAGTAGCACCAATAAACAGCTTTGTAATTTTAGTTTCAGCAGGTGCAAGCTTACCATAAGCTAAAGCATGTTGACCGTCTTTTCCCTTAAACACCGCTTTTGCAATATCACAAGCTGTTGTGTTTACAAAATTATAACTTACTTGATCCTTACTCAATAAGAAGCCTATATCAAAAGCCGTCATAGATAGACGATTATCTGTATTTGATTTATCAATATCTATTATAGTTCCTCTGAATATCTCTTTTCCACCTACATAAAAACAACAAGTAGAGCCTTCTACTATACCTATTTGTTGTATTTTTGAGTCATTTACTGCTTGGATAAATGAAAACTCCAAACACCTAGATGGGGATTTAATATCCCCACTCCAGGTAACAGATGATAGTACGCTAGATAGTTTATAAAATTTACCTTGTCTAATGTGAACTATTAGTTCTATGTCTTCATTTTTATACTTCATTAAGGTATCACCAACTTCCAACCACTATATATTACATTAGATTTTTTTAATTGTGGGTACTTCTTTAAATTCTCTGCATTTGATGTTATCTTTTTATATTTAGAGCCATTACCGTAATATTTCTGTGCAATCATAAATAGATATTCACCATGCTTTACAGTATGTATTTTAGAGCTTTTACTTAACTCATTTTTTTCTAGGTTTCTCGAATACACTTTATTTGGAACTGTATTTGATGGATTTGAACTCTTTGAGGTGTTCGGAGGTGTCCATTCTGGAATAATGATATCTTCATCTTCCTTTAACTCTAATGTGAAATATACATCCCCACTTCCATCTTTTTCAAGAAACTCAAAATGGCTTATTCTTACAGGTATGTTAATAGGTGTCGATGTCACAATATATCTAAGTCTTTCCCCATCTCTACACCATTTTTCTAGCTTATTAACGTAACTATATGGGTCTGTTGTAGGTCCATCTATAAATTGATAATTAGCACCCTCATGTGGGAAAAAACTGGATAAACTAATCGAGGAAGGCTCATATCCATTAAAGATATTTACCTTCCCTTTTTTTACTATATTTTCCCCTGAGATATCAGCATTGATATTTTTCCCTATCTCTGACGGTATAACCGGAAATCTTAAATTTTCAGTATTTGAATTTAGATATACTTCCAAGTTTTATACACCCCCTGCTTTAGCCAATTTCATTCTTTTTACAAGTCTACTAACTAATAAATCAATATCGGCTTCTTCTCTTACTGTAATATCATTTATATTTATCACAATACGTTCTTGATCTCTATTTTCATACTCATTTGCCTCTCGTTTTGTCAGTAATTTTTCCCCTTGATGAGCTCTAATTGGGTAGTTGTCATAGGGTATTCTTGACTGTCCCATAGCTCTTCTCGCATATGAGGGTACTCCACTGTTGTCTACACCTATGCCACCGCTACTACTGCCTGTTTGGAAACCATCTAAGCCATTAAGCCCCTCAAAGTTGGTATTTCTCATATGATTGATAGTTTTATCCCACCATTGCATAACATCTTTTAATGCGCCAACGATACCGCTGATAGCATTATTAATCCCAGTTAATAGTGGTAATATTACTTTATCAGCAAGTTTAAGTTTCACCTGCATTAATTGCCATTTTTTCTCCCAATCAGATGCCAATAATTTTATTGCATTTTTTATAAAATCAGGATTTTCTTTCAAAAATTTAAACACATCTTCAGCTACACCTTTGAAAAATTGGAATACATCCCCCATTCCTTCAAATGCACCATTTACCTGTTGACCAAACATATTTATGGCTTCTTGTGCTTCCGGAGAATTAGTAATAATATGATTATAAACATCATCCAGCATATCCGTTATTGGCTTCGCTGCCGTTTTTAGCTTACTAAAATCGATACCCCCAAAATTAGTAATATCTAATAACTTCCATAGTCCGTCAATAGCTTTTTCTGCATCTGTAAACAAACCGCTAAAGAAATCCTTAACTATTTGACTGTCGAAAATCTTTTGCATTCTTTCATACATAGGTGTATATACTTTTGATTCTAGTAAGTTATTTGCTATTACCCAAGCATCTTTGAAGTTCATAGGTATATTTTGGAATTCTTTATTTACCTGTTCTGAATTTTTAAGAATTGCACGTTTAACTAAATCAGCAGTAAGAAGACCCTCTTTCCCGGCTTCCTTAATGCCCATTCCAACTTCTTTTTCAATCATTTTCGCCATTAGTGGAGCTGACTCCCTTATCGTTCTAAGTTCATCACCTTGGAGTGTACCACTTGCCAAACCTTGATTTAACTGATACATTGCTGAACTTGCTTCTTCTCCTGATGAACCACCTTTTCTAAATGATTGCATAGCAGTTTGGTAGAATTTAGCAGCTTCTTGAGGTTTACCGCCAAACACATCAGGTGACATCTGCATAAGCTTAGTCATACCATTTCTAACATCAGATAAATTTGATCGTGAATTTCTAGCTACACCCTGGACTAGACTATCATATCCACCAATACTCATACCACCTCTATCAAGTGAACTTGCCCTAGCTTTGTAATCCGAATAATTATTATATCCGTCAATTGTAACTTTTATGACCTTATCTTTAAGGCTATTAAGACCTTGCTGAATCTTCTGTATTCCCCATTGGGTCATATCGTTTAATTTCACTTTAATATCGTTATATGCACTTTTAGCAAGTTTCCCAATCCCAAGGCTTATCAATCCTATTCCAGCCAACACGGGATGTTTTCCTAAAAGTTTAAGTGGGATACTTCCAAGTGGTCCTAGCTTATTAAGCTTACCACCGATGGCATCCAACCCTTTAGATGCTAAATCTTTTACTTCAATAGGTATCTTATTCGATTTTTTTATCATATCACCAAAAGATTTGTACTTCTTTGATACTTCATCAACTTGTTTTTTAGCATCCTTACCATCCACTTTTAATTTTTTATTACCTTTCAAGCTCTTATCAAATTCCTTATTGGCTTTTTCAATTTCTTTCGTTTCCTTTTTAAATTTTCTAAGCTCCGCTTGCATCCGCTTTAATTCTTTAGTCATTAAATCTTCAGCTTTAAACCTAGCTTTCAATTCTGTTGTATTTGTTGCCATCTACTACCCCCTTTCTCCCACCATAAAAGGGCAAAGTTGATATTTTTTCTCGTCTAATCTATCTTCTATTTCTTTGAATAGAAATGCCTTCATCATTCTATATTCACCAATATCTGATTTCTTTTTTTTATATAATTCAGATGGAGTCAGTCTTGCGTACTTCCAGAAATAGTAAAAAGTACGCAATTCATCATCCACCTCAATTAGTTTTTTATTTCATCTTCCTTTGGTATATTATTAATTAAATTATCATATGCAGCATATAATAAATCTATTTCGTCTGGGGTAAGCAAAACTAATACGAGATCAGTTGGTGTCCCTACCTTAAACTTGCTTATAAGTTCTTTATTTTTAAATAGTGCTTCACCATTATAGAATACAGAATAAACTAAAGTCAGCAACTTTCTCATCCTATTATTTTCAGCCATTTCTAGCTTCCCTTTGTCTGCCATCTTAAGCTTGTAACCATACTCTTCAAGCTCTGCTTCTTGCTCCAAACTCATCCTACGCATTTCAATGATAAAAGGTTGATTAAACATTCTAGACAAGCTATCTATTTCTATTTCCTCTTTTTTAACTAAAAAATCATCTCTATCTTTACTAAGCAATAAATCAATCAAATTAACATTTTTTTCACTCATTTTTTATCTCCTTATATCAAATCTATTGGGTCAAAATCATCAAATGTAAATGGGGCTTCTATTTTTCCAACCTCTCCATTTTTAAAGTCAGCAAGGGTTAAGTCATCAAATTGCACTCCCATATATCTAATTCTTTCAGCTCCCACATTATCAGGGTCATCAAGCTTAGATATAATTTCAAAACTAATTGTTTTTTGCTCTTTCATTCTAACACCAATCAACTTTGTCATTCTTGATGAAACCTTAGTCATAGTGCAAGACCCTTTACCCTCTGCTCCTGTTGTTTTATGGGCGTCTATCATTTGTCTTGGTCTTGGTATTGCCGTCTTTTTAAAATCTATTTTAGCTTGAAACCCTTCAAGTTCTGCAACATATTCCCCATCTAACCACAGCTCACCGAAAGTACCACTTATACCATCAGTACCTAGTATCTGTTTTACTTGTTCTTTATCTGCCATATTTAAGCACCTCCTAAACATTTATATTTATATAAAAATCTTCCATAGCATCCACGCCCTTAAGCGTTATCACTATAAAAACTTTTGAACCAGTATTAAATTCTTTAAGCTCCTGTTCACTCAAAGATTTTACATCAACACCCTTTTCAATCAAATATTTTTTTTGTGCTTCCATATCAATATTTACAGAAAATCCATTTGCTATCATTTCACTTCTGTTCAAATCCTCTAAAAATCCTTTTATTTCAGATATCAGCAAACATTTATTATCATAGCTATTAGATACCTTACCTACATAAAAATCGGTAATGGACTTTTTAACAGCGTTATTAATCATCTTATACGTTCGTACTAGCTTTATTTTCTTGAAAGTTTCTCCTTCATTTCCATCAACGCCAGTTAGAGATGTAACACCTCTGGCTATTCTTACTTTACCGCCTTTTTTTACGAGTACCAACTTACCAGCATTTATTAAAGAGTTCAATTCTTCATTAGTTTTTTTAGGTATATTAGTGATGAACGGCACATTGCAATATGTTATGGATTGTGTAAAAGGTGTACCTGCACACGCACCAACGATAAAAGGCAATAGTTTATTGGCAGTGTAGGTAACTGAACCTTCCTTTATATTATCTGTCGCAAACTCAATCACACTACTTGAATTACTTGGATTATTTGTTGCTATTACAACATCCGCCCAATGTCCTATTTCCTTAAGTTTGTTAATGAATGCTATTAGCTTTGGATTTTCAACCTCGTCTGTAGCATCAGGCATACACATATAATTGAATTCAACATTTTCTAATACCTCAAGTGCGTTATCTAATGTATCATCACTACCTATTGAATATACAATAACCTTTGATGGTGTGTACGCTCTTTCCTCAAGCACCCCACCTACTCTCACATCCTGAATATTACCTTTGAATGCGTGCTCTATATACATAAGATTATCAGATTTATACTTTTCAGTTACTTGATCAAATGACACGTATTCTTTCAAACCCTTAACAGTTGAGTCCTTTAATATCAAAAGAGCCACACTAGTACTAGCACCTTCTAATGCTCTTCTTTTTTCTTCTTTGAAACTAATTTTTAACTCAGTTAGCCCCATTTTTTACCTCACTTTCTATTTTTAATACGTCACTACTACGCATTCTTATAACTTCAATCACATTACTATCATTTTTATCAAAATATACCTGTTCATGATAACTTGTTTTAATGCTAAAATTCAAAGTATACCCCACTTCATCTTTTAGTATCAAAGTGTCAATATCGGATATATGAATATATCTTCTACCAACCTTTATACTTCTTACAAATTGAGTTTCTAACAATTCTTTGATTTCATTTAAATCGGATTTTTTAACTCTACCGTGTGGGAAGTATCGTATGTCAATTACAAGTGATTTTTTATTAAAGTGTAAATTTACTGATTTTGAATTTTCTATATGAACATCAATAAAAAAACAGCTACCTTTATTTAAATATAATTGTAATTGGTCGTCATCATCTGTTATTTTACATTTATAGTCAGTATCCTTTATGGTCTCATAAATCATAGATGATACTGATTTAATCAATTCATTTATCTTAATCATTATTTACCACCCGTAATCTCATCCAATATTCTTTTACCTTCTTTTTCTAATGTTTCTTTTCCTACCTTCATAGCATTTCTAAGCATAAATTTACCTGGAACAAATAGTATTTTTCCATCATCACCAACTACACTCTTACGTCTACGCTTAGATGGTTTAAGTCCCATACCTGCCCTAGTCCTATGACCGTATTCAACATCCCAAGCATAGTATTCCCCCTTAGACTGTACATCGTTATATATTTCAACCGAATCTCCTAAATCTCTTATTTTCCATCCACGTCTTAGATTTCCTGCCGTTTTAGCTTTAGGATTTTTATTCACCGGAGTATTTTCAACCACGTCTTCAAGTATTTCAGTAGCAACAGTCATTTTTAATTTATCAAATTCTTCAGGTATTTTCTTTTCAATATTTTCAAGTCGTTTTATTAACTCATCCATTCCCTCAAATTCAAAACTCATTATACTCTCTCCTTCAGCGTTACCGGAATCTCTAAATGTGACGCCCACTTAAAAGGTATACCTGCCACACAATCATATACACGACCTAAATGAGTTATAACAAGTTTATCACCCTCTATAACATCTTCTTCAGGTCGTGTATACACTGTATAATCAATAACTATTTCATTATCGTGATATCCTGTGGTCGCCTTATCTAGTTCACAAAGCACATTAGATTTAATAGTTTGTGGCTTCATTGTAGTTAAGTGTGAATCATCTTCTATTTCCATGTGTCTAATTATATCCATTCTATCATGGTAGGTACTTGCCAATATGTCTGATTCTCTCACTTAGTTACCTCCATTCATTCTGATAGTTCCGACTTTCTTAAACCTTATTAAATGCGTTTTATATTTACTTATCAAATCATCCACACTTGTTATTTTAGTGTTAGTACTAACATTATATTCTATTTTCGTATTCCCTCTAGTTATGGATTTAATCCCACCTGTATTTTGAGTATCTTGACCACTAGAAGATAGTGATTTATTATACTCAGCCAGCATCTCCACAATAACAAGTTCTAATTCGGTTGGTATATCTTCCCTATTACAATAGTTTTTTATCTTTTGAATTAGGATATCGAGAACGAGAGATATAGTTATCTCGTTCTCGATAGTTCCTACTAATATCTTGAGTTTTTCAATTATTCTCTCGTTCATCTAAATCACCCCTAAACAGCTTTTATCTGACAAGTAAAATTAACCAATGCCTTTGGTTCAATAACTTTTGTACCATAAACAAATAACCCTTTTACCGCATCAGCAAAAGTTTTTTCTGGTCTGTATGGCTCTATCTTTGTTATCTGACCTGCATAGCTAATTGCTTGGTCTGTTCCAGCCATTATTGAATACTTCTTAGTTGATACAGGCACGTTATTAGACATTCTAAGGTTAAACCCTGCTACATCAGCACCATCCACTACACCATTTTCTAGCACTTTGAAATCCTTAGTGAATCTTGGGTCTTTTGATAACATCCCTAAATACCAAGCTGGTATAATGGCAAATCTGCCGGCTCTTGTTACATTATTTTCATCTAGTTTAACAGCCAAATCAACTAACTGATCATAAGCGTTCGCTACTTCAATATCAACAGGTGCTGACGAAGTACCAACTTTTATTCCTGCATCTTTTACAAAACTCGCTATATGTTGATCTATTACATCACCAATCGCATATGATGCTCTATCCATAGCTTTATCAACTAACTTAATATTCGCTTGAGCTGCGTCGATATCGTCAACTTTAAAGTTAAAATATTTCGCTTGGTCTATAACTAGTTCCTGTTGAGTTGAAGTTATTTCTTCTGGGTCTGCAAGCTTCTTTGCTGCACCATCACCAGTTAAATAATCTTTTATTGAGATAGGTCCAATCTGATTAATTTTAACCTTATCACCCAAATTTTTGATTTCCCCTTCGTAGTCATGATTTACCACATTAGCATACACTAATTTTTTATCTAAGTTTGCAAGTAGCCTAGCACTCCACAGTGTAGGTATAAAATTCTTTACTGTCATATTAATTCACCATTACCTTTCTTATAACTTCATGCCTTTGATTGAATCCCAATTTGCATTGATTTCATCAATAGACATACCCTTTAGCTTATCCACAGATATCGTAGTATTCTTGTCAGTAGTCTTGGGTGTTTTTCCTTTTAACCTCTCAGTAACAGCCTTTTCTACTGCACTATCAAACTTTTCTTTAAACAGCTTGATATTTTCATTTGTAGATTCAGCATTTTCACCCATTAAAAAAGAACTAAATTCAACATCAAGCCCTTGTTTACCAAGTTCTTTTACTGTCTCTAGTTCCAATTGGTCTCTCTGAAATTTTGCCCTCTCTGATTCAAACTTTTCCTTTTCTTTCTCAAACTGTGCCTTTGCTCTTTCATCTGCTGTCATCTTAGCAAGCTTCTCAGCTTCTGACTTTTCCTTTTCTAGTTTCTCCTGGTACTCTTTTTCCCATTTAGCTCTAGACGATTCCATCGCCTGTGTAACCCTTTTATCAGATTCAGATTGAATTAATTTCTGTAGTTCCTCATCTGTGTAAGTTTTACTCTCTGGCTTGTTTTCTTCTGGTGGATTCTCACCACCATTACCAGCTCCTGTATCTTCTGCCAGTAGCTGTAAATTCATTCTTAATAGTCCCTGTAAGTTATTTTTCATCCCTTATAGTTACTCCTTTCATTGTAATAAAATAAGACCTTTTAACGTCGTGTCTAGGACGATTGTATTAAAAAAAGCACCTCAACATTTACTGTTAAAGTGCTTATATAAATGGTGTGATGTCTTTAACATCTTTCAAACCATTCTTAATCTTTTGCATTGTAGAATTTTCTTGTAAAAACTCCATACCCTTGATTGTTAATCTAGGCTCTATTGCTTTAAATCCATATCCACCGCAATAATTAACTCTTGCAAAGCCATCAATTAAATCATCATCAATCATTGACTGAAGTATTTTATTGCGTCTTTCTTCGCTTATTTTTAATGCTTCTAGAAATGTTCCATCAAATATATTGCTATCCATAGATTCTTCAATTCCTACAAGAATTTTATAAACTATTTTGAGATTGTCCACTATATCACCTCTTCAATATCATCTAGTTTTACATCTATATCTTCCCAAGTATATTCATCATTACCAACAGTAACTAAAAAGACTTCATAATCTCCATATATCTCCATTACGTCACCTTCTCTACCGTCTTTTAATCTAACTCTATCATACTGTTTTATTTTCATATTACTTCACCTCTTCAATTATCACAGTAGTTAAGTGTGTTTTATCCTTATCTACACCCCAACCTACTTTTACATTAGTTGGTATCCCGTCTTTATTGTACATGATAATTTTTTGTTCATACCTAGTTACATGACCATTGCTACCTTTATTTACAACTGGATTTTCTTTAGCCTTTTTAAGTATATCTTTTTCGAACTCTTTATAATTATCTATGTTGTAGCCCAGCCTTTTTTCAATTAACTTTCCTTTATTCAAGCCACTTACGTTGTTGCCACCAAATAGATATTTTTCAAATTTATTTTTGTCAATTGTTGCGGTGTCAACGTTAGGCAACTTCAGTTCAGGATTATTTTTAAGCTTCATTCTCCTAGTGTAATCAACACTTCTTAACCTTCTATCTCTTTCACTTTCATTATACTTTAAATCTTGGTAATTATCAAAACTTTTAGGAACTTGTACGCCTACATTTTTATACATTTCAAACTGTTTTTTATCACTATGTCTGTTCTTCCACTTCTTTTCTTCAATCAAATATTCAGGATTACTTTCAACATACTTCTTATACCACTCTTTATAATTTAAAGACTTATCTACCTTTACCTCATTACCATCTTTATCCCTTGCTGTTCTAGTTCCTTCTAACTTTCCTGTATATGGTGCTGTTGCACTTCGGCATCTGGGGTGCATTGGTGGATAGTTAACACCTGCTTGAGCTTCAGATACTAGATATATTTCGTGGTCTAATTCCCTACAAGTATCAGATGTTCTAAAGTCAAGAGTAGCTATATAAATGTATTTTTGAACATTCATAGCTTCGTATGCTTTTTTAGTTCCGAGTCCACTGAAATATGCTTGTTCAGTGTGAATTAGTGTGGCTGCTGCTTTTTTACTAACATCTATTTTTTTAGTGATCTTATCTATTGCATCCTCAGTGTCTACACCTTGAATAGCTGACTGTATTATTATTTCCTCCAAAGTATCCTTTAACAAAGTTCTGTTTTTCCATATCCTCTCACTAAAATTTTTGCCACTCCAGGGTTTAGCAAACTCTTTTAATATTTCAGCTTTAGATAATACATTTAGATTTTTAACAGTCACTTCACTGGCCACACTAACATCAAATAAAGTTTTAAAATAATTTGATTTAGTAGATTCATATAATAATCCCTCTACTTTTTCATCAGTAAATTTAAAAACACCATCTATATGCTTTTGTATCTCAAAGAATGATTGTTCAAGTCGTGAAATTCGGCTTCTAGCTGACAGCGTATTGAGTTCTAACAGAATATTAGGGTTATCTATCATTTCCATATATTCAGCAAGCTCTCGTTTGAATTTAGTGTATTCTTTACCAGTTAAAAGTTTTATAGCTAAATCATAATCTATCTCATTATTTTCAGAAAACCTATAAAATATCATTGCTATTTCTTTTTCTATCTTTTTCAAACAATTCTCAAATTGCTCATTAACCAACCTAATTACTTCATCAGAATCCCTCAAATCTTCGAGTTGCCTTTCTTTAGCTCTTTTAATCCAGTAGTCCGATATTTTAACTTTCGGCATTTACATCAACCCCTATATTGTAAGGTTCTTCAACTGTCAAATCCTCTTCCTTTTTCTTTTTCTCAATCTCTTCAACGGCATTTTCAACAAATGGCAACTGATTAATTAATGTCTCATTGCTGAGATAAGGAGATAAATTTTTGATTGTTTGAGACAGTTCATATACATTTTGTGGCAGCGTATTTGAAAACTTAATCTGAATATCAGTGAATAAATCTATATCTTTTTCAAGGCTAAGGGTATTACAAATAAGCTCTATTCGTCTTTGTAGACCTTTTTTAAACTTACGTTCTTTATTCGACCTTATCTGTTCCATTGCAAGGATTTTATATCTTATAGATACACCACTAAGATTATTACCAAAGCTTTCATCTTGCATATCTGGAGTGTATGAAAATTTATGTATGTCTCGCCTTAATCTATCCTTGTAGTTCTCAACCCAGCTATCATTTACATCTTTAATTAGCCATTTAGCATCTCCCTCACTATCAAGTAATAAAACCCTTTCTTTTCTTAATTCATCAATATCATCTGAATTTGTACCATTCATATTTACCAAAACTAAAAACGCATCGGTAAACTGATCCATATCGTTTAATGTGTTTGACTGTGATTTATTATATGCATCTATCAAGTGTATCGCCTGTTCAAAATCTCCCTGCTCTTCTTTGTTGTTAACATACTCTACAACTGGAACATCATTAAATGTATGCTCAGCTACATCTTCAAGTTTTAAATCGGTATCTTTCCCTTTATAAATCCAACAGGCATCTTTATCATAAACTTCAACGAATGTGACTTTATCATTACCATCACCCACATCATAATACCTAATTGCAAATTTAATACTTGGGGATATTGTCATATCATATATTACAAACATATTTGATGGGTCAATCTCATTAAATCTTATCTTGGCATTTTCATCACGATATAATAATTCATATGCTTTTCCTTTGATGCTACAAATTTTGGCAAGCTCTAAATTTTCTTCCTGTTCATCTGAATAATCAAATATACCCTGTAATTCATCAATTAACTTATTATTTCCTTTGCTTGAATAACTTATCGGTTGGCCTACAAAATAACCTACAAGCATATCAGTAATGTACTTAGGATATGGATTAACTATCTTATTATTAGGCAAACCATCATCACGTTTGACATTTAAAATATCGTGCTTACCCTCGTAATAATTTTGTAGCTTGAGATATCTAGCACATTCAACTTTATGCTTTTTAATAAACTTTTGTATATCGTCTATACTCAATTCGTCTTTATCTGTTCTAAACAATGTAACACCTCCTTACAATCCTAACTTAGATTTATTCATAGTCTTGAACTTCTTATTATTTTTAACTATTGATTCTGCAATACCTGTTAGGCAGTCTGCACAGTCATCGTGTTTATTCTTTCCTTCTCGCTGATATTTAATTACATCTTTTGCAAACTCAGGCCATTTATTCCTCCAAGTAGATGGAACGTAAATATGTTGATTTACCCATGAACTGTTTGACAATATCCTAGCTTTCTTATTTTCTGATTGATGAAACCACTTAACAACTGTTTTATTAGTTGCTAGTTTATCTCTCATGATTCTTTCAACATTTCTTGCGTAACTTCTACCACCATTATTCGATTCAATAAAAGATACATTAATATTATCTCTTGCCATCATTTCAGCTTGTTTCACTTCTGTAGTTTCCATTGACTCTTTTGTGTATAAAACATCTATAATATATGCTTCATCATCAAAAGTTATTCCAAAATCAATGCTACATAAATAATCATCTCCAGTGTCAGCTGTATCCGTATAATTACATCGATATTTAAACTCTGGCAATTTGTCATATGTCTTGAGATTGTATAATTGACCTTTTAAATCTATTGGCTCCTGCTGGTAGTTTGCACTAGCTATATCTTCCCCCATTGCCTTAGTTTTTAGTTCATAGGTTTTTTTTGAAAGTATTTCATTACAAAGCATTGTTCCATCATCCTGCATGGCTTTCATGTTAATGTGTTTTATATTAAACCCTAAATCAGGCAGTTCAGCTAATGCCTTACCTGCTAAATCATCACTAGCCCATCTTGTCATTATAATTATGATTTTTCCATTTTCCTCAAGCCTAGATAACATCGTATTGGTAAACCAATCCCAATGTTTTTCTTTTACAGACTCATTATAGGCTTCCTCAGCGTTTTTAATGAGGTCATCAATAATTAATATGCTTGCACCAAACCCAGTGGCTGTACCGGTTGGTGATGTTGCCAGATAATTATTATATCCACCTTCAAGCGACCACAAATTCATGGATCCATCGCCCTTTTTTATTCGTCTATCCGGAAATATATCTGAATACACAACTTTAGTACTATCAGCCTTTTCTTCCTGTATTGAATTTCTGACATTCTTAGAAAATACAGTAGACAATGTTTCGTTGTATGACCCTGTCATTATTTTCTCCTCTGGGTGCTCCCCAAGTATCCACTCGACAAAACAGCCAGCTGTTCTAGACTTACCATGTCTAGGCGGCTCATTGATTATCAAAACATCATAATCATTTTGCTCATAAAAGTCTTGTAGTTCATTGCAGAGGTCAACTAGGAATTTTCTATTCGGTTTATAGAAATCCGGAGCTTTAAGATTACAATAAAAAAAGAACTCACGTCTTGCAAGTTCTATCTTTGCCCTTTGTCTTATTAAGTGCTTATCCATCATCAATACCAGCTATTTTTAATAGCTCTTCCTTAGTCATTTCTTTGAATTGGTCATTTTGATTCATATCCACTTTAGCCTCTAAGTCTTTTCTATCTCTCCAAATATCAGGTCTTCTATTCTTCAACCAGAAAATCTGAGCTGTAGTATCTGGCTGCACCTCTTTCACAACTTCTTTAGTAATAACCATCTTTGTTCCAACTAGTTCTCTTGTTGTTTCAGTATAACTATATCCTAATGCCCTTTTTAGTAAAGCATTCTCAACTTGCCTATCAACAACTTCTTTTCCCTTTTTTAGGGCCTCCGAAATCTCCGAATACTTCTTTTTCCAGTCATAAAGAGTAGATGTTCTAACCCCCATATTCTTTGCAATTTGTTCGTCTGTTAGACCATCTCTTGCCCAACCTTCAAGCTTTAGCAAGCCTTCAGGCTCTAGCCATTCTTGATATTTACCTTTAGCCATCAGACTCACCACCTTTCTCAACTTTTGCACGTTTTAATCAATCTTTTTATTTGCACGAAAAAAGGACCTCTCTGGGTCCTTTTTTTCTTATAAGTTATTAGTCATCATTACTATATCTAATGTAATTTTTCTATATCATCCTTCATATTTTCCAACTCGTCTTTAGTGAACGGACACCTATCATCATACACAATCTTTATTATACTCTTTATTTTACTTGATGACTTAATAAATAGGCTGACTCCTACTATGGTTAATACTATAAGTACATAGGTCGCAATTTTAAAAATCACAATATTTTTTAGAATGCCTAAAATCAATATCAAATATAGCGCCGAGGAAAGAGAGATTGATACTACTGAAAATTTAAAGTTAATAGATACTAACCTTTCTCTTTCGGCAATTATTCCGCTCCCTCTTAATTCTTGAATTATACTTTCAGATGTAACACTCAGTATTTTACTTTCATTATTCGTACTAAACCCACATAATATTGAATTGATAGTTATAAAAAAAAGAAATATATTACCAAAATCATTAATCCTCACTATTGTATTTTTAATGAAAAGAAAGCACATACATACCAACACAATTAGCACAATTAGATACTTAAATATTTTTTTCATTTTCAGCCCTCCCCCCATCAAAGAGAATACTATTTTTTCATTTTACTAAATATTTCCTTCTTTTCATTGTATGCTGTTTTCAAAGCTGATAGATATTCTGTTTTTAATTCTTCCAAATCATGAGAATGTTTCCTTCCATTCTCATATCTGTATAGTTTTACATCAATCGTGTATTTATAATACAAGGACATTAAATCATATTCTTGTTTCTTTTCATTTTTAGTGCTACCTTTTATTTTAGCTTTGTTTAGTTTTTTGGCTTTTACACCTTCCTTAAGAGAATCTATTGCATTCCTTACAACATCTTTATTATCTAATATAAATTTATCTCTATCAGCTTTTAAATATATACCCACCTTATTTTTATTCTCTTGCATTTGAAGTAGCGTCTTATCATCTAAATTTAATATATGCTTCAAGAAAGAGCTATCTATATCAGCAGATTCAAACTCTATAGATTTTATTTTTGAATAGTCATTTTTATAAAACGCATTTAACCCATATTCATTAGGTATTGGAAATGAAGATACTACTCCTTCACCCTCAAAAATATTCACTATATCATTAAAACTAAAATGTTTCGCCCCTCCTTTAGTATTCGTAATGCATAAAATGTTACTTGAATACACAAAATAAAAATAATTAACTAACTGAATTCCTCTCTTTATCTCCTCTTCTGCCGTCAAAACATCCTCAAGTGAACCACTTTCATAATCTCTTTTACCTATTGTTCCAGCTTTGCTCGGTCTGCCTAACCTTCCAAAGAAAAAAGTTTTATTGTGTTCCAAAACATCAAGAACAATTCTTTTTTCATCATCTTCTTCGTTCTTATCGTACAAGTTTATGCTGATATACTCACTCTTTGATTTACCATGTTTCTTTCCATGTTTCTCTATAATGTTTTTATGTTTTAAATAAAGACTTTCTTTTTCATTTTCTCTAATTTTAACATCATAAAAATACACCGTCTTAACCGCCATTAACTATTTTCCCCCTAATATAATCATTCTTACCCTAACTATACCAGAGGAAAATATTTTCCACAATATATTATTGTCAAATTTTCTAGAAAAATTCAACGAAAAAAGAACATCCTGCCCAAGATGTCCTTTTTTTGAATAAATTATTTTAGGGAGGTCATGAAGCCCGTCTACTTAAGTCAAAGAAGGTGGTAATTAGTGATTCACAATGACTACCACCCTCAACTTCCACAATACCATAATATCACATTTCTATGGCTCATTGTGGCTCATCTTTTAATAATTCACCAAATTTTTGTAATGCCCTCCCATGAAATCTTTTCACTTGCGCATATGAATACCCCATCTCATAAGCTATTTTAATCAAATTATACCCCTTAAGATATTTTCTGTCTAAAATTTCTATGTATCTATCATCCATCATCAAATCTAGTTTAGATACAATATTTCTCTTAATATCAATCTGCTTATCAATCAAAATATCCAACTCTTTCTCATAATCATAGATTTTTGCAATAATGCTAGATAAACTATCTCCACATATTGATGTCTGAACTCTTTCAGATAAGACAGCACTACACTTTTCAGCCTTAGAACGTTCCTCAATAATTTGGTCAATTTTTAATTTTATCTTATACTCGTAAGCTTGAACTTGCATCAAATATTGTTTAGCTGTCATATTCTACCTCTCCAAAATTGATTATTCTCACATGCTCATTATCTAAATTATGATCATAATGATGCAGTATTATTGGCTTTAAAAAACTCAATTCAGAATCAACATAAATAACAACTTCTGTCTTACAAAATCGTTTCATATGAAATGTTATCGCCACACCTTTTTTTGCTAGGTAACAGCTATCAATCATTTTTATCAATTTTTCTTTTTCGTTCAACCAAATCACCTTCCTATTTTTTCAACTCTAATATAAATACCTGGAATATCAGCCCAAAACTTTTCGCATATTAAACTTGCAATTTGAGCATCATCGCACCAAAAACCAACGCTTGTCATACAATCCTGCAATAACTTCTGTGCGTTATCTAGATCAGGCTTAGTGTCTTTGTACTGACCATCTACCTTACTATTTCTCATAGGGTAACACCATTTTACATATAGCCTTAACGATCCTCTAAGCTTTCTAGACGGTTTAAATTTACCTAAGTGACCAATCAGCTTATTTCTTGCCTGCTTAAGTTCAGGCGGCTCGTAGAAGGTTTTATTTTTAAAATTAACTTGCTTTTCTTGATGAGTAACTGTTGGTGGATTCATTGACATAAAAAACTCTATCATAACATTCTCCATTCTTTTCTACCATCCTTTTATAAATGATATTGATTATCTATTAATATTTTTCATAACGGCATTTTTGCTTTAGTCATTAGGCGACCGTGAATAGTTATGTTGGGCGAATGCTTACGCCCAACTAATCTTTCACAGTCTATGACATTTTGTGTCACGCGACAGAAAAATATATATATTATATATATGTTTTTGCCGTCGCACTGCGACAATAACTGAAAATCAGTTTTTGTCACGGGTTTTTGACGCACTGCGACAATAACTGAAATTTATGTTTTTGACGCACTGCGACACGCATGACAAAATCAGTTTTTGTCGCACGTAGTATCTTCTGATTTTCTATGAAGTATACTATGTTTACCTGGACCTTTTTCCTCAGAATCAAATCCACCATGTTCTTTTATTCTTCTCCAAGCAGTTCGCTCTGATACTCCCATTTCTTTAGCTAAATCCTGAATAGTTATATCTTTTCCATCCATCTCCAAGCTTGCGAATGCGATTTCTAATGTATTTTGCCTTTCTTCCTTCTTCTTCTCCTTAGGTTTTCTAGATTCTATTCCTTTCTGCCATGGAGCTTTTTCCGATTCAGGCATCACATCTTTCAAAACACCAGATTCATCAATCTTATGGATTGGATAGTCAAACCATACATTTACAGGATCAAATCCGGCAAACTCTCTAAGTGTACCTTCAATTCTCCATGCAGTCTTTTGCGCTGCCAATCTCATAACACCATCCAATCTTCCCTCTAATTCTATAAACTTACTTTGAGATAATGATTTTCTAGCATGGGATAACATTTGTGCCTTGCTTAAGGTATCATCAATACCAACATTTTCCTCAAAATAATCCTCATTTAGATTTTGAATAGCCAAAGCTAAATAATTTGCTGCAGCCTTTTCCTTTTCATGTTTAATAAGCTCATCAGATAAAGATAGTTCTGTTAAATCTATAAGGGCGTCTGGATCCCTAGCAAATACACCCGATCCGCTAGCTCTGTCCATAGAACGCTTACCACCTTGATATCCTTTTGAATGATGATGGCAGTATATAACAGCACTCCCTAAATCTGTACAAACCTTATCGAATTGATTACAAAAATGAGCCATTTGATCAGCACTATTTTCATCCCCAGTAATAACCTTATATATAGGATCTATTATTATAGCTATATAATCCTTTTTCTGTGCCCTTCTTATTAACTTTGGAGCCAACTTATCCATTGGCACAGACTTACCTCTTAGATTCCAAATATCGATGTTTTTAAGATTGTTTGGCATGATCTCCATTGCATTATACACATCTTTAAATCTATGAAAGCAACTTGCCCTATCAAGCTCCAAATTCACGTACATCACTTTCCCCTTAGCACACTGCCATCCTAGCCACTTATTGCCTTCTGCTATAGCAATACATAGTTCAATTAATGCATAACTTTTACCAGCTTTTGACGGTCCTGCCATAAGCATTTTATGTCCCTGTCGAAGAACTCCATTGATCAAAGGTGGAGCCAAATCAGGTAAATCATTAAAGAATGCATCTAAGCTTTCAGGGTCTGGCAAATCATCATTAACACCCTCTATCCACTCGAACCATTCATTCCAATCCTTTTTTCCAATATTGGTATCAATTAAGAATTGTTTTTTACCATTTCTAATAACTCCAGGCATTCTACTTAATCTTGAAGGGTTTTTATTTTGAATATCTATTTCTAACCCATTTTTCTTACAAACATTATATAGATATTCAACTCTTTTTCTATACTCGTCATAACTTCCAGCATCTACTTTTACTATTGCATGAATTGATTTTTTCCCAGAGTGCACTAAACAAGCAACTGGCAATTCTAGCTCTCTAATGATTGCATTTTGTTTTTCTAGTTCCATTGAATCAGATTCAACAAGTGCATACCTAAAATCAATAACATTATCATTTTTACATCCCTTGCCATCTAGTGGATTAAACCTAATCCATGCACCCACCTCTGGCTTGTAGTCGCCTAATACTGCGCCTATATCATCATTACAGTTGCTAAGCTCTTGAATTAATTGCCCTGCTGTTCTATCCCAATGCCCCTTTTGTGGAATACTTTTGCCTTCAATTTCCCACACAGAAGTTACATATCCTACGTTTTCGTTTGCTTCAAATAATATTTCTAAATACTTTATCAACTCTTTTGAAGGGCTCCAGTTTTGAGGCTCCTCAATATCTTTCCCTTCAATCCAAGTTTTGTCTATTATAACAAGATCATCTTTTATTTCATCATCCCAATCAAGTGAATGACCTTCCCTTTTTAAAACTGGTGTATAACCATTCTCTACAGCCATCTGGTAGATAGTTCCACCCGTTACAGGATTATTACTACCATGAAATCCCATCCATTTAGTAAAGCATTCGCCACTACGGTATCTTTTGCTATCTTTTTGACTCCATCTATCCCAATCCGCAGCAGTGAAACCTTCATGTTTTAATCCCATCCCTACGTTAATCCAATCTTGATAAGATAAACTCGATGGATCAATATATTCAATTAACTCTAATAAATTAGAATGGTAATTCGACATAAGCATCTCCTATACTAGCAGATGGTTTATAATTCTTTGGATTAATATCCTTTGGAATTTTCCAGCCATTGCCTGCTATTCTATCTATTAATTTTCTTGCTGAATTAAATTCCCATGTTCCAACATTCTTAAATCCTCTTTGCTCTAAAAACCTTATTTGTTTTGGAGTTGTAAGCCCTTCATTTCGTCTTACCTCTAATCTATCAAGCAACAATTTTGCTTTTCCAGCGTTCTCTACTTCATCTGGGAATATTCCCATTTTTTCAAGTGTCTTAATCTGTTTTTCAGAAGGAGGGCTCATTTCCCAACCGAATGAAGGAACATAATTCGCTAAATCTTCCGCCTGTATACTCATTTCAAATTGAAGTGGATCAACAAGCTTTCTTTTTCGTTTTCTCATTTCTTCAAGCTTGGCAGCTAAAGCTTCTTCTCTTTGTAAGATAACTTCTTCTTCAGCTATCTTTTCAATTATTTCTAAATCTTCAGGACAACCTGATTCCGTTATTTTATCAGTCATAATTTTGGCAACTTCTTCATTTTGAGCTATTAAATGTGCTGGATGGCAAAGCTCATGTTTTTCTGTATGCCATAAAAAATCTAACACTAATAAATCTTCTTTACCTGAATGAAGTCTTGTACCGCGACCAACCATCTGAGAATATAAAGATCTTACCTTTGTTGGTCTTAAGACTATTACACAATCCACAGATGGACAGTCCCAACCCTCTGTAAGGAGCATGGAATTACAAAGCACATTATATTTATTGCTATCAAAATCTTCTAGCACTTGTGCTCTATTATCTGAATCGCCATTTACTTCCACTGCTTTAAATCCTTTTTCCTGTAGTATCCTGGTAAACTTCTGTGATGTCTTAATCAGTGGTAAAAATACTACTGTTTTTCTATCGCTGCAATATTTAACCATTTCATCGGCAATCTGTTCCAAATATGGGGCTAAGGCGGTACCAATTTCACTAGCCTTAAAGTCACCTGCCTGTTGGCTAACGCCAGTAAGGTCTAACTTCAATGGTATAGTAAGAGCTTTTATAGGTGCTAAAAATCCCTCTTTTATGGCCTTTGGCAGTGTATACTCATATGCCAAGCTATCAAAATATGATCCTAGATTTTTCATGTCACCTCTATCAGGAGTGGCAGTAACACCTAATACATTTGCTTTGTCAAAATGATTTAAAACTCTTTGATATCCTTCAGATATACAGTGATGAGCCTCATCTATTACAATTGTATCAAAATAATCTCTATCAAATTTTTTCAATCTTTTTTCTCTCATTAATGATTGAACACTTCCTACAGTTATTCTAAACCAAGAGCCTAAACAACTACTTTCAGCCTTTTCTACCGAACACTTTAATCCGGTAGCTTTTTCTAATTTATCTGCAGCCTGTTCCAATAATTCTCCCCTGTGGGCAAGAACCAAAACTCTATCACCTTTCTTAACTCTTTCTTCTATAATTTTACTAAAAACTATTGTTTTCCCACAACCAGTAGGTAAAACTAAGAGAGTTCTTAGAACTCCCTTATCCCATTCATTTAATACTGCATTTTTTGATTCCTCTTGATATGGTCTTAATTTCATAGTTAAAAACTCCCTGGTGTAAACGTTGGAGCAGCACTTTCTTTAGGCTCATAAAATTTCTTAATTTCATTTGATTGCATTGTATCTCCACTATTAGAAACCCAGTCTCTTATGCTTACCTTACACCTTCCTTTTGCTCCAATAACTAAATTCCAATTCATCTTTAACGGCTGTCCCTTTTTCTTTTGACCTATTGATGTGAAAAATTCAGACAAAAACCCCTCAGTTCTCTGGTGCAAAAGTAAGCTGTGTTGAATAATATTTACACCTTCAACTGTCTCTATTTTTATTTTAAGAATTGCCTTATTGCATGGTGGCATTTTCTCGCTGCCATTATGTCTAGCTCTTTCAAAAGATATTACCTCAAAATCATAATCTCCTGCAGGCAGAAGTATAAACTCTGGACCTTCTTTGTTTATCTCGTCATCCCATCCTAATTCTCTTTCATTCATTAAATTTGTCATAATTACATTCCTCCTTTAATCATTGCGTAAACTTGTTCCCATGCTCCAACTAATACACCAGAAACGAATCCTGGATCATAATTTTCAATTGGTGTCCCTGAAGGATAATACCCTTTCAGAGATACCACATTTTGTATTTGCTCTACAGTTACATTGTTTTGTATCATCAAATCGTTTAATGCTTTGTTTCCAACTAATTGTTTAGATTTATCATTATCAAATGGTGTGCTAATATCCACTGACTCAAATTTTGCGACATCATTACTTGAATCTGATTTATCGTTACTATCAATCTTATTTATGTTATCAACTTGATCAACTGATTTATTATCATCCTTTATATTCTCATTTTTTTCAATTTTGCTTTCTTTGTGATTATTTTGAATTTCTTTCAATTCTTTATCTCTTAAATCTTTCAAGAAAAATCTTTCTATTTCTTTATAATCAAAGTCTAATTTATCAGCCAATCCTTTTCTATTTTTGGCATCCCAGCTTGGTGTATGAGTCGTATACATAACCCTCTTTCCACCTTGAGCTTTATTTTTACCTTTTACTGCACCTTGATTATCCACATTAATAACATGAGTTTCATAGTTAGCAAATAAAACCATATCTGCCCACTCTTTTAGTAATGGTGCCGTTTTTTTCTGCAACTTTAACTCCCACCTGTCATATGCTCCTAATTCGTCAGGTTGTTCGAATTTTGTTATTTTAGCATGTGCGCATATTACAACATTTATTCCCATATCTACAATGTCCTGCAAAGAATTTAGAAACCTACCAAACTCTTCTTCTAGATAAGTGTATCCTTTTCCATAACCTATTCCCTCTATTCCATTTATTTGAAATTTATTGCAGATTTCTTCAATTATTAACCTTTCAGTCCAGTCAGCTGTATCAATAACTAGTGTTCTGAATTCAGTGTATCCACATTTCAACATTGATATTTGTTGCTTTAAAATAGCATAACTTGAAGGAGTTGGCGTTCTGATTATATCAAGCTCTGAACTGCCTGATTCAACATCTATGAATACAGGTTCTGGGAATTTGGATGCAAATGTTGATTTCCCTATCCCTTCTGGTCCATAAATAACCACCTTTTGGGCTTTTTCCTGCTTTCCTTTAATAAGATCCATTAAAATTCACCTGCCTTCCATTTAGGCTCTTCTATCACATTGTTACTATCTTTATCTAACACATAACCATCTTCTATAATAATGCTGCATTCATCACCCTTTGATACCCTAGTAGCTATTACTTGAAGACCTTCAGACTCTAGCCAAGCACCAAAATCCTTTAAGGTATCAAGATCCATTTGCTCTAACTTATCCATCAATACAAATCCACACGATGGATTTAACTTTCTTACTATCGCAGTAGATACTTTCAACTGGTCGGCTCCACTCATATTATCCCACTTAAAGCCACTGTATAAAAGTTCTCCATCCTCAACCATAAGCCCTGAAAGTGGTAAATTAGCGCTAGCAAGCAATTCTGTTTTTTTCTTCCTTACATCACTTAATTCGCTTGTCAATGAATCATATTGTTCTTTATATTCCTTAGCATCTTCTTCTGCTTTTTCTTTGTATAGATTTGCTCTTACCTTTTCATTGATTTTTTCTATATTTTCAATGCTTGCCTCAAGTTCAGCAGTAGATTCATCATTCAACTCTTCAACTGTTTTTTTCGCATTCAATATTTTTTCTGCTCTGTCATTTAATCTTGACATTACTTCTTTTTTCTTAGCTTCTAATTCGTATATTTTTTCTTCAATATTCTTAAAGGCTTCTTGGTCTGATTCTTGCTCAATTACAAGCGTTCTTAAATTGTCTCTTTGCCTTTGATTCTCACCATTTTTAGCAAGTATATTCTGCTGCTTTTTAATTAAATCAGATGCAGATATTAGAGTTTGAGGGGCATCAGGATAATAAGTCTGTTCCTTCGCAAACTTCTCCTTTTGATCTTTAATCTGACCTATTGCATGCCTCTTATTGTATATTTCAGTTTCCTTTTGCTCTAACTCAAATAACTTATCTCCAACGCCTATTATTTGAAGCAATGTATTTGCCTTTTCTTTATTAGTTTGATTCATAAACTTAGGTAGGTTTAAAGCCAACTCTTCAACAAAACTATCTAATAACTGCTGTCCTGCTTTCTCACCTTTGGGATCTATTACCTTAAGGTCTGAATTTTTACCCTTACGCTCTACAATTAACCCATTATTCATAGTAATCTTTAGATTCGGTGGTATTACTGAACCTTCACGCTGTGCATTAGACGGCTTATACCTATTTCCACCTAGTACCCAAGCTATTGAATCAAGAACAGATGTTTTTCCTTGATTATTATTGCCACCAATTATCGTAAGACCATTTTCTGATGGCTTAAGCTGTACAGCCTTTACTCTTTTTACGTTTTCTATTTCCAATTTATTTATCTTTATCTGTTCCATAAAGCCTCCATTATTCTATTATTTCAGAATGTTCATATGCAAATGCTATCATTTTGTTTAATATTGTATGTTTTTGCAAATCCGTTTTTTCTACAATTTCTTCAATAATGTCCATTGATTCATTGCTAACTCTTACAGTTCTAGCCCATCCATCTTTTGTTTTTCTCTTTGACTTAAAAATTAACTTTTCCATAAAACCTCCAAATATGTTATAATTTAATTAATGTTATTTTTTTGAGCGATTGACTGATATATTTAGTCGTCGCTCTCTTCATTTTCCTCATATAACCATCCCTTATAATCATCTGATTCTAGAAATATTAAATAATCTTGATATTCTTGATTAATCATTTTTTCATCACTCTCTTTAAATATTATCTTGAATAATACTTACTACATCATCAAAAGTTAATCCATATTTATCCATCAACTCTATTAATCTTTCATATGCATCTTTCGTTTTATTATCCATGCTGCACTCCTATTCATTTTATTCCTCAACTTTTATTCATTCACCCATTTTAAATAAGCTGTTATGTATTGAGCGAAAAACTCAATCACAATCAACGCAGCGTATTTTATCGCCCCTAACCAGTCCCTTATTTGCTTATCTTCCATATTCTCCTCCCACTTAAAGCTCTTTTACATTAAATGGATCAGTTACATCTCTACCAACACACCACTCTTTAAATGCTTCTAGGTCTTGTTCTCTCACTTTCCATCTACCTAACTTCATAAATTTCAAAAGACCCGCTTTTTTGTAGTTGTACACAGTGCTTTTATTCACTCCTAAATGTTCTGCTACCTTTTCAACTGTTAGTAATTCTTTCATCACATCTCACCTCACTTTCTAATCTTGGTTTGTTCAATTAGTATATTAGTTCCTACTACTTAAGTCGTTGATTGTGTTTTTAATGCCATAAATCAACGGCTTTCTTCATTAGTCGCCTTAGCTCATCATCTTCTTTTTTTCTAAAAAAACTGATATAATATAAGTAAGAACAGGAGGTACTCACATGAACTTACAAATAATATCACAACAATATATGCTACCAATTTTAATTGGTGTGTGTTCTTCTTTAGCAACTACATACTTAAAAGAATACTTAAATCGTAAAGTCTTCAAACTAAAAAGACTAGAGGAAAAATATCAAAATTTCTACTTGCCCTTTGTTGACCTGTACAACACAAATGTTTTTGGAGCAACTAACTTTACAGACTTCACACCAGAACTACAAAAAGAATTCTATGACATGGTCACTCGGTATGAATATCGTTATAAAGACTCTGTAACTTACGATTTAATTTATTGCTTCAAATCAGCATTCAACATGAAATTCGCACCAGACTTCGACCAAATCATGACTTATGATGATTACGTAAAAAGTCTAAACGATAACTTCAATAATCTTGTTACTCGAATGCTTGACCTACAAGAAAACGCAAGAGAAGAACTCAAGTATTAAATTTACTTTATACCTTTTTTCTCTCTTAACTCCCTGTAGTATCGTTCATATCGGTCTCCGGGGAGTTCTATTTTCTTTTTTTTCTTGAATATTCTAAAAATCTTAAATGAGTATTCCCCTTTAAATCCTTGAATTATAAACCATACTAGGTTGAACAATAAGCAACCAAGCATACCAAGTGCAAATTGTATTAACATCTCTCATCACTCTCCTATCGTTGATTGTGTTCCCTTGTGCTATAATCTAGTTATCAGCATTATTTAATATTAATTTCACCCATGCTATAATGTAATTGGGTATTGCCGTACCCAGTACATATAGAAAGGTGGTGAATTATCATGTATACAAAGAAATTTGAATTTTACTCTGGTTACTGTCCTGAATTTTATGAAAATCAAACCCTAGAGATAACATATGTTGAAGCTAGTGTATTAGGCACTTACAAAAAGCAAAGAAAAGTTTTGAGTGCTAATTGCCCAAATAGCAATCTCTGTAATTTAGGGAATGATTGCCCTATTTTAAAAAAAGCAATCACAGTCATTCAAAAGTAAATATATCTTTCTTAAAGCCCTACCCAACAGTAGGGCTTTTCCTTTGTATCCATGACCCTTCTATCTGCCCAATCTACAATCCCCTCTATTACTTCTTCCGGCACTCTGTCATCATTTAAAAAGCCATTAACAATAGCTATAAGTAACTCCCTTTCAGTTATGATTTTAGTCAAAAACCCTTGGTTTACTGCTACAGACTCGTCTGTAATTACTGCTTGTGTAAAAGTAAGCATTCCCGGAAATTGTCTAACGTATTTTCTCATTCATCTCACCTCACTTTCTTATTTTCTTTTAAAATACTATTAAATAGTAGTTTATTATTAAAAAAAATTAAACTTCAAACACGCCATCATTAACTGATGGAACTTTAACATTATCTTGCGATATTTGGCATATATTACAAAATTCATTAAATTTATTCATGGGTATAGCAGTGTTTCCACTCTCCCAATTAGATATTGTCTTTGCAGTTGTATTCATTTTCTTAGCTAAAACAGTTTGAGTTAAACCTGCATTAACTCTAGCCGCCTTTAAGGTTATTCCCATTTTTACACCTCCTTTACATATTAAAAATAAATTTTACTTTCATTGAAATTTCAATAATAGTAAGGATACAAATAAGTATCAAAATCCAAAATATTGCTTTTTTGTAGTTTTTCATATATAATATGAGTAAGTTACTAGGGGGATTATCTCCCCCAATTCTTAATTATTAAGATGATTATATCTAGCATTTTTTCAATCAAACTTATAATGGCGGTTATTAGTAGGATTTTTGCTAGTTTGTAATCATCTTTTTTATTGCGTTTCTTACTCACTTATCTCACCTCCTGACTATAGTATACTACCATTTAATGGTAGTGTCAACTATTTTTTAGTAGTTTTTTTCTTTTTTTTGAAATTTTATATTGATTTTTTACCTTTAAATGGTATAATATGATTAACGGGAGGTAGATATGAATAATAAAGAAGTATTTTCAAAAAATTTGTATATTCAGTTAGAATTACATAATATGACAAGAGCGGATTTAGCAAGAACACTAGGATATCCTGAAACTACAGTTTCAAATTGGGCAAATGCAGTTAGTTATCCCCGTATCGACAAAATACAAGAAATGGCTGATTTTTTTGGTGTTCTAAAATCTGATTTAACAGAAGATAAATCAACACCAAACTTATCAAATACAAAAAAATTGACAGAAAAAGAGGAACTACTGTTAGACAAATACAATAAATTAAACGATTTTGGTCAAACTGAAGCAATTAAAAGAGTTTCAGAACTTACAGAAATAGAAAAATACACTACAAAAACAGTAATCCATGTTATGGCTGCACACAATGATGATAATAGTCCTGAACAGATAGAATTAATGAGAAAAGATTTAGAGGAGATGGATAAATGGTAAATGCCTCACTATCTGTATACGAGGAAATGCTAGAAGAGGCTTATAAAAATGGACTTATCGTTAAAGAAGTAGAATTGCAAAGTAGCGCTTTAGGGTTAATAAGAGATAATAAAATTGCAATTAATAAAATGATCGATTCTCAACGTGAGAAAAATTGTGTTCTTGCCGAAGAACTAGGACATTATTACACTTCCGTTGGCGATATACTAGACCTAAACAATATTTCCAATAACCAGCAAGAAATTAAAGCTAGGGGAGTGGCTTACAACAAATTAATCCCGTTGAAGAAAATTGGAATTTTTAAAATCATCAAATATGGATTATTATTTTTCTTTGCAATATTTCTTGCGCCTTTGGCAATAGTATTGGCTGGAATATACGGTATATATTATGCGAAGAAAAATAAATTTAAAATACAAGAAAAATTCAACCTACCCAAAAACAAATGGTACTCAAATCCCGTTTTATATTCACTAATAGCTTTTGTTTTATCTTTTTTCGTTGCGGGCAAAGTCGGAGATGCTATATATTTAAACTCATCTCAACAAACAGTAACTCAGCAAACTAAAAAACAGGAAAAAGTTGGTAATGAACATTCTAATAATAATTCTAAAAAAGTTATTGTAGCCGATAAAGAGATTGAAAATAACGATAAAGCTAAGAAAGAAACGGAAACTAAAGAGTCTGTAGATAACTCAATTAATAAAAACACTAACTCTTTCGCTGAGGCAAAAGTAACAAAAGTCGTTGATGGGGATACAATATACGTTAATTTAGATAATAAAGAGTACAAAATTAGAATGATAGGCGTAGATACTCCTGAGACTGTTCACCCTAGTAACCCAGTTCAATTTTATGGAAAAGAAGCTAGTGATTTTACAAAAAACTCACTAAACTCTAAAACTGTGTATCTCCAAAAAGATGTTTCTGAAACTGATAAATATGGCAGACTTTTGAGATATGTGTGGTTGGCACGACCAAATACGAACGAACCAACAGAAGATGAAATTATCGATAAAATGTTTAATGCAAAACTTATAAAAGATGGGTACGGTCAAGCTTATACATATCAACCCGATAGTAAATATAGCGAATTTTTTAATAAATTGCAAAAGGAAGCTAGAAATAACGGAATTGGATTGTGGAATGAAGCTAAATCACAAGAATTTAATCAAACTGCTGATTCAAATTCTACTAACTCAAAATCCGTCAATCCAAATTCAGAAAGCACTGATTCGAGCAATAGCTTTGGAAAGGATTATAGCGCTGACACAACATATGGAAAAATTAAGGGTAATAGCAAGAGTATGATATATCATGTTCCTGGTGGTGCTTCATACAATAAAATTAGTAAAAACAATGTTGTTTATTTTAATTCAGAGGAAGAAGCCCAGGCGGCAGGATACAGAAGAGCGAAAAGATAAATTTTTATAATAAGGAATTATAATTGTACCTTGAAAATTAAATAGTTACAGACACTTAAACATAATTGCATTATTCATGATACTGTAATATAATAGTAATATAACTTGTTGATAAATATGTAGATAAAATGTGGAAAAATAATAAGGAGGTGTAGTAGACATGACTACTCTATTTGAAGTTGCAAAAAACTTTCTTGACAGAGAGCCTAGTATGTCTCTTAAGAAACTACAAAAATTGTGTTGGTATGCATACAGCTGGTTTATTGCTCTAAATAATGAACCAGATGAAGAAAATTTAGCTTTATTGTTC
>NZ_FONP01000026.1 GCF_900112955.1 Peptostreptococcus sp. D1
TCGAGCCAGATCCAAGCTACCATGGACTAAGCTTCGTAGAGGCATTTGGAAATGCGGCATTTTCAGTGAAAGCAAGAGTGGCATATATTAGAGATATAGGATTTGTCCAAGCTCCTTTTAATGCATTTCTAACAGCTCTAGGCTTAGAGACACTTGCTCTTAGGATAGAAAAGCACAGTAGTAATGCTCAGAGGATAGCAGAATACTTAGAGGCTCACGATAAGGTTGAATGGGTAAGTTATCCTGGTCTAAGGAGCGATGCTACATACGAACTAAAGCAAAAATACCTTCCAAAGGGAGCCAGCGGAGTTATTGCATTCGGAGTAAAAGGAAGTGTCGATGATGCAAAGAAATTTATAGACAATCTTGAGGTTTTCTCTCTTGTGACACATGTTTCAGATGTAAAGAGCTGTGTGATTCATCCAGCGAGCACTACTCATAGACAGCTTTCAAGGGAACAGCTTGAAAAGGGTGGTATTACGGAGACATTGGTTAGACTTTCTGTCGGTATTGAAGATATTGAAGACTTGCTGGCAGATATAGAAAACGCATTGAGCAAGCTTTAGTATTTGCAAGGAGGGAATAAAAATGCCGATAATTATACCCAAGGATTTACCAGCATACAAGACACTTACTGACGAAAATATTTTTATCATGGATGAGCATAGGGCTAATACTCAGGATATTAGACCTCTGGAGCTAGCGATAGTAAACTTGATGCCTACCAAGGAAAAAACTGAAACACAATTGCTGAGAAGGATATCAAATACAGCACTTCAAGTAAATGTTGACTTTGTTCAGACGAAAACTCATGATAGCAAAAATGTAAGCAAGGAGCATCTGGAGAAATTTTATGTTTCATTAGATGACATAAGAGATAAAAAGTATGATGCTATGATAATAACAGGAGCACCAGTAGAAGAAATATCCTATGAGGATGTAGACTATTGGGAGGAGATGACAGAAATTCTTGATTTTGCAAGGAAAAATGTTTTTTCTACACTATTTATATGCTGGGCTTCTCAGGCAGCACTATACCATTATTATGGTATTGAAAAACACAGGCTAGATAAAAAATTATTTGGCGTCTATGAGTGTGAGCTGAACAAGAATACAATACTTACAAGTGGATTTGATGAATCATTTTTCATTCCCCATTCAAGGCATACATACTGCAAGCTTGAAGATATAAAAAAAATTGATGACATAGATATTATCTCATCCTCTTGTGATGTTGGTCTCAATATAGCATCAACGAAGGATGAAAGATTTATCTTTGTTGCTGGGCATGGAGAATATGATTTTGATACCTTGGAAAATGAGTATTTAAGAGATAAAAATGCGGGGCTTCCGATAGAATTGCCTAAAAATTACTACAAAAACGATGACATAAATAAAGGTGTTTCTGTGAAATGGAGAGCACATAGTAACTTATTGTTCTCAAACTGGTTAAACTATTGTGTATATCAGAGAACTCCTTATAATATAAATGAAATAGAAGAAAAAGCAATCTAGTATACAGAAGGGGGGGATTCCGATGGAGGTGTCTGAAATATCGGTAAAAAAAGTGAATAGACAGGAGTTGTTAAAATATCTTGGCTTTAGAGGACATGAGATTCCATCGGATGTAGACTCCCTAATTTATGAGTGTATTGAAGATATAAAGTCGTTTTCAAAGCCAAAATATATATACCAAATATTTGAAATCGACAGAGAGAAATCTGCTAAAAACAGAGATAGAGTGTTCCTCAAAGCTACAGATTTTGTCCTAATTGGAAATGATATTAATGAAATGCTATCAGAATGCGATAAATGTGTCCTAATGGCTGTAACTTTAGGTATTGTGATTGACAACAAAATCAGGATTCAACAGATACGAGATTTGACGAAATCAATAATATTAGATAGCTGTGCAAGCAGTGCGATAGAGTCTGTTTGCAATGAAATAAATGAAAGAATAGAAAAAAAATATAACGCCAAGGGGTTATTTCTGACTGATAGATTTAGTCCTGGTTATGGTGATATGCCAATTAGCCAACAACCAGAGTTCTTGAGAGTGTTGGATGCCCAGAGAAAAATAGGACTGAATGTTAGTTCTAGTGGTATTATGGTACCGAGAAAATCTGTAACTGCTATTATTGGTATTTCAAATAAAAGGCAGCTCAAGCGTTTTGCAGGATGCGAAAATTACAAGATGTTTATGAATTGCGAGTATAGAAAATCGGGTATATCCTATGGTAGATTTTAATGGAGGTAATAGGATGTCAATTTCAGAGGTACTAAAAAATTCAAATTTCGTAATACTTGATGGAGCTATGGGAACAATGCTCCAAAAATCTGGTCTAAAGCTGGGTGAGAGAACGGAGCTATTGAATGTTACCAATCAGGATTCTGTCACAGATATTCATTTCATGTATATCAATAGTGGTGCAAATATAGTCTATACAAATACCTTTGGAGCAAATGCTCACAAGCTGGAGGGCATTGGATACTCTGTGGAAGAGGTAGTACAGGCAGGTGTAAAGGCAGCAAAAAATGCTGTAGAAAAATCTGGAAAAAATCTTATGTCGCATTAGATATTGGTCCAATTGGAGAATTACTGGAGCCAAATGGAATCTTGTCGTTTGATGAAGCGTATGATATTTTTAAACAGCAAATGGTAGTGGGAGAAGAGAGTGGAGCAGATTTAATCGTAATAGAGACGATGACAGATCTATATGAAGTGAAGGCAGCGATTTTGGTGGCAAAGGAAAATACTTCATTACCAGTGTTTTGCACTATGACCTTTGAGAAAAATAAAAGAACCTTTACTGGATGTAGCTTGGAGGCTTTTGCGGCTACAGTGGAAGGCTTGGGTGTAGATGCCTTTGGTATAAACTGTTCTTTGGGTCCTGATGAAATCTTTCCAATGGCAAAGATACTGTCAGAAATTTCATCGACACCACTTATAGTTAAGGCGAACGCAGGACTTCCGAATCTAAATACTGGAAAATATGATATTGATGAAAATGATTATGCTGTTTGGGCTGACAAAATAGCTCAGCTGGGCGTAAAATACATAGGTGGTTGCTGTGGAACTACGCCTAGCCATATTGAAAAGCTGTCAAATAACCTGAAAAAGCATAGGATACAGTCAATAAAGGATGAAAAACCCCAGGTTTTCAAAGTGAGAACAAAGCCATCTTCAAATGTGTTTTACGATAAACTTTGTGGTGGAAAAAAGGTAATAGCAATAGAGCTTGATCCACCAGCAGATGTCGATATAGAAAAATATATAAAATCACTAAAGAGCCTGAAAGAGCTTGATGTAGATGCTGTAACTATAGCTGACTGTCCAGTTGGTCGAGCCAGAATAGACAGCTCACTGATGGCATATAAAATCAAAAATGAAGTGGGTCTAGAGCCAGTAGTTCATTTAACGTGTAGAGATAGAAATTTAAATGCAACAAAGGCATTACTTCTTGGATTAAATATAGAAAATATCAGAAATTTGATTGTTGTGACAGGCGATCCGATTCCAACGGCAGAAAAGGTGGAATAATCCCAATAGTCAGTCATAGAAATGCAGTTTTTATGAATGAAGAGATATCTGGCATAAATGTTGATGAAAAAATTATTGTTGCATATGAAAACTTAACTCGAGAAGAAGCTGCAGAGCTGGCAGTAAGTATGAGTCTTGAATTTATTGAGCAAATTGAGGAATATATAGATGGTCTATACTTAATCACACCATTCAATAGAGTAGATATAATAAGAGATATTGTCAACAAATATAGAAATAAAAAATAATAATGTGATATAATTTAAGGAGCATTTATTAAAGTGCTTCTTATTTTTTATTATGTTGAAAGGAATTTGTGGGGACTTATTATGAATATGAAACATTTGTTGGAATTTAGAAAAAATATGATATTGTTGACGGTCGCATCAATAATTGGTATGGCATATACCTATTATTCGAATGAAGGGAGTATGAATAATGACGGATTTACAATAGCTGCCACGCTTTCAGCTACTTTTTCATTTTGGCTTTTAGTTTCTATTGCTATTTTGGAATATAAAAAAAGAAAAAAAAGTATTCAACCAGAGAAAACTAATGATAGTAAAGTGAGCTATTATGAAGAAAAAGAGAAGCACAAAAAAAATAAAAAAAAGAAGAAAAATAAATAACAATTTTACAGCTAATACCTTGACTATTTTTTTATAAGATTATAAACTGTTATTTGTATAGAGTTTTTCTATACAAATATTATAACAACACAATTTTGAGATTGTGAATTTTATTTATTTTGGAGGTATTTTTTATGGAAGGGACAAATATTAAAAAAACAAAGTACCCTTTGGGATTCTATGCTTGTTGTCTTACCTACACATTTGAAAGATTTGCTTTCTATGGAAGTAAGCCGCTGTTAGTACTTTTTCTAATTACAGCCATCACTAAGGGTGGATTAGAAGTTAATGCCGCACAAGCAGCTATAATTGCTACTAATTTTACCGCGTTTACTTATATAGCGCCAGTAATTGGTGGATGGATATGTGATAAGATTTTAGGAGCAAGATATGCTGTATCACTAGGTTGCCTTATGATGGGAATAGGTTATTTTTTTGGCTGGAAGGCTACTAGTGTTACATCAATTAATTTGATGATTATTGTTGTATCAATTGGTACAGGTTTGTTCAAAGGTAATCTTGCTGGAATTATAGGTCGTTTATTTGATGATCCTAAATTACTTGACACTGCTTTTTCAGTTCAATATTCATTTGTTAATATTGGTGCAATGTTAGGGTCAGCAATTATGGGTGCAGTATACATGGGTTCATTCAAACATGGTGAAGTTCTTGGTTTTAGACAAGTATTTTTGGTTTGTGGAATATTAGTAATAATTGGTGGTGTATTTTTCACTTTATGCTATGGATTATTGCAAGGACAAGGAAAGAAACCATTCAAATATTTAACAGATGTTAATGGAAATGTTTTGGGTGTTGAAGAAAAAGATGGAGACTCCAAAGATGATACTTCTGCTCCACTTACAAAATTGGAGAAAAATAGAGTTATTGCAATAGTATTTATATCTTTTGTATCAATAATTTTCTGGTTATTCTATGAACAGCAATCAGTTGCATTGACTATTTATATGGATAAGTATGTAAATATGAAACTTTTAGGTATAACTTTCTCGCCTGCTCATGTATCTACTACATGGAATGGATTGCTTTGTGTGTTCTTGAGTTTGGGGGCAGCAAAACTATGGGCGACACTTGCAAAAAGACCACAAGGGGATTTAACTATGTTCCAAAAAGTTACAATGTCTTTTGTTTTTCTAGGCTTATCATATTTAATACTAACTTTTATGGAAATTACAAGAGGTGTTGGTGCTCCAGAATCTTCTAAGATAGGAGTAATTTGGTTATTTGCATTTGGTTTTGTATTAACATTAGGTGAGATTTGTTTCTCTCCTCTAGGAAATTCATTTGTTAGTAAGTATGCACCTAAAAAATATCTTTCATTGTTGTTAGGTGTTTGGTTGTTTGCAACATTTGTTGCGAATATACTAAGTGGTTATGTTCAAGGTTATATTGACAAACTTGGAATTATGGGTGTATTCATTACATTTACAATAGTTTCATTTGTTACAGCTATAGTAATGTTTATCTTGTCAAAGCCTTTAAACAAGCTTATGGGAGAAGATGGTGACAATTAGGATAAACCATTGCTTTTAAAAAATCTGAAATTTGACTAAGATGTCTAATATAAAGGGCTAGCGTTGATGATAAATTCTACATTTCGTTGTATGATGAAATTGGAAAATTGTCGGCGCTAATTTTTTCAGCAAAAAATACCATGGATAAGAAAAACTTGTCCATGGTATATATTAATATTT
>NZ_FONP01000018.1 GCF_900112955.1 Peptostreptococcus sp. D1
TCGGATGTTCGAAAGTGTGCTAAGCCATGATGTTTTTTATACCCCTTACGTAGACATGATAAGGGGTATTTTATTTTCAAATCTTAATTTTAATCCATTTTTTAAAAAGACACAACTTATTGAACTATTTTCTATCTCTATTTTTTCGATGATTGAATCTATAAAATCTTTAAGAACATTATTATTTATGTTCATTGCAAATTCAGTATAATCAAATTCACTTCCTTTTATGGTGGAGTTGAATAAAAATTTCTCATATCCAAGTAAAAAGCTCATATCTTTTAAATTTCGTGCAGAATCATTCATTCTATAAAACTGTCTTAAATTATCTTCTGCTAAACGTAGTTTTTCCTCATATTGCTGCTTTTTCTGAATATAGTCAGTTTTATTAATTCCTTTTTCTGAAAATAAGTATAAATCCTCTAATCGTTCAAGTGCCTTTTTATATTTACTTCTTTCTTTGTTAAATTTATTAATTTGTTTTTTTATCATTTCTGTATGATTATTATTTTCTGAGTTTGATAATATTGAATCTTGTATTGAATTAATATTTAATTCATTTTTCTTTAGTTCTGTTTTGTACAATGCTACATACAATAATTCGAGATCCTCTATGTTAATAGATTTAACATTAGAAAATGATATACCATTTAGTAATTTATTTTGTAATTCTAAAGGAGTATTACAAAATTTACTACATGCTTGAACTATATTTCTTAATAATTCAAAAATAAAAGAGCCTATAACAATATCAGAACACATTTTCGCATCACAAATATGTTTACTTCTATTTCCAGCACACCTATAAATTGAAGGTCTAAATCCATTTGTACGCTCTCTATCCTTGCACGCTATAAATGTATTGCCGCATTTTTTACATACGAGTTTTTTGCTAAATATGTGTGTATGAACAACGTTTCTAAATTTAGTACTAACTTTTCCACCATTTTGATTTAGAATATCATTACACATATTCCATAGAGTTTCATCAATTATTGGTTCGTGATTATTTTCAATAATAATCCATTCAGATTCTGGCTTCTTCTTACCTCCACCAGATTCTTTATAATTGTACCTATAAGTACCTTTGTAAAATGGATTTCTTAATATATCATTAACAGTTTTACTGGTCCAAAAACCTCCACGTTTTGTACTTATGTTATTATTATTTAAATAATTAGAAAGTTTGTCACAGGATTTAAATCGTATATATTTACTATAAATTAATTCAACTGTTTTGCGTTCTTTATCATTAGGAACAGGGAATTTCTTTTCTTCGTTCCATTCATAACCAAGAGGAACATTTGCACCATTCCATAGCCCTTTTACAGCACGTGAAAGCATAGTGGCAGTTACACGTTCAGAAGTTAGTTTTCTTTCCAACTCAGCGAATACTAGAATAATTTTCAACATAGCTTCACCCATTGCAGTAGACGTATCAAATTGTTCGTTTTTTGATACGAATGTTACACCATATTTTTTTAGTTCTTCGTACATAGTAGAGAAGTCTAATAGATTTCTTGATATTCTATCTATTTTCCAAACTAAAATATGAGTAAACTCTTTTTTTCTAATTTTAATCATCATTTCCTGAAAAGCTGGTCTTCCTGTATCTTTTCCAGAATAACCAGCGTCCTCGAATATTTCGTACTCATCTGTATTAAAAATATATTTACAGTAGTTTGTTAAGTCCTCACGTTGCATTGGTAGTGAATCTTTGTCAATTTGATAATGAGTACTGACTCTAATATAAATTGCTACTCTAGGTTTTATTGAATCCAACATCATATGAATTTATCCTCCTATATTATATTAATATTCATTGCATATCTTTACTAAATTAGGAAGCTGCAGCAAGTCAATAGTAATGGAATCATTAACCTTAAAGGTATTATTAGTATAAGATATATATTTCAACTTATTGAATACGATTTCCGTATCAACAAATAAATATTCAGCAATCTCTGAAATGCTATCACAATTTATTATTGCTTTTTTTAAATCTTCATCAGGTATTAGAAAATTACATTTCCATTTGTCCGCCATTCTTTCAGCTTTTTCGACATGATATCTGTAATTTTCATTAGTTATTTTCTTTGTTGAATCTCCAACAGAAGTAGCATAGTGTCCAACTTCTTCTGATAAAATACTACTGTGAAGTAGTGAGTCTGATTTAATTTGACTATCAATTAGGATAATGTTGTTTTCATTATCAGAATAATAAAGACCTTGAATATCGTGATTTTCTTCTAAGCAATCAATATATTTTAATTTAATATTTTTTTCGTCAATGTATTTGTATAATTTTTCAAGAGCTGACATGAATAACCTCCGTAAAAATCGTATTTTTTGATTATTTTAGAGCAGAGTAAAACCCTGCCCTTTGTATTATTTATTAAAAACAATAGTATTAAAACTATTTAAATAGTTATTGTATTCTCTTGCTATATCGCTAAAAGAATTTGTTACTTCACTTATATTTACTGAAGTGTTTGATTTTAAATTCCTTGTTTCTGTATCTATAACAGAGTTTAGTTTAATAAAGGTATTTTGTAAATATTGTAATGTTTTGTACTCGTTTGATGAATTATCGTATGAACTCTTAACATTATCAATATTTGTGATTGTGTTACTAATAATAGTTTTTTGTTCTTTAAATAATTCCAAAAGTTTCTTAGAATCATAAGTATTTATATAGTTATAGATACCAATCGTCTTTGTATATATATTTGAATTAGTATACATAAAATTCATTAAATCATTACCAACAAGTTTAACTTTTCCTTTTTTTAAAGGATGCTCTTTAATGTATTTTGAAAATGCTGCACTAAATTTATTATAATTTTGCTTAGCAGAATCATCATATATATAAATATCATCTATACTCTTTAATGTTTTAGAGTTGTTTTTATCATATGTAAATTTGAATGTATTAGCATCAAAAGAGTTCATATAATCAGATATATCATTAGCCATATTTGAAAGAATGTTATTCAAATTATAATATTGCATCTTTTTATTATTTAAAGCATTACAAATTTGTATACTATCTTTGAATATAATACTTTTATCAATATTTTTATTTGAATTAATTGATTCAAAAAATATTGTAGCTGTATTAGTAAAAGTATAGTTTTCAGAAACTCTATTAAAAAATAGTTTTGTGTTTTTATTTTCTTTTGCATCAATATATGATGTTTCTTCCTCTAATATCATTGACTTATAGTAATTGTCTATTGTGCTTAAATATGTTGTTAATGTTGCATATTTATCATCCGAACAGGAAGTAAGTGTAAAAGCAATAAAAAAAATAAAAAAAGTTTTAAAAAAATATTTTTTCATTATTACCTCCAAAAGTTAAAAATTATAAGAACTTAGCATTACTTGTTCTTTTCTTCTTCTATCACTTGTCTAATTAAATTCTTTAATCCCTCAACATCTTTAATATCTGAGGTGTTTCCATTTGTCCTATGAGCAGCTACTGTTTCTATATTAGTTTTTTCAATATCTGTTCTGCCTAAAAGATAATCCGTAGATACATCAAAAAAATCAGCTATTTTTATTAGTAGCTCATAATCTGGAGAACGGACATCTTTTTCATATTGAGATATAGACGGTGGAGTAACATTAAACTTACTAGCCAATTCAGTTTGAGTTAAGTTCATATTTTCTCTTAACTCTTTTAATCTCATACCAAATGTGTTCATACTCATACCCCCTTTTTCCAATTAACGTTTTGTTAATTGAATTATAACAAAAATAAATATTTTTTTGTTACAAAATAACAAAGTGTTAGAAAAGATATTGACAATAACAAAATGTTATAGTAACATATTGTTATAACGCAGAAAGGAGACATTTATGAATAATATAAAACTAATAAGAGAAAAATTAAATATGTCTCAGCTCGAACTTGCTGAAAGTTTAGGTATTTCAGGACCAAGACTAAGTCAATATGAAAATAACAAAAGAAAACTTCCTATTGAAATAGCTTGTAAAATTTCTGAAAAATACCAAATTAAACTTGATGACATATACAATATATCTAAAATTTAATTTTTTTACCCACAATAATAACATTTTGTTATAAACATTATGTTATCTTGATATTAATAATATCAAGTATGAGGATAAAAAAACACTAACATTTAGTTAGTGATAAAAATAAAAACTTGCACAAAAAGTGCAAGAGAAGGAGAAAGAATATGAAAAAATTTAAAACAAAAAAAATAAAGAACTCTAACAGTTCTATTAAAGTTCTAGAATCTGTTAGAAATATTAAGGTTGATGGTTTCAACCTTAAAAAAGGCTTTTTAGCCTTCCAAGAAAAAAAAACTGGAGAATTTTCAGGATTTTCTAGTGGCTGGGTATCCAATGGATTCTTAGCTGTATATGTCCCTAGACCAGAAGGATTCGAGTTAAAGTGGTTTAACTACTACGATGATTCGGATACTGACTCTGAGCTAGAGTTAGCCATATGGGAATATGGCTTCAAATTCCTTCGTCCTATCGACAGAGAAATCGAGGATTGGGAGTGGGAACAAAGAGAGCTTGCTAAAGAAGCTCAAAAAGAGTGGGAGTATTATGAGTACCAGAATGCTCTACAAGAAGGAGGAATAAAATATGAAAATAGGTTTATTTAAAGGTAGACATGAGCTACCAGTTAAAAACTTCATATTTGAGGAAACAGTAAATCCTACAGATTTAGTAGGTATGAGAACTCAAATACACGAAAAATTAAAAAACGCAGCTTCAGTTAAACTATATGTTACTGGACTTACAGTAGCGACTACAGAAGTAGTTAGTTACTGTATAGGAAATATAATTCCTATAACTCTATTACATTACGATAGAGATACGGATTCATATTTCAAACAAATTGTTTTATCCGAGCAACAAGCAACTATTTTGAAATATGATTGCGGATTAAATTCGTTGTAAGGAGCAAGCAAATGAATATTTTTAAAACAGCAAGGAAAGCTGCTGGTCTTACACAAGAAAAAGCAGCTGAATACCTGCACTTATCTGTAGAGTCTTTATACCTTTACGAAAAAGGAGAACGGACTCCAGATAATAATATTGTGGTAGCAATGGCTGAATTATACAATTTCCAATTGTTATGTTATCAACACTTGAGAGAATGTGATAAATCAAATTGCTTACCCAAAATTGAATGCAAAAGTTTAAGTCAGGCAACATTAATGTTGTTGAGAGCAAACAATAACATTAATCAAAATACTGATAAATTTCTTCAGATTGCTTATGACAATGAAGTATCTGAGGATGAAATTGAAGACTGGCAGGAACTTTTAAAATTAATAGATGAGCTTAGAGAAGCTTGTCTAACAGTTAAATACTGTAGGTATAAATAGGGAGCAAGCAAATAAAAGGAGAAAAAAGATGAAATCGGAAGTAGAGGCATTAGAAAAAGCGTGGAAACACCTTAATCAAAGAGGAGTATACACGCTAGAGCAAGCAAATGATTTATTTGAAACAGTCGAGGATATTGACTTCGGCTTTCTAGCAACACCACTTGACATGGTAGCGTTAGAGAAAAAAAGAAGAGAGGTATTTGGATATGAATAGAAGAGAATTAGAAAATTTGATAAATAAAAATAAACAATACAGATTCCTTACACTACAGGAAGCTGTAGAGGTAGACAAAATGGAACAGGAAGAAGACCCACTTCCATATAATCTACCATTTATAAATAAAAAAGGAAGAGTTGATTATTTGCTTCCTGGAGAAAAATATAGTTTTGAGAGGTAAAGAAATGGAAAAAGCAATAGTTAATTTTCTAGGAGCTATCAAGTATTTAGTGCTAATAGGTATTGAATACATTGAGATGTATCTTAGATGGGCGAATGAATAGATAAAGGAGAGGTAGAAATGAATAAAGAAATCGAAAAATACATAAATGAAAAAGTTGAGCAATTTAAAAACGAGTTAATCAAAAGTATAGAGGACAAAGAAAAAGAAAAAACAAAAACGGTGTGGGATTTAAAAGAAGGAGATAATTATTATTTCCTTGCGATTAATGGGAGGATTGATTCTTATACTTTTAACCATCGTGGTTTTGATACAGCAGCCAGAGAACTTGGAAATATATTCTTAACTCGAGAGGAGGCTGAATTTGAGGTTGAAAGACGAAAAATCGAAACTGTAATGAGGAAATATAGCAGACCTTTTAAAAACATAGGAAGTAATTATTTTATTTATTACATCCATTCTTGGTCAAAAATATTAATAACTACAACCTATATTAATGCAGGTTATTACTATTTTGACTCTAAAGAGGCAGCACAGCAAGTAATAGATGAAATAGGTGAAGACAGATTAAAGAAGTACTGGTTTAAGGTGGTGGAGTAGAGATGAATAAAGAAGAAAAAAAAATAATAAATCAAATCCGAACAGGGCAACGTTCAGCTGGTAGGATTTTAAAAAATGACCCATTGGCGTTGGAAAAGTTAAAAGCTAAAAGGGATTGTTTAGTTGAAGAAAGGGAGTTTAAGAAAATAGCCAATAGAAATGCTAGATTTCAAAAACAGAAACTCCCATATAAAACTTCTGTCATAGCAGATTTAACTTCAAAAATCTGTAAACTAAATGACAGAATAGTGGAGCTAGAAAAATAAAGCTCCGTACGTTGAGCAAAAACATACGGAGAAAGCAAATAAATATCTTTAGGAAAAAAAGATATCTTTACAAGATTATATCACAAAATCTTGTAATAACGCAAATAAAATATTTGGGAGGAAAAATGAAAAAGGTTATTTTAAAGAAGTTAGAAATTGAAAACTTCAAATCAATAAGAAATCTATCTATTGATTTTGAAAAAGAAACCACAATCAGCGGTCCAAATGGTTGTGGTAAAAGCACAATATTTGATGCTTTTACATGGCTGTTATTTGATAAAAATAGCCACTATGAAACAAAATTTAATATTAAACCTCTCGACGAGTTCAATAGAACTAAGAGAGTTGATACCACTGTAAGTGGAGTATTTAAAATTGACGATAAAGAGTTAATTTTAAAGAAAACTTATAAAGAAAAATGGACTAAAAGGAGAGGGGATAGCGAAGAAACATTTAATGGAAATGAAACTATTTACGAGGTAGATGATGTTCCAGTAAAGAAAAATGAATACAAAAAAACAATCGAAGAGAGTTTTTGCAATGAAGAATTGTTTAAACTTCTTACTAATCCATTGTTTTTTAGTATTCAAATGCCTTGGAAAGAACAAAGGCAATTAATATTAAATATAGTAGGTGATATTTCTGATGAATCTGTTATTGATAGTGATTTAGAATTAGAACCACTTAGAACGCAAATAGAAAAGGGGATTGATAAATTACTTGCTTCATTCAAAGCTACAAGTAAGAAATTATCAGAACAGAAAAAAGAAATCCCAAGTAGAATTGATGAATTAAACAACTCTATAGTGGATGTTAATACCTCTGAAATAGAGAAAACAATTGATGAAAAAGAAAACGAACTTACTAACCTAGAAAAAGTAATAAATGGTTTGGTAAGCAATAAAGATGCAATTGTAAAAATTAAAGAAGAAATAGCTAACTATAAGTCTTTTAAGATAGACATTGTAGAAAAGGCTAAAGAAAGGACTTTTGGAGAAAAATACAAATTGTCTGATTTGCTAAATGAAGCAAATTCAAAGCTACACTCCAAAAGAACGGAATATAACAATTTAGATAACTCTCACAAATCAAAGTTATCTGAAATTGAACAATTAAAAGAACAGCAGACTCTAGCAAGAAAGGAGTATGTTGAAATAAATAATTCAAGTGCGGACTTAAGCAACATTGAAAGTTGTTGTCCTACTTGTAAAAGGGCTTATGATGAAGATTACTTAAATAATCATAAGCAAGAAATAATAGAAAATTTCAACATAAATAAAGCTAATTCTTTATCTAAATTAGCTACTAAAGGTAAGGAACTAGGAATAAAAATTCAAGAAATTAGCAAGAGAGCTGATAAAGATAATGAGAAGAAAATAGAACTGTTCAAAGAAATAAATCAACTTTCAAAACAAGTTGAGGAGTTAAATACAAAAATAAAAGAATTTAATAATGAAATTGCTTTTTTAGAGGAAGATGAGTTGGCAATAGGTCATTATAACAACTTAATATCGGAAGCAGAGTTAAAAATTTCTGAATTAGAAAATAGTGATAATGCTGTTACTGAAAAGAAAGAGTATGAAGAACAGAAAAAACAAATAAAAAATGAAATTTCTGAACTTCAACAAAAACTAGGTATGCAAAAGAACAATGCAAACATAGTAAAAAGAATACTTGATCTTGAAGATGAAGAAAAACAGTTATCTGCCAAAATAGCAGATACTGAAAAAAGCATAATGTTATGCGAAAAATTCATAATCAAAAAAGTTGAATTACTAGAAAGTAATATCAACAAGTATTTCAAAGGAGTTAATTTTAAACTCTTTGAACAACAAGTAAACGGTGGTATTACAGAAACTTGTGAGGTCCTTGTAAATGGCGTACCTTTCAGTGATGTAAATACAGCTGGAAAATTAAATAGTGGGTTGTCAATAATAAACACAATCTCAGATTTTTATAAAATTGAAATGCCAATATTTATTGATAATAGAGAATCAATAATTGATATTGGCGAAACAAATACTCAAATAATAAATTTAAAAGTTGCCAATAGTGACAGCTTAGAAATAGAAGGGGGATATTTTAATGAATAATGTTACAAAAACTCAAAAAACAAATGCTATTGAAGAAGCTCCTAAAAGTGTAAAACAATTATTGAGCCAAGATAGTTACAAGAAAAGATTTAAAGAATTATTAAAAGATAGAGATGAGGCATTCATTACTTCTATTATAAATATTTCAAATTCGCCTCAACTAAAGGGTGCAGATGCTAATACGATTATATCTAGTGCAGTAATTGCTGCAACTCTAGATTTACCGATAGACCAAAATCTAGGATTTGCATATATAGTTCCATATAATAATAGCAAAAATATTAATGGAAAATGGGTCAAAATAAAACAGGCTCAATTTCAGATGGGATATAAAGGATATATACAGTTAGCACTTAGAAGCGGACAATACAAAACTATTAATGCTATTGCCGTATACGAAGGTGAAATAGAAAAGGTTAATAGGCTAACTGGAGAAATAGAGTTTGTAAAAGACACCTCATCTGTTGATTATTCAGATGATAAAGTAATAGGATATATATCTTATTTCAGACTATTAAATGGGTTTGAAAAGGCTTTATACATGACAACTGCACAGGTTGAAGCTCATGCAAGAAAATTCTCCTCAAGTTATTCATACGACTTGAAAGAAAAGAAGAAAACAAGTCGTTGGAGTATCGATTTTGAAGCAATGGCATTAAAAACAGTTTTAAGGCTATTGATAAGTAAATATGGACCTCTTAGCGTTAGTATGCAAGAGGCAATGATAAAAGACCAGTCAGTTGATGATGGAGATAGCATTTCTTATGTAGACAATCAAGTTTCAGAAGAGATAGAGCAAAATGCAAATTCTGAAGTAATTGATATAGAAGATTTCGAAGAAGTTGAAGAAACACAAGAGAATACAAAACCAGCTGAAGAACCTGAAAAAGAAACAACTCCAGTTCAAAAATCTTTTATGGACGTACAAGTTGAAGATATAAAACCTATAACAGAAGAAGATGTTCCTTTCTAGGTGTCGAAATGAACAAAATAAAGGTTATGGGTACAGGGAGTAGTGGAAACTGCTACTCCCTAGAAATAAACAATGAAATACTGCTATTAGATGCAGGGTTTCAATATAAAAAAATATTAAAATTCATTAACTATAATCTCGAGAAAATCTCCGGATGTTTAATAAGCCATGAGCATAGAGATCATTCTAAAGGAGTGAAAGGGTTAGTAGAAAATGGAATAAACGTATTTGCCCTTAAAAGCGTTTTTAATAGCTTAGAGGTAAAAAACCACAGGTGTAAAGAAATAACTGCACAGAAACGATTTACAGCAGGAAATTTTACCATTCTACCATTCAATTTGGAACATGATGTAGAGAATATAGGTTTTTTAATTAAACATAATTTCTCTGGAAAGAAAATACTATATATTACAGATACATACTACTGTAAATACAGATTTAAAGGAGTTAATCATATTCTGATTGAGTGTAACTACTCAAAAGAAATACTTAACGAAAATTTAAAAGACAAAATGTTCCTGAGAAACAGAGTAGTTCAATCACATTTTGAACTAAGCAATGTAATTGAATTTCTAAAAGCAAGTGATTTAAGTAAATTAGAATCACTGACATTAGTTCATCTATCAAGTGCAAATAGTGATAGTGAATTATTTAAAAGAGAAGTTGAAAAATCAATTGGATTTCCAGTTAATATAGCTGTTGAGGGTTTAGAAATATATTTATAATTTGTTTGAGATAGGAGGAAAAATATATGCATGGAAAAAGGGTGGATTAAACTTCATAGAAAAATATTAAAAAGTGCCTTATGGAAAGATTGTAATATGGCTCAAAAAGTAGTGTTGATAACATTATTGATAATGGCTAACCATGAAAATAACGAATGGATATTTAATGGTGAAAAGTATAAGTGTAAACCAGGACAATTTGTTACTAGTTTAAAAAGTATACAAGAGAAAGCTGGACAAGATATAAGCATTATGCAGATAAGGACATCCTTATTAAAATTTGAAAACTATGGATTTCTAACAAGGGTAGCAACAAAGCGGTCAAGTCTTATAACCATTGAAAATTGGATGTTGTATCAAAGTGATATCGAAAACATAACAAACAACCAACAAAGCAATCAACATAGTGATGAACATAGCAACCAACATAGCGAACAACAAAGCAATCAACAAAGCAAAGATATAGCTAAATATGTTGCAAATACTGAATTTAAAGAAAACAAAAAAGACGAGATAACACAGCAAATAACACAACAAGTAACACAGTCATTAACACACGAACTAACACAGTCATTAACAACTAACAAGAAGATAAGAAATAAAGAATTAAATAATAGTATCAAAGATACTATGTTATGTCCCTCTTTAAATGAAGACGGACACGAAAAAGTAAATATGAAATCACAGATAGATCAAGTAATGGCTGCTTGGAATAATATTGACGGCATTCAAAAAATTATAAAGGTATCGAAAGGTACCCAAAGATATAACTTGCTAACTGCAAGGATAAATGAATATGGACTTGATAAAGTCTTGGAATGTGTCCATGGTGTTGAACACTCATCATTCCTAAAAGGGTACACGTCCCAAAATGGATGGAAAGCTGATTTTGATTGGATTGTAAAGCCCGCCAATTTTATTAAAATTCTTGAAGGTAAGTACGTTGATAAACAAAGTTTGAATGACAAAAAAAGCAATCAGAATATTACTCCAGTCAGCGATAAAAGCTTGAAAAAACGTGATGTGTCAAATATGACACAGGAGGAAATTGATGAGTTTATTTTCGATTAACAACATTGACGCAAACTTATTTGCAAAAATTATGGAAAATGACTATATTTTGTCAATTGATGAAATAGAAAAATACAAGATTCCACTTGGGAGAAATGCATTAGAAATTCCTGAAAAAATGGTATGCCCTTATTGTGGCGACATCAAAGAACAACGAGGAATAGTTAATCCGTTTAAAGGGTTAGAAGTGATGAAGTGGTCAACAGAATTACATTGTGATTGTGAGGGATTTAAGCATGCTAAAATGCAAGAAGAACAAGAACGATTGTTGGAATTAAAAAGAATTGAAAGAGAGCAGGAGGAAAAGAAACGAAAAGAGGTAATACGACGATGTAACATACATGCTGAATTTCAGGATAAAAATTTCAACACATTTCAGATAACATCAGAAAATATGCCAATATTCAACACAATTAATAAATACATTGAAAATATTGATAAAGCACTAAGACGAGGTAAAGGACTGTATATATTTGGTGATTGTGGAGTTGGAAAAACTCATTTAGCTGTAGCGATGGCACATGAACTAATTAACAAGGAAATAGACACACTATTTTCAACTGTAACAGAGTATTTAAACTCTATAAAATCGACCTTCAATGGAGATGGCGAAAGTGAAGAAATTAGAGATATTTATAGTAATGTCGAGGTGTTAATACTTGATGATATTGGTAAGGAGAATGCGACATCATGGAGTGCTGAAGAAGTTTTTGCATTAATTGACTCTAGGTATAGAAATTGTAAAACGACAATTTATACGAGTAATTTCACTTTAGAAGAATTAAAAAATATTTATGAGAAAAGCAAAAAATACACCGGAAAATCCATAGAAAGTAGATTGTATGAAAAGAATGTACAACTAAATCTTAGAGGTATGGATTATAGAAAACATAAATTTTAGGAGTGAAAGTATGATTGTAGCAAGCAGAGTTTGTGAATATTGCAAATCAAGTATGTATGCTATTTCAAAAATAAATGATAAATATATTGTTCAATGTCATTGGTGTGGAATGGTAACAGAAACAAACAATATAGTCGAGGTGAGAAAAAATGAACAGAGCCGAAAGACGTAGAGAAAAACGCAATTCGGAAAAGAAAGTTACTCTTAGCAATGCTGAAATAGAGAAGATAAAAAGAAATACAGCAGATAGTACATTTGATACTATACTAGCCCTTCTTTATGTTCTGCCACTACAGATATTAAGAAATCAAGGATGGGGAAAGGTAAGGCTACAGAGGTTTAATGACGATTTAACGGATCTTATAAATTCTACAGATTTCAAACGTGAAAATGTTCAGAGTCTAGTAGAGAAAATGAAAAATGATTATGGGATAACATTTAAAAATCAAGGAGTGTAGGATATGAAAGTAAATTTAAAAATAAAAGAGGAAACAATTGAAATAGGAGATATTGTTTCTTGGAATGGAAATATGGCACTTTTAGGAATACTAGAAAATACTTCCGAATTATGCTTAATAAATTTAAAAACAAGTGATGTTTATTCATCTGGAATTACAGAGCTTGAAATATTTATACACAATGAAGAATTAAAGTTAGTAGCAAAGTCAAACAAAGTAATACTACAACCAATAAATCAAATGTTAGGAATGTAAAGGAGAAAAGAAGATATGCAGCCATTTAAGATACCAGTAAAAACTAAGCGATTAAGAGATAATGCGATACTACCTGATTATAAGCACGTAACAGATAGTGGTGCAGATTTGTATGTTGCAAACATAAAGAGAAAAGATTCTAGTACAAGAGAATATGTAAATGTTTGTAGAAATACTTATACTCTTGCACCTTTTGAAACTATATTGTGTCAGGTTGGTTTTGCAGTTGAGATTCCAGATGGATTTGAAATGCAGATAAGACCAACGAGTGGAAACGCTTTATTTACTCCATTTATGATTGCCAATTCACCAGGTACAATAGATTCTTGTTACAGAGGTGAAATCGGTGTAATAGTAAAAAATGTTTCGCTAGAGTATCATACTATATCGGTTGGAGATAAAATAGCACAGATGGTAATAAATCCTGCACATCAGATAAAATTTGAAATTGTTGAAACATTATCTGACACAGACAGAGGAAATAAAGGATTTGGAAGTACTGGAGTAATAGGAGGTAAATAAAAATGATAATAAATAAAGAGATAATTCATGTGCTTGACAAAAACGCAGATTTTCCGATACTTAATGATATTGAGAATAGGATTTCTCCGGAAACTGATGCTTTTTATCAGAAAGTAATCAGAAGAATACTTAGAGATTTAGATTTAAGAAAAGCAGTGTTTAAAAATTATAATGAAAACAAAATTAGGACTTACTGCGATCAAATTATTTATGACAATAGCTCATTTATTGGTAGTTCAAAAGAAATTGCTAGGTTAATGTTTGATTCAATGAAAGTAAACAGCGAACTAGATTCTTGTGATTTAGCAATAATATTATTCACTCACAAGGACCAAAAATACGTAGCAATAATAAAACTCGATTACAAAAAACTATATACTCATGAAATAGGATATGACAATGATAATAAAGCTACATCAATCAAGATGATTACAAATGATATTGGAATACAGGATTCACAAAAAATAATTCATTCTGCAATAGTCGGTGTGAGTGGAGTAAATGATGAATGGCATTTGCAGATTCTTGATAAGGTTGCCGAAAAACAAGAAACGGATTCAAGTTTCACGAGTGAATTTCTAAAAGCAAAAAAAATATTTGATGAAAGGTATCAAACAAAGACTTTTTATGAAACTATGAACAACTTAATTTCTAACTCTTATCCATCTGAAATAAAGAGAGCTGAAGATATTAGAAGTATACTAAATTACTGCTTGAAAGAAGAGAATAACATTAACGTTGAGAAGTTTCTTGATGAATGTATAGACGATGATTATAGAAAACAATTATTTAAAATGTCCATTAAAGAAAAAGGAATTGAAGATGAATTTATCATTGATAAAAGTTACGTAGAAAAAAGACTAAAACAGAGAAAGGTCAAAACAAATACAGGTTTTAGTATAAAAGGATTTTCGGAATATTTTGAAGACGCTATGAAATTTTCAATTAAACAAAATGCTGATGGGACAGCAGATTTGATAATTAAAAACATTGAGTTTATTGAATAGGTAAAATGATGAATAAGAGATGTGGATTTAATAATCAAAAATATTGAATTTGTAGAATATTTATAAATAACTATAAAAAGAAAGTGAGCAAATAAATATGAAAATTGAGCAAAAATTTAAAGATATCAAGAATAATGAGCAAAAGTTAATAGCAGACTTTTTGATAAAACAATCTGCAGAAGATGAATCACTATTAAAAGCTATTGAAGAAAATGAGGATAAGACAATTGAAAAATGCTGGGATTATATAGTTGCTGAAGCAAAAAAACTTTTAGATGGTAAAAATGGAGCATTAGCAGATAATGTTGTTTTTGATATAGCAGTTAAATACTTCAAACAACAGGATGATAAGCAAGATAAAAAACAAGATAAAACTAATTTGAAAAAGAGCAGCAAAAAGCAAGATAGCAGCATAAAAAAGAAAGAAAAAACAGAAACTAAAAAGGCTAAATCTACTAATAAAGAAACGAAAACAACTTCACTTAAAGTTGAGAAGGTTGGAAATCAATTATCGTTTAACTTAGATTAGAGGTGATTCTATGATAAGTAAAAAATTAATAAAAGCAAATATTAATTGTGAGCCTATTAAACCTTTAAATGTTGATATAAATATCAGATACATTGTAAAAAGTTGTGTAAAAAAGATAGATGAAAAGGAAATACTATTTATATATTTTTATAACAACTGCTTTCCCAAAATAGTGGTAGTTTTTGATGGTGCTGAATATATAACAGCAAAAATTAATTCTTCAAATCAAATTAAATGGTATACAGGCAAGATATTTTCTGTGATGGATATTTACGTGTATTATCATTCAAAGGCAAAAACTCCACTGTATGCTGATAATGATTCGATTGAAACGATAAACAGATACTTAGGCTTGCATTCGGAAGATATCATTAGTTGCTATACAAATATTGAAGTATTCCAGGAAAAACAATTAAGAAAAAAGCTTGAGGAAAAACACCGCATTGATAAGGAAAGAATAGATAATAAAATGAGCAAAGTAAAACCTATTCCAAATTACTTCCAAAAATTTGTTGAGTTTAAGTATTTTGATAAAAGATATATGTTCTACGAATATAGCAAGAAAAAGTATAATACGTGTAGTTGTAGCAACTGTAGACAGCATGTTGAAATATTATCATCTGAAATAAAAAATAACAAGGACTATGTGTGTCCTAACTGTAAATCAGCTGTGGTGTTCATACCCAGAAAAAAGAAACAAAGCATAATGGAAAGTGGTAGAGTTAGTTTTTATCAAAAGACAAAAGACAATGACATTGTACTTAGAGAATTTTCAGCAACAAAGATAACTAATGCTATTACAAATACTTCAAAATTAGAATTATACGAAAATTTTAGGAATATCTACAAGGAAAGTAACGTTGAACTATATACTTATGGAAATTACAAAAATACAGGAAAGTTCAGATGGTGTGAATATGATGGTAGTTCTTTTACAAGTGCTAGCTTATATAAGGATAATATAGCTAGGGAAATAAAAGGCACAAGATACCAATATTCTGCCTTAGATAAATATTTTAAGCATACCAATAATTACTATCATGGCTCTGAATTTGAAAATTATAACAATTGTAAGGAAATAGAATTTTTTAATAAAACTGGACTGTATGGACTAACATATGGAGTTACACATTTAAAAATTAATGAAAATGAAAAGAATATTTTTAAATGGCTTCAGATTTCTAAGTATGATTTTAACCTACTGAGAAATATAGATAGCAATTTGCAGGCAGAATACTTAAAACTATTCCAAATGCTTAGAAAAATTAATTATTCTATTGATAAATCTATTCTTGAAAGGGTTTTTAAAATATATTCAAAGATGGATAGGGATGTGTTTTCTTTATTGATATCAAATGGTAATATACATAAGTCTATAAACTATTTATTAAAAATAGATTTTGAGGATCTTCAGTACTACAACGATTACATAGAAATGTGCATTAAAGAAGATATTGACCTTACCAATAGAAATAATTTATATGTAAAAAATATAATAGACGAGCATGATAAGATGGTTGATTTAGTCAATAAAAGAAAATATGAGAAGTATAATCCTATAATTAGAGAGATATATTCTGGTTATAATGAAAAACTATTTGAAAATGATGATTTAGTAGTTATTAAACCAAACACCGCAGTAGAAATACTAAGAGAAGGAAAAAGTCTAAATCATTGTGTTGCAAACTATATTGATAAGGTTGCAAATGGAAAAACTCTAATTTTCTTTCTAAGAAAAAAAGAAAACGTAAAAAGATCGTACTATACGATTGAATTTAAAAATAATAAAGTTGTTCAATGTAGAGGATTTAATAATAAGAATACTACTACTGAAATTGAGTTATTTATAAAAGAATTTGAAAAAGAGTATAGTAAAACATTATCTAATGTAAGTTAAAGAGGAGTTCGTATGGATAAAAAAATACCTTGGAATGGCAAGAATGTAAAGGAAATTCCTTGTTTTGGTTGTAGTAAAAGACAAATAGGTTGTCATAGTGTATGTGAAACATATATTTACTATAGCGAAAAAAGAAAAAAAGAACTTGAAAAGAAACATAATTCAGATGATTTTTATAGTTTGAGAAAGGAACGAGCTATTAAGTATTTAAGAAGAGGTAAAAGATGAATAAAAAAGAAAATTTATTAGATTTTGTAGAGTGGGCAATTGATGATAATGTCGATATTGAGGTTGAGTTTTGTTTGTGTTTTACAAATGAAAAACAAAGCAAGATTATTGTAAATAAAATTCTTAAAATGTATCTTAGAGGATTTAAATACCATATAAATTCGACTTATAATGACGATTTAGCTTTTATGGATTTTTTACAAACTTTCAAAATAGTAATAAAGATGTGGAGAATAGCTGAATAAAGAGGAGCAAATATGAAGATAGATGAAGTTGGCAAATATATATTAAACAAACAGGAAAAAGATTTTTTGATAAAAAATAAAGATAAATCATATGATGAAATAATTGAAAAATTTAATAAAAAATATAATTGTAATGTATCTAAGTGCTGGTTATTACAATTCTATTACAAGCAAGGCATACACAGAGGAAGCAAGAACAAAGCTAGTGCAATTATTTATCACAAAACAAATTCAGAAAAGCTTGAGTTTGTGGAAGGCAGTAGATATAAGGTCTATGAAACTTCAATAGACAATAGAAATAAGTTGGTTGCTAAGTTTATAGGTAAATTCAAACATATCCATACCTACAAACATATCATATTGTTTGAAGGTAAAAATGGTATTAGAGAATCGTTTATGAATAATAGGCAGCTGTATAGATTTGAAAAAGTAAGTTAATAAGAGAGTAAATATGATAAGGATAGAAGATTTTAATAATGCAATTGATTTTATTTATAAAAAAGCAAAAGAGTGTGACGTTGAGATAGTTCAAGTCGAGGGTGGTTTTAGTTCATTTACATTTTATGGGAAGACACGAAGATATGTAACACCGATTTATGCAGAGATAAATACAGAAAATGCTGCGATAAGGTTGGGATATCCGTTGGTCGAGGAGACTTCGTTTTTTAGTATTTGCGCTGACGGGACTGTAGTTCAGATTAGTGAGCGTGAATATGATAAGTATGGTGACTATGATGATGACTATGAGTGATAAGGAGAATAAATATGAATAAAGAAATCGAAAAATACATAAATGATGAAGTGCAAAAATTTAGAAAAGAATTAACTAGCAAGGTTGATGCAATGCTAGAAAAAGAGAATCAACCTAAAACAGTGTGGGATATAGAGCGTGAGGATGTATATTATGTCATCTATCCTAGAGGTATTGAATATTTCGTATTTCATGGAGAAGATTTTGATAATAGCGTCAGAGATATGGGAAACATGTTTTTAACTCAAGAAGAAGCAGAATTTGAGCTTGAAAGACGAAAAATAGAAGCTGTGATGAAGAAATTTAGCGTTCCTTTTGAAAGTGAAAAATGCAATTGGATTATTTCTTATGATCATTTTAACAACACTGTAGATGTAACTTATTGGTGCAATGACGATTATGGAGTTTACTATTTTGAAACTAGAGAAATTGCACGAAAAGTGATAGATGAAGTGGGTGAGGACAGATTACTGAAATATTAGTTTAGAGTGGAGGAGTAGAGATGAAGATAGAAAAGATATATAGGTTAGTTTATGTTTGTGAGGATAGTGAAAGTTGCGAAAGCTCTTTTTTCATAGATAAAAGGGAAGCACTAGATTACTTAGAAGATATGAAAGAAGATGTAAGTAAATTGTATGAACACAATGACAATTGTGCCCATCCATTTGGAGGAGAAATACAACTACAAGAAATAATATTAGATGAAGTTGAAGATATAGATCTTTATGCAAATTATAAAGAAGTTTCGGAATGGGTTTTCGATAAAGACTTTACATATAGCTATCAAAAGGATATGGCGGAAGCTGGTATATGCACTGAAGAAATATTCGGAATGTGGAAAGATTATGAGGTGGAGTAATGATTAGATATTTATATATAGATGAGGATGGATTATATAGTCTTGATGAATACGTTCCAGCATTGGACAATTATTACGGTTGCGTAGATATACACGATGAGAAAAAACTAGAAGATTTCTTGGATAGAATGAGTTTTGATGATTATACGAGTGAGGATGTAAAAAAAGCATTAAAAGTAGATAAATACGAGCCTATATCAAGACAATTACATGATTTTATACATTCTACAGATTCAGGAACGAATGAAACAATAGATAATTTAGTATATGATATCATCAGTGAATTAGGTGGCGATAGTTATTGTTGTTCAATCCATGACTATTTAAACGAAAAAGATATTTGTACTTTACATGATTTTGGAAATGATTTGTTTTACAAAACAGTTGAGAAATTATTAAATGTAATAGAAACGTTTGAAAGGTAGGTAAGCATGGGGAAAGCAATATATTTGATAACGGTACTATCAAATTTAGATTTTTTTGCCAGTTTTGTGTTAATAGTAACAGCTTTAACATTTCTTATAGTAACTTGTATATTTTTTAATTTTAGAGATTACTGCCGTGACGAAGAACGTAAGGGGTTAAATGCTTATAAGAGTTACATAAAAAAATTAGCAATAATATTTTCGATTTGTGCAACTATAAATATATTAGTTCCGAGCAAAGAGGAAATGTATATGATTTATGCTACAAAATATGTAACTAAAGAAAATATGAGGATGACTAAAGATGAAGTAAAGAATGCGATAGATTATGTATTCGACAAAGTTAAAGAATTGAATAGTGAAAAATAACAATTGGAGGTAAAGCATGAAAGTTAGAGCATGGGACGAAGATAATAAAAAGATGATTTATTCAGATGAAATGCAAGGATATAGAATTGATATAGATAAAAATAGCGAATTAATAATGTATAGAGAAGAGACTAATTATGATTTTTCGCAACTTAAATTTAATTTTATATCTTTGCCAACGATGGTTTCAACTGGATACAAAGACAAAACTGGAAAAGAAATATATGTGGGAGATATAGTAGAATTTGACGATACAGGAGAAGAAGGATATGAATATAGAGAAGCTTATGATATAAAAAATGTTGCAGAAGTTGAGCTATATATGGGTAGGTTTCAATTAACCAATTTTGCAGAAGATGATACAGAAGTTATTAATGGCATGAATAGTGATTGGTGTAATGAAGAATGGCACGACTTTATGAGTGAAGAATTGGCAGTGTTAGGCAATATTTATGAAAATAGAGATTTATTGCCATTAGAAGAGAAAGCAATGAATATATATTAGGAGGAATAAGCATGAAAATAACTGTAATAGCGAATGATGGGAAGATTATAAATGACGTGGTTTTTATTTACTCAAAAAGAGATGTCTACGCTAATTCTATTATGGTCGAGGCTGCTAACGTTTGTGAAGAGACTTATATTTGTGTATATGAAAATAATGATGTAAGTCCCGCCATGGAATATATAAGAAACATAATAATTAGTGCAGAAGCTTTTGGCAGAGATAGAGTTTTAATTAATCTATACGATTTTGATAATATGGGAAAAGAGGATACAGACAATGATAAATAATGTTGTTTTAGTTGGCAGACTAACAAAAGACCCAGATATAAGGTATATACAAGGAACAAATACAGCGGTGGCAAGTTTTACTCTTGCTATCGCTAGAGATTATAAAAATAAAGATGGTTCAACTACCACTGATTTTATTCCAGTAGAATTAATGGGCAAAGCTGCAGAGTTTTGTGCCAATTACATTACAAAAGGTAGATTAGTTGGAGTTCAAGGAAGTATTAGAGTAGATAGATACGAAACTCCAGAGGGCGATAAAAGAACTTTTACAAAAGTAGCAGGAAGAAGTATACAAGCATTGGATAGTAAAAAAGAATCAAATAGTGATGGTCCTACATTTGAGCCAAGTTATGATTCGGCACCGAATGAGTTTGCAGCAGTAAATGATGATGAAGTACCATTTTAAATAAAAAAGGAGAATAAAAGCAAATGAATATTGTAGAATTTGGATATCAATTTTATCCCACACCTATAGAAATAGCAGAAGAATTGGTTAAAGGTATAGAGTGTAAATTAATTAATATAGAAAACATTCTAGAACCATCTGCTGGAAAGGGAGATTTGGCTGATTATATATCAAATAAAATATATAGTCAAGAATATAGAGGTTGTAGAATAGGATCAAAACCTAAAATTGATTGTATTGAATTAGACGAAAATTTAAGGCTAATATTGAAGGGGAAAGATTTCAATGTAGTAGGAGATGATTTTCTTAATTATCAATCTCAATATTGTTATGATTTAATAATTATGAATCCACCATTTGCTAATGGTGATAAACATTTATTAAAAGCTATTGATATGATGGAACGTAACGGAGGACAAATAGCTTGTATTTTAAACAAAGAAACACTAGAGAACGCATACTCTAAAACGAGAAAATTATTAGTAAACAAATTAAAAGAACATAAAGCTAAGGTTAGATATATAAATAATGCTTTTAGCAACGCAGAAAGAACAACTGATGTGGATATAGCATTAATTAATATAAATATAATCAAAAAAGAATCTAGCTTTAATATATTTGAAGATTTAAGAAAAAACGCAAGCATAAAAGAGTATAGCAACGAAGAGTATACTGAATCAAGGATTGCGTTAGGTGACTATATAGAAGCTCTTATATCGGAATATAAACTAGAAATAGAAGCAGGTATTAGGTTTATAGAATACTATCACAACTTTAAGAATGAATTAGTTAATCATTGTGTAAAAACCGATAAATATGATATCGCCTCATTTGAATTAAAAATATTCAACGATTCATCAGAAAGAATTGAAAATGATATAAACCGATATATAGAAAAAACTAGGTTAAAATTTTGGAAAGTTCTATTTAACTCTAATCAAATATCAAGTGCTTTAACTAATGATAAAAGCTATGAACTACATGATAAGATAAATGAATTTAAAGATTATGAGTTTGATTACTATAATATCAAGGCATTACAAATTAATTTAATTAGTACGTTAAATGATAGTGTATTGGATTCTATAGATAGGCTATTTGAAGAATTTAGTTGTAGATATAGTTATGATGAATATTCTAAAAACATACATTTATTTAATGGTTGGAAAACAAATAAAAGCTGGAAAATAAACAATAAGGTAATTATACCACTAAATAGTACTAGTAATTGGCTTGATAATAATATGAAACTCTCATACGAAGCTAGAGCGACATTCAGAGATATGTTTGTAGTATTTGGATACCTAGATGGGAAAAGATTTAATACAACTGAGGTAGATAATATTATAGACCAAATAGAAAATAATAATACAAGAAAAAAAGTTAAATTTCCATATGTAACTTGTGATTTTTACAAAAAAGGGACATGCCATATTACCTTTAATAATAAAGAAATACTAGATAAACTCAACCGAATGGGAGCTAAAAAAAGAAATTGGTTGCCACCAGGATATGGATCTAAAAACTATAATGAAATGAGTAATGAAGAAAAACAAGTTATAGATGATTTTGAAGGCGAAGAAAAATATATGAAAGATAAAGTCAATGGTGTAATAGGTAATTTAGATATTAAATTACTAACATAAGAAGGGACAGTATGATTAATTGGAGTGAAGAAGATTTGAAGAATTACTACAAAAAAACTGGAAGTAATAAGTACGTTGTTAAGAAACAAAATAAGTATAAAAATAAAAAAATAACTTTTAATGGAATGGAGTTTGACAGTAAGAAAGAACTTCATAGATATATAGAGTTAAAAAATATGCTTAAAAATGGTAATGTTGAGAAACTAGAGCGTCAAGTGGAGTTTGTTTTATTAGATTCATTTAAAGATAACAATGGTAAAACGGAGAGAAGTGTAAAATACATAGCAGATTTTATGTATACAATCAATGGAATTGTTTATGTAGAAGATGTTAAATCTAAGATAACAAAGAAAGATTCTACATACATCATAAAGAGAAAACTGTTTAAAAAAAATTTTCCTAACTACATATTCATTGAAAATGATTAAATAAAATAGGATAGTAGTTACCAGCTACTATCCTAAAAATGTCAACAAGCTTAACATATAATTAGCAACTATATTATATTTCAAGAGGAGTTGATTTGTCAATGATTAAAAGAAAAGGAACAGATGAAGCTAAAAGAGAACTAAAAAATGTAGAATTTATTAGAGATGATATCCAGAATCTCGAGGAAAAAATCGAAGAAATGGATACTAAAATAAAAGGAAGTGCTATTCAATATGGAGATAAAGTACAATGTAGCTCAGAAGGTGCTGAAAAGCTTATATGTTCATACATTGATATGAAATCAGAATATCAAAATATGGTTGCTCAAAGAAATAATCAAATACTAGAAATTCTTAGAAAAATAAATAAAATAAGGAATTATAAACAACAAATTGTACTAAGGGAAAGATATATTAACTGTAGCCCATGGAAGACTATTGCGTTAAGAATGGGTAAGGATAAATATTCTGAATCAACTCTACATAGGATACATAGGTTAGCATTAATTGAGTATCAAAATATATTAAATAATGAGAAATTAACAGTAAATGATAGTAAATGACAGTAAATGATAGTAAATGACAGTAAATAACAGTAAATGACAGTTCATGACAGTCGAAAATGTGTTAATATGGTATTGTCAAAAAAATAAACAGCAAATGACGTTTAATCATTCAACCTTAAAAAGCACCTTACAGTAATATGTAGGGTGTTTTTTAATAAAAAAATTAAATACGGAGGTAAAATCAATTGAGTAACAAACTGCAAATTATTAATGTTACTGAGATTATTCCATATGAGAATAATCCAAGAATCAATGATCATGCTATTGATAAGGTTATTGAGTCTATAAAAGAGTTTGGATTTACAAATCCTATTCTTTTAGACAAAGATAATGTTATTATAGCAGGACACACAAGATATGAGGCTGCTTTAAGGTTAAACTACAGTCAAGTGCCTTGTATCTATTTAAACAATTTATCAGAAGAACAAGTCAAGGCATACAGGTTAGTAGACAATAAAACTAGCGAATTTGCCGAGTGGGATTTTGATAAATTAATGCAAGAATTAGATAAAATCAACGATATTGATTTGGAAATGTATAATCTTAATTCTATAAATTTTGACGAATTAAATTTAACTGATGAAGATTTTATTAAAGACGAACCATTAAAAACTAAAGAAAAGGAAAAGCAAATAATTTATTGTCCAAGCTGTAATGAAAAAATAGAACTTTAGGTATCTATGAGAGTTTTTCTAGCTGCGACTAGTCAAGGCATGAGTAGTAAGGACAGAGAGGAAACCTTTAAGAAACAAAAACCATTATTTGTTTTGGAAACTTTTTTTAATGGTGAAAAATTATGCGATAGAGCATTGAATTTAGTAGGAAATAATAATTTTTTATTAGATAGTGGTGCATTTAGTTATATGAATGGTAAAGAAATTACTAAACAAGAGCTTGATGTCTTTGTAGATAAGTATATCAGTTATATAAAAAGTCGAGATATTAAGTATTATATGGAAATGGATGTTGATGTTATATTTGGAATAAAACAAGTAGAAAAATGGAGACATAAAATTGAGATTAGCACAGGCAAAAAATGTATTCCCGTTTGGCATCTTAACAGAGGAATTGAATATTGGAAAAAGATGTGTAATGAATATAATTATGTTGCAATTGGCGGACTTGTTACAGGTATGAAAAAACAGAATTATCCTCTGATAAAGAAAATGATAAACTATGCAAATTCTAAAGGTGTAAAAGTACATGGATTAGGATTTACTAAAACTAAGATTCTTAGGGAATTTAAGTTTTATAGCGTTGATAGTTCATCATGGAGTTTATCGGCCGTAAGAGGAAATCAGATACATCACTTTAAAGATGGTGTTATTGAACAAAGACAAATAGATAAAAAAGATAAAATTAACTATAAGACAAATGGCTCTTTGCTTGCATCACATAATATGAAAGAATGGATAAAATATCAAATTTATATGATTGGAGTAAAGTAGCTTATGAACAAAAATAATAGAAATTTAATAATAATTAATTGTGTATTTATATGTAGTTTACTAATAGCAAATATAGTTGCTGGTAAGGTTGTAAATTTATTCGGATTTATAGTTCCAGCTGCCGTTACAACATATCCTATTACATTTTTATGTACTGATGTAATAAGTGAAATATGGGGTAAAAAAGAAGCTAATTTAACTGTAAAGATTGGTATATTTATACAATTGTTTAGCTTGATACTTATTGCCATAGCAATAGCATTACCAAGTGCTGATTTTAGCATTGATTATGCAAATAATTTAAAGTTAGTATTAGGGCAAAATATTCGCATGGTTATAGCTAGCTTAATTGCATATATAGTAGCTCAAACTAATGATGTATTTATATTCCATAAACTAAAAGAACTCAACAAAGGGAAACACAAGTGGATAAGAAACAATGTAAGCACAATGACTAGTCAATTAATTGATACTGCTATTTTTATTACAATAGCTTTTTATGGAACTGTTCCTAACGTTTTGATAATGGTTATTAGTCAGTATGTAGTAAAGGTTATTTTAGCGTTATTGGATACACCGTTTTTTTATTTGCTTACAATAAATAAAGATAAATAGAGAATGAAAATGCAGAAAACAAATTTTAATATAAAAGAGGTGGTGATGTGTCAGATGTAAAGATTAAAGCTAAAATAGATTATTTAAAAGGCATGAAACAAATTGAAATAGCAAAAAAATACGGAATTTCAACTGGAACACTAAAATCTTGGGTTAGCAGAGAAAAGTGGAAAGATGAAAGGAAAAATATAGAGATTAAAACAAAAAAGGTTGCAACTAAAAAAGCAACTAAGACAAAAAAAGTTGCAACCAAAAATAAAGAATCGCCAGCAAAAGTACCATCAATGTTAAACAATGTAAATGCGGTTAAACATGGTGCTTATGAAAAGATAATGTACTCAACCATGACAGATGAAGAAATCGAATTAATATCTGGACCTCGTGTAGATGAAATAATAGAGCTGGAGAGGGAAGTTGATATCTTAACAGTAAGAGAGTTGAAATATTTAAAGCTTATAAAATCTTTAAAAGATAGTAATAATGATCTTGTTGTTGTGGGTGGAGATAAAACTATAAGAACTTTGTCTCACAAAGGGACAGACTCAGAACTTGATTTTATTGAAGAAACAAAAGAAATAACCGAACGAACTGTTTATGCATTCGAGTTAATCAATAAGTATGAAGCAGAATTAACGAGGATACAGAAGCAAAAGAGTAAGGTAATTGAAACAATAGCAAGAATTAAACATGAAAGAGAGTTACTAGAAATTAGTCGTAAAAGGTATGAACTTGAAAAATTCAAAGTTTATGGTTCTGATGATGAAGAAGGACAAGACAAGTCTATTAAAAGTTTCTTAAGTGCTATTAATAGTCAATTTGATGGAAAAATTTATTCTGACTTTAATGTAGCAGAGTATGGAAAAGAAGAAGTGGAAAATATGGATAATGTTTTAGATAATGATGATGAAGAAGAGGAAATAGAAAGTATAGATGATATTATAGCAAGGGATTTAGAAGAAGGTAGGAAGTAATGGCTAAAAAGAATAGGAGAAAAAGAGAAAATAAAAAGTTTATATTTCATCCATTTTCAACCAAGCAATTACAACTAATGAATTGGTGGCGACCTACAGCACCATCATCAATATGTGATATGGTAATAGCAGATGGGGCTATTCGTTCAGGAAAAACTATAGCTATGATATGTGGTTTCTTAAATTACTCTCAAACGTTGTTTCAAGGTGAGAACTTCATAATAGCAGGAAAAACCATAGGTTCATTAAAAAAGAATGTTATAGAACCTATGAAAGAAATATTAAATGCATGGGGATGGAAGTTTGAATACAATAGATCAGAAAATTATATAGTAATTGATACAAATATTTATTATATGTATGATGCTAATAACGAAGCTTCACAAGATAAATTACAGGGGCTTACCGCTGCCGGAGCATTAGCAGACGAAGCTGCCTTGTTTCCTAGAACTTTTATAGAACAGATGATAGCTAGATGTTCAGTTACTGGTGCAAAACTGTGGTTAAACTGTAACCCTGGTGGTGCATTTCATTGGTTGAAAACCGAATTTATTGATAAAGCTAAATCTAAAATGATATATAGATTACATTTTAATATGGACGATAATCTTTCATTATCTGAAGATGTAAAAAACAGGTATGAAAGATTATATAAAGGTGTGTTCTATTTAAGATATGTAAAAGGTCTATGGGTACAAGCGGAGGGTGTTATATATGATATGTTCAATACTGATAAACACAGCTTTAAAACACATCTAATAGGGAAATGTCAGGAGTACTATACAAGTATAGACTATGGTACTCAAAATGCTATGGTGTATCTGCTATGGGGAAAACTAAAAGATAGATGGTATTGTATTAAAGAATATTATTACTCTGGTCGAGAAAAAGAAAAACAGAAGTCGGATAATAAATATTATGAGGATTTAGTGAAATTCTTAGATGGTATTATCCCAACTGCAATAATAATAGACCCTTCAGCAGCTTCCTTTATTCAGTTAATAAGGGAAAAAGGAAAGTATAAAGTGCGTAAGGCAAAAAATGATGTTGCAGATGGAATAAGAAATGTAGCTACAGCATTATCAAATAGAATAATAGCATTTCATAACGAATGTATAAACTGTTTTAAAGAGTTTTCAACGTACATATGGGATGAAAAAGCAGCTGCTAGAGGAGAAGATAAGCCAGTAAAAGAACATGATCACTGTTTAGATGCAATTAGATATTTTATACATACAATAATCTTTAATGGTAAACCTGCAATTTACAGTAAAGAAGTAACTAATACAGGACTTGGAATTATAAAACATGTTCAAAGTGATAAAAAAATAAAAGAGGTATACAACAAACTGGGAGGTGTATTTTAGTTGTCTAAAAGAGTTCAAGTTGATTTAAATGAAAAAAAGTTAGATTTGCTCGAATTAACATCGGAAGAAAAAAAAGAGTTGACGGATATAAAAGAGTACTACTATTTTTATAAAGGAGCTTATTCACAAGATGAAATAAAACGATATAACAAAAAAACATTAGGTCAAAGTTGGTTAAATAATGAGAATGTAAAATATACACCTTCACAGGTTATTGATAATAAAACACAAGAATTAATTAATAAGCAATCAAGGTTTTTCTTAGGGAGAGAACCTTTTTTGTTATTTAAACTAATTGATACAGAAACCGAAAATAACAAAGATATTAGAGATAGTCTAGAGCGATATAGAGTTTTTATTGATGGTATTCTTGAAGATAACAGATTTTGGACTAATATGATGAAAGCTTTTAAACTTGCAACAGTTACTAAAAGAATATTAGCAAGGATAGAAGCTAATCAAAATGAACCAGTTAAAATCTATTTTCATGATGTATGTGATTTTAACTATGTTCTTGATAAAAATGATAGGTTAATTCAATTAAAATTAGTTAATTACTTAGGTTATAACGAAACCGATAATACTGAAAATTTTGTAAGATATACATATTATTTAGATGTTCATAAAGAAAAAGAACAATGTATGCTTAAAAAAGAATATTTTAAACACACCGATACAAAAAATGCATACAAAACAGTTGAGGAGCCTATAGTGTTTAATGAAATACCAGCTATTGTATTTTTTAACGAAAGAGATTTGTTTGAAAAGAAGGGTAAAAGTGATATTGAACTTTTAAAAGATTTACAATGCCAGTATAATAGAAGATTATCCGATTTTTCAGACGCTTTAAGATTCCAAATGTTTGGTGGAACATCAGTTATTGATGGAAGCGAGGAAACAGTAAACAATTTGGTGATTGCTCCAAATTCGTTAATGGCAGTTGAAACTTCATCTACTGCAAAAGATAGTGGACAACAAGCTAAAATAAGTAGAGTTGAGAGTAGTTTTAGCAACGCTGAACCAGTTATGAACTTTTTAGAATTATTAAGTAATAGCATGGGAGATAAATTATGCATACCAAGAAAAGAATCTTTAAAAGATATCCCATCAGCTAAGGCATTAAAGTTTTTATACAATGACTTAATCGCAAGGTGTGATGAAAAGTGGAAAGATTGGGAACCTGGTATATTTAAACTTATTGATTTAATAGTATTTTCATGTTCTGAATTGAATTGCTATGAAGAATTTGATAGATCTTGGTTAAATATTAAGTATACTAAAGTCTTGCAAAAAAACTTCCCAATACCAAATGATGAAGAAGATGCTAAAAGACTAGCTATAGAAGAAGTGAATGCAAATGTAAGAAGTCATAGAAACTATATTAAAGAGTATGGGAATGAGGAAGATTATGATGAAGCATTCAAAGAAATAATTGACGATTTGCAAATAATTAATGAATCTGAAATGGATCCTATAAGTAAAAATTTAGCAGAAAATAATGACATAAATAAATCATAGGAGATAAACAAATTATGGATTATGAAAAGCTAATGCAAGATGCAAGAAAAAAGATAAGCAAAATAACTTTCAATTCGGAAGTTGAAATATTAAAAGCGTATAGAGTTGCTAGTTTTATCATAATGAAAAAAATAAAAGAAAATCAAAAACGAGGATTAGAGATTGAGTATTATCAAAATGTAAATGATGAATTAGAAGAAGTTGTAAGCATATTAAATAATAGATTGAGCGATTCTATAAAGAAGTCAATAATAAGTGTTTCTGATGTAATTACAGATGTACAGTTGATATTTAATAGTGAAGTCTTTCCAGTTAATATTGCAGAGACCGCAAATAACTATATAAAGGGTAGAAATATGAGATTAGTTCAAACACTAATTTCCGGAGAATATTATAAAGATAGTAAATCACTTGATACTAGAATATGGAATATTACTAATAAAAACAAGAATGATATACAAACCTTAATAGCCTCAAATATAGCAAAAGGTGTAAACTCTAGAGAGTTAGCTAAGGTAATAGATAACTATGTGAATCCTACCACGAGAACTCAAGCGAAGACAGTTGTAAGTGGTATGAGTAGAAATATATCTTATCAAGCTCAAAGATTGGCTAGAACGTCAATTACACAAACTGCTAATGAAGCTAATCGGGAAAGTGCAAAAGAAAATGTATTTTGTCAGGGGCTTAAATGGAATTTATCTTCAAGTCATTATGAAAGGCAAATTAAAAGGTGGGGCCCAGATATTTGCGATGTATATGCTAACCAAAATAATTACAATCTAGGTCAAGGAGTATTTCCTATTGAAGAATATCCAATATCACATCCTAATTG
>NZ_FONP01000005.1 GCF_900112955.1 Peptostreptococcus sp. D1
ATGACTCCTAGGGGAATCGAACCCCTGTTACCGCCGTGAAAGGGCGGTGTCTTAACCGCTTGACCAAGGAGCCAAGAAATCAAAAGCTCCAAGGGTGGGGCTCGAACCCACAGCCTACCGGTTAACAGCCGGTTGCTCCACCATTGAGCTACCTTGGAATAACGTGGCTATGTCTTATTCTCCCAGGCAGCTTCCCACCAAGTACCTTCAGCGCTAAGCAGCTTAACTTCTGTGTTCGGAATGGGAACAGGTGTATCCTACTTGCTATAATAACCACATTATTTGCTTTCATTTTTGTTTTCTTTTGTCCCTCATCAAGGACAAGTATTATATTATCATAGTTAAATTTATTCGTCAACACTTTTTCCAATTTTTTTTGTTATTTTTTTTATTTTTTTGTTTTCTCGAACTAGAACTTACCATTTTACAATAATAATATGACTTATTAAGCGAACAATAGCATTATTATTTATCAAAAATAGTCATATAATTTATTTTATTATTTTTTCATAGCACTAAAAACTATTCAAAAAATACATATATTATTACTTATTAATATAATCCCATACCACTAATTTTACATTTCTATTTTATTTTCATAATATATCTTTCTTTTCTAAATTATATAATAGAATTGATGATATTTATATAGGGTGCGACAAAAGCTAATATTATTGATACTAAAGGTATCACTAAAGTGCATATCCTCTGTGATACCTTTATCTATAAACTAGTCTCTTAAAATATTTAAGTCCTCTCCAGACATTATTTTTTTCATAGTTCTCATTGAACACATTTTTCCACACATAGTACAAGTATCTTCATGCTCTGGTATGGATTCTTTTCTGTATCTTCTAGCTTTTTCCTCATCAATAGCTAGTGAAAACATAGTTTCCCAATCTATATCAGCCCTTGCCTTTGACATCTTGTCATCCCATTCTCTGGCACGAGGAACTTTCTTTGCAATATCAGCTGCATGAGCGGCAATTTTCGTAGCAATTATTCCTTCTTTCATATCTTCTAAATCAGGTAGCCTTAAATGTTCTGCCGGTGTCACATAACATAGAAAATCAACTCCTGCACTCGCAGCAATTGCGCCACCAATCGCAGAAGTTATATGGTCATAGCCAGGCGCAATATCAGTTACCAAAGGTCCTAACACATAAAATGGAGCCCCATGGCAAAGTCTTTTCTGTAGCTTTACATTTGCCTCAATCTCATCAATAGCCATATGACCAGGACCTTCAATCATCACTTGTACATTTCTTTCCCAAGCTCTTAGAGTCAATTCACCCAAAGTTATCAATTCTTTTATCTGTGCTGCATCAGTCGCATCCTTTGTACATCCTGGTCTCAAAGCATCACCCAAGCTTAAAGTTAAATCATATTCTTCACATATATCCAAGAGCTCATCAAATCTTTCATAGAATGGATTTTCTGCATTATTTAATTCCATCCATGCATACATTAGAGAGCCCCCTCTTGAAACAATATTTGTCAGTCTTTTATTCCTTTTGAAAACCGCCATCGCCTCCCTATTCATTCCAGCATGAATAGTTACGAAATCTACTCCATCTTTGGCGTGTTTTCTGACAACCTCTAAAAATTCATCTGAGGTGATATCTTTAAGCTCTTTATCATAAAAACCTATGGCATCATAAACAGGAACAGTTCCTATCATAGCAGTAGACATTGCTATCAGTTTCTTTCTGAATTCTTCAGTTTTGCCAAAGGAACTCAAATCCATAATCGCCTCTACCTTCATATCAACAGCTTTTTTAACTTTTTCGAGCTCTTTATCCACATCTGGACAATCTCTGGAAATCCCCAAATTTACATTAACTTTTGTTCTTAATCCATTTCCTACACCCTCTGCTATCAAGCTCTTGTGATTGATGTTTGCAGGAATTGCTATTTCACCTTTTGCAACCCTCTCCATCAATGTATCAGGATTCATAAACTCTTTTTCTGCCACCATCTTCATTTCAGGTGTCAATATTCCTTTTTTTGCCGCTTCCATCTGTGTTTTATACATTTTCTATTAGTGCAAAGAAAATTGCACGTCCTCCTTTTTATTATTTATTTTAAGCTAGCACTTAATAATTATCCTTTATAATTTTTACAACCTCTTCCGTTCTCAGCTTGCAATCGTCGTTATTCAAAATATCCGAAATTATGCAAACTCCATCAACACCTTTTTTCAAAATTTTGTCCACATTTTCAATATTTATTCCACCTATAGCCAAAATGGGAATATATATTTTTTCAATTATTTTTTCAACCTCTTCATCAGAAATAATTGAAGTGTCCGATTTTGTGCTAGTACTATAAACCGCACCCATACCAATATAATCAGCACCTTTAGCTTGAGCTGCTTTGGCTTCTTCATATGACTTCGCCGAAATACCTATTATTTTATTATGCCCAATCAGCTTTCTTGCAATTTCTATTGGCATATCACTCTGTCCAATATGTATACCATCAGCATCAACTGCCAAAGCAATATCTATTCTGTCATTAACTATAAACAACGCATCGTATCTTTCACAAAGCTTTTTTATTCTCAATGCTCTCTGATAAAATCTACCGGTATCCATTTCTTTTTCTCTTAGCTGAATGACCTTTGCACCTCCCTTAAGAGCTTCTTCCACACAGCAATAAAAAGCTTTACCTAAACACGCTTTTTCATCTGTTACGAGATACATACTATATTTTGACTCAATATGCTCAAAATTAATACGTCCATATTTCTCAACCTTTTGTGCATTCAGCTCGAAAATATTATCCATAAGCCTCTGTCTATATGTACCTATGGGAATGCCATCCTCTAATGCCATCTCACCGCATAAACTCATAGAAGCAACTCCACAAACAGCACTTACCAGAGGATTTTTTGTAGCACCCAAAAAGCTTCCACATAGAGACGCAATCATACATCCAGTACCTGTAATATACGCCAATTTATCTGATTGATTTTCTATTGTGACCACTATCCTTCCGTCAGTAATAATATCAACCTTTCCAGTAACAGCACATACACATCTATATTTATCTGCTACTTTTATGGCTGCACCTTTTGCCAACAAACTATCCAGCTCCGAGTCTACACCCTTTGTTTTAACATTTTCACCCGATAAATAGAGTATTTCTGAAGCATTGCCCTTGATTACACTCGGATGAACTTCTTTTAAAAAATCAAACACAGAATCATTTCTGTATTTTGTAGCACCAGATCCAACCGGATCAAAGACAATTCCAATATTTTTTTCATTGGCTAGCTTTCCTGCCTTTATCATAGTCGCCAAGCTTTCTTTTCCAATCCCACCAAAATTTATCACTAAAGAATCAGAGATAGATGTCATCTGAGCTGCTTCCTCAAACGAATCGCCCATCACAGGTGAAGCACCAATGGCAAGAGTAGCATTTGCACAATCGTTGATGGTCACATAGTTTGTAATCTGCTCAACTAACGGCTTTTTCGTCCTGACTGACGAAAACGCTTCTAAAATATCCTTTTCCAATCTATCAATTTTCATTTCACACCTCTAAATATCAAATATTTGATTCTGAAATCAACTCCAATTTCAGCAAATCATAAATTTCACCCATCGGATTGGTAGGTCCATTTCCGTAACCTATATTCAAAGAGTGTTTTATCGAATTTGTAACAAAAACTTTGGACACAGCAACTGCTTCTTCAAGAGAAAAGCCTTTTGCCAAATATGACGCAATTGCCGAAGACAGTGTGCAACCAGTTCCATGAGTATTCTTTGTTTCTATCCTTTGATTATCAAGCTTGATAGCACTCATGTCTTTTTTTATGAGAACATCACACGGCTCATTGTCCAAATGCCCTCCTTTTACTAAAACACTACATCCAAATCGTTTGACGATTTCTCTACCAATGTATTCCATTTCATCAACTGAATTGATATCAGATATTTTGTTTTCAGTCATCATTTCGTAAATACACTTGGCTTCAGATAAATTTGGTGTTATCAGCTCTGCCAAATCAAACAGCTTCTCTTGTAATGATTTTTTGGCTTTATCATCTATCAAATCGTGTCCAGAGGTCGAAACCATTACAGGATCCACGACAATATGCTCAACTCCCCATTTTTTTATATTTTTAAATACAGATTCGATAATTTCTGAGCTCGGCAGCATACCAATTTTAATAGCATCCACTCTAATGTCATCATAGATTGAATTCAATTGTTCGACGAGCATTCTCTGTGAAACGTTTTCTATGTAGTTCACACCCATCGTATTTTGAGCTGTCAGCGCTGTGATAACACTCATTCCGTACACCCCGCAAGAAGCAAATGTCTTTAAGTCAGCTTGAATACCGGCACCTCCACTACAATCAGAGCCGGCTATTGTAAGAACATTTTTCATCAGTTTTCTCCTCTTTTTTAATTGCATAAAAAAATGTACCCTAAATCGGATACATAATATGCGTTATATAATTCCTACGCTGGCATTATCCAGATCAGGTCAAAAGGTCAAGGCTCAACATCCTTTTCTCAGCCGATTTATCAGCTCCCTTAAAATATTCAATTTCTATCTAGGTATATATTATCACAAATACGAATCTATATCTACATAAATTTGCGAAATTCATAAATATATCCAATTTTCTTAGAAAAAAAAGAAAGTCACCTCACACTTAAAGTGAATGTAGCGACTTTCTATTTTAATGAAAAGTATCTATACTCAAATTAAAACAATTTGCTTACTGAATCACAAGTATAAATTCTATTGATTGCATCAGCAAAAATGTCTGCAACAGACATAACCTTTATTTTGTCTATTCTCTTTTCTTCAGGTAATTCAATAGTATCTAATACTATAAGCTCCTTAATATCAGAGCTTTCAATTCTCTCAATTGCAGGACCTGACAGAACGCCATGAGTACAGCATGCATATACGTCCTTTGCACCGAATTTCTTTAGTGCAGAAGCGGCATTTACTATCGTTCCCGCAGTGTCTATCATATCGTCAAGCAAGATTACATTCTTTCCTTCTACTTCACCAATGATATTCATGACTTCACTTACATTTGGCTTCGGTCTTCTCTTGTCAATTATTGCAATTGGAACCTCCTTGCTAATATTGTTTGCAAATTTTCTAGATCTAGTAACACTACCCAAATCAGGAGAAACTACCACTAAATCATTGATATCCAAATGCTTGAAATAATCAGCCAATATTTTTCCACCCAATAAGTGATCAACTGGAATATCAAAATATCCCTGAATTTGACCAGCATGTAAATCCATTGTCAAAACTCTATCTGCTCCAGCAGCCGTAATCAAGTTTGCAACCAATTTCGCAGTGATTGGATCTCTTGCCTTTGCCTTTCTATCTTGTCTTGCATAACCATAGTACGGAATAACCGCTGCTACAGAACCAACAGAAGCTCTCTTCAAAGCATCAATCAATATCAGCAATTCCATCAAATTATTGTTAACAGGGCTATTCGTAGACTGTATAACAAATACATCGCAGCCTCTTATTGTTTCATTGATAGTAACAGCTATCTCACCATCACTAAAAGTATCAACCTGACAGTCAACCAATTCTGTTCCTAAACGCTCTGCTATCTTGGTAGCCAACTCTTTTGAAGCATTTCCAGCAATAAGCTTCATCTTATGGCTATTGTAACGAGTCATAAACACAAACCTCCTAAAATATATTAAAAATACAACTGTAATAATTCGTTTTTTGCATTTTAATTATACCACAAAATTTAGAATTAATCATTATTTTTCACTATCTATTTCCCTTTTTTTCTGTACCCAGCCTTCCTTAATAACCTGTCTTTGCCTTGCAATTCCAAGAGATCCAGCTGGTATATCATCAGTTATTGTAGAGCCAGTTGCTATAAAAGCATCCTTTTTTACAACTACAGGAGCTACTAAATTTGAATTCGATCCGATAAATGCGTCATCCTCAACAACAGATTTCAATTTATTCTTTCCGTCATAATTTACGAACACTACACCACAGCCGACATTTACCCTTTCACCTACTTGTGCATCCCCTATATATGATAAATGAGACGCTTTTGATCCATCTCCAAAGCTTGCATTTTTAACCTCGACAAAATCACCAATTTTACATTCGTTACCAATCTTTGAGTTTGGTCTCAAATATGCATAAGGTCCGACATTTGTATCTTCGCCTACAATTGATTTAATCATCTCAGATTTTTTTACGGAAGTCCTATCGCCAATTATCGAATCAGATATACTAGCTTGAGGCCCGATCACACAGCTTGACCCAATCACTGTTTTCCCAGAAATCATGCATCCTGGAAGAATTACAGTATCAGCACCTATAGCTACTTCCGAGTCAATATATGTAGAATCTGTATCTATAATCGTTACACCGTTTATCATATGTTGTTCGTTTATCCTTCTTCTCATTATTTTTTCTGCATCAGAAAGCTGTACCCTCGAATTCACTCCCATCAATTCTTCAATAGGTGCTCCCAAATATGCATCTGCTTTCCCTCCCATATTCCTAATGATTTCTATAGTATCTGGTAGGTAGTATTCGCCCTGTGCATTATTATTTCCGACATATTGTAGAGAAGCCTTTAAAAATGCTCCATTAAAGCAATATATACCCGAATTTATTTCTCTAACAGATTTTTCTTGCTCTGAGGCATCCTTTTGCTCAACTATTTTTATAAATTCATTGCTTGAGCCTCTGATTACTCTTCCGTATCCAGTTGGATCATCTACCTCAGTAGTAAGAACTGTGACAGCATTGTCATTTTGATCATGGTGCTTAAAAAACTCGACCAATGTTTCTTCACTTATCAATGGTGTATCGCCACAGAGAACTACCACTGTGTCTATATCATCAATATAATCATTTGCCATCATCACTGCATGAGCCGTTCCGAGCTGCTCCTTTTGGATTGCAATCCTGACATCATCGCTTAAAACCTCTTTCACAGCATCAATTCCATGTCCCAAAACAACTATAGTTTCATCAACACCAGCAGATTTTGATGTATCTATTACGTGATTTACCATTTCTTTACCACAAACTTTGTGTACAACCTTTGGATAAGCTGATTTCATTCTAGTCCCTTTTCCAGCCGCAAGTATTATAGACTTTTTCATATTTCCTCCAAAAAAGTATTATTATTTTATATATCAATATTAAACCTTTTAATTAAAGCATTTGTATTAATCAATATAAGTTCTATATTATATTATATCATATTACGACCGCTCTTTGCCCCATTTGATAATATAATTTTGTAAATTGAAGTACATTAATCTCTCTTTTACCTTTAATCGGATCTACAACCTTAACCCTTCCCATATTGGTACCCTCTACAACGACGCAATGAAGATTTGAATACAGTTTATTTTCCTTACCGTTTTGATCGGTGTATTTACCGCTTCCATATTCTGGCTCCTTATCGTCCAGAGTATACCAAACTACTACCGGCTTTTTCCATATTACTACATTTGACAGCACTCCAAAGATTGACATTCCAGTTTTGTCTTTTGCATTTGTGGATACTCCCAGCTTTTTGAAATACTCATTTGCAGCATTTGTAATCGGTGAAGCATAGCAATAATATCCATTTTTGTATGGACTTCCGATATATGCTTTATTCGGATCTGCATTTGTGAATCCAGTTTTTTTCAAAAAACTGTCCATATTTTCTTTTGACACATTGTAGCCATTGTAATTCATCAGCATAGTAAGTGATGTTATCTCACAGCCATTTGGCATATTTGGATATTGCCCGATGTAATTTACATTTAACTGTCTATTCGGAGCTATAAAATATATCGATATTGCTATCAACAAGACCAGTCCAATTTTTATAATATTTCCTATAGCTTTCATATTTCTTATCCTCTCTAGTATTTTCCATTATAATATTTGGATTTAATTCGAGTATTTCAACAGTATAGATTATTATCATTAATTAAAGCATAACAAAATAAGGACAGATAATACCTTAATTAAGTAAAATCTGTCCAAAACAATTTACGATTATCTGTACAAAAACAATCTATATTAAAATGTAATCACAATTTAAACGAAACCACGAAATCCTGCAATATCACTATGCTCTGTATACACATGGAATCCGTATATACAGCTTCATTTGACTACATCATTCCAGGCATTCCACCAGGCATTGGCATATCATCATTTCCAGGCAAATCTGCTATAGCTGCTTCTGTAGTCAAAAATACACTTGCAATAGATGCCGCATTTTGTAAAGCACTTCTGCTTACCTTTGTAGGATCGACAATTCCAGCCTCTATCATATCCACATATTTCTCATTCAGAGCATCGAAGCCAACATTTGCTTCGGAATTGATCACATTTTGTATTATTACAGATCCCTCCAAACCAGCATTATGAGCAATCTGTCTCAAAGGCTCCTCCAATGCTCTTCTGATAATCTTGGCTCCCAATTTTTCTTCACCATCTAGTGAATCAACCAAATCATCGACAGCTGGGATAATACTTACAAACGCAGTACCTCCTCCAGAAACGATACCTTCCTGAACAGCTGCCTTTGTCGCATTTAAAGCATCTTCAATTCTCAGCTTTCTTTCCTTCATTTCCACCTCTGTAGCTGCACCAACTTTTACTACTGCAACGCCTCCAGAAAGCTTTGCCAGTCTTTCAGAAAGCTTTTCCCTATCAAAATCTGAAGTTGTATCTTCAATTTGACGTCTAATTTGACTAATTCTATTTTTAATATCTAGCTTATTTCCGAATCCACCAACTATTGTAGTAGTTTCCTTATTTACCTTTACTGTCTGTGCTCTACCCAGCATTGTTAAATCAACATCCTTTAAATCAAAGCCTAGCTCAGTTGATATAAACCTACCTCCTGTCAGAATAGAAATATCCTCTAGCATAGCCTTTCTCCTATCACCAAAGGCAGGAGCCTTAACAGCCACTACATCAAAGGTACCTCTTAGCTTATTAACTACCAAAGTAGACAATGCTTCACCTTCAAGATCTTCAGATATTATCAATAGCTTTCCACCAGACTGAACAAGCTCTTCAAGCAATGGCAAAATTTCCTGTATATTACTTATCTTTTTATCAGTTATCAAAATATATGGATTTTCAAGAACTGCTTCCATCTTTTCCACGTCAGAAACCATATACGCAGATACAAAGCCTCTATCAAACTGCATACCTTCAACTGCTTCCAATTCAGTTACCATTGATTTTGACTCTTCAATTGTAATGACACCGTCTTTTCCAACGATTTCCATAGCTTCAGCTATCAGCCTACCTACTTCTTCATCGCCAGCAGAGATAGATCCGACTTGAGAAATTTCCTCTCTTGTATTAATTTCCTTTGAATTTTTCTTCAATTCATTTACTGCAATCTCTACAGCCTTATTTATCCCTTTTCTCAGCAATATAGGATTTGATCCCGCAGTTACATTTTTTAAGCCTTCTCTAATAATAGCCTGAGCAAGAACTGTGGCAGTAGTAGTACCATCACCTGCAACATCGTTTGTCTTTGTTGCAACCTCCTTTACAAGCTGAGCACCCATATTTTCAAATTTATCCTCAAGCTCTATTTCTCTTGCAATAGTAACACCATCGTTTGTAATCAACGGAGCTCCAAATTTCTTATCTAAAATTACATTTCTTCCCTTTGGTCCAAGAGTAACTTTAACAGTATCTGCTAATTTATTCACACCATTCTCAAGTGCAAGTCTAGCATCCTTTGAAAACTTTATTTCCTTTGCCATTTATACCACTTCCTTTTTATCAAATTTATTCTTAAATATAAATTATTTTCATTATATGCTCTTAGTACATTTTTCTTAATATATTTTTCTTAATATATTTTTTAGCAGACTATTCCTACTATATCTTCTTGTTTCAAAACAATGAACTCCTCATTATCCAGCTTTACTTCTGTGCCTGCATACTTATTGTATATTACCTTGTCGCCAACAGACAATTCCATTTGAACTTCTTTTCCATCAATTATTCCTGATCCAACAGCTACTACCTCTGCAAACTGTGGCACTTCCTTTGCTGCACCAGTCAGTATTATTCCACTTGCAGTCTTTTCCTCTGCTTCGACCTTTTTCAAAACTACTCTGTCACCCAATGGCTTAATCTTCATAGCAATTTACCTCCAATTTCTAGATCGCAATACTTAAATCTCAACGACCATTTTAATGTGATGTTTATATTTTTATTATTTTCTTATTATTAGCACTCTATAATCCTAACTGCTAATAGTATATTCTTATAACCTTAACTTTTTCTTAAAATTTCAAGATACATAAACTTACTTTCTCAGGTCCAACTCTCTCATATAATAAAACAGATATTGCTGTGCAAATCCCGCATTTTCACCAAACAGATTCATACCATAGCTTCTCATTTTTGGCAAACTCATATCATCAGCACCATAAAATTCCTGCATAACCCTTTTTACCCATACATCTACTGGAAAAGAATTATATTTTTTATATCCGAACAAGGCTATACAATCGGCAACCTTTGCTCCAACGCCTTTGAATTTCATCAATTCCTTGTGACATCTATCTGATTCAAAATCATAAAATTCGTTGATATCCACACCGTTCACTACGTCATTTGTAGTAGAAAAAATATACTTATCTCTAAATCCAGTCTTACAAGCTCTCAAATCATCAATAGTAGCCTTTGACAATTCTTCCGGAGTTGGAAACGCATAATGTTTTCTTCCTCTAAATTCGCCTATTTCCTTACCATATCTCTCTGAAATATTGGCTATAGCCCTCTGAATCATCGGAATTCTATTATTTGAAGAAATAATAAATGAAATCAACATTTCCCAACAATCCTGCTGTAAAATTCTTATACCCCAGCCAAAATCAACTGCCTTATTTAAATTCTCATCAAAGCTTGATAATTCATATTTTAGCTTTGAGTAATCCCTTCCTAGATCAAAATAGTCAAACCAAATATTTTTAAAATCTTCTATATTGGTATTATCAAAGATAATATCATTATCAATATTACTCACATTGATTACCCTACTCCTTGCGACACCTGTATATGATCCATCTTCTTCTTTTATCCATCTAAAGCACTGACCACAATCGAAAATATGCTGAGGAAAAAAATCCTTTACGTCCTTTAAAATAATTTTATTTTCTTCAACCATCAGCCTATAATCGTCAAGCTTCAAATCATTTTCTCTTAAATCAGTATTAGTCTTAACCTCTGACTTATCCTTCAATTTTGACACAAAACCACCCCTATTCTCAATATATGTTTAAACAAAGCTCTACATTTAAGTATATACCAATTTTAGCATAAACAAAACAAAGCAACTATACAAATTTGCACAGCTGCTTTATTTTTTCAAAACTATTTATCAGACAATTCTTTGAACGCTTCAGAATTTACGACATCTTCAATTTTTGCATTTACCTCAATGACCTTCAAGCCTGTCATAGTGAAAACCTGATCCGTAATAAGTGCCTTTACCTCTGCATATTTTTCTCTGGCATTTTTACCAAATTCCAAAACCAATCTCAAATCTACAGCAACCTCAGTTTCACCGACTTCAACGTTAATGCCCAAACTCCCACTTGATTTTCCTACAAGGGAAAAGCCGCCACCACTTTTGACTATCGCAACACCTTCGACGTTTTTCACTGCCATATCAACTATTTTTGAAATAACTTGACCATCAAAGGTCAATTTTCCATTGTCTATTACCTCAACTACAGTGTTCTCATTATTTTCCATAAAAATCCTCCTACCTAAGCTTTCTCACCATAATTTCTATTAATCTCATCAATCTCGAATTTCCATCAAAATATTGACCGACAATATTCGAAGCTAGAATAACTACAAAAATCAACAAAGATTTCTTAAAGCCAATCAACAATATCAATATTGAAAAAATAATTCCTATAAATGTCCACTTAAAGGTGTTTGGCTTTCCCCTATATGACTTCATTACAAACTCGTCTATTACCCAATCTGAAATATCATTCTTACCATATTTCTTTCCTTTAGAATTGCATCTAAAGCTTTCTTCTTCAAAATCAGAGCTAAAGCTAGAGTCAAAATCAACATCGTCTCTGTCAATTTTCCTGTATATCTCATCAAAATATTCATCCTCTAAATCGCTTGAATTATCTTTGGAATCCTTATAATCAAAGGAAGTGTCACTGTTTTCAAAAATCACCTTACTCTTGAAGGTTGGCTTAGACGATTCATCAAAATCAACAATATGATAGCTTCCATCAAACAATATTTTCACCTCCTAATTTATATTCCTACTCCTATTTTTATTATCAATACCATTTTCAGCTTTGCTTTCAGCTTCAAAAACCCTTATACTTACCTTATCGACAGCTATTCCCAAAAAGCTTTCCAGCTCATTATTTACGTCGACCTGTAATATACTACAAAGCTCTCCAAGGTTAATATCGACAAGCAAATCTTTATCTATACCACAATTTACAGTAGCATATATATTTTGCTTTCCGTCCTTCGTTTTCACTTCTATGGTAGAATCAGCTTGAAAAACCACCTATTCTTATTCAAATACACTAATTACAGTATAACACGATATCATTTGTATCGTAAAGAATTATATATAAAAAAGCCATAGGAATTATCCTATAGCATTTTTCTTCGGTTAAATTAATATTATTTTATCTTTGTACATTTTTACATTTATTTATCATTCTTCTTGAATAGCATAAGGACTGCACCAGCTAAACCACTCAATCCCATTAATGAAGTAGCAATTGAAGATTGAACACCCATCTGAGGAAGCAGCTTCTTTTTAATATTCTTTGGAGCTTCATTCATTTTGTTTGACATCTTATTTTTATTATTTTCTTTCTTTGGAGATTCATTCATCTTGTTTGAATCGCCCTTTTTCTTCAGCTCTTTATTTTGAGGAGATTTTATTTCAGGCTTCTTTATTTCAGGCTTCTTGTTTTCAGGTGTTATTTTCTTACCTTTGTCTGCTTCATTATCAGCCTTTGGAGCATCCTTTTTATCATTTTTAGGAACTATGTTCTTTTTTTCTTCGACATTCGTTTTTTTCATTTCTGGCTTCTTGTTTTCTGTCTTTTCCTTGTTGTCAGATTTTGGTGCTGCAATTCTAGGCTTTAGACTATCTTTATTGTCCTTTGGAGATAATGCCTTTGGGATTTCATTCTTTTTTTCCTCAGGCTTTGGTTTATTTTCCTCAGACCTTTTGGACTCAGGCTTCTTTTTAAGCTCTGGTACCACTACCTTAGGATTACTCTCTTTCTTATCAGTGTTAGGACCTGTTTTTGGGTTTTCTGTCGACTCATCATTTTTCTTTTTTCTCATATCATTTATTTTTTCTACTTTATTAACTATATCTTCAACATTTTTCCTAGTATCTTCTTTAGAGCCATTCCCAACTTCACCAGTTTCACTTTCTTTAAGCAAGCGCTTAGCCTCGTCTCTTTCCCAACCTAATAAGTGCTCTAATTTATCAATCTTTTCTTTTGCCTTATTTATTAATTCTTCCTTATTAAAAGAAGAGCTCTCTTTTTTCTTTTTTTCCTTATCATTTATTTCTTTTGCTTTCTTAACTAAAGCTTCAACATTTTTCTTGAGATCTTCTTTAGAGCCATTTCCAACTTCACCCGCTCCATCCGCTTCAAACCATCGTTTAGCTTCTTTTTTCTGCTCATCCGATAAGTGCTCTAATTTGTCTATTTCTTCTTTCGCCTTATTTACTAATTCTTCCTTATTAGATACACCTCTGTCTGTTACCAAAGCATTATTTTGTCGCTTAATTAAAACTGGACCATCATTGTCACTAGTAAGTGTCTCTGCTTTAGGACTTGTGCCGGCAGAGCTACTTCCACCTCCATTTGTGGATCTATTATTCATGTTTAATGTATCTGTACTATCGCCATTTGTAATTCTAACTCTTGATGTATTTAGATTATCACTACTTGTAATTCTAACCTCTGGTTCCTGTGCTTTCACTGAGTTTGTTATCCCGATACTACCTACTACCGCTGCCGTTATAATTACAGTCGTTGCCGTTCTCTTAATATTGCTACTTAATCTACCTTCGTTGCTTTTTATTTTCTTTTTAGTCATAATCATTACCTCACTTCAAATCATACTTACATTTCAATTTAAAAAGCGTTAAATTGTTTCGTCATCATTATTATTCTACATTATAGTAATAGTAAACCAAATAAAAATCAAGCGATTTAAGATAATCTTACGCTTTATTAATAAATTCTTAAAAATTTATTAATAATTTCTTTTAATACTATAAATTTTCTTAAAAATTCACTCACATTTTACATGCTATTAAATTTTTAAATATTTGCAATATAAAAGTCCTCTAATTTCATTTTCGACAAAATTACAGAGCATAAAAGCATAAAAAAAGAACTCACAATATCCGTATTATTAGTACTCGGAATATGTGAATCCTTTTCAACAAAATCAACACAAATGTGTTCTCACTTTAACTTTTATTATTTGTCTTCAGATTTCTTTTCAGTTGCTTTGCTGTCAGTTGATTTACTGTCAGTTGATTTACTGTCAGTTGATTTAGAATCAGTTGTAGACTTGTCATCGGTAGTAGTTGATTTCTTCACTTCTACAAATTTAATATCCTTTATCTTATCTTCATATTTTTCAACTGTAGAGCTTTCCTGAATCTTCTTTATCAATTCTTGTGTCCTCGTCTGTGTCAATTCTGATTTAAGCTCATTCTTGACATCATTATATTTTGAAGTCACTTTTTTGTTCACCTTGATTATATGATATCCATACTGAGATGCTACTGGCTTTGAAATTTCTCCTTCCTTTAAAGAAAAAGCCACTTCCTCAAATTCTTTTACCATTTTGCCTTTGCCAAATTCTCCAAGACTTCCACCATTTTGAGCTGAGCCTGGATCTGCTGAATTCTCCTTTGCTAGCTTTGCAAAATCAGCACCATTTTTCAACTGGCTGTATAATTCATCTGCTTTCTTCTTAACCTCTGCCTTTTTCTCTTCCGTCATTGGTTTCCCACTAGCATCAGTAGTCGAAAGAAGTATATGAGATGCATCTACCTTTTCTTTATTCTTTTCATAGTATTCATTTAACTCAGTTTCTGTTGGCTCTGCCTTCTTGGCAACATACTTGCTAAATGCTGTCATTATTGCAGCCTGTTCTCCATATTTCTTTAGTGCCTCCTCAGTCAAGCCATCCTTGTCAAATGACGCTTTTTTTGTCTTGTCTGCCAAGGTTTTTTTTAAGTTGTCATTAAATTGCTTCAGCTGAGCTTCATCTGCCTTTATGTTATTTTTTTCAGCATAATTTAAAACAATTCTACTTTGAACCATCTGGTTAAGTACATTGGCTTTAATTGAATTTTGGAAATCTGGATTTTGCTTTTCAACCTGCTCCCATACCTTATCTCCATATTGCTGCTCCATTGCCCATTTGTTGAATTTTAGATTTTCTTCAAACTCCTGCTTAGCTATAGGCTTCCCATCTACTAATGCAACAGCATCCTTTGTGCTTGAACAAGCAACTGATACAAATCCAATTGCAACGGCTGTTACCACTGATAATAATTTTTTCACTTATTTTCCTCCTGTAATTTGTTTATTTTTTTGTTTATTATATAATCCCTCTAATATTACTTCTAACTCTGATACAATTTCATTACCCATTATTTCCTTTGTTTCGTATTTTGTTAGCGGATTTAGAAAGATAATATTCTTAACCTGTTTTACTTTTTCTATTTTCAAGCTCTTACATAAAGATTTGATATATGCGATGTTTAATAAAGCCTGTGTTTCCTTTGGAATATCGGAGAACCTATCCTCCAGCTCCTCCTGAACATCATACATATCTTCCTTTGAATCTATTGCTGCAATTTTTTTATACATTTCCAATTTTATGATTTCATCTTCAATGTACGCTGAAGGAATATAGGCGCTGACATTAAGTTCAATTTCAACATCAATGCTTTCCTCGATGTCCTCACCCTTAATTTTTGAAATCGCGTCATTTAACATTTTAACATACAATTCGTAACCAATAACAGCCATATGTCCATGCTGTTGTGAGCCCAAAACATCTCCAGCCCCTCTGATTTCCAAATCTCTCATTGCAATCTTAAATCCTGATCCAAATTCAGTAAACTCTTTGATAGCCTTTAATCTTTTTTCTGAGACCTCACTTAAAGCCTTATTCCTTTCATACATCAAATATGCATAGCCCTGTCTTGTACTTCTACCAACTCTACCTCTCAGCTGATATAATTGCGAAAGACCCATTTTATCGGCATCATAAATAATCATTGTATTGGCATTTGCTATATCCATACCAGTTTCAATTATCGTTGTACATACCAGTACATCAAACTCCTTTGACAAGAATGACAATATTGTATTTTCTAGCTGATTTGATGACATTCTTCCGTGCGCAACCCCCACCCTTGCATCAGGAACAAGTCTTCTTATTCTTGATGCCAATTCCTCAATTCCTTCAACTCTGTTATATACAAAAAATACCTGTCCGCCTCTTGCCAGCTCTCTATAAATTTCATCTTGTATAATACTGTCCTTTGCTTCCGTAACATACGTCATTACGGGATATCTTTCGAGTGGAGGCTCTTCCAAAATACTCATATCACGAATACCACTCAATGACATATGCAACGTCCTCGGTATTGGAGTTGCAGATAAGGTCAGTACATCGACATTTTCTTTTATCTTCTTCAGGGTTTCCTTGTGTCTAACCCCGAATCGCTGTTCTTCATCAATAACAACCAATCCCAGCTTTGGCATATCTAAATCCTTCGAAACTAATCTGTGTGTACCTATTAAAACATCTACAAGCCCCTTGTTGGCATCCTCGATTATATCTTTTTGTTGCTTCGGAGTTCTAAATCTGCTCAAAACCTCAACCCTTATCGGATATTCCTCAAATCTTTCTGAAAATGTGTTGAAATGTTGCTGTGCCAATATGGTAGTAGGAACCAAAATTGCAACCTGCTTTCCATCCATGACAGCTTTAAATGCAGCACGTATGGCTATTTCAGTCTTTCCATAGCCAACATCTCCACAAATCAATCTATCCATCACTCTCGATGATTCCATATCCTTCTTAGTTTCCTTGATTGCTTTTAGCTGGTCATCTGTTTCCTGAAATGGAAATTTATCTTCAAATTCCTTTTGCCAAACTGTATCCTTAGAAAATTTATATCCTTTACGATTTTCTCTTTTGGCATATAGCTCGACCAACTCCTTAGTCATATCGTCGATTTGCCTTTTGACCTTTGCCTTTGCCTTTGTCCATTCATGGCTTCCAAGCTTGTTAAGCTTAACCTTTTCGATATCACTACCAATATATTTCTGAATCTTGTCCATTTGATCGATAGGCACGTACAAATTGTCGCCTCCCTGGTAAACAACCTTCAAATAATCTTTTTTGATGTTATTTACGCTCAGCTGTTCAATTCCAGTGTACTTACCAATACCACTGCTTTCGTGAACAACATAGTCACCAATCTTTAGCTCAAGGAAAGACTCAATCTTTTTCGCATTTTCCTTTTTCTTTTTCTTCTTCGTTCCAGATTTATTCACACCGATTATTTCCTTATCAGTGATAATCTGAAATTTTATATTCGTATATTGGAAGCCTTTACGAATATTAGAGCTGATAACTATAATTTGAGATGTCTTGATTTCCATCTTCTTCATATTGGAAAAAATGGCTTCAATTCCGTTTTCATTGAGTATAGACGTGAGCTTTTTAGCTCTATCAGTACTTCCAGTGGCAATAATCATCTTGTACCCAGAATGTCTCAGCCTTTTCAATTCCTCTACAAAGTAGTCAATTCTTCCACCATAGCTGGGCAATTCTCTACTGTCTGTGTCGAATGAATACTTGATGTTTAATCCACTATTTTGCTTCGATAAAAGTGAATTAAATATCACTTTTCTTTCTCTTGCGTAATAGAAAATATCATCAAGTGAATACATCAGCTTCCCTTGAGATTTCACAGCCAAGCCTCTTTCCAGATTCATAGTATAGCTCTCTCTGAACTCAGACAATATATTTTTAGTCCTTTCTCTAAATCTATTGATATCATCTATAAAAATGATAGAATCATCAGTTAGATACTCAAAAATACTTTCATCCTGACCCTCATAAAGATAGTCGATATAATTTTCCACGCCATCAAAGTATTCTTTATTCTCAATTTTCTCAGCATTTCTATACACGTCTGAATCAGTCAAAGCAGTGAATTCCTTTCGCAGCTTAGCTACTGCTTCAGCCACGTCCTCTGGATAAATAAAATCTCTTGAAGGTGTTATTTTTAGGGATTTCATCTTTTCTATAGATTTTTGAGAAAAAACATCAAACTGTCTAATAGAATCAATTTCATCATCAAAAAACTCTATTCTAATAGGAAAATCATAATTTAATGTGAAAACATCGAAAATTCCACCCCTCATACTAAATTGTCCAAATCCCTCAACCTTTGAAACACGCTTATACCCCAAATACACCAATTTTTTCATCAATTCTTCTATATTTACAGACTGACCCTCTCTCAAATTAAATATATTGTCAGTCAGCATTTTTTTCGGTATATATTTTCTACAAACTGCTTCAGTATGGGTTACAACAATGATTTTGTCACCCTTTAGCATACTCATATATGTTTTTAATTTCCTGGCATCCGCCTTTCTATCCCTAGCATCAAGACTATAAAAAAGAATATCATTCGACGATAAAAAATCAATCTTTCCTTTTAAATAAACGCTTAGCTCATCGAAAATATTTTTTGCTTCATACTCTGTATTTGCAACGTACAAAATCGGTTTGTTTGTGTTTTTAAATATGGAATACACAAAATGAGATTTGGAGGCTGGAACTAGTCCATTAATTTGAACATTTCCCTCACCATCCAATGATTCGATAAATTCCATGTATTTTTTGCTATTTTTTAAAGGATCAACCAAAACATCTTCCACTCTCATCACACCCTAACCATTGTAAATATTCATAGCCTTGTCTATATCAGAATTAATTATTTCATCAATCGTATCCGCAGCCCTTTCAATTGCAGAATCCATATCCAGCTGTTTGTCCTTTGGTACTCTAGACAAAACAAAATCTGCTAAATCTCTTCCTTCCTCCGGCTTTGAAACACCAATTCTTATCCTAGGAAAATCCTGTCTTCCCAAGCACTTAATTATTGATTTCATACCATTATGAGATCCTGCACTACCCTTTTTTCTTATTCTTAGCTTTCCAATATCCAAATCTATATCATCATACAACACAATCACATTTCCGATATCGACCTTATAGAATTGAAATGCACTCAAAACAGCTTCACCACTCAAATTCATATATGTTTGAGGCTTTACAAGAACAACCCTTTCAGCTCCGATTCTACCTTCGCCGATCAATGATTTGTGTTTTATCTTTGTAACACTGATATTATGTCTTTTTGACAAAAAATCTATAGCATCAAATCCGGCATTATGCCTTGTATGCTCATACCTTTTACCCGGATTTCCAAGCCCTATAATTATATACATATTTTCTTAATCCTTCCTAAATCGAAATTATTACGATAGCTGCAATAGAAATAAACGGAGTAAATGAAATCATTCCATCTCCGCAATCATTTTTAACAAGCTTCGGAATACAATAAACAGCTGCAATTACAAACGACAGGAAAAACACAAGCACTGCTTCTTTTATATTCAGAAAGCTCCCGACAAGTAAAAAATACAGCACATCACCCATACCAATCGATTTTGAAGCCAAATATAGTATTGACGTAATCACAAAAAGAGTGGACATTCCACTAAAAATCGAAATAAAATACTCCACATCCGAAAATCCATTAAATATAATTATTGCTATCTCTATTATTATAGCATTAATAATGTCTTCATCGTACACATTTTTTTCGAATGCGTCAATTAATGTTATCAAGATTACAAAAGGAATAAAAAATATCAGCCTATATAATGATAATATATCATCAATGTAGACGACAGACGCAAAAACAGACATATTTAATAGAATAAACAAGCTTACCCTTTGATTCAATGTAAAGGTGTAGCCTCTAAGGTACATTTTTTTGTCGATATAAATCATAAAAAGTACTGAGGTTATAAAAAAATATTCTAGTTTTAATATAGTAGAAGCTGTAATTTCCATAGCCGTTAACACCTCTTCTACAATTGATGAATATTATATCTATTTTTAATCAGCTTATCATCAATACAATTCGACAAAACTGATTCCATTGATATTTTCTTTTCTTCATAGAGCTTGATTAAATAATTATCCATTGTTGTCATACCCTTTGAACTATTGGTCAAAATATAATTTGTCAATTGACTAAGTCTTCCCTCTCTTATCATATTAGAGGATGATTTATAGTTTAGCATTATCTCGAAAGCTCCTATTCTACCAAGCTTTAAACCTGATCTCAAATTTTTCTTTCCATCTCCTATTTTTATCAGCTGCTGCGAAACTATCCCCTTTAAAACCAAAGAAAGCTGCGTTCTCGCAATTTCTTTTTCCCTTGAATCATACAAATCCATAATTCTCTCTATGGTGGCGATAGCTCCCAATGTATGAAGTGTGCAAATACATAGATGACCTGTTTCAGCCGCTCGCATTGCGATATTTAGACTTTCCCTGTCTCTAATTTCTCCGATCACGATAACATCAGGATCCTGCCTTAAGGAAGATATAAGAGCCTGACTAAAGCATGATGAATCTTCTCCTATCTCTCTTTGACTTATGATTGATTTTTTATTAGAAAAAACAAATTCAATAGGATCCTCAATCATAATGACATGCTTTTTTAACGTAAGATTTATTTGTTCAACCATGGCTGCCAGAGTCGTGCTTTTTCCGGATCCTGTAGGTCCAGTTATCAAAACCAGCCCACTTTTAAATTTACACATTTTTTTTAATATAGGAGGAAGCTTTAGCTCGTCAATCGATTTTATCCTACCTTGAATTTTTCTTAATACTACACAGAATCGTCCACATGACAAAAACAAATTTCCCCTATACCTATATTTCCCCAGTTCAAATGCAAAATCCGTCTCATTTACCTTATCGATGCTATCAAAAACAGATTTCCTGCCAATTGTATCAAAGAAATTCTTTATATCCTCTTTATCAACAAAATACTCTGTTTTTTCAATTTCTCCATGAATTCTACAATAAATGAACTCATTTTCTTTTATGTGTATATCGGAAAAATCATAAACACTTGAGCTCGTCGATTCTCTTACCCCATATCGATTCACAGAATAATTATCAATAAATATTTCTCCCTCTGACACAGATAGTTCAAATTTTAATAAAAAATCTGCAATTTTATTCACAACATCACCGCTTTCAACAAAAATATTCGCCTGTATATTCTGATGAATCAGGCTCAAAATATTATAGACAAATTTGACGAGGTAATATCTTAATCTGAGTAATTTTGTTGAAATAGTTTCCAATAATTTCCTTATTATTTCACACGAACGAACTTACATTCTAGCTTCTACATATATCCCAAGGCTTCCTCAAAGGTCATCCAAAAATGTATTCCATAAGAAGAATCCAACCACCTATCTTCGTGATAAGAATTTGCATATACCATCTCACCGAGCCTATATATAAAGCTTTCATCTACAAAAGATACGGCTTCATCAAAGCATACTTTTCGTTCAATATCAGTGATTTCAACCACCTTCGCCTTATCACATCTACATGCTGTGGTGGTCGATGAGCATCGCTTCGCATCCTTTGGAATCAACAGCTTTACCATTCTGTCATTGAAGCATTTTTTATATCCGAAAAAATAGCCTTCCTTCGGGCAATGTATATCAAAATGTATTGTATTTTCGGTGTATTTCAATCCATTCAGCTTTGCTCCTACTAGTAATGCCTCAGTAAAATCAACACCATCGCAATATGTATTTTCCATATTGCAGCCTCTTAAATCCACACCAAAAAGGCTAGCAAAATCTAGCCTAGCCTCTTTTAAATTTGAAGCTGTGAATTTAGAATGGTTGAATACAGCTTTGGACATATTACATCTCTCAAAATTTACGTTTTTGAAATTTGACCAGGAAAAATCAATTCCGCTCAAATCCATGTCGGATAAATCTTCATCTTCAATCATAATTTTATTAAAAGAATAAATACCCTCCGCACAATTTTTCCTGTTTGCCAACATTTCAATCAGTTCGTTTTTAGATATCCTTTTCATATAATCACCTCTATAGATTCTCAAGTCACCATTCATACTTATCAATTACTCTCAATACTATTAATATTCCTTTTTGCATTATTACTCACTATTAATCACTGAGTAATAATATAGCTTTTCGTTTTTTACATTAACCTATATACCTGTAATTAAAAGTCCTTAAATATATTAATCTCTATATTCATGATTAAAAGTCTTTAAATTTGGATGAACAATAATCTTATCACCAACTGTATCCAATTCAAGAAGTGAAATATAGTTTGAAACTAATTTATTTTCTGGCTTCATTGTAGAAATAAATACTCCTGTTCCCACAACCTCTGCCTCAAATTCCTTCATCAGCTCTGTCATACCCTTTATAGTTCCGCCTCCACGCATAAAATCATCAATTATTATAACCTTACTGCCTGCTTTTAAAGCCTTACTTGGCAAGCTCATAGTCTCAATCTTAGATGATGATCCCGTTACATAGGTCATGCTTATTGTTGGACCCTCAGAAACCTTTGTATTTTTTCTTATTATAACCAATGGTAGGTTCATTGCCTTTGCAGTCATCAGTGCCATCGGTATACCTTTTGTCTCCATAGTAACCACACAATCCACCTCTGAATAATCTATATTTGATGCAAATATTTCACCAATTTTATATACTACATTTGGATCGTAAATTAAATCAATCAAATATAAGAATCCACCAGATAATATTCTTCCTTCTTCCTTTATTCTATCACACAATTGACATAGAAATTCCTCATTTTCCTCTTTTGATGTCTTAGGAATATACTTAACTCCTCCTGCTGCACCCGAAATAGTTACAACCTTTCCCAATTGCAGCTTTTCAAAAACATTTTTCACCACTATTAAGTCCTCACTGATGGTTGATTTTGCAGCATTAAACTGCGAGGTAAAAAAGCTAAGTGTGAAAATCTTATTTGGATTATCCGATAGTATTTTTACAATAGCTCCTATTCTTTCATTACGCTTAAATTTATTCATTTTTCCTCCCAATATTTCCAAATAAATACATAAATTATTAATTCTTTTTTTGATATTATTTAAATTAATTATTTTTCTTTCTATAAAAACAAACAAAGCTCTGTTCTTTATGTTATAATATATTCTGTAAACGATTTAATATTATTCTTTGTCTGATGTTTCAGAAATCTTGTTTTTATAGATGAAAATCTATTTGATATTATACACATATCTCAATTAAAACATTTCTGAACATTTATTAATTATAACATATTAAACGTTCATGTTGTATACTTTTTAGCGAATTTTTCAAATTTTATTTTACTTTTTAATTCGCATAAAATAATATGAGAGGTGGATAGTATATGAATATACATTTTATTGGAATTGGTGGAATTAATATGAGTGCATTGGCTGAAATTTGTATCAACAAAGGCTACAATGTATCTGGATCTGATATGCAGGAGTCACACCTAGTTGACAATTTAATAAGCTTGGGAGCTAAAATAACAATCGGTCAGAAAAAAGAAAATATCACAGACGATATAAATCTTGTTGTTTATACTGCCGCAATATCTAATGAAAATGAAGAATTTTTGGCTGCAAAGGAAAAAAATATTCTAATGATAAATAGGGCAGCTTTTTTGGGTCAAATAATGAGAGAGTATAAAAATTCTATTGCAGTTTCAGGTACTCACGGAAAAACCACAACTACTAGTATGCTTTCGACAATTTTTAATTATGCTGAAAAGGACCCTACTATCCTTGTTGGTGGTAATCTTAGCACAATAGGTGGAAATGTTAGAATCGGATCCTCTGAAAACTTTATAACCGAAGCCTGCGAATATGTGGATAGCTTTTTAAGCTTCAATCCATTCATTTCCATCGTATTAAACATTGAAGAGGATCATCTAGATTATTTTTCGGGAATAGAGGAGATAAAGGCTTCTTTTAATAAATTTGGAAAATTGCTTCCAGAGGATGGATATTTCATAGTCAATGGAGATAACGAAAATACAAAGGATATTATGTATGATGTAGATGCTACTATTATAAAATTTGGACAAAAAGACGATAATGACGCAATAATCTCTGAGATAAGATATGATGAGGATGGCTTTGCGATGTTCAAGCTTAACTACAAAGGAGTGAATTTAGGTACATTCGAGCTGTCAGTGTATGGTCTTCACAATGTTTACAATGCAGCTGCAGCCATTATTGCCTCTATCGTATCAAATATTGAGGCTGATGTAATAAAGAAAGCAATCAAAGAATACAAGGGCGTTGGTAGAAGATTTGAAAAAAAGGGATACTTCAAAAACACTTTGGTAGTTGACGATTATGCCCACCATCCAACAGAAGTAAAGGCTACTTTATCTGCAGCTAAGACTTTGAAGAAAAATAAGCTGTGGGTCGTGTTCCAGCCTCATACGTATTCAAGAACAAAAGCATTGCTAAAGGAATTTGCAGAGGCATTTTATTCAGCTGATAAGGTAATTATTACAGATATCTACGCAGCCAGAGAAAAAAATCCCGGAGATATTAGCTCTAAGGATTTGGTTGAAAAGCTATACCACAACAATGTGGATGTGACATATATCCCTACCTTTGAAGAGATTGAAAGCTATCTTAGGAAAAACCTAGAAGCTGATGATTTGATAATAACCTGTGGTGCAGGTCCAATTTATAAAGTTGGAGAGGCCCTTTTAAAGTAATTCAATTCAGATATAACAGGATATATTATATATACTGAGATATACGATATATACTGAGATATATTTTAAAGCTTATTAAATAGGATAAGATATAAAAAAGCCCGTAAGAAGGTCGCAAGCTTAGTCTTACGGGCTTCTATTTTTATAAATTTAATTCAGGTGAAGCATCGGCTCTTTCATATTGAAGCTATATACTATATCAGCTTTAGCTGCAAACATAAAACAAATTGCTCTTGAATTATTATCAAAACTATCGTAATATCAGAGTATATAATTATTTTTTTCTAGGAGAAAAAAGACATGGAGTATAACTTGTTCGACTATATTACAGATGAAAACGACAATTCAATAGATAATTACATAAGAAAAACAGTCATAGAAAAAGATATTTCCATAACTGTTCTTTCTTGTGCATTAAATATATCAGATAAAGAAATGCTTGATATCCTTATATCTCAAGATATTTTAGAGAAGCTAGATTGTATGCAATATGGTGAATTTCTAAGAGTTCTTGAAATATATGAGCTTTAACAAACAATCTTCAGTATGCAGCAGACAGAAAAATTCACCACATAGGTTTTAAAAAAAATTACTTTTGTGGTCTATATCTTTCAGGAAGAGCAGAAATATACTCATCTTCGGAACATCTAATTCTATCAGGGTCTTTAAAGAAATCTTGCACCATTGCTATGACAACCTTGGAAAGAAGTACCAATCCTACTAGGTTCGGAATTGCCATTAATCCATTTAGAGTATCTGATATACTCCAAATTGCCTGCAATCCACCGATTGAACCAACAAAAACCAATGGTATGTATAGTATCCTATAGAATTTTACTGCACCTTTTCCAAAGATATATTGTGTACATTTTTCACCATAATATGACCATCCTAGTATTGTTGAGAATGCAAATAATGCTAAGCCGATAGTCACAATGTATTGTCCGCCGCTAAATCCTGCTTTGAAGGCAGATGATGTAAGAGCAGCACCTTGAAGACCTGAATCCCAAACACCTGTCACTAATACTACAAGAGCTGTCATCGTACATATTACAATCGTATCCATAAAAACCTCAAATACCCCCCACATACCTTGTCTAACAGGATGGTCAGTAGTTGCAGCAGCATGAGCTATAGGAGCGCTACCAAGACCTGCTTCATTGGTAAACACACCTCTGGCAATGCCATTTCTCATCGCTATCATCAATGTTGAACCTGCAAAGCCTCCAGCTGCTGCATGACCTGTAAATGCAGAACTGAATATCAACCCAAAAGCATTTGGAATTTGTCCTATATTCATTATTATTATAGCCAATGCACCTATTATATAAAATAGTGCCATAAATGGAACCAATTTCTCAGTAACTGAACCAATTCTTTTTATTCCACCTAAAATAACTATTCCTGTTAACACCGCCAACACGATTCCAACTAATATAGGATTAACGCCAAAGCTCGCATTCGTAACCTGTGCAATAGAGTTTGACTGAGTCATATTTCCTATACCAAATGAAGCTAGTGCTCCGAACAAAGCAAATAGCTTTGCCAAAGTCCTATTTCCTATCCCCCTCTCAATGTAGTACATAGGACCACCAGAAAATGACCCCTTATCATCTTTAACTCTATAAGTAACTGACAAAATAACTTCAGAAAATTTTGTGGACATTCCCAATAATGCCGATAACCACATCCAAAATACTGCACCTGGACCTCCAACGGATATTGCCAGGGCAACACCGGCAATATTTCCAGTACCAACTGTGGCTGCCAAAGCCGTAGAAACAGCTTGAAAAGCAGTTACTTCTCCATCTCCCTCTGATCCTTTTTTAAATATGTTAAGAAAAGTGCTTTTCATAACATACCCAAATCTTGACAATACAATAAATTTTGTCTTAATACCAAGAAGTAGACCTGTGCCTAGCAATAGAATAAGCATCGGCCAACCCCAAACGATATTACCAATAAACGAATTTACCTCTAAAATTGTCTTCATACCTAAAGCCTCCTTAAAAATATTAACCATTTTTGATTTTTCTTAGCAATTTTCTGTTGAAAATTAAAAAAATACCGAAAATATGATTAAATAATAATCTACACTGATATATTATTACTTTAGTATGAATTTAATATGAAATCAAAAAAACAAATAAAGTCTTACTAATCTAAAAATTATTAAACATTTGTTATAGAGATTTTTTTCACTATTTTTATCATATAATTTTAATTAAATCATGATTAATGCTTAATTATCAAATAAAACCATATTTATTTTTTTTATATTAAATAATGTTAATAATAATTCAAAAGACGATTGTTTGAACAAATAATAAAAATAAATTATTATTTTAAATCAAAAATCGTCTTTTTTAAGCATATATTAGCTTATTTTAATATGAAGCATATTCGAAATTTTGAATCTAAGTGTTTAAATTACATTTAATATGTATTTCTTATGTATATTATATGCTGTATTTATTTCATATTATTATTTAAAGGGCTACTTTTTCAGATACATTTAGAAGCCTCTACTTCATAGGTTATCTCATTGGAGTTCCACATTCTGGACAAAATTTCGGAGCAAGCTCTGAATTTTCCGCCTTCCATCCACAGCTTTTACATTCAAAATTGCTAGCTTCTGGTTTTTTCTCTCCACATTCTGAACAGAATTTTCCTTTATTTGAAGCTCCACATTTCACACAAATCCATCCGTCTTCCTGTCTCCTTGCTCCACATTCTGTACAGAATTTACCTGTAGCATTGTTTCCACATGAACATACCCAAGAATCTGATCCCACACTATTCACATGAGCTTGGGCATTTTGTTCCATTCGTTTTTGTTGCTGAGCTTGACCCATTCCATACAAATCTTGTGCGTTGATTCCACCAGCATTTTGAGCCATACCAAGCCCCATAAAGCCTGTAATAGCACCACCCTGGTTTGATGCCGCAGCCCTCATTGCATCAGCCTGAGCAGTAGTCAATGTAGCAGCTGCCATCGTAGGGTCCTTCATTACTGCAGTTCTCTGAAGAGTCTTTATCATATCTTCATCTTCTTTACTTGCAACGACAGAGTTAACTCCAAAAGAAACTATTTTTATACCACGAAGCTCTGTCCACTTTTTGCTTAAAACTTCATTTAAAGCATCAGCCAGCTCTACTGTATGCCCTGGTAGAGAGCTATATCTAATTCCCATATCTGAAATCTTTGAAAATGCTGGCTGTAAAGCAGTCAGTAATTCACTCTTTAATTGAGCATCTATCTGCTCTCTTTCAAATACTTCACCAACATTTCCAGCTACGTTCGTATAGAAAAGTAACGGATCTACTATTTTATATGAATAAACACCATTACATCTAATTGATATATCGACGTCCAAGCCTATATTTTTATCAACGACTCTGAACGGAACAGGATTTGGAGTTCCATATTTATTATCTACTATTTCCTTCGTATTAATATAGTAAACTCTCTGATCTTTACCGGTATCTCCTCCAAAACCAAACCTTGAAATCATAGCTGAGAATGTATTTCTTACACTGTCTTCTAAATTTCCAGAAAAAATACTAGGCTCAGTCGAGCTATCAAATGTAAAATTACCTGGCTCTGCAGACATTTCTACTATTTTCCCCTGTTCAACTATAATCATACATTGACCATCTGCTACTGCTATTCCACTTCCATTGGAAATAATATTATCATTGCCACGTTTATTTGATGATCTTGAAGTTATTTGCTTTACACCCTTTACAATCAGTGTTTCTGAATCCAATGAATCACAGTAAAAAAACTCTTTCCATTGATCTGCCAAAGTTCCTGATACTGCTCCAATTCCAGCTTTAATTAATCCCATATTTTACCTCCTGCGTTTATATCTAAGCTAATCATATTTTCTAATACCTTTAAAAGCTACCCGAGCTACCTCCACTTATTCCTCCTGATGAATTTCTATGGGTACTACTGCCTCCATCCTCATCATCCATTCTTCTATTTCTAACCAAGCCTGATCTAATATAGTTTTCACTTACCACTCTGGCATCGCTTTGATCTCTTTTCAAATAGCTTGATGCTGTTGTCTGCTTTCTTACAGATTTCATCTGTTGTATTAAACAAAATGCTATGAGTGCAGTTGGAGCTATAGCTACACCAAGGGTGTATGCAATGCTCAATAGAATACTTCTCTTTTTTTTCGGCAAGGTTGACTTATCATAAGGCTTGCCTTGAGTATATTTTTCATAAAAATCAATTACATAATCACCAAATTTTGAAAATGCACCAGAAAAATTATCATCCTTTAAATAAGGTAATACATTATTCATAATATAAGCTTGACCAGCATCCGTAAATGCATTGATTGTTTTTCCATTTGTAGATATAGCCCATTTTCTATCTTTAATAGCTATCAAAAATACCAGTCCATTTCTATTATTATCCTCGCCATATCCGTTCTTGTAGAAGAAATCATCCGCATATTCTGTTGCACTTCTATCATTTAGCGTATTTACTGCAGCAAATATAACATCAGCTCCGTATTTTTTCTTCACATCATTTGATATTTTCTCCAGCTTGCTTTTGACTTCACTTCCCATAACATCGGCTTTATCAAACACTCGTGGCTTGGATGCCAGCTCTGAGCTGCCTTGTGAATAATCCTCCTCTGCAAAAACAGCCATAGGTAATAGCATTACTATCAGCATTGCCAGTGCTGCAATTTTTTTGACTAATTTTATATAAGCATTGTCATTAATAAATTCTCTCATATACATCCCCCCCTATCTCAAAAATATCAATGCACCAATTATAAAAAATATGATAAATGAAATTATTGAAATGATAGAAAGCTTCTTTTTATCTATTGGAAGATCTCCAACAAATTTTCCAGTTTGACCATTCATCGCAAAAATATATTTATTTTTATTCCAAGTGGTATTTAGTATCCACACTGGCATCATAGCATACTTTAAATTTTTATCAGTAACCTCTATATTATGATATTTTGGAGAAACTGAATCGTATCCTACAACTGAATTTCTCAATTCATTCAAAAGCGAGCTTTCAGCTCTAAGCTTGACAGTCGATTCCACTTCATCACTGCTTACATCATATTTATCTGACAAAAATCCAGAAAGATAAATCGATTGGAAATCAACCTTAGCATCGTAATTAAAGGGCTCTATTGACTCCATCAATGTATCATCTAATTTGGATGAACCATCTGCCGGTATTGAATCAAAGACGCACCTTCCCTCTGTTAAGATATCATAAAAATCTGTTTTTATATAATCATATTCAGAATCTGAATAATAGCTAACTATTTCAGCATTAAATACTGCACTCCCTTGAACACAATAATCGTAAACCCAATAAGGTACATATATTCCCTTGATTTCATCAATATGGTTTTCGTCCTTAAATACCTTTGGCAAAAGTATTTTGTTTTTGTAATGTTCAACCAAAGCCTTTTTAGCGGCCTTTTTATCTATTTTAAACGGAATGATAAAATCTGGCTTTAACTGGTTTGACACTCTTCCGGTAAATACAATTTCACTGTCACAGTATGGACATTTCGTTGCAACAGTATTTTCATCACAAAGTAACTCAGCTGCACAGGAATTACACGTATACAAATCAAATTCCTCGTCTATATATTTATCGCCATCTGCTTCAGCCGTATACTCTCCAAATGCACCCTCATCACGACTGCCATTGTCAAACATACCTTCCGCACTACCTTGAGAAATATCAGCATTCAATGATTTTCTGTTATCTTTACCATAAGCTACTGCATCATTTTTAAATTCCTCGGACTTATCAGCAAATGCCTCAACTTCAAATTCAGTACCACAATACGGACAAGAAACCTTCTGTTTTTTGGCATCAAATACAACCGATGCCCCACAAGCCGGACACTTGTGTTCCAAAACTCCACTCATAATTACACCTCCCAAATAAAATAAATAGAATAATTATTGTTTCTCAAATTCCAACGAGTGACTTATCAAAACATCGTTTTTGTAATTTAGTACAAGATTAAAGACTGGTGTTTCCTTCATTATCAGCTTCAAAAATATTTTATCACCCTCCCATAGGTTTAAATCAAATATTCTCTTCTTATCAATCCACTTCAGGTCGCCTTCATCACAAACAGTCATTTCTCCATTAAAATTGTCACAGGTGTATAAATGCATATACTCTGAAGGATTATCGTTATAATTAAATACCACTATACCCCTGAACCTACAGTAGTTTGGTGTATAACCTGTTTCTTCCTTTATCTCTCTCATTATCCCTTCAATCGGTGTTTCTCCGTCTTCCAATTTCCCACCAACACCAATCCATTTACCTTTGTTTATGTCATTTTCCTTTTTAGTTCTATGCAGCATCAAAAACCTATCATCCTTTTCCATGTAACACAAAGTCATTTCCAATATCATCACCTCACTTTATTTTACCATTAATTTAGCTACAAACACCACAAAAATTTTTATCAATACGGCTCAAAAATAGTGTATAATACACTTATTAAAGTATTTTAATACATTTTATGGAGAATAATCTATGAATTCAAAAATATCCTTACCCAAAGCTTCAGCTAAAAACAAAATGGAGGTTATGCCAATTCTTCCATTGATATTAAATATGTCAATACCTCCTCTGTGTTCGATGTTCCTTCAGTACACATACAACTTTGTAGATTGCATATTCGTATCGTGGATTAGTGAAGATGCCTTGACCGCAGTATCTCTCTCATTTCCTATAACGACACTTATGCTGGCTATGTCGATAGGCATTGGAGTTGGAATCAACGTACTGATTTCAAAGAACCTGGGAGGTAAAAATTTTGACGAGGCAAATTCAGTCGTTACACATGGATTATTAATCTCTACAGTATTGGGCATCGTATTAAATTTAATAATACTCCTAATAATAAAGCCGTATTTTAGAGCTATTATTCAAGATTATTCTATATACTCTTTGGCGATAAAATATATGACAATCTGTGCTTTTTTTCAGGTTCCAAATATGATACACATAGCAATTCAGAAAATAATTCAAGGAACTGGAAATATGATTGCACCCATGCTATTTCAAATGGCTGGAGTATTGCTGAATTTCGTCCTGGATCCAATACTAATATTTGGATTTGGTCCTTTTCCAAAAATGGGAGCTGAAGGTGCCGCAATATCAACTGTGCTTGGATACACTCTTTCGATGATGTTGGCATTTTATGTCCTTATCTTTACAAAGCAAAAGGTAAAGATTAAGATAAGGGATTTCAAAATAAATCTGGAAATATTTAAAAGCATAGTTATTCTAGGATTACCATCCTTCATTATGAACGCACTTGGTGCATTTATGGTCTCATTTGCGAATATGTTCCTGATAGTGTATTCAACGACTGCTGTTGCATTTTTTGGTGCATATTTTAAGGCTCAGCAGGTTGTAGTTATGACTGTAAACGGCCTAATTCAGGGATGCATACCAATCATGAGCTTCAACTATGGAGCAAAAAATAAAGATCGGTTACTGGACACCTTTAAAAAAGGAACAATAATTGCAGTACTTTTGATGACATTAGGTGCATTATTATTGGCAGTTTTTCCTAGACAAGTCCTTAAAATCTTTATGGCATCTGATTCCATGATGGAATTGGGCGTTCCAGCTCTTAGAATAATGGTTTGTAGCTATATTTTCAACGGAATATCCACTATGCTTGCATCTCTAATGCAATCAATAGGTCAGGTAAAATATAGTGTATATATTAACCTGTCACGACAGCTAGCTCTACTTATTCCATTTATGTGGATATTTACTAGATTTTGTGGAATTACTGGTGTGTGGATTGCGTTTCCAATTACTGAAATTCTTACATTATTATTTTGCTGGCATATATACAAAAAACAAGAGCGGTGGATGTAATATCCACCAATCTTGCTTTTAATTAAATAAATCAAAGGTAATATGAAATTTATAAAAAGTTATTGTGTGCATTATTTAAAATATTTTACTCCGGACTCAAATAGCTTCTGATCCTTTTTACCAATAATATTTTTCATCACGTATTTTCCTATTCTCTCTGAATGACCCATTTTACCAAAAATTCTTCCATCAACTGATGTAATACCCTCCACAGCAAAATAAGATCCATTTGGATTATGGTCTATATCATAAGTAGCATTGCCTTCATAGTCGACATACTGAGTAGCTATCTGTCCGTTTTCAATTAAAGACTTCATTATATCCTCACTGGCAACAAATTTTCCCTCTCCATGAGAAATGACTATTGAATGAACATCTCCGACTTCATTTGCAGCCAACCAAGGAGACTTATTTGAGGCTATTCTAGTCCTCACTACTTTTGCCTGATGTCTGCCGATATTATTATATGTCAATGTAGGCATATCGGCTGAAGGTGCTTTTATTTCACCATATGGTACTAGTCCGAGCTTTATTAATGCCTGGAATCCATTACAAATACCTATCATCAGACCATCTCTATTATTAAGTAAATTCATTATAGCTTCTTCTATTTTTGGATTTCTAAACACTGTCGCTATAAATTTTGCAGATCCATCTGGTTCATCACCGGCTGAGAATCCTCCTGGAATCATGACTATTTGACTCTTATTTATCTCATCAACCATCATATCTATAGAAGCTTCAATATCGGCATAACTCATATTTCTAAATACTCCAATATGAGCATCTCCTCCAGCTCTTCTGAATGCTCTCGCTGAATCGTATTCACAGTTAGTTCCAGGAAATGCAGGTATGAATATTCTAGGCTTTACTATACTCAAAGAAGCTTTTGATACTTCGCCAATTCTATGATAGCTTATATTTTCAATATCAGAGCTTATAGCTTTTTTTGCTTTTGTTGGGAATATTGGTTCAAGTACTTCCTCTGATATCTGATTAAGTCTTTCGATATCGACTTCTTCGCCAAATATTTCAATGATCGGTAGCTCAATTGTCTTTCCAAGAATCACATAATTTGATCCATCAAGCTGATCTAAATCGGCATCTTCTATTTCAACTATGATGCTTCCATATGATTGCTTGAATAGCTCATCCCTGTCATCAAACAAGTCTGCCACTCCATCATCAAAGCTAAAGCCTATTCTGTTACCAAAAGCCATTTTTACCAATGCCTCGCCGATTCCACCATAGCCCAAGGCATAAGCAGTCAATATTTTTTTATTTTCTATTGCCCTATGTATCACCTCAAAATTTTTCTTCAATAAATCAAAATCTGGGAAAGCATAATCTTTCTGTCCAGCTTCTATTAATACTACTGTACTTCCAGCTTTCTTGAATTCCTGAGTAACAATATTTCCTGCAGCTTGTGTAGTAACAGCAAATGAAACCAATGTAGGCGGAACATCGATGTCCTTGTATGTACCGCTCATACTATCTTTACCACCAATAGCCGGAATTTCAAAATTCGTCTGGGCATAGTATGCTCCCAGTAATGCAGAGAACGGTTTACCCCAACGAACCTTGTCCCTTCCTAGCTTTTCAAAATACTCTTGGAAGGTTAATCTGGCTTTTGAATAATCTCCACCAAGAGCAACAAGCTTTGCCACTGATTCTACAACTGCATTCATCGCACCGTGGAATGTGGACCATTTACCAAGCTTTGGATTATATCCAAATGTCATTATTGAGGATGTATTTGTTTCAGCATCCAAAACTGGAATTTTCGCAACCATACCGTTTGTAGGCGTAGATTGATATTTACCACCAAAAGGCATAACGACAGTATTACCACCTATTGAGTTGTCAAATTTTTCAACCATACCTCTTTGAGAGCATACATTTAGATCTCTCATTGCCGCTTCAAATTTACCCTGAACATCCTCGTAAGAGCTTGTGACTGATGTCAAATCAACATAAGCTGATTCTTCAGGTATTTCAGCCACTTCAATATCGGCTTCTTGCTTTGCCCCATTTGTATCCAAGAAGGATCTCTTAATATTTACAATGTCTTTTCCATTCCATGTCATCCTCAGATAGCCTGTATCAGTTACAGTTGCGACATGAGTTGCCTGCAGGTTTTCCAATCCTGCCAGCTCAATAAATCTGTCCATATTCTCTACGTCTATAGCAACTGCCATTCTTTCTTGAGATTCTGAAATAGCCATCTCTGTACCGTCCAAGCCATCATACTTCTTAGGCACCAAATCAAGATTTATATCCAAGCTTTCTGCAATTTCTCCAATAGCAACAGATACACCACCAGCACCAAAATCATTACATCTCTTAATCATTTTTACTGCCTCAGCATTTCTGAAAAATCTCTGAAGCTTTCTTTCATTTGGAGCATCTCCCTTTTGAACCTCTGCAGATGAAGTCGTAATACTTTCCTCAGAATGCTCCTTTGACGATCCAGTTGCACCACCGCAGCCATCTCTACCAGTCTTTCCGCCAAGTAATATAATAACGTCACCAGCCTCTGGTCTTTTTCTGATTACATTTTCCTTTGGAGCTGCTGCTATAACTGCACCAACCTCCATTCTCTTCGCAACAAAATTTTCATCGTAAACCTCTACAACTTGTCCAGCAGGCAATCCTATTTGATTTCCATAAGAGCTATATCCATTTGCAGCCTCTGTAGTTATTTTCTTTTGCATTAATTTTCCAGGAAGCGTATCTTCAAGCGAAGCTCTTGGATCTGCAGAGCCAGTTACTCTCATTGCTTGATATACATAGCTTCTGCCTGACAATGGATCTCTAATAGCTCCACCAAGACAAGTTGCAGCACCACCAAAAGGTTCTATTTCTGTCGGATGATTGTGTGTTTCATTCTTAAACATCAAAAGATATTCTTCATTTTTGCCATCAATTTCAACATCAATATTTATACTACAAGCATTAATTTCTTCGCTTTCGTCTAAATCTTGAAGCTTACCCTCCTTCTTTAGCTTTTTCATTGCAACAGTTGCCAAATCCATTAGGCAAATATCCTTTTCTCTGTCGCCGTACACATATTTTCTATCTTCAAGATATTTATCATATGTTTCTTTTATCACATCGGTGAATCTGCCTTCTGGTATTTCAACAGATGACAATTTAGTCATAAATGTAGTATGTCTACAGTGATCTGACCAATACGTATCCAGTACCTTTATTTCTGTTATTGTTGGATCTCTCTTTTCATCGTTTCCAAAATACGATTGAACACACTTTAAATCTTCAAGAGTCATCGCCAATCCATACTTTTCAAGAAATTTCAATAACCCATTTTCATCCAGCTTAGAGAACTCATCGATAGTTTCAACCTCTTCGGGCTTTTCGTAAGTAATTTCCAAGGTTTCAGGCTTTTCCAATAAAGCCTCTCTGCTATCTACAGCATTGATTAAATATTTTTTTATTTTAGCGAATTCATCATCAGAAATTCCCTTTTCGATAACTATCACTTTTGAAGAGTTAATATTCGGTCTCTTTCCATCATTTACGATTTCAGCACACATCGAAGCCCAGTCAGCTCTTTGATCATACTGTCCAGGAAGGTACTCAATTGCAAACATTCTTTCATCTCTAATATCCGGAATTTCTTCATAGTACACATTATCCAAATTTGGCTCTGATAGAATAGCTTCTGCAACCCTTCTATAGGCGTTTTCACCGATATTTTCTATATCATATCTATTAATAACTCTTACCTTACCAACCTTTATATGGAGATTATCAGAAATATCATTCCTCATCGCTTGAGATTCCAGATCAAATCCATCCTTCTTTTCTACAAAAACTCTCTTAACATTACTCATAATCTATTCCGATGTCCTTTCTAAAATGCATTCCTTCAAAGCTGATTTTTCCAATGTTTGCGTACACGTTTTTAGCCGCCAATTCTACACTTGCTCCCTTTGAGCAAACTCCGAGAACTCTACCACCATTCGTAACTATGCTTTCGTCAAACCTTTTAGTTCCACTGTGGAATATCACAATACTGTCATCCACATCATTTAATCCCGTTATGACCTTTCCCTTTTCGTAATCCTCAGGATAACCACCAGATGCAAGAACAACACAAGCTGCAGCCTCTTGAGAATACTTTATTTCAATTTCTGAAAGTCTATCTTCAGCTATAGCCATCATTATTTCACTTAGGTCTGTTTCCAATCTCAACAAAACTGATTGAGTCTCTGGATCTCCAAATCTACAATTGTATTCCAATACCTTTTCGCCATTTTCTGTTATCATCAAGCCTACAAAAAGTATTCCTCTAAATTCAAGACCATCTTTTTGGAAGCCTTCTAGTGACTTTATCAAAACCTCATTATACACTTTTTCAGCTAGCTCTCTGCTGTATATAGTGCTTGGAGAAAAAGTACCCATTCCACCGGTGTTCGGTCCTGTTTCCTTCTCAAATACTTTTTTGTGATCCTTTGCACTCTCCATTGGAACAATTGTATTTTTATCAACAAAGGCAAGTATAGATGTTTCAATTCCAGTCAAATACTCTTCAACCACAACAAGATTTCCTGAATCACCAAATTTCTTATCTCTCATAATCATATTTAGAGCATCTATTGCATCTTCTCTGTTTGTTGGAATCACTACACCCTTACCCGCTGCCAAGCCGTCTGCTTTTATCACCACTGGATATCCAAAGCTGTCGATTTCCTCAATTGCTTTATCAATATCTGTATATTCCTTATATTTCGCAGTAGGTATACCATGTCTAACCATAAATTCCTTTGAGAACAGCTTGCTTCCTTCCAATCTGGAGCAGCTTTTATCTGGACCAAAAACTCTCAGCCCTCTTTTTGAAAACTCATCAGATATTCCCATCACCAAAGGAACTTCCGGACCAACAACAGTCAAATCAATATTATGCTCATAGGCAAAATCTGCCAATTTTTCTATTTCCGTATCTTTAATATCAACACATTCTGCAACCGATTCAATCCCTGCATTACCAGGTGCACAGTAAATTTTTTCCACCTGTTTTTCCTGTGATAATTTCCAACAAATTGCGTGCTCTCTTCCACCGCCACCTACGACCAATATCTTCATAAGAAACCTCCGATCCATTAAATATACGATTAGTGTTATTTTCTAAAAAACCAAACCAAATTTTTGTGATTTTAGTGTTTAAAATGTCTTGTTCCTGTAAATACCATAGTGATTCCCAATTCATCACAAGCCTTGATTGAATCCTCATCTCTTATTGAACCACCAGGCTGTACAATAGCACTGATACCATATTCTGCTGCCAATTTCACACAATCATCAAATGGGAAAAATGCATCTGATGCTAGTACCGCCCCCTCAAAGCTCTTTTCGTCCTTGTTGTTGACAATCGCATTGCTCAATGCCCATATTCTTGATGTCTGTCCACACCCCATTGCAAGAGTTTGTCCATCCTTCACGATAGCGATCGCATTTGATTTTAAATTTTTCACCACTTTCATTCCAAAATCCATATCATTTATTTCGGCTTCTGTAGGTTGCTTTACAGTCACTACATCAAATTTTTCTGTTAAAACAGTATCTTTATCCTGAAGAAGTAACTTTCCATCAAGATATTTCATATCAAATGGTTGTTTACTTTCTTCAATTTTTTGAAGCCTAAGAACTCTAAGATTCTTCTTTGTTTTCAATATTTCCAATGCTTCCGGCTCAAAATCATATGCAACAATTATCTCCAGAAAGATTGACTTTAACATTTCTGCAGTTTCTTTGTCGACAGTTGAAGTTATTCCTACAATCCCTCCGAAAATTGAAACCTTATCGGATTCAAAGCACTTTGTATACGCCTCCAAAGAGTCTTTTCCTAGCCCAACACCACAGGCATTTGCGTGCTTAATAGCTACGGCACAAACCTTATCTGAATCCTTAAATTCTCTCATAAATTCAAGGCAGCCGGCTAAATCATTGATATTGTTAAATGATAGCTCTTTTCCATTCAATTGCTCATAATTTAATATTGGATTTTTAGCATTCGGTTGCTTGTACAAAAATCCTCTCTGATGCCCGTTTTCTCCGTATCTTAGTTCTGTTTCTTTCTCGAAAGTCATATTTAGTATTTCAGGATATTTATCTCCTACAACACCGGCAAAGTATGAAGATATCAATGCATCATATCTTGCCGTTGTAGAAAATGCCTTATATGCAAGTTTTCTTCTATCTTCCAGAGATAATCCACCATTTTCTAATTTTTCTACTACCATTGAATAGTCATCTATGTCCACGATTACCGTAACATCCTTGTAGTTTTTTGATGCCGATCTTATCATCGAAGGACCGCCGATATCAATATTTTCGACTATTTCTTCATGAGATTTGCCACTGTTAACTGCTCCTTCAAAGTCATAAAGGCTCACTACAACTATATCAATTGGATTGATATTCAATTCCTCAACAGTATCGACATGAGTCTGAATATCCCTTCTATAAAGGATTCCTCCATGAACATATGGGTTTAGAGTCTTTACTCTTCCATCTAAGATTTCAGGAAAATTTGTAACATCTTCTACTTGAATAACATTAACACCATTTTCATACAATTTTTTATAAGTATTTCCTGTAGATATTATTTCATATCCAAGCTCATTTAATTTTTGACCAAATTCTACTACACCTGTCTTATCTGTAACACTGATTAAAGCTCTTTTCATTGTATACAACCTTTCTTTATCTTAAAATATATCATTTTTCAAGCCTATCATATTGCCATACTAATCTTGAACAAATACCAATCTACCTACAACTTTTATTTTATCATCACATATTTTTTTAACTGATTCTTTAAGTATTTCATGTTCAACCTTCAATACTCTCTTTTGTAAATCCTCTGCTGTATCAGTAGGTAAAACCTCAACTGTTTTTTGAGTTATTATCGGTCCAGTGTCAGCATTTTCATCGACAAAATGAACTGTTGCCCCACTTACCTTTACCCCATATTTAATTGCAGCCTCATGAACTCTCAATCCATAATACCCCACTCCACAAAACGAAGGTATCAATGATGGGTGTATATTGATAATCTTGTTTTCAAATGAATTTGTAAATCTACTGCTCAATATCTTCAAAAATCCTGCCAATACAACCAAGTCTATCTCTCTTTCTCTTAATGCATTGATTATTTCTTCTTCATTATTCGAATAAATGGATTCTATATTATGTTTTTTCGCCCTTTCTAATCCAAAGGCGTCCTTTTTATTTGAAATAACTACTGCTATCTCTCCGTTTATTTCTCCTTGCTCAACTGCATCAATCAGCGATTGTAAATTAGTTCCACCACCAGAAACGAGTACTCCAATTTTCTTCATTGTAAAATCCTTTCCGACTATTTCTCTAAAAATTCCACTCCATCATGCAAATCAGTTACTTTACCGATTATATAAGCTCTATCTTGCATCAAATCCTTATATTTGTCGTCTACGTATTTTACATTTTCACTTTCTCTACTATTGATAAAGTCTACCAGTCTATCCGCATCCTTTTCGTCAACTATCATTACCAGTCCTATCCCCATGTTAAAACTCTTATGAAGCTCTCTTGTCTCAACTGCATTGAAGCTTTCAATCAACTTGAAAATTTCAGGCTTGTCCCAAGAATTAATATTGATATCAAGACCAAGCCCCTTTGGAATTACTCTGACAATATTTTCAACCAGACCTCCACCTGTAATATGAGCAATAGCTTTTACTTCACTATTTCTTATAGAGTCTAATGCTAAATTTACATAAATCTTTGTAGGAGTCAACAATGCTTCGCCAAGACTCATTCCAAGAGAATCTACATGCTCACTCAAGTCCATCTTATACTCATCTAAAAAAATCTTTCTAACAAATGAAAATCCATTACTGTGAACGCCACTTGAAGAAATGCCGACTAATACATCACCTTTTTTTACATTTTGTCCGCTTAATATTTTGTTCTTGTCTGCAATTCCTATGGAAAATCCTGCCAAATCGTAATCTTCTTCACCATACATGCCTGGCATTTCTGCAGTCTCGCCACCGATTAATGCACATCCGCTGATTTTACATCCATCAGCGATTCCACCGACTACCTTTTCTATATGCTCTGGTACTAATTTACCAAGTGCGATATAATCCAAGAAAAACAATGGCTTTGCTCCCTGACAGATCAAATCATTTACACACATAGCAACCAAATCGATACCTACAGTTTCATGTTTGTCCATCATCTGAGCTATCTTCAGCTTTGTTCCAACTCCATCAGTAGATGCCAATAACACAGGTTCTTCATATCCCATAAATTCCTTTATAGAATACAAACCACTGAAATTTCCAAGATCTCCAATTACATTTGAATCATATGTAGACTTAATCTTGCCTTTAATTAAATCTACAGCTCTATTTCCCTCATCAATATCTACACCTGAACTCTTGTAAGTCAACATAATATTCTCCTTAAAACATTAAATAAACAATTTTTATTTACATATACTAGCTATTATTCTTATACTAAATAAATGTTTATTATTCACGTATACTAAATAAATTTTTATTATTCACGCAAAATTAGTCATTGTTTATACAAAATTAACTATTCAAAGACCTATCATCATCTAATACCTTTTGTGCCATTTCAAGCCTATACCTCTTTAATTGTTCTTTTATTTCCGGATATTTTATAGAACCGATCTGAAGAGCCATCAAAGCTGCATTTAAGCCTGAATCTATAGTGACAGTTGCAACCGGAATACCTCCTGGCATCTGAACCATAGATAAAAGAGAATCCAAACCGTCCATAGTGGATGATTTGATTGGGAGTCCAACTACTGGAATTAATGTTTGTGCCGCTACAACACCCGGCAAATGAGCAGCCTTTCCTGCCGCCGCTACAATCACATCTACATTTCCCTCAATTTCTTCAAGGAATTTTGATAATTCAACTGGAGTTCTATGTGCTGAAAGAACTCTGACAGCTATATCAACTCCCATTGCTTTAATCAATTCAATACCACTTTCCAATTTGGGAAGATCTGATTTTGATCCCATAATTACCGCAATTTTCATATTATCTCTCCTTTAAAAAATACAAATAATGGTAAATAATTCATATTATATACACCATTTATATACTAAATATTCTATTATATACGAACTTTATAATAAAATAATAACTTAATATACAGTTTTTTTCAATAGTTTTTTACCAAAAATCAAAAAAGTAGACAAAATTTTTGCCTACTTTTTGAATTATACATTTTTATTTTTTAATAAATAGTTTTATATAGCAATATACTGATAAAACAAATATACTATTTTGACGGATAAAGCATTTTTTGAACAGTTTTGTCAGATACTGAATTATGACCACCTACAACTAACGCAGCACCACATTTTTCTATATACCAGGAATCTAATACTATATTCACTAGTTAAGATCCAAGCTTCTTTAATAGCCTAAGCAATTCTTCCTTTTCATAGTCTTTCAATCTCGCCAACTCTTCTACTATCAATTTTTCGTTCATTGGATACACTTTTTTAATGATATCCCTTCCTTTTTCAGTCAAACTCAAAATATTACTTCTCTTGTCGTTTGAAGCCTTTCTTTTTGTAATAAATCCATTTTTTACCAAATTTCCAACAACAACAGGAATGGTACCATCTGTACTCAATATTGAGTCCTTTACGCTACCAACAGACATATCCCCCTTGTGATACAGTGCCTCCAAAACTGCGAATTGACTTAATGTTAGTCCATTTTGCTTGCATAAAAAAGCTGTCTTTCTATTAATTTTATTTACAGTCCTATTTAGACCTATTATTAATTTCAATTCAATCATACGTAACCTCTCACTTTTTTAGACCTTTACAACATCTCTATTTATGATATCATATTAATGTAAAAAATTAAAATAAATAATCGATAAAATGTGTGATTTTATAAAAAATTAATAAAGGCTTTATAATTAATTAATAGCTATAGGTATTATATGAAAGAGAGGGACAATATGATTACAATAATTTCGCCTGCAAAGGGATTCAATAGCTTTGACTATCACGACTACAATATAATAAAAAAAGAAGACGTATCGCTTCCTCATTTTCTGGAAAACGCAAAAGAAATAGTAGGCAATTTAAAAAGCTTAGCTATTGATGATATATGCAAGCTGATGAAGACAAATGCGGAAATAGGGTCACTAAATCACGAAAGATACAAAGGCTTCAAATTTGACAAGAATGGAATACCAGCGATACTGGCATATGAGGGTATGCAGTACACAGCAATTAAGGCTTCAGATTTAAATCGAAGCGAGCTATTTTATGCTAATGACCATATCAAAATATTATCTGGTCTATACGGAATATTAAGCCCACTAGATTCAATATATCCGTATCGCTTGGAAATGTCTACAGGGCTAGCAATAAATAAAACAAAAAATCTTTATGAATATTGGAATAACCTTATTTTCGAGCGAATTAAAAATGATTTAAAATCGCATAATGACAAGATAATCCTAAATCTAGCCTCTGATGAATATTCAAAAGTAGTAAAAAAATATTTGGATAATGAAGCTACATTCGTTACTTGCTCGTTTAAAGCAATTAAAAACAATAAATTGACCACCCATTCAACAATTTCCAAACCGGCGAGAGGAAAAATGGTTAATTATACCATTAAAAACAGAGCAGATAGTATTGAAATGATTAAAAAATTTAACTATGATGGATTTTCATTCCATAGTGAAATTGTATCAAAAAATGGAAAAATCATAGAGCTAATATTTGTGAAAATGTAACTATTAAGCCATTTTCTTTAATATAACACAATAGGGATGCATGAAAATATGCTACAGTTCAAATGAACCTGAACTGTAGCATAAAGAGAGATACTATATATCCTTTAAAAAAATACTTATCACATTAATATGTTTTTTTACAGACTCTATACTAGGACCACCTATCACGTTTCTCTTACTTACACAGGTAAATACGCTTATCTCCTCATACACATCTTCTTCTATTAGATTGCAGTAAGCCTTATATTCTTCAAGTGATATGTCATCCAAGGTTTTGTCTTTGTATATGCAGTCCAAAACAATTTCTCCTGTTATCCTGTGAGCGTCTCTAAATGCAACACCCTTCTTGACTAGATAATCAGCCAAATCCGTCGCATTTGTATATCCTCCACAAGCCGCTTTATGCATATTTTCTTTTCTTATTTTCAAGGTGCTGACCATTGGAATCATAATTGATAAGCATTTTATCCATGTCTCTACACCATCAAATAAGCATTCCTTGTCCTCCTGCATATCTTTATTATACGCAAGTGGTAAGCTCTTCATTGTAGTCAATAGAGATAATAAATCACCGTAAACTCTGCCTGTTTTTCCTCTAATCAGCTCTGCTGCATCAGGATTTTTTTTCTGAGGCATCATTGAGCTACCTGTGCTATATGCGTCATCTATTTCTACAAATCCAAATTCCTGACTTGACCACAATATTAGCTCCTCGCACAATCTACTCAAATGCATCATACCTACACTTGCATTGCTCAATAAGTCAATTGCGTAATCCCTATCGCTTACTCCGTCAAGTGAATTAAATGTCGGACTAGAAAACCCTAATAGTTCTGTTGTATATTGCCTATCTATTTCAAATGTGGTCCCAGCCAAAGCACCACTTCCAAGCGGATTTGTATTATGAATTTCAAGCCATGATGACAATCTCAAATAATCCCTTTTTGCCATTTCTACATATGCCATTAAATGATGTGCCAGAGTTATGGGTTGTGCTCTTTGAAGATGAGTGTATCCCGGCATCACGGTATCGATATTATCTTCTGCCACTTTAATCAAGGTTTTAATCCATTGCTTTAACAGCTCTTGAATATTTATTACAGCATCTCTTGAGTATAGCTTTAAATCTAAGGCAACCTGATCATTTCTACTTCTAGCAGTATGAAGCTTTTTTCCAGCTTCGCCTATCTTATTAGTCAAAAGCACTTCTATATTCATGTGAATATCTTCATTTTTTGTGGAAAACTCCGCTTTTCCACTCTCAATTTCACATTCTATTTCCGTAAGTGCATCTACTATTTCCTCACATTCCTTGTCTGATATTATTCCAGATTTTGCCAGCATTGTCGCATGAGCCTTACTACCGATAATATCAAAATGATACAGCTTTTTATCAAAACCTATCGATGAGTTAAAATCCTCCATCAATGAGTCCGTATTTTTTTCAAATCTTCCTCCCCACAGCTTTTTCATAATAATCTCCTTTTATTTAGAATAAATCTATTCCATTTTTTATCTTCATCCTTGCATTCATTTTTAGTGGCAAGCCGAATAAATTGATGAACCCTTCTGCATCCATTTGGTTATATACGTTGTCCTCACCAAAGGTAACTAGCTCCTCACTATATAGAGAATACGGTGATTCAGCTCCAACAGAATAGCAGCTCCCCTTGTACAGCTTCATCCTTACATCTCCTGTGCAAGTCTGCTGAGTACTTTCTATAAATGCGTTTAATGCCTCTCTCAATGGTGTATACCACATTCCATCGTAAACTAATTCAGAATACTTGATGGCAACTTGATTTTTGTACGACATTGTCGCTCTGTCTAAAACCAAGCTTTCTAAAACAGTATGTGCCTCCATCAATAAAGCTCCACCAGGAGCTTCGTACACACCTCTCGATTTCATTCCAACCAATCTATTTTCAACTATATCAAGAATACCCACTCCGTTTTTTGCTGCAATTTCATTGGCTTTTTCTAGTAACGCCAGCGGCTCCATCTTTTCTCCATTTATGGCAACTGGATTTCCTTTTTCAAAGCTTATTGTTACGTATTCAGCTTTATCTGGTGCATTTTCTGGATTTGTACAAATCAAGCAAAGATCATCAATTGGCTGGTTTGCAGGATTTTCCAAATCTCCTCCCTCATGACTTAGATGAAACACATTTCTGTCCATGCTATATGGTCTTTTTTTAGTTACCGGAACCTCTATTCCATGAGCATTTGCATAATCTATTGCATCCTCCCTAGACTTAATATCCCAAACCCTCCAAGGAGCAATTATTTTTGTATCCGGACTAAGTGCCTTTATAGATAATTCAAATCTAACCTGATCATTTCCTTTTCCTGTTGCTCCATGACAAATATAGTCAGCATTTTCTTTCATTGCAACCTTTACCAATTCCTTTGAGATTAGAGGACGAGCTGCCGATGTTCCCAGTAGATATTTACCCTCGTATTTTGCTCCAGATTTAATCATATTCCAAACGTAGTCCTTCGCAAATTCTTCCTTTGCATCAACTATGTAACACTTACCTGCTCCACTTTTTATCGCCTTATCATAAACTATATCTAATTCATCACCCTGCCCAACATCTACACAGACTGCAATCACCTCGCAGCCCTCATAATTTTCCTTTAGCCATGGTATTATTACTGATGTATCCAAGCCACCTGAGTATGCTAAAACTATTTTTGTCATTTTATTTTTCTCCTATCTCCTTTTAATATCCTATAAAGCTTAATTATTGCTTTTGAAGCTTTATTTTATAACTCTATTTACAATTTACTTCAATTCTATTTGCTATTTATTTCAACTTTATTTACAATTTATTTCAACTTTATTTGCCTTTTGCTTCAGCTCTATTTGTTATTTTATTTTTCAATTCTATTTTTCAGCGCTCTGCTGACCTGCTATATCAATATTTTTATTCAATATCTTGTCATATTCACCACTATCATGCAGCTCTTTTATCAATGAATTTACTTCTTTCAGTAATTCCTCATTATTTCCCTTTTTTAATGCTATTGCAGCTGTTTCTCCCGCATCAGAGGATGACAAGCCTTTGATATCCAAAACCTTTATACCTTCAAATTGCTTTTCATTGATTTTTGCAACTGTAGAGCTTGCAATTACCGCCTCAATATTTCCATTTTTCAAATCTGATACTAAATCAGGAATATTTAATAACGATTTTGTACTAGGAACCTTTAGCTTTTCCACTGCTAGTATTTCTTGAGTGCTCCCTTTTTGAACACCTATCTTTAATTGCTTTAAATCATCGACAGCTTCAGCTTTCTTATTAAAATCAGCCTTTACAATAAGTGAATTTGTACCAGTAAAATACACCTCAGAAAAATCTATTGTTTTCTTTCTTTCGTCAGTTGGCGTCATACCTGTTATCGCCATATCGATTTTGTCAGATACCAAAGCAGGAATCAGTGAATCAAAATCCATTGTTTTTATTTCTAGCTTTATACCGAGCTTTTCTGCTACTTTGTTTGCCAGATCAATATCTGCACCTACAACCTCACTTTTTCCATCAGTTGATTTAATAAACTCAAAGGGTGGATATCCAGGAGCAGTACCTACTACCAAGGTACCCTTAGCCTTTATGCTTTCAAGAGTGCTTTTAGAAGTCGCCTGTGTATCTGAATTACTAGCAGCTTTTTTGCTACACCCTATTGCAGTTATTGAAACGGTAGCGACTAACAAAGCTGCTAGCATTTTTTTTGTAATTTTTTTATTAAATAATTTCATATCCTTATCCTCCATATAATTATTTTCATTTTTATCATTGTGTTCATTTTCATATCCTACTCGCATCTAATGACAAGTATAAAAAAAATCTCTTGGAAAATATCCAAGAGACGATTAATCGCGGTACCACTCCTGTTGATAGTATAACTCAAATTATAACTTGGAAAATCAATAATTTCCGGAATATTATTGACAAAAATCTTATCATTCACATCACAGCTATTGCGATTTCGATAAAAAAAGTCCCTTGGCCATATGACCAAGAGACGAAAATTCCGCGTTACCACTCTATTTGATAGAACTACTATCCACTCAAACCCTTAAGGCGGGAAACCTGCCAGAATACTAAAATTTCCTCTAGCAACCTCCAAAGCTCTCTTCACTTCAGACTTCAGTATTGGACTCACACCATACTCCAACTCGCTTAAAATCCATCTGAGCTACTCTCTTTTTCATCGGCTTCTATATCTTGTTTGATTGATGTTTTTTATTATACTTAGATAAAAAAAGAATGTCAATAGCTTTTTAGTATTTTTTTTTTGAAAAATTCAAAAAACATTAAACTAAATAATGTTATTTTTCTAATTATTTGGCTTTCCAGTCAATACCTCTTGCAAAGCACTTTCCATAATTTCTTTAGTCATCATCCCGGCAATATGACCGTAAATATTTCCAGCTTTATCCACGAAAATTGTCGTTGGTAACGAATAAATGCCATATTTACCAAATACCTTTCCATCATTATCCATTAGAACATTATATGTTATCCCGTTGTCCTTAATAAACTGCTTCACTCCGTTTACATCCATCTCTCTACCTTGACCTGGTGCTACTACTCCTAATATCACAATATCTTTTTTATTATATCCCTTTTCCTCGTAAATTTTTTGAATATCGGGAATTTCTTTTTTACAAGGTGGGCACCAAGTAGCAAAAAAGTTTATAAATACAACCCTTCCCTTAAAATCATTCTTTATGTTAATTGTATTTCCATTTTGATCCTTTAGTTCAATATCGATCGACTCCACATTTGCTTGACTGCTGTCGGATCCTTTATCACTATTGGAATTACCACTATTTGATTCTCTATTGTCTCCAGCATCAGTATTTTTATTTGAAGAGCTTGCGTTATCATCGACTGAGCTTTCCTGCTGAGCCTGATTGTTAAATAGTGCTCCAAGCTTCTCGAATTTACCTAGAATCAGCAGGGCTCCTATTATCACCAAAATAATACCGCCGACTTTGACGATTTTGTTTAAAGCTGACTGTTTTCCCTTAATAAAGCTCAATGCTTCATTTGTAAAAATTCCCAAAATCAAAAATGGTATCAAAAATCCTAGTGAATATAATAAAATATATAGGTTACCGACATTGGAGCTAGATGCATTACTTGCCATTAATAATACAGCTGCTAGAGCCGGACCGACACATGGCGTCCACGCAAAGCTAAATCCAAAGCCCATAATAAAAGCCATTATTGGATTCATTTTTTTGTCGCCTATGCCCTTACTTACACCAAAATTTCTGTCAAGCAGACTAAGCTTCAATGCACCAAGCTGTTTTAAGCCAAGGAGTATTATAATAATACCACTTACAATTGAGAAGGCTCTACCTTGCTCTCTTATAACATTACCCAAGCTTGAGAAACCAAGTCCCAGGATAAAAAATGTTGTGGATATTCCAAGAACAAAGAAAAAAGTATGAAGCATTATTTTATTTCTGCCTTTTAGTTTACTGCTACCATCCTCAGCCTCTCCGGCCAAATAGCTCATATACAGTGGAATCAATGGTATCACACAAGGAGAGAAAAAAGAAATCACTCCTTCTAAAAATACCATCAAAAAATTAATGCTATTACCCAAATTAAATGTTCCTATAAAATCACATCCTTTTTCTCTATTTTTTACAATTGCTTCATGCAAGCAATTGTAACCTCGTCTAACGGATCTATTTCATATGCCCTTTCAATATAGTATTTCGCATCGTCATAATCTCCTATCTGAAGGTATGCCATTCCAAGATTACAAAGAATTTCAGGATTATCTTTTTTGAGCTTTGAAGCCTTAGTCAAATACTCAATCGTTCCATTTAAATTTCCTTCCTCTGCCAAGCACAAAGCCATCTCAACCAAAGTATCAACCTGAGTAGGTCTGATTATCAATATTTTTTCCAGATATCGCTTTGCATTTCTCATTTCTCCAATAGATTTATAAGCCAAGCTGATTATAAACAATAAATTCCACCAGTCCGGATTTTCTTCTTCAAGTGGCAATAGCAATTCCAAGCCTTCCTCTGCCCTCCCCTGAAAAACTAAATTATACCCTCTTTCGTAATTTACTTTATAATCTATTTTTTCTAGATTGTCCCTAATTTCAAGCACTAGACCTTCTTCCAAGCCAAGCTCCAATGCCTTCTCCCAAACCAATTTCGACTTAATAAATTGCTTTTGATTTAGATAATGAAAGCCTAGCTGATAATAGGCTAGAGCAAATGAATCGTCGATATCAATTATTTTTTCAAGACTGTTCAATGCTTCCATCAAAAAGTCATTCATTGCTATCAAATCTTCAGCTTTTTGATACCTGGCTGACATTTCCTGACATATTATCGAATATTGATACAATGCCATAACGTCATCTTGAGATCTTCTCAAATACGATTTTATATATGCCAGTGCATCTGTAATTTCTCCATTGTTAAACGATATATTAGAAATATACCCCAAATATGAAAGAATATCAAAATTTGTTTTTATAGAAAACGCATTAATAAATTTATCATATTCTTCATTATACACAAATTCACTGTCAATACCTTCCAAAAACAGCATGGCATCGACGATTGACATCATATTCAGCTCCTCTTGAGCCTTGTTTTCTTGTATTGATTTTACCAATACACTACTTTTCATGGGAACCTTCAAGCCATCTAATGGTACATCATAGCCATCCAGCCCCAATTCACTATTATTATTTATCGTTATAAAGACCAATTCCTCAGATTTGTCCAATATATATTTTTCAATTCTATCTCTCATATTCTTCCTCTCATACTTTATGCCAAGTCTAAATCTTTACTCTATATGTTTCCGATTTTTCAAATATTTTATCTATATCGTAAAAGAACAGCACAGATGTTTGAATTTCGCAAATTTCATCAAAGTAGACTTTTTCAAGCTTCCTATTGAGCTTTAATTTGTTTAATTTTTCCTTTATGCCTATAACATCATATTTAAATTCCTCGAAATGGACATGCTTGACAATGTTTTTAGCTGGTGTTCCAAAATACTTCGGCACGTATTTTCTTTGATTTTCCTCGTTTTGCAAAAATTTATGTCCCTTGTCTTTGTAATCCGGAACATCAATCCTATCAAAAAATGATGGTATTGTCGATTGTTTTCCCAGAGAAAGGTAATCAAATTTTACTAACTCCTTAAAAACAATAAATTCCTCACGATTTGAAATTATTTTTTTTGTAAAGTCTAATAATACCTCATAAAGCTTATTTTTGCCCAAAGAAATATCAAAATATCCATTTTCGTCAAAAAATCCTGAGAACTGTTCATAAAAAACGAACGGTCTATCATAATATCTAGCTATGATATAATCAATAGATACATTGAAATTTCCCGAGTTATAATATATTTCCAGAATCTCTTCTATATCTTTTAGCTTCAATATCTCATCATACGTTATAAATTTATTGGATAATATTTCATATGGTGGATAATCCTTATATTCATAATCAAATGTATCGGATCTATTTCTCAAACCAGTACCTTTTATCATCTTTAAAAATCCAAGCTGAAGGCATTCTGGATACAAGCCATACACATCATCAAATGACAATCCGAATCTATCGTAATCTTCAAATGGAAGCCCTGCAATCAAATCCAAGTGCTGATGAATATTTTTATATGATGATATTCTTCTTACGACCTTTGTCAATTTATCGAAATCATCAGTTCTTCCCACCGCCACAAGGGATTGCTCATTCGTAGACTGAACGCCGATTTCAAATTGAAAAAGTCCTGGCTTACAATCCTTCAAAAACATTAGCATTTCGTCATCCAGCAGATGAGCTGTTACTTCAAAATGATACGAGGTTTTTCCGTTATCGTTCTCCATCAAAAATTTCATTATATCTATCGCTATCTTCTTATTTGCATTAAAAGTTCTATCTATAAACTTGATCTGTGACACTCTAGCATCAATCAAGCTTTTCAGATCTGACTTTATTCTTTCGATACTGAAATATCTCAATCCCTTCAGGGTCGATGACAGGCAAAACTGACAGTTGAAGGGACAACCTCTCGATGACTCAAAATACACGATTTTATTTTCATATTCACTAACATCAATATTTCTATATGGACTAGGAATATCATCCAAATTTTCAATTAGTGGCATGGGGTCATTTGCAATCACATCACCATTTTTTTTGTAACAAATTCCTCTTACACTTTTTATATCCTTATTTTCGATGAAGTGTAGAATCAAATCTCTATAGATAACCTCACCCTCGCCAAACAAAATAAAATCTGCAAAGTTGTACTCTTCAATCAAATTTAGGTAATCATAACTCACTTCTGGACCACCAAGACATATAACTATTTCAGGTTTCACTTTTTTTATGTTGTTGCAAATTTTCTTTATATCGTCAATATTCCAAATATACGTTGAGAAAACTATCATATCAACATTCATCTTCACTATGTCTTTCATAATATAGTCTATTGAATTGTTTATAGTGTACTCTCTCAGCACCACCGAATAATCATCGCCCTCAAGATATCTGGAATATTCCCTAATATATCTAATCGCCAAATTTGTATGAATAAATTTGGAATTTAATGCTGTCAACAATACCTTCATTTTACCTCACCTCAAACGAGAATGTATATTTACCGGATTTTGAATCAACGATAATACTACACATATTTCCTTCAATTTTTTTTGAAATGACCCTTATAGAGCTTAGCACCGGATCATTTACTATATCTCCTACATTTTTTTCTAACAGATATTTAGGATTTGACCTCACAGAATATTGCTTCGATTGTATCGCAAAATTTCTAAGCCTTAATATATATTCAGCCATTTTTTCTATAAAGGAATCTTCATTCACGACCTCACTGTGCTTTAAAAATATCTTTTTCATATCAATATTATCGCCGTTAAATAATTCGGATATTAACCTCAAAAAAATATTTTTTCCCATTTGCTCGCTACAAAGGATATCCTTTATCTCAAAAAATACACCTTCCTTGTCAACCTCTGCTAAGCCCATTTTTCCCTTCAAGATATTTGTTAGCCTGTAAAAATTATTGATATATTTTATTTTTTCTCTTTGGAAAGAAATAAACTCTTTCTTATTCAGGCTAATAGGGTTTAACTCAAGTAAGCCATCCTTTAATCTATCCAATAACTCAATAATATCCTCGATCGAATTGATATTGATGGTCTTTCTTTTTAGGGATTCACGAAACACAAAATCGTAAATAAAAACGTCCATCATATATCCGTATTTCTTTTCATTACACCTATAGAATTTCGTGATTTTATCCGACAAATCCTCTAGCACTTCAAAATATGCTCCAAAGCTCTTTGATACAAGCACCAAGGGTATAAAAAAATCCAGTAGATAATCCTTTTTTTGAGAGCTATAGTATCTCATATACACGAGCTCATCAAATAATCTTTCATTATCAATCAGTATTCTCTTATTTTTTGCATCACAAAATAACACCTTTGAACAAATAAGTGCCAAATACCATTCTTCACTGCCCGTTTTCTGAAGCAAGGCTCTGTAGGTCCTTTTTATAAACTCGTCGTTGTTTTTTTCCATGACTTAATCTTACCCTTCCTAAAATTCTGATATTAAATATTTTACCACAAATTGCATAAAAAGAGGGAAGCCCAAAAACTATTATTTAATAATTTTTGAGCTTCCCCGTAAATATCTACAGAACCTCTGTTTATATATTTATTTATATTTATTTATATTTATATATTTTTATTTATCCAATAAAAAAACTTATCTCAGCTTCAACACAAAGCTCTCCATCAGAAAGTATTTTTCCTTTTCCTATCCCATAATTTTTTCTCAGCTTCACTATTTCCACAAAAATATCCAATCTATCTCCTGGATATACCGATTTTCTAAATTTTGCCTCTTTTATACCTGAGAAAAAAGCTATTTTACCTCTGTGCTCCTCCATTGATAGTATTGAAACTGCGCCTGCCTGTGCCATTGCCTCTATTTGTAATACACCAGGCATTACATTGTAGTCAGGAAAATGTCCCTGAAACCATGGCTCTGCTGCTGTCACGCTCTTAATCGCATGAACACTTTTTCCAGCCTCCATTTCAACAACTCTATCTATCAGTAAAAATGGATGTCTATGTGGAATTATTGCCTTTATTTCCTCAATATTCAGCATGCTTGTCCTCTTTTCCTATTACTTTTTCTTACTTTTTATGCTCGTAATTAATTTTCATATTCTTGATATTAATAAAAGCTTACCTTGCTATTAATAAAAGCTTACCTAGTATATTTTTTGAAAAGTAAGGATGAATTATGCCCACCAAATCCTAGCGAATTTGATAATGCATATTCTATTGCCTCAAGCCTCGTACCCTCAGTCACATAGTCCAAATCACATTCTTCATCCTTTACCATATAGTTAATAGTAGAAGGTATGAAGCCCTTATTTAACGCAAGGGCACAAATACTTGCTTCAATAGCACCTGCTGCTCCCAGCATATGTCCGGTCATGCTTTTTGTCGATGAAACTGCAATATTTTTTGAATGGTCTCCAAATAACCTTTTTATTGCAAGTGTTTCGGAAGCATCATTAAGAGGAGTGCTTGTACCATGTGCATTTACATAATCAATATCATCAATTGACGCTCCTGATTCTTCAATCGCAAGCCTCATCGAATGCATGGCACCCTCTCCATCTGGATTTGGTGCAGTAATATGATATGCATCACTAGCTTGACCAAAGCCAACGACCTCACATATGATATTTGCACCTCTTTTTAATGCACTATCAAGTGATTCCAGCAACATAATTGCAGAGCCTTCTCCCATAACGAAGCCATTTCTTTCCTTGTCAAAAGGTATCGATGCCCTATTTTTATCTGTTGAAAAGCAAGTCGCACTCATCGCTTCAAACCCAAGTATTCCCAAATCACAAATTGACGCCTCACATCCACCAGCAAAAACAGCATCCTGATATCCATTTTTTACCAATCTGAATGCGTAGCCTATTGAGTCAGTGCCTGTTGCACAAGCCGTTACACTAGATGTACACACTCCCCTAGAGCCAAGCTCAATAGAAACATGTCCGGCTGCCATATTTACAATTGCCTTTGGAATAAAGTGCGAAGAAATTTTTCGAGGTCCCTTTTCAAGGAGCTTTTTATGCTCAGCTTGAATAGTCGAAAGTCCCCCTATTCCACTTCCAACAACAACCCCAGTCCTATATCTATTCTCATCGTCGACAATATATCCACTGTTTTGTTGAGCTTGCTTCGCCGCAGCAATTGCGAATTGAACAAATCTATCCTTTTTTTTATGCCCTTCAATTCCAAATTCCTTTGGATCAAAATCCTTAACCTCTGCAGCAAGCTTCGTTTTGTAGGATGATGTATCAATCAAGGTTATCTCATCAATCCCGTTTCTACAGTCGATTATATTATTAAGAAAATCTTCAATGTTGCTACCAATTGGACTAATCACACCAATACCAGTAATTACAACTCTTCTATCCATATATACCCCTCATAATATCAAAAATTTATATTGAGGACAATCCACCGTCGACACTTATAACCTGACCAGTAATGTATCGCCCTGTGTCCTCAGCCAAAAAGTGAACCAAATTCGCAATATCCTCTGGCTTTCCAGCCTCCTTTAATGGAACGAGTCCTATTATTCTTTCTCTAATATCGTCCGGTATTACGTCGGTCATATCAGTTTTGATGATGCCGGGAGCTATAGCATTTACAGTAACTCCATACCCTCCAAGCTCAACTGCCAAGGATCTTGTAAAACCAATTACCCCTGCTTTTGAAGCGGAGTAGTTTACCTGACCCATATTTCCGACTAACCCAGCAAGCGATGATAAATTGATTATCCTGCCAGATTTTTGCTTCATCATTTTATTTGCAACCTGCTTAGTGCAGTTAAAAATACCCTTTAAATTTGTATCGATAACAGCGTCAAAATCATCCTCCTTCATTCTGATAAATAATTTATCTCTTGTGATACCTGCATTATTTACCAAAACATCTATATTACCATATTCATTTTGAATTTTTGAAATTGCATCCTTCGTTTGAGCATAATCCTTTACATCAAACTTTATGCAGAATGCTTCAATTCCTTTATCCTTCAATTCTTTAACAAATTCATTTGCTTTGTCATCAGAGCTAACATAGCTAAAGCCTACTGTATAGCCTTCAATTCCCAGCTTTTCAGCTATGGCTCTTCCGATTCCCCTAGAGCCGCCGGTTACTAAAGCAATCCTTTTATTATTTTTATCCATACGACCTCCCTGCTAGAAAATATTAATATTCTCCCTCAAATTATTTATATCATCTAAGGTTTGTACATTGAAAACCCTACAAGATTTGTCTATTTTTTTAATAAATCCACTCAAGCCTTTACCAGGTCCAACCTCTACAAAGGTATCTATTCCCCTCATAATCAATTTTTTTGCACAAGACTCAAAAAGAACTGGCGAATACATCTGTTTTTTCAGCGTATCGACTATCTCCTCATCACTATTCATATCCATATACGAATTTGTATTGAAATTAGAATAAACGTCATATTGTATTTTACCAAAGCTGATATTTTTTAAATAATCCTCGAATTTTTTTGCAGCTTCAAGCAATATTTCTGTATGAAATGGACCCTCAACAGCAAGTCTCACAGCTCTTTTTATCCCTTTTTCACTACACCTTGCTTCAAAGCTCTCAATCGCCTCAAAATCACCACCTACAACTATTTGGCTAGGAGAGTTCAGATTGCATATAGAAAGAACACCATCGCCCTTAGCATCGTCAATTATCGACTGTATAGTCTCTATATCAGACCTCATAACAGCAACCATTGCTCCCTTTCCGGCTGCACCTTCACTCATTATCTGACCTCTAATATCTACCAGCCTTATACCGTCCTCCAGATTAAACAAGCCTGCACAGCACAATGCACTGTATTCACCCAGGCTTAATCCAAGGGATGCTTCAATGTCGAAAATATCCATCGATTTCAACTGATTATACAGCAAAACGCTATTTAAAAATATTGCCGGCTGTGCGTATCTAGTCTTAGATAAGTCATCCAAGCCTCCTTCAATAATTTTTCTCGCAGCTTCTTCGCCGACCAATGACCCCAAGCCTAAAACAGTATCACTACCCTCAATGCTTGAATCAAATATATCCTTTCCCATGCCCTCGTACTGTGACCCTTGTCCTGGAAAAAGAATGGCAACCCTTTTTTTCATATTCTACCTCTTTTTAGCAAATTACAATGATTCGACTACAGCTCTATAATGCTCCACCAAATCCTGAATAATCTCTTTACTAGTCTCTCTCTTTTTTACCAATCCAGCTATCTGTCCTGCCATGACGGATCCATTGTCCACATCTCCATCTACTACAGCCAACCTAAGACTTCCAGCTCCAAGCTTTTCAAGCTCTTCAACCGATGCATTGTTGTTTTCTAGAGATTTGAACTTTTTCGCAAATTTGTTTTTTATTACTCTGACAGGATGACCTGTCGTTGTACCTGTTACCGTTGTTGAAGTATCCTTTGCATCCAATACCTTTTTTTTGTACCCTTCAGATACATTACACTCATCTGCAACTAAAAATCTCGTTCCCAGCTGAACACCAGAAGCCCCAAGACAAAATGCTGCTGCAGCTCCTCTACCATCGGCTATTCCTCCGGCAGCAATTACCGGAATATCAACTGCATCGACTATTTGAGGAATTAAAGACATGGTATTGGTTACTCCTATATGTCCACCTGCCTCTGCACCCTCTGCAATCAGAGCTATAACCCCATCATTTCTGACCATTCTTATTGCTTGAGATACAGATGGAACAACCGGAATTATCTTAACACCATTTTCATTTAGCTTTTTAAAATACTTGCCCGGATTACCGGCTCCTGTTATTACAACCTTGACACCCTCTTCAATTACAGCATCTACGACAGCCTCTACAAAGGGGCTCAACAGCATTATGTTTACCGCAAAGGGCTTGTCTGTCAAAGCTTTGGTTTTTCTAATTTGATCGACCACCCACTCCTTTGGAGCATTTCCTGCCGCTATCACTCCTAGTCCACCAGCATTTGACACCGAAGAAGCCAAATCACAGTCTGCAATCCAAGCCATACCACCTTGAATAATTGGATATTCTATTTCAAGTAAATCACAAATTACTCTTCCAAGCTCATTTGTTTTCATAGCCTTAGCCCTTTATCTTTTCAATGTACGCTGCTATCAATGCTGGTGTTCTAAGAGATTCAATAGCATCATCCTCAACCTCTATATCAAACTCGTCCTCAATCTCTGTCATAATATCCATAACATCTAGAGAATCAGCCTCCAAATCCTTCTGTATATCGCTATCTGCCTTTATTTCATCTAACTCCAAATCCAATTGCTCTGCCAATATTTCTCTTATCTTTTCTACCATTTTTCTAAATTCCTTTCAAGCTCAATTTATTATGTTTAATTTTATTATTCAGTATATCTAACAAATCTTAAATATGATTAATTTTATTATTCAGTATATCTAGTAAAGCTTAAATACATTTAATTTTATTATTCAATATCTCTAGCAAAGCTTAAATAGGATACCACCAAAGGTTAGCCCACCACCGAATGCTAGTGATATTATATATTTTCCCTTGTTTGACTCAAGGTCAAATTCTCTTACAAATTCATCCAATGCTATCGGAACGCTGGCAGCGGATGTATTTCCATACTTATCCAGATTCATAAACCACTTATCTATTCCAATCTCGCTTTTCTCAGAAAGTGTCTCCACAATTCTTCTATTAGCCTGATGTGGTATTATTCCGACCACATCCTCTTTACTTATATTGGAATGCATTAGTAATCTATCTATAACTCTTATACCTACAGCTGTTGCAAATTTATAAATCTGTCTACCATTCATCCTTATATAGTCAGAAAAGGTATCTTTTTCCAAAGCATATGAATCTCTAGACCTGACAGATAGATATTTTTTTTCATCATATCTACCTGAAACAAATGAATCTACTATTTCCAAACCAAAGCATTTGTTTTTTACCGTTTGTTTTACCAAATCAGTACAGCATCCACTATCTACAGCTGCTGCGACATGATTTTTTTCGCAATATTCTGATATCGCTTCAGGCTTCTCCAAGCTGATTTCTTTGTTCTCTAACAAAGCACAGCCTGCTCCGTCGCCAAATAAAATACATGTCGATCTATCCTCCCAATCTACATACTTTGACAACCTTTCGGCACCAATTACCAAGCCATACCGTATGCTCATTGTTTTCATCAAGCTTTCTACAACGGCAATCGAGTAAATAAAGCCACTACAGGCAGCATTTAAATCAAAGCAGAAGCATTCCTCAATGCCAAGTCGCCCAGCTATTGTATGTGCTGATGATGGAACAAGTGAATCTGAGGAAATACTTGCAAAAACAATTATTCCAATCTCATTTTTATCAATACCGGACTGCTCTAATACCTTCTTCGCCGCATTAAATGCAATTTCCTCAGTCGTTTCATTACGTGATATATGTCTAGTGCGTATTCCAGTTCTCTCAACTATCCATTCATTATTGGTATCCACCATTTCCGACAACATAAGGTTATCTAATATTTCATCAGAGGTATGACTTCCCGTAGAAATAATATTTATGCCCATTACTCCCTCCCATACTCTTTTATGAAAAAGCTGTTGATGTTTTGTAAAGCTCTGACCAGTGCCTTGTCCTCGTCAATTTTCAAATCCGCCATAGCATGATCGATCATCTCCTCATGGAAATTTTTATGGATTTTCTCAACAAGCTCACCCTTTCTGGTCAAGCTAGCCACGACAACTCGTCTATCCTTAGGATCCTTTGTCCTTTGAGCGTAGCCCTTTTTTTCAAGCTTAGACATGGTAGTAGTCAAAGTACCCATAGTAATATCCAGAGCCTCCGCAACCTCGGACATCGTCTTATTACCATCTAGTCCAATCGCCTCTATAGCATGAATTTCTGTCATTGTAAGATCCTTTATTCCCCTTTTTTTCAAGGATCTCTCCTCAATAGTGAGAATATTATTAAACAGCTCAACAATTATCTCATTCAACAGCCTTCTACTTTCATGATATGAAAAACTAAAGTCCTCATTATCTATATTTTTATTGTCAACATTATCTACATTTTTATTGTCAACATTCGTCATATCTATCTTATCCTCCAAGTATTTTTCTATACTTATCATATCTTTTTTTCAGGATTTTTTCCATAGAAATCGATGTAGTTTTTTGAAGGTATTGCAATATTTCATTCTTTAAATGATATTTCTGCCCACCGTCTTCTTTGATTATTTTTTCAATAAATCCATCCTCCATCAGATCACTACTAGTCAATCGCATAAGATCTGCTGCCTCATCTCTTCTGTTAGGATCTTTCCATAGAATACTAGAAAAGCCTTCAGGAGATAAAATAGAATATACACTGTTTTCAAGCATCCATATTTCATCAGTAACACTCAACGCCAGAGCTCCACCGCTTCCACCTTCTCCGATTATTATCGACAAAGTCGGTATATTCAGCTTTGAAAACTCATAAATGCAATTTGCAATGGCACTTGATTGACCTCTTTCTTCAGCCTCGATACCACAACCTGCTCCAGGTGTATCGATCAAAGTTATTAAAGGCAAATCGAATTTTTCGGCGTACTTAGCCAGCCTTATCACCTTTCGATATCCCTCAGGGTTAGGCATACCAAAATTTCTGTCCTTTTGCTGAGAAATTACCATCACAGAAAAATCATCAATTTTCCCAATTCCCCCAACGATCGTTGAGTCATCCGAAAAAAGTCTGTCACCATGAAACTCAATAAATGGATTAAATATATATCTAATGTAATCCAAAGATTTTAATCTGTCTGGACTCCTTGAAGTCCTGACAATGTCCATAGCCTTCAATCTATCACCTCTTTTTCCTAACATTTAAATGAATTGATAAAATATCCGAAAGTGTTTCCCTCAAAACATTTCTTTCGACAACCATATCTATCAACCCGTGCTTCAACAGAAATTCTGCTCTTTGAAATCCTTCAGGTAACTTTGTCCTAGTAACCTGTTCAATTACTCTTTGTCCTGCAAATCCAATCAATGCATTTTTTTCTGCTATGATGATGTCGCCCAAGCTTGCAAAGCTAGCACTAACGCCACCAGTCGTCGGATCAGTCATAACCGATATATACAAAAGACCTTTTTCACTGTGTTTTGCAATTGCCTGAGAAGTTTTCGCCATCTGCATCAGAGAAAACATTCCCTCTTGCATTCTGGCTCCACCGGAAGCAGTGAAAATTATAAGAGGTATTTTCTTCTTTATCGATAGCTCAACGGCTTTCGTTATTTTTTCACCGACTGTGCTCCCCATGCTTCCCATCATAAACTGGGTATCCATCACTGCAATAACAACCCTATTTCCATCTATTTTTCCAACACCGCAAACGACAGCCTCATCTTGATTTAACACTTTTCTCAGCACGAGCTGCTTCTCTTTGTATTTTGGAAATTTCAATGGATCTCTGATATTTTTATCCCTAAAATACTCTACAAAAGAGCCTTTATCTAATATCTGTTTCAGCCTCTCTCTGGCATTCATTTTCAAGTATTTGCCACAAGTTGGGCATATCTTCAAATTTTCAGACAGGTCATTTTTGAAAATCATATTAGAACATTCTGGACATTTTATCAGGACATCAGGCTGAATATTTATATTTGATGCTGGTTTATATTTTTTCTTTTTGAAATGCTCCAAAATCATCAGTCAACACCCCCACCGATAATACTTTCAATCCTGTCATCACTTAAAAAATTCGTCGAAAAATCATTTGACAAGAAATTCTTATCAGTCAATATCTTCTTATTGAAATTTATATTTGTTTTTACACCCTCGATTACAAATTCGTCCAATGCCCTAAGCATGATATTTATAGAGTCCTCTCTATCCTTTCCAAAAGATATTATCTTTGCAAGCATAGAATCATAAAATGGAAGAACATTGTATCCTTGATATATTGAACTATCTATTCTCACACCATATCCTCCTGGCAAATTTAAAGCCTCTATAACACCAGAGCTCGGCAGGAATCCATTTTCTGAATCATAAGCATTTATTCTACACTCCAAAGAATGACCTTTTATCTCGATATCTTCTTGCGTGAACTCAAGCTTGTTTCCCGATGCTATATTAATCTGCTCTTTGACAATATCAATACCAGTGATCATTTCAGTTACCGGATGCTCGACCTGAATTCTTGTATTCATTTCCATAAAGTATATTTTGTCATCACTTGATACCAAGTATTCAATCGTACCTGCATTGGTGTATCCAACAGCTTTTGCCGCCTTTATAGAAATATCATAGAGCTCTTCTAATAAATCTTGACTAATTGCTGTCGGAGGAGCTTCCTCGATTACTTTTTGATGATTCATCTGAATCGTACAATCTCTACCAGATAGATGAACTACATTTCCAAGCTCGTCTGCCAAGATTTGCACCTCGATATGTCTTGGAGATTCGATATACTTTTCAATATACAGTCCACCATCTCCAAAGGCATTCTCTGCCTCTTTTTTTGCCGACTGAAAAGACAGATTAAAATCTTCTTCGTCTTTTACAACTCTCATGCCCTTACCGCCGCCGCCTGATCTTGCCTTTATTATAACTGGATAGCCAATATTTCTCGCCTCTGCCTTTGCAGCTTCCAAGCTATCAACTACTCCATCAGAGCCAGGAACAACTGGAATACCAGCTTCTTTCATGATTTTCTTGGAAATATCTTTATTTCCCATCTTTTCCATAACTTTACTGGTTGGTCCAATAAATTTTATATTATATATTTCACACATTTTTGCGAAACTGCTATTTTCTGATAGAAAACCAAAGCCTGGATGAATGGCATCTGCACCAGTCACTATTGCTGCATTTAGTATTTGAACCTTGTTTAAATAGCTTTCCTTTGCATTTCTGGGACCGATGCATATGGATTCGTCTGCTATTCTCGTATGAAGAGATTCTCTGTCCACATCAGAAAAAATTGCAACGCTTTTTATTCCCATATCCTTTAGCGTTCTAATTATCCTCACAGCGATTTCGCCTCTATTTGCTACTAGGACTTTATTAAACTTTCTCATTTTATCACCTTAACATCAAATAAATCCTGTCCAAATTCAACTATTTCTTCATTTTCAACATTTATCGATAATATTTCACAGTCGAAAGGTGCCTTTATTTCATTCATTAGCTTCATAGATTCAATGATGCAAACGACATCACCTTTCTTCACAGTCTTACCAACGTGTACAAAAGCATCTTCATCTGGTGAAGGCTTATCATAAAATGTACCGATAATATTTGCCTTAATATTTTCGCAATCACAATTTATTTCATCATCACTTTCAAATGACTCATTGCTTTCCACAGGCAAATTATTATTTTCAACGGATTTATTTTTATTATCAAAATTTTTATTATCAAAATCTAGCTTGTCATCGTACTGTTCATAATTCTTTACTAGAAGTATTCTCTCATCCTTGCTTGAATACTCCAGTTCTCTCAAGCCTTTTGTATTTATTATATCTGCAAGCTCAGAAATAAATTTAGTATCCATTTTATATCCTCTCCATAATTTATTTTGATATTCAAAATATCACAGATTTATTATAAGACTTATTTTTGTACTTGTCAATATTTATTTTGATACTCAAAATAAGTATTTCTTCATTGATATTCAGAATAATGATTTCTTCCACTCAAAAAATCCCCCATGGTATTTGTACTATTTTACCATAGAGGATTTATTTCTTTGCCTGGCTTCCTTGCGCATATTCATAAAAAGCATCAATCAAGAAAACAATTATGCATAGCGTCTATTTCCACGCTTAATATTAATTTTTAGATTTTCTTCTTAGCTTCATCGACATGACTGCTGTTCCCATCAACAAAATACCAGTCGACAAATAAAGTAATGTACCGATTCCTCCAGTATATGGAAAAACACCCTTTTTGTTTTCAACAGAAATCTCAACAATATCAGTATCAGCCGATTGGATTACCTTCAAATGATTTTTGTAAGCAAACTGTTCATCAACTTCATACTCGCTATTGCTTCCATCTTTGAGCTTTGCCGGAATTATTACGTCACCTGAATCCTTTATATAGAATGGTATTTCCGTATTTATTAGTAGATAACCCTTTGGTGCCCTTTCTTCCTTTAAATGATAAAGTCCAGTCCTGAATTTATTTCCTTTATTGTCAAAGGTAACTTCACCCTTCAAAAGATTAGCCATCTGATCGTTGTATACATTTTTATCACTATCAAGTATCAAAAACCTTGACGCATCATTACGATTTGTAGCTGTTATCAGAGCTCCCTCATCATCAACCTTTCTGATTTTAAGCCTTATTGGTTTATCCTGTCTATCATTTTTTACCTTTAGGGTAATTTTATTTCCGGATAGCTTTGTGTAGTCTACTATTATTTTTTCATTTTTCGCCACACCAGTGAAGGTTGTATAGCCTCCACTCTCGCCAATAGTTGCACCCGTTGTGCCTTCAACAGGCTTCCATGCTGTTGTATTTTTCATTTGAGCCATGGAATGAACCTGCTGTGTTTCTATCAGGTCAAGTAAAATAGGATCAACCTTTTTGTAGCCAGCAGGACTCTCTACCTCGACAAGTGCATAGCGTCCTAGCTTATCCGCCAGCTGAGTCAGGCTCACTCTACCGGCATTCAACGTAAGCTCTTGTACAGGAGAAAGTGACTTCAGCTCATTTTCTGATACAGAGGTTACATTATCTCCAACCTTATAAAGCCTAAATTTTGCATTGTAGCCTAATCCGGCATTGTTTTCAGAAATAACAGTCGATGTATTGGCATCAATTTTTTCCAGGACTAGCGACGGATTCTGTATATTTCCGATTAAAGCAAGGCTGTCATCAGTATCCTGATTTTGCATTTGAGGTGTCATTTCCTTAATTAGCTTATACTCCAAGCCCTCAACCCTTATTTCCTTAACTCCAAACCATACGTTATGCATAACCTCATTATTTTTGAAGCGTATATATCTTTCAAAAATACCTGGGTTAGCTTCATTTATATTATTTACAGGCTTGGTCACATGCTTTGTAGTATCTGTCTCTGTATACCTCTTATATTCCATCCAATTGTCACCATCTGCTGAATATTCAAGAGAAAAATTATTAAATCTATCGGCAGCATTGCTAGGTGCCCCCTGCAAAAAGCTGATATTTTTTATCTCATACAATTTTCTCAAATCCACACCTATATATGCTCCTACAGGAATATTATTTCCCTGATTATTAAATTCATGAAATACTACTGCTGTAGTATCGCTTCCGTCGATAGCATTTGCGATTGTTCCCTGTCTAATATTGCTCAGATCCTCAGATTTAATCACATCCTTGCTTGTAATAGGCTTACTAGCTTCACTATTGGATTTTGAGCAAAGATATACATTACCTACACCGTCGACTACAACCCTATAGCTGACTGTGTCTACCACATATCCATTTGGAGCCTTTGTTTCCTCTAGTGTATATACACCCTCAGTCAGATTTTCAAATACGAATTTTTCGTTAAAGCGTTTTTCAATTTCAACAGCAGAAAAATCTGTATCGCTGTCCTTTGTCAGCTTGAAGCGAACCTTTTCAGTAATGCCATGAGCTCCGGTTTCTTCAATTCCCTTGATACGCTTTGCGAACACTAGCTTCGACTTTATTTTTTCATTTTTAAGCTTTATTTCAACAGTGCTTGTACCCGTAACATTCGTACCGTAGGCATCGACAACACCATCATCTGAGGTATTTATATACACTCTACCATCATTGCTGATTGTAATTGGAATCAATCTATTTATCTGCTTATAGCCCTTTGGAGCTGCTACCTCTTTGATATAGTACGTTCCAGCCTCAAAGCCGTTGCCTCCGTTATCAAAGGTAAATTCTCCGTTGCTTAAAGCTGCGACCTGCTCATTAATCGTATTTCCGTTTGAATCGACAATCGCAAACCTTGATGCTGTGGTTATTTTACGTCCGGTTTTGCTGTCAGCCTTGACAAGCTTAATATTAAATTTAGGCTTTGAGTTTTTGATAACGTGCTTATCAGAAAGCAGCTCTACTTTTTGATTCCCCTTAAAAATCTCAAAGTCTACTTTTTGGGTAGCTTGATTCAATGTCCCGACAGCTCTATATTCCTCTGCAGCCTTTTCATAGGACTCCGGTGCAGCATCCTCTCTTAGATAGTAGGTTCCCGCCGGCAAATTATTAAAGCCTGCTATTCCATCACTGTCGGTTTCAGTGGAGGACTGTATTACTGTGTCCTTTGCTTCATTCAAAAGTGAAAATTTGGCACCACTAAGTGATACGCTTTTATTTTCATTCATTTTTTTTATGTAAAACCCACCCTTAGCCAATGTATTGGTAATGCTATAATCAGTTGTCGTCGAAATATAGCCGGCTGGCGTATTGATTTCTTTTACAGAATACTCTATTTTTTTATTGCTCGAATCATATTTTGGCAGCTGACTAAACTGATACTTCCAGCCGTTGGCCTCATTCAGGGTAAGCTTGCTCGAATTTCCATTTTGATAGACATATGGGCTGCCATCTGCATAAAGCTGTACCTCTATGGATTTTGGTCTAGTACCTTCATTATCGCCCATCCATGTTTTCGCACCTCTAACGATTACCTCTGACAAACAAATTTCTCTATTTCCACCGGTCATATCTGCAAATGTAGATGTCGGCAGCGCTTGTATCTTAGCTGCGTGCTCTCCTCCAAGTGTTTCAGCTTCAAATACAGTATTCTCCGTATATCTATTCGGTAATTTACCTCTATTAGGCTGTGAGCCAGTTATTCTTGCAAGTCTTTTGGTAACTTTTTTATTCTCTACAACTACAGAGGTAAACCAGATTTGATCAAATGCATACGTCATCCCTTCGATTGATGTATCCCAGTTATTCGCATCCCAAGAGCTATTAAATACTCCGGGTGTTCTTAATCGTCCCACATTTATAGGCTCAGAATAGCTTCCCTCTCCTGAATCTATTACGTTTCCATTTGAATCTACAGGTCCATTATACTTGAGTAAATAGAAATTATAATCCCCACGCTGCGGAGAAGTAAGTTCGCCACGAAAAAAATACATACCATGACCAGAATATAATATATCTCCATTTGGGTACTGAATAATATCCCCGTCAGATACAGGAGTGTTTATAGACGAAGTTTGAGCAACATTATGCTTTGCATGTATTACCTTATAATACGGAACCTCACCGCCATAGGCTACGTTATTTGACAGGATATCACTTATACGGTACATATATATATTGGGGTCGGCAAGCACCTTTGCAAATAAATATTTACCATCGACACTTGTTTCCAAGCAATTTAATTTTCTAAAATCCCTATGTACAAATATCTCTTGTCCATTATCGTGCAAGAATTTGCCACTCTCGTCTGTTCCATCTCCGGTCCTTTCTCTTATTCCGCCCAGCTTAACCACGTTTACAGTATAGCCATTTTCTCCTCTAGTGGGATCCATAATGGCAAGATCACCTCTTCTATTCGCACCATATAGATATCCGTTTGTTCTATCATAAGCGATACCATAGCCAAAGGTAGGATCAGAATGTGTCGGAAAATTTATTGTCTTCTTTATATCAACACCATTTTCCATCATAAATGCCGAATTCTCACCGGAAAACCAAATCAAGCCCTTATTTGGATCGATTAAGCATTGTCCCGTCATACTGCCCTCATAATTGGAAATTTTCCAATTGTTTTTTGCGACCTCCTCATATTGGGCATACCAGCCATCAACCGGATCCTCCTTTACAGAATAATTAAACGCAATATGCTCTGAATCATATTTCGGCAAATTTGTAAAGTTCTTAGTTTGAGGTCCATTATTTGAATCAAGAGTGAAGTGCTGTGAATTACCATATACACTTCCATTTTGCATCAGGCGTACGACTACCCTCTGATTTGAGCTTGGCTTGTCTACCCACTCCTTTGTAAACGAAAACGAAACCTTTTCTTCATTTGGATTGATCAAATTATTTGGCACATATACAGTCGCCGGTCTACCAACCGAAAAGCTTAGCTTCTTTGATATTATGTGACGACCGTCAGTCGTCAGCTGCTCAAGAATATAATCTCTATCAGTCGATGAAGGTAATTGTATTTGAAGCTCTCCATTTGTGTTAGATATTTGAAGCTCTCTTTGTGAGCCGTCCGGATGAATTAGCCTAAACCTAGAGCCGGATATCCTCACACTCAAATCTCCCATTTCATGGTTTACAATCGTCACCAAATTTGCTTGCTTTTTAGGCAAATACATAGAAATGGTATTGCTATTAGTTTCCTGATTGAGCTTGATATTTCCCTCCACGCTTGCACCGGAGTATTCATATTCGTAGGGTGATTCTATTATTTTGGCTGAATAAGTCCTGTCCTTTGAAAAATTTTTAAATGTAATAGAGCCATTTGAATCAGTGCTACTTACAAACGAATTGCCCAGGTCATCAGTAATCAATAATTTGACATTTGGAATAGGCTTATTATGATCAGCTGAATCCGCAACATTTATATACAGCTTTCCATAGGAGTCTACATTATAAGGCTCATTAAAAAAATGCACATTCGCAAATTCGTCATACCCCTGATTGCTCGGTCTTTGAATTTCGAAGTTTGCCTCGTTCGGAGATGCCAGAAACCCTTCTGGACTACTGATTTGAGTAACAGTATAATGTCCATAGGTCAGTCCAGGCAATGTAGCGATTCCATCAGGATTTGTAGTTATCGTTGTTCGTACACCATTTTCACTGCTTGTAACTAAAAACGATGCACCTACTATAGGAATTGACTCATCAGAATTTGAACAGGCCTTTAATTTCAAGGTTGTGCTTGTTCTTCCACCATCAACTATTTTGATCATATCCATACTATTACGCTTTACATTTGATACTACTACAGTCGCATGACTATTGTCCTTTTCAAGCTTGACCGTAGTATTCGTGCTCGGCAGCTTATATGTATCCGGAGTAGTTCTCTGAATAACCTCGTATTCTCCAGCCTCCAAGCCTGAGAAGGTGCAGTTACCGGTCGTATCTGTTGATTTTTCTAGGGAAAATGAGGGATCGTCCAATTTTCTAAGCTCAAAGCTGGCATTAGGTATTGAAATGTCCGTAACCACTCCATTCTTATATTCCCTTAATTGCACTACAACCGTTCCACTTCCCAACGCAAAAATACCTACAAGATATGTGTTCAGTATAGAAAAAGCAAGCAACAAGGAAATAAACGTATTCAATAATTTATTTTGTTTTCTGTATTTAAACAAAGCTTCAACCTCACTCTCTTTTACTTCATTTTATATTTACATTTAGTTTACGCTACATATTTTTATGATACTTTTAATGATATTTCTAATAATACTTTTAATGACATTTCTAATAATACTTTTAATAATATTTTTATGATATTTTTAGTAATATTTTTCTAATAATATTTTTAGTAATATTTCTAACGATATTTTTAGTAATATTTTTCTAATAATATTTTTAGTAATATTTCTAACGATATTTTTAATGATATTTTTTTTATAAAATTGTAACGTTTTTAATAGTATATCATTTGCTTTTATATTAATTTCATTATAACTATATCATATTAAAAAACAAAAATCAATATCCTGCACCACGATTTTATTAAAAAAGGTAATATTCTTTGCCTATAATATATGGTATAATATAAATATATTAGGTAAAGGGGATGTGATGAAATTGAATTTAATCAAAGAAAAGGGGCTTTTTAAAAGCCCAATTTTGTATGTGATGCTAATCCTGATAGCATCGCATTTAGCAACTATATTTTCAGGAGTGTTCAGCGTATTTTACGAGCGTATGTTTTTTTCTGTATTTCCATCTAATAGCTACATGTCAACCCTGGCAGAGCTTTCAGGCTTTATAGCTTTAACCCTTTCTGTCATTTTTCTTTCAAGGGTAATTTATAAGCAGCCCTTGCATGGTCTTGGATTTACAAAAAAATCATCGTTAAGGGATTATCTCAAGGGATGGTTGTATGGAGCGTCTATTTTGACTATTTGCGTGATAATAATGATGATATTCGGAGCTGTCAAAATCAACAGGGTTGAATTTAATGCTAGACTTGCTTTACAGTTTATTCCATTAATTATCGCTTGGTCGATACAGGGTAATGCTGAGGAGGTCCTTACGAGAGGCTTTATACTGGCAGGTGTTTCACAAAGGATAAATATATTGACGGGTATAGTTATTTCCTCTGCCTTCTTTTCTGTAATGCATTTGGGAAATAACGGCTTGGATATGCTACCCTTGATAGATTTGTTTATGTTTGGAATATTTGCTTCATTGGTAATGATAAAAAGTAAGAATATATGGGTCGTAAGTGGCTTTCACGCTGCATGGAATTGTTTCCAGGGAAATGTATTCGCTTTCCCTGTAAGCGGTACAAGTGTTGGAAATGCCTTTTTCCATGTTACTACTCATGGTCCAAATTGGTTATCAGGTGGTAAATTTGGAGTTGAGGGCAGTATGGTAAGTATACTAGTTCAGCTAATCCTTATAGCCTGGTTATATTATGATATATTTATTAAGGGAAAAAGAAAGCTTACCGATAAATTTGATTTTTAATATTACAAAATAATAAAAAAATACAAGCTACAGCATCAGATATTTTGAAATAACTGAATACGTAGCTTGTATTTTTTATGGCTTTGTCAGAGCCATATCCTTGTTTATAGCTTTGTCAGAGCTATATCCTTGCTTATGCTTTGTCAGAGCTATATCCTTGCTTATGGCTTATCAGAGCTATACCCTTGATAATAAACTAATATGTTCCATTTGGGATTATTATTTGGGATTATTATTTCGGCTAGAATTTTTTCTTCCTCTTTAATCCTTCTATACAGTACAATTGCATATAATGGCAGTATGACAATTGCAGTGTACCTTGCGTGACAAAGCAACGCCAATCCAACCAATTCCGGAATAATATTCAAAAAATAATTTGGATGCTTCACAGTTCTAAACAGCCAGTGGTTATTAAACCTATGATTTTTTACCAGCATCAGCTTTACTGTCCAAATGCCCTCCAAAAGCTGAACAACAGTGTTTAGCATGAAAATAGAAAATCCTAGCAGCACTAATCCAGCAATTCCGATTGTGTCTAGCTTCGTACCATTGATGAGATATTCAGCTACACATGATGCATAAAACAAAATATGCAAAATAGTAATATATTTTGTATTCCTAACACCGAACTCTTTTCCTCCCTCTTGGAGTATTCTCTTTTCATTTGCTCTTGAAATCCTCAGGAAGTACAGTCTAATAATAAAAATTACTGCTACTATTATACCTATCATTGATTACCAGCTCCTCTCGAAGATAATTATAATATAAATGATAGGCTGTGTCCTGCAAATTAATACAATATTAATATTTCTTTAATATACCTTTAGTATTTTTAGAAAATCTTTATATTTGTGATGGATATTATCTATTTATTTTGTAATACATATTATCCATTTATTTTTTAATGCGTATTAGCTATTTATTTCGTATGTGCTCTGCGTTTATAATCAAGTAACAGCAATAACACTCCCGATACAAGCATTATCCATGCATATATAGACAAATTCGCTTCAGCTCCTGTTTTTGGTAGGGTCTTACTTATGCTTGTATTTGAAGCACTCGGTTTTTCAGTATTCTGCGTATCTGTAGGCTTATCCGGTGTAGTCGATGTACTTTGTGGTGGTGTTGATGTACTTGGTGTACTTGGTGTTGGAGGAGCTTCTTTTTGATTGGTAATAGTAAGTCCATCCTTCATACTTCCTTTATAAATTACCTTATACTGCTTGCCATCAAATTTGATGGTGTTGCCATTTTCCCCAGCTTCCTTCACAGTATATTTGTAGTATTCTGTACTTCCCAAGCCATTTGCTACCTCAAGGTCTTTGAATACTCCACTCCAGTTATTAGCTTTTGTCAGCTCAAGCTTCTTTCCTGTAGGATTGCCATCCTTATATAGCTCTACGGTAATTTTATCTGTTGGAGCTGAAATAGCACCTCCGTTATGGTCCTTCCATAGCTTTGTTACCTTGACAGCTCTTGTCGGTGGTGTCATCGGTGTAATCGGCGGTAGCTTTTTATTTTTTATTACAAAGCCTTTTTGTGCATCTCCTTCATAGGTTACCTTATACCAAGCATTCCCTATTTTGATATTTCCGTTTTCTTCATAAACCTCCTTTACTGTATATACATATTCATTTCCGTCATCGTCTGTTTTATCCAAATTCTTCCAGGTATGCTCCATTTTATCAGCATTTAATTCTACAGGGCTTCCTTCGGCTTTTTCGTTTTTATATAGCTGAAGCTTAGCTGTCGGTTTCCCTTCTTCGTTTTCCCAAAGCTTCTTCCCTGTTATTTCAATTTTAGGCGAATAATATTTATTTGTTACTGTTAAGCCGTTTTCTGTTTTTATATAATTATCCGGAGCTTTTTCTATAAATTCTCCTTCTTTTAATTCCCCTTCCTTTACACTGTAAATATATTCTTTTCCGTTATCGTCTGTTTTAGGTAAGCTTTTCCAGGTAACACTTGCTTTTCCATCGAGCAAGGCTTCCTCCGCTATTTTCTCTACAGGCTTTACCTCTGTTTCTCCTTCGACCTTCCTGTATAATTTAAACCAAATAGTAGGCTTCTCACTCGGTCCGCCCTCCCACCTTTTGATTGCTGTTATGTCTGTACTCTCTTTTGTATTTATTATTACAAAGCCTTCCTCCATATTTCCTGAATAATTAACCTTGTAGCCTTTAGGCACAGCTTCTTTTACGGAATATTCTATTTCAGATCCATCTGCATCGAATTTACGCAGATTATCAAATGTATATTTCCAACCGCTTAGTGCATTGAGTGTTGCACTTTTTCCGGTATCCCTGTTATCTGCATACAAATGAACTGTAGCTGCGTCCTCCGTAGAGCCAATCCACTTCTTATTTACTGATACTGATGTTTTGACTGGTTTATTCTTGATGGTTTTAATTACTGCATTGCCATCAGAAACAGTAACGGTAAGCTCCTCATCATTTAATTCAAATCCAGCTGGTGGTGTCAATTCTTTGATTTTATAATCTCCTGCAATCAATTTTTCTGTTATAGCTTCGCCGTCTACATTTGTTGTGATTTCAAACTCTTTACCATCTGCTACTCTGGTAATTTTAAACACTGCATCGGAAAGCTTAGTTTGCTCATTTTCAGAATCCACCTTGATAATCTTGATTTTATTCGCTAAATCACCCGCTCCACTTCCTCCTGATGCTGCAGACCGATAAGTTGCAATATAAGATAGTGTTTTTTCAGAGGAGGTAAGCTTCAGTTTATTTTTTAATATAGTTCCCGGTGTATAAGTAGACTTGTACCTAATACGATACTGATCTCCGTTCACATTACCCAAATTAATAGTAAATGCCTGGTTATCCTCGGACATTGTTAGCTTGTCAGAAAGGTCGATTTTTTCTATTACACTTTTAATAAACCCCTTCGAATCCATGACTACTTTTTCCAAAGCAATTGATTCAGGTATGAATTTTTCGCCTGTTCCCAGCAAGCTATCGGAAATAACAGCATTACTTAAGGTAGCTTTCATATGGTTAATTCGTCCTATCCAGTTTGCATGATAATTGCTATCGGAATCTTTCTCGCCCCACTTTGTAATAGCCTCATTATTCAGGTCTTTATCAGCAGTAATTACTATACCAATTTCAGCTTCCGAGCTTTGTTCTGATACCTCGGCATTTACAGTAGCTTTGAATGTGTTAGTATCGTCTTTTGTAATCTTACTTATAACGAAATTCGCAGCCAGCATCATATTGCCTTTAACGTTGTACTTATTTTCCACCCAATCTGTAAAGGTAACCTTAACACTACCTCCACCAGAAGGCTTCGGTGTTACATGAGCTGTAGCCATTACACTGCTTTCATCCGGTGCATAAAGGTTGAAATCTAGCGCTGATGAATCTGATGGAAGCTTCATTTGCTCCGGAAGTGAAACAGTAAAGTAATCTCCTTCCTTTAAATCGGAGCCATTAGCACTGGCGTCCCAATCCATACTCAAGTAAAAAGAAGCCGTATAAAAAATTTTATTTGTTTCCTCCTTTGCCAAATTTAATATTTTTAAATTGGTAATTGTCGTCGTTACCTGCTTTGCAGCTCCCTCAGCAAAAAAGGTAGTGCTCATTCCTTGAAGCACTAAAACAAGCGTCATTATCACAGCTATAAATTTACGTATTAATCTTGCCTTCAACTTTATATTCCTCCCTTTTTCTTTAGATTTTTGATGTCGATATATTTCCGGCTTTGAAATCTATCCTAACAAAACCAACAGCTATCACTCTTAAATTTTGTGACTATTTGAAAATGAAGGTCAGATTTTAAATATCAATAACATTAGACTTTACATGTCAATAACATTAGACTTTGCATGTCAATAATATTAGACTTTGCATGCCACTTCATGGTATAATATTACAGTAGAATTTTTATTATTATATATGGATTTACAGCTTGTAGGAACTGGATTTTAGTTTATCAGTTCTCAATATTTCCGGTGTAAATTAAAGTCTACTTTTTTTGACAGCTGTAAAGCTTTTTGTTTTGACTCTTACTTATGAAGCTTGTGTTTTACAGGATTTTTTTATTTAGAATTTTCATAATCCCCTACCAGCATAAGGTGCTGTTCCATAAAAAATAACATTGATAAGATAAATTATTTTTCTCTCGTCAACGTTATTTTTTATAACTGAAATATTTAGTTCTTAAAAGGATAATCTCACCAAATTCATTGGAAGTACCTCTATAACAAAATGCTCTTCACTGATTCCGGTGCTTGGATGGGAATGTGCAGCCCTAATGTCAAAATTTCCAGCCTTAAATGATATGTCCTTTGAACAAGTCCCATAAACAATATATTGCATTCCAATATATTCGATTATTCCATTCTCAGCTGGATCAATACTCATCACTTCAAATGGTTTTTCAATATCAACACCATATTTTTCCAGCCATGCTGCTAATTCAGGAAACTCCTTTCTCGCCTTTAAATAGTACAGCTTGCAGTAATCACAGTCACATAATCTATCTGAGCATAATAAATTATAGTACTCTCTTGTTTTAACTAAATCTATTTTCACAATAAATCCCTCACAAATTCTGATTTATCAATCACAGCTCTCAAAAGCCTTCCAACAAAATTATGAAAGGCTTTTAAACAGCTTTAATCCATATAATTTTTGTTTTATAGCAGGATATCCTTCCAATTTTCTACATTTTTCTTAGCTATTAATTCTCCTTGATTGTACATCTGAATCAGCTTTATTTTATCTTTTTCTCTACTGTTGATTCTCATATCGTCAGGATACACTACAATAGCCTTACCAGCATCCTCTAGCCTTTCTATCATATCGCATACTTCATTATATACAAATGGTCTTTGTATCATTCGAGTAGCTACCATCGGTGTATTTTTAAAATATCCCCTCAAGGCTCTCTGGTGCTTCATAGGCTCCTTTCTGTAGTCTTTTTCTCTTGTTCTTACTATAAAAAACTTTTTGTAGCCATCTTTTATAGCAGCATCGAGAGCCACTCCACCACCAAGACCTCCATCATAATAAACTCCCGTCTTATAAATTGTCGGAGGCATTAATATTGGTAACGATGATGATGCCCTTGCAATTTTTAACACATCTTCAAATTTGTTAATATCTTCTTTTCCAAAGTATCTTACCTTATCTGCCAAAACATCATAGCTGCCAATTCTAAAGGTAGCCGGATTTTTCATCAACGAATCATAGTCAAAGCTCAATAGCTGTCCTGGGTATGACATATTTTCGTAGATGTATTCGGCATTAAAGAAGCCCTTGCCTTTCACAAAGGTCGACCATCCTCCAAAATTCGGATCATCTACTATATCGATAAAGCTTTTCTTTCCTCTTTCTATATCACGTGTAAGATAATTCAACAGCACACTTGTACCAGCCGATATACCTGCAGCATAATTAAAAAACAATCCATTTTCTATAAGAACATTGGCAACTCCTGAAGAAAATGCTGCTCTCATTCCGCCCCCCTCAAAAATCAAGGCTACATCTTTAATATTATTTTCTAGCTCCATAATAATCACTCCTTAAATCACATTTGAAAAAATACGCTAAAAATCGACAACCTCCATAAAAATATAATCTTCATAGCAATATAATCTCAATAGAAATATAATCCTCATAGAAATATGCTAAAATTCAATAATTTCCATAGCTGAATTTTCTATAGCCGATTTTACCAATGCTTCTACCTCTAATTTCGACTCTGATTTTTCAAGTCGTTCCAATCTCGGCTTTGTTACCGGTTTTTTTGGAGAAAAGAGTGCACAGCAATCTGCTTCAGGAATTATCGAGGTTTCATAGGTTCCTATTTCTTCGGCTGCTTTGATAATATCGACCTTGTCCATAGCTATTAATGGTCTAAATACAGGAATATCTACTACGGCATTTGTACAGTTAATCCCCTGCATTGTCTGTGATGCAACCTGACCAATACTCTCTCCGGTAATCAATGCGTCACAGTATCTCTTCTTTCCTAGCTCTTGAGCTATTCTCATCATAAATCGTCTTGACAGTATCGTCGATTCTTCTTCGTTGCATTTCTCTGCAATAGCTTTTTGAATATCAAGAATATTTACCATATGAAGCTTTATCGGTCCACAATATTTTGATAGAATCCTTGCCAGCTCCCTAACCTTTTCTTGAGATCTCTCATTTGTAAAAGGATATGAGTGAAAATGAACTGCTTCTATATCTACACCTCTTTTTGCTACCAACCAAGATGCCACCGGACTGTCAATACCACCGGACAACAATGTCATCGCTTTTCCGTTAGTTCCCAAGGGCAAGCCTCCAAAGCCGGAAGCTGAAGCTGCATATACCAAAATGTGTTCATTTCTGTATTCGCAGGTTATGACAACATCCGGATTTTTTACGTCGACCCTCGCACTTCTATACATTTCATCCTCCATTGCATTAATACCAGTTAAAGCATATCCACCAATATCAATACTCATCTCCTGAGATGTAAGATAAAATGATTTATCTCCTCTTTTTGATGCAATTTTGAAGGTTTTGCTTCCAGCTTCTATTTTGTTTTTCAGCAATAATAATGCAGTTTCCTTCAATAATTCATAATCCTTCTCTCTTTTGATTGCCGGACAAACTCCAACAACACCAAAAACCTTTCTTACCTCTTCAATTGCAATCTCATAGTTTGAAGCATCTACATCTATATATATTCTACCGTACTCTTTATATACATTAAATTCGCCAACTGATTTCAGCATGTTTTTTATATTTCTTATCAGCTTGTTTTCAAAAATATATCTATTTTTTCCCTTTACTCCAATTTCACCATACTTGGCTATCAAAATATTATACATCTACAACCTATCTCCTCTTTTTATTTTTGGACAATAATCTAATTATCTCTACATAATTCTTTATTTTTTCTACAGTATAATCAATTTCTTCAGCTGTTGTAAATTCTGAAACACTAAATCTTATGGCACCATCAATCAGCTCTGAGGATAATCCTATTGCATTTAAAACATGGCTACCTTTCTTTTTTGAAGAACAAGCAGAGCCCGTAGAAATACAGATACCATCCCCCTCCAGATAATGCAGCAATACCTCGCCTCTAATAGCTTCAATGGATACATTCAAAATATGACATACAGAATTACTCAAATCAGTATTTAGGTGTATTCCATCAATATTCTCCTTCAGCTGATTATATAGATAATCTCTGACGCTTTTCATTTTATCTATATTTTTATCTAAATCAGCAAATAAAATTTCTACTGCCTTGCCTATTCCAAAAATTCCAGGTACATTCTCTGTTCCCGGTCTTATATTGAACTCTTGTCCACCTCCAGTTATCAAAGGATTAAACTTATTTTCGTCTCTTATATACATAAATCCAATCCCCTTTGGACCATGAATCTTATGCCCACTCACACTCAAAAAATCCACCTTAAGCTTATCTACATCTATTTTTAGCTTTCCATATCCTTGAACAGCGTCTACATGAAAAAATATTTCCTTATCATATTCTTTTATTATTTTACCTATTTCCTCAATCGGCTCTACAATTCCAATTTCGTTGTTGACAAGCATTATACTAACCAAGCAGGTTTTTTCGTTTAACGAGCTTTTTAACTGTTCAATATCTACTCTTCCATTTTTGTCTACACTCAAAGCCGTTATTTCAAATCCCTCTGATTCCAAGCTTTTTACAGTATTTAACACTGCTGGATGCTCAATCGCAGAGGTTATTATATGCTTTTTTCTTTTTTTGTTCAGACTAGCGACACTCCTGATTATCGCATTATTACTTTCAGTACCACCGGACGTAAAAATTATCGACTTCTCTTTTGCACCAATAGTCTTAGCAATGCTTTTTCTTATATTTTTTATCTTTAATTCTACCTCAAGCCCACGTCTATATGCAGAGGATGGGTTTTCAAAGTCCTTAGTTAGGGCAAGGACCATCTCAGCTACTACTTCTTTATATGGCTTGGTAGTAGCACTATTGTCTAAATATGCATTCATTTCTATCAACTCCTCTTAAGCTTTAATTATATCATATTTATTCATAGTTATGTGATTTGTTATGCGATAATATGATATAATTAATATAAAAAAAGAGGGGGTAAGCTACAATGTACAACGATTTTAAAAGATTAGATCCAAAGGCAAGATATAGCATGACTATCTCAGCTATTATTTTTTTGATAGTAATTTCAGCTATATTATTTGCAATAAGGTTTGTTTTATCACACTACAGGATACCAAAGCCAATTATATTCTGGTATGATACAATAGCAATAATAGTAGTACTTTTTCAAGCTTTATTTGTGTTTTTAAAGCCTACAATCGGATATAAGAGACACAGATACAGAATAAATGACGAAAGTATTGAAAAAGTGACAGGCATATTCAATATATGCCACGAAATAATACCGATTAGAAGAATGCAGCAAATAAATGTCAATCAAGGACCGATAAATAGACTTTTCAGCCTGGCTACAATAGAAATTATAACAGCTGGCTCAGCTCAGACTATCGACTTTATTCAAATACATTTGGCAAATGAAATAGCGACAAAATTAAAATCCGAGATAAATGATTTTGCGACAAAACAAAAAAAGGATGGAGACTCCAATGAATAAAAGTAATAAATCATCATATGTTTATAGAAATAGCCCAGTTATAATTTTGAAGGCATTTAATATTATTGCTTTGATAATGACTAGCACCATATTTTTTATTATTAAATACGTTGAAAAGGCAGCATCCAAAAACCAATCCAATTCATCAATAATTAAAAGCATAGATTATTGGATAAAACAAATATTAGCAAATAAATATGCGACTATTATGTTAATATTACTGATGCTTGTAACTGTAGTTTTACTATTTAGATACTTTTTTTACTGGAAGAGCTCCAATATTATAGTCGATAAAGAAACAGTATATTCCAATAAAATTGGGCTTTTTTTCAAAAATAGAAAGCAGGTTAACATAAAAAATATAGCAAATGTAAATTTAAAAGGTGGTATTTTTTATCGCTTTTTGGGTGTATATAATGTTACTATCGATATAAACTCCTCCGAAACTGCTAATGAATTTGACTACTCCATAGTACTGGCTAAACGTAAGGCTCACGAGCTGTCTGATATAATAGCAAAATCGATTCAATTGAATGTAAAGCCTGAAAATATTAGCTTTAACAAAAATGACACATTCTCTTGCGATACTGAAAATTTTCCAAAGGAATATGCATTTACGAGCAAAGAATTTGTAATCCATTTGATTATGAATATCTCTTTGATAAATGTCGCTCTTTTCATATTTGGGATTATATCGTCCTTTGGAAGCAGCTATATTTTGCTAATAATTGCATTTGCATACACTATTAAGCATATTATTACTGAAATGAATAAATCGTACAATCTACACGTAAAAAGATTTGATGAAAAAATTACGATTTCTTATGGATTTCTAAGTACAAATAAGTTTGATATTCCAATCGATAAAATTATATATGCATATACAGAGCAGTCATTTATGGCAAAAATATTTGGATACAAATGCATACGCATCGATACTATCGGACTTTCAAATAACGAAAATGAAACAGGCTTAATATCGTTATATTTAAACAACGATAAATTAAAATATATTTCAAGTATTATTTTACCTGAGCTTTATGACGATCTAATATTATCCTCAGCTGTTCATAAAAGCAGCAAATCGAAAGAAATAAGCAATACCTCAAATGAAGCTTCGAAAAGGCTTTTGAGTAGAGCAGCTTCTGCACTTTACTATTACTTAATATATCTATCCATAGTGCTTATACCAATCGGAATTCTAATATACATTCCGTTTAAGTCACCATGGATTTTGCTAGCCATAGCACCAATTATAATCATACTATCAGTATTCTTCTATTTAAACGAAAAGCTGTGCATAGACAAGCATAGTATAACGTCCGTTAAGGGAATCTTCACTTCGAAAAAAAGCGTAATACCTGTTGACCAAATTGAAGCACTTGCACTTGAGCAAAATTTGCTTCAGAAAATTTTCAAGCTAAAATCGCTTGTCATCTATTTTAGAGGTGGAGCATTTGGAAAAACCTTGGAGGTAATCCGTCATTTTGATGAAGATACCTTTAACGATATAGTCGAATACTATATAAACGGAGAAAAAGGCTAGCTTTAAGCTATCGATATTCCATTTAATACTTGATTTTTTAAGACCGAGGATTTATAATAATGTTATAAGTAGTTTTTAAAACTACTTATTGGTATCATGATATTAATCAATATTACTATACAAGGGAGGTATAAAATGAATAGAGTATTAAGAGATCCAATCAGCTCGATCACTCATCTGATCGGAGGAGGGTTATCTATAATAGCACTTATAATGTTGATTTCAAAGCAACTGATGTCAGGAAATATCAATGCTTCACTTTTTGTTTCAAGCATAATTTTTGGAGCTTCGATGATTCTACTGTATTTTACCAGCGGAATCTATCATGCCATCAGTGCAACAAAAGAAAAAGCGGTCTTAATAATGAAAAAAGTCGATCACTCGATGATTTACATACTAATAGCCGGATCGTATTCTCCATTTTGCTTATATGTACTACCTAGAAGGATTGGAGCTCCAGTTTTTATCATCCTTTGGATAATAGCGATTTTAGGTATAATAATGAAAATTTTTTGGATAAATATGCCTAGAAAGCTATCCTCAGCACTTTATATAGGAATGGGCTGGGTTGCTATGTTTGTAATTAAAGATTTGTATATTCATCTTGAGGCAGGAGCATTTAACCTGCTGGTATTGGGTGGCATACTCTACACCATTGGTGGTGTTATTTATGCAATAAAAAAACCAAGCTTTAAGGTGTGGAGCTTCCATGATATCTTCCATATATTTATCATGCTGGGCTCACTATCACACTTCCTACTGGTATTCCTATACCTGATTTAGCCTGTATTAATGTGAATATCCATATATAATTATTATTGATAAATAGCTTATATTGTAAATACATTTTTAAAATAACAAAGCTCGCAGCATCTAATTTTTACAGCAAATCGAATGTGCGAGCTCTTTTATTTTTATTTCATTATTTTATTCTAGATTTAGCTTCATTCTCTAGATTTAGTTTTATTCTAGGTTTAGCTTTATTCTAGATTTAGCTTTATTCTAGATTTAGCTTTCTACTAATTATAAACTGTGTAGCTGCAAAACAAACAGCTATTAATACAACTGATTGTATAATTGTTTCAATTGATAGCTTATTGAAGAAGGCAACCATTAGCTCTATACTGTTCTCAGCTGAAGGATTTACATATTTTGTAGTTGAATTCATTCCAATAAAAATCTGTTCAAATTTAGTGCTTCTTAAAACACTAATACTAATACTTATTATTACATATGACAATATTCCAACCAAATACTTATGACTTACAAACGCCTTTAAATGACCTATTGAAACGCAAAGGAATATTAATAAAGGAGACGATATCATACTTATTATCATAGAAAGCATAAAAAATACTATGGCTAATATTAAATCAGAAGTAATATATGAATATGTCTGCTCCAAATTATTCCAAAATTCTTTAAGCACTTCCGGTGTAAGAGATGAATATATTGCTACCCATATCATTCCAATCGAAACTATCATCACAATAAATGAAAATATTTGAAATAAAAACATAACTATTGTCTTTGAAATTATTATTTCATGAGCCTTTACTGGTAAGGTATTTGTCAAATAGCCTTCATCGCCAAATACACCTTGAGCAAATCGCTTTGCCGAAACATATATTCCAATAATCGATAGTGCGATAATCACTCCAAAGGTAATAGCAACCATTATTCCAACTACAATATCATTTACCTTTACATAATTCAAGTTCGCATATACTAATAATGAATTGATAAAAAACACTAATATCATGGCAATAAATATTGGCACGAAATATCTAGCAGTGGCTCTAAATTCGTATTTTATTAATTTTCCTAGCATTTAAATACCTCCCTAAATAAAGCATCTACAGATACACCCTTTTCATTTCTAATTGTATCTGTATCTTCATGTAAAACTATCTTTCCTTCATTAATAAAGGCAACCTCATCACAAATACCTTCTATATCGCTAATCAAATGCGTTACAATCACAAGCGTTGCACCCTCAGGAAAGCTATTCAAAATAGTCTTTATTATGTAGCTTCTGGCTGCTGGATCCACCCCTGCGATAGGCTCATCTAAAATATAAAGCTTTGCATGTCTTGACATCACTAAAACTAGCTGAACCTTTTCCTTTGATCCCTTTGATAGTGTCTTGATTTTACTATCAAGAGATATATCTAGGTCATCAAACAATTTTTGTGCCTTTTCAGCATCAAAATCATCATAAAAATCTGAAAACATATCGATCATGTCTTTTACTTTCATCCAGTCATTTATATATGTTCTTTCAGGAAGATATGAGACCACCTTTTTTGATTCTACGCTCGGTGCAACACCTGCTATTTCAATTGCTCCATCATCTGGCTTCAACAATCCATTTATCAATTTTATCAAAGTGGATTTACCACTTGCATTTGGACCCAACAGACCTACAATTTTCCCTTCGTCCAGCTCCAAATCAAGTCCTTTTAAAACTTCGTTGGATCCATATGACTTGTATATATTTTTTACCTTCAATAAGCTTGCCATCGTCTTAAACCTCCAATAATTTTTTTATAGAATTATATATTTCTTCCTTTGTGTATCCCTCTGAGTATAGCCTTTTCAAAATTTCTTTGATTTCACTATCTATGTGTTCATCACGCACAGATTTTATCAAGTTTTCATCCTCTGTTACAAATTTTCCAATAGCTCTCTTTGAAATAATCAAGCCAGTTCCTTCTAGATCCGCTAATGCTCGTTGTACCGTATTTGGATTAACTTGGTATGTATCTGCCAACGCTCTAACAGAATCCAGCTTTTCTCCCGGCTTCAGATTACCGGACAGTATTCTACTATTAATCCTATCTATCAACTGAATATAGATGGGAATATTATTGTCAAAAGCTTGCATAAAACCACTCCTTAAAAAATAATTTATTTTTACTTACATCTAAATCAACTTTAATCATATCATTGTATTAATTGATTAATACAATGATACAATAGTTCTAAAAAAACGTCAATACTTTTTTTAAAAAAATTTTTATCGAACTTACGATGATTGCATATCTCAATATAAAAGTGATGATTTTCATTATATCTTTCGGATTTCCTGCCCCATTATGTATGTAGTCATTGATCATTAAGCCTTCTCCAAAATCGGTCTCAAGTGCAAATGCTCGCACCTTATTTTTCCTCAACTAACAGCTTCAACACATCCAGCTTCATATTTTGAAGCTCCGCATTTCCATGTGTAGCCTCTCCCAATGCAAAGCTGCTGCTGGTTTGCTACTTATTACCAGCATAATGATTTGCTAGTATATTGTTTTATTGGCACACTGCTTTACTAACTCACTATTTTTACTGACTTACTATCTTATAGTACACATTTGAGGTTATCTTATAGATAACGAAATACACCACTGCAAATACTAATATTACTATTCCGATCTTCACTCCAAAATTATAGTAATTTCTAACACCAAACAAGCCTAATAACTGATAAACAATTTTCGAAGCAACTAATGAGTGAACACATGAAGCTATCAATGGTAAAAAGAACATCCATACAATCTGTGAGGAAGATGTCTGATGTATCAAAGCATCCGGCAAGCCTACTTTTTTCATAATTTGATAGTTGTGTCTATCTTCAAAGCCCTCAGAGATTTGCTTATAGTATGTAATCAAAATTGTACCTATCAAGAAAATTGCTGCGATAACAATACCCAAAAACAGGAAACCACCGTTTAAATCATATATATTTTTCTTGAACGCTTTTCTTGTGCTTAAATCCATGTCATTTGAAATCAGCTTTTTCAATCTGCTCTCATAATCCTTTTTTTCGTTTGATATATTCCATCCCGAGCTCACATATATAGTAGCAGGTCTATGCTTTGACAAATCTTTATTGCTTCTCTCATGGTAATATTGGGAGAATTTTACTAAATCATCCAATTTTGGCACTATGACCATATATGCTTCAATTGCCAAATTCTTAGGAACAATGTCATCAATAATATTTATCTTAAGCCTTTTACCCAAAAATTTTATATTTGTGTCCTTAAGCATCACCTTTGAGTTCGATGTAAGTAATATTTCTCCCTCCTTTAATTTAAGGCTTTTGCCATAAATACTATTGTAGGAATCCAAAGTCATTACAAGCAAATAACATCTCAAAATAGATTTGTCTGAATTATTATCGCCTTTTCCCATCACAGCTGGAAAAATAACCTCATCATCGTGCTTTTCAACATACGTAAACATAGAATACTTGGAATAATAATTATTTATATTCTCATCGCCTTTTAGAGAGCTATTAACAGCCTTTTCAAGCCTTATGCTTTCCTGTTCAATTTTCTTTATGTCTGAGCCCAAATATTCTTGACTAGTTATTTCATAAGCTCTGCTCATACTGCTTTCTATTGTATTTTCCAAGCTACCATATATCGCCATAGTTGCTGAGGTCGTGATAATGACTCCCGCACATAAAACTGATATACTTGACAAGCCAACAGCATTTGCTTTCATTCTATAAAGCATTCCTGATATAGATATAAAATTCTTATCCTTGTAGTAGCTGTCTTTATTCTTCTTTAGCAGCTTCAATACAATAATAGAGAAAGACATAAATAGAAAATAAGTACCGAATATTACCAAAATAGCTGCCACAAAAAATAATCCTAAGCTTTTTAGCATCCCATCAGCTACAAATGCTATAATATAGCCTGCTCCCAATAAGATAAAGCCGGCAATAGCAATAATGATTTTTGACTTCGGCTCACCCTCCCCCTTATACTGCTTGGAAATCAATTCCATCGGCGAAGTACCTTTTATATTTATCACACTGACAAAAAACACAGTCATAAATATAAACACAATAAATATACCGGTAATACCACACGCAGCAACAGAAAATGGATAATCCGATATTTTTGCACTCACATCTCCTATGATATTATTCAAAAACAAAAAAATCAGTTTTCCAAATATATATCCACCTGTGATACTCAAAGCACTTATTATAACAAAGCTTATCAGCTGCTCTAAAAATATAATTCGTCTAATATGTCTTTTTTCTAATCCCAATATTCCATACAGTGCAAACTCTTTGTTTCTCCTTTTTATTAGGAATCTATTTGCATATACCACAAATATATATGTAAACAATCCTACTATCACAGCGCCGATGGTTATGATAATTGGAAGAGATGTATGCCTAGCCTGAACAAATTTATTTTGCAGGAGAGAGCTCATTATATAGAATAAGGACAACATAGCACCACTCGAAAGTATAAATGGAACTAGAATAATCCTATTCGCTTTTATGTTTTTTAATGCAAATTTTATCGCTACCTTTGTATTCATGCTACACACCTCTCTTGCTCAAAACGGATTGTGCGTTATTTATTTTTTCCATAAAAGACTGGCTTGTTTCATCGCCTCTATATATTTCATGATAAACCAACCCATCTTTAATAAATAAAACTCTGCTTGCAAACGATGCTGCTCTTAATGAATGAGTAACCATCAATATCGTCTGACCGGATTTATTTATTTTTGAAAATAAATTTAATATCATTTCTGAAGCCGAGGAATCCAGCGCACCTGTAGGCTCATCTGCCAAAATCAAGCTTGGATTAGTAATAATTGCTCTCGCTATTGCAATTCTTTGCTTCTGTCCACCAGAAACCTCATAGGGATATTTATCTAATATTGCTTCTATACCCAATAGAGGTGCTATTTTTTCCAATCTTTTATTCATTTCCTTGTATCTAAAATCTGATAGCACTAACGGTAAAAAAATATTATCTCTGTTATTAAAGGTATCCAACAAATTAAAATCCTGAAAAACAAACCCCAGCTCGTTTCTTCTAAAGGCTGCTATTTCTTTTTCTTTTAATGAACTAACATTTCGCTTTCCTATAATAACATCTCCCTCAGATGCATTGTCAAGTGTAGCTAAAATATTCAAAAGAGTTGTTTTTCCACTGCCGGATTCACCCATTATGGCAATAAACTCTCCCTTTTCAACTGAAAAATTCACATCACTCAGGACCTCTGTTTTCAATCCCTTTGTAGAATATACTTTTTTGATATTTTTAACATCCAAAATCATCATACTGTAAAATTCCCTCCTAGTATTATTTTTAATTTACTTTGATTTATATTCTACTTGATATCTAATATTTTAGCATTTATCTAAAATTACAAAAAGCACCACATAGCTTACATTTTTGTAAGCTATGTGATGCTTTAGACTCAAAGCATTTAAAAATATGCTTTAATAGACTTTTTATTGTATTTTTTGTTTTTGTCTGTTATGTTGTCCTTATATTCTCTTTCTATCGTTTTTTTATTGCCGCTTGCTCTTCCCCTTAATAAAAAAGCTGCTCCCTTTTCCAACAGCTGATTCAACTTCAATCGCAAGCTCTAGCTTGTCAGCAATTTGTTTCGCTAAAAATAGACCTATACCACTAGATTTTTGATTTGTTCTACCATTAAACCCAGAATATCCGCTATCGAATATCTTAGGCAAATCTTCCCTACTTATACCAATACCGGTGTCATATATTTCAAGAACAAAGCCTTCATCGTCATGCTGTAGCTTTAGCCCAGCCTTTCCATTTCTAGTATACTTGACAGCATTGGAAACTATCTGCTCAACCAATATTCCAAACCACTTTGCATCCGTCGTTATCATAAAATCAATAGGCTCGTATTCCAAGCTGATTTTATTACTTATAAAGAGTATTGAATATTTTCTTAGTATAGACTTTATTATACTATCAATTGGTACTCCACAAATATCCATATCACGCTCGAACTCAGAAATTTTCAGATAATTCAGCGCCATATTGGTATAATCGTCAATATAAAACAATTGCTTCAACAGCTCTCTATTATCGATTTTATCACTATCAAGTATCAGCTTAGTCGCAGTTATCGGAGTTTTTATTTGATGTATCCACATCATAAAATACTCTCTCATCTCTCTTCTGCTTACATTGTATTCATATTTCAAAGACCTATTTTCACTTTTCAAGGCTTCAACAATTGCCTCTATACGCTTGGTGTTATTGTATTTAAAAAATACAATGAAAAGATAAATACAGTAAACAAAAACAGAAAGCTGCACTGCCAATATGTATATAGACATATCCAGTCTGTTTAGGTAGAAAACTATCCAAAATACTAATAGTATCATGACAAATAACAGTATACTATCTATTTTTTCTCTAAAAAATCCATTGATATTTTTCATCATTGCTACCATAAATTACCACCATAAAATTATTTGTACCACTCGCTATTTTTTTCAAGATAGTAGCCATACCCTTTTTTCGTCATCACCAATCCATCTAATCCAATACCGGATAATTTTTTTCTCAATCTCGTCACATTTACAGCCAGAGTATTGTCGTCTATAAAGCTATCACCTTGCCAGCATCTATCCATTATTTTTTCTCTTGATACAACCCCTCCCTGCTCTTTAAAAAGTGATTCCAAAATCATCATCTCAGTTTTTGTAAGGTCTACATTCATGCCCGAAAAATCGACCCTTGTTTCAGATAAAATGAGCTGAATTTTTCCAAATGACAGGTAGTCGATATCGTTGACAAAGCTATAGCTTCTTCTCAGCATTGCTTGAATTTTGGCAACGGCTACGTCCAAATTTATCGGTTTTGTTATATAATCGTCTCCACCAAATTGTATCGCCATAACAATATCCATATTTTCATTTTTAGATGATATAAATATGATGGGAGCCTTTGATATTTTTCTTATTTCTTGGCACCAATAATATCCATTAAAAAATGGTAAAACAATATCAAGTAAAACTAATTGTGGCTTTTCTGACTGAAATTCAGCGATGACGTTATCCAAATTTTCTAAGCAATATACTTCATATCCCCATTTTTCAAGCTCAGCTTTCAGCGACGATTTTATTATTTCATCATCCTCAACAATCATTATCTTCATATAAATATCACCTCCGTTTCATCATATTAAAAAGCTATACTCCTCGCCATGTCCTTATCAAATTAAGATTTTAATTTAATCGTTCAGCTTATATTTTCTCGTTAAATTCTTGTATAAAGACTCGGTTTCCTTCAAGGTCTTTTTGTTAAAATATATGTTTTTTCCTTTTTTCTGCTTTATTTCAATTAACTTATTTGTATCATTATACAAATAAAGCCTGACCTTTCCAACATTTCTTATATTGAAAGTTCCATAGCTTTGATAATCCAATGATACACCATTTGTTCTAATTATTCTGCCACCAGGTAATTCCTCTATCAGCCTCAGAGATTCAATATCTGAGAACTCAACCTCATCCTTGTATAAACCGGCACTTATCACGATATTATTCGTGTTAATCGTATATTTATAGTCAGTAGCTCCAAAGCTAAATAAAATAAATGGTATTGCCAATATAATAATATACGTCAATGACAATATTGCTCTTCCTTTTGGATTAGCCCTATTTATTATCAAATTTCCAGAAAAAACAGGATCTGATACAAATATCCTCTTATCATTCGGATTATTATATCCCAGTATATCATAATACTCGTCATCATCGACAAAATAATCATCCTCGTCTACAAGCTGCTGCTCAAAATCGTCCATTTTTTTGAATGAATAAACCATGTAGAGAACAAATATTATTGATGGAGCAATTATAGCAATAAATGGAATGTAGCTAAATTCATCCTTTGATGCAACAAATACTGCAAATGCCAATAAAATCGAATACATACAAGAAAAATAAAATATCTTTTCTTGAACATTTACAACTCTTTTCTGGTTAAAATATATATTCTTAGCTGAATCAGAGCTAATTATTTTTATTGGCAATCTATCAATAACAAATGACATCGCTATCGTTGAAATCAGTACCAAAAAGCATATACTAACAATTAAACCGTCCACCTTTTCATAAACCATTCCAGCAATAAAAGAGCCTAGGGTCAGCACCAACAATGGTATCAACCACTGCTTTTTCCCAAATTTCATCTTATTAATGTCATTGGATACCGTTACATCAATATATTTTTTAGCACTCGTCCTCAGCTTCTTTTCATTCTTTAGCTTTCTCATCTTTTTCATATAGCTATTTAAAAGAAATGCTGTAAAGATGTAGTAAAAATAAAGTAATAAAATAAATGAATTAAGTACCCATATATCTCCCAATAAAAAGAATATCAATGCAGCTATCGAAATTCCGTATGTAAATATACTGTAGCTATGTCTACCCTTTTTTATCAAACGTTGAATTTCATCATCGTCGATATTTCCTGAGGGTATCGTAGTCAACATTATCTTGCCTGATTTATATACGAAAAATTTCCTATATACAAAATACGATACCAGCACACAGAATATATAAGTTAGATATAAAATTATTTTAATTGACATTTTAGATCCCCCTCTCAATCAAACCCAAAATACTCTCTTTGTCCAATCCCCTAGCCTTTGCTTCTGTTATTACACTTTTTAAATCCTTAAAAATATTTCCAACTATCTCCTCATCACATTTTACTGATACTATGGCGCCTACACGTCTGTCAATCTCTATGAACTTTTCCTGCTTAAGAATCGTATATGCTTTATTTACAGTCATTGGATTCACCTCAAAATCCTTTGCAAATTGTCTTATTGACGGCAGCTCATCACCATTTTTCAAGCTCCCAGAAGCGATTTCTCCAACTATTCCATTCCTTATCTGAGAATAGATAGGAACGTCCGACAGACTGTCAATATAGAACATCTAGATCACCTCCATTTTTTGTAAAATACTACATAAATATTAATATATTTTTATCGTACAAACCGTTTGTATTATAAAAATTATCTGTATTAATAATTATAATACAGATAATCCAGTATTACAATATATTTTTTTAAATTTTACGAAAACATTATTCTATATGAGATTCAAAAATAAATTTCTTCAATTAAAAACAAATATATGTTAAATCTTGGAATGATAATGCAAGCAGCGAATATATAAGGGCTACTATGGAATAGGATATCAATTGACCTTGGTATTTTTGAACATTATTATAAATACCACAAACATCAAGGTAGCATCTATCCATATAGATTTAATCCCTATAATATTTGACACCAAGGCTCCAAGTGCTGCTCCTACACAAAATGTAAAAATCACGAAAAAATAATAGATACTCTTATTTCTATCCTTTAAATTATGTATCCCTAGCTTTCTATCGTTGTAGTATTTGGCTAGACATTCGGTTGCACTTCTCATATTACCAGTGCACATTGTCGTTGCAATAGGAATATTCATAAATTTTCTAAAGCTCTCTACCTGCATTGCACAGGCTAAAGATATTGTTATATTTGCCCAATGATCCATACCCTTCGGCATCAATCCCACTAAAAATAACATAGCTATCTCAACCAATATTATTATTTGTCTCCAATGAATATATACATTTCTCCTATGCTTGTTTTTAATAATATCTGTAACGAAAATACCAATCATAAAAGCGATAATTGGAAGTAAATATTTGAAGGCTGCGTGAAAATTCAAATTTGCCAAGCTTTGACTAAGCAGCACAAGATTCCCTGTCTGAGCATTAGCAAATACATTTCCTCTAATATTATATGAGTATGCATCTCTAAAGCCTCCACCTAAAGCCAGCAATACTGCCACAATTGTCGATTCTGACATCTGCTCATGGAATATTAATTTTTTTATATCAAGACTTTTTATTTTTTCACTAATCAAAACGACCACCTCAAAAATATTATATACCTCTATTCATCTTTTATCAAATAAATCGTGTCAAAACCATAAATCCTTCAACTCCTTAATACTATATAAAAAATCTTTAAAGCTACAAAAAACTCTTCAAGCGATATAAAAAGCTTAACACTATAAAAAAGCTCTTTAAACAATATATAAAAAAGGCTTGCAACACTGATTATAAATTGCAATTCAGTGTGCCTGCCTTTCTTATATCTTATTAAATTTGCCAAAAATTTTCCGACGTTCAATTATTTTCCTCAAAAATGTTAGTCAATTGAATTTATTAAATTATTCTCTATTCTATCGTCATCGATTTCAAGCTTACATCCTTATGATTATTTGCCCTGGGCATAGATATTTTCAAAAGAATTGGTGTAAGTATTGTGGTTATTACTACCATCAACACTATTGGAGAAAACATATTGTTATCAATAAAGCCCAGCTTATGCCCCTTTTGAGCAACAATCAATGCCACTTCTCCCCTCGACACCATTCCTATTCCAATATTTAACGAATCCTTTAGCGAGTACCTACAAAGCTTTGCACCTATTCCTGCACCTACAATTTTGGTAAAAATTGCCACCAAAAGAATTATTACCGAAAAAACAATCATCGAAGCTGAAAACGAATCAAGCTTTGTCTTTAAACCAACGCTCGCAAAAAATATTGGTGAGAAAAATAGATAAGACAAAACGTTCATCTTTTTTACAATTTCATTTCTTATACTGAACTTACTAAATATCATACCAATAAGATACGCTCCAGTAATATCAGCTATACCAACATATTTTTCCGAAATATAGGCAACTACCAGCACAAGTGCAAATACGTACACTGTTATCTGTCTTCTATCTGTCTTTAAATCAAGCATTCTGGCTCCAGCGGTAATGATCAATCCAAATACCAGCATTATCACAAAGTACGACACTATCTTTATAAGAACGAAGCTAATACTTATACTAGAATCTCTAAAGCTTGTTATAACCGTCAAAATAATTATCCCTATTACATCATCGACAATTGCTGCACCAAGTATCGCATTGCCAACCTTTCCGGTTAAATGCCCAAGCTCTCTCAGAGCTTCTACTGTAATACTTACAGATGTAGCTGTCAATATTACACCAATAAATATAGCCTTAAGGACACTTTGACTATCACCAGTATTAATATTAAAATACCAAAAATAAGACAAAAATCCTCCTACTAAAGGAATCACTACACCAAATATGGCAATTACCAAATAGGATACACCCTTTTTTTTCAATTGGTTTAGATCAGTGTCAAGCCCTGCCATAAACATTAGAATGATTACACCCAGCTCAGCAACCTCATCTAAAAATACCGTATCCTGAACAATGCCAAAAACTGCCGGTCCAATAACCACTCCAGCTATCAAAGCCCCTACTACCTGAGGTAGTTTTATTTTCTCAGTTAGACCTCCAAATATTTTCGTCGATAGCAAAATGATTGCTATACTAACTAAATATTTATAATCCAACATAGCTACACCTCCCCTGTATTATATTAAACCAAGAAACAGTAATATATTATATTTCTCCCCTTTAAATTATAACACAAAGAAATTTTTTTGTCTTTTTGATTTTATAACTCTATAGTTTACAATTTATTAAAATCAAGTAATATTGATATCAAAATTTATTATCAATAATCATATAACAAATAGCCTTGTCATCAAAACCAAATGCTATAGGACCTGAAAACTTAATCAGCTACTGTAAAATATACAATTGCATCACTGGCTCCATCGAAATGGAAAACAGCGGTGTAATCCCCAGGCTCTTTGATCATTCCTTGATTTATAGATAGCATTCCCAAGGCTTTATAATATTTGTATCCGCTTTTATCAACTGATAAAGCATACTTATCGTCCTTGATTATATCAACACTAATGACTTCTGGCGAGTTAAAGGTAAGTATGTCAAATTTAGCTTCTTCATTCACATTCATCAGCATATCAGAATACCCTTCCGATCTAAATCTTACATCTATCCTTTTATTTCTTAAAGGTATAGGCTTAGAATTCTCCTCGCTTGAATTTTTGAAAATTTTCATACCATATATAGGAGCTCCAAATTTTCCGTCAAAAACATACTTTACAACATTATATCCATTTTGTGTAAGCTCAACACTAGAATCATTATAATAGTCTAAAAAAGATTTGTAAATATTGTTATTAACCTTGTTATTTTGAACATATGTCAAATATCTATCCCAGACTACTCTCTTTCGTGTATTATCATTCATAAGTGCAATTTCCTTTGAAGTTCCTTCCCATGCATCAAGCAGCTTCTTCGCACCTTCAACATCATATCCCAGCTTTTCAAGAATTGCTGCATTTGCAACGGCATCAAACTTAAATGCAAGCTTAGAGCCTATGCTTACACTACCGCCACCTGACGAATCAGATCCTACTGATGGCACAGAAGATCCACCACTAGTTGCTGCCGATACCGTATCTACTTTCTTTATGAATCTATTTGCTTTTACACCATTAGCCCCAAATATATTTTTAGCTATAAAATCTGATGCTTTATTTATTTTTACAATATTGGATAGTCTCATCTTTCTGCTATTTAACGCTCTTATCCTTGGCGTATCAGATGTAGATGGCACTTTTCTATAATTTTTTAAGCTTGGTCTCACATTATTTGAATTTAATTTAAATTTTAAATTGCTATCATGAAAGCCATCATATTGTACTGTTATGTAGTTAATTCCTTTTTTAAGGTATTTTATTCCATCATTTTTAACTCTTAGCGTTTCTCCTACTACATGCCATGGATTTTCTGATTCATTTTCTGCCACAGCTTCATGCTTTACAGCTTCACTATAGTTTTCATCTGGATTTACAACCCTTTTTCTTGTAAGTCTATGACCATTCAAATATACAGCCTGTACTCCAGTATCTTGCTGAAATAGATACGAAAATCCCTTTAGGTTAAATATTATACTCTTTCCTGTAACATATTCACCTGAATCAGCAGTTAACACTATTTCCGGAGATTTATCTTTATAAAAAATAGTATTAATTTCTGCGTCTATTCCATTATAATAATGCTTGATGATATGCTTTCCATTTTTTTGTATTGGTCTTGATGCATTGTACAATATTTTTACCAAGCCCTTATTTCCATTTCTTACCTTTGTTATTTTTAAATTTGCCTCTTGCTTGTTAGTGTAAACCTTTACTAGCTTCTTTAGCTTATCAAACTTATTTTTCTGAATATCGTTTTTTAAATCGTATTCAAAAACTGCATTTTTTCCGTAATCAAATACATTTGATGATGGCATCTCCGTAGGATTTGGATTTTCTAATATTTCTTCCTCCAAATTCGAATCCTGCGAAATAGCTTCTTGTTTTTTGCTGTAGTTTACATCAAAGGTAGTTTTATCAGGATATACCAATTCATTTCCATTTTCATCCTTTGCAACACTATGGTAATCCCAAACAGCCATTATCGCATGACCAATCACTACATCTGGAGAAGCAGCCTTCATATTAGATATTCTATAAGGAAAGGCTTTATATACACCACTCACATCGCTTTCGATTGTTCTTCCATTTTGTAATATAATTTTCAATGAAGAATGAGCACCATCATATTCTTTTTTTGCAATTCTTCCTGACGAATCTACAAATGTATAGTCAACCCTCCTTCCATCAAGAAACATATCTTTAATTTTTGAATTATACTTTGAAGCATCTACGACTAAATACGATACTGTATCTGCAACTGTAATTATTTTTGTATCTAGCATGCTTCTATCATAGGCTGACAAATCAGCTGAGAATACAGAAGCGATCACAATTGCCATTGTAACTAAAATAGATATAGCCCTTTTCATATGTTAACCTCTCTATTCTACTGAGAAAATAGGCTGACCAAACATTTTTTTTATTATTTTAAATGTTACCGGCTTCCAGCCATCTATCTTTACTGTTACCTTGTCTCCAACCTCATTTAAATCTGTCGGAGAATACATATATAGCTCTTCAGAATATTGACTGTTATTTCCAATACTGTAACTATTTAAAGAAGGATTTGCAAGCTTATTTACTTGCAATTCTGTCCCCTTGGCAGTGACTATACTGACATTTTTTTCATAAGAGCCTTTATTTAATGCCTTTTTATTGTAGTATTTTTCAATATCACCAAACCATTCCTTTGCAACCGGATTTGATGAATTAACTATTATCTTATTATTGGTACCATCATTTCTAAATACACTATTATCAGGTGCATCTTTCTCAGCTTCAGCAACTTCAATAATTGTTTCTACAAGTATCTTACCACAGCTCGCATCAATATATATCCGTTTACCAGCTGTTGCTGTATCCTTTACCTTAAAAATGATTTCATCCTTATTTTTTGATTTTATTTCAATAAGTCCGCTACTTTCATCATTTACAGACCATTCCAAAGCTTTTCCAAGATTTTCAATATTTACACCAGTTACCTTTGCGCTAAGCTTAATTTCTGTTCCTGGCTTTACACTATCTTCTGGATCTCCAGTTATTTCTATATCATCCACTACTGGATTTAGTATTTCTATCACTGAATATACACCTTTGTCTTTTTCAGATATAGCTTTAACAGTTATCGGCGACTTTTCCTCAGCTTCATCTATAGTCAGTACACCATCTGAAATACTAGTTTTGTCACCATAAGCTCCTACCAGCTCCCAGCTTACCTTCTTATCAGAGTCTTTCAAATTACTTCCAACGACATCAGCCATCAATTTTACCTTGTCAGACATCTTTCCTGTTACCACATACTTGTCATCGCTTTTATTGACAACAAATCCATCTGATTTGATATCTACACCTTTTATTTTAGATAGTGGTGATGACGGTGTGCTACTAGAGCTAGCAATGCTATTGCTTGAAGAGCTTATTTTTTTATCATATCCTTTTATCGTGTTTATTACACCTTCAGATATACTAGCTTCTCCGCCTATTACAATAACCTTTTTAGCTTTTTTAATTATTTTTTCACAGTCCTGACTCAATTTATTTTCTTCAATCAAGATTATAGGAGCATTCATTTTTTTTGCCAAAGGTGCAGCAGCAAGAGCATCAGCAAAATTTTTTCCCGATGTCAATATCACTACATCACTATCACCAAATTCTGTTGCTATTTTCAGTGAGGTTTCATATCTATCCTTCCCAGCTATTCTCTTACCAAAAGCATTGACAACACTAGCCTTTCCACCAAAAGTATAGACACCCTTTAAGCCACTTGGCAAGGCTGCTTCTCTCTTTCCATCAACCAACAGCAGTGGTATTTGCTTTTTCGCAAGAAGAGCTCCCGCAGATAATGCATCCGGAAAATCAGCCCCAGTGGCAACTCCAATATCGTTCTTACCTGTTGATTGTACCACACTCTGAGATGTTTTGTATCTATCTTTACCTGATATTCTGTTTACCTTAAATTCCTTTGATACACTAGTGTAGGTATTGTTGGAAATCGATTGCTCTCCACCTATAAAGGTTATATCCTTTACCCCCTGCTTTTTAAAAGCCTTTTCCACATCTGACAGCTTGCTTTCATCTAACAAAACTATCCCTTCGCCATTTATCGCCGCAATAGGTGCTATGGATAACGCATCTGCAAATTGATTTCCATTTACTAAGTTTACCTTTTTTGAGCCAACTCTTTCTAATATTTTTAAAGATGTCTCCAGCCTATCCTTTCCACCGATTCTCTCAACATCAATTTTTGTCTTTGATACATCAGTAGCAAAAACAGGGCTAATAGCTGTCATAGAAATAATTACAGCCATAGCCATACTAAGGTTCTTCTTTTTATTCACCATTATCAAATACCTCCTTTTCATTAAATATTTTAAAAATAAATTCAATAATGATATTAATATTCATTCGTTGATATTATATCATTTTTGATATGTGTTTTCAACTAAAATTGTATAATCATATAATATATTTTTTCATTTATTAATTTATAAATCAGATTCTAGTAAACTAATGAAAATAAAAATACTTTATGACAAAGTACCCTATAGGATATTTGAATTAGCCTAAGACAAAAAAATTACTTCCCTATTAGGAATAAAAAATTCCTCGTAGGAAAGTAATCCGAAGTCCTATGCTGCTCAAAAGCATGGATAAAATTAATATTTTTTTATAAATAAAACAAAATGCTTATAATGCTCCAGTCATAGGCAAATTATTGTATCTATTTATTCGACATTCTCACAGACTTATCTATACATGACAAAACTCCTTTGATAACTGAATTTCTCATTCCGAACTCCTCCAATGTAGCGACAGCTTCTATTGTCGTTCCGCCAGGCGAACAAACCATATCCTTTAATTCTCCTGGATGCTTGCCTGTATCCATTACCATTTTTGCAGCTCCTAGAACAGTTTGTGCCGCAAACTTATATGCCTGTGCTCTCGGCATTCCCGAAAGAACTGCTGCATCAGCCATTGCCTCTATAAACATAAAAACATATGCCGGTCCAGACCCACTTACTCCTACAACTGCATCCATCAACGATTCAGCTATTACCTCTGCCCTTCCAAAGGAATTGAAAATATTTAATACTTGTCTCAAGCCTTCATCATCCACATTTGAATTTTTACACAATGCAGACATCGCTTCTCCAACAAGAGCAGGCGTATTAGGCATAACTCTAATTATTTTTTTGTCATTACCTATTATCGATTCTATAACATCAATTGAAACTGCCGCAGCAATGGATACAACAATTTTTTCACCAGTTATTACTTCTTTAACACTCTGCATCACATCTCCAATAATGTTTGGCTTGACAGCAAAAATAACTACATCTCCAAACCCAACAGCCTCTTTTGAATCAGCTGTAGCATTTACACCAAGCTCTGCCTTGACTGCCTCCAGGCTAGGCTCATAAAGATCAGATATCATAATGTCGCCCGGAGAAACAACTCCAGACTTTATTACTCCACCTAACATTGCCTTTCCCATATTTCCTGCACCTATAAAGCTCAATTTCATAATAATTCTCCCCTCCTATTAATATCTATAGCTTAACTTTATCACATAGTCAGTTTTTACTAATATCTATGATTCAATTTTACCACATAGTCAGTTTTTACTAATATCTATGATTCAATTTTACCACATAGTCAATTTTTATCAATATAATCATTTAAAATAAATAAGTCGGAATCTAAATATTAAATTCCGACTCATAAGATTCTTCAATCATTAAAATGTTTGCTCAGTTCTATTTATTATTTCGTCCTGAAGTGCTCTACTCAAATTGTTGAAGTGATCACTATACCCTGCAACTCTAACTATCAAATCCTTGTAAGCATCTGGATTTTTCTGTGCTTCCAGCAATACATTTCTATCAAACACATTAAATTGAATATGATGTCCATCCATATTGAAATAAGCTCTTATTAGGCTTGCCATGTTGTCCAAGCCTTCCTCTCCAACTACAACTGATGGCGCAAATCTTTGATTCAACAATGTTCCACCAGTCTTTAGATGATCCATCTTGGCACAAGACTTGATAACAGCAGTTGGACCATTTGTATCTCCACCCTTTTCTGGTGAAATACCCTCAGAAACCGGCACGTGAGCCAATCTTCCGTTTGGAGATGCATTCATTACTTCACCAAAGTATACATGACAAGTTGTTGGAAGCATATTTATTCTATACCTGCCACCAGTAGCTGTTGGTCTATCTGTAATCGCATCATAATATAATTTAAACACTGATTTCATTATATCATCAGCATAATCGTCATCATTTCCGTACTTAGGTGTTTTGTTCTTTACCATATTCAGTATATTCTCATAGCCTTCAAAGTTGGCATCTATTGCATCTAATAATGTTCCCATATCAAATTTTTTCTTGTCAAACACGTTGTACTTGATTGCAGATAAGCTATCAGTAATAGTCCCAGTACCAACTCCTTGAATATATCTAGTGTTGTATCTAGCACCACCTCTTTGATAATCCATCGCCTTTTCAATACAATCATCAACTATTACTGAAATAAGCGGAGCTGGAGCGTGCTTTGCATATATATTTTCAATTATAGAGTTACCCTTCATCTTTATATCGATAAAGTGATTTAACTGCTTTGAGAATGCCTCGAATAACTCATCATAGCTCATAAAGCTTCTAGGATCGCCGGTTTCAAGACCTATCTTCTTTCCAGTTTGAGGATCTATTCCATTGTATAGAGTTATTTCAAGTATCTTTGGAATATTCATATAGCCAGTCAAAACATACGCTTCCTTTCCAAAGCATCCTGTTTCAACACAACCACTGCTTCCTCCACATCTTGCATCTTCAAGTGTTTTACCAGCCTCCAATAATTCCTGAACGATTGCGTCAGTATTGTAAAACGCAGGCTGACCCCATCCCTTTCTAGAAATTTCACATGCTCTTTTTAGAAATTTTTGAGGAGTCTTTCTACTTATTTGAACATTTGAGCTAGGCTGAAGCAGCTTCATTTCATCCATAGTGTCCAAAATTATGTAGCTTACCTCATTAACACCATTTTGACCATCTGGAGTTATACCACCAGTGTTGATATTTGCAAAATCAGTATAGGTTGCACTTTCCTTTAATGTTATACCAACCTTTGGAGGTGCTGGCTGATTATTGAATTTTACCCAAAAGCACTCCATCAGCTCCTGAGCCCTTTCTCTATCTAACACACCTTCTTCAACATCCTTTTCATAGAAAGGATTTAAATGCTGATCCAATCTACCAGGGCTGTAAGCATCCCATATATTTAACTCTGTAGTAACACCAACGTGAACAAACCAATACATCTGTAGAGCCTGGTGGAAGGTTTGAGGCTTGTGTGCCGGCACTACATCACAGTTTTCAGCTATCAGCAATAAATCTGCCTTTCTCTGAGGATCGCCGGTTTGCGCCGCCATTTCTCTGGCTTTTTCAGCATATCTCTTTCCATATATTATCATTGCATCACAGGCTATTGCCATTGCATCCAAGTCAGTCTTTTTATTGTATGCATCCACATCATTTACAAAATCAATTCTTGCTATTCTATCTTCTATTTTCTTTTTGAAATCCAAAAATCCCAAATTATAGAAGCTATTACCACCAACAGTATGCCCTGGTGCTCTCTGTTCCATAAATTCAGTAAACATACCAGCTTCATAGCAATCCAACCATTCCTGGCCAACTGAGCTTATTATCCTATTTCTTATTTGTCTACCCTTCCAGAAAGGTATGATCAATTCCTCTTGAATTTTCATATCCTCCTCTGAAACCTTGAAGCTTACTAGCTCTCTATCGTTCATTACCCTCATATCCTCCAATGAGTGGCAGCATTGATCTGGATAAGTAGGAGCCCCCTGAGGTCCATCACCTTTTTCTCCAACTATCAATTCGTTTTCGTTTATGCATAGAGATCTGTTTTCCATATAGTACTTAAAGGCTTTCGCTCTTAGTATTGGAGTTTCAACACTTCCTTCAAATTTTTTGTAGGCCTCAGTCATCAAAACCGCTCTTTCAATGCTGATATATGGCTGTGCCTCTGTACTTTGCTTTCTCAGCTTTCTAGTTCTCTCAAAACTTCCTCTTTCCATATTCCTAACCTCCAATCTTAATCTTAAAGCTTGCTTTTTCAAATAAGCCTTTTATTTCTTCTAGTTTTTGCTCACTCGGCTTTGAAAATTGACTTCCACAATACTCTACACCAAGCTTGTTATATTTATTCATCATAATATCATGATATGGCAAAAGATTAACATATTTCACTCTAATCCCGTTTAATATATTTATAATTTTCAACATTTCCTCGTTATTTTCAGATACATTTACCCCTTCAATTAACGGAATCCTTATGTTGATATTAGCTCCAACAGAGCTCAAATATTTCAAATTATCCAAAATCATCTCGTTTGATTTTCCGGTAAATTTTCTATGCTTTACATCATCTGCCAGCTTTATATCATATAAGAAAAGATCCACCTTGTTATAAATTCTTTCATAGCTGGACCTTGGCGCATAGCCACAGGTATCAATCGCCACACTAATCCCCTTGCTATTACATTTTTTGATTAGCTTTTCGATATAATCGATATCTTGGCACATTACTTCGCCACCTGATAGTGTTACACCACCACCAGATTCATCATAAAACATCGAATCCTTCTCTATCTCCTTTAACAGCTCTTCGACAGTATACGATTTTCCCACAAGCTCTCTGGCATTGTTGAGGCACCAATCTATGCACTCACCACATAACTCGCATTTCTCTGCCATTCTGCCAATAGAATCGTTTTCAAAATATACAGCATTACTCTTACATTTTTCAATACACATACCACAGATTGAGCATTTTTCCCTATCGTACATGAAATCCATACAGTAGCTCTGGCTTTCCGGATTATGGCACCATAGACATTCCAGTGGACATCCTTTGAAAAACACTGTTGTCCTTATTCCCGGTCCATCATGTATACTGCATTTTTGAATATTTATAATTAATGGTTCCTTCAAATCACCACCCACCTTCAATTAAACAAAGCATTAAACAAAGTATCAAACAACTTTATGTTACTATATTAACATAATTAATTATATTTGTCTATATTTAAAAATATAGATTTAATTTTTTACAATATTAATACAAAGACTGCCACATTCCATAAATAATAAATAATTTATAATGGATGTGACAGTCTGTCAAAATTAGTAACCGTCGATATTTTGTTTTCTTTTTTTCTTCTTTTTTTTGTATCTCAATAAACATATAATAAGCATAAACAGAAAAATCGCCACAACTATAGCCATTTTCAGAAGTCCATCCATACCATTTTTCTCAGCCTCTTTTTTCTTTTCAGCTTCACTATACGGTATTCTATGACCTCTTACTAAAAGTCTATGAGTATTAATCATATATGGAGTACATGTCAGAAGCGTTACATAATCCCTTCCCTCTGTAATCGCCAGCTCCGAAAAGCTTGAAGGCTCAACCACGCTAATATTGTCTACCCTATATGCAAGTGTTTGCTTAATATTGGTAATAAAAAACTTATCTCCTTTTTTCATTTTATTTAGGTCAGTAAAAAGTCTGTTATTTGGAATACCCGAATGTGCTGTAAGGACAGCGTGAGTTCCATTTCCACCAATTGGAAGAGAAGTACCCTCCATATGCCCCACACCTTTTTGCAAAACCGACTCCGATGTGCCTGCATAAATTGGTAAATCTTCGTTTATCTTGGGAATTGATATATGCCCTATTTTTTCGTGAACCTCCAGCATTCTAGCATACTCCATTCTCCCCTTATCTAAAGCTTCTTTTTTGTATGGATCTGAAAAATTATTTGAATGCAGAGAATCATTATATCCACTTGCAAGGGCAATCCTCTTTTTTACTTCCTCCGGTTCAATATTTTTCACATCTGAATCGAAATTATGAATATTTTGGCTCGAAACATATCTGTAGTACATTTGGCTGACAAACGGATATATAACTACCAACACCCCAATGAGAATAATGATATTAACTACTCTATTTATAAGACTGCTCTTCTTTGCCTTTGCCTTCATAGCACCGCTCTTTTTGTCACTATTTTCATTATTATTTTTACTTTTCTTTTCATTATTAATATATTTTTCGTTATTAATATATTTTTTATTATTAGTATATTTTCTATTACTAATTTTTTCATATGTATTTACATTTTCGTCTCCCATTTCCATATTTATTTCCTTTATCAGTATTAAATGAATTCACTTCAGATGTTATTTTTTATAAATCCTATATCCAAATGCCATAAGAATTATACCCGAGCCCAAAATCGGATAAATCATCCAATCCCCAGTTTTTATTATATACTTACCACCATTATTATGATTTTCTTTCACATTTTTATCCTTGAAAGCTTTATTAGCTTCTTCCTTGTCATCTCTACGATCGTCTTTTTTTTCCGGAAAATACGATTTCGAATTTACATTGAGACTCGTATTAGAAGCTGCTGTTATTACCAAAGGAACACCTGTTTTATCAGCAATCCATTTTCCACTAGCCTTTTTTATCTCAGTAACATAATATGTTCCTGGCTCCAAATTCTTTATAACTGTTTTGCCATTTGTATCAGTTGGAATACTAATTCTTAATGCTCCATATTTATCGTATTTCTTGATTAAATCATCCAAGGATTTTGCCGACAATTCATTTACTAATTCTTTTTTCTTTTCATCTGACAATTTTGTTTCATGTCCTATTTTCAATAGTCCGTAAATAATTCCATCAAGTTTTTTGCTATCCCTTCCATTTATCCTATTAATCGTTTTTGTAATAGTCACTGCAGTCAAATCAGAAGCACTTGAATTATTTATCGTAAATGCTGTAAATATTGAAGCTACAATCAACAAACCAAAAATATATTTTATTTTCTTCATATTTAATCCCCTCACAATTCAAATTTTAAGCTGTATTAGCTTAAACGCTCTATTTACTTAAACACTATTTCAATTCTTCAATAAAATACTGAAAAAATTTCAGTATTTTATTGAAGGGATGACTTTGTCATCCACTTCTATATATAAAAGCTATTATTATGCAATAGAATTTCTATAATACAAAATTCCTAGATTATAAAGCCTTTATAACATAATGCTTTAATATAATACTTTAATATAATACTTTAATATAAAATTTTGTATATAGCTTTTGTATTATAAAATCACTATGCATTAGAATTTCTTTTCTTTATATACAAGCCTATTCCTACTATTACAGCACCTGCAATAACAACTATTGCAGAACCTATTCCACCAGTCTGTGGTATAGTTACCTTATTATTGTTGATAACATCCGGATTTACTGGCTTTGGTTCTATTTCGTCCGGTGTCTGATTATAGCTAGTTTTATTTACTGTAAATTTCTTCGGTGTAGCATCCAAAGCATATCCTTCTGGAGCTTTCTTTTCTATTATTTCATAGTCAGAGGATGCTATCTCATTCGTATCCCCCTTCTTACCATATGGTAATCCCTTGATGTCTATTATTCCATCAGCTCCTGATTTAAATATAGTTGCTTGATCCTCTGTATCGACAAATGAAGCTTCACCTTGTTCGTTGATTTTTACATACTTATTTTCTCCAAATTTCTTGACGATAAACTCTGCATCCTTGAGAACTTTATTCTCGTTTACAGACCTCTTAACAAATCTTTTACCACCTGTGTGCAGCTCTGGATTTTCCGGTTTCTTTTTCTTAGTATTATCTGATGAGTGTCCATATTCTAATTCTACCTCGTTTGGATTTATTGCTCCGAGTATCGCATCCGCATTAATAGTCGAATCAAAGGTTATTTTTATTTTGTCTCCAGCCTTAAGAGTCTTAATATATTCAGGAACAAATGAAACCTCAATCTTGGCTCCCTTATCACCAGCTATAGCTTCTGTATAAGTATTTGCAGACTTTGCAATCAGCTCATTATTCTTAAATACCTTCAGATTACCCTTATATGTTAAGCCTTTTGTCAATTGATCGGTATACTTAAGTACATGGTATTTATCTATTCCCTCTGGCATATTAGATTCAATAATAAATGGTTTTATTTCTCCTATACCAACAGTATCATGCATATTACCTGATTCTGTTACAGATTTATTGATTGTAGGCTCATCTATAGTATTTTTGGGATAAACATGTAATGCATCCTGTCCCTTTGTGAATTTTCCACCATCAGCCTTATAAACAGGTAGTGTTACAGTAACAGCCACAGACTTTGCCGGCAATTTATCACCGTATTTATTTTTCAGCTTTGTTTTAGCCTTATTTTCTTCAATAACATAGGTACCTGCTGGAAGCTCAAATTTCACAGTGCCGTCTGGACCAGTAGCACCCTCAGCCTTTACTACTCCATTTAATTTTGCCTCATACCAAACACCTTCTACAGGCTCTGTCTCAACATTTGCACCAAAATACTTTTTAAATTCCTCAGAAGAAAATCCTTTACCGGTATACTTAGTCGCACCATCGGCACCTACAGCTCCACCTTCTCTTATTACAATATTTTGGTCTTTAAACAATACCTTGTGTACAACCACATCATACGTTTCTTCTGCACTAGCTGCAGCAAAGACTCTGCCAAATGGCAAAACAATTGACAGCACCATCGCCAAAGCCATAATCAAACTTAATAACTTGAATTTTTTCATAATATCCTCCCCTTTTTTTAAGTTATTTATATATAATTTATATATTTAGTTAATTTATATATATTTAATTAGTCTAAAAATTAATAAATATCATATATTAATGGCTAATACCCTTTTGATTTTTAATAGTAAGTCCTCAATTTGATATACATTCCCATCAATGCAATTAACATACCTATAGCTATAACAGACATAGCTCCTATACCACCTGTATTTGGATATACTGGTTTACGAGCCTTATTTACAAGAGTAAAAGCAAATGCATCCTCATATTCATTGGCTACCCATTCCTTATTGCTATTTGAGCTATCCTCTGTAAACCCGAGTGGAATATCGTACTCCTCGATATAGTAGGTATACGCACTACCACTTTCGTTGTATATTTCCAGCTCTGAAATTTCAATTTTCCAATTATTGTCGTATTTTAAATGTATGCTTTCATATTTATTAAATCCATAATCCACAATGTTTCCAATTTTCCTTTTAAGTCTTACTTTTATGGACAGGTTTTTTAATTTCTCCTTATCAATCGGATTTCCATCTGAATCAACCCACCTTTTATGTATTTCCACTTTCGTTTTTGGTATAACGGGTATTTCAATATTTGTTATCGTGTTATCATTTTTGTTAAACAAATTATTGAGAACAGTTATTTCCTTTATTTTCCTATTAGTGTCTACTCTAAGCTTTATTATTCTACCATCAATCCTCTGATATCCATCAGGAGCCCTTTTCTCATACAAATAGTATACTCCCGTAGTCAGCTTATAAAAACTAAGCTTTCCCATACTATCCGACCTTACTTCATTTCCAATAATATTGCCATCTGAATCTTTTAAATTAATAACTCTGTCATACTCATCTCTTAGCTCGAATACTGCATTAGGCAATCCATGTTTTTTCTCGTCAGCTTTGGTAAAATGAAAATCTGCCGGATAATCTATAGATTTACCTGTAAAATCCGTTCTATGTGATTCCGCTGTAACAATAATATCATTGGCAACCACTGTTCCGTTAAAATTAGCAGTCAAATCAACTGTTGCACCAGGTGCCATGATTATACCTATCGCTGCTCTAGAATTATTTATTTTTCCTCTAAAAATTCTGTCCGGCTTACTTGAATCATAGAAATTCCAAATTGTATTTCCATCCTCCCATTCTGTAACCTCTGCTATATTTGCCTGGCTTCCGTCACTATAATAATAAGTCGATCCAGGCATGACAAATGACTGAAGCCCTTTCATATCCACGTTGATAATCAATGATCCATTTTTTCCTCTTTCAAATCCGTGAATATTGACGTTATATCCATCCGTCTTAAATTCCCCATGCTTCCAATTATATACACTGACATCATCGGGATTCTGTATAGTTATTTTTTGCTGATTCCAATCATGATAGTCCGGCACCGAATATATATCTTTGTATCCACTAAGCTGTCTGTTGATATTTTCCGAATCACTTTTGACTTTAAGCAGATCAATGAATTTCGTATTGCTATCCTTCCATAGCTCGTTTCCACTATAGTATCCTGGCGAGTCCACATTTTTATTTTCAAAGGTCCACGCTTCTATAACGCTCGGATTATTTGGATTGGTTTTGACACCTACATTTACGCCATCTCCAACAACCAGTCTTGAACCATGAGGTACACTCGTCGATTTAAAGCCATCACTATTAATATTTAAATGTCTAAAATAACTCACCTCCGGCAAATTACTTGTTCCAAAATTAGAAATATATTTCAACGTATCCGTCAATATGTTTCCGTTTGTATGCGCTTTCGTTTCGACACTATTAAATCCAACCAAATGAAACCCGCCAATTATCCCCAATGGATTTTGCGTATAATAATGTGTCTTTTCATACACGGTATCTGGTGTTACATATTTAAGCTTAGATAAATTACCTCTAGCTGCTCGTGGCGTGAATCCTCTTAGCGTATATTCATCTAGTGGATTTAACTCTAATTCAGAATACTTCCTCTCGAGCTTAAAATTTTCATCTCCTTGAATATAATATTCGTACATATTTCCAGCTGCATCAAATTCATCCATGCCACCAAAAATATAATTCCAGCTTTTAGCTTCATCCTCACTGTACTTTATAATAACTGGCTTAGATTTGCTGTTAAACTCGACATCATCTTCTCCATTGACTTTTCTATGGAGTATTATCTCCAAGTCTGAAAAATATCTTGTATCTTCATTTGACAAAATATCGTCATCATCCTTCCAAATTTTTGTTACCGATAGAAACACAGGCTGACTATTATCCTTTGCTTTGGTAATATCCATATCAGACACCCTTTTCTCGTCTGACATATCATTCGTTTTAGATTCTTTTTTCGATGCTGTATCGCCTTTCGAATCAACCTCTGGCTGCTCTTTCAATGCATCAATCGTACCATTACCTTTTTTTGCCAACTCATCTGAAGCCTCTGCCTGAAAATCGGGTAGGTTTAGATTTTGAGTATTCAACATGCTTTTTAATATTTGATTTTTCAGCTCACCTGTAAATTCTTGAGATATCGATTTTGAAATTGCCTGATTATTGCTCGAATACTCCTGATTATTATATAAAGCATTTGATGATGAATCTATCCTATATACAGAAAACACGTTTATTAACATTGTAAGAAGTAAGATCAAAATTAGTTTCGTTCTCACATTTTGCATAATAAACCTCCTCACTACTTATCGCTTTGATTTTATTCACAGCATGGCTTATTGTAACCAAGCTGTATAGTATAATTACATCTTAATCCGAATTATATCAAAGCGAGCATAGAAGCGTCATTGCCACTAGTTATATATTTTTTCCCTATTTTTATTGTTTGTAAAAAAAGCAATAAAAAAATTCCCGTTAATAATACAGGAATTTTTTATAAATGATAAATTTCTCTCTCAAATATTGATAATGACAAAGGCTTGCTCAAGTGTCAAAAATATCAAATATTTATTTTTTTTATTTCCAAATACATTATTTCAAACAAATCCAAGGAAAATGTTTTGTCAAATACGCCAAATAAATTGATATTTTCTACACGTATTTCAGGAATAACTCTATTTTTAAGATATTCCTTTTCTTCCATTGTTAGAAATTTCTGAGCACCAAGCTTTTTAAATTCGCAGTAAAAATTTCCTTCGCTCGACTTTAATGTTTTTGTAATTATCTTAAATCTGCCAGCCATACCGGAAATCCTCACTCTGAAATTTTTCACTGGAAATTCATTATTTCCATTGTCTGATGAAATATACTTTATACAATTTGCCATATCTTGATAAAGAATACAGGAATAATCATCCTTGTTTCTTGTAACAATTAATCCAGGCTCATTATAAATACACAAACCACTCATCTGCTCCAAATACATTCTAATATAATAGTTTAGTGATTTAATATCCCATATATTATTCATAGTATACTTGGAATCAAAATTGCCAATAGCTTTAATAAACTCCTTTCTAGAGTCAAAAAATTTATTAAAGCTAAAGGATGCACATACGATGACCTTATTCATTTGGAATAGTAAATAAGAGCTAACCAAGCTCAAAGCTTGTATAGACTCCCAATATTGTTTAGGTATACCATTCCAATCGTAATACATTATCATCCTTGCCAAATATACCTCTGCATCAAGAAAATACTTTTTATTTAGAGCATTGATATACTTTGTCATTCTATCCATCTGGCTAATAATTCTAAGTAAGATACATTCTGAATCATCTCTCGTTATATACAAGGTTTCATCTATCACATCATAGGAAAAGAATTTCGGACTATTTCCATTCATCACTATCTCTTCCATTCTCTCCATGAGTACCTGATCCTCTATTATCGATACCTCACCTATATTTACACCAACACTAGCTATGCTGCTTTTGCTAATTATTAAATCTCTCACTAGCATGTATAATTTCTTATTTAATATATGCCTGTCATGCTCATATCTCTTAGACCATAATGCTGGCATCTTTATTTCTACCATCCAATTTTTCAAATTTCTCATAGGTACATTGCTTGCGATAAAATCAAAGAAATCTACAATCTCTCCAATACATTTTAAGTCAAATGAATTTTCAATTATCATCTCTATAGCGTTTTCCGGAAATTCCAATACTAGCATGGGATTTAGCCCAATTCTATGAAACTCCTGTATATAATGGTTTATATCGTATAGGTTCAGTATTTCTTTTTCGGCGATGTTTTTAATCAAGTATATTTTTCCAGCTTCAAAGCAAAGATTGATACGCATATACTCATGCTTTAGATTTGATGAATTATCTCTATAAAAATCAAACCACTCACCCTCATATATATCAATATCTACTACCTTACTAAATCCAGAACGAAAAGCAACTGCTTTCGATTCATCATTTGAATTTACATCAAATATCTTTTCCTTCATAAAATCAATATCAGCTTTAGAAAATAATTTCACATCACTGTATTCTACAAATAGCTCTTCTAAAGCCTTGAGACTTAGTATACTATTTAGCGACATATATTTGTATTTATTAATGTTATTCGTAATATGTTTTCTAACAGCTAAGGGTGTCATTCCCACATACTTTTTAAAGCTTTCACTCAAAGCCTTCGAGCTTGAAAAGCCAGAAAGCTCCGCAATCTCAGATATAGAGTACTCATTATTGGACAACAGAGCTATTGATTTTTCGAGTCTCGAATAGTGATGGAAATCGACAAACCCACAGCCCGACACCCTTTTAAAAAAATTAGAGAAATTTGATGGCTTCATACCAACTTCATCTGCCAACTCATTTAATACATATTTTCCTGGCTTTTTATACATACGCTCCATTATTTCCATTAATTTCAGCTCTAGCCAAGGCCTTGCTGAGCCTATACCATCATCATTATTCTGAATAAAGCTGCTATTCAAGATGGTTGAAATCTCATTTAGTACCACAACCAGCATATTTGATGATACAACATTATCTTTGACATATAAATAAAAAAGATTTTTAAACAGCTCTACTAATGCTTTTATATTGTCACCGAATTCATTTTCGGATATACAAAAATTTGTTATTTCATTGCTATCACTAGCTCTAGAAAAAATAATCTTATCGACATTTAATTCTATTACTAAGTTTTTTTCATGAGGATTTATTACATACGTTTTGCTGGGATTTATCATTTCAATCTGATTTCTTCTTAATTTAATAAGACGTCCCTGAGTCTCTAGCTCTATCTCTCCCTCCAAAACTAGAACCATTTTGTATACATCACGTGAATTCATATTAAAATTAATCACATTGTAGCTAGAAATATTGAATCCAAAAGGAATATATTCCATCCTCTCTATGTTTGAATTAACCTTTAATACCATATTCCCCTTATTAGTCCTCATAATATTACCTCCAAATAGTTGCAGCCTACACACAGCCCTCATGCAATTCTAGTATATATATATATATATATATTGTCAACATAAATTCTTTTTGATTTTAACGATACCATTTTACTTTTTTATAATATAATATCATACTTATTTGATACTTAATAAATATTTATAAATATTTTTATATTTATATTATACTACGTTATTAATAATGGCGAATATTCTACTGAGGTATGTTTTACACTGACCTCTGTAAAATATTCGCCATTACTTAGCTGGATATTTTAGATTTTAAAACGACAATCCTGTCATCACTTCAATCAAAGGTACTATTTACTTTTAATAATTCTGTATAATTTTAACAATATAATTATTATCAAAATTATGTTGAATACACTGATTATATAGGGAAATATCTTTCTTATTTTTATTGATGGCTCCACATTTTTGTCATTGATATATTCAACAATGCTACCATTTCCGATTATATTATTGTTATTCTTTTTTTGAATATTGTAATCTACCCTTCTTGCGTTTACCAATAAACGCATATCATATCTAGGAGCCTGAGTACATGTCAACAATGTCAATGTATCCTGTGACTCAATTGGTTTTAGCTTATCACCTTGCTCAGGATATATCTTTTCCATACCATAAACCTTATATTCCATTTTTTTCCCTAGAAAATTAACGATGATTGAATCACCACTCTGGAGCTTATGTATGTTCAAAAACATAACCCTATTGTAATATCCACTATGACCTGCTATTACAGTTCGCTTTCCACTTCCACCAACAGGCAAATCACTTTCAGATAATACTGCGACTCCCTTTGCTATCTTTTCATAATTTGCATCTAAATACAAATCGAATGACTGACCTAATTTAGGAATTGAAACAAAGCCTACTTTTTTATTTAAATTGATGCCCAAAGCCTTTAAGTCACTTTTTTCAATATTTACATTGTCTTCACTTGTAAAAACGTCCCTTATATTCTCATTTGATGAAGCGTTCTTCGTATTTGATGCTTTCGTTCGATTCCTACTATCATATAATTTTTTAAGCTTATCATTGATATGCCTATCCTTACTTATTTCTTCCTCGAACTCTCTATTTCTTTCATATTGTGTAAAATCATCTATCGACATACTCAGAAAAGGATATGTAACGAGCGAAATTCCAAATAAAAAAATCAGTAGTCCTATTATTTTTCTTATTTTCAACAGCTTCCTCCTAACACTCAAATAAACAGTCTCGCCCCTTAGCTCTGCTTGTCATTACTGCATACACGTTTCTTTCCATTTTTCTTTTTATAAAGTATAATTGATATAATCATTAAAAGCAACAGCATAGAAGCGTATTTAATCATTTTCTTAAAGATATTGTCCCTTTCATTTTTTTCTGCCACTGTCTTACTCATATTAATAGGTATCCTTTCACCCTTAACCAACAGTCTATGCGAATTTATCATATATGGAGTACATGTCATCAGCGTAGCATAATCTTTATCCTTTTCAACACGTATCGGCTCGAAATCAGTTGGCTCGACTGTTTTGATGCTCACAACCTTGTATGCTAGCTTTTCTTTGATATTTGTGATAAAGAAAACATCTCCTTTTTGCATTTCATTTAAATTTGTAAACAGCTTTGCAGATGGCAATCCTCTATGCGCCGTAATGACAGTATGAGTATTTTTGCCACCAGTCGGTAAGCTCGTACCCTCGAGATGCCCGGCACATTGCTGTAAAACTGATTCACTCGTTCCAGCCTTAATGATTATATTTTGACCTATCTTCGGAATATCAATATATCCTATTTTTTCATGAATTTCCAACATTCTAGCATACTCAGCTCTACCTGCCTTCAGCATCTCATTAAATGGATCAAAAAACATACCAGGCTTTAATGATTGATTATATGCCATTGCCAAATCCATCTTTTTATTGATTTCATAGCTACCGATTGTATTTACGGCTTCCTTGAAAGCTTGTACATCTTGTCTTGATAAGTAGCTATAGTACTGCTGACTAATAAATGGATATACCATAATCAATATTCCTACTGAAACTATTATAACCCATAATCGATTTACTATTCTACCCCAAAAAGTACTCTTATTTATCTTCTTGCTCCTACTCATATTTTTTCGTTAGAAATATTTTCACTAACGCCTCCTCAATTAAATATCATTTTTGTCAGTTTTTTATTCTTTTTTAGTCTTTTTCTTCTTTTTTGAAAATAGTACAAAAAATGCTAGTAGTATCAAAGCGATACTTATTATACCAATTTTCTTCATTCCATCAAACTCAGAGTTATTTTCTTCCTCTAACCTTTTTCCCTTGTCATAAGGAATTCTATGTCCTCTTACTATCAATCTGTGCGAGTTCACCATATATGGCGTACACGTCAATAGAGTTGCATAGTCCTTTCCTGGCATGATTTGCAAATCATCAAATTTCGATGGCTCAATAACCTTTATTTGATCGACTTCATATGCCAGGGTCTCGCCTATATTTGTTACATAAAAATGATCCCCCTTCTCTAATTTGTTTAAATCAGTAAATAATCTGTTTTTTGGAATACCAGAATGTGCTGTCAAAACAGAGTGTGTGCTTTTACCTCCAATCGGAAGAGAAGTCCCCTCCATATGACCAACGCCTTTTTGTAGTACCGACTCACTTGTACCTGCATATATTGCTAATTCTTCGTTCATTTTTGGTATTGAAATATGCCCTATCTTTTCATGTATCTCCAGCATTTTTGCATATGCTTTCTTACCTTCCTCAAGTTTTTTCTTCACATATGGATCGTCTATAACTACATTCCTCAAAGAATCATTATATGCTTTTGCCAAATCCATTCTCTGTTTTACTTCGTGTGTTTGTATAGCTTTCGCCTGCTCATTAAAGTCTTTGATATCATTTTTCGACAAAAAACTATAGTACATTTGACTTATAAATGGATATAAAATTACTAAAACACCTACAATTATTACTGCGTTGATAATATTGTTTATCGTTCTATTTTTCTTAGATTTTCCACTTGCTTTACTTTCTTTATTCCTATTTTCTTTATTTGTTTCTTCCTGCTGCTTTTCCATATAACACCTACCATATTATAAATTATTTTTTATTTTATCTCGTTAAAATAAAAACACCTCAGCTGAGGTGATTTTACTTTTCTATTTTTTATCCGTTTTTTTTCTATATACCTTGTATCCTAGTGCCATCAATACTATACCTACGCCAATAATAAGATATACCTTCCAATCTCCGGTTTTTATTATTGACCCGATTTTTCCACCAGCATCAGAAGATGATCTATTGCTCTTTTCTGTGTTTGTAATAACAAATTCATTAGTACTATTTTCTTTTATTTCTGATATATATCCACTTGGAACTTCTTCCTTAACTGAATAAATGATATCCTTACCATTTATTTCTTTCTCTTTTAATGCTTTGAATGTGTACATCCATCCATTACTCTCGCTAAGCTCAGCCTCATCTACTTTTTGTTCATTTGCATACAAGTAGACTTGTATCCTCTTTAATTTGTTTCCAACCCATACTTTTTTTACCAATAATTCCTTACCTTTGGATGGAACTGTTGATTTTGTATAAACCTTTACCAATTTACTCGTTTTCTCAGAGTTGACAACAAGAGGAGATGTTTGATTACTTTTTTTCCATAAATTTCCTATTTTTGTAATTTCGACAATATAGTATGAACCAACACTCAAATTAGATACCACTGTTTCCCCCTTACTATCAGTTGCATTACTAATTATCATTTTCCCCTTTGATTCATATTCTTTTTGAATCTGCTCTAAAGACATTGATTCCAATTGTTTTGCCAAGACTTCCTTTTCTTTATTACCAATTTCCTCATCACCAATTTTGATTAATCCAAATACACTTCCGGATACCGGTATGACACTTTTTCCATTTTCCTTATTAAGTAATTTCACAATGCTAATAGATCCCGTATCCTGAGAAGATTTTGCTTCTTTTGCATACACACTATTTATTGTAAAGGAAAAAATCATCATAAAAATTAGCAATATCAGTGAGCTGTTCTTAATTGACCTCATAATATATCATATTCTCCCTTCATCTGAATTTGCCTCAATCAATCACTGAAAATATTTTCAGTGATTGATTGAGGGGGCAATTATTAATATAATAATTCCCCCTAATATTTAATGTATGAGTTGTTTTTTATTTATTGATTATATCCTAGAGTTTCTTTTCTTCATATAGATACCAAGAGCAGTAATTAGTATACCGCCTACTATAACTACCACTGAGCCTATACCACCTGTCTGTGGAATAGTTACCTTGTGATTGTTTATGATTTGTGGATCCGAATGCTTTAATCCATTTATATTAGTTGGATCTTTATAGTAGCTTTGATAATCCACCCTGAATAGCTGTGGTTCAATTATCAATGCATAATCCTTAGGAGCCTTAATTTCCTTGATATAATACTCAGTAAATCCAGCTTCTTGTGGCTTTTTATTCTTTTCGCCAAAAGGTAGTCCGACAACTTCAAATTCGCCACTATCGTTAGAGCTAAATATTGTAACTTTCTTTTCTGACTCTATCTGCTCATAAGTCTTATTTTCCACTACTGACTTATCAATCCATTCATTCTTTACAACTTTGTTTGCTGATAAAGTCTGCTTAAGATACTTTGTCTGTTCCTTATTCATAACAATAAACTTTGCATCCTTTAGCTTGATAGTCCCTTTATCTGCATCTTGCTTGATAAATCTTTTTCCACCTGTATGCAATTCTGGTTTTTCTGATTCTTTATCCTTCTTATCAGTTGGATTGTGTCCATATATTATCTTTGCCTCATTAGGATTTTCGGCTCCAAGTATTGCATCTTCATTTATAACAGCCCTGTATGTAACTATTATTTCATCGTCTTTTTCAAGTGATTTTATGAAGGTTTCCTTAAAAATTATTTTAAATTTAGCATTTTTAGTTTTTTCTACTGCATCAGTTGTATAATCAGCTGTCAAATTGACCTTTACAGTGTTATTATTCTTCTTTTTCTTTACATTTATTTCCATATTTCCAGCATATGTTAGACCCTTTGACAATTGATCTTCTATTTCCAATACTTTGTAATCCTTAATACCTTCCGGCATTTTAGAGGTTATTCTAAACTGCTTTTCCTCACCTATAAGTGCTGTATCATGTTGATCTGTTTCATTTACATACTTGTGTATATCTGGCTCATCAACAGTATTTTTTGGATATACATATAGCGGATTATTTTGAGCTATCGTAGTAAATTTATTTCCCGCTGCATTATATGCTGGTAAAGATATCTCCATTGGAACAGCCTTTGAATTTGCCAACTGTTTTTTACCCTCAATAGTAGATTTTGACTTATTTTCAACTATAATATATTTTCCCTCAGACAGACCTTTAAAATTAATCTGTCCTTGAGCATCTGTCAGCTGAGAATTCTTAAATTCTCCTACATCTTGAACTAAATCACCAATCTTATCAGGCTTACTTTCATCATATTTATGTACCTCAAAGCACACACCTTTTAAATATTTTACTCCTCCGCCAAAAAATTGTTCAACATTTGATAGCTTTCTACCATCATATGTTATTCCGTTATGTGTTGGATTTTTTGAATCCCAATTTTTTAATGCAGCTTCATTTGGCATCAATATTTTTGTCAGAACAACATCATATGTTTCTTCCGCTGTCAGTGCATTTACTGGTAATACTGATATAAGAGCAATAGCCATAGCCATCAGCAGTCCAAGCACTTTACTAAGTTTTTTCATTTTTTCCTCCCCATTATTTAAATTAATTTTTTTATTTATTAATATCATTCAACTCGGCTCAAAAATAATTATTTTTTTAAAATACAACCCACTGAAATTACAACAAACTCATTTCAAAATTACATAAAACACTATTAATGAGCGAGCTTTGATACAAATAAGCAAATCATTTAATTATTTCATCAATGTATTTTCCACAAAATTCACAATATAATCATAATATTGTTCAATAATTCTCTATAAACACAATGCTAATTGCTAGAATCAGTCAAGCTTTTAAATAGTCTTCCAAAACAAGCCATTAATAAACCAGTAGCTACAACAGCAATGCTACCAATTCCACCAGTCGCAGGATATTCAGGATTGACCTTGTTTTTTAGCTTCAAGCCTACAGTGGAGAGGTTGGTTCCCTCTTTAATTACCAAAGTTCTCTCACTTTCTTCAGATACCTCAGTAAATCCTCTCGGAACAATTTCTCTAACCTCATATGTATAAAAGTTTCCAGCTGGGTCCTTTATATCCAGATTTTTATATACATATTTCCAATGCCCACTCGCATCCCTGTATAATGTAACACTATCTTTATCATTTACTTTTACAGCTTCCTCTGGTGAGCTTATAGATTTTCTATACAGCTTTATCTCTATTACTGGCAAATCATCGTGATTTATAGGTTGACCGGAAGCACTCTGCCACAATTTTTCTACTGGAAGCTCAAACAATTTCCTTTTCTCTTTGTTGTAAACTCTCAAAGTCTCATTTATCAAGCCTGTATCATTATTCTTTCCAGTATAGCTCTGCTTGTCATATTTATTAAACTCAAAATCTCCTGTCAAAGCATTCTTATCTTCTTCAATATAATATGTGTAATAATCCCCATTGTCATTTTGCAATTCCAGCTTGTCGAACACGTATTTCCAAGACAAATTTGGATCTTCATTATACTTAAGTGACCTTACCAAAGAAAAAGCATTATCTTCTACATTATTTATTTTTCTTTTAAGTGTTATACTGATTGCAGGATATCCCTTTGTCTTCTCATTTGGTATTGAGCTGCCATTGTAGTCCAGCCAAATTTTTTCTACTGGTATGCTAATTCTCTTTCGCTCATTTTTTATTGTGAGTAGATTTACCTGATCCCCCTTAACCTCATAAGTATATGCTTGATTATTTTTTATATATCCTTGAGGAGGTACTACCTCTTCAATAATATACCTTCCAGGATCCAATACCTCTGAGATTGCCTCACCTTTTGAATCTGTTTCCAAGGTAAATATTTTTCCATTGTTTTTACTTCTAATTCTAAACCTTGCACCTTTAAGCGCTTTTGTAACATTATCCTTATCTACCTTACGAATCTTAAGCTTACCAATTGTACTCGCTGATCCCTCTCCACCAGAAAATGAAATCTCAAATCCTGAGCTAGATTCATTATATCTCCCATTTGCATACAATTTCGCTTTATTTCTCAATTTAAATCCTGGTATATAATTGGATCTATATCTAATCATGACTTGACGATTGTCTAAGCTGTCTATCAATCTGCCTTCATCATCTGTTAATCTAAGAGGCTTTATTTCCCTATTCCACACCTCTTCTAAATCAAGGAAAAATGAACTGTTGAAATCATATAGATTTACATAGCTGCTGATGTTCACATCCTTGTACACCTTTACTGTATTTCCGTACTCATCGAATTTTACCACCAACAATCTAAATGACTCCGGAACAAATGATATTATGCTAGGATCACCTTTTTCCACCTCAAGAGTATCACTTATAAAAGCCTCCTTCAGTGCTCCTTTTTTATGATTGATTCTCATCGCCCATTCGGTAATACGATTTTCCGGATCATTGGCTACCCTTTCAGACCATTTTGATAGTATCTCATCACCCAGCTTCTTTATTCCATCACTTGTTATCGTCTTCGTCTTACCATCAATAGTTATAGAAATTTGATTATTATACTCTTCTTTTAAATATTTTCTTGAAACAGTACAGGCAAGGTACATAATTCCTTTTAAATCCTTCTTTCCTACTTCACTTTCTACATATTCAGTAAATGTAACCCTTATTTTTCCACCACCTGTATTTCTAGGTGAAACAACCGCCTTTGCTACCAATTCATTACCATCTGGTGTCATCAAATCAAAGCGAGTTGCAGCAGTTTCTCCTGGAAATTTTAGCCCATCTGGCAAATCAACCTCAAAAAAATCGCCTCTTTTAAGATTCTTTAAATCACCAGTAATCTCCCATTTCATCTTTAAATAGTAGCTCTTCCACCAAATTAACTGTTTGAGAGGCTTAGAGCTCTCGCTTTTTGCTTCCACTATATCAAAATCAGTAATATTCACATTTACCTGTGTTTCATTTGCACGTGCCATTCTAGCACTTCGAAGTGCCATACCTATATTATCACTGTACTCGTTAATCCTACCTTCATTATCGTTACCGCCTTCAGGATTTGAGACTTTATCATCAGAGAATGTCCCACTTGATTTCGAATCATCCTTATCATAAATCTTCTCATTATCATCCTCAGCATCAGCTTTTTTTTCATTATTTTCATTATTACCAAAGCTCTTTTCAAGTATATTATACGATTTATTATCTCCAAGAAGCTCAAGTAGACCATAGTCGCCTTTTATATTTAATCCATTTCCCTCAACAGCTGCGTCTTCACTTGCCATACTGTACGAAATAGTACTTGAATATATATTCGCAAATATACTAAATATCAATAATACAAGAAAAAATAATTTCGATTTCTTCTTCATATTTAGCATAAAACCTCCCCTACTCATAATTTTTATAGCACTTGTTTTCAAGTATAGCAATTTTAGAAAAATAAAGCATTCCTTTTTTTATTTCATTGATTACAAATTTTAAAAAAAGAACTATTTTGTTAAACAATAATATCCTCTTAAATTATTTTGTTACCTTTTTTATTTTATTGATAATGCTTTCTACAAAAATAACCCCTTTTAAAATACACGCTTTTTAATTATTTGAAGCTACTTACACAAATCATCTAAATAAAAAACCGTAGGCAAAATAATTTTTCTCCTACGGTAACTCAAAAATCAGACTTTACAGGTCAATAATATTAGCGTTTTATTTACACGATAATCAATGTAAATCCATCTATACGAAATTGCCAATTTTTGTTATTCTTATAAATTTAATTTCAAATAAGCCTAATTTAATTTCAGTATCATATGTATCATGTATATCCACAAACTCAACATACAGGTTTGGCGTTATTTTTGAAGATATATATTCTTTCTCCTCTCTAGACAATTGGTTTGGTGCCCCCATATTCTTCCATTCCCTATAAAATGTTCCATTTTCAGAATGAGTAGATCTAGTGCTTATCTTATACCTTCCATGCAGACCAGATATTCTTATTTTGTATTTTTCGTGGGAGCTATTATAATTCATGACAACTTTATCTGACACCTTTTTAATATTTCTATGTATATCTTGATACAGCAAGCATAAGTATTCATCATCATCCTTGACAAAAAACACACCCGGCTCAGAATATATACATTCACCATTTATTTCAGAAAGAATTTTTTCAACATAAAAGCATGCATTATAAATTCCAAACTCATTGCTTAATTCATATTTCCCAATATACTCTTTTTTCTTCTTTTCAAACCTTTCTCTACTAGAAAACATACTATTGTAATACTTAACCGACGATATTCCCAATTTATTTTCCTGCATTTCAATATATGAATTTACCGCACATAAAGCAAACATTGATTCCCAATAATATCTAGATAATTTTTCCCATTCATAGTATAGATACATATCAGATATATAGACCTTATATCTTTTCTTTTCCTTCAACGAATTCACAAAGCTAATAATCTTATCAATATGATTTTTTCTTCTTACCAGAACACAGCTATTGTTTGATTTGTCAGAGTAAATATATGGATCCACTACACTAAATGACAATGAATCTACATCCAAATCATCATCTACAATACTCCTTACCTTTTCATATTGCTTACTTGATTTTATCAAATTCAAATCACCCATATGTATTCCTATTTTCTTATTTTGAAGCTTATGCCTTATTAATTTCCTTATTTTATTATAAAGATTTTTATTGTAATAATACTCCTCATCGTTTTTATAGTCCATCCAAACCCAGGGCATCTTTAGCTCAAATTTCCAATATTTTAATTTTGACACAGATATTATCTCAGAAATACTATTCAAAAATCGTTCTAAAGTCTTATAAGAAGCATTCCTCATATTGATTAAATCACTCTTGTCTTTTATATGCATAAACTCTAAAACGATTAATGGTTTCAAATTAAGATTTTCCAGCTTGTGAATATAGTACATGAATTTTGTAAAATCAATCCTTTCCTTACTGAACTCGTCATATACAAAATATACATTCCTATTGAACAAAAGTGATATAGTAACATAATCATATCTTAGTGACCTTTGAATAGTTTCAATTTTCTCTCTCCATCTATCACCAAATATATTTAAATTTACCACCCTCTTATTGCAATCCTCTACATAAAAACCACTCCTGTTTACATCAATATCATAATTTATACTTTCATCACTGTTGCTGCTTATAGCTCTATTGGTATCTTCACGTTCTTCAAAAATTTCATATACGACCTCTGATTCCAATATTGATGGCATATCTGCGTATTTGTAGTCTAGCTTTCTCAAGCATCTCATCTTTTTTCTAAACTGAGAAGGAGTTTCGTTCATATATTTTTTATAGTTCTCATAAAACGATTTTGAGCTCATAAATCCACACTCAGTCGCAATCTCCAAAATACTCTTATCAGAATCAATTAACCATTCCATTGATTTTTCGATACGTGCGAAAATATGACACTCTACAAACTTAACCCCCAATACCTTTTTATATATTTTTGATACATACGATGAATAATTGTTAAAATCACTAGATAATTGCCCAAGACTATATCCATTCTGTGGCTCTTCAAACATCAGCCTTGTATATTCAACCAGCTTTTTAGAAAACCAAATATCAATTTTTTCTTTTTCATCATTTGAGGCTTTTGATGAAAAGCTTTCAAATAGCTTTTTAAGCATATTTCTTACCAGCTTTACATACACATTTTCAGAAATGTTATCTTCTAAAATATACAAACATAATAATTCCTTCATCGTCGATATAAGCTCTTGATACTCGATACTATCCCTCTGAGCACTATCAAAGTCAAATGAAGCAATTGTTTTTGTAGAGTATGCATTAAGTGCAAATTCCAAATTTATATCAAAGTATAGAATCAAATTTTCTTGATTGCAATTTAACAACACTCGATATACCTTACAAGGATTAATAATATATAATTGCCCCTTATTCAAATTTATTTTCTCATCCATATAAACAATACTTATATTTCCATCTAGCACTAATATAATTCTATAGCCATTATCATTTAATATAACGCTATTCGCTCTATAGCTTGCAAATGAAAACGAATAATATTCAGATTCTATATCATTATTTTTAGGTGATATCTTATCATAAAATCCGACCATAATACTCTCCTTTTATCCCCATTTATAATAATTATCTAATTCCCCTTCTCTACTGTTTTTGTAAATTTTACTAGCTCTCCATATTAATAAATATGATTTGTAAGATGTAAATTGAATTTAACTAAAAATGATTAAATTATTTATTTGATTTTTTTCTTTTTTTAATCATTACTTAATTATATTAATCATAATAAAATTATGCCTTATTATAAAACATCCCAAACATATTTGCAACTTGTACTAATTTATGATAAAAGAATATTTTAAATGTATTTTTGCTTAAAAAATAATATTTTGCGAAAAAAAAATAGCATATTATTATGCTTATTTGTTAGTTTTATCTATTATTATAAAAATATTTTGTATTTCATTTCAATGATATCTTTTTTATTTTTTAATAAAAATATTCATTTTTCCACCTATTTTTTTAAAAAAAGTTATATTGCATGTAATATTTATTATAAAAATTCACATAATTTATAATTAAAGTTATATGAATAAAATATATCTATCGCCTATTTTTATAAAATAAAAATATTGTCAATAAATTCGAATCAATTTATTTTTATGAAAAAATACCATAGGCAATTTCACTTGCCCATGGCATTTTTTACGTTTACTTTCTATTTAATTCTAAAAAATTTCATGGCATTATCTTTTGTGACTCTACAAACCTCCTCATATGAGATACCTTTTTCAAGTGCTATCTTTTCAGCAACATATTTCACCATAGACGGGTCATTTCTTTTACCTCTAAATGGCACTGGTGCCATATATGGAGAATCGGTTTCGATAAACAACCATTCGAGAGGTATTTCTTTTGCAACTTCAACAGTTTTCTTATTATTTTTAAAAGTTACTGTTCCTGGAATTGATATGTAACAACCCAGCCTTATATATTCTTGTGCCAGCTCCAATGCGCCACTGTAGCAATGAAGAACACATCCAGTTTCTTTTGCCTTGTATTTCTTTATTATTTCAAAAGTATCGCCATGGGCATCTCTATCATGAACAATAAACGGAAGTCCAAGCTCATTTGCCAATTCAAGCTGTCTAATAAACCATTTTTTTTGATCTTCTCTAGGTGACAAATCATAATAATAGTCCAATCCTATTTCACCGATTGCAACTACTTTTTTATTGTTCTTCGCCCATTTTCTCAATGTTTCTATATCAGACTCGGTCATTCCAGATACATCGTGAGGATGAACTCCAACAGCACTATAAATAAAGTCATATTTATTCGCCAATTCTATTGCCGACTTTGAAGTTTTCATATCTGCACCTGGATTTACAACCAAATCTACTCCAGACTTTCTAATATATTCAATTGCAGCTTCTCTGTCTTCATCAAATCTGTCATCATTTAAATGAGCATGCGAATCAAAAAGCATTACCTCACCTCTGCTCCATCTTTGGCTCCAGTTGCCTGTGGAATAATCAAATCATCTCCATCATCACCAGCTGCCAAAATCATACCTTGAGATTCAACACCTCTCAGCTTTACAGGCTTCAAGTTGCATACTGCTATAACTTCTTTTCCGACCATCTCCTCCGGCTTATACCATTGGGCAATTCCAGATACAATCTGTCTCATCTCTGAACCAATTTTTATTTGAGATACTAGCAGTCTATCAGCTTTTGGATGAGATTCACATTTTACAATTTTTCCTACTCTTAGCTCTACCTTATCAAAATCATCTATTGTTATTTCATCCTTATGCACTAAAGGCTTTTCCTGATCCACTATTTTTTCAGCAAACAAATTTTCCAGTTCCTTTATTTCAGCTTCTACGTCAAGTCTTGGGAATAATACTTTTCCTTTATGAACCTTTGTTCCATCTGGAATCAAGCCGAACGTATCACAGCTTTCCCAGCTATATAGCTCCTCTTTACCTTTTATTCCCAGCTGATCAAATATTTCCATCGCAGTAGTTGGAAGAAGTGAACTAAACAAAGTTGCCGCCAATCTTATAGATTCACATAAATTGTAAAGAACTTTGTTTAACACGTCTTTATTGGCAGCATCCTTCGCCAAAGCCCAAGGCATAGTTTCATCAATGTATTTGTTTGTTCGTCTTACAAATTTCCAAATGCTTTCTAATGCTTCATGATACATCAATTCATTCATCTGTTTTTCAAAGTCCAATCTAACTTCCTTGTATAATTCGATCAAACTATCGTCAAACTCTGTCTTTGCAGAATTTTTTACCAATATTCCATCATTATATTTTTCAACCATTGAAACAGTTCTACTCACAAGGTTTCCAAGGTCGTTTGCCAGGTCAAAGTTTATCCTATTTACAAAGCTTCTATGTGTATAGCTACCGTCTTGACCAAATGAAAATTCTCTCAACAAGAAATATTTAAGTGCATCTACTCCATATCTTTCTATCATTGGACCTGGATAAACAATATTGCCCTTTGACTTACTCATTTTATCGTCAGCAAATAATATCCAACCATGACCAAATACCATCTTTGGAACTGGTATATCAAGTGCCATTAATAAAGCAGGCCAAATTATCGTATGGAATCTCACAATTTCTTTTGCAACTAATTGCACATTAGCTGGCCAATATTTATGGTAAAGTGTTTCATCATCACTCATATAACCCAAAGCAGTTATATAATTGCAAAGAGCATCCACCCAGACATAGATTACATGCTTTTCATCAAAAGGAACCTTTACACCCCAATCGAATGAAGTTCTAGTCACAGATAAATCTTCTAGACCTGGATCTAAGAAATTTTTAATCATTTCATTTTTTCGGCTTTCAGGTGCGACGAAATGTCCAGATTCAAATAAATCTCTTATTCTATCCTCATACTTTGATAGTCTGAAGAAATACGATTCTTCTTTGACTATTTTTGTTTCTCTACCACAGTCAGGACATTTGTTACCCTCTAGCATTTGAGACTCTGTCCAAAAGCTTTCACACGGAACGCAATAGTTACCTTCATAGGAGCCCTTATATATGTCTCCTTGTTCATATAATTTTGTGAATATCTTTTGAATTGCATCGGTATGCCTCTTTTCTGTAGTCCTTATGAAATCATCATTTGATATTTCTAGCTTCTCCCAAAGCGCTTTAATTTCAGCAATCTGTTCATCAAGAAAATCAATTTCCTTCATACCAGCTTCTTGAGCCTTTTTTTGAATCTTTTCACCATGCTCATCAGTTCCTGTAAGAAATCTAACATCATATCCACAAAATCTCTTAAATCTTGCAATTGCATCAGCAGCCACAGTCGTATAGGTGTGACCTATATGCAGTCTTCCACTCGGATAATATATTGGTGTCGTAATATAAAATGTTTCTTTTTTTGTCATAATTTTCCTCCTAAATAAAAAAGCTCGCTCCTATGAATTTACCATAGGGGCGAGCATTAGTCACGGTACCACCCTAATTATTGAACTATTATAATATAAAATTAAATTAATACAATCTCTCTTAGATTTAACGCATCATAAACGCACACCCTTATTTCTATAAAAACTTAGGCATGAGGCTCCAAGTCCATCTTCAATATTCCTACCGTATTGGCTCGCACCAACCACCAACTCTCTTAAACATCAGAACATATACTCTTCTCTTCACAGCCAGATATTTAATTTTGTATTTATTAATTGTATTTTATATCATTCTCAATAAAAAGTCAATTATTATAATATTGATTTGGCTTGAACCGGTGTTGAAAGTATAACTGAAGTTTTTGTTCTACCAAAATCCTTCAATCCGTCAATTACATTCTCTAACTCATCCATATTTTCAACTATTACTTTTATTAGAGAACTATCATCACCTGTGATATGGTGACACTCAACTATTCTATGATCGCATTTAACCTTTTCGATAAACGCATCATAAGCAGTTCCAGGAAGAGAAACATTTATAAATGCCTTAATAGCCCTTCCCATTGAATCAGGATTTATTATGGCTTTATAGCCTGATATAATTCCTGCTTCCTCTAATCTTTTAACTCTTTCTGATACCGCTGGAGATGTCAATCCCACTGCAATACCAAGATCCTTCATCGAAATTCTACCACTATCCTGTAAAATTTCAATAATTTTTGCATCTGTTGAATCCATTCTTTCTTCATAAGATTTTTTTGTCATTTTATCCACCTACTTTACATAAAATATATTAAAATTTCTTTTTAGAAGCCACCATATTGTTTTTCAGCTCCCAAAGCTTCTGAGATAAGTCCACTTTATAAATATGTGGATTTTTTATTCTTTTATATTGATCCCAAATACTTTGAAGCTCTTCTTTTGCATATTCCTTTATTTCATGTACTGTTTTTTTCTCTCTAACACATTTCCCGTCCTTAATCAGCGGAGCTAACATTTCTCTTATTGTGTATTTTTCAAAAATCTTCCTCTTCCAGGTATACACTGGGTCGAATATTTCCAAAGGAAGATTTTCATCAATTATTTCATCATTTAACATAATAAGATCGGCTTCAGCCTTTCCATAAATATTGTATATTCTCACAACCTTCTTATATCCAGGATTGTTGATCTTTTCGGGGTTTTCAGAAATCTTAATCTTTGGTATCAGCTCCCCTTCTCTTGATGCAGTGGCAGCTAGCTTATAAACTCCTCCCAACGAAGGATAGTCATATGAAGTGATAAGCTTTGTTCCAACCCCCCAAGAATCTATGCAGGCACCTTCTTGCTTCAATGAAGTTATCATATACTCATCAAGGTCATTTGAAGCAGTTATCTTGGCATTCGGATAACCGGCAGCATCTAAAAGCTTTCTTATCTCTCTGGATAAGTAAGTTAAATCCCCTGAATCAAGTCTTACCCCTATCGGTTCATATCCTCGTTCTCTAAGCTCATCAAATACCGTAATGGCATTTTTTATGCCACTCTCCAAGACATTATATGTATCAATAAGCAATAGGCAATTATCTGGATAAATCTCCGCATACGCCCTAAATGCATCTAATTCTGTATCAAATTTTTGCACCCAGCTATGTGCATGAGTTCCTGCTACAGGCATATCAAACATTTTTCCCGCCAATACATTAGAAGTGGCAGCACATCCTCCGATAACCGCTGCTTTTGCACCATACAGCCCAGCCTCTGGTCCCTGAGCACGTCTTAATCCAAATTCCAAAACCGCATCTCCTTTTGCCGCATTACAGACTCTTGAAGACTTTGTAGCTATTAAAGACATAAAATTTATAATTGATAAAATCGCTGTTTCTACCAATTGAGCCTGATATAGAGGTGCTTTTACTGTCAACACAGGTTCATTTGGAAACATTATACTACCATCTTCTACTGAATAAATATCTCCTGTGAATTTAAAATTTTTTAGGAAATTTAAAAAATCATCATCAAATATATTCAAAGCTCTTAAATATTCAAGGTCGGTATCAGAAAATTTAAGATTCTCAATATACTCCACAACTTCATCCATTCCAGAAATAATCGTATACCCACCATCGCAGACATTTTTTCTAAAGAATACATCAAAAACTGACATATCGTTGTGGTTTCCACTTTTGTAATATCCATTTATCATAGTTAATTGATATAAATCAGTCAACATGGTTAAGTTTCTTGACATTTTTCTCTCCTTGTCTACTAAAAATCCCCCCAAAATACTATACCTTATAATATTAAGTGATTTTAACTAAGTATATTTTATCATAACTTTAATGAAAATACCATTTTATTTATTATTTCTCGAAAATAATCGATAAAAATAATATAAAAAATATCTTATTATTAATGAAAATGTATTCCTTATTTAAAGTTGTTTTCTTTAGAATAATATTTTTTTTGGTAAAAATCAAATTTTGGTTTAAAAAAAACTTTTTTTAATATAAACAAAAAAATGAAGTATTGTTGATAAATACTTCATTTTTATTTTTGTTAATTCATAAAATTCGGAAAATTGTTATTAATATAAAAAATATCAAAAAATTTCTTTATTAATATTTTTATATTTTTGGCAATGTTTTATTAATTTACAAGTAATACGAGCTCCGATATATTTATTAAATCGAATTATTTTAATAATATTAAAGCTATATTAAACTTGCAAACATAGAAACAGAAAAAACTGTTAAAATTCCTGAAACAGCTAGAGACAAACCACTTATCGCACCTTCTAATTCTCCTATTTCCATAGCCTTAGACGTTCCCAATGCATGAGAGGATGAGCCATATGCAACACCCTTAGCTATCGGATGTTTAATATTAAATTTTTCTAAAATAAATTCTCCCATTATATTTCCAATTAGACCAGTTATTATAATTATTGCTACAGTTATTGATACAACTCCATCTAACTGCTTTGAAATAGCCATTCCTATGGCAGCAGTTATTGACTTTGGCAATAAAGTTACATACTCTTGATGTCCAAGCTTAAAAGCTAGCGACAATACAAATACTGTTACAGCACTAGAAATTATCCCAGAAATTATTCCGGACATAATTGCCAACCAGTTGTTTTTTAAATGTTGAAGCTCCTCATATAATGGAATTGCTAGACAAACAGTCGCCGGTGTTAATAAAAAACCAATGTATTTTGCACCCTTATTATAGGTGTCAAAATCTATATCAAAAAATACCAAAATTCCGATTACTGCCATTCCAGAAATCAAAATAGGATTTGCCAAAGGATGCTTCAATTTTCTTTTCAATAAATTACCCATATAAAATGTAATTATAGTTAAAATTATACCAAAAAACACTGAGCCAACTATAGCTTCTTTCATCATATCATCTCCATCTATTTAATTAGCTTTTCTGTAAATTTACCAGAAACAACCATTACAATAATCGTTGAAACAAAAGTAATAACTGCCACCGGAATTATAATCGGATACAATCTATCCCATGCTGTTACCAAGCCAACTCCTGCTGGCACAAACATTATCGGCATGTATTTTATCAACATCTTACCTACATAATCTACACTCTCAAGCTTTATAGTCTTTGTCATCAATAGCAAAAGCATCAGCAACAAGCCATAAATACTTGATGGTACCGGAAAAGGCAAAAATCTATGCATCATTTCGCCAGTAAAACTGATAAGTGTTATAATTAGCACCTGCTTAAATAATTTCAAATATATCACCACTCAAAATAAATTTGACGCACCATAATAAATGCGTCATATACATTATATCAAACTATGGATATTATTCAACCATCTTTAAGAAATAATCATATTATTCTCGAAATAATTTTATCACTTTCTACAGGTCTAAGGCTTGCTTATAAACTTTATTTTTGTTTTTTCTTTTTACAGGTCTAAAGCTTGCTTATAAACTTCATTTTTGTTTTTCCCTCTATCTTTTGCTACCTTTTTTATAGCATCCTTTTTTGAATACCCGTTCTCAATTAATTTACAAACATAGCTTCTATCATCAAGCTCTTCATATTCATTATTAGCCTCGCTATTCTCACTTAGCTTGTCGCCATCTAATATTATTATGTATTCCCCTCGTGGTTCATTCTTTTCATAATATTCGATAGCCTCCTCTACAGTAATCCTCATATATTCTTCATATTTCTTCGTCAATTCCCTGCATATTGCAATTCTTCTATTGCCTAGACAGACATTGATCAGCTTTAGAGTGTCTTTGATTCTATGAGGAGACTCGTAAATTATCATCGTTCTCTTTTCATTTTTTAACTCTAATAATCTTTCTTTTTTTCTTTTTTTGTCTCTTTCCAAGAAGCCCTCAAATACAAATTTATCAGTATCCATTCCAGACCCAATCAATGCAATAACAAAGGCACTGGCACCAGGTAGAATTTCGATATCAATGTTATTGTCTATACATTCTCTTATAAGCTCTTGTCCTGGATCGGATATCCCTGGCATACCGGCATCACTTACAAGCGCTATATCAAAATCTTCCTTTAATTTTTCAATTAATACCTGCCCCTTTGAATTTTTGTTATGCTCATGATAACTGGTAAGAGGCTTGCTTATCTCGAAATGATTTAATAATTTTATTGTATGTCTGGTATCTTCAGCAGCGATTAGGTCTACTTCTCCAAGAATACGCAAAGCTCTAAAGGTAATATCTTCTAAATTCCCAATTGGCGTAGGACAAACAAAAAGCTTTCCACTCAAGATTTCCACCTCCTATTCAGTCACACTAACATTTGAGTATATATCTAAAATTTCTTTGGTATACCTATCATCGTCTCCATATACATATAATGGCTCTAAGATTTTTGATTCCGGCTTTGCATTTTTTACATACTCCATCAAAACCAATTTTGGTGCCTTACCAGCTTTCGAATGCACAAATCGAATAAGCTTTGGCTCTAAATTATACTTTCTTCCATAGCATATCATATCCACCAGCCTAAGAGGTCTATTTATCATAAAGAATCTGCCATTTGGCTTTAAAAGGTATGCAGCACCTTTGATTACATCCTCCAAGCTGCACAAAACTTCATGTCTTGAAATTGCTTTTTTATCATTTTCGTTTATCAATCCATTTGAATGCATATATGGGGGATTTGATACTACCACATCATATCTATTTTTCTCAAATATGCTCTGGACACATTTTATATCGCATTTTACTATTTCGATTTTTTCTTCTAATTCATTGAGTGATACAGATCTTCTTGCCATATCGACCACCTCATCCTGTATTTCCACTCCTGTAATTCTTTTAGCATTACTCTTTCCCGAAAGTAATATAGGTATAATCCCTGTACCAGTTCCCAAATCTATTACCTCTGCATTATTTTTTATCTTGCAGAAATTTGCAAGTAATACAGCATCTATTCCAAAGCAAAATCCATTTGTATTTTGAATTATTTTTAAACCCTTGAACTGAAGATCATCAATTCTCTCATCTTCAAAAATATCGACATTCATATATACCTCTATTTATCCTGCTCTAGCTTTTTTAACTCTTCTAATGTTTCAGAATCTAAACCATCGGCTATACTGTTATCTTTTTTGAATGACTTTATAACTACATAATCACCCTGAGACAAAACTCCAACACTTTTATCCTCATACTCCACTTTTATGTTTTCAAGGAGATAATTCGATTCGATTACCTTAGCATTTCTATCACTAAATAAATCCTTTACTATCCAGCCAGCGGCTGGCATCTTTTTTATTGCCTCATTGTATCCCTTTGCTTCATATTTTAAGCAACAAAATAATCTTCCACAAACACCCGAAATTTTTGCTGGATTAAGTGAAAGCCCCTGATCCTTTGCCATCTTTATCGAAACGGGCATAAACTCTCCAATCCATGTTGCACAGCATAGAGCTCTGCCACAAGGACCGATTGCATTAATTATCTTCGCTTCATCTCTAACGCCGATTTGTCTCAATTCAATTCGTGTCTTAAAAATCGCAGCCAAATCCTTGACCAGCTCTCTAAAATCTATTCGACCTTCTGCTGTAAAATAAAATATCAACTTATTTCTATCAAAGGTATATTCACAATCTATTAAAAACATATCCAAATTATGCTCTTTTATTTTTGTCTCACAGATTTCAAATGCGTCTTTGGTTTTTATTTTATTGTCCGCATAGACATCCTTGTCTTCTGAAGTTGCCAATCTTATAATCGGCTTTAAAGGATTGACAATATCTTCTTCGGGAACAAATTTGGGCTCTATTACTACCATGCCAAATTCAAGCCCTCTCGAAGTTTCAACTATTACATCATCACCTATACTTAGTTCTAATTCTGTGGGATCGAAGTAATAAATTTTACCCACAGGCTTGAATCTAATTCCTACTATTTGTACCATTAATTCACCACCTTATAAAAGCTATCTGCCATTGAATTCATTGTCGTATTAAAATTACAATTGGCATTTATTTTCTTCTCTGTAGCTATGACTACATCCATTAATTTCCCAAGCTTTGACAAACTAATTTTTGATGAAAGTCTATTAACAAATTCTTTATCCTCTTTGTTTATTATCAAGTCAAAATTCTTAGTTTCTCCAAAAACTATCATATCTCTCATATATAATTTAATAAATTCTATAAAAAAAGCAATCTGGGAGCTATAGCCTTTGAGATATTCACTTGTTCTGGAAAGCTCGAAAATATCTCTCCTATCAATAGCATTGCTCAAAATATTTTTTACAATATTTCTAATTTCGATAATTTCCTCATTTTGAGAAGTTTCCAGCGCTCTTTTTATGCTTCCTCTAGAAAGAATTGAGGAAGCCTTTGATATTTCTTCTTCCATTTTTCTAGAAATTAAATACCCGTGTACTTCAGAAATGCTCAACGGAGAAAATTTAATATCCAAACATCTCGACCTTATAGTTTCCAATAAAGCTTGCTCATTTTTAGTTACAAGAATTATTATACCATAACTTGACGGTTCTTCTAAAGTTTTTAATAAGGCATTCTGAGCCTGCAAAGTCATTTTTTCAGCATCGTTTATCAAATATATCCTATAATCACTTATTGGATTTAGATTTATACTTGAATTGATACCTCTAATTTTATCTATTTTTATACTATTTTCCGATTTTTCTGGCTGAATAAGTTCAAAATCTGGACTATTATCAACACTAACGCCGAACAACCTACTGGCAAATGCATTGGCCATCATGCGTTTTCCAATACCTTCTGGTCCAGAGAATATATAAGCATTAGACACATTATTCGATTTTATTATATGCTCTAGCATATTTTTTTCTCTTTTATGACCAATTATATTTTCAAACATTTTCTCCCCCCTTTCATTATCTATATTTTTTTATTATCTATTTTTTCGTTTTCGAATTTCTATTTTCTCTATTTATCTATCTAGATTTTATGTCCTTTAGCTATTAGCCATTTATCTTTCCAGTTTTTATACTATTTTTATATTATATTTTTATACTATCTTTTATGTCATTTTTTGTACAATTATTTTTGTGTCATTATTTTATTTCAGATGATTTGATATTTTTTCAATAATACTACGATGTATCTCATCTACACTTTTCATTTCTCCCAATTCGTCTACGCAGTCTACTATATTCCATAAATATTTTTCAGCAACATATTTTGAATTTATATATGTTCTCTCCAAGTATCCTTTATCCCTTTCGTGAATATCTTTTTCTGACTTATTTGTGAATTTATTTTTTCTTGTTTCGATTAGCTTTTCAGTTATATCGACTGGAACATCCAGAAAAAAAATCTCATCTGGAGTTGGTAACTTGTATATTCCAAATTCAAAATCATACAACCAATTCAAAAATTTGTCTTTTTCCTCATTATCGTTCATTTTTGAAGCTTGATGAACCATATTCGACGTAGTGTATCTGTCAGCAATGACAATGCCTCCACTTCGATAAAAATCTTCCCATTCAATTTTATAGGATGCATACCTGTCAAGTGCATAGAAGGTAGATGCGATATAAGGATCAACATCATCAGCTCTTTTACCAAAATCACCTCTTAAATACATTTTTACTACGGATGACGCTTCAGATTTATAGTTTGGAAACTCTACTTTAATAACTTTGTATCCCTTATTGTTTAAATACTCATACAATAATTGTGATTGAGTCGCCTTTCCTGATCCATCGGAGCCACTCTCTATAACAAACAATTTACCATTCTTATTCATTAAAATCTCCTTTATTACAATAATATGTACTTTATTATTTTTATTTAACTTAAATTGCAAGCTACAATCTGTATTTTTGAAAAGTCCCCACTCAGCATTCCATTGATTTCCATATTTATCTCTCTAGCTTTTACAATAAAATCAACGATTTCTTTGCTGATTATTTCACCTGGAGCAATAATACAAATCCCTGGAGGATATGGTATGATGAACTCTCCACACACTTTTCCAACTGATTTTTCAATATCAATGGATTCCTTAGTAGCATCAAATGCCTCTCTAGGAGAAAGTCGCCTATATGGGATTGCTGAAGGAAAATTTAATTCAATTTTTTTGCTCTTCTTTAGTGACTTTATACTGTCATCACTTCCGTGCTTGTCCTCCGAATTATCATAATTAACTTTTTCATCATATCCAAAGAAACCATCATACTCATAATTATCATCTGAATTTAGAATAAACATATTTTTCTTAACTATATCATTCATAGCATCATACATCAAATCAAAATCCTTCTTTATATTACAAATACTGCATAACATCAAAATCCCATAGTAATTTGACATTTCAACTTGAATATTATATTTATATCGCAACAATTTTGCAAAATCATGCCCATTTATACCCTTGTCTATTGTATTTATAAATATCTTAGTTGGATCAGATGTATCGAAAATTTTATAATTTTTCACCTTTCTTTTGAAGATATAGATATTATTTAAAAGATCTTCCATTAGTTTTTTCCCAAATTTTTCTGTCTGCTCAACACAAATTTCAATACTCGACATAAGCAAATATGATGGACTTGAGGATTCAAATATATTAAGTGATGAAGATAGCTTCCCCATTTCACTCTTATTTATCCTATTTCTATTAACAAGCAATACAGATGCCTGAGTAAAACAAGGCAGTGTCTTGTGTAAGCTTTGTATGACGAAATCGGCACCAAAATAAATACTTGATTTCGGAAAAATATCATGAAGATTAAAATGTGATCCGTGAGCCTCATCCACTATTACTCTCATTTTATATTCATGAGCTTTGGCAATAATGTTTTCTATATCAAAAACCATTCCATAGTATGTCGGTCTAGTAATAATCACAACACTCGCATCTTTATTGTTTTCAATTGCCTCTATATATTCACGTTCTTCGATTCCAATAAACACTCCTTCTTTTGATATATTTTCTTTCACAAAAATTGGTTTTAAATCTGAAACCAGACACGAATTATAAACAGATTGATGACAACCTCTATTTAATATTATTTTATCACCTTTCTTAACACTGCAAAATATTGAAGATTCAATTCCACAGGTACTACCATTAACCAAATATATCAAATCATAGTTATCTGACTTCGGAAACAATATTTTTCTAGAATTTATCTGAGATTGCTTAATTATACCTTTTGGATTATGTAGGTTGTCAGTACCATAAATTTCTGTTGTGTCAAACTCATAAATATCTGAGAAGAATTCTTGATATTCTAGCTTTCTTGGCAATCTCCCATATTTATGACCTGGCATATGAAAAGATACGATATTTTCTTGTCTAATTTTATTTATTGCATCATAAATAGTTTTATTCATATTTCCACCTCGTCGTTAATAAATCATAAATATTTTTGTTTATATTTCTGCTTTATTTTTATTGTATCACTATTTTGTTTTTATTGTATCACAAATACTCTCATTTATGCTTTAAAGTAATAGTTTTTATATTATATTCCATATTTGCAATTTACAAATTAGATATTTTTTACTTTTAATTTCATGTTGTATCTTTCAATTTCTTTTACATTATATTCCATATTCGTCATTAGCAATCAATGTTTTTTAACTTTTTTATAAAAAAAACTCTAGCATAAGCTAGAGCTAATCACGTGGCTACGTCCTATTCTCCCAGGCAGCTTCCCACCAAGTACCTTCAGCGCTAAGGAGCTTAACTTCTGTGTTCGGAATGGGAACAGGTGTATCCTCCTCGCTATAATAACCACATATTTAATTGAAGTTTTTATATATCATCATATAAATATGATAGCTTGTACCTTCAAAGCCGAATATATTAGCTTCCATCTATTCCTTGGTCAAGTCCTCGATCTATTAGTATTAGTAAGCTAAATACATTGCTGCACTTACACCTCTAACCTATCAACCAGGTAGTCTTCCTGGGATCTTAACCTTGCGGTGGGAAATCTTATCTTGAGGTG
>NZ_FONP01000003.1 GCF_900112955.1 Peptostreptococcus sp. D1
ACATTAAGCGGAGATATTTAAAATGATGAATAAAATAAAAATAGGTTGGAAAGAATTTGATATTGAACACATTGAAAAAGAAAAGGCAAGATTGAATGTAGTAAGTGGCGACTGCTATGGAGAGATTCATTTTGATAAAAATAAAATTTATTTAAATAATGAATTTTCAGATGAACAGAAACAAGCAACTTTAATACATGAGGTGTTGCATGGAATCGAAAGAATGTATTCAATTGATAGCTTAGATGAAGATACAGTAACAAGGCTAGGAAATGCGTTGTATACAGTATTAATTGATAATAATTTAGAAATTGTAAAAAAAGAAAGAGAGGTAAAATGATGAATTACATTGAAAGAATGGAACAGGAATATATAGAACTTACAGGAAGGTTAGAAAAATTATACAAAGGCATAAAAACGCTTGAAGGTCTTACGGCTGATGAACTAGGTTTAATGTACGCACAGTACTATGTTATGAAAAATTATGAAGAAGTGTTGTCAAGAAGAATTTCATTAGCAAAAGAATTAGGGAAAAGGAAATAAAAAAGTGGATTAACTCTATTTCTTATGTGGAGATAGAGAAAGTATATATCGACCTAGACACGTCGTTAAAAGGTCTTATTTTATTACAATGAAAGGAGTAACTATAAGGGATGAGAGATAACTTACAGGGACTAATAAGAATGAATTTACAGCTTTTGGCAGAGGATACAGGAGCTGGTAATGGTGAGGAAAATAATCCACCAGATGCAAAAGAGGGTAAAACTTATACGGATGAGGAGTTGCAGAAATTAATTCAATCTGAATCTGATAAAAGGGTTACACAGGCTATGAAAACTGCTGAGCTGAAATGGCAAAAGGAATATGAAAAGAAGCTAGAGGATGAAAAATCAGAGGCTGAGAAGCTTGCTAAGATGACAGCAGACGAAAGGGCAAAAGCTAAATTTGAAAAAGAAAAACAGGAATTTGAACAGGAAAGAATAAAATTTCAAAGAGACCAATTGGAACTAGAAACAGTAAAAGAACTTGGTAAACAAGGGCTTGATGTTGAATTTAGTTCTTTTTTAATGGGTGAAAATGCTGAAGCAACAAATGAAAATATCAAGCTGTTTAAAGAAAAATTTGATAGTGCAGTTGAAAGGGCTGTTACTGAAAGGTTAAAAGGAAACACACCCAAGACTACTGATAAGAATACTACGATATCTGTGGATAGTCTAAAGGATATGACCGTTGATGAAATCAATGCAAATTGGGATTCAATCAAGGGAATGAAGCTATAAGAGAAAAGGAGATTAATATATGTCAATAAAGAATTTTATACCTAATTTGTATTATTTAGTACATATCAATTTGTTGGTTTGTATTTGAAATTAAATGAAAAGGATGTTGTTTATAGAGTAATTTTCTTTATTTAATTTTTTTAAAAAAATTGTTGACATATATTTTAAATAGTGGTATAAATGTATTAGATAGTTTTAGCACTCTAGTTAAATGAGTGATAACAAAAGAATGATTTAAGTTTATGAGAGAAGGTGATACTATGGATCTTACTGAAAGACAATTAAATATACTTAAGGCCATAGTGAAGGACTATATAGAGACGGCTGAGGCAGTCGGTTCAAGGACATTGTCTAAGAAATACAATCTGGGTATATCAGCTGCTACTATTAGAAATGAAATGTCTGACCTTGAAGATATGGGATATTTGGTACAACCACATACATCAGCAGGAAGAATACCAACACAAAAAGGATATATATTATATGTAGATTTTTTGATGGGAAACAGTGAATTAGAAGCTCATGAAAAAGAAATTATTCAGAAATGTATTAAAAGTAATTTTGAGAAGGTAGATAGTTTAATTGAAGAACTTTCGAAATTATTATCAAGTTTAACTAACTATACGACTATAACCGTTTACGACAATCATAGTGAAACTTCAATAATAAAATATATTCAGCTTGTGAACTTGTCAGTGGATAAAATACTTTTGATCGTGGTGTCCGAGGATGGTGAAATAAAGAGTCAAGAATTTATTACTACAGAAGAGCTACCTCAGGCCAAATTAAATGTAATATCATCAAACTTGACGAACAAACTATCTGGTAAAAAAATTGGTGATTTGGATGAAAATATGATTGAGTATATTAAATATGAAATTGGAGAATATTCTGATATAGTAGATGACTTGATTGATTTATTAAACGATGTGGCAGATGAAGATTTCAAAATTTCTTTGAATGGAGCTACGAATATATTCAATTATCCTGAGTTTAATGATATGGTAAAGGCAAAATCATTTTTAAATATGCTAGAGGAAAAGGACCACATTGCCAAAATGATTGGAACAAAAGGAATACAGAAAGATAATTTAAACATTGTAATCGGAAATGGTGAAAATAATATTAGTACCGATTTGAGTATTATAACAGCGACCTATAATGTTCAAGATAATATGCAAGGTAAAATTAGCTTTATTGGACCTACTAGAATGGATTATTCGAAAGTATATTCTATATTAAATTATATGAGCTTGCTGCTTGATGGTAAGTGATAGGGTAAAGGGGTGTAAAAATGGAAAATGAAAAGAAAGATATTGATAATCTTCAAGATGATGTAGCTGTGAGTGAAGAGATTGACAAGAATGTAAACTTGGAGCAAGAGAGCTGTTCAGATAAAGAAGTTTTAGAATCTGAATCTGATGGAATATGCTCCAATGACGATGAAAACTCACAAAATGAAGAATCTGAACCAGCACTAAGGATTGGCTTACTGGAAAAAACAATCAAAGATAAAGAAGATGCTTATCTTAGGTTAAATGCTGAGTATTCAAATTACAGAAGAAGAACATCAGAGGAAAAGTTGACAATCGGTTTGTTTGCAAATGAAAAAATAATGAGTGAGCTAATTCCAATAATTGACAATATGGAGAGAGCATTATCATCATTTGATGAGAAAGAGTCTTCTATGTATCAAGGTGTGGATTTAGTATACAAACAATTGATTGATGTACTTGCTAAGCAAGGCTTGGAAGAAATATACCCTAAGATGGGGGATGATTTTGATCATAATTTTCATATGGCAGTACTTCAGGAGCCTAGCGAAGAATTTGAAGCTGGAAAGGTGACAATGGTACTTCAGAGAGGCTATAAGCTTGGTAAAAAAGTTTTAAGAGCTGCCATGGTTAAGGTTTCAAGCTGATAATATATGATAATTTATAATATCAGATTAAGAAAAGATAATCATTACTAAGAGTAAATAAAATATAGTATGAAATATTAAAAAATATTTACAATAATAAAAAAATAATATATTAATTTAGAAAAAATTTTTGGAGGTAATAAAATGTCAAAGGTAATAGGAATAGATTTGGGTACTACAAACTCATGTGTCGCAGTTTTGGAAGGTGGAGAGCCTGTAATAATACCAAATAACGAAGGTATGAGAACGACTCCTTCTGTTGTGGCTTTCACAAAGGATGGAGAAAGAATAGTTGGTGAACCAGCAAAAAGACAGGCAGTTACAAATGCTGAGAGAACAATAACTTCAATAAAAACTCATATGGGTACTGATTACAAAGTGGATATTGATGGAAAGGCATACACTCCACAGGAAATTTCTGCAATTATTCTTCAGAAGCTAAAGGCTGATGCTGAAAGCTATTTGGGAGAAAAGGTTACAGAGGCTGTAATTACAGTTCCAGCATATTTTACAGACGCTCAAAGACAGGCGACAAAGGATGCTGGTAAAATAGCTGGACTTGAAGTAAAGAGAATTATAAATGAACCAACAGCGGCTTCATTGGCTTATGGTATGGATAAATTGGAGCAAGAAAAGAAAATATTAGTGTTTGACCTTGGTGGAGGTACATTCGACGTTTCAATTCTTGAAATTGGAGATGGTACCTTTGAGGTTCTTGCTACAGCAGGTAATAATAGACTTGGTGGTGATGACTTCGATAAAATTATCATCGACTATTTGGCTGATGAGTTTAAGAAATCAGATGGTGTTGACCTAAGAAGCGACAAAATGTCTTTACAGAGATTAAAAGAAGCAGCTGAAAAGGCAAAAAAAGAGCTATCTTCAACAATGACTACAAACATCAATTTACCATTTATTACAGCAACAGCAGAAGGTCCAAAGCACTTAAACATCGACCTTACGAGAGCAAAATTCAACGAATTAACAGCATCTCTTGTTGCTAAGAGTATGGAGCCTACAAAGCAGGCTATAAAGGATGCTGGAATTTCGGTTTCTGAAATAGATGATGTTTTATTGGTTGGTGGATCTACAAGAATACCAGCAGTTCAAGAAGCCGTTAAGAATTTTATAGGAAAAGAGCCTCACAAGGGAATAAATCCAGATGAATGTGTTGCAGCTGGAGCATCTGTACAGGCTGGTGTGTTGACAGGTGAAGTAAATGATATATTGTTGCTAGATGTAACTCCACTTTCTCTAGGAATAGAAACATTAGGTAATGTATTTACAAAGATTATAGAAAGAAATACTACTATACCTACTAAGAAATCTCAGGTATTCTCTACTGCAGCTGATAATCAAACAGTAGTTGATATTCATGTTCTTCAGGGTGAAAGAGCAATGTCATATGACAATACAACTCTTGGTAGATTCCAGCTTACAAATATTCCACCGGCAAGAAGAGGAGTTCCTCAGATAGAAGTAACTTTCGATATAGATGCAAATGGTATTGTTAACGTTACAGCAAAGGATCTTGGAACTGGTAAGGAACAGAAAATAACAATAACTTCAAACACAAATATGTCTGAAGAAGAAATTGAAAAGAAGATAAAAGAAGCTGAAGCAAATGCAGAGGCAGATAAGCAGAAAAAAGAAAAAATTGAAGCTGTTAACCATGCTGAATCAGTTGCATATCAGACTGAGCAAACTCTTAACGAGCATGGTGAAAATATAAAGGCAGAAGATAAGAGCGAGATAGAAGCTGCGATTGCAAAGGTTAGAGAGGTTAAAGATAAGCAGGATGCCACTGTAGATGAAATAAGGGGTGCAATTGATGAACTAATGAATAAGTTCCAAAAAATATCACAGGAAATATATGCCAATGCTCAAGCTCAGCAGGGACAGGCAGCAGAATCTGAAGGTCAATCAGATCCAAAAGATGATAATGTAGTAGATGCTGATTTTACAGAAGTTGATGATAAATAATAAATTGTTTTAGATATCAATGGCTTGTAGTTTTTCTACAAGCTATTGTTTCTGTAAAAAATAATGTCAAAATAATTTAGGAAAGTAGGTGCTATCATGGCGTCAAATAAAGATTTTTATGAAATACTAGGGGTATCGAAATCCGCTGATGAAAAGGAAATAAAAAAAGCATATAGAAAAATGGCTATGAAATACCATCCTGACAAAAACCCCGATGACAAAGAAGCTGAGGAAAGATTTAAAGAAGTAAATGAGGCATATGAAATACTATCTGATCCTGAAAAAAGGAGAATGTATGATCAGTATGGTGCAGATGCTTTTAATGGACAAGGTGGTTTCGGAGGTGCTGGAGGATTTAGCGGTGCTGGCGGCTTTGAAGATATTTTCGATATGTTTGGAGATGTATTCGGTGGCGGAAGAGGCTTTGGTGGATTTGGAGGCTTCAGTGGTTCTTCAAGACGTGGTCCTAGGAGAGGCGATGATATCAGACAATCTATAACGTTGGATTTCTTGGATGCTGTTTTCGGTAAAAAAGTATCGATAAAGGTTACGAGAAATGAAGAGTGTGATGTGTGTCATGGTACAGGAGCGAAGCCGGGTACATCTAAAAAAACCTGCCAAACATGTAATGGATCTGGTGTGGTAAGAGATGTAAAGAATACCCCATTTGGAAACATAGCAACACAAAGAGAATGTCCAACTTGTCATGGTACAGGAGAGGAAATAGAAAGTCCATGTACGAATTGTCATGGAAAAGGCTATGTTAGAAAAACAAAAACAGTAGAGGTAGACATTCCAGCAGGCATTGATGATGGACAGGCTATCAGACTTGCAGGTCAAGGTGAATATGGAGAGCTTGGTGGACCGAGAGGAGATTTAATTTTAATAATAAATGTCAGAGATCATAAGATGTTCCAGAGAGATGGCTTTGATATTTATATGAATATGCCAATATCGTTTGTTCAAGCAGCATTGGGTGATGATATACAAGTTCCAACCGTAGATGGTGACGTTAAATACTCAATTCCTGAAGGAACTCAAACAGGAACTGTATTTAGATTGAAAGGCAAGGGAGTTCAAAAGCTTAATTCTCAGGGCAGAGGTGATCAATATGTCAAGGTAAATGTGGAAGTGCCAAAAAAATTGACAGATAAGCAGGTAAGCCTATTGAAAGAATTTGCAAAAGAAGCTGGAGAGGCTGTTACTGGAAACAGAAAAACTTTTGGTCAAAAAATTGAAGATTTTTTTACAAAATAGTACGATAATAAGCTAGCACATCTATTAAAAATAAATGTGCTAGTTTTCTTGTTTGCCAATAATTATCAATTTGTAGAATGCTGATTGTATGTATTAAAAAGGTTTAATTAAAGTCATAACCAAAAGCATTTTTCATGTCCTGATTTGCATCAGAAGCTGGTATTTTTCCACTATACGTTGCTTTAACCATATACCTTAGGCTACCATCGTCATTACAAGTGATAAGAGTAAGCTCTGTTATTCCCTCAGAATCGTTTATTACATCAACCTGTGTTGGTTTGATTGTCGTTATAGATAATGTATCATAAATATAAATAAAGCTAAAATCAGTCAAATAAATTATATTTCCTTGATTAATTTTTGCCAATGGTGAGAATAAAATTTTTGGAGAGTCTGGATAATTATGTCCTGCCAGTGCATAATTTCCGCTACCCATTACTTGATTTTCCTTCATAGTACCAGCACCATAAGCAAGATTGTAATTGTTCAGTGCATCGAAAATAGGAAGGCTTAAATTAATAGCTGGTATTGCTATTGCACCACTAGCATTGTTAAAATTAACCTTATTTTTTGCATTTACAACCGTTTGAAGACTCAATCTTTCAACATTGTCAAAATTATAATCTGCTTTGGAAATATTTTTTTCCTTGTTTTTAGCATTTTTTGATGCATTAATCAATATTTTGCTTTTATTACTCTCGTATTCACTGATATTTTCATTTAATAAATGACTTTTTAATGGCTTTGATAAGAAGAGACATAGAGCAATAATAAGAAAAATAATCCCTAATGTTAATCTTAGATTTACTTTATTCTTTCTTTCTTTTAATTTTCTTTGACGTCTAGACATATTTTCTCCTTTCAGATAGAATATTAATATTTTTATTATAACATACAATTATTACTAAAAGAATAAAATATTTTTCATGTATAGATTCGTGAATGTGTCTGTTTATTATTGTGTGAAATTATGATATAATTAAAGGGCGAAAGCTCTTTGAAAAATAAAAATATCGATGTATAAAACAGTGGTGATTTAGATAAAAAATATTTTATGTTATATACTTATATACCTTTGTTTACAGTTTTTCTGCTGTTATGATTGTGATTTTGGAGGAATAGATAATGTCTAAAAATAAGAAAAAACAAAAACCTTACTATAAAGTTATGACTACAAATAATAAAATAGAAAAAGAATCAAAAGCTTTAGATCTAACAAAAAACACAACTTTTATGCTGGGTGTTGGATTTATTTTACTAATGTATTCAAAATATGTTTCTAATAATCTATTTTCAAGACTTACAGCAATTTTAGGATTACTGATAATGCTGTTTGGAATATATAGCTCAATAAAAAATAATAGAATAAAGGAAAACAAAAATAAAATTAATTATATAATTGATTATGGTGCTCTAATACTAATAGTTGCAACATTATTGTTTAATATTTATATTCTGATTATGAAAAATATTTAAATAATACACAAAAATATTTAAATTATATATTGACAAATTGTCTCATTAGTAATATCATAAATAGCATAGTAAAAAATTAAATACATCTCTTATCAAGAGTGGTGGAGGGACTGGCCCTATGAAACCCGGCAACCTGATATTTATCAAGGTGCTAATTCCAGCGACTTTATGTTGATAGATGAGTAGAATTTCGTGTCTGGTGTGAATTTTACTCCGGGCTTTTTTATTATATTTTTTAAAAAAACATAATAAAATTTGTAATATACAGATTAAAATTATATTTATAAATTTTTGATAATTTTTATTAAAATTTAGAATTTTTGGTATATATTAATTATAAAATTTAGAAAGGGAGTTAAATAATGATTGAGATAAAAAATGTGAATAAATATTTTGGTGAAAATCAAGTGCTGACCGATGTAAGTGTAGATATTGAACAAGGAGAAATCTTCGGCATTATTGGACATAGTGGGGCGGGTAAATCAACGCTTTTGAGATGTATAAATAGATTGGAAACATTTGATAGTGGAAATATAGTAGTAGATGGTAACAATGTAGGTAATCTCAATGAAAAAGAATTGAGGGAGCTAAGAAAAAATCTCGGAATGATTTTTCAACATTTCTCACTACTGGAAAGAAAAACAGTATTTGAAAATGTGGCTTTGCCAATGGAGTGCTTTGGATTTCCTAGGGATGAGATAAAGAGAAGAGTTGAGGAATTGCTTGATTTAGTAGGCATATTAGATAAGAAAGATGACAAGCCTAGAAATTTATCTGGAGGTCAAAAACAAAGGGTAGCAATTGCGAGAGCACTTACAATGAGTCCCTCTGTATTGCTTTGTGATGAGGCTACGTCAGCTCTTGATCCTAAAACAACTAATTCAATTCTTTCTCTTTTACAGGAAATAAATGAAAAGCTTGGAATAACAATAGTGATGGTAACTCACCAAATGGAGGTTATAAAACAGATTTGTACGAGAACTGCAATTATGGATGCTGGAAAGATACTTGAAATTGGAAATACTGAAGATATTTTCTTAAATAACAATAAACCTCTGAGAAAATTGCTTGGTGAAGAAAATATAGTTCTTCCGAGTGGAACAAATTTGAAATTATTATTTACAAATGATTTGTCTAATAAATCGATAATCACAGGTATGGCAAGAGAGCTAGATATAGATGTATCTATTGTATTTGGCAAATTAGAAAAATTTAGAGAAGATATATTGGGATCACTTATTATTAATATTCCAGAGGGGTCACTTGATAAGGTTGAACAATACTTAACAAATGTTGGAATGAGATGGCAGGAGGTAGACGATGAGCTTTAATGAGTATATTACAAATTTATTTCCACCAGCAATTTTACAAACCTTGTATATGATAATAGTACCTACTGTATTAGCATCAATTATGGGGTTTGTTATGGCAATTATATTAGTTATTACAAAAGATGGTGGATTAAAACCGAATAAAGCAGTAAACTGTGTGTTGGGATTTGTGGTAAATGTAATAAGAAGTTTTCCGTTTATGATATTGATTTTTGCGATGATACCACTTACAAGATTAATTGTTGGAACAAGTATTGGGGAAACAGCTGCTATTGTTCCGATAACAATAGGGTCTGCACCTTTCATAGCAAGACTTATGGAAAGTGCGTTAGATGAAGTCGACAAAGGACTAATTGAGGCAGCAAAATCTTTTGGTGCTACTAATACTCAAATAATTTTTAAAGTGATGGTAAAAGAAGCTATGCCGTCTATTGTGTCTGGTATTACTCTTTCAGTTATATCAATTTTGAGCTATACGGCGATGGCTGGTGTCGTAGGTGCTGGAGGATTGGGTAATGTTGCTCTGACTTATGGATATAGCTCTTTTGATTACAATGTAATGACTTTTACTGTTATCGCATTGGTTATCATCGTACAGATTATTCAAGGCTTGGGAGATATTGTGTACAAAAAAATAAAATAAGCTAATATTATCTAGTAGATTAACAGAGCAAATAAATTAAAAAATAACAAATTATAAAAATAAGGTAAAAGCAAACTTTTTAAAAATAAGTTTGTTGATATAAAAAATTATTTTAGGAGGAATTTTATGAAAGCAAAAAAAATATTATCATTGGCGGCTGTTGCCGTATTATCATTAGGTCTTGTAGCTTGTGGAGCAAAATCAGGAGATAACTCAAGTGAATCTAAATCATCTTCAGATGAAAAGGTAATAAATATAGGTGCTACACCTAGCCCTCATGCAGAGATTTTAAATGAAGCTGTTAAACCGCTTTTAGAAAAAGAGGGATATACTGTAAATGTGAAGGTGTTTAACGACTATGTATTGCCGAACAAGGCATTGAATGAAGGTACATTAGATGCAAATTATTTCCAACATTTACCATACCTGGAAGAGTTTAACGCTCAAAATAATACGAAATTAACGTATACAGTTAAGGTTCATATAGAGCCGATGGGTGTATATTCTGATAAGGTAAAAAAAGTATCAGAAGTTAAAGATGGTGGAATAGTGGCTGTACCAAATGATCCTACAAATGAATCAAGAGCACTAAAAATACTTGAAAAAGAGGGGCTAATAAAGCTTGCTACTGGAAAAGAGCTGTTGAATAAGAATGATATTGTTGAGAATCCAAAGAAGCTTGAAATTAAAGAATTGGCTGCTGAACAGCTGCCATCAGCTTTAAAAGATGTTGATCTTGATGTAATCAATTCAAACTATGCATTGCAGGCGAAGTTGAACCCTGCTAAAGATTCTATAGCATTGGAATCGATAGACTCTCCATATGCAAATATAATCGCTGTTAAACCGGAAAATAAGGATTCTGAAAAAATAAAAGCATTAAGCAAGGCTGTTGCATCTCCAGAAGTTAAGAAATTTATTGAAGAAAAATATAATGGAGCAGTAATACCATCATTTTAATTAAGCATTGATTTGAAAGCTTAAAATATATCTTAAAAAACGGCTTACTCACTATATGCTGAATCAGATAGTTAGAAGAATTATCTAATTTGGAGCATCATAGAGTATGCCGTTTTTTAAAGCTTTGTAATGTTTTTTGTATTTTAGTTATAAATTACAAATTCACTATTAATATTATTCGGGTTAATTACTAGGAAGAAGTGATTTTATAAAATTGACTATTTTTTCAAAAAAACCACTTTCCTTTACTTGATTTCCAATATCGCCAGCAATGCTTGCAGCTGTGTTCAATCCTTCGGCAGTAGTGCTGATAACAGCATCAGATGACAACTTTGAGTCATCAAACCTATTAAAAAAGTTAGCAGCATCTTTATTATTATCCAAGAAAGATTTTATTGTATTTTGGAAACCTTTTAAATCAATATTTTCTCCAGACTCCTTTAATTTGCTTATAACATTTGCTGAAATATTATTCAATGTATCTTTAACGTCATTGTAATTGTAGCTTTGACTAGAAATATCTTTTAACAGATTTACAATAATATTTATATCGCCAGTCGTTAAATTTACATTGTAGTTATTTGCTACCTCTTTTACTGCATTTTCAATTTGCTTTTCGTCTTTTATTTTGTCCTTTATTACTTCCTTTTTTGCGTCATTTACTATTCCGGCAGCTTTGTCTTTTCCGATTTTTTCTGCCAGGTTTCCAGTAGTTATTAGCTCTTCATTTGCTAATTTTTTCTTTTTCTCAGTCAGAACTTCACCAGAAGACTTTTCAAATGCCATAATTATTCCTGTTAGAGCACCAGTACCACTTACAGGGAACGGAGCTGCTGCTACGACGTTTGCATTTTCCACTCCGGCCGTAGACAATGTAGACGCTATCATTGAGCTTGTAACCCAAGTTATATTTGAAGTCTTTACATTAATACCACCATCATTAGTTGGTACAACGTAGGAAGATGACATTGTAACTCTACCTATTTGTTCCTCTGGAGCTATGCCTGACAAATATTTTCTCTCTTGCTTATTATTTACATAGATAATATTCGGATTATTTTCATCTACACCAAAATAGTTTAATATCTCTTTTTTTTGAGTGTTATTTAAGTTTATTCCCAAAGTGATGACCTCAGATGTCGCATCTGCTTTTGATAGGGGAGACACTGACATCAAGATGATCATGGACATTATAATCATCGACATTCTTTTTAAAATTCTTTTCATTTTTTACCTCCATAAAAATCTAAAAGATTTAACCCCGAATTACTAAAGAGAATAAACCATTAGACTTAATTTTTCCTTTAACTTTATTATAGACTTTTAATGCATTTGAATGTTATAATAAACTAAAAGAATAGACTTGAAAGGAGATAATTATGTCTAAAGAATTAGTGAAGGACAGAGTAATAGAGTATCTAATCGATGAATTGGGTGTGCCAGAAAATATGATTGAGGTTGATACACCGCTATCAGAGTATGAGGAAGGTATAGAGGGTACTATTGATATTACAGTAGTAACAGAGGACGATAATGGATTTTTGCTTCCATTGATGGTAGTGCAGTGTATTGATGACGATATAGAATTGACTGAAAGCGTAGTAGAAGCACAGATGGACTTTTTAGAATTGATTGATGATACAACACAGGTAGGAAGAATAATTTTGACGAATGGCGATCAGATGATGTATGCCGATTGGAATGGCACTGAATTGGAAGATGAAGAAGCATTGCCAAATTATGAAAGCTTGATTGAAGAGTACAAAGAGCTTGAAAGAGAGTATTTAGAACACGAATATAATCATGAAAATTAGGAAAACAAATATAGTTTGAATTATAAAAAATGGGTTACGATGTCGTAACCCATTTTATGCATATTCACAAAAGATTATAAAGCTGATATACTTACATAAGCATTATATATAAATGCAAATGAATTTATACTAATGTCTTAAATTCGTATCCGTTGCTTTTATAATATTTAATCATCTTATCTAAGTATTTAACAGTTTCTTCTTTTCCGTATGTATCATGCATTAACAAAACTATCAAATTATTTCCTGCACTTGATTTTACAGCAAAATCATAAAGCTGATCTGCATTCTTTTTAGCACCTTCTGCATCACCATTTAAGGCATTCCAGTCAATTGACGCCATATTGTTTTTAATCATGTATTCATTTAATGGAGTTGTTTCTTTCCAAGATAACTGCCCGCCTGGACATCTAATAACTCTTGTGGAGAAGTTATCCATACCCAATGATTTATTGATTAATTTACTGTTTTTGTTAAAGTCTTCCAAAAAATTGTTCATATTTAACACTCTTGAAGGATATAGATATGAATAGTCGTGAGTATATGAATGGTTACCTATTGCATGACCCTCTTCATAAATTTGCTTTAATATTTCTGGCGCACCATCCATTCTCAATGACCTACCAATAACGAAAAAAGTTCCCTTTACACCGTTGTTTTTTAATATCTCTAAGACCTTTGGCGTATTTGTTGTTGATGGACCATCATCGAATGTCAAGAAAACTTCTTTTTTTCCACCGTTCTCATAGTCATACGCATTCAAAGCATTCCAAACTTTTTGGGCATCAACACCTACTTTTTCTTTAAATTGTTTTTTCTGACCGACAACTTTTTGATTATCCTGGTTGTTTTCGAGAAGCTTTTTAAGTTTTTCTTTGTTTTCCATTTCAATTCTTGTTATTTCTTGCTTATGTCTATAAGCAAGTGCAATTTTTACACATCCTCCGATTGTAACGACAATTAGAAGTAACAAAAGAACTTTTTTCATATTTAATCTTTTTCTTCTTTTCCTACCTCTAGAATTTTTTGAAAAATTAATGTTTGCACTTGAATCTTTTTTTCTATTTTTTTTAGTCATATTCAACCTCCTTAATTATATTTTACTATATATTATCTTATTGTTAAAGGGTATATTATTAATATTAATAATAAAAAAAATATGAAAGAAAATATAGAGAGATGGTTTTTTTTATAAACTAATTAGTAAAAATATGGTATAATAAGGTAGGTAGTAAATAGAATTGATACTTTTATTATATCAATAAGTTATTATTTTATCGCAGAGGTGCAATTATGAGGAAATTTAAGTGTAGAGAATGTGGTTATCTTCATATTGGAGATCAACCTCCATCAATTTGTCCAGTGTGTGCTTTTGATTCAAATGTCTTTTTTGAGTTAGATGATAATAAGGATTTGTCATCAGGTTATTTTGAGATGTTGGATACTGCAGATTCTACGACAATAAAGATTATTAGAAATATTTTTGATGCATATAGTGAGTTGGCAATTATTTCGTTAGCTATGTCTATTCAGGCTAACTATGAAGCGAGAGGAAAGGATGTTATTGACAGTTTGGAATGTCTAAGCAAAGAATTGTCAAATCAAGCAACGATTTATGCTATGTTTCTAGGAGAATTTTTGGAGTTTAATACAGAATTGAATATAAGAGATCTTAAAAAGAAAATTGCAAAATTAATGTCAAAAAATAATGAATTAAAGAATAATATAGAGCTTGATTATCCAGAATACAAGAAAATAATTGATAAAAATAATAAAAAACTAGAAAATTTAATAGTTAAAATATAAAAAAATATGCTCCATATTCTTTTTAATATAGATTAGTATAGGATGATGGAGCATATTTTTATTTTTTGATGCTCGTATTATTCGGCAAATACTATTTTTCCATTACAAATTGTGTATTTTATTTTTCCAAACAATTGCCTTCCAATGAAAGGTGAGTTTGATGATTTTGAATGAAATTTTTCAACTGTAAACAGCTCATCTTTATTGAAAATACAAATATCAGCAGTTTTACCAATACTGATATCTCCTTTGCCAAGCTTATATATTTTTGATGGATTAACAGTAAATTTAGCTAATATTTGACTTAAAGAAAGATGTCCTTTTTTCTCTAACTCCGTAATAGCAAGTGCAAGTGCAGTTTCGAGTCCAATTATACCACTAGGGGCTTTTGAAAATTCAACATTTTTCTCATTGTACGAATGTGGTGCATGATCAGTTGCAATTATTTCAATAGTGCCATCCTTCAATCCCTCTATTATTTTTTTCTTGTCATAGGCAGTTCTTAAAGGAGGATTCATTTTTGCCAGAGCTCCATGTTCGATTATAGCTTCCTCTGTCAGTGTAAAGTGATGAGGTGTTACCTCTGCGATTACATTTGCACCCATTGATTTTATATATCTTATAAAATCAACTGAATTACCAGAGCTAATATGCTGTATTACTATTCTTGCTCCAGTGTTTAATGCGAGAATACAGTCTCTAGCAACCATTACATCCTCAGATTCACGTGGGGCACCACTTATTTTTAATTCTTTAGAAATCACGCCATCGTTAATGCCATGAGTAGAGATAAGGCTGTTATCTTCCTCGTGAAGGGCTATTATCGTATCTAATTCTTTTGCCTTCAACATAGCTTCCTTCAATATTTTTGTACTCATTATCGGAACACCATCGTTAGTAAAGCCTATAGCACCATTTTTGTGTAAACTATCCATGTCAACTAACTTATCTTTGAAATCATGTGTGAGTGCTGATTCCTGTAATACATTGATTTTTGCATTTTTTGCCTTGTTGTAGACATAGTTTAAGGCTTCTACAGAGTCTACCTTGGGATTTGTGTTCGCCATCATGACAACTGTTGTAAAGCCACCAGCAGCAGCAGCGTTTGCACCACTAATTATATCTTCCTTATGAGTGAATCCAGGATCTCTAAAGTGAACATGAGTATCTATTAAACCGGGTGAAACAATACAGTCTGAGGCATCTAATTCTTTAAAATTTGCTCCATCATTTTTTATTACATCCTTTACTTTCATGATGTCGATGTTTTTTGCTATTTCACTCACTTTACCATCGACAATTAGAAGGTCAGATACAGAATCGAGTTCTGTAGCAGGGTTTATAATTCTTCCGTTTTTTATTAGCAAAATATTTTTCGCCATGCTTTCCTCCTCAAAAAAATAAATCCATATGATAAAATTCGATTGAATTTAATATTATACTATCGAAATTTATATTGTCTTATAAAAAGAGATTAATTCTAAAGTAGAATTAATCTCTTTAATTAACATAAAAGCTTTATTTGTAAATTATCTTAACCGGATCGACCTTTGATGCCTTTAGTGCTGGCACCAAACCGAATATTATTCCAGTTAACACGATTGCTATAAAAGCGTATAGGAAGGTGTTGATGCTAGGAATTGGTTTAAACGGAAGAACGTTCTTAGAATAAATTGTAACGGCATAGCCTACAATAACTCCGAGAGCACCACCACAAGTAGTAATGAATACTGATTCTATTAAGAACTGGAATAGAATAGATCTAGGCTTTGCTCCAAGAGCTCTTCTAATACCTATTTCCTTACTTCTTTCCATAACAGAGACATACATAATATTCATTATACCAACACCACCTACGACCATAGCAATAATCGTAATTAGTTTAACTGTTTTATCGATTCCTTTTGTCATCTCTTCAGTAGATTTTTGAATACTAGATCTATCTTGAACTTTATATTCTCCCATTATATTAGGATGAAGAGATATTAATTCTGAAACTACGGAATCTGAAACATCGTTTATTTCAAACCCTTCCGCAACAGTTACGATAACCTGGTTGATAGAAGAGTTGTTGGCAATTTTTCCGGCTATTATATTGAACGAACGCTCAGGCACTACAGATGAGGATGAAGATGTATCGAATTGAGTTCTTTTTTTGAATCCCTTTTCAACAGGATCGTACACGACATCACCGTCAAGTATGCCAACGACTTCATATGTCAAGCCTTTAATGGTAACACCTTTTCCAATAGGATTTTCATCCTCAAACATATCTTTAACCACATTGCTTTCAAGTACAATAACTCTTTTTCCATCATCAGCAGGAGTCAAAGCTCTCCCTTTTGTGACCTTGTATTTGGCCTCAGTAGAGGAGATAAATGAACCTGCTCCAGTTTTATCAAAATATGATATGTCAGAATAAACATCATTTGATGTGCTGAAAGTAGGAGTTCGAGAAACATATTTATCTGAAGTCTCTATTTTTTCAACTCCATCCAAGGTCTTTAATATTTGGATATCAGAAGTATTGAATGGATCAAACAAGATCTGATTTGTTTTATATGCATCATCAGATGGTTCAAAATATATTATTGCCGCTCTAGGAGCTACAGCTTTAAAGGATTGCTTAAAAACAGCACTCATTGCATTACCCATAGAGCTTACAAATACAACAGATGTTATACCTATAATTATCCAAATGAATGCAATTGCCAATCTCAATTTGTGACCCTTCAAATTGGCTAGGGAATTTTTTATTAATGTAATCATATTTTATCCCCCTTAACAAAGCATCCATCTTTGAGTGTGACAACTCTGGATGCATATTTTGTCATATCAAGGTCATGTGTAACCATGATAATAGTAGTACCAGATTTATTAAGGTCAGATAATAGACCCATTATGTCTAGACCAGTTTCACTATCCAACGCACCTGTAGGTTCATCAGCAAAAATCAGTTTTGGATTGTTTACCAAGGCTCTAGCTATTGCAATTCTTTGCTGTTGACCTCCGGACAGATGATTTGGAAAACTATTTGCTTTATCGGATAAACCAACATCCTCAAGTCTTTTTTCAACAAGCAGTTTTCTTTGGTTCTTATCCTTCATTCCGGCATAAATCAGCGGAATTTCGATATTTTGGAAAACAGTCAAGGTCTCAATTAGGTTAAATTGTTGAAAAACATACCCAACATAGTTAGCCCTGTATTGTGATCTCATATTCTCCTTCAAACCACTAACGTCATTACCATCAAAATAGTATTTACCCTCGTCTAAGGTATCCAAAAAACCCAATATGTTTAGTAGGGTAGTCTTACCGCTACCAGATTTACCCATAATCATCAGAAATTCACCAGCTTCGATTTCAAGGTTTAAGTTTTTTAGTACATGAAGCTTATCCTTCCCTACTTTATAGTACTTCTGTACATTATCTAAAATGATTTGCATACTGTCACCCTCTAACTACATTTCTTCAGCTTTGTCATCTGCTTTGGCGTCCTCTTTATCTTCACCAGCCGCTGAATTAACAGGTGCAGGATCGCCTTCCTTCATTTGTAGAGTAGGGTTCTTTATTATTACATCATTTTGATTTAAATCTCCAGTTACAACGGAATAGTTATTACCCTCCGAAATAACTTCAATATTTACTTTTTTTAATATACCTTCAATGTTAGCTAATACATAAACTTCTTCTCCAGAATTCAGGATTGCAGAGCTCGGTATTTTATGTTTGTCAGAGTTTACCTCTATAGTGGCCTGAGTATGGTATCCATCTACTACACCTTCTTGAGTGTCGAATGCTAGAACAACATTATAAAATGATAGAGAACCAGTATCCTGTGTAGAGCCTGAAGGCTGAGTAGCACTTGCAGGTCTATCGGAAATATAGCTAATTCTTCCTTTTAAAGTATCACCAGTGGAAAGAACAGTTACGTCAGCAGTCATATCTTTGCTAATCTTTGAAAGGTCTTGCTCACTTATTTGACCATTCATTACATAGTCAGTTGTTTGAACCGTCATCAAAGAGCCGCTCGTTGCAGAAGCTTCAGTTGATGATCCTGCTGATGTGTGAAGATATACTTTTCCATCAAAAGGAGCTTTTACCTTTGTATAAGCCTTTGCATTTGCAGCAGAAAGATTTGTATTTAAAGTTGATATTTGATTATTTATAGATACAATTCCAACATCTCCAGTTTGAAGAGTTGATTTTTCTCTAATTAGATTGCTGATTTGGGTCTTTATAGACGCAATTTCTTGGATAGCAGCCTCATCCTTTACTATATATAATACATCTCCAGTCTTTACGCTTTGTCCATTGCTGACTCTTATGTCAGGTGTGGTACCATTTGCTGGTCCCATGATTTCCTTGCTTTGCTTTGGAACAACTAGACCATTAATAAATATTTTTTCGTTTTCAGGTATTACATAGGTTTGAACAACTGGAACTTTTTCCTTGTTATGACTGTTGTAAATTATTCCAACACCAACAGCTACAATAATCAAGACGGCTGCAGCACCAACATAAATTTGAATTTTTCTGTTTGTTTTAAATTTTTCCCAGCCTTCTTGCAGTTTAACTTTTAAAGACATCTTGTTTCCTCCCGATTTATATTAATTGCATTATCAAAGTGAAAATTATGATTGATGACAATACAAATGTATCATTCATTTCATTATAAAGCCAATGCATATCCAACCAATAAGGCATAACAGCAGTGGCTAAAAGTATCAAATCAACATATTGATAACAAGTGCAGATGACCTGATAAAATGATTTGCTAAATGATTTGAATTTTGAAATATAATCCCCCCATAAAATACAATGATTTTATTTTCATTTTCACATATTATATTTTACCCTAAATGCAAGGCAAAATCAATATTATATATAAAAACAACCACTATTTTTTTAAAATAATGGTTGTTTCGAAATAGATTTGATTAAAAATTCAAATTATGCATAAAATATAGCATAAATTTTTTCATAAAAAATGTGGTGCCTCTATATCTAGTATCCAGAGGCAAAATACAGCAGATTATTCCTCGCCTGTCATTACCTCGTTTTCATCATAGCTTATCCAATCTGAAAAGCTACCAGGGTAAATCTTATAGTCTATTCCAAGTTTATCCAGTGCTAGAGCATTCACCATCAACGATATACCTGAGCCACAATATACAATCTTTTCCTTGTCATTAAAAAGTGAAGAGAAATGTTCTTTTAGAAATTCATCTGATTTAAAAGAGCTGTTTCTCATATCATCTATATTTAGAATATCCATAAAAAAGAAATTTTTTGCACTTGGAATGTGACCTGCAACCTTGTCGACTGGTTCTTCAAGACCAAGATATCTTGGATTTGATCTTGAGTCAATCAATATAGTATTTTCGTCATACAGTTTTGATTTGACGTAATTCATATTTACAATCATATCATTTTTTAAATTCAAATCTAAATCCTGCTTGGATTTTGTTGGAATATTTTCCTTAGATTCAATTTCACCACCATTATGAATATAAGCAGTGATACCACCATCTAATGCTCTTGCGTTGTCAAAACCTATACTATTAAGCTGATATACTAATCTTCCGGCTCCTTGTAAATCGCCATCATCGTAGGTGATTACAGTAGTGTCATTATCTATTCCAAATGATTTGATAATTTCCACAAATCTTTCTACTTTAGTGAATGGATGTCGACCGCCATGAATACTTGGCTTTTCCGCAAGATCATTTTCTATGTCAACTAAAAAAGCACCTTTAATATGTGATTTTTTGTAGGAATCAATACCATAAGTTTTATTCATAAGATCGAATCTACAATCTAAAATTACATATTTTTTTTCTGAATTTAATAATTCGAAAAGCTCGTCAACACTTATAAGTTTTTTCATAAAAGCACCTCCATAACTTATATTCAAAAAAATTATACCTAAATTATTGTAACGAATATATTTATGAATATAATTATATCATACTTTTTATAAAATGTATCTCAAATTACAATAAAGTCTAAATGATAGGAATGAATTTTAATTAGCATTTTTTGCAATAGTATCCAAAATAGAAAATTTAATTTCAAAAAAAATAATAATTAATTTGTTATAAAAAACTATAAAAAAACTAAATTTTGTTGTATAATTATGTTAACTTATTTTACTTATTTATTTAAATGTCTCTAAACCGTCATCGTGAATATGCGGATTTTTGTGTTGTTATGAAAATTAGCGTTATACTGATGGGTAAATTGACATTATTTTTGGATACTAACTAATTTAACTAATGAATTATTTAAGGGGGATGGTTGTAATGAGCTATAAAATAGTAGATAAGAAACAGCTTAATGAGGTTGTTTACTTAATGGATATTGAAGCTCCAAGAGTGGCTAAGTCAGCTAAGCCAGGTCAATTTATCATCGTGATAATAGACCAAAAAGGTGAAAGAATTCCTTTGACAATTGCTGATTACGATGTGGAAAAAGGAACAGTAACTATCGTATTCCAAATTGTTGGTGATTCTAGTAAGAAACTATCAAGGCTTGAAATTGGCGATAGCATCAAGGATTTCGTTGGTCCTCTAGGTAGACCGAGCGATTTTGTTGATGAAGATATCGAAGCAATCAAAAAGAAAAGCATAATATTTATAGCTGGTGGTGTTGGTGCTGCTCCAGTATATCCGCAGGTTAAGTGGATGCATGAAAACGGTATTGATGTTGATGTTATCATAGGTGCGAGATCAAAGGATATAGTAATATTTGAAGAAAAAATGAGAGCTGTTGCAAAAAATGTATATATGTGTACAGATGATGGTTCTTATGGATTCCATGGTAATGTAACAATGCTTCTTGATGATCTTGTAAATAATCAAGGTAAACAATATGATGAAGCGATAGTAATAGGTCCTATGATAATGATGAAATTTGCTTGCTTGGCAACTAAGAAATTGAATATACCTACGATTGTCAGCTTAAATACAATTATGGTTGATGGTACAGGTATGTGTGGTGCTTGTAGAGTTAGTGTCGGAGATGATATTAAATTTGCTTGTGTTGATGGTCCAGAATTCGATGGTTGGTTAGTTGATTTTGATGAAGCGATGAAGAGACAGACTATGTTCAAAACTGAAGAGGGAAGAAAATCATTGAGAAAGAGTGATGGAGACACACATTCAAATCCAAACTGTAAGATAGGAGGATCTCACTAATGGCTATTAATCCAGTAAAGGTTCCTGTAAGAGAACAAGAAGCAAAGGTAAGAGCTACAAACTTTGAAGAGGTTTGCTATGGTTATAATGCTGAAGAAGCGATGGAAGAAGCTAAAAGATGTCTAAATTGTAAAAATCCAAAATGTGTTCAGGGATGTCCTGTTAGCATAAGTATTCCAGAATTTATCCAAGAAGTAAAGGCTGGTGAATTTGAAAAAGCTGCAAAAGTAATAGCTAAGAGCAGCTCTCTACCGGCAGTATGTGGTCGTGTATGTCCTCAGGAAACACAGTGTGAGGGTGTATGTGTTGTTGGTATTAAGGGAGATCCAGTTTCTATTGGTAAGTTAGAAAGATTTGTAGCTGACTGGTCAAGAGAAAATAACATAGATTTGACTGGTGATATTGAAAAGAATGGTATTAAAGTTGGAATAGTTGGCTCTGGTCCTGCAGGTCTTGCTTGCGCCGGCGACCTTGCAAAATTAGGCTATGATGTTACGGTTTTTGAAGCTTTCCACGAATCAGGCGGTGTTTTAACTTATGGAATACCTGAGTTCAGATTACCAAAAGAAAAAGTTGTTAATTATGAAATCGATTCAATTAGAAAATTAGGTGTTAAGATAGAAAATAACGTTATTGTTGGTAGAACGATAACAATCGATGAAATGATCGAAGAAGAAGGCTTTAAAGCTGTATTCATAGGCTCTGGGGCAGGTCTTCCATCTTTTATGGGGATTCCGGGTGAAAACGCCAATGGAGTATTGTCTGCAAATGAATTTTTAACGAGAGTAAATCTGATGAAGGCTTATATTGATGACTACGATACTCCAATTAGAGTTGGTAAGCACGTGGCAGTTGTCGGTGGTGGCAATGTTGCCATGGATGCTGCTAGAACTGCACTTCGTCTTGGTGCAGATACTCATATTGTATATAGAAGAAGTGAGGAAGAATTGCCAGCGAGAGTGGAAGAAGTACATCATGCAAAGGAAGAAGGAATTATCTTCGACTTACTAACAAATCCAAAAGAAATTCATGTTGATGAAAATGGAAATGTTTGTGGTTTAACTTGTGTAAAAATGGAGCTTGGTGAACCAGATGATTCTGGAAGAAGAAGACCGGTTGAAGTTCCTGGCTCTGAATTCAGAATTGACGTTGATATGGTTATCATGTCACTTGGTACGAAGCCAAATCCACTTATTGCTTCAACTACTCCTGGTCTTGATGTAGATAAGAGAAGATGTATAGTTGCAGATGAGGATGGATTGACATCTCTTGAAGGTATATATGCCGGTGGAGATACTGTTACTGGTGCTGCTACAGTTATTTCTGCAATGGGTGCTGGTAGAGTTGCGGCAGCTGCAATGCATAAATATTTAAAAGAAAAATATCTTTAAGTATTCAGAGGAAGCTTAGAGTTTAATATGAATGAATTTAGGGTGTTAGTTTGAAATGATTTTTTATAATTTCGAATTGACACCCTTAATTTAGTCCCATTTTTATACAAACCTTTACTAAATAAGGCTTTTGTGTTATAATTAATAAACGATTTTATTTTGTTTAATTACCTTGCAGGAGGTTTGATGGGATATGAAAAAGAGTTTTATTTTAGGTTTAATAGTTACATTCTCAATTTCTTTAGTTGGCTGTGGTTTTAATGAATCAGGACAGCTTATGAGTGATGCAAGGACTTTTATTGAAAAGGCTGAATATGATAAAGCCATGGATAATTTGTCAAAGGTGCTTCAGGAAGACGAAACAAATGTTGAAGCTAGAGGGATGTACTATCAGGCTATGAAATTACAGAAAGCCGATAGGGCGAAATATAGAAAAGATTATGAACAAGAAATAAAAGAGCTACAGGATTTAATAAATGATAATCAAGGCTCTGCAAAAATTAGAAGTCAAGCAGAAGAAAAATTAGACTTGGCTCAAAAGGCATTCAAGAGTCAGAGGAATGCGTCTATTACGAGAAAAGAAAACGCAAAAAAAACTGCTGAAGAAAACAAATCAAAGTATGCTACAAGCTCTATCTATGGGCGAAAATATACACAGAATACATATAACAGTAGTAGAAATTCTAGCTCATCGGGTAGTGGTAAAACTACAACAGGCAATACCGGAGGCTATGGAGCCGCTGGAAATAGTGGATCATCGACTAATATGGGAGCTGGAAATGGTGGATACGGCTCTGGAAGCTTGAATGGGAATGGTACAACAGGAGGTACGACTAGTTCTAGTAATACCGGTGGTGGCTCCTATACAGGCGGATCTTCGTCTGAAAATTAATAGTGAGAAAAAGACTATTTCGTTTTTTCGGGATAGTCTTGTTTAATGTTTAGTATTAAAGCTTTGATAAACGGAGGTAATATGAGAATTAATAAGTTTTTATCCAATTCTGGAGTTGCATCGAGAAGGAAATCAGATGAAATGATTTCTCAGGGGAGAGTGAAAATAAATGGTAAGGTTGTTGTAAATCTTGGTACTATAGTAGATATTGATAATGATGTTGTAGAGGTTGATGGAAAGAATGTTGATATAAAAAAAAATCAAAAAGTGTATATTTTATTAAATAAGCCTGCTGGATATATTACAACAGCAAAAGAACAATTTGGAAGGAAAAGCGTTATGGATCTGGTTTCAGATATAAAAGAACGTGTTTATCCAGTGGGAAGGCTTGATTATGAAACAGGTGGTCTGCTATTGTTAACGAATGATGGTGATTTGACATATGCGTTGACCCACCCAAAGCACGAGTTTGAGAAAATATATATTGCATCGGTTAGAGGAAAGCTTTCGGAGAATGGGATTAATGATTTTAAGAATGGTTTGGAAATAGAAAACTATGTCACTTCTAGGGCAAAGATAAGGGTGTTAAAATATGACTCTGACAAAAATTATTCAGTATGCAAGGTGGGGATACATGAAGGGCATAATAGACAGATTAGAAAAATGTTCGACAAAATAGGAAACCCAGTTATGAATTTGAAGAGAGTACAGCTTGGGAAAATAAGGCTGGATGATTTGGAAATAGGAAAATATAGGCACCTTAAAGCATCAGAAATTGAATATTTAAAAAAATTTTGCAAATAATTTTAGCTGGGAGGATTGTGTTCTATTATGAATGATTTTAATAATGTCAATTCAGTAATAAAGTTAATTATTGGGTTGAAAGTAAAAGAAAATAGTATAGTTTTGGATTGTACTGTTGGAAATGGGAATGACACAGAATATCTATCATCGTATTTGGGGGATAAAGGATTTATTTATGGATTTGATATTCAACAGAATGCAATTGAAGCTACCAAAACTAGATTGTCATCAATAGGCTTTGAAAACTATCAATTGTTTTTTGATGGGCATGAAAACATCGACAAGCATATTAAAGAAGAAATTGATTTTGCAGTATATAATCTCGGATATCTACCAAAATCAGATCATATGATAATTACCAAGTCAGAAACGACAATACAATCGATATCAAAGGCTATGGATTTGCTGAGCATTGGAGGCTGCATATGTGTAGCCAGCTATATTTCTCATGACAATGGTGTGGAATATCATAATATAAAAAAATTTTTGAAATCTGTGGACCAACAACATTTCAACGTTGCTGAAATGGATTTTGTCAATCAGAAAAATTTTCCAGCACATCTTTTTATTATTGAGAAAAGAAATTAAATAAAGTTAAAATTTGTCAACCATAATATTTTTGTATTGATTGAATGTAATTGATATATTTAGTATAATATTATGTAGTGATAAACAGATACTAAATTTTAGCAAATAGAGGTGTAGTAATATGGACAAACAGGCTCATGACATGGAGTGCAATGGTCTAATAAAAATAATTAAAGACAATTATAAAATGATGAGTAAAGGACAAAAATTACTGGCGAAATATACTCTTGAAAATTACTCAAAGGTCGCTTTTATGACAGCATCAAAGCTTGGTGAAACTGTGGGTGTGAGTGAATCGACGGTCGTTAGATTTGCAAATGCGTTGGGATATAGTGGTTATCCGAAATTTCAGGATGCTCTTCAGGAATTGATTAAGACTAAACTCACTACCGTTGAAAGGGTTGAAATATCAAATAAGGATTATTCTACGGATAGTTTAATACTAGAAAAAGTATTAAAGGATGATATTGATAATATAAAGGAAACGTTGGATTATCTGTCAGAGGATACGTATGAGCAAGCTGTAAATGCAATTTTTTCTGCGAGAAAGGTGTATATTATGGGGCTTAGAAGCTCGATTTATGTGGCCAAGTACCTTGGATATTATTTGAGCTACATTTTGGATGATGTAAAGATAATTAGGATGGATATGGGCGATCCGGTAGAGCAGATGATAAAAATTGGAGAAGGAGATGTGTTTATTTCTATAAGTTTTCCTAGGTACTCTAAAAAGACACTTCAGGTTGTAAACTTTGCAAGGGGAAGAGGTGCGAAGGTAATAGCCATTACAGATAGTCACAATGCCCCTATTTCGAAGGTATCTGATGTAGTAGTCACTGTTAAGAATAATATTATATCTTTTATTGACTCTCTTGTTCCGGCTTTCAGTGTAGCAAATGCACTTGTGATAGGTGTAGCTATGAGAGAAAAGGACGATATCAAGTCATATTTTAATGAGCTAGAAAATATTTGGAAAGAATTTGAGATATTTGAATAGAAGAATACTTGAATAGTAAACCTAATATGGATTCGTATTGGGTTTATTGTTTTGAAAGGAGAAAGAAATGAACAACACGTATTATTTGGTGAGGCATGGTGAAACTGAATGGAATACAATGGGTAGGACACAAGGGCATGGAGACTCACCATTGACAGAGCTGGGGATAGTGCAGGCTGAAAATGCTGCTATTGCTCTTAGTAAATTTCCTATAGATATGATATATTGTAGTGATTTGGGGAGAGCAGTTCAGACAGCTGAAATAATAGGTAAAAAACTCAATAAAGAGGTTATCGCAACAGAATCTCTTAGGGAAATGGGGTTTGGCGAATGGGAAGGCATGAAAATAAAAAATATTCAAGAAAAATTTCCTGCAATGTTTGGAATTTGGAGAAATAGTCCAGATAGATTGGATATTAAGGGTGCTGAAAATCTATTTATTGTAAAAGAAAGACAGGATAAATTGATTGAAGAGTTGAATGAAAAATACTCGGATAAGCATATTCTTTTAGTTTCACATTCTGTGACAGTTAGAGTTATGCTGTTGAGTTTTTTGGACTCTCACGTGAGAAATATATACAGAATCAAGCAGGATAACACTGCGATAAATATTGTTGAAAGCAGAAGCTATGGTCCTGTAATCATAAAGATGAACGATACAAAGCATCTGTCTGATCTTAATATAAAATCATCTCCTGATGTGAAAAGTGCGTTGGAATAGTTATGAACGATAATATATATGATTTGATTGTGGTTGGTGGTGGACCAGCAGGCATAATGACAGCATTGACGGCAAAAGAAAAAAATCCTGACTTTAAGGTTTGTTTGTTAGAGTCTCAAGGCTCAATCGGTAAAAAACTATCTATAACAGGTGGTGGCAGATGTAATTTCACAAGCTCCATTGATATTTCAGATTTTTTTGAGCATATTGTCAGGAACAATAAATTTTTGTATTCTTCATTGTATAGCTTTACGAATCATGACTTAATTGAATTTATTAAAAAATTAGGGTTTAGCTATATGATTGAGAAAAAAACTTCAAAGGTTTATTTAGAAGGAAAAAAAGCTGCTGATTTTTCTAAAGCACTGTATTTTAGATTGAGGAATTTGGACATTGATATTTTTACAAACACGGAAGTAAAGGGCTTTGATTTAGTAAAGAAGGACAAGGCTTCTGATTCAAAAAATTATCTTTATGAAATTTCATCAGGAAGCAAAAAATATTTTTCAAGAAACGTGGCTCTGGCAACTGGAGGAAAAAGCTACCCTCAGCTAGGGTCTAATGGAAAATTTTTTGAAATTCTAAGAAAAAAAGGGATAGAGATTGAAAAAACAGTTCAAGCCCTTTCACCAATATTGATTAAAGAGAGCTATTTTAAAGATATTCCTGGAGTTTCTCTTCAAGACATATGCATTTCTGCAAAGAAACTAGATGGAAAAAAGAAGAGTGTAAAATCAATTTTTGGTGACATAGTATTTACTCACAAGGGGATTGGAGGTCCAGCTGCTTTAAAAATTTCGTCATATATTAACAGAAATACAAAGGAGTATTTTTTGGAGGTTGATTTTATACCTGATATGAGCAGAGAAGAAATTAGAGATTTGATTTTGAAAAGTAGAAATAAGACATTATTTGGAATTATGAAAAAAAAACTTCCTTCGAATTTTTTAAGAGCCGTTTTGATAAATTGTGAGTCGGTATCTGAAAGTAATTTCAGCTTTACTGCTGAAAAAGCCGCCAATATATCTAATTATGAAATTGAAATATTTATTGATTTTCTGAAATGCTGTGTTTTTTCACCACTTTCTCTTGAGAAAATGGAATGCTCTACGATAACTTCAGGTGGAGTATCCACCAAAGAAATTGACTCAAGTACGATGGAATTAAAAAAATTTCCAAGGCTATTTGTCGTTGGTGAAATGATTGATGTCGATGCACTTACTGGTGGCTTTAATTTACAGATTGCATTTTCTACGGGCTATTTGGCTGGTATTAACGTGTATTAGTATCGATAATATAGTTACCTATCGTATGATTATTATGATTAGTATAGTTTAAATAAAGATATATTTAATAGTATAAATAAGTGAAAACAGCAGTATGATGTTTTTTGATTTAGAGAGGAGAACAGATTTGTCTAATACTGATAAGAACATTGTGATAGCAATAGATGGACCAGCAGGAGCTGGAAAGAGTACAGTCGCAAAGCAGATTTCCAGAATCTTAAATATTAATTATATTGATACTGGAGCAATGTATAGAGCAATTACTTACAAATGTATAAAGAATGGCTTGGATTTGGAGGATGAAAAATCAGTCGTTGATTTATGCAAAAATACAGCTTTGAAATTTGAAAGCAACTCAATTTTTATTGATGGACAATGTGTGGATGACGATATTAGGACCCTGCAGGTGAGCTCAAAAGTTTCTTATGTAGCTTGTATACCAGGTGTAAGATGTCATCTTGTCGAGCTGCAAAGAGAAATGGGAAAAGCTGATAGTGTAGTGTTGGATGGAAGAGATGTTGGGACTCAGATCTTTCCAAACACAAAATACAAATACTATTTAAATGCTGCAGTGGAAACAAGGGCAAAGAGAAGATATGATGAGCTGGTATTGAAGGGTGTCAAAGCAGAATTTGAGAGGGTTGTTGAAGATGTCAGAAGCAGAGATAAGATTGATTCCACAAGGGAGATATCTCCATTGATAAAGGCAAGCGATGCAATAGAGATTGATTCAACGAATATGACAATTGAAGAGGTTGTTGATTTTATAGTAAATGATGTTAGAGGTAAATAATAATGAGCTTTTATAAATTTGTAGTAGGTGTGTTGTCTTTTCTATCAAAAATTCTGTATAGAGTTGAAATAATTGGAGAAGAGAATATACCGTCAGAAGGTAATTTGATTATAATTGCGAATCATAAACACTTTTTAGATCCGGTTTTTATGTTGATCGCAGTGAAAAATAGAAAAATAATTCCGGTAGCAAAGCAAGAATTGTTTTCAGTTCCAATTTTAAGATTATTTATGAAAAAGGTAGGAGCAATTCCAGTTAATAGAGATAATCCAAGTATTTCTACTTTTAGAGCTGTATTGTCTGAGATTAAATCCGGAAATGTACTTGGTATTTTCCCGGAAGGTACAAGAGCAGGTACATACGATTTTCTTACTCCAAAGTCTGGAACAACAATGTTTTCACTAAAAACAAAATCCGATATTATCCCAATGAGTATAATATCGACGTTTAGACTTTTTTCAAAGGTGAAGGTGGTAATAGGTGAAACTATTGATATGTCGCAGTATTACAACAGGAAAGTGGATAAAGCTGAATATCAGGGGATTGTTCAAGAATGCTTTGATGTAGTTGTCAAAAATTATAAGGACAATATGGGAGGTATTATTCCTGAAAGGACAGAATAGTATGAAGAAAATAATTTTGGCAGAACATGCTGGTTATTGCTTTGGGGTTAAAAGAGCAATGAAGCTGGCTTGGAATGAACTCGAAAACAAGGAAAATAAAAAAATATTTGCCTTAGGTCCTCTTATTCATAATAAGCAGGCAGTTGAAAAATATGAACAAAAAGGACTGATTACTATAAATGATATAGAGGATATTGACCTAAGGAATGTAAATCCAAAAGAGGTTATTATAAGATCTCATGGTGTGGCAAAGGAAGTATACGATCAGGCGAGTGAAAAAAAACTAGATATAGTCGACACGACATGTCCCTTTGTCAAAAAAATACATGAATTGGCAAAAGAAAGTTACAAAAAAGGAAAAAGGTTAATTCTGATAGGAGACAAAAATCACCCTGAAGTAATTGGGATAAATGGATGGTGTAACAATGAAGCGATTATCATCAAAGAACTAAAAGAGCTATTTGACGTTGAATTGGATTCTAGTGTTGAATATGTAATTGTTTCACAAACTACAATGAACGAGAGAGAATTTGACGTTATTATAGATTATTTAAAGGATAAGAATATAAATATGGTAGTGAATAATACCATATGCTCTGCTACGAAGGTAAGGCAGCAGTCAGCAAGAGAAATATCAAATAAAGTGGATTTGATGATTGTAATAGGTGGAAAACACAGCTCCAACACACAAAAATTAGTGTCTATATGTAAGGAGTCAGTTAATACTATTGCAATAGAAACAAAGGTAGATTTAATTGACGTTGATCTTAGAGAGTATGATGTAATTGGTGTAACTGCTGGAGCGTCAACTCCTGATTGGATCATTGAGGAAACTATTGAGTATATTGAGAATGGAGTGATATAGTATGGATAAAGACAAGAGACCAAAATCAGATTTTTTGTGGTTCTATTCTTTTTTATTGGTAGTTATGCTGGTTTTTAACGCATTCATATTACCAGGTATTTCAAAAAAAGGCGTAAATGAAGTAGAATACAGCACCTTTATTCAAATGCTTGATAAGAAGGAAGTTAAAAGTGTGGAAGTAGAAGACTCAAAAATAGTTTTTACTTCAAATAAGAAAAACGATAATAAGGCTTATGTAACTGGAAATATAAGTGATCCCGATTTAGTAAAAAAGCTTGAAAATTCGGGGGCAGCTTATAGCAAGAAAATTCCAGTAGAGAACTCGCCTCTTCAAAGCTTCGTTTTGACTTGGGTGCTGCCATTTTTAATCTTCTGGTTAATAGGTAGGATGTTGGTTAAAAATATGGGAAGTAAAATAGGCGGAAGCAGCATGATGTCGTTTGGGAAAAGCAATGCAAAGCTTTATGTTAAATCAACTGGTGTTACTTTTGATGATGTTGCTGGGCAAGATGAGGCGAAGGAAGCACTGACAGAAATCGTGGATTTTTTGCATAGTCCTGATAAATATACTTCAATAGGTGCAAAGATGCCAAAGGGTGCTTTGCTGGTTGGACCTCCAGGTACGGGAAAAACTCTTCTAGCAAAGGCTGTGGCAGGAGAAGCTGGTGTTCCGTTTTTCTCCATTTCAGGCTCTGAATTTGTTGAAATGTTTGTCGGAATGGGTGCGTCAAGAGTTAGGTCGTTATTTAAGCAGGCAAATGAGAAAGCTCCATGTATAATCTTTATTGATGAAATAGATGCTATAGGTAAAAGAAGAGATTCAAGCTTCGGTGGAAATGATGAACGAGAACAAACCTTAAACCAGCTTTTAAGCGAGATGGACGGCTTTGAAAATGATCTTGGAATAGTTATTTTAGCTGCGACAAACAGACCGGAGTCACTTGATAAAGCATTGCTGAGACCTGGTAGGTTTGATAGAAGAGTTCCGGTAGAATTACCGGATTTGTTGGGTAGAGAGTCAATTTTAAAGGTTCATTCAAAAAATATCAAAATTGATGAAAATGTTGATTACAATCAGATTGCCAGAGCAACCTCAGGTGCCTCAGGAGCTGAATTGGCAAACATCGTGAATGAGGCAGCCCTAAGAGCTGTGCGAAATAAGAGAAACATAGTGCTACAAGAGGATTTAGAGGAATCGGTTGAAACAATAATTGCCGGATATCAAAGGAAGGGTGCAGTAATCAGCGACGAAGAGAAAAAAATAATAGCATATCATGAGGTTGGTCATGCGTTGGTAGCTGCTGTTGGAAAACATTCTGCTCCTGTGCATAAAATTACAATTATTCCTAGAACTTCGGGTGCTCTTGGATATACTCTTCAGATAGATGAACAGGAAAAGGTACTGATGACGAGAGAAGAAGCTATAGATAAGATCACTACCTATACTGGTGGTAGAGCTGCAGAAGAAGTGATATTTAATATCAAAACCTCAGGAGCTTCTAACGATATAGAAATGGCAACTAAAATTGCTAGGGCAATGGTTACTAGGTTCGGCATGAATGATGAAATTGGAATGGTTGCACTGGAAACTGTCAATAATGCCTATCTCGGTGGGGATACATCACTAGTATGTTCTCCAGAAACGTCCTCACAAATTGACAAGGAAGTCGTTAAGATAGTAAAATCTTGTCACGATAGAGCGGTTTCTATTTTGAGTGATAATATTGATAAGCTTCATGAAATATCAGCTTACCTATTAAAGCATGAAACAATTACTGGTGAAGAGTTTATGGATATTTTAAATGACGAATATAGAATTACTACAAGAGCCACAAAAAACGTTGAAGAACAGCTTGCCAATTATAATTCAGTGCAAGAAGATAGTAAGGAAGTACTTTACAAGGATAGCTCGGAATTGGTGAATGACAATTCTGAATTAATAAAAACAAAAAATAATATGGAGGACTACAATGTTTAAGATGTTTTTCGATAGAACAGAGGCGGATTCTTTGAAAATAACTGATATTAGTATTTCTGATTTGATTGGAGAAAAAAATAATGAATACTATATGGAAGCATTTGAAAAAATTGAATCTGGGGAAAAAAGAGTTTTTAATAAATCTGCCATTTTTGCTGGTCCGTACTGGTATATTTACAGAAAAATGGTATTCAGAGGTGTGCTGATGATTGCTTTTCAAGCAGTCATCGCTACCATGGCATATGCAACAAAATCGTCGATATGGATTACGGCTTTTATACTATCATTTTTAACTTTTGTTTATTCAGGCTTTTATGGAAATAAAGATTATTATAATAGAGTTGTTACATTAGTCGAAGAATCAAAAGCCATAGACAATAAGTTTAAAGGGCGATTTTATGTTGATAAATCAGGAGTAGATGCATATATTACAGGTTGCTGGGTTGTCGGTACTGTATTTCTGTATGCAGTAATAATATTCTTATAAAAAAGGTGATTGTATGGCAAAATTATATTTTTATTATGGTGTTATGGGGAGTTCAAAGACTGCAAATGCTCTGATGGTCCATTATAACTACCACGAAAGAGGCAAAAAGGCACTTTTGGTAAAGACTGATATTGATACTAGAGATGGAGATAAAATAGTTAAATCCAGAATTGGATTGAAAAACGAGTGTGAGAACTTATCTGAATTTGTAAAGTATTCAAATGATAGGATAAAGCAATATGATTGTATCATTGTCGATGAGGTGCAATTTGCCACAACTGAAGAAATAGATTTTCTATCTGATATTGTGGATGTGCTAGGCATACCAGTAATGTGCTATGGGCTTAGAACTGACTTTAGAAATGAATTGTTTGAGGGGTCTTCACGGTTGATTTCAATCGCTGATGAAATTCACGAGGTAAAGACAGTTTGTTGGTGCGGCTCGAAGGCGACTTGTAATGCTAGATATAATGAAAATGGCATTGTAAGAGAAGGGGAACAAATTGAGCTAGGAGCAAATGACAAATATATAGCTTTATGTAGGAAGCATTATAAGCTTGGTGATTTCGGTCCGAAATAAAAAATTACAAAACAAAGCAGATAAAAACTGAATGGATAACATTCAGGCTTTATCTGCTTTATTTTGAATAATATTTTGTTAGAAATAAAATATAATTATCACCTTAATTGTAGCATAATTTGCTATTTTTTTCAATACCAATCGAAAGTGTTGAAATATTTGATATTCTTCGACCTTTAATCATTTCTTTTTACCCCTAATACAGAATCTTCGTCCAACCAGTCGAAATTCTTGACAATTTCTCTCTTTGAATTTTTTCTATGAGCAGAATATAGCTGCGTTGTAGTTACATTATCGTGATCTAGAAGATTTTGCACATCGTAAATTGAAAATCCGGTTTCTATCATCGATGTAGCAGCAGTTGCTCTTAGCTTATGTGGGCTGTAGCCATGATTTCTGGAGGTTCCCATCGCAATAGAGGTGTACTTTTTTACCAAATCCCTTATAGAACGAGTAGTCATTCTTTTTTTCTGAAGAGATAAAAATAATGCATCTTCATTTTTGCTATCAAGCTCCTCGTTTTTTGCTCTTTCGTTTTCAATATAATCTAAAACGACTTTTTCGCATGCATCATTTATTGGCATTTGTACTTCTTTTCCTCTTTTTCTATATATCACAAAAACGCCCCTTGAGAAATTAAACGATGATATATTTAATTCCCTCAATTCACTTAGTCTTAACCCATATGTAACGAATAATACTAGTATTGCTTTATCTCTCAGCTTTGTTTTTAGCCAATAGTCTTTTTCCTTATCGGTTAATCCAGTTCCATTTTGAACTGTGTCTAGCATAATTGCAACTTCATCAATTTCCAATCTTTTAATCGCATCTGGCTGTGTCTTTTGAAGCTTTATAGGATTGAAGCCACCAGTAATATCACTAGGTAATTGCTCGTTTCTAAACAAAAATTTGAATAGGGTAGACAATGATGATTTTTTTCTAGATAACGATCTGCTGTTATTTTCAAAAATAACCCTATCGTCGTTGATATTTTTATAATATCTATTGCAGTAATCTCCAATAAATAGATTGACATCTCTTGATGTAATCTCCTTAAATTCATCAATTGTTATATTAGAAGCTTTTTCGGCGTTTGTGTATAAATCGGCTTCAACCAAGTAATTGCAGAAAAAAAGTATATCCTGTAAATATGCTCTTCTTGTGGTAACAGCTACTGAGCCCCTAAGAAAAATGAAGTACTCCCTCATAAATTTAGGTAATGATGATTCAATTGCTTCACATTCTTTGATAATTTCATTGTCTCTAGCTATAATATTATCAGGCTTAGAAGATTTGTTATGTATTTTTGTACTCATAAAATCACTCCAATTTATTTTTATGTTATTTATATTATACCATACTTAAAAAATAAAAATGTTACGATAAATAAATTAATATAAAAAAATAATATATTTTTTTATTGATTAAATAGGATATATAGTATACAATATATATAGATAATTATTCAAATATACCATACTATATAAAATAGACAAACGATTTTATATTTATTAATAGTTATTAATTATATATAGTGTGTAGTATAATTAAAAACACTTTTTTATAACAGGGAGAAAATTATTTTTATAGCATGGAGGAAATTATGAAAATCAAAGTAGGTCTAAATGGTTTCGGAAGAATTGGTAGAGCAGTATTAAGGATTATTGAAGAATCAAACGATTATGATTTCGAAGTTGTGGCTATTAATGCTAGAGCAAGCTCAGAAACACTTGCACATCTATTTCAGTATGATTCAAGCTATGGTATTTTTAAAGGTAAAGTAGAAGCTAAGGATGAAAATTCAATAGTAGTAAATGATAAGGAGATAACAATAACGAGAGCTGGATCTCCAGGAGAGATTCCTTGGAAGGAGCTTGGGGTTGATATCGTTATTGACAATACAGGTAAGTTCAAAACAAAAGAAGCGGCAATTGGTCATATAGAGGCAGGAGCAAAAAAGGTTATTATTACTTGTCCGGCAAAGGGAGAGGATTTAACAGTTGTACTTGGTGTAAATGATAAAAAATACGATCCTCAGATTCACCATATTTTATCTAATGCATCCTGCACTACAAATTGCTTGGCACCAGTAGCAAAGGTTTTAGATGAGAGCTTTGGGATCGAAAATGGTATGATGACAACTGTCCATGCTTATACGAATGATCAACAGGTTCTTGATAAGACTCACAAGGATTTAAGAAGAGCAAGAGCTTGTGCAGAATCGATTATACCTACTACCACTGGGGCTGCAAAGGCAGTTTCACTGGTATTGCCTCAATTAGAAGGAAAACTAAATGGTTTTTCTTTAAGAGTTCCAACACCGACGGTATCTGTTGTGGATTTGGTAGTAAATCTGAAGAAAAAAGATGTAACTGCTGAGGAAGTAAACGCGGCTCTTAAGAAAGCATCTAAAAATGAGCTTAGAGGGATATTGGGATACTGTGAAAAGCCTCTGGTATCAGTAGATTTTAAAGGAGATTCGAGATCTTCGATTGTCGACGCTCCGTCTACAATGGTAATGAATGATGGTATGGTAAAAGTCGTATCTTGGTATGATAACGAGTGGGGGTATGCAGTTAGAACTGTAGATCTTACTAATATAGTAGCAAAGGCACTTTAAATAAAATATATAAAATATTGAGTTACTATGAATAATAGCTACAAAAGACTAATGTCAGATTGACGCTTAAGTTCAGTTTTTTAAATGAGGTTGTCACATCCTGAAATATGGATATGACGACCTTTTTATTTTTACATATTAATTTACATATTAATTTTATACATTCTTCTATTTTATTTCTAGCACCATCAAAGAAAAAAAGGGTATAATTATAATAAGGGGATTATATACATTAGTATTTTTTAAACAGCGAATTGATATTTTTCTAAAAACTGGTATAATATTGCTATTATATTTAATAGGTTAGAAAAATAAATATTATAGCTTGAAAAATATTTGTAAATAGTAAGGATGTATTGTCAGATACATGGAGGTGGTATGATGGGCAGAGCGTATAACTTGGGAATCGATATTGGTTCAACTACGGTTAAAACTGTTCTTAGAAACGGAGAAGAAATCCTTTATAAAGAATACAAAAGACACTTTTCCGATGTAAAATCTACTGTTGTAAAGCAATTAAAGGAAATATATAAAAAAATTGGTAATTCTAGTATTAAAGCTGTTATCACAGGCTCTGGTGGGATTGGATTATCAAAAAAAATAAATATAAAATTTGAGCAGGAGGTTATTTCTAGCACAAAAGCTATAAGGTTTATGCATCCAGAAACGGATGTCGTTGTTGAGCTTGGTGGAGAAGATGCAAAGGTAACTTTTTTGTCAGGCGGCATTGACCAGAGAATGAATGGAATTTGTGCTGGTGGTACAGGGGCATTCATAGATCAGATGGCAGCTTTGTTAAAAACTGATGCAGCAGGATTAAATGAGCTCGCAAAGGATTTTGAAGTAATATATCCTATTGCATCCAGATGCGGAGTTTTTGCAAAGACAGATATTCAGCCATTGATAAACGATGGTGCAAAAAAATCTGATATTGCAATGAGTATTTTTAATGCTGTTGTTGTACAGACTGTCAGCGTTTTATCGTGTGGTAGAAAAATCGAGGGTAAGGTGGCGTTTCTGGGAGGTCCATTGTACTTTTTATCGGAGCTTAGAAGACAATTTTGCAATGTAATAAAATTATCTAATGAAGATGTTATTTTCCCAGAAAATGCACAGCTATATGTTGCCTTAGGAGCTTCAATACTTGCGGAAAATGAAGAGCCACTTTTGGTAGGTGAATTATTAGACAGAATAAATTCAGTTGAATCGCTTGAAGATGGAGAAGACGAAGAGATTATTCCACTTTTTGCGAACGAAGCAGAATACATAACCTTCAAAGAAAGACATAGTAGGGCGAAAGTCGATAGGGTTGATATTAAAAATTACATAGGAAATTATTTTTTAGGGTTGGATGCTGGATCTACGACAACTAAAGCAGTGTTAATAGGGGATAATGGAGAAATATTGTTTAGTCACTATGGAAGCAACGAAGGAAACCCTCTAAGCACGAGTATTGAAATATTGAAAAAAATATATTCACTAATACCAAAGGATGCCAGAATATCTAGAGTAACAGTAACTGGATATGGTGAGGAGCTTATCAAAAAAGCACTAAGGCTTGATGACGGTGAAATCGAAACAATTGCTCATTATAGAGCTGCACAATATTTTAATCCTGATGTCGATTTTATTTTGGATATCGGTGGACAAGACATGAAGTGTCTAAAAATCAAAAATGGTGTGATTGATCAGATAATATTAAATGAGGCGTGTTCTTCGGGATGTGGATCCTTTCTGGAGTCCTTTGCTCATTCTCTTGAGATGAATATTGTCGACTTTGCACAGTGTGGTATATATTCACAAAAACCAGTGGATTTAGGGTCTAGATGTACCGTTTTTATGAATTCGAGAGTCAAGCAGGCACAGAAGGAGGGCGCTACGGTTTCTGATATTTCAGCAGGATTGGCATATTCTGTAGTAAAAAACGCACTTTTCAAGGTTATTAAATTGAGGGATATAACATCATTGGGGGAAAACGTCGTAGCTCAAGGCGGAACCTTTTACAATGATTTGGTGTTGAGAGCATTTGAAAGACTAGCTGGAAAAGAAGTAATAAGACCTGAAATAGCTGGTTTGATGGGAGCATTCGGCTGTGCACTGATCTCGAAAGAAAAATATAATGGAATCGTATCGAATGTTCTATCAGAAAATCAGTTGAATGACATAGAAATAAAAACGAGCATTACTAGATGTAAGGGCTGTTCAAACAAATGTCTTTTAACTATCAATAAATTCTCGAAAACAGAGATATTTGTTTCTGGAAATAGATGCGAAGTGGGTGAAGCCATATACACGAATACGAGGATTGATAGAGATAAGGAAAACATAAATCTTTATAAATATAAGTATGATAAGCTGATGGAATACAAGCCTCTTGATAAAAACTTAGCCAAGAGAGGTGTAATCGGTGTACCAATGGTGCTAAATATGTTTGAAAATCTTCCTTTTTGGCATACTATGTTATCAGAGCTTGGTTTTTCCGTAGTATTGTCGGGGAAATCATCCAAAGAGGTTTTTGAAAAGGGAATAAGCTCTATAGCATCTGATACAGTTTGTTATCCAGCTAAATTGGTGCATGGACATATTGAGCTATTGATTGAAAAGGGCATAAAAACAATATTCTATCCTTCCGTAACTCATGAATTTAGAGAAGATCCAAATTCTGATAATCATTACAATTGTCCGGTAGTAACTTCATATCCAGAGGTTATTAAGAGCAATATGGATAATTTGCAAAGCTCAGATTTGACATATATTAATTTCTTTGTGTCTATGAACAACAAGGAAAAGCTGAAAAAGAGAGTTCATTCTGCTATGAAGTACTATTACCCTGATTTGAAGCTGTCTGAGGTTGAAATCGCAATTGATAGAGCGACGTTAGAATACGATAAATTCAAACAGGACATAAGAATACAGGGAGAAGCAATAGTCAAAAAATTAAGTGATGAAAATAAAAAGGGAATAGTATTGTCAGGCAGACCTTACCATCTAGATCCAGAAATAAATCATGGAATACCTGAGCTGATTAATTCACTAGGTATGGCTGTACTGACAGAGGATTCGATTTGTCAGCTTGCAGATATGAAAAGACCTCTAAGAGTTGTAGATCAATGGGTTTATCATTCAAGGCTATATAAGGCTGCGACATTTTGTTGCGAGCATGATAATCTTGAAATGGTACAATTAAACTCATTTGGTTGCGGACTTGATGCAGTAACTACTGAACAGGTAGAAGAAATACTAAATGAAAGAGCTAAAATTCATACAGTGTTGAAAATAGATGAAGGTAATAACCTTGGCTCAGCAAAAATAAGATTGAGATCTCTTAAAGCTGCGATAAGTGAAAGGGATAAAAATGGAATCAAACCATCTGCGGCAAAGGTGGAAAAGGTAGAGTACGAGAAGAATACGAAATTAAATACTAACCATACATTGCTGGCACCTCAAATGGCACCAATACAATTCCAATTTATTGAAAAAGCTCTCCAAAGTGTAGGGCTAAATGTTGTCGTTTTGAGCAATAATTCCTCTGAAATAATAGAAGAGGGATTGAGATATGTAAATAATGATGCTTGTTATCCTGCGATTATTGTGATTGGACAGATTATTAATGCATTAAAATCCGGAATGTATGATACAAACAATACGACGGTTCTTATGACTCAAACCGGTGGTGGCTGTAGAGCAACAAATTATATTGGATTTTTGAGAAAAGCATTAAAATCTGCAGGATTTGGTAATGTTCCAGTAGTATCTATTAGTGCAAATGGAGTCGAGGATAATGGTGTAAAATCACAGTTGACTCTTGGAATTTTCAATAAAATAATGATGGGTGCAGTCTATGGAGATCTTTTGATGAAGGTTCTGCTTAGGATACGTCCATACGAAAGAATTCCTGGAAGTGCTAATAAGCTGTACGAATACTGGGTTGAAAAATGCAAGAAATCACTTGAAACTGGTAATATTAAAATGTACAAGGCTAATATTAGAGGTATCGTAAGAGATTTTGACAGCCTGGAGATAACTGATGAAATAAAGCCAAGAGTCGGACTTGTAGGAGAAATACTGGTTAAATTCAGTCCAATTGCAAATAATGATCTTATTTCTATAATAGAGAGAGAAGGTGCTGAAGCTGTTGTTCCTGAGCTAATCAACTTCTTTACTTGTGCAGCATATAACAGTATTTATCAGAGCGAAAAGCTTGAGGCTACCTTCAAAAAGAAAATAATAGGCAAATCAATAGTAAAGCTGATTGAATTGTATTTGTCGACCTACTATTATGCATTGAAAAAGAGTAAGAGATTTGAGCCTCCTATGAGAATTAAGGATATAGCTGAGCATACGAAGAGCTTTGTTTCGCTTGGTAATCAGACTGGTGAGGGCTGGCTATTGCCTGGTGAAATGCTAGAACTCTTAGAAACGGGAACAAATAATATCGTTTGTATGCAACCATTCGGCTGTCTACCAAATCATATTATTGGAAAGGGTGTAATAAAAAGTATTAAAAGAGAATACCCTAAGGCGAATATTATTCCTATTGATTACGATGCTTCTGCGACATCAGTCAATCAGCTGAACAGAATTAAGCTTATGCTTTCAACTGCATTTTCAGAGATTAATGGAACGGACAAAAAAATGTATGAAGATTCTCTTAAACCTATTGATTTAAACAGACTGATATAGTATATTAATTAGGAATGCAGAGAAAATTTGTTTTTCGATTAGTATTTTGCATAAACCAATCAAAGCTCTGATTGGTTTATGTTTTTTTAAAGGAGAGTGTTCGTTATAGGAGAGGCAGTAAGATCAAGATATTGTACGAATGAAATAGGCGAGGATCTCATTATATATTCTGGAAAGTTTCATATATACTCAGATATTCAATTGAGGTGTGATGGAATCCTATACTATAAGCTTTCAGAGCCTGTTTCAATTAATTTTTCAGCAAAAATATACAAATTTGAAGCTTTGTCAGAAATTGATCTGATTAATTTTTCAAAGGAAGCTACTCTTGAGATTTCAGGTTATAAGCTGATGAGTATTGAAATAGAAAGTATAAATAATGGCGAAATTATCGGATACGTAAATGATAATGTTATAAAATCAAAGGATAACAGTGTGCAATATATTCAATTTGATATATTGAATATGGACAAAATTCCAGGCAAATTAGTAAATTATGATGATTTGGTTTATGCAGGGAGGCTTGAATTTAGAGTTAATGATTACAAAATAACCATAGATAAAAGCTATAATTATAACAAAGATTTTCACAATAGATTAGTAAATCGTAATGGAAGTGTGATTACTCATACTGGTAAAATAGAGAAATATGATGGTACGGTGTTTAACACCAGAAATATATACAAGCTGATTACGCAGCTATCAATTGCTCTCAGCTTTTCCTGTGGTAGATTTATTGCCATTCCAAATTGCTTTGGGTATAGTAATTCAAAGGAAGTATACAGGTCATGGCATAAGATGTATTCAAATAATTATCAATTTGTGTTTAATTGGACTTCAACTATTTCCAATTACTATAATTTTGAAAAATATTTGTCGCTTATGACAAAAAAGCTTGAAGAAACCTATTATTTTGATGCTTTTTCTAGTATTTTGGATTGGTATGTCGAATCCTTAAATGGAATTAATATGGGCAACAATATAATATCGATTCAAACTGCACTAGAGATGTTGTCATATGTGGTGCTTGTAGAGTTGGAGCGAGTGTTTTCAAGAGAAGAATACGATAACAGGGCAGCAAATCAAAACATTAGAGATTTGTTGAAATTCTGCTTTATAGATCACGATATACCCTTCGCAGTAAGTGGTAGAAATTACAACAGCAAGATAAAAATGGACTCTGTCGACCTTATTACTCAGTATAGAAATATTGTGGTTCATCCAAGTAAAAAAAATCATAATATACACTTAGATTTTGAAGAGATGTGGAACATTATTTTGTGTGGAATTAGCTATATTGAGCTTGTGATTTTGTATATAATAAATTACAAAGGCGAGTACACTAATAGATTTAAGGATTTGAGATTTGGAGATGTTGAGAATGTTCCATGGTCGAAAAAATAAAAAAGTATAAATTTTCTGAAGCATATTAGGGATGAAAAACAAGAATATACTTTTCTAAATGAATTGAACTTATAATAACTATAAATATAAGTTACAATGATTTAAAAAGAGAGGTAATAATAAAAAATAAAAAAAGTATTGACATTATGTTTGAATTGTATTAATATAGATTCAAACAATAAACAATATAAAAGCATTGATAAGAAATAGTAGTCATGTGGAGTTAATCAGAGAGCTGCTGGCTGGTGAGAAGCGCAATATGAATCATGATGAACACATCTTTGAGTTTGGTACCGAATTAGTAGTAGGCTATCACGGGGACGCCCGTTACAGTGTTAAGGTATGTTAGTACCTAATGAGGTTATCGCTGTGAGGTGATGACAAATAGAGGTGGGAACACGAAGTAGAATTTTTACTCTCGTCCTCTGGCATAAGTCAGAGGATGGGAGTTTTTTTATTTTATTAAATTGTATTAAATTGGAGGAAAAGAAAATGAAAAAAGGCATTATAAAAAAACTATCATTAGTAGCTTTAGGTTTAGTATTAATTTCAGGTTTAGGAGCTTGTTCAAAGAAGGAAGAAGCAAAAACTACCGAAAAAACTGATAATACAGTAATTGTCGGATTGGATAACACATTCGTTCCTATGGGATTTTTGGATGAAAATAATGAATTGGTAGGCTTTGATATTGATTTGGCAAAAGAGGCTTTTAAAAGAGCCGGATACACTCCAAAATTTGAAAATATCGAGTGGTCAATGAAGGAACAAACTTTAAATAATAAAAATGTCGACTGTTTGTGGAATGGATATAGTATAACAGAACAAAGAAAAGAAAAGGTTGCATATTCAAAGCCATATTTCGATAATAGACAAATAGTGGTTACTATGTCTACTGATTCATTCAAAAAAATATCTGATTTGAAGGATCAGCCAGTTGGTACTCAGGCAGGCTCTACTGGATTGGATGCTATAGAATCAAACAAAGAATTTCAGAATATGATTAAGGGCAAGCAAGCTTCAACTTATGATACATATGACAAGGCTCTAAGAGATTTGGAGGTAGGTAGAGTTAAAGCCATAGTTGGTGATGAAGTGTTGTTAAAATATTATATCAAGCAGAGAGGCGAAGATAAGTATACAGTATTAGAAGGTGATCTTGGAAGTGAACAATATGGTGTCGGCTTCAGAAAAGATGACAACGAGCTTAGAGAAAAGGTTGATAAAGCTTTAGATGAAATGAAAGCTGACGGAACTTTTGACAAGATAAGATCAAAATGGTTTAAATAATAATTTGGAGGTTGTGTAATGTTAGAAGGTGTAAAGATTGTTTTGGAATTATTTTTCCTGACAACAATATTTTCGATTCCACTTGGTATTGCAGTAGCGATGGTAAGGGTATCAAAAAATAAAATAGGAAGTGCTGTAACAGGCGCATACATATGGATAATGAGGGGGAGTCCACTATTATTACAGCTTGTGTTTTTTTACTATGGACTTCCAGCCATAAATCCCAATCTAGTGTTTGATAAAATGACTGTTGCAATTTTTGCATTTTCTATCAATTATGCAGCGTATTATGCCGAGATATTTAGAGCGGGTCTTCAATCGATCAATAGAGGTCAATTTGAAGCAGCTATGGTTCTTGGCTTGGATAAGATTACAATGTACAAGAGAATAATTTTTCCACAGGTTTTAAAAATTGTTATTCCACCTGTCGGAAATGAACTGATAACTCTTGTAAAAGACACTTCATTGGTTTATATATTGGCTGTTAACGACTTGTTGAGAGTGGCGACTGCAGCTAGTAATAGAGAGGCTTCATTGATGCCATTTGTGGTAGCGGGTGCTATTTATTTGGTGATGACTGGAGTGTTGACACAAGTGTTGGCAATCGTCGAGAAAAAATTCTCATATTACAGGTAAACTGTTGTATTGCAGGTAAATATATTTATTGAATAGATTGAAAAATCTAGTAGTGAGGTGTATTGATGTTAAAGGTAGTTGATTTAAAGAAAAGTTTTAATAACGTCGAGGTTTTAAAGGGAATTTCTTTTGAAATAGAATCAGGCGAAATCGGTGTTGTGCTAGGCAAATCTGGTGCTGGAAAAACTACGTTGATAAGATGTATTAATGGATTAGAAACTTTCGATAGTGGAGAAATAATTGTAGCTGGTATAAAAATAAAGGACTCGAATGATAGAAGGAAAATAAGAGGACAAATAGGAATGGTATTTCAAAATTTCAATTTATTCCCTCATTTTTCGGTATTGGAAAATATTATTGAAGCTCCTATGAGGGTTCTTGGGAAATCAAGACAGGAGGCGGAAAAAATAGCTATCGAGCTGCTGGAAATGGTAGATTTGAGTGATAAAAGGGACAGCTATCCATTTGAATTGTCTGGTGGTCAACAGCAAAGAGTTGCTATTGCCAGAAGCTGTGCCTTGATGCCAAAAATACTTTGCTTCGATGAGCCGACATCTGCATTGGATAAAGAAAATATACAAAAAGTCCAAGAGATAATAACTAGATTTAAAGAAAGAGGCATGGCAATATTAATAATTTCACATGATGTCGCATTTTCAAAAGAAATGGCAGATAAAATAATATATATCAAGGAAGGACTTTTAGTTAATGAAAGTGAAGTTGAAATATAATTTTTAAAGAAAATCGATTATATGGATATTTTTAGAGGTATTTTCAAAAATCATATTTATGGTAAAATATTGAGATAAATTAGTAAAATTATCTGATTTTTACAATGATAAAAATATGATTTTAAGTCAATACCTCTTATTTTTATGTTATAATTAACATAGAGGAGTGTTGCTTATGAACGATAAATTTTATAGAAATGATAATAAACATAATGATAGCCGATATAATGATAATTATTACAGAAAGTATGATGATTTTAAAGTAAATAACGATAATAATTACAAGAGAGAGTACTATAAACAGATGAGACAAAAATCAATTGATGAAATTTTTTCAAATATAGATTTTGGTGAAATCAATGAATTGATGAGGTCAGGTGTTGATTTAGCCTATAGAGAAGTGAAAAAATCAAATGTGTTTAACGTCGCCACCATGATAACATCTACTTTTTCTGACTATATTAATAATAGAGATGATAATAGGCATGTTGGAGAAAGGATAGAGCAAGGATTTGATATTGAAAGATATTCTAATAAGCCTCAGGGATATATTCCTATGGTTATTGCTCAAATAGGCTTTTATACAATTGCCAGTACTATTTTGATTTCTGGATGTATTTTTGCTTTATTAGGGATTTCTGGATTGGCTGCATTGCTTTTTTCAATTGCAATAGCTTCATTTGGATTTGGAGTATTTTCTAGCATTAGAGCAAGAACTATTACACGATTTAGGAAGTATATTTCTTATTTCAGCAATAGAGAATTTGATGATATCGATAGGATTTCGAAAACCTTAAACATTGATAAGAATAAGGTTGTCAAGGACTTAAAGACAATGATAAAAAATAATTATTTCAATCAAGGTCATTTGGTAGAAAATGATTCCTTGTTTATTGTGAATAATCAGTGCTATCAATATTATTATGAGGCATATAAAAATAGACAGAAGATTGAAAAAGAAAGGCTTGAAATTGAGAAAAATGATGAGCTTAAAATCTTTATAAATGAAACGAATGAAAAAAACGACGAGCTCAATTATCTTAGCAAGACTATTACGGACAGAGATGTTGTAAATGAAATAGACAGAATACTTGAATCTTCAAAGCAAATAGTTGAGGTTGTGAAGAAGTATCCTGAGCAGCTGGTGTTGCTAAATCGATATTCAACATATTATTTACCAACTACTGTCAAGCTTGTAAAAGCTTTTTCTGAGATGGAGAATAATTCAGAAAGAATTGTCTCGTCTAATACAACTAAAGATCAAATTTCAAGCACGCTAGTCACAATTTCTGAAGCCTTTGACAGGTTGCTTGATCAGCTGCTTTCAGTAAAAAAAATGGACATAAACGCTGATATTTCAGTATTGAATACTATGCTGTCACAAGACGGATTAAAAAAATAATACTATGTTAGAATGGAGGAAGGAGCAAAGCTCCTAAATGAGAATATGAGTGAAGAAATAAAATTGACCCTTGATGGTTTGGTCGAAAAAGAAATAAAAAATGAAAATAGCAGTGAGTTAAATATAAAAAGCTTGGCTGATTTTAACGAGCTTGATATGTCGAATTTTACTGAGGAAGAGAAACAGATTGTGCAGGATTTTTCCGAAAAAATCGATATTTCAAATTCACAATTGGTTCTTGAGTATGGCGCAGGTGTACAAAAGAAGATGTCGGATTTTTCCGATCAAACTTTGAGTGTTATAAGAACAAAAGACCTAGGTGAGGTTGGAGATATGATTTCCAATTTAGTTGTAGAGCTGAAAAGCTTTGATTTGGATTCAGACAAGAAGGATTCTGGTATTTTTTCTTTTTTCAAAAAAGCAGCAAAGAAAAAGGATATGATTCAGGCGAGATACACAGAGGCAGAAGCAAATGTCGATGAAATCGTAAAAACTCTTGAAAAGCAACAGATAACTTTGATGAAAGATGTTGCGATGCTTGATCAGATGTACGATCTGAACAAGAACTACTTTAAGGAAGTTTCCATGTATATAGCTGCTGGAAAGAAAAAATTGGAGGAAATAAATACAAAAACTCTTCCGGAGTTGAATGCTATAGTGACAGCAAATAGAAGAGATGAAGACATTCAAAAGTTAGATGAATTAAATTCTCAAGTTGTTAGATTTGAAAAAAAGCTTCATGATCTGGATTTGTCGAGAACAATTTCTTTGCAAACTGCTCCACAGATTAGGATGGTACAAAACGTAAATATGGAAATGGTTGAAAAAATCCAATCTACAATTGTAAATACAATACCTTTGTGGAAAAATCAAATGGTGATATCTCTAGGAGTTGCAAATGCCCAAGAGGCTGTGAAAATTCAAAAGCAAATTTCTGATACAACTAATGCACTTTTGAATAAAAATGCTGAAGCCTTGAAAATGGCTACTGTAGAGGCGGCAAGAGAGTCAGAAAGAGGCATTGTGGATATTGACACCTTAAAAAAGACAAATGAAGCATTAATTTCAAGTCTTGATGAAGTTATGAAAATTCAAGAGGATGGAAGAACGAAGAGGGCAGAAGCGGAAAAAGAAATTAGAAATTTAGAAAACGAATTGAAAGCAAAAATAATTGAAATAGCTACAAAGTAGTTATATAAAATGGAGGAACGCTAGTGAATAAAAAATATACGCTAATATCGCCGTGTTTTTTTGGAATGGAAAAAATGTTAGCTAATGAAATTAAAGCTCTTGGGTTTGAAATAGAAAAAACTGAAGATGGGAGAATAACCTATAAGACAGACGAATATGGAATTGCAAAGGCAAATATTTGGTTGAGATGTGCTGAAAGAGTTAATCTAAAAGTAGCAGAGTTTACAGCCAAAAGCTTTGAGGAGCTTTACGATAAAACTAGAAGAATAGACTGGTCAAGATTTATTCCATATGGCTCACAGTTTCCGGTTTCAAAGGCGTCGTCTATCAAATCTAAGTTATTTTCTACTACAGACATTCAGTCGATAGTAAAGAAAGCAGTAGTTGATTCCTTGAAGGAAAAATATCTGGAAACAGGAATTTTAAAAGAGGACAAGGAAAAATATCCAATATTCGTATTCATACATAAGGATAAGGTTGTTTTATCGATTGACACCAGTGGAGTAGCCTTGCATAAAAGAGGATATAGAGAAGCTGCGAATAAGGCTCCAATAAGAGAAACCCTGGCTGCTGGCTTGGTCTATTTAACACCCTGGAAGCCTGGGAGAACACTTGTCGATCCGTTATGTGGCTCAGGGACTATTCTGATTGAAGCAGCCATGATCGGAATAAACATGGCACCTGGATTGAACAGGGAGTTTATTTCTGAAAAATGGAGAACAATAGATAAAAAGATATGGTGGGATGTGAGAAGAGATGCTTTTGATCAGATGAACGACAATGAAGACTTTGTGATTTATGGCTATGATATAGATCCGGAAAGCATAAAAATTGCAAAAGCAAATGCCGAATTGGCTGGTGTTGAAAGCTATATAAAGTTTGATGCTGCAGATGCTACAGCTTTTAAAAGCGACGAGGAATATGGATTTATAATAACGAATCCACCATATGGAGAAAGATTGGAGGACAAAGAGTCGGTAAAGATGTTATACAAAGCTATGGGATATACCTTTAGGAATTTGAAAAATTGGTCATACTATGTAATAACTTCTTTCGAGAATTTTGAGTACGAGTTTGGTATGGATTCTTCTAAAAAGAGAAAGCTGTACAATGGTATGCTTAAAACATATTATTATCAGTATCCAGGTCCAAAGCCACCAAAGAAAAGCGAATAGGAGGTAGAGCTTTGAAAAAAACAAAGATATTTTCATTTATGGCAATTCTTATATTGATAGCTTTTAATATTTCTGGCTGTAAGCTTGAATCTCTGAGATCTCCAGAGAAACTGTTAGAAATGCCTATTTATGATGAAAGTAGTAGAAATTTGTATCTTGATGTAAAAAAATTAACTCCAGCCGATACAAGCTTTATTCTACCCAAGAATGTAAATGATATCGGAAAAATAAATACTGTCAATCTTGACAATAACGAAAATAAAGAGCTGGTTGTCTTTAAGAAAAAAGAAAATGATAATCACAATATCAATAGTATTTATATGTATATATTTCAAATTGAAGATGGCACAATCAAGGATGATACTGAGCAAATTGTAAGGCTGTCAGGTGATAGCATAAAGTATGCAAATTTCGTAGATATAAATGGTGATAATAAAAATGAAATCGTAGTGCAGGTTGTAAATAAAGGGCTTGAGAGTATATATATTTTCCAATATAACGACAATATAATAAAAAAAATAGCGGAATACTCATCGTCAAAAGAGTCCATAAGATTGAATTATTTTGATTATAATAGTGATGGAAAAAAAGAATGTCTTGCTTTAGTGCAGGATTTATCAAACTACACTGTTAAAATTTCTGAGATGAAATATTCAAATGGCAAGATATACTTTTTGAAGGGATCTGATAACCAAAACATTGACAATATGGAAAAGGTAAATATATTGGATGGATTTGTTTCAAAGGATTCGAAGGGGAGCGTTATCGTATACCAAAATATTGCTGGCTCATCTGTGAACCAAATAATTGTCTATAGAGATGGAAAATTCGAAAAGGTAATAGATGAAAACGATGAAAAAATAAAAAATCCAATTGCATTGAGAGTAGCAGATATTGATAATGACGGGATTTTTGAAATACCAAAGATGGAGTTTAAGTACAGCAATAACACTACTAATGAGGCAAGGGTAATATCATGGTACAAATGGAATGGTAAAATTGGAAGCGAGTCAAGTATAAATTTAGTTGAACAGATTTTTTACTGTTATGATTACAATTTCAAAATTATAATACCAGATAAATTCCGAAATAAATTTTTTATTAGACAAAATTATGAAGAAAATAAAAGCACATTCCAATTTTATATAAAAGACGAATATGATAATAATCAAAATAATCAAAAATTATTTAATATTGATATAGATCTTAAAGAACAAGAAGGGTATGACAAAAATAAAATTTATAGAAAAAGCAATGTGCTTTGTGAGTTAGATAATTATATATACTATATATCTAGTATAAACGAAAACAATTTAAATAAATATGGTATTAGTATTGAGGATATAAAAAATAGATTTTACCAGATTAATAAATAGTTAATTGAGTTCAAAACAGGAGGAAGCATGGAAAAGATTTTAGTGTTGGAGGATGAAATTGGTATTAGGAGCTTTGTCAGTATCAATTTGAAAAGAGAAGGCTACGAAGTGATTGAGGCTGGAACTGGATCTGAAGCTATAGAAAAATTAAACTCTGAGAAAAATATATCTGTGGCACTTTTGGATATAATGTTGCCAGATATGAGTGGTATTGATGTTTGTAAATACATAAGAGAAAACTATGACAATATAGGTGTTATTATGTTGACTGCGAAATCTCAGGAAGAGGACAAAATTGAAGGGTTTGTTTCTGGAGCAGATGACTATATTATAAAGCCATTTAGTATTAAAGAGCTATTAGTTAGAGTTGCAGCACTTATCAGAAGAGTTCAAAAAAATAATGACTCAAAGAAGAACAATATGATAGATACACCGCCCTTTTTACTGGATCAAAATAAGAGAAAGCTGTACAAAAATGGTATAGAAGTGGATCTAACACCTACAGAATTCTCTATTGTCAAATATTTGATGATAAATGACAGTCAAAGCCTGAGCAGAGATCAGATATTGGAAGAGGTATGGGGGTCTGTCGTGCTTTATGACTACAAGATTGTTGATGTCAATATCAGAAGAATTAGAAATAAAATAGAAGATGATCCATCAAAGCCAAAGTATATTCAAACTATTTGGGGGTATGGATATTCATTTAGGAGAGGGGAATAATGCCAATACATTTTGGAGGCTTACGAAAAAAAGTATTAAAAAACTTCATAATAATAATTATAATGGTTGTTTTGTCATTTGAATTAATAATTACTTTTTTTGCAAGTAGATATTACTATAACTCTGTTAGGCAAGTATTGATGACACAGGTTTCGAATGCAAATTCAATAAATACATCTCTAAATGTCGATAATTCAAGCTTTATCGACAAGGCGACTAAAACAGTCGACAGCAGACTACATAGCTCTGATAGTAAAATAGCTATAAATATAGTAGACAAAAATGGCAGAGTGATAGTAGATCAATATGGATTTAAGACATATAAATTTGCAAATTATATAGATGTAAAAAAAGCTATGCAAAATATTGATCCAGTTGCGCCATACACATACAGAGAAAATATTACTGGTGAAAAGGTCATGAGCGTATCTGTTCCTATCAAGGTGAGTGGATTGGTTGAAGGTGCAATCAGATACAGTATATCTTTGAAATACATCGATTTAGAAATAATAAAAATAATAGTATATTTAGTTTTCATAGGTATTTTGGTGCTTTTATTTAGTATTGGATTGAGTCTTAAATTTGCAGAGAGTATCATAGAACCGCTTACTGAGCTAAAAATATTTTCAAATATGCTAGCAAAGGGCAATTACAACATAAAGATGAATAAAGAGAGAATTTCTGATGACGAAATAGGTGATCTTGCAAGAACCTTTGAAAATATGGCTAGTGAAATCCAAAAGAGTGACAAGCTTAAAGACGAGTTTATCTCATCAATTTCTCACGAGCTTAGAACTCCGCTGACCTCCATTAATGGATGGAGTGAGACCTTAAAGCTGGATAATATCAACAAGGAAGAATTAAGCATGGGTTTAAATATAATTCAAGATGAAACCCATAGATTGATTAAGCTGGTAGAAGAGTTATTGGATTTTTCGAGGCTGTCATCGGATCGAATCAAGCTGCAAATTGAAGAAGTAAATATCGAAAATTTGGTTGTAAGTGTAATCAATCAGCTTAGGGCAATGGCAGTAGATAAAAATTTGAGATTGAGCTTTGAATTTATCAATCAGAATATGAAGCTGATTTATGCTGATAAAAATAGATTGAGGCAGGTATTGATAAATCTGATACAAAATTCAATCAAATTTACTCCAAGTGAGGGGATAATTGTTGTATCAGTCGATCAGGATTTTGATATGACAAAGATAGTGGTTCGTGATACTGGAGAAGGTATAGAAGAGCAAAACCTCAATAAAGTGTCTCAGAAGTTTTTCCAGGAAAATTTCCACAAGGCAGGAAGCGGTCTTGGCTTGGCTATTAGCGAGGAAATTATCAAGCTGCATGGTGGTGTAATGCAGATAAAAAGTAAAAAAAATGAAGGTACAGAAATTACTTTCACAATAAAAAATGACAATAAAAAGAAGTCTAATGATAGAGCTTTAAGATAAATATAGAGTTTTTGTATTAAGCTTTGCATTATGCTTGGATAAATAGCTAAGATTTGAAAATTAATAAAGATGATAACACAACAATTTCATATTTATATGTCTATTGTTGATGGAGGTAAATTTGAATACTGATTTGGGTAGTGAAAAAATAACGAAGCTTATATTTATGCAAAGTGGACCAGCTATAATGAGTATGGTGGTTGCTGCAATATATAATATTGTAGATAGGATTTTTGTTGGAAGAATAGAACCATTGGCACTTACTGCTGTTGGTATAACAATGCCATTTCAATATGTTCAAATGGCATTTGTTCTTTTGATCGGTATTGGCGGATCAACATTGATATCCATTAGATATGGAGAAAAGGATATTGAGTCAGCTGAAAGTATACTGTATAATTCATTGATTTTTATTGTTGTTGCCGAGCTAGCTATAACTGTACTGGGGATACTTTTTATAGACCCTATATTTAGGCTGATGGGAGTATCACAATCAGTGGATAGAATGGCTAGAGAGTATATAGTAATAATTCTTCTGGGAGGAGTTACAGGGTTAACGGGATATTGCTTAAATAATTCAGTTAGAAGTACTGGATTTTCCAAATATTCGATGAAATATGTAACTATAAGCTCTGTTATCAATATAGTATTAGATGCAATTTTTATTTTCGTATTTGGCTGGGGAGTAAAGGGAGCAGCTTTTGCAACTGTGATATCTCAATCACTTGTTACACTGTACGTGATTAATTTCTTCATAAAGAATGAATCGGCTCCAATTAGACTAAAGCTTGGGGCATCAAGGATTAGCAAGGATAGTATTAGAAAGATAGTATCCAATGGAGCACCAAGCTTTTATATGAATATTTCTGGGGTTGTTTTGGGAGTAATTCTGAATAGATTTATAATAAGCTTCGGTGGAGATTATAATATGGCATCAATTACCATAATGTCATCAATAAGTATGCTGTTTACAATGATATTTTATGGTATTAGCCAAGGTGCTCAACCGATAATTGGATATAACCTAGGAGCAAAGCAAATAGATAGGAGTATTGAAGCGGTTAAAGTAGCAGCAATTACAATAACTATATTTTCTGTCATTTTTCTGACATTTATCGAATTATTTCCCAATTTGCTGGTGAGTATGTTTACGTCTGATAAGGAATTGATAAAATTGACAAGCCACAATATAAAGATTTTCCTTTTGGGACTTCCTATGATAGGATTACACTCGATCTCAACAACATATTTCCAGTCTATATCAAGAGTTAATATGACTTCTATTCTATATGTACTCAGATATGGTGGAATACTTTTACCATTGCTGTGCTTTTTTCCAAATATTCTAGGAATAGATGGAGTATATGCTTCAAATGCATTAAGTGATATTATCTCTGGCATTATTGCACTATTGTTTTTGATTATAGAAATTCGAAAAGCAAGACCATGCTCAGAGCATTAAAAATATCTTTGCTTTGAAGTAATATTTAAAAAATTAGTGCATAAAAAATTAATGCATAAAAAAATAGAATAGTATTACTTTTATTAAAAAATGGCTATTATATAGAAAGGAAGATGAAAATATTGATATTGATAAATATGTTTAACGGATTCTGTATGGCTTTGGCTGACAGTGTTCCAGGTGTTTCCGGTGGGACTATAGCATTTATATTAGGATTTTATGAAAAATTACTGGAGTCAATCAATATACTTACGACAAGGGATAAGAAAAATTTTAGAAAAGCAGTATCTTTTTTGATTAAATTGATGATAGGATGGGCATTTGGCATGCTTTGTTCCGTTTCATTTTTGACGAAAATGTTTGAGAAAAACATATATTTTATGAGTTCACTTTTTATAGGGCTGACTGTTGCGTCAATTTTCTATATAATTAGGAGTGAGTTTTCCAAAATAGAAAAAAAGAATTCATATTTGCTATTTTCAATATTTGGTATTCTTCTGGTTGTTTGTATTTCGGCGTTGAGAGATCGATTTTCCAATAATGGACTTGTGGTCATGACAAATATGAGCTTATTTGAATATTTGTATCTATTTTTTACTGGGGTAATGGCGGTTTCGGCAATGGTTCTGCCTGGAATTTCAGGATCAACTCTCTTGCTGATATTCGGAGTCTATGTTCCTATTATATCGGGCTTAAATAGTATAATAGGTGGTGATTTCTCGACCTTGGGTGGATTAGTAGTGTTTATTTTTGGAGTTTTTTTCGGATTGATATCATCTGTTAGAATAATTAGACGCGCATTTATAAAATACAGAAGCAAGATGATATATTTTATTGTAGGCTTAACAGCTGGATCAATTTATGCTATTATGCTAGGTCCAACTACCTTGAAGGTCAAGCATGATATGGTAGGTATGAACAATTTCAGCATTTTGGGATTTATTGTTGGAGTCGGAATACTGATATTCATTGGAATGATAAGTCGTAGAAATAAGGGTGAAAAGCTTGAAAAAGGCAGTTAATACTAATATATATAGAGAATTTAGAAATACAAAAAAAAGATTAATTTCAATAATTGTACTGATTTTTTTGGGCGTATTAGTTTTTGTTGGGTTGAAATCCAGTGGTGGAGATATCAGAAAAACGGCACTGGATAACATTTACAAATCAAACCTTGCAGATGCTTTTGTGATGTCAAATGTCGGTCTGGATCAATTTGATATATCTACGATTAAAAGTAATTCAAATATAAAAAAGCTTGAACTGGTTCATTCATCTGACCTGATGATAAAAAATTCAAATGATGCGATTAGAGTAATGAACATTCCAGCTGAAATTTCAAAGCTTGAATTAGTAGAGGGAAAATTTCCTGAAAAAGCTGGACAAATACTTTTGGATTGTAGGCTAAAGAATGACTACAAAATAGGCGAGCAGATTTTTTTCGATGAAAATAGCTTGTACAATAAGACATACTTAAAAAGTAAACGATATACGATCACTGGATTTGTAAATTCTATGGAATATATAGACTCGTTTAACTTGGGCTATTCGACAGCTGGTAATGGCAAGCTGAAATTCATTTCCTATGTTAAGGATTCCGAGTTTGATATGGACTTTTACAGTATGGCAAAAATTAAATACGATATAGCTAGCTACGAGGGCGACAAAATAACTAAGTCATCTGAATATGATTTTAGCAAAGAATATCGTAATTTTGTGGAAGTGAATAATAAACAGCTGAAGAGAGAGCTATCTAAAAATGCATACAAAAGGCTAGAGAAATTTAATAAAAATTCATTGGATACCTTTGCTGAAAATGAGAAAAATATTTTAGAAGAAAAAATGGCTTTGGATGCAAAGAAAAGAGATTTGGCTTTACTTCAGGAACAATTAAAGAAGCTGGAAAATGAATTTTTATCAAAAGCTTTTAACAATTCAAGTGAAGTGGAGTCATTTTCAAAAAGGCTGAATGATATTAGAGATAAAATAACTAAAACGAAAACATTTATTAATAACAATAAAAACACTATAGAGGCAAAATGGGAATATATTCAAGGGCGTAGAAAAGATTTAAACGATAGCTTGAAAGCCATAGCAAATGTCAAATATAGTGTAATGGGTAGAGATGATTATATTGTTAGCTATTCAACCTATTGGGATGGATCCTATAAAATCGACACACTGTCAAATGCATTTCCTGTATTTTTCTTTGCAGTAGCTCTGCTCGTAACATTGTCTACTATGATAAGAATGGTAGACGAACAGAGGCTATTTATGGGAACGATGAAAGCAATGGGCTATAGTGATATTGATATAATAAAAAAATACGTCTATTATGGATTATTCAGTGGAACAATAGGATGGTTTTTTGGTATGCTTTTCGGAGCATTTGTATTACCTAAAATAATATTTATATCATATGGACACAATTATATATTTAAGGATGCGTCTATTGTAGTTTATTGGAGATATATCTTTGAAGCATTGTTATTATCACTCACTGGAACTACATTTGTTTCAATATTTGTGGCTATGAGAGAATTGAATAATAAGCCAGTGGAATTGCTTGGAAAAAAAGCACCAAAGCATGGCTCTAGAATTTTGCTTGAAAGAATTACATTCGTTTGGCATAAAATGAGCTTTAATAACAAGGTAACTGCCAGAAATATTTTTAGATATAAGATCAGAATGATGATGACAGTTTTGGGTGTTAGTGGATGCACAGCCTTACTTGTAATCGGAATGGGAATAAAAGATTCTATTTCAGGTGTTTCAGATATACAATTCAAGCAGCTGTCTAAATACGACATTATATCTATATATAATAATCATATGAGCAATGAAGACTCTGACAAATATAAGGATAAAATACTCCATTATGAAAATGTAAGCTATGTAGTTCCCATATTTTCAGAAAAGGTAAGCATAAAGCTAAACGATGGCAGTAAGGACACTGCAAATATATTTGTGACAAAGGGAAAAAATGATTTTTACAAGCTAATTAATTTGAGGGATAGAAAAACAAAAAAAACGTTGAAAATATCCGATTTAGACGTCGTTGTAACAGAAAAGCTATATAATTTGATGCTTGAAAACAAAATAGCTAATACCTCTGTTGAAAATAAACAATTGACAGTTTATACAGAAGAGGACAAAGCGATTGACCTCAAGCTCAATACCAATACAGAATGGTACACTGGACATAATATTTTTATGAGCGAAAAATATTATGAAAAAGCATTTGGGAAAAAATTTAAAGAAAATGCATTTTTAGTTAAATTGAAGAATCCTACTGATAAAAATATCGATAATATCTCTAAGAAGATAATGGCAATAAATGGTACAAGCTACTTAGTGACTAGCAGGGATAACGCCGGTATGATAAATTCGGCATTAGACGGACTTAATTTTATAGTTTTTATTATGATAATTTGCTCCCTGATGCTGGCTTACACTGTGCTTTATAATCTTACGAATATCAATATTAGTGAAAGAAAGGTAGAGCTTGCTACTATAAAGGTTTTAGGGTTTTATCCAAAAGAGGTCTCTATGTATATATTTAAGGAAACATTTTTGTTGACTATAATGGGAATAGCTGTTGGAGTTGTATTGGGAGCTGGAATGCATCATTACATTATCCAAAATCTTACTCCAAACGATACTATGTTTTTACAAGGAATAACGATTAAAAATATAGTATTCTCAATGATACTTACAATAATTTTTGCATTGATTGTCATGAGAATCATGCATACGAATATTAACGATATAGATATGCTTGATTCACTAAAAAGCAATGACCAGTAATTTGTGGTATTTTTTACAAAAATCATAAATAATTTCGATAGCAACCACGAAAAGGATAAAAAGCATTGTAATATCAATACTAAATTATAAAATAACTTTACTATGATACGAGAGATATTGTATAATAAATATATTGGGAAAGTCTGAACGATACAAACGAAAGGAGGTTATTATATTGAGCTTATCAAAAAATTATGTTGAGCTGTATAACAATTATATAAACGAGATTGATGAAATAAAGAAGAGCCTAAAAATTTTCAAAACAAAGAAAAAAAATGCTCTGAAAAAGGGTATTTTTGCACCTGATGAGGAAGTGAAGATATTGGAAAAACAGATGATGGGTATCAAGACAGACGGAATAAAAAAGGAAGCTAACAAAAAAGCTGATGAAGAATATATAGAATTAAAAAAAGAGGAAATTATAAAAAATGAAAATCTGGCTGATGTCTTGAGCATTTTGGAAGAAACAGAGGAAGAAAAGAAAAAAGATGCCATAGATAACGATATGGTTCAAGTATATAAATTTTCAAACGGAGATATGTATATTGGAAGATTACTTGATGGAAAAATGACAGGCATCGGTTCATATATTTTTGCTCCAGGTGAGGATGATGAGGATGCTAAAATAAACACTGAATATATCGGTCAATTTTCAAATGGTGTGAGAGAAGGAAAGGGAACCTTTACTTTTTCAAATGGAAACGAATATATAGGTGGTTTCAGCACGAATAAGAGCAATGGTATAGGTCAGATGAAGTATGCAAATGGGGACGAGTACTTGGGAAATTGGATCAATGGAAAAAAAGACGGCTTAGGAATATACACCTGGGATAATGGATATATTTATATTGGAGAATTTAAGGATAGCAATATGGACGGAGCTGGCTCATGCTTTAATTCAAAGGGAGAATTAGTTTATGATGGTGAATGGAAAAAAGGCTTGATTCATGGAATGGGTAGATATATCTGGGGAAAAAACAAATGGTATGAAGGTGAATTCCAGCAAGGGGAAAAGCATGGCTTGGGTGTTTTTTACTTGAATGGAGAGCCTCTTTATAACGGAACATGGAAATTTGACAAGCCATCGATTTTTGATAAAAGTTTTGATGATATCTTTGCCGAATTTTAACAAAATGTTTTCTTTTGAGGTATTGCCTGCAAGTAATGACGTATTATTTTATTTGCAGGTATTTGTATGAAGATTTTTTCAAAAAAAGGAATTTAAAAATAAATGTAGAATATAGTAATATAAGGTAAAAAGGTGGGATTTTTATGGAAGATTTTAAAGATATAGTGGAAGAAGTAAAATCTAGAAGTGACATTGCAGAAATTATTTCAAGCTACATTAGTCTAAAGCCTTCTGGAACCAATTACAAAGGACTTTGTCCTTTTCATGGTGAAAAGACTCCATCTTTTTATGTGAATACAAGCAAACAGATTTTTAAATGCTTTGGCTGTGGAGAAGGTGGAGATATTATTTCCTTTATTATGAAAATAGAAAATCTTGACTTTATCGATTCAGTGAAATTTCTTGCAGAAAGGTGCGGTGTTATTATTGATCAGGATATTGATGAAAACACAAAAAATAGATTAAATAAGATAAAGAAATTTCAGGAAATGAATACCGAGGCGGCAAGATTCTTTTATTTCAGCTTGATGGAAAAAAACGAAAATTCTGGAATAACATACCTCAAAAAAAGAGGGCTAGATGAAAAAACAATCAAGATTTTTGGATTGGGATATGCACAAAATTCTTGGAGCTCATTGATGAACTACATGATTTCAAAAGGATTTTCATTAGATGATTTGGTTGAATGTGGACTAATAGTATACAATTCAAACAAAAATTCATATTACGACAAATATAGAAATAGAGTGATGTTTCCAATATTTGATTATAAGTCGAATATTATAGGATTTGGTGGAAGAGTGTTGGACGACTCTGTTCCCAAATATTTAAATTCGCCGGAGAGTGATATTTTTAATAAAAGATTGAATCTATTTGGTTTAAATTTGGCTAGAAAAAATATAGGTACCTCAAAGCAAGTAATATTGGTTGAAGGATATATGGATTTGATTTCACTATATCAATTTGGCATTAGGAACGCTGTTGCAACGTTGGGTACATCGTTGACAAAGGAGCAGGCTGTTCTCATAAAGAGGTATGCTGATGAGGTGGTAATATCCTATGATTCTGATGATGCCGGAGCTGTAGCGACACTGAGAGCGATTGATATCCTAGAAAGAGAAAATATTAAGGTTAAGGTATTAAATTTATTGGATAGCAAGGATCCAGATGAATACATTAGATCAAATGGAATGGCTTCAATGATGTCTGCCATTGACAATTCAGTTGAGGCGACTAGATTTAAAATCGATAGGATATCAAAAGGCTTTAATCTAGCTGATAGAAAGGAAGCGATGAACTTTTTAAAAGAGGCTGTAAAAGTAATAAGAAATATCAGTAGCCCTATTGAATTAGATTATTATGTAAATATTTTGGCACAGCTGACAAGTACAAATAGAGAAATTATAATGACTGAAGCGTTTGGCGAGTCGAGATATAATAAATACAAGTCAGAAAATAAGTCCGGATTTAAAGCTAATTCAAAAAAAAATAAAAATAATAGCTTCTCGCTTGGTGGTGCTAGAAATAATATGCTAAATCAACCTAAAATGACGACAAGCTCTGTAAGAAAAATAGATGACGCCATTTTAAATGTCGAGAGATATATTATCAAAATGATGATGCAAAATAGTAGAGCGAGAGAAATTGTACCTTTAAAAATTGAAATAGATGATTTTGAAAGTGAAATAAGCAAAAAGATGTATTCTCTGGTTTTAAACTCATCAAATAAGGGAATCATACGTATAGAGGAGCTAATAGATGAAAAGAGCGATATTAGCTACTTTAAAAAATTAGATGAAATAGCTTTGAATAGTGAGTTATTTGATAATATTTCTGAAATTGAAAAGGTCATAAGCAATTTTTTAAAGCATAAATACAACAAAAAAATTGATCAGCTTTCAAAAAGACAGAAAATATTGGAGGATAGAATAAAGACCATGGAAAAAGGTACGAAAGAAGCTAATGAGGTAAATTTAGAAATTATGGAAATAACATTATCAATCTTAGAGTTAAACAAAAAATTAAAGTCATTGTAGAGAGGAGAGTTGACCATGTCAAAGGAAAATAAATTAATAGTCAACAAAGAGGCTCAAAAGAAGCTTTTTGCAAAAGGAAAGAAGAACGGCTCCGTAACCGTTATGGATGTCATGGAAGCTTTTCAAGATAATGAATTAGATAAGGACATGACTGAAAATCTGTATGAAACACTGGGGAATTTGGGCATTGAGGTTGTTGACGATAAAGAAATAAAATCAGATATTGATTTAACTGAGCCAGATGATTTGGATATTAAATCGATAGACGAGGATGATATATTGAAGGATGATTTGTCAAGCTTTAATACAGCTGATATTTCTGTACCAAAGGGGATAAATGTCGATGACCCTGTCAGAATGTATCTAAAGGAAATAGGTAAAATACCTCTATTGAAGGCCAATGAAGAAGTAGAATATGCAAGACGTATGACTGACGGTGATCAGTATGCAAAGGATAAATTAGTTGAAGCAAACCTGAGATTAGTTGTTAGTATAGCGAAGAGATATGTTGGAAGAGGAATGCTATTTCTTGATTTAATTCAGGAAGGTAATCTAGGACTTATTAAGGCAGTTGAGAAATTTGACTATAAAAAGGGATATAAATTTTCGACATATGCCACTTGGTGGATAAGACAGGCGATTACGAGAGCAATTGCAGATCAAGCCAGAACGATAAGAATTCCCGTGCATATGGTAGAAACAATTAATAAATTGATTAGAGTTTCTAGACAGCTACTACAGCAATTGGGAAGAGATCCAAAGCCAGAGGAAATTGCAAAGGAAATGAATATGTCTGTAGAAAAGGTTAGAGAAATAATGAAGATAGCACAGGATCCAGTTTCACTAGAAACTCCGATCGGTGAAGAAGAAGATAGTCACCTTGGAGATTTCATTCCAGATGAGGATGCTCCGGCACCGGCTGAAGCTGCTGCATATTCTCTTTTAAAGGAACAGATAGAGGACGTTCTAAACACATTAAACGAAAGAGAACAAAAAGTACTAAAGCTGAGATTTGGACTTGACGATGGTCGTGCTAGAACATTGGAAGAGGTTGGAAAAGAGTTTGATGTAACTAGGGAAAGAATAAGACAAATTGAAGCTAAGGCTCTAAGAAAATTGAGACACCCAAGTAGATCGAAAAAGCTTAGAGATTATTTAGATTAAACAATATTGACTATTTTTCAAATATTATTTTATTAAAATTGATACTTGAAAAATAGTCATTTTTTAAATGAATGAGGTATAGCTTGAAAGGAAATACATATGAGATTATCACCGAGATTAAAATATATTTCAGAATTGGTAAGCGACGGAAAAAAAATAGCCGATATTGGAACAGATCATGGTTATATTCCGATTTCACTATTATTGGACAATAAAATAAGCTTTGCAATTTTGTCAGACATTAATAGAGGACCATTGAACAATGCTAAAAAGGAGGTAGTCAAAAATAATCTTCAAAAGTATGTTGACTTGAGACTTGGATCGGGAATGGAAACATTAAGAGAAGGAGAGGTTGATCAAGTGATTATCGCCGGTATGGGGGGGATACTGATTTCTGAGATAATAGAAAAGAAAATAAATTTATCAAAAAAGCTTGATAAGCTGATACTACAGCCCATGCAAGCACCGGAGGAATTGAGAAAGTATTTGTTGAAAAAGGGCTTCAGAATAATTGATGAGCACCTTGTTAGTGAGGAGCATAGGATATATGAAATCATTGAAGCCATTTACGACAAAGAGCCTTTGTCAAAAAATCAGGGCAATGTAGATTTTGAACAAAAAAAGTATACTCAATACATTTATTCATTATTTGAAAAGTATAGTGATAAGCTTGTATACACCAATCAATACTACAAATATGTGAAGGAGAGATTAAATAATATTGTCGTAAACCATATTTCGGAGATGGATAATAATATAAATGACAAAATAATCAAAAAGCATATATCTAGTGAAGCTACAATTGACGAAAATTTAGAAAATGAGATTAATAAGCTTTTTTTTGAGGTATCAAAGCTTGTGGTGTCAAAAAGAGATAAGCTATTAGAGGCATTTCTGGAAAAAAAAATATATGAGTGCGAGTCAATAGTGTTAAAAATGCTTGGTATTGAAACTAAAAATTTAAATGCTACCACCCTTCAAGCATATAATAAAAATGTTAAAAATAAAGTGGAGCAGGTAGTTATTAGAAAAATAATTCTGGATTTGATAAAATATGATATTAAGATAAAATATGATATTGAATAGATGAGGAGGAAAATGTATGAAATTAAATGAATTGATAAGCATTATTGAGAAGAAATTTCCAAATAATTTGCAATATGACTGGGATAATTCAGGCTTGAATATTGGATATGGGGACAAGGATATAAATAGGATATTGACGACACTTGAAATAACAGAGGATACTGTTGATGAGGCAATTAAAAGCAATATCGATCTAATAATTTCACATCATCCGTTCCTATTTAATAAAATTAACAGGATTGTTGACACAGATACTAAGGGAGCCTTAGCTATTAAGCTAATAGAAAATAATATAGCAGTGTATTGTATGCATACAAATTATGATATTGCCTTTGGAGGACTAAATGACTATTTTCTTACGTTGATGGGAATAGAAAATTGTGGTGTATTAGATCCTATTTCCAGCTATGATGATTATGAAAATGGTAGAATGTTTGGTCTTGGTAGGATAGGGAAATTAAAAAAATCGACAACAATTGAAAAATTTATTATAGCTTTAAAAGCACGCCTTAAATTAAACACAATTAGATTTGTTGGTAAAAATATAAATAGCAGTGTAAAAAGCATTGCAGTTGTTACCGGTGCCGGTGCTGAGTATTTTGAAATGATTGCAAGAAGCAACATAGATGTACTGGTAACAGGTGACATGAAATATCATCAAGCTGTTGATGCTTATGAATTGGATGTTAATGTTCTTGATTTGGGGCATTATGGAACTGAATATATATTTTCAGATGCTATAAAAAAATATATTGATGAAGAAATCGGTGGAATTAAAGTGCAGGTAAGTGCAAATATGCTGAATCCATTTATCGAGTGTTAATATATAAAAAAACAATTTGAATTAATTTAGATGCTAATATTTTGCTTTTCATAATAATAAAAAACATTAAAATGCCTTTTTTGATTTATTCTATTAAGCTACAATGATTTATTGTAAAATAAATTGCTGTAGCTTATTTTGTTCTTAAATATTATATATATTTTTAAAATGCTAATTTTATTTTTAAAATTATTATTTATATATTTGTAAAAATTTGATATAATAAATATATATTAATATAAACGTCAATTTTTTTCGATAAATCATCATATGGATTGTTTTCAACATATGAATTATTTTTTATTTAAATATAGTGTATCTTAAAATTATTGTTACATAAATATATAAATATATACATAAATACGCACGTATGTATATATATATATATATATTTATGCAGTGTACAGAATTATATACTGTACTAAATTATATACTGTACTGAATTATATATTGTACTATTATAAAATTAAAATTTTTGTAATAAATACTAATCAATATTTGGTTTAATATTATTATTTTACTTTTAATAAAATATATTTATTATATAAATGATTGACGTTGTATAAAGCTATATTTTAAATAAAAAATTAATAATTTAATTTTTTAGAAAGGGAGTAATATTATGAAAACAGAAAACGTGAATTACAAAAAATGTAGTTCGAAATTTAAGTGTTTTTTTGCACTATTGATGGCATTTTCATTAGTGCTGCAGTTGCCAGGTGTCTCGAGTATAATCATGGCTGCAGAGCCAAACAAGCCACCGGTTGTTACAAGTGATGCTGAAGAAATAACTCAGGCATTAAGTGCTGCTGATACAGCATTGAATCCTACTTACTATATTATGGGGAAACCAACCTCAGGATTTACATCTATTGATAATATTGGAGATAAGGATGCTCCGAGTATAAAAATCTCTCCTGTAATATCAGCAGTGGATGAAGATGGTACACTTTCAGCAGTAAGAGAATTAGGTGGAAATCATCAAGAGAATGTATCAGCATTCGGGTTATCCTTTGAAAAAGCAAGTGATAACTCTAAATTATCTATTCTGGGAAAATATGATCTGGAGCCTGGAGGTTTGCTTACTAGATATGCAGAATTTTCTGATAATGATGGCTCTAAGGTAGAGTACCGATATAAAATATTAGCTTATACTGATCAGCTTAAAGACGATGAGCCAATTGTTAAAAGCTTTGGGAAATCAGTTTCAAATGATGATATTTTTTCTAAGCTTAATTTGGCAATAAAAGGTGACAAATATTCGAAGGTATATGATAGTTATCAGGATTATTTCAGAGAGACTTTTACTACAAAATATGCTGTGCGTTCAGTAGTTGGGTATAAAAGAGATCTTGGTAATTATACAACTAATACAGATCTTGCTTCAATATCAGATAATGAGCCGGGAATTTATGAGGTTAAAGTAAAAACTACAAATCCTTGGGGGCAGGAAGTATATAATATTGTAAAGGTTAGGGTTAAGGAGATGCAGGAGCTGTTTACACCACAAGCTCCAACAACAAAGGTGCCGGTAGAAAATCCTGCAAAATTAAAACCAGAAGAAAAAGAAGCAGTTAAAAAAGCGATAGATGATGCAAATAAAAACCTGCCGGCTGGAACAATTTTTGATGTAGATACATATGAAGACGGAACAGTAGTAGTGAGGTATCCGGACGGAACAACAGATACAATACCTGGAACAGATGTAGTAAAGCAATCAGATGTTGCAACAAACAATCCAGTAGCACCAGATAAGAAGGTGCCTGTAACAAATCCGAATGCATTAACAGAAGACGAAAAGAAAGCTGTAGAAGCTGCAATAAAGGAAAAGAATCCAGCATTGCCGGAGAAAACAAAAATAGCTGTTGGAAATGATGGAACAGTGACAATAACATATCCAGATGGAACAAAGGATACAATAGAAGGAGCAAAGGTTGTAAAACAATCAGATGCTGCAACAGTAACGCCGGTTGCTCCAATAACAAAGGTGCCGGTATCAAATCCGGCAAAATTAACAGCATCAGAAAAAGATACAGTTAAAAAAGCGATAGAAGCTGCGAATAAAAACCTGAATCCAAGGCTGCCTGAGAAAACATAAATAGCTGTTGGAGATGATGGAACAGTAACAATAACATATCCAGACGGAACAACAGATACAATACCAGGAACAGCTGTTGTTAGAAAATACTATTATAGCTCATCAAGCTCTGACTCAGATACGAGCAATAGTGACAGATTAAATGGTAAGGATAGAGCTGAAACAGCAGTAAAGGTTAGTAAGGCTTGTTATCCTAATGGAGCAAGAGCAGTTATTCTTGCCAATAAGGATAAATTCCCTGATGTATTGACAGCAGCTCCATTTTCAGTACAGATAGGAGCACCAATATTGTTTACAGACACTGATTCGCTTTCAAGCGAAACAATTGATGAAATATCAAGATTAAACCCATCAATGGTTTATATAAATGGAGGAGAGCATTCTGTATCAATGGATATTGAGCAATTGATGAAGAAGCAGGGCAAAGCAGTCCACAGATTTAGTGGTGTTGACAGATATGATACTGCCAGATTAATTGCTGAAAAGATAAGAGAGGGAGGAAATAAGAAGGTGGTAGAAATAGCTTCAGGAGAAACTTCCCCAGATGCACTATCAATATCTTCATTAGCAGTAAAAGAAAATGCACCAATCCTTCTTTCTAAAAAAGATGATTTGACAATATCTACAAAAGCTGCATTGGCAGCATGGGATGTTGAAAAAATAACTATTGCAGGTCAGACTGCGACAATATCAAGCTCTGTTGAATCAGCATTGGTTAATGGATTTAATACAGGTATTGCAAACACTGACAATATATTCTCTGGAACAAAAAACACAAGGAGAATAGGTGGAGCTGATAGATACGAAACCTCTGCATTGATAGCAAAACATGCAGTGCCAGAATCAAAGCTTGGTGTCTATACAAGCGGTGAAATATTTGCAGATGCGCTTGTTGCCGGTCCATATGCAGGCTTGAAGAATGCACCGGTATTATTGGTTAACAAGGATAGTGTGCCAAATGCAATAGCAAATTATACAAAAATATCAAAAATAGACAGAGCTGTAGTAATTGGTGGTGTAAGCACTGTGTATGATATTACATTTGATAATATAAAATCCTTAATTAAAAGGTAGAAAAAAATGTTGACATTTTGTATTCTATGTATTATTATTAATATATAAATAAAAATCCAGTGATAAGAGATAGTAGCTTATATATGAATTTATAGAGAGTCAATGATGGTGGAATATTGGCAAGGAGTAGTAAGTGAATGGGTCTTAGAGGAGTGAATCGAAATCGTAAGAGAGTAGTCTTCACCGTGGGCTGCACGTTATAGCGGATAGGGAATCATGTGTTCCTGAAAATGAGATGTACGATTATTTTGTCGTATAATTTAGGTGGCAACGCGGATATTACTTCGCCCTATGTATTTAGGGCGGAGTTTTTTTATTGGATTTATATTTAATAATTTATATTATTAATTTTTGGAGGAAGAAGAAATGAAAACATCAAAAACGAAAAAAATGGTATTGAATGCAATTTTATTGGGATTAGGTCTTGTGCTTCACCAAATATTTCCTGCAATAGCAGGCATTACACCAGATGTTGCCCTAGTAATGCTGTTCTGTATAATGATATTAAACAAAGATGATTATAAAGCTTGTTTAGTTGCGGGTATAGTTACAGGTGTTTTTACAGCGATGACTACAAAGTTTCCAGGTGGACAAATTCCAAACTTAATCGATAAAGCTGTAACTGTAAATGTAATGTTCCTGATAATGAGAGCTTTTTATTTATCACCAATTGAAGTAAGGCTAGGAAGAAAAGCAAATTCAATGGTAGTAGCTGTGATGACTTTGCTTGGAACAATATTGAGTGGTGTAGTTTTCCTCGGCTCAGCTTCTCTAATAGTGGGATTACCGGGAGAGCTTTTCGCATTGTTTACAGCAGTTGTATTGCCAGCTACAGCGGTAAATATGGTTTTATCAGTATTGATGATAAATGTGATAGCATCCTCATTAAAAAAGACTAGCTTTCAAATAAGCTAATCTGATAAATAAAAAATAAAAGAAATAAACAAACATTATAAGTGAAAAGGCAGAAATATCCAAAATAAATAAATAGGAGCATTTTAATGCTTCGAAAAAAACGGCTGTGTAGTGATATTATCGTATCTATACAAAAAATTGGTAAATGTACGAGTATCAACAATCATAAGCCGTTTTTTTGATATTTATTTTCTTAAGGATTATTCCAAAGCATTATTCTAATGGTGTATTATAAAGCTATTTTCAAATACTTTCTTTAATGGCTTCGTTAGACGATTTATGGATTCTTTTAAGAAAATAGCAAACACCAACGCCACTAGCATCATAATAAATAGTATTGCAAAGTCCTTTATTAGGTTTGGTAGATATACACCTCCAACAGCTTCTCTACAGGCTTCAATTCCATATGTAAATGGAACGAGTGAATTTATTGCTCTAAAAAAGCTAGGTGTCATTTCAACGGGAAAAGTACCACCTGATCCACCAATTTGAATTACAAGTAAAAAAACTCCGATACCTTTTCCGACAGTTCCAAATATGGATACGATGGAATATATTATCGTTACAAAAACGATGCTGCAATAAACGAGTGTCGCAGTAAACAGCCATGGGTGCTTTGCCATCACGCCTAGTATTAAAAAATTACCAAGACTTATTATTATAGCCTGAATGATAGCCAATAATATGAATAGGAAATATTTTGAAAAATATTCGTCTATAGCTCGGTCTTTATTTCCAAGGCTTGTTGATAATATAGAAATTAGTATCAAGCCTCCAACCCAGGATGCTAGAATACTGTAGAATGGGGTCATGGCAGCTCCATAGTTTTCGATTTTGTAAATCTTTTTCTCGTTTATCTCTACCGGTGTTTTGAAAAAGTCAACTCTGTCCATAATATTTGATTTGATGACATTGTTAAAAGCTTTATAGTTTTCATTATTTTGAATGGCATCTATTGCGTCAATAGCATCCCTGATCTGCCCCTGGAGAACATCTATTGATGATGAAGTGACGCTTATAGTTGTTTTAAGTACTGTGTTGATATTATTTGCACTGCTTATCAAGCTATTTATATTAGGATAGATACTATCGGTTTTACTTAATATACCATTAATGTCATCAGTAATTTTCGCACTACCAGATGTTATTTTTTCAATAGGCTGCCTTATGTTTTCATCAAAGCCTGATAGTAGCTGAAGTGATTTTCTATTTAGTTCATTGCTTATTGATTTCAAATTACTAATTGTCACATCAGAAATTTGTTGTCCGTTATTTATAAGTGTTATTGTATCGCTCAGCATCCTGTCTAAATTATTCATAGAAGCTTGATATTCCTCTAGGTTTTCTATCGCCTTATTTAGTAGCTGCAAATTGATGATGTTGATTCTCTTTATAGCCTTAATAACGCTGTCATTTATTTTCATTGCAGTGTCAATTTTAGACCTTGCATTTTTTAGTATGAGAACTGAATCATTTACAACTAAAGACACATCATCTGAAAGAGATTCTATCATATCGGTTGACTGCATTATCAAGCTACTTGTGGAATCAATGTCCTTTTTTATGGTAGGAGCAAGGCTGTTGAAATTTGAATTAGCAGCTCTAAACGTGCTACTGATATCATTGCTTAGTTTTTTTGAATCATTAACAGACTGCTTTATCATAGGTAGCAGGCTTTTATTATTATCAAGTGTTTTTTGTATTTCTGTCATGCCTTTAACTCCAGAAGCTGTCATCTTTTTTGTGTTGCTTAGCTGAGTATCCAGTTTTTTTAGAGTTGATTTCATTTGCTCAAGCTTTGGTTTGACATCTCCTACTGTATTTGAAATCCCACCGATTGAATATATTGAGGTTTTTGCTACTGATTCAATAAATGTTTTCGAAATATTTTCTTGAATTGCACTCGCTCCCTTGTCCGTAATCTTTGGAGCAATCGCATTCGTTTTTTCATTTACCGTATAGTTTATTTTGGCTTTTCTTACGTTTTCCTTTGTTACCGATAGCATATCCCTTGAAAAGGCTTCAGGTATTTCGATAATTGCAAAGTATTCGCCACTCAGTATACCCTTTTCTGCTCGTGACATACTGACAAATTGCCAATCAAGTGAGTCATTTTCTTTAAGGGTATTGATGACCCTTTTTCCCAAATCGATGTCTTGATTTTTGAAGGTATATCCCTTGTCATGATTTACAACGGCAATTTTAAGATATTTTGTATTTCCGTATGGATCCCAAAATGCCTTTATGTTAAACCACGCATATAGTGACGGAATAATCAATAACCCAATTATTATAACGAGTATCGGAATATTATTTTTTATTTCCTTTAAATCTTCAATAAATTTACTAAAAATATATTTCCAATCAGGAATATATTTATCGTAATTCTTCTTCATATGTATCACCTCAAACCAGTAATCTATTAATTTTAAATAGATTAATATTTAACTTACTAATAGTAAACAATATTACTATCGACTATATGATTATATTACTTTAGTGCATATATGTAAACCAAAAACTCAAATAATTTCTAATTTGTATGTTTATTTTTCATATATTGCTATCTGGCTTATTACTTATATATATGTTATCATATATATTAAATAGATATAAGATAATAAACAAAAATTTTTTGATAGGAGAATGAGATTATGTATAATTTTATATTTAATGTGGATACAAAGATACTATTCGGTAGAGGTCAAATTGACAAGCTTGGAGCAGAAATTAAAAAATATTCTAATAATGTCCTGTTGGTTTATGGTGGAGGTAGTATAAAGAGGAATGGAATTTTTGATGCTACACTAAAGACGTTGAGCGATAATAATATTGAAGTATTTGAGCTTTCGGGAGTTGATCCAAATCCAAGAATAGAAACAGTTCGAGAAGGGGTGGATATCTGCAAGAAAAATAATATCAATGCTGTTTTGGCTGTTGGAGGTGGAAGCTCAATTGATTGTGCGAAGGTTATTTCTGCAGGTGCAAAATACGATGGTGATGTATGGGATATTGTGTTGGACCACAAGCTTATCACAGCTGCTATACCTGTATTTTCTGTGCTGACCTTATCTGCTACGGGATCGGAAATGAATGAAAATGCTGTGATATCAAATATGTCCCAGAATTTAAAAATTGGTACAAGATCACCACTTTTGATACCTAGGGCATCTGTCTTGGATCCAGAATACACTTTTTCAGTTCCCAAGCATCAAACATCGGCAGGTATTGCAGATATCATGAGCCATACCTTCGAAAGCTATTTTACAAATGAAAAGGGGGTTTACCTTCAAGAGCGATTTGCAGAGGCGATACTAAAGACTTGTATTCATTATGGTCCTATAGCTTACAATGAGCCTGAAAACTATGATGCTCGTGCCAATTTGATGTGGGCTTCATCCTGGGCGATAAATGGACTGATTTCTGATGGAGCTTCAAATAACTGGGAGGTTCATCCAATGGAGCATGAGCTAAGTGCTTTTTACGATATTACACATGGTGTTGGACTTGCAATTTTAACACCGGCTTGGATGAAATATGTATTAGATGACAGCACCGTTGACAAATTTGTTGAATACGGAATCAATGTGTGGGAAATAGACTCCTCTTTGGAAAGGTATGAAATCGCAAATTTAGCTATAGAGAAAACAAAGAATTTTTTCTGTAATGATTTACATATGCCATGTTCATTACGTGAAGTCGGAATTGATGAAGAATATTTTGATATAATGGCAAAGCAAGCTGTGAGAGGTGGTAAATTACGGGGCTATAAGGAGCTTGACGAAAATGATGTAAAAAATATTTATATTAATTGTCTATAGAGTATTGAAATATTTTTCTTATTGTTATATACTTTAATATATATTTAATAAAAGGTAGAGGCGCGGAAATTATCAGTATCTGGATTAAAGATTAAAGCATCTCCAGTGAAAGGAGTTTTTGCCGAAGCGTATAGCTTGCTTTAGGGCTGTATTGCTGGGGGTACACAGAATATGTGTATCACTGTCACAAGTTATCTTGTGTTGGGCTATCATTGAGTTGCATTTTTATGCCTCGGAGTCCATCCGAGGCATTTTTATTTGTCACGTTATATGATATCCAATTATTTTATAGGAGGAATTTTTTTATGAGAAGATTTAATTTTAGGTTGGTGTTGACGACATTTGTATTGTTCATGTTGACGATAGCACCGACATTTGCGGAAGATATTGATAAGGTGGCTAAGGCAAATGCTACAAAGTTTGGATTGATTACAATAATTCCGCCATTATTGGCAATTGTATTAGCTTTTATAACAAAAAATGTTGTTGTTTCGCTATTCTTAGGTGTATTATCAGGCTCCTTGATATTGCAGCTAGGAAATGGAGAAAATATTTTTTCGGCGATAGTGCTATCATTTTTAGATTTTATATCTAGGGCATTAAATGCTCTTGCTGACCCATGGGATGCTGGTATTATTCTTCAGGTTTTGGCAATAGGTGGTGTTATCAATCTTGTAGGCAAAATGGGTGGCGCAAAGGCAATAGCTGAAGCACTTGCAAAGAGAGCGAAAACTTCAAAGGGTGCTCAGTTGATTTCTTGGTTCTTGGGAATTTTAGTATTTTTTGATGACTATGCGAATTCTTTAATAGTCGGTCCAATAATGAGACCGGTATTTGATAAATTGAATATTTCAAGAGAAAAATTGTCATTTGTTATTGATGCAACTGCTGCTCCAATTGCGGGCTTGGCTATTATTTCAACTTGGATAGGTCTTGAGGTTGGATTGATTCATGATGCATTTGGAAGTATAAATGTTGATGTTGATGCCTTTGGTGTATTTCTTCAAACAATACCATATAGATTTTACAATATCTTGATTCTTGCTTTCATAGTGCTTAGTGCAATAATGGTTAGAGAGTTTGGTCCGATGAGAAAGGTAGAATATCTTTCATATAGAAATAAAAGCTCAAAGCAGCTTTTAGATAATGGGGTAGAGGCATTAGATGATATGGCTCCAAAGGATGGTATTAAATTGAGTGTTTGGAATGCCATAATTCCGATTGGTGTTTTGATTTTGAGTTCATTGTCAGCTTTTTATTACAGTGGATATTCATCAATAATGGGTGGAGAAAATGCTGCATTGATTTCAGCAATTAATGCCAGTCCGTTTTCTTTTAATTCTATAAAGGAATGCTTTTCTGCATCTGATGCTTCTGTTGCACTTTTCCAGTCAGCTATTTTTGCAACAATAGTAGCTATATTGATGGCAAAGCTTAAGAGGATTTATACAATATCAGAAGCGATAGAGGTTTGGGTAGATGGAACAAAGACACTAATGATCACAGGAGTAATTTTGATATTGGCATGGTCATTGAGCTCTGTTATCAAGGAGATTGGTACTGCCAAGTTTATGATTAATTACTTATCAGGTGCGATTCCAGCATTTTTATTACCGTCAATAATATTTGTTTTGGGATCAATAATCTCATTCTCAACAGGTACTGCATACGGTACAATGGGAATTTTGATGCCTTTGGCAATACCTCTGGCTCATTCTATTAATCCTGAAATGGGATACGTTGTTGTTTCGACATCTGCAGTTTTAACTGGTGCAATTTTCGGTGACCATTGTTCTCCGATTTCAGATACAACAATTCTTTCATCAATGGGAGCTGGCTGTGATCATATTGAACACGTTAAGACACAGATGCCATATGCCATTTATGTTGCATCATGCACAATATTATTTGGATATATACCTGCTGGCTTTGGATTACCAGTGTTTGTTGTATTGCCATTGGCGATATTTGCTGTAGGATTTGGTCTTAGATTTATTGGAAGAAGAACAGATGTAGATGATCCTGCTTTGGAGGCAAAACTAAAAAAAGAAGGCTATGATTTTTAGAGTAGTAGTAAGCTTGGAAGAGTAGAAATATATAATATGTAGTAATATGTGATAGTATAAGTAATATATAGTAATATTTAGTAGTATATAGAGCAGCAAATTAATTAATATTAATTTAAGTGTATAGAAAATAAAAAAGAGGTTAGGGAGTACAGTTGTTTATCAAGCCTAACTCTTTTTTATTTTTTGTTTTCTTTTTCTTTTTAGCTTTTATAATACATTATTCTAGCATCCTAATTATTACAAAATTTTAAATGATATATTAAAAAATATTGTTTTAACCTGTAACTAGTGATAATATTAAATAGGGAATAGCATTTTTTAAGATTAATAAGTAATAATATATAGTTAAATGTTTTATATTTTGTTATAAAATAGGGAGGAAAAATGAAAATATTAATAGTTGAAGATAATAAAATATTACAGGATGATATGCAAAAAGCACTGAGTAAATATTTTGAAGTAGAAACCTGTACTGATGGCGAAGATGGACTGTACCAGATTTCTCAAGCCATTTATGATTTGGTAATTCTAGATCTTATGCTGCCGAATATGAACGGAATTGAGATACTTAAGGAGACAAGAAAATTAGGTATTGATACTCCTATATTGATTTTGACAGCAAAGGAATCCTTGGATGATAAGATGGAGGCATTTACATTGGGTGCGAACGACTACCTGACAAAGCCTTTTTATATGGATGAATTGATTGCTAGAGCTTTTGCTATTTTGAGAACAAATGGGAGAATCAAAGATAATAAATACCTTGAATTTAAGGATTTGAAGATAGATTCAGAAAAAAAGACAGTTTACATTTTTGATGATGAGATAGAGCTGCAGAACAAGCAATTTAAGCTTTTAGAATATTTTGTTCTGAACAAGGGATCAATCTTGCTTAAAGAACAAATTTATGATAGAATTTGGGGTATTGACTCTGATGCTACTATTGAAATTGTTGAGGTTTATGTAAGTAATTTAAGGAAAAAGCTTTCTAAGTATGACTACGACAAATATATTAAAACCAAGAGAAAGGTCGGATATATTTTAGATGATAAATAACAATGTTTTTCATAAGACCAGATTAAAGCTTATATTTATGATATTGTTGGTCGTGGAGATATTTATGATTGGCATGAGTATATTTATCTACACTTACTATAAATCCAATACGTATAAGACTGTCGATAGGTCACTTCTTGATGAATATCATTTTATCAGCAATCAATTTGATGGAGATTCAATTTTAGATAAGATAATTCTTCAAGATCCAAAGGATATAGTGTATATATACAAGGGCAATACTGTTAAGTACTACACTCAAAATAGGTATTTCAGCGATAAATATCCAACAAATGGAAAGATTGAAAATGGATTTTATTGGGAAAAATTTAATGGATACAATTTTAGAACGATTTATTTTTCGGAAAATGAGTATGATTTTAGAATAATGAGAAATATTGACTCTGAAAAAGAGGGGCTGAGTCATATGGTAGCGCTGTTGATTATGACTGATATGCTTGCGATAATTCCAGGCTTTTTTATCAGTAAATTTTTGTCAAATAAAGCACTAAAGCCGATTGAAAATTCATGGAACAATCAGGTAAAGTTTGTTCAGGATGCATCTCATGAGCTGAGAACTCCTGTTTCGATTATACAGTCAAAGCTAGAATATTTATTGAAATCACCGAGCTCAACGATTGAGAGTGAAGCAGAAACCGTGGCTGTGGCAATGAGAGAGGCTAGGCAGCTTAAGAAGATGATTTCAGAGCTTCTATCGTTGACAAAAGAAGAGTCAATAGTTAAGATCAATAAGGAACAATTTGAAATAGAATCGGTTTTTAAAGAGCTTTCTGAGAGCTATACAGAGATAGCCGAATATCAAAACAAAGTATTTTCTTACAGCATTAATACAAAGAGTAGATATATTTCGACAGATAGAAATAAGCTTATTCAACTACTTAGAATTTTTGTTGATAATGCGTTCAAGTATACAAATGAAGGAGATTCAATTGATGTTTCAATCTATGATAGAGGTAGAGATAAGGTGCAGATTGTGATTTCCGATACTGGCATCGGTATATCAGAAAAAGATCAGAAGCATATATTTGAAAGATTTTTTAGGAGCGATTCAGTAAGAGCAACTGATATTGAAGGATCTGGTATTGGATTATCTATATCACAAATAATAATCAAGACAATCGGTGGAAATATAAAAGTTAAATCAAAGCTGGGTGAAGGCACGAGGTTTTTTATTGAGATTCCAAAGGGAAAAATAGCAAAAAAATTATAATATGTTTAAATTGTTGTTTTATTGGTATCAATATAGTATAAATAAGAATTTTAGGAGGAAAAATAAAATGGCAAACGTAATTAATGGACAAGAATTTGTAAAAAATGTAAAGGAAACTAATGGAGTAGCGGTAATAGACTTTTTCGCAACTTGGTGTGGACCTTGTAATATGTTAGGACCTGTATTTTCAGAGGTAGCAGACGAAATGAGTGGAGACGCATATTTTGCAAAAATCGATATAGACCAGAGTATGGAAATAGCTCAGGAATATAGAGTTACTACTGTACCAACTGTAATATTTTTCAAGGATGGTGTAGAAGTTAAGAGAGAAATTGGTTTTATGCCAAAAGAAAAGATAGTCGCAGGAGTAAATTCTATTAAATAATCAGGACTATAGTAATAAATGCTGTTAAATAATAATATGCTTGAAATATAAACTGTTTATGGTGCTGGTATAAAACAAATGGAGGAGAACATTATTTATTGATGATAAATGTTCAGCCTCCATTTTTATTTATTTTTTATTATCTTACCTATTCTTTTTTATCTATCCTGTTATCTCTTCTTATATCTGCCGTATAAGCCTGTTATGTAGCTGATATAATTTTCTAATTCTCTTGTGAAATCACTATGCACAAGTCTAATTCTCCAATTGTTTTCGTCAGTTGATGGAGTATTGATTCTAGCCCAGCCATCGAAATCCAACCAGTCCTGCATTGGCACTATTGCCATATTTGATGCAGATCCTACAACTGCTCTAATCAAACCTTCAGTATATCTTTCATAGGTATTTAGTCTAAGATATTGCTTTGCGTATTCAAGTGTTCCATGTGGTGCAGCTTTTAACCATTGAGCCAAGGGCATATTATCATGGGTTCCGGTATATGATACAGTATTTTCTACAAAATTGTGTGGAAGATTCATATTGTCAGCATCTGTACTAAATCCGAATTGCACTATTTTCATACCGGGTAGTCCAGTATATTCTAAAAGCTCAATAACCTCCTTTGTGATTAGACCAAGATCCTCTGCAACAATTTTAGCATCGGGAACCTCTTTTTTTATTTTATCAAAAAACGCCTTTCCAGGAGCCTTTTCCCAGTAGCCATTCATAGCATCTTTTGTGGCTTTGTCGATACAATAATAGCTTTCAAGCCCTCTAAAATGGTCTATACGCAAAATGTCATATAGCTCGAATGATTTTTTTACTCTATTTATCCACCAATTGAAGTCATTATTTTCTAGGTATTTCCAATTGTATAATGGATTTCCCCAGTATTGACCAGTTGCTGAAAACTCATCAGGTGGAACTCCTGAAACGAGCTTTGGTTCACCAGCTTGATCTGTCAAGAAAATCTCTTTGTTAAAGTAGAAGTCAGAGCTATCCTGAGATATATAAATCGGTATGTCACCAAATATTTCTATTCCTCTGTCATTTGCATATGATTTTAATCTAAACCACTGATCATAGAATAAATACTGCAAAAATTTATTGTATTCAAGTGACCACTTATACCAATTTATAATATTGCTATCCTGAGATTTTTTAACTTCCTTCTCAGTTTTGATTTTCCAGCTCCAATATGGATTATCCCCGTTGATTTCTCTTAATGCCATATAGCTGGAGTAGTCATCTAACCAGTATTTGTTTTTTTTCAAAAACTCTTTATATGATTCGCCTGAGCTTATGTCAAATCTATTGAAAGCCTCAGTAAAAATAATCCTTTTAAAGCTTCTTACTTTATCATAATCAACATATCTAGGGTCTGCATCAAATTCGGAATAATCGATGGAATTGATAAAATTGTAATCAATATATCCATCTGAAGCTAGTAGCTCTATATCTATCAAGTCATAATTACCAGAAAATGCACCATTTGACTTGTATGGTGAATATCCGTCTATTGAGCTAGTAGATGTTATTGGTAGAATTTGCCAGACACTCTGACCAGTTCTTACTAGGAAGTCTACAAAATTGTATGCCTCGTTTCCCAAGCTTCCAATTCCATATTTTGATGGAAGCGAAAATATAGGCATTAATATACCAGATTTTCTCATAAAATACCTCTTTCTATTTATATTATTATATATTAACTTATATTTTATATACTAATGCGTATTTTATATATCGCTTATATTTTATATACTAATGTATATTTTATAATATCAACTTATATTTTAATATTAAAATATATATTTTTTACATATCAATTTACGCTTTTATATATTTTTATTACAGATTAGTTTTTCATTTTGAAAAATTGAGTTACAAATCTATACGTTTATTTTGATAGCGGTATATGATTGTGGTCCGACAACTATTCCATAATCGGTAAAGAATGGTTTTTTATTTCCAAAAACCCATTCGCCATGTATTTTATCCTCGAATATTATTGGATCGTTACACATATTCACTATACATAGTATATTGTTTCTGTAATATGAAATCACATTTCCCTCGTGAAATGCCATTGCAAATCCGGACTTAAAATCATACCTATATTTTTTTCTAAAATTACAGAGCTTTCTGTAGTGCTCTAGCAGATCAATATCTTCATTGTCCCTATTAAAACAAGCTCTGTTAAATGGATCAGAAAATCCCTGCATTCCGATTTCATCACCATAATATATTGAGGGTATACCAGGAAGTGTAAACTGCAAAAATGATGCAAATTTTTCAAGCTTTTTCGCTTTTTCATAGTCATTTTTTTCAAGCCTAAAATCCTTCTTCAAATGGTTGTCAACCAAGCCGATGTCAGTTCCAAGAACGGTTATTATTCTTTCTGTGTCATGAGTAGAAAGTATATTCATTAGACAATCGAGTGCAGGCTTTGGGTAATTATTTATCAGTGTCATCAGCCTTGAAGCGAATAGGTCTGCATTTTTGTTTTTCATAAAATCTATGATAGCAAATTTCCATGGATAGTTCATGACTGAATCCAATTGCTCTCCAAGTAAATATTTCCTTCTGCATCCATAAGAAAATTTGTTTGAAGCGTCCTCCCAAACCTCTCCAATCAAAAAAGCATCTGGATCCTTTTCTTTCATAGAAGCTCTGATTTCGTCGACAAAAATATCGGGAAGCTCGTCTACAACATCCAGTCTCCATCCCTTTATGCCTTTATTTTGCCAATAATTGAGTACACCATCTTCAGGTCTACAGATAAAATCTCGAAAATCCTTGTTTTCCTTATTGACCGTTGGAAGATTATCAAATCCCCACCACGAATCGTACTTATTTGGGTATTCTATAAATTTAAACCATGGATAGTATTTTGATTCCAAGGAATTGTATGCCCCTATATCTGAGTAGTGACTTTTTTTGTTAAAGTATTTACTATCAGATCCGGTATGGCTAAACACACCATCAAGTATAATATTTATATTGCTTTTTTTGAATTCTGAGCATAGACGCTCAAAAATATCATTAGTACCCAAATATGGATCGATATTGTAGTAATCTGCTGTGGAGTATCTGTGATTCTCTGAGCTTTCAAATACGGGATTTAAATAAATCATGTCGATATTCAAAGACTCAAAATATTCCTTTTCAGAAAGAATACCATCAAGATTACCTTTGTAAAAATCTCTTGCGGCATAATTTTCTGTGTCAAATGAAGAGTTTGGGATATCTTTCCAATTGGCATGAATAATTCTTTCAGCTTCATTGATAGCTTTAGAGGGAATATAGCAATCATCCTTCTTAAATCTGTCTGGAAAAATTTGGTACATTATACCGCCCTTTACCCAGCTTGGGGTTTTGTAGCCTTCATCAAAAACTGTCAGCTGCCATGGAATTATTCTATCGCTAATCTCTGCATTGTAATCGAAATTTGAAATATATGATACATTGCTTTCTCCGAACTTAATTTCGAAATAGTAATAGTAAATTCCAATTTCAAATTTGTCCAAAGAAGCTGTATATTTAATGTATGAGCCGATTTCACCAACCTTTTTCATATGCGTTTTCATAGTAAATGTTTCATTTTGATCACTGTGTATACAAAGGTTGATACCGGTTTCGTAAAGTCCTTTTTTCACTAGCACGTCTAAGACAGATGACTCATTATTGCTTATAGAGCCGCTTGGAGTCTTGAACGTCAATGGATTGTATATTATATCTTTCATTTTTTTACCTCTGCTTTATCAATACTATTCAAAGTAATTATTTATATTATATAATAAAAATCAATATAATGGTAGTGATACCGCATTATTATTAAAAAAGAATTTTCTTTAAATTCAAATAAATTTTTCATTTTATGATGGAAAATATAGGTAAATGTGATAATATAAATATAAGATAATCATTACTTAGTTTAATGTTACTTCTTAATGAGTATTTTAATATGTAAGTGAGGTGAATTATGGTTATGGTAGACAAGAAAAATGAATTAGCAGAATATTTATTTCATGAAGGAACAAATTTTAAGTCCTATGATTTTCTGGGTTCATTTTTGAAGGAAGATAGGTGTACCTTTAGAGTATGGGCTCCAAATGCATATCAAGTATATGTGACAGGAGATTTTTGTGAGTGGAATCCGATCTCTTATGAAATGAAAAAGATTACTGATGGTGGCGTTTATGAGATTGAAATTGATGGTGTAAAGAAATATGATTGCTACAAGTTCGTATTTGAAACCGAAAATTCAAAATTTTTATACAAATCAGACCCTTATGCCAAGCATTTTGAAACTAGACCGAATACTTCATCAAAGGTATATTCTATAGGAGAGTATGAATGGTCGGATAAGAATTGGATGAAAAATAGAGAAGTCCCTTATGAAAAGCCGATGAATATATATGAGGTCCATCTTGGTTCATGGCGAAAAAAATATGATGGGAATTTTTATTCTTACAGAGAATTGGCTCAGGAGCTTGTAAAATATGTGAAGTCAATGAACTATACACATATTGAAATATTACCAATATTTGAACATCCTTTTGACAAATCCTGGGGTTATCAGGTTACTGGATATTTTGCTCCAACATCAAGATATGGACTTCCTGAGGACTTCATGCATTTTGTTGATGAGTGCCACAAAAATGGGATAGGGGTAATATTAGACTGGGTTCCTGGACATTTTCCAAAGGACGAATCGGGCTTGTGCGAATTTGATGGTGGATATGTGTATGAATACTCTGATCCGAACAAAATGGAGCATAAAGAATGGGGTACAAGAGTTTTCGACTATGGTAGAAAGGAAGTAATATCTTTTCTTGTTTCAAACGCATCGTACTGGCTTGACAAATATCATATCGATGGACTGAGAGTAGATGCTGTTTCATCAATGCTTTATCTTGATTACGGGAGAAATGACGGACAATGGACTCCAAATAAGTATGGTAAAAATGAGAATCTTGAGGTAATAGATTTTTTTAGAATATTAAATAGACATATCAAATCGGAATTCAAAGGAGCTTTTATAGTTGCAGAGGAATCCACAGCTTGGCCGAAGGTTACTCATTCCATTGAAGAGGGTGGTTTGGGATTCGATTTTAAGTGGAATATGGGATGGATGAATGATTCATTAAGGTATTTGGAGGCAAATCCATTTTTTAGGAAGGATATGCATAATAACCTAACCTTTTCACTTACCTATGCCTTTTCAGAAAACTACATATTGCCACTTTCACATGATGAGGTGGTGCATGGAAAAAAATCTATCCTTGATAGGGCAACGGTAGAATTTGACGATAAATTTTCAAGCTTGAAGGCATATTTGGGATATATGTATGCTCATCCTGGAAAAAAATTGACATTTATGGGTACTGATTTGGCTCAGGTGATTGAGTGGGATGAATCAAAGGAGTTAGATTGGATGTTGCTTCAATATGAAAATCATTCAAATAATCAAAAATTCATTAAGGAGCTGAATAAGGTTTACAAGGACAATCCAAGCCTATGGGAAGGCGACAATTCTTGGGAAGGCTTCACCTGGAATACTGTTGACGATATGAGAAATAATGTATTTGCTTTTACAAGAAGATCGAAAAAGGGTGATAGAGTGATGGCAATTTGCAATTTTTCATCTCAATTGCTGAAGGAATATAAAATCGGTGTGGATACTGATAAACCCTTTAAAGTATTGATTAATTCGGACGCAAAAAAATTTGGAGGAAGTGGTCTGATCAATAGAAATATATTGCCAGTGGAGGAAGACTTCAATGGATTTAGATATTATATTTCTATTTCAATTCCACCATTTTCAGCTATCTACTTGATAAACAAAGAAAAAATGCTTACTACGAGTAAAGTAAAGAGTAAATCTAAAGTAAAAATGACAAATAAACGCTAGCAAAAAAATATTTATATAAGGTTTTTATTTTGAGAGGTGTATTATGAGATTAAAGAAAGAAATTGTAGCCATGTTATTGGCTGGTGGACAGGGAACTAGACTTCATTCTCTAACAAAGAATATGGCAAAGCCGGCAGTTCCTTTTGGTGGTAAATATAGAATTATCGATTTTCCTCTTTCAAATTGCGTGAATTCAGGTATATCGACAGTGGGTGTACTAACTCAATTTATGCCTCTGGAGTTAAATTCGTATGTTGGAAATGGATCGCCTTGGGATTTGGATAGAATGGATGGCGGACTATCTATACTTCCTCCATATACAGGTGGCGAAGGAGATTGGTACAAGGGTACCTCAAATGCAATATATCAGAATTTGAAGTATATTGAACAATATGATCCAGAATATGTATTAATTTTATCTGGAGACCACATATATAAAATGAATTATAATGATATGCTGGAATTTCATAAAAAAAGAGGTGCTGATTTAACAATTGCTCACATCAACGTTACTTTGGAGGAGGCGAGTAGATTTGGAATATTAAATACTCTTAATGATCTTTCGGTTTCTGAATTTGTTGAAAAACCAGCAAAGCCAATTTCTACAAAGGCTTCCATGGGAATATATATTTTTAAGTGGTCTGAGCTAAAAAAATATTTGTCTTTAGTTGAAGAGCTTGAAAATACAAATTATGACTTTGGTAAGGATATGATACCAATGATGCTAAATGATGGAAAAAAAATATTTGCATATCCTTTTGACGGTTATTGGAAGGATGTAGGGACAATTGAGAGCTTATGGCAGGCAAATATGGATCTTCTTCATAATGTTGATGAATTTAATATTTTCGATCCACTTTGGAGAATATATTGTAGACACTATGAGTCAATGCCTCAATACATTGGTACTGATGCAAAATTGTCAAATTCAATGATATCTGAGGGGTCAATCGTGAACGGAAAGGTTGTAGAGTCGGTAATTTCTTCTGGCGTAATTATTGAAGAAGGAGCTGAGATTTACAATAGTGTTATCATGAAAAATGCATTTGTCGGAAAAGGTGCAAAAATATACAACTCTATTGTGGCTGAAGAAGCAAAAATTGAGTCCGGTGCAAGGGTCGGTCACGAAAAAATTATTTATGGTAAGGATATGATTACAGTAGTTGGAAACAGCCATATTATTAATAGCAATTCAGAAGTTAAAAAACAGTTGTAGGAGGTAACCAGTATGAATGCATTTAGTATATTATTTTCAGATATTTTTCAAAATTATGATATAGGGGGATTTGTAAAAAATAGAACAATGGCATCACTTCCAATAGGTTGTAGATATAGAATGGTGGATTTTATGCTTTCCTCGTTGGTCAAGGCAAATATTCCAAATATTGGTATATTAGCGACGAATAATTACAATTCACTGATGGATCACGTAGGCTGGGGCAAGGATTGGGATTTGAATAGAAAAAACAGTGGACTTAAAATAATTCCACCACTTGCTATAACAGATTCAGGTGTTGCTAGAAGTAAGTTTGAAGCCTTAAATCATGCATTGCCGTACATAAACTCTATGCTTCAAAGGTATTGTATAGTTGCTGATTCAAACATTATAGCAAACATCGACTTTAAAGAAATGCTTAAATTTCATGAGGCAAACAATGCTGACTTTACGGTTGTTTGTGTGAGAAGAAAGCCTGGAAATGGTGAAATTGAAATGCTTATCGATTCTAAAAATAGAGCGTATGACCTGTTGTATCATCAGACAGGTGCTGATTATGAATGTGATACTCTAATAAAGGTAACACTGATGAGCAAAGAAATGCTGATTGATATAATAAAAAAGGGCAATTCAAAGGGATGGCAAGATATTGTAAGAGATTATATATCAAAAAATTTCAACAGGCTAAATGTTTATGTTTATAAATTTGAAGGGTACTGCAGGATAATAGATAATTTGGACAGCTATTATAATATGAATATGGATCTGCTAAGTGAAGACGTGAGTAAGGAATTATTCCTATCTGATACAGAAATACTTACGAGAGTCAAGGATAGTGTGCCAACTCTTTATGGGGAAAAGGCAAAGGTTAAAAACTCGATGCTGGCTGATGGCTGCAAGATAAATGGTGAGGTTAAAAATAGTATTATATTTAGAGATGTGATTATTGAAGAGGGTGCAGAGGTAAAAAATAGTATTTTGATGTCTGGAACTGTTGTGAGAAAGGATGCAAAGCTTGATTATGTTATTACAGATAAGTGTGTATCTATAGGTGAAAAAAAGGATCTAAGAGGAGATAAAAATCGTCAGTTTACGGTGCCAAAATACATGGATATATAATATAAATTAAAAATAAGAGGAGGTGAAAGTATGAAGGTATTATTTATTGCAGCAGAGGGTGCTCCTTTTGTAAAAACTGGTGGACTGGGAGATGTTATTGGGTCTCTTCCAAAAGAGCTAAATGATGATAATGTAGATGCTAGAGTAGTATTACCGCTATATAGTAGCATAGACAGAGAAAAATATGATATCAAATTTCTAAAATACATTTACATTACCTTGGGATGGAGAAATCTTTATTGTGGTATATTTGAAGCTGAATTAAATGGCGTTAAGTATTATTTTATTGATAATGAACAATACTTTAAGAGAGGACATGTATATGGAGAGATGGATGATGGTGAAAGATTTGCGTTTTTCTCAAAGTCGGCTCTCGAAATACTACCACATATCGATTTCAAGCCGAATGTAATCAATTCCAATGATTGGCATACCGCAATGTCAATAGTTTATGTAGATTTATTCAAGAAATTAGGATATGAATTTTTCAAGGATATAAAAACAGTACTGTCTATTCATAACATAGAATTCCAGGGAAAATTTAATCCGTATATTTTAGGGAATCTCTTTGGATTGGACAATGATTATCTTCCAATAATGACCTTTGATGGAGATATCAACCTACTAAAGGCAGGTATTCAGCTGGCTGATAAGGTCAATACAGTAAGTAAAGCTTATGCTGAAGAAATTCTCCAGCCATATTTTTCATTTGGACTTGATTCAGTACTCAACAATGAAAAATGGAAATTGAGAGGAATTGTAAATGGTATTGACTGCGATAAGTTTAATCCTCAAAAAGACAATGTGATATATAAAAGCTATTCTTATAATACGATTGACAAAAAAGTAAAAAATAAGCTTGCTCTACAAAAAGAATTGGCACTTGAGGTAAATGAAGAAATTCCTTTGGTTGGAATGGTAACTAGATTAACTGATCAGAAGGGAATAGATTTAATCATAGAGGTTGCAGAGGAAATTGTCAATATGGGAACTCAGCTGGTAATTTTGGGAACTGGTGATCCAAGCTTGGAGTCGAGCTTAAGGCACCTGGAAAATACAAGACATGATAGGATTAGGTCTCTGATAATGTTCTCTAATGATTTATCATCAAAAATATATTCAGCATCAGATTTATATTTGATGCCTTCAAAATCTGAGCCATGTGGTCTCTCACAGCTGATAGCAATGAGATATGGAGCTATTCCAGTTGTCAATAGAGTCGGTGGATTGAAAGACACTGTTGTTCCATACAATCCGTTAACAGGAGAAGGAACAGGCTTTACATTCGAGTCATACAATGCATATGATATGTTGAATGCTGTGAGACGTGCATTGGATGTATTTAATACAGATAAAGAGACTTGGAAGAAAATAATGTTCAATGCTATGAATTATGATTCAAGCTGGGTTAAATCAGCAAAAGAATATATTGAAATGTATAAAGAGATACTGTAAAATATAACGAAAAACATTATTGCGATAAAGCTTATCTTAGTATTAATTTTATTATTAACTTTAGTATTAATTTAAGTTTTATCGTTTATAGTGTTAATAGCAATAAAAAAGTGATTTGGTAGAAATGAAGTAAGGAGAAGATAATGGTAGGATTTACTGATGAGATAGGAAGATATCTCGAAACAAAATTTGGAAACTCGATTGATGAAGCAAGTGAAAGACAGGTTTATCAGGCCTTGATGGTAAAGACAAGAGATAGACTATCTGAAAAAAGGTTTGATTATAACAAAAAATTAAAGGATTCAAAACAAAAGCAGGCGTTTTATATGTCGATGGAGTTTTTGGTAGGTAGAACCTTAAAAAATAACCTTTTTAATCTTGGCTTAGAAAAAGAAGTAAAGGATTATTTAGAGAACAACGGATTTAATCTGGATAAGATATATGATATAGAACCGGATCCAGGTCTTGGAAATGGTGGTTTGGGAAGATTGGCAGCTTGCTATATGGATGCTCTTACAAGTCAGGATTATCCAATGACTGGATTTTCAATTTTATATGAATTTGGAATTTTTAAACAGGTTATACATGATGGATGGCAGCAAGAATATCCTGACAATTGGCTAGATTTGGGTTCGTATGGATTGATGTATAGAAGTGATGAGGAAGTGGAGATAAAGTTCTACGGCAACACGAGAGAGGAGTGGACTGATAAAGGCTTAAAAATCACTCATAGCGATTACACTTCTGTAATTGCAGAGCCTTATGATTTATTGATATCTGGTTATCATAGTGAAGCTGTTAACACATTGAGACTTTGGAGAGCAAAATCTAATAAAGGCTTTAATATGAAGCTTTTCGAAAAAGGAGAATATGCGAAATCTGTTGAATCTGATGTTATTGCAGAGTCAATTTCAAAGCTTCTGTATCCGGCAGATGACAACGATACTGGTAAAGCACTTAGAATAAAGCAACAGTATTTCTTTACAAGTGCTTCTCTACAGCAGATAGTGAGAAATCACTACGCAACCTATTCAACACTGGATAATTTGGCTGATAAGGTGGTAATTCACATAAATGATACCCACCCAGCAATGTGTATTCCAGAGCTTATGAGAATACTATTGGATGAGTACGAATACTCATGGGAGGATGCATGGAATATAGTTACAAAGACCTTCGCATATACAAACCATACTATAATGGCAGAAGCACTTGAAAAGTGGTCTGTAGATCTATTCAAGCCTATTTTACCGAGAATATATTCTATTATTGCAGAAATAAACAACAGATTTTGCGAATGGTGTAAGAGAATTGGTGCATTGTCAGAGCTTGAAACTATGTCGATAATACACAACAACATGATAAAAATGGCGAATTTATGTATCGTAAGTAGCTACAACGTAAACGGTGTTTCAAAGCTACACTCTGATATACTTGTTGAAAGCACATTCAAGTCATTTAACAGAATTTATCCAGGCAAATTCAACAATGTAACTAATGGAATCGCTCACAGAAGATGGATAGCACAATCCAATCCTGAATTGACATCATATTTGAATGATCTATTGAAGGTGGATTTTGTAAAGGATTTGTCTAAAATTGAAAAGTTATATGATTATAAAGACAACATAGCTGTAATTGAAGATCTGGAAAAGATAAAATTAATAAAGAAGGCTCAGCTTTCAAAATACGTAAAGGATTCTACTGGAATAAATATTGACAATGAATCTATTTTCGATATACAGGTTAAGAGATTGCATGAATACAAGAGACAGCTATTAAACGCACTTCATATTGTATATTTGTATAGAAGGATTAAATTTGATGGATTAAGACCTGTGCCTAGAACATTCATTTTCGGTGCCAAGGCATCATCAGGCTATGCAATGGCAAAAAATATTATCAAATTTATCTGTACATTATCTGAGATGATTGAGGCTGATCCAGTGGCTAGAAACTATGTAAAGGTTGTATTTTTGGAGGATTACAGAGTAACCTTGGCTGAAAAAATTATTCCAGCAGCAAATGTAAGTGAACAGATTTCACAAGCAGGTAAGGAGGCTTCTGGAACTGGAAATATGAAACTGATGTTAAATGGTGCTTTAACTTTGGGAACAATGGATGGAGCAAATGTCGAAATTTATGAGGCAGTTGGGGATAAAAATATTTTCATTTTTGGTCTATCAACTCCAGAAGTCAATGAATTAATCAAAAACGGTTATAGACCAATTGATTATTATAAAAGCTCAAATGAAATCAGAGAAACCTTGGAATTTATAAGAACAATAAATTTGAATGGAGCTAACTTCAATAACATCGTTGATTATCTAATAAATAGCGATCCATATATGTGCTTGGCTGATTTCCACAGTTATATTGAAAAGCAGAGAATAGTTGAAAATACATACTTAGATAAGAAAAGCTGGGGATCTATGAGTCTTGTGAATATTGCGAAGGCCGGTATATTCTCAGCAGATAGATCTACAAAAGAATATGCGGAAAATATTTGGAATATTGATATTGTAAAATAGAAAAAATCGGTATAAAGGTGTATTAAAAGATACATAAAAATATGATAAATTATAATAAAGCTATTTAGAGCTGTTCCTATTGGAATGGCTCTTTTTAAAATTGAAATAAATTTACTTTAAACCACTTTAGTTTTCTATAGTAAAATTATAGCTTTAATATTTTTTTAAAAATGAAAGCATATTAATTTTTTATTATAATTTATTAAAAATAAAGAGTTTCTATATTATTGATATTATTTTTTATTTTACAATTATATGTATTATTTGTTATAATGAAAAGTAGATTAAATTATTGGAGGAAGCTATGAGATTAAAAGAATTTGAGTTTATCGAAGAAGCGACATCAATACTGGCTGAGCAAAGACCGGCTTTGGAAGTAATTGAAGATGAACTTGTTAAATTTTTTGCAACCATTCCGCTAAATGATACTGAATTAATCGCTGTTACCTCGAGAATAAAATCTGAAAACAGCTTGAAGGAAAAAATAATACGAAATAGATACCTTAGCACATATTCTGAGCCAAAGGAATTGATATCGGATATACCGGACTTGATTGGTATTAGGATGGAATGTAAATTCACAAAGGAAGAAAAGGATATATTCTTAATTTTAAAGAAGTATTTTAAATGCACTGATGACAGAAAATATTTCTATTCTAAATCAAATAAAAATATAAGACTATATCTATATGATAAACAGCCTCTTCGACAAAAAAACGGTTTTGAAATATATAAAATTGACGGAGAATATACATTTCTGAATAGAAGAATTAAGTTTGAGCTTCAGATTAAATCGCTGGTAAACGTGTTCTGGAGTGAAATCGAACACAAAATCATCTATAAAAATACGACTTATCTGTTGGAAGATGCCTTTTTAAAGGACATGATGGTGTCAATAAAAAATAGTCTAGCTATGATTGATGATCAGCTATTAAATATCTACACCAACTTTAAGTCTAAAGATAAAATAGATGGAAATACCGGTAGAGCTGAGATGGAAAAGATTTTTGCGAAAATACTTTATGATACAATAATGTACAAGATGAAAAAGCAATTATATTTTTCTATTGATTTCAAAAAACCCTGTGAGACAATCATCAGCTATTCGATGAACAAATACAGCGACTCGTTAGAAGGGTTAAGTAGCTTTCTTACAGATGAATATATTAAAATAAATGACTTTATCAACAAAGATATCGATTTTGATAATGAGATACATATGGAAAATGAGGTTGTATTTGAGGATGAATTTTCTCAAAATGTGGCAAACTTTTTTTTGAATAAGATGAATTCTGAGGTTCCTTGGAATTTATTTTTCAAGATAATTTTCGAATTGGAGCCAGAAAATAATGTCGATGATTTTATGAATTTCATCATGTTTTTCAAAGCCTCACTCGTTTCTGAGGAAAGTATTTACAATACTATAGAAAAATATGGAGAATATAGTAATAAGATAATTTCGGATTTATATGAATGCATATATAAAATGATTGAAAAAGTGGGAAGAATAGACATATTCTACGACAACAATATTCATAAAATAAACAAATTGGCATCTGAAGGATTGGATTATGTATGCTATGAATTTGATACATATTTCGATTATATGGAGATGAAAAGGGTTATTTCAAAAACCATAACTGATAGCTTGATAAAAATTTTTTAAGGAGTGGTGAATAAATGGATAACAAATTATCCTATTTAAGAGTAATATTAACCGAAGAAAGCAATTTTTCTTTTCTTTATTTAAAATCTAATGTTGGATCAGTTGTCATTGATCAAGATAGGCAAGCGATGAAAATTGACGATTTCAAAAAAATAATTGAATATTTCGTAAAGCGTGGTTTGAAAAAAATAAAATTCGTTGGTGGAGAGCCACTGCTTTATAGAGGCTTGTCGGAATTAGTGGAATACTCAAAGGAATTGGGCATTGAGGAAATTGGCATTACTACAAATGGAATTGGATTGGCTACAAGGATAATTGAATTAAAAGCAAAAGGGCTTACAAATGTCAATATTTCATTGGATTCATTAAAAGAATACAGATATCAAGCACTGACAGGCGGTGGCAATTTAAAGGAAGTATTTTTATCGATTGATGCTTGCATTGCTGCAGATATCAATTTAAAAATTAACTGCGTTGCCATAAAAGGCTTTAATGACGATGAGCTTCTTGATTTTATGAAAATGACTATAAATAACTATATTGATATAAGATTAATTGAGCTTCTGCCTTATGGCCTTGATAAAGGGGTTTTTGATAGGGGATATTTGGACATAAGACAATTTCTTGAGTACAATGTCGAATCAGTATTAAAGGATAAAAAGGACTATCTCAGCGTTTCTGAATATTTTAGAATTGAAGGAGCAAAGGGAAGAATTGGAATAATTACAAAGGATTCAAGAGATCATAGGGATGATTTGCGAAGAATAAATGTCAGCAATAGAGGCTATATGAATATTGGACCTGTTCAGAAGAATGAGTATTTTATAAAGAATATGCTTCAAGACAAGGAATTACTTGATGATTTAATTTATAAAGTGACTTCAAAAATTGGTATAAAGTAGCTTTGAAATAGATTACAAATGCTGTGAAAATAAAAACAAAAAATATTTTTTGTTTTTATTTTTATGTTTTCATGTTATTATAATATTAAGGCTTTATTTATTGATAAAAAAATATAAAAAATGTAAAAAATAATTTAAGTTGAGGTGTAAATATGAATGTAGCTGTTTACCTAATCGGAGGGTTAGGTATGTTCCTTTATGGGATGAATGTCATGGGTGACGGTCTTCAAAAAGTTGCGGGTGAGAAACTTAAACGTATTATAGAGATGCTGACTACCAACAAACTTATGGGTGTTTTAGTTGGTACAATCGTGACTGCTATTATACAAAGCTCTAGTGCAACTACTGTGATGACGGTTGGTTTTGTTAATGCTGGAATAATGACATTAAAGCAAGCAATCGGTATAATTATGGGTGCAAATATTGGTACGACAGTAACTGCACAATTGGTATCATTTAGTATTGAAAAATATGCACCGATTGCAATTGGATTGGGTATGATTATGTGGTTCTTCACAAAAAAGAAGCACGTAAAAGATTTGGCAGAAATACTTATAGGATTTGGTATTCTATTCGTCGGTATGTCGTTTATGAAGGATGCTGCAGCTCCAGTATCAGAAATGCAAAAAGTGCACGATGCGATTTTAGCGTTAAGTAGAAATCCGATTTTGGGAATAATTGCCGGATTTTTGATAACAGGCACAATTCAGAGCTCAAGTGCATCGATTGGTATTTTGATTGTTTTGGCATCTCAAGGCTTATTGCCGATAACTGCAGCATTGCCAATTCTATATGGTGATAACATAGGTACTTGTGTAACATCGTTATTGTCGACAATTGGTGCGAGCAGAAACGCAAGAAGAGTAGCTATTATTCATCTTATTTTTAATGTTATGGGTACCTTGCTATTTATTGTTGTATTGAGTAAACCAATTATTTCTCTTGTCACAACAATGGATCCGACAAATGTCCCTAGACAGATAGCGAATGCACATACTTTGTTTAACCTAGTAAATGTTTGTATTTTGTTTCCGTTTTCTAATTATTTGCTAAAGCTTGCATATAAATTAGTTCCTGTTTCTGTTGATGATGAGGAAGAAGAAAGAATAAATACAACCAAATTCCTTGATGAAAGAATATTGGAAACGCCATCAATTGCACTTTCAAATACTGTTGATGAAGTGATAAGAATGGCAAGCAGATCTACTAGATCATTGAATGCATCTTATGAGTCCATTAAAAATAAGGATATGGATTTGGTGGCGAAATCATTTGAATATGAGAAAATTATTAATAAGCTGCAAATTGATATTACGAATTTCTTGTTTAAATTGACTACAAGAAATCTAAGTGATATCGAGAGAATAAAGACTGATGTATTGTTCCATATTGTCAATGATATTGAAAGAGTTGGGGATCATGCCGAAAATCTGGCTGAAATTTCAGGATTCTTAAATGAAAGGAAGCTAAGCTTTTCAGATGAGGCGAGTAGAGAATTGGATACATTATTTGGTATAGCTTCTAGCAACTTCTACGATAGTATCACAGCAATAAAAACCTATGATGAAGAACTGGCAAAGGAAATTGTTGAGAGAGAAACTGAGTTTGGAAGGCTTGAAAAGGAATATAGAAAAACTCATATGGATAGACTTCGCAAAGGCGATTGCACTGTAGAGGCAGGAATATATTTCTTGGATATTATTACAAATTTAGAAAGAATTTCTGACCATTCAATAAATATCATAGATGAAATGAATAGGATGAGAGGAAATATAACTATATAATCAATCATAAAATAAAAAATAGGTTTGGAGCATTCAAGTCATATTAATAGGAGTGTTTCGAGCCTTTTTTGATTTAAAGGGAAGTACTGATTTGAAGTCGTATTTGAATAGACTGCCAAATTTCGGAGGTAAAGATGAGTAAGGAAACAATCACTAAAAAAACTATAATCACAAACAAGACTGATTATAAAAAAGCTCCAAAAATAGAGCTACATTGTCATTTAGATGGCTCATTAAGACCGGAAAGTGTGTTAGACGAGTTAAAAGCAATTGAATATGCAAATATTGATTTGGATGTGGATAAGATAAGGGAATTACTGATCGTTCCCCCAAATTGTAGTTCTTTAATTGAATATCTAAGCTGCTTTGAGCTTCCACTCAAAGCAATGCAGAGGAAAAGTTCAATTGAGAGATTCACGTATGAGGTGTTTCAAGATGCCAGCGAGGAAAATGTCAAGTATCTCGAACTAAGGTTTGCTCCTATCCTTCACACTAGGATGGGGCTATCCTTGGATGAGATTATCGAATCGTCAATAAATGGCATGAATAAGGCAAAAGCTGATTTTGATATCGAGGGTGGTATTATTTTATGCTGTATGAAAAATTATTCGGAAAAATCAGCAATCGATACAATAAAAGCTGGAGAAAAATTCATTGGTAATGGAGTAGTAGGTGTAGATTTGGCAGGTCCAGAGGATGAGGGATTTGCAAAAAAATTTATTGAGCCAATGAAGCTTGCACGGAAGCTTGGTTATAATATTACCATTCATGCAGGTGAAGCAGCGTCTGGCAAAAATGTATATGATGCTATTACATTGCTAGGAGCTCAGAGGATAGGTCACGGAATAAGGATAAATGATAACAAAGCTGCATATGATATCGTAAAGAAAAGTAATGCTTTGCTAGAGGTTTGCCCGATTAGCAATGTAGATACGAATACTGTTGAAAATATTAATTTACATCCTGTTTTTGACTATTTGAAGGATGGAATAAATATTTCAATAAACACCGATAATAGAACGGTATCAAACACGACGATGACAAAAGAATTGAATTTAATTGACTCTGTATTTGGACTGGATATGGACTCATATAAAAAAATATACTATAATACAGTGGAGAGTTCATTTGCTTCAGATGAAGTTAAGTGCCGATTAAAACGGAATTTTGAAGAATATTACCATGAGCTCTTGGTATCTAAGAAATAAAAATCATATTAAAATTGGAGGTAGCTTTATGAGTGAGATAAACGAAAATACAGCGATGGGTAACAGTGGTTCACCAAATAATGACAATTCTAATAAAATAAAAAATATAATCGGTGTAATGAGCGGTAAGGGTGGAGTAGGAAAATCGACTGTAACAACTCTCATTGCAAGAGAATTAAACAATAAGGGCTTTAGGGTTGGAATACTAGATGCTGATATAACTGGACCAAGTATTCCTAGATTAATGAATATGGAGGATATTAGAGCCTTTTCTTCAAATAATTCAATAATACCTGTCGTTTCAGATGAAGGTATAAAGATGATTTCTTTAAATTTTTTGATAGAAGATGAAAATTCACCAGTAATTTGGAGAGGTCCAATGATAGGTAACATAGTTCAGCAGTTTTATAATGATGTATTATGGGAAGAGCTAGACTATTTGTTAATCGATATGCCTCCTGGAACTGGAGATGTTGCATTGACAGTTATGCAATCAATACCATTGACTGGAATAGTGATGGTATCAATACCTCAGAATTTAGTTTCTATGATTGTTGCAAAGGCTGTTAATATGGCAAATCAGTTAAAGGTTCCAGTGATTGGACTGGTACAGAATATGAGCTATGTCAAATGTCCTGGATGTTCAGAGAAAATTGAAATATTTGAAGCTCCTGAAATGGAATTATTCCTTAGAAAAATGAATTTGGAATTACTTGGTGAGCTTCCGATGACAAAAGAAATAATTAATTACAGCATAGCTAATGATACTTTGAGTGATGATATAAAGAATACAGTCGAAGCTATGACTGAAAAGATAGAGGTATTTTGCAAGAAAAATAAACTCAGAATGTTTTTGAGATAGAAACATTTTCTATATAAAAATAAAAGCTATAATGGATGGTTAATACCATCCATTATAGCTAGATAGTTAGTAATACTATAGTTTTTTGATCGATTTTATCGAACTAACAGGAATATAAAGCATTTCCTTTCTAGTATCATTTTTACCACCGATAGCATCTTTCTTTTCTTTGTCCAAGTGTGTCACAGAAAGCGTTAGAGAGATATTATCATAATCAGCAATTACACCATAAAGCTTCGATTTTGTGAGATATGTATTCACTTCCACAAAATCATCTAAATGATCCTTGATAAATTCGTGAAAGGTTACATTTGCGACTGTTTTTTTAAATTTTTGTGTTTGATTACGCATTAACGGTCTCTCCCTTCAAAAACAAATAATTTCAAATAAAATATAAAAATATATATTCTTATTTCAATTATATACCCATTGGAAGAATATGTAAATAATTTAAGGAGAAAAAATGAAATTAGAAAATAAAAAAAATGAAATAATAAATCTTGAGGTCATCTTCAAATCAAAATTTCTTAATTTATTTAAGGTGATATATAAAACGCACTTAGGAAACGAAAAGTACTGGATAGTTGCATCAAGAAAGACTGTCGATTCATATAAAAAGCTTATTTTCGAGAAAGATACTTACGAATCTGATGCTGTTGTAATTGTAGGGTATGATGATTCAGAGGATAGGCTGTTACTTATTAAAGAATTTAGAATACCAATAAATGACTATATTATATCACTTCCAGCGGGGTTAGTAGATTCAGGTGAGGATATTGAAAGTGCTGCAAAGAGAGAGCTTTTTGAAGAAACCGGACTCAAGCTTTACGATATTGACTGTGAAAGATCTTTAAAGAAAACATATCCATCTGTAGGAATGTCAGACGAATCTATATCGATGCTGTTTGGCAAGGTAAAAGGCGAGATAAGTGATAGAAACCAAGAAGAGAGTGAAAATATTGAACCTTTTTATGTAACGAGAGATGAAGCGAAAAAACTACTTTTGGAAAATCATAATTTTGATACAAAGGCGTGGTTGGTATTAAGAAGCTTTGCCGATGGAAATAAGCTTTAAAATATCATTAATGCTTGGAATAAAGCTATGTTTACGTATATAATAAGATGTATGGACGATTCTTTGTATTGTGGATATACAACTGATATTGATAGGAGAATAGAAGAACATAAAAAATCAATCGGATCAAAGTATGTTAGGGCAAAGAAGTATAAAAAAACAGAAATTGTTTTTCGGCTCAAATCTAAATGTGATGCTATGAAATTAGAAAAGAGGATAAAAAAGTTAAAAAAACAGGAAAAGGAAAAGTTAATAGCAGGTGATATATCATTGCTTTCTAGCTTTGAAATTGAATTTTCTATATACTTTTCGGAATAATGACAACAGGAAGTATAAAACAAGCTTATATGAGGGTCATTTTAGATTTATAAAAATTTTCTATAAAAAATAAAAAAACAATATTGACATTTTAAATGTACTATAGGTATAATACACTTAAAGGTGTACTACATCTATAGTACATTTTTGCTTGAGAGGAGGGAAGGCTTTGTATAAATCGATCAAATTTAATAATAATTCACCTATATATTTGCAAATAACTAAAAACTTTGAAGCGATGGTTTTTGTAGGAAAACTGGTATCTGGTGATGTAATTCCTTCAAGAAGAGAGTTGGCAGCAGAGCTCAAGGTAAATTTGAATACCGTTCAAAAAGCATATTCATATATGGAGGATATTGGATTAATATGTACGGAAAAGAATAGACTCAGTAAAATTACTAATGATTTATCTGTAATTTCGGAATTGAAGAAGCAGTATATTAAAGAACCGGTAATCGATTTTATTAGAACGATGAAATCAATAAATACAGAAAAAAGCGAAGTGATTCAATTAATCGATTATTATTATGACAACTTTGATGAAATATATGAAGGGGGAGAGATAGATGATACAAGTAAGAAACTTGACGAAAAAATATAGAAAGCCATTGATAAATAAAAGGAAATATGTCGATTATGCGCTGGATAATGTAAGTTTAACCATAGCTGAGGGCAAGATTACTGCTATTTTAGGCATTAACGGAGCGGGGAAATCGACTTTATTAAAATGCTTGGCAGGTATAATAAAACCAAATTCTGGCTCAATAATCATTGATGACAAGCCAATAAATAGCTTTGTAAATAATCATTTAATATTTGTTCCAGATACTGAGACACATTTTCCAGGATTTACAGTAGGACAAATGATAGCTTTTTATAAGGATTTTTATCCGAGCTGGAATGATGAAAAAGCAGAGGATATGATGAATTTTTTTAATATAAAAAGAGAAGATATTATAGACAATCTTTCAAAAGGAAATATTGCGAAGGTCAAGTTAATGCTAGCTTTTTCACTTGATTTGAAGTATATACTTCTAGACGAACCCTTTAGTGGAATAGATATATTTAAGAGAGAAGAGTTTGTAAGCTTAATAGCAAAATATATGAATGAAAACCAGTCTGTTGTATTCACTACTCATGAAATAAGTGAAATAGAATCTATTGTTGATCATGTATTCATTTTAAGTGATGGAAGGATTGTCAGCAGCTTTGATGCAGAAGAAATGAGATATTTAGAGGGTAAATCAATACTTCAAAAATTGAGAGAGGTGACTTTTAATGAGTAATTTCTACAAGCTTATTACAATTAACCTTAAAAGAGATAAAGCATTGCTGGTATTTGCATCTCTACTGGGATTTTTAATTTCAGGAGTGTTCACTTTTATTATTTGCCTTATTTCAAATTATAATATGCAAAATTTTTTGGCAACAAGTGAATCTATTGTAAATAATCAGAATGTCGGACAAATTATAATGCCAAATATTTTGATTGGTTTAATACCGTTTATTCTGGTGCTTCTTTGTATTTTATTTATTGTTATAGCAAGCCATAGCAGATTATACAATGATGACGGGTCAACATATATGATGATTCAGCTTCCCGTCAGAAAGGAATATCATTGTTTTATCTTCTTTTTAGAAATTACGGTGTTTATGATAATACAGTATATTGTAGCATACCTATGCTTATTTATTTACTTTAAATATTTGATGCATATTTTGGCACAATATGGAGCATTTTATCAATTTACTTTATTTGATGATGTTTCAGGCTTTGGCGATTTTGTTATTAAAATAAGAAATTACAATACAGTTTTTTGTATACTTGAAGATTTTGTGTACAGAATATTGGTTACGATACCTGCTATAGCTGCGTTTTTTATGTTTATGATGATAAACGTTTATAAGTATGGAAAAAAATTTCTAATAGCATTATTTATAATAATATTATTTGTTGTAGTATTTTCTCCGGTATTAAAGCTAACACAAATATTATATTATGGATTGGTAATACTGATTGCTCCTTTAGATAGAGGGAGCCTGATAAACTCGCTTGCTTTATTGATTGGATATTTGTTTTATTCAATGTATTTTTACAAGAATAAGCTGGATTTTTAGTAGGGGGTAATAATATGAATGAGATAATGAAGCTTTATTATTACGAATTAATGAAAAATAAAAATAAGATATTTGCTGTATTAATAGCTGTTCTGATATTCAATGCTTTTATGATATCAAGTGTATATTTACCGATATTTTATGAATTACCTATTGGTGAATTTAGAAATATTGTAAGCATTTTTATTAAAAATACTTCCACTCCAGAGTCATTGAAAATACTATTGGAGCAGTATGCTGTCAACAGTATTGATTATCAAAAAATCGGATCCAGTTCATTTATTTTGATATATTATTATGGTGGTAGCCTATTTTGTGTATTGATGTCGATAGATATAGTATCAAGAAGCTACAAAAAGAAAAACAAAAGCTTCTATATTGAATATTTAATGCCAGTTAAAATAGCAAAGCTTAAGATTTCAAAAATAATGTTTGGGTTTAGCTTGTACCTATTATTTCAAGCTCTGATGAATATTTCGGCGATTGCAATGAACTTTGTATTGGGTCAAGTGTATAAAAATACATATAATTCAAGTCTGGCATTGTTATCAAAAATCGGCTACAATACCTTTTTCCCGACAAATTTTTCTAGGGTTATGATCGTTACATTTGTAATTGTGTTTGCAAGTGTAGTCTATACTCAGACTATCACAAGTATCGTTTACATAAATGAAGGCAAGAATACATTTAAAAATAAGATTTTATTTTGCTTGCTATTACTATTATTCTGTGTAATAATGGGTGGTTTAATAATTTTGACTGAAAAAATTGAAATTAAATTTTATTACGATAATCAAATTGTAATAAATGCTTTAGTTTTAGCAGCTGCCACCGTATTATTTTTCATAGATTGTATTATGACGAAAAATAGAGTGAGAGGAGGAATTTAGATGAAAAATAAAGTATATGTAGGCTATGCAATAATCGTATCACTTGTAGCTGTCTTTATATTTGTGTCAGTAAAAATTTCATCAGCCTCCAACGAGCTAGTAGTTGATACAATAAAGGGTGATGAAAAAATATTAGATGATGTAAAATTAATTTATGTAAATGTTGATGATGCTCTTAAGCTTACAGATGGAATGAACAGAAGATACAGCTTGACTGCACATGAAAATAGAGAGAAAAAAATATCCTCAATAAACTCGCTTCAGCTTAGCTCATCTGAGCCTAAAAATTTTAAATTGGAATATGGAAAGGATTTTGTAAAGCTAAACGATGGGATAAAGTATCAGATAAAGCTTGATGATTCATTGGAGAAGCTTTCATATGGAAGTACAAATATAGATAAAATAATTACATCAAATAGCAATTTCCTTATAGAAAAAAATACTAAAGAAAAAAAAGTGATAATTTCTTTATTTAGTAATGGTTATTATGATGGAACATATCTAAAAAAGATAGCTTTGGATAGTGACTCTAAGCTTTATAAAGCCATCAAATCTGATAACCATACGGCAGAGATTTTTGACTACAGTGTTGATGGAAATAAATTGAGTCTTATTGTAAGCGTGCATGATTTTGAGTATAGTAATGAATACGATAAAGAAACCTTAGCGAAAAAGGAGTATAGTAGAAATATATTCTTTATTGAGTATGATCTTGAAAAAAAGTCATTTTCTGAAAAAGAATTACTGAATTACAGCAGGAAATATAATGAGAAAGACGATATCCTTGCAGTTACAGCATCTGAAAAGACATTTATCTTTTCAAAGTCAAATAACATAAAACAAGTATTTACAATAGATAATAAAACTTCAAAAATCACGACCGAAGAAATTGGAAAGATTGACAGGAAAAAAGAGGAAAACTACCTGAAAGTTTTTGATACTATCCAGCTTCGTAATGGATTTCTTGAAAAAAGATATGATGATAAAGAGAAAATACTTACTTTAGCAGCTATTAATAATGACAATTTTCTCAATTTGCTGGAAGCTTCTTTGAAAGATGGTGAGTTTAGAGTTTTATCGAATAAAAATACTGGAATAGTATTCAACGATTTCTCGTATGAATTATCAGATAATGATTCTAAGGTTAGAGAAATGAATAAAAAATACTATAATAGTAAAAATTATATGATTGATGACTATGACTTTAAGTACAGTATTCAGAGCTATATAGATAAGAAGATGGTAATGACAAGTGACGATTACCTAGTTTGCATATCTAACAATAGGATGTATGCAGTAAAAGAGGAAAGTGTTGAAAAAAATCATAAAAATCAGCATGGTAGTTATGTTTATTTTGATATAATAAGTATATATGATAAAAAGAAAGAAAAAATTGTATATCAAGCCAGAATTCTTGACGGAGTAAACGAAAACCTTGGTGTTTACAAGAAGTATTATCTGCTAAAAAAACAGAATAATTAATATATATTATATTATTATTGAAAATTCATGTAGTTTATATAAAATAACAAAATTATATTTCTTCTTTAATAATTATAATATTTATGGTATAATACTATTGCCATGGAGGTGATTGTATTGTTTAAATTTAGAATATGGACTGTGTTATTGGCTATATTATCTGCAGTATTGCTGGTATTATCAGCTAAATATAAGAGTATAAATGCTTTTGTTTACACAGAATTGATAAATAAATTTGTTAGAGAAAAAATTAGCATTATTAGCGATAAAGCTTCTCTTCCGATAAGTGAAATTATCCTTATTATTGTTGTAATAATACTGTTAATTGTGTTTATCAACTTTGTTAGAAACCTGTTCTCACCAAAAAAATGGATTTTATATGTAGCCAGGATGTTCTGGGGAACATTTAACATTTTCAGTATCTTGTTTTTCATATATATTGTCGTATTTGGTTTGAATTATCAAACACCAGCTCTAGGCGATGAATTAGTTCAGAAATACAATAAGCGATTTTCGACAAATGTGAATGTGAATATTGATAGATCTAAAAGAATGGATTTGTTTAAACAGTTATCAGAGAAAGCGTCGGAATCGAAAAAAATATTTGTAATCTCAGAAAAAAAATACTTTGATAGCTTGGATGAAATGTCTTTGCAGGCAGAGGTTGGATATAATGTTATATCTGAGGCTTTTCCAAAGCTTTCCGGTAAATATTCAAGACCCAAGCAATCACTATCAAACGATATGTTAAATTATTTTGGATTGGATGGAACATATTCTATGCTTATGAATGAAATAGTTATTAATACATCTGTACCGAAAGAATATATGCCGTTTATACTTTGCAAATATATGGCGTATCAGAGAGGAGTAGCAAGAGAGGATGAAGCATCCTTTTATGCATATCTATCATGTATAAACAATCCGGATATAAGATTTAAATATGCAGGGTATTTGGCTATGACAGAGATGATTATTGAGTCACTGAGATCCAATGATAAAGTAGATTTCAATCTGTCATTCAATACTCTTGATAAGGAAATAAAGAATGATATACTAAGGCTTGATGCTTATAAGAGTGATTTTGGCTCAGGTAAAAAAATTACATATGGATATAAATTCTACTTTAAAAGAATTAATGGCGATGTAAGAGTAGATTCCGTTGCAAATCAGACAACAAATTTGGTTTCAATATATTATTCACTATTTCCTACAGCTTATTCATAAAACAATAAATAGATACTATATCTCATAAAATGTTGGAAATTAAAAAATACTATGGTGTACTATATACAAAGAAGAGGCTTGTGTCATTCATTTTTGAAAAATGAGTGGCTGAGCCTCTTCTTATTCTATTTATCCTTTATTTTAGAATCAATCCTGCTAAAAGACCTATTACAGCTGTAATTGCAATAATTTTGATAATGCCAAAATTTTTTTTTCTAAGAAGAAATATTCCCACACAAAATCCAGTTATTCCGATAATTTTCAAATTTGATAAAGCAATAATACTAGTCAAGCTATTTATACCATCAAGCCTTGCATTTTTGAAGATAGACGATGTGAATAAATCTAAGGTAGTGACGAAAATAAGACCACAAATCGCTGGCTTAAGTCCATTTAATATATACTCTATAGCCTTTATTTTTTTCCCACTAAATATGAGCCTTCCAAGTATCAGCATTAAAATACAGCTAGTAGTTACCTCTGCCATTGTGGCTACAATTCCACCTGGAATACCGGCGACTTTAACGCCAATAAATGTGGCTGAATTAATAGCAATGGGACCTGGTGTTATTTGAGAAAGTGAGATCAAATCATTTAGTTCCTTGATTGTTAACCAGTGTGTATTATCGACAATGTATTTTTTTATAAGAGGAATTACAGCGTATCCGCCACCAAATGCGAAGGATCCAATTGGCAAAAAATTAATGTATAATTTAATCAGTAAATCTAACATATTTTATCCTCCTCAACAATTAAAAATATAGTTAGCCCAATCAATCCGGCAAATAATATAATAAGAACAGCTGATATATCTGTAAAAAAAGCCAGCAAAATAGATACAATTAAAATACTTGTGCCAAATTTCTTATACTTTGATAAAGCTTTTTTTGACATATTGAAAACAGTAAATCCCAAAATTGCACTCATTGCACCTGCCATGCATTCCATAATTGTTTGAATCAGTCTTATGTGTATAATGCTAGAATAAACATAATACAATAGTGAAATTACAATCAAGCAAGGTAATACCGATGCAAGCAAGGAAGTGAATGCACCACACATTCCTTTCATTCTATATCCAGCCAAAATAGATGTATTTATTGCCATTGGTCCTGGTCCAGATTGTGCTATTGCCACTATATCAATCATTTCTTCTTCTGCAATAAAAGACCTTTTCTTTGAAAATTCATCAATAATAACAGGTATAATCGTATATCCACCTCCGAAAGTGAACATATTTATCTTAAAAAAAATGAAAAACAGTTCTCGCAATTTAATATTCTCATTTTTCATAGCATATCACCTCTTTTTATATTTGTGTATTTATATATACATTTTATAACAAAAAAAAGGAAATATCAAAATTATTACGCACTTTACATAAGTTTTTAAATAATATATAATGATATAAGGAATGCTATGCAAAGATTAAAATAGGAGGTGACTCATATGCCGCAGAATCCCAAAATGGATTATCTAAAGGGGAATTTTTATGAAAAAATTGGTAAGTCTGAACTGGCTGTTGAAAAATTCATAGATGCTGCGGAAGCTGGATATGATAGGGCCCAACTAATACTTGGACAATTATATGATAGCGAAGGCGAGCTTGAAAATGCAGAAAACTGGTATAAGTCTGCGTTTAACAGTGGAATCGACTATGCAGCTTTTAATTTAGGAAATATGTATTATAACAATGAAATATATGATACGTCTTTATATTGGTATGAAAAAGCTGCTGAAAAGGGAATATTATCAGCAAAAAACAATATGGGTGTAATTTATTATATATTGGAAGATTATGATATGGCTGAACAAATGTTGGCTTCGGCAGCAGATGAAGGCTTTGCTAAATCGTTCTTCAACCTCGGTCTATTGTATAGTGAGCTTGGAAACGAAGAACAATCTAAGATAATGTATGAAAAAGGTGTTGAGCTCAATGATGAGGATGCAACCTATAATATGGCTGTTATAGAAATGGAAGATGGCAACTTTAACAGATCTATTGAACTGTTTAAAAAATTGATAAAAAAGAAAAATATAAATGCTTGCATAAATTTGGGATTGCTATATGAGCTGTCTGAAAACTATTTGGAGGCCGAAAAAACATATACGGTTGCCGCTGATGCTGGAAGCCCAATAGCACAGTACAGATTAGCTTATTTACTTGACAAGATGAAAAAGGAGTCTGATGCAATTCATTATTATGAATTGGCAATTGCTAAAAATCACACACTTTCTAAATATAGATTGGCGAATTTATACAATAGAAATAATGATACAGACAATGCCAGAGTTTACTATAGGCAAGCAGCAGATGATGGTATAAAAGAAGCAAAGAATAATCTCGCAGGAATATATTTTGAAGACAACAATTTAAAAGAGGCAGGAATATATTTTAAGCAAGCCATTGATGATGGATGTTATAATTCCTCTGAGAATATGGGGGATTTGTGTAGAGTTCTAAAGGACTATGATTTGGCAATTCATTATTATAAAATGATGCCGAGTAACATCACCAGTCAAATAAAGCTGGCAAATATGTACGAAAAAAAGAATGATATTGAAAACATGACTACTTGGTATAAAAAAGCTGCGGATAATGGAGATATTGAATCTTGCTTCAAGCTTGGGACAATTTATGAAAAGCTTGGAAATGAAAAAGGAGCATTAAGGTATTACAAAATAGCGTCTGAATATGGTCACGATATTGCGAAAATGCACGTTGGAAAACTTCTGTTTACGATTGGAGCATACGAGGAATCCTTAAAATACTTAACAGATCCTGCCAAGTTGGAAAATATATACGCCTTAAATACTATAGGAGTTATGTATGACAATTTTTTCAACGATACAAAAAAAGCAATTGAGTATTATGAAAAAGCAATAAAGCTAAATTGTACGGAATCAATGTACAATCTTGCCCAGCTATTGTTGAGAAACTATGAATATGACAATGCAGAAAAATACTTAAAAATGGGATCTGATAAAGGTAATAAGAGATGTGAATATTTCTTGGCAGCCTTTTATTTCAGAAAGTCGTTTGAAATGTTTAAATCCCTAGCTAATATCAACTATGAAAATACACAGCAACTTGTATATGAAATAAGAAATCTTGACTTTATCAGCGATCATTTACTTATTTCAGATTTTGATATAGAGCCATTGAAATACGAGGTAATCAAGGAAGATGTGGAGCCTCTGTATATATTGGATGTAGAGGAAGATGTCACTGTTTATTTTGTAGGTAGAGAGACCAGAATGGCTGTTGATCAAGGTGAGGTAGAAAATATAGACGTATAGATAATTGGAAGGAGGGGTAAGATGATAAGATACTACAAATCAATAAACTTAAAACTTGAAAAGTTAAACGAATACGAACGGAGTTGTTGGATAAATCTTACCGAACCCACTTCTAATGAAATAGACGAAATATGTGCGCTTTTAGAATTGGACAGAGATGTAATTACTGCTGCGTTGGATGATGAGGAGAGCTCTCGTATAGAATATGACGATGACTACACATTAATATTGATTGATATACCTTTTGATATGTCCGACTCCAGAACTTCAAACTATATAACTATTCCACTTGGAATTATACTTGCAAAAGACAGTATAATAACGATATGCTCAAAGCAAACGAGAATAATGAATGATTTTATAGTGGGACACGTCAAAGATTTTTACACCTTTATGAGAACTAGGTTTATCCTTCAGGTATTATACAGAAACGCAAATTATTACTTGCTGTATTTGCGAAGAATCAACAAAACTACTAATGACATAGAGCAAGAAATCTATAAATCTATGAAAAATAAGGAATTGCTTCAGCTGTTGCAGCTTGAAAAATCTCTGGTATATTTTTCGACCTCACTTACTGCAAATGAGGCGACATTGGACAGACTTCTGAAGCAAAATATCGTGAAGCAATATCTGGAAGATCAGGATTTATTGGAAGATGTAATCATCGAAAACAAACAAGCCTTACAAATGTCAAAGATTTATGGAGATATATTGAGTAGAATTATGGATGCATTTAGTGCAATCATAAGTAATAATCAGAATAATGTTATGACATATTTGACAATTGTCACTATTATCATGGCAGTGCCAACCATTATTTCGGGTCTTTGGGGTATGAATGTAGGTGGAATTCCCTTTGAAAAATCACCTATGGGATTTTGGTGGGTTGTAATACTTACGATGTTGGTAGTTATTATGTCCACAATATATCTAATAAGACAGAAGCTACTTTAGAATAAATAAAATATATTGCTACTTATTAATTAGTAATTATTAGAAATACACTTGATAATTATAGGAAAGAGGCATTATTATGAATGAATCTTACTTTGAAAACTTATTAGGAATAGATACTTCAAAATTTGAGTATAGTGGAAATGGTTCATTTGAAATGTCCTATGAACCAACTCCCTATAATTCTATTATAAAATTGTTTAAAAAATATACTCCACTTGAAAATCCTCATTTTGTGGATTTTGACTCTAAAAAAGGTAGGTTTTCGTTCTTAGTAAATTATTTTTTTGATGCTGGATGTACTGGAGTAGAGGTACAAGCAGAATATCATAAAAAATGTTTAGAAAATCTAGCTAGCTACAAAGAAAAATATACAGAGAAGGCGAAAAAGATTTTTTTTGTAAATTCAAGTGCTGAGAAATATGCAATTTCAAGCTTTGAAAATGTGTTTTATTTTTATAATACGTTTTCTGTGAAGGCTTTTTCCAAAATAGTTGCAAATATACTTGAATCAGTTAAGGAGCATGAAAGAACAGTCGATATTATATTATATTTTCCAGCTGATGAGTTTACATATTTTTTAGACAGAAAAACACCTTTTTACCATTTGTTAGAAATTTATCCTGAGGAAAAGCAATCAAACACTATGGATAAATTCGTAGTTTATAGATATGGAAAAACGACTGAGATACTGACAATAGAGATGCAGGCAGTATGTAAAGCTTGTATAGAGATATGCTCTTGCAAGTAGTTTTATAAGACTACTTGTAAGAGTTTTTTATTTGAACCAGCGAACATTTACATATTATTTTTTATAAATATTTTTACATATAATTAAAAAGATATGCTATAATTGATTTAATTAATCAATAATTAATAGGTGGTGATTTTATGGGTTACATGGAAAAATATAATGAGTGGCTAAGCTCTCCATATTTTGACGAAAAAACAAAACAGGAGCTATTATCTATCAAAGGCAATGATAAGGAAATAGAAGACAGATTTTATAGAGAATTAGAGTTTGGTACAGCAGGATTAAGAGGAATAGTTGAGGCTGGTACCAATAGAATGAATGAATATGTGGTCAAAAAGGCATCCTATGGGTTGGCAAAGTATTTTTTAAAAAAATATTCTGATGCAAAGAGTAGAGGTATAGTAATCGCTTATGACAACAGGAATATGTCAAGAGAATTTTGCATGGTCGCTGCTCAAGCAATAGCAGCTGCAGGCTTGAAGGTTTATTATTTCGATGATTTGAGAACGACTCCGATGCTGTCATTTTCTGTAAGAGATTTAAATTGTGTAGGTGGAATCGTTATTACCGCTAGTCATAATCCACCGAAATATAATGGATACAAGGTTTACGGTGAAAATGGTGCTCAGGTTATGCCAGATGTAGCAAAGGCAATTTTGAATGAAATCGATAATATAAATGATTTTTCTGAAATTCCAAAATACGAAGAGAAAAAATATGCAGACCTTATGGTATTATTGGATTCAGAAATAGATAATAGATTTATAGAAGCAGTTAAAGCCAATATAATAAGAAATGATGTGATCAAACAATTTTCAAGTGATTTTAAAGTGATATATACACCTCTTTGCGGTACTGGTAGAGTTCCCGTACTGAGAGTTCTTAAGGATTGTGGATTTGAAAATGTTTTTGTAGTTCCAGAAGAAGAAATGCCTGATCCAAGCTTTGCTGGCATAAAAACTCCAAACCCTGAGGAAAGTATCGCACTAGCTAGAGGTATTGAATTGTTGAAAGAAAAAGATGCTGATATTTTGATAGCAACTGATCCTGATTGTGATAGAGTAGGTGTGGCAGTGAAAAATTCTGCTGGAGATATAGAATTGCTTACGGGAAACCAAATTGGCGGTCTGCTGACAGAATATATTATTTCAGGTCTTAAAGAGAAAAATAGATTACCAAAAAATGCTTGCATGATAAAAACAGTGGTTACATCCGAGTTTGGAGCAGATATCGCAAAATATTTTGATGTTGATGTTGTAAGTATTTTGACAGGTTTTAAGTTTATGGGTGAAAAAATCACTCAGTACGAAAAAGACAATTCAAAATCATTTATCATGGGATATGAAGAAAGCTATGGATATCTTGTTGGTACACAGTGTAGAGATAAAGACGGTGTCGTTGCAGCATTATTAATCTCAGAAATGGCACTTTATTATAGAAGCAAGGGACTATCCTTATATGAGGCTTTAATATCTCTTTATCAAAAATATGGCTATTACAGAGAAAAAACTATTTCTATAATGTTAGAGGGAAAAGAAGGTGGAGAAAAGATCTCTAGAATAATGACACATTTAAGAAATTCAAATTTGAAGGAAATATCCAACAAAAAAATTGTTGAATTATTGGACTTTGAAAAAGGAGTTGAAGGCTTTACAAAATCAAATGTGTTAAAGTATATTTTAGAGGATGGTTCATGGGTTGCATTGAGACCATCAGGTACCGAACCAAAAATAAAAGTATACATAGGAACAAAGGATTCAATGGATGACAAGTCAATTAAGAAAGTATCAGAAATAGAAGAGTATTTCTTGAGAGAAATCAACGCGGTAGATTAGTTAATATTATTAAATAGAAAACAGCTCGTATACTACTCATTAAAATGGAGTATGCGAGCTGCTTTTAAAAGCCTCCTGAAGTGAATTTTTCTTTTGTATTATAAAAATAATCGAATTGATTTTATAACCGATGGTTATTGCCATGCTACATAGATAAATCCAAGTCATCAAAACTATCATCGTCGAAAGGCTTCCATAAATTTGATTTATTCCACTGAAATTATTTGCATAGAATGAATACAAAGCAGAAAATACTATCCAAAGTATAGTAGTAATGCAAGCTCCAGGTAAGCCCTGCTTAGCCTTCATTCTGACACTAGGTCCAAGTGTAAAAAGGCTCGTAAAAATATAAATCATATATGTCACTGGAATTAAAAATCTAACCACGTTAAAGATAAGCTTCAACAGAAAATAGTCACTGATAAGCTTTTCAATCAAAAATCCGATTTTTTTACCGTATACCAATAGAAAAATACTCAATAACGTCAACAGGAAGAAACCAATGGCGAACAATATGCACAGAATATTTAGCTTTATTAAGCCTCTTAGCTCTGCAAATCCATATGCAATGTTTTGACCTTTAACTACAGCTTTTACTGCCTTTGAAAATGTCCATGTTGCCAAAACAAAAGAAAAAATTACCAAGGTAAAGCTTCTGTTTTTTACTGCAGATTCAATCAAGCTATTTATAATCATATATGCGTCATCTGGAATAATTTGCAATAAAAATTTTCCGGATGCCACAACATTTATATCTGGGATATAAGCCATGGAAGCAATTAAGAATATAAGTGATGGAAACACAGAAATAGTTAAGTAAAATGCTGTTTCCGCACTTCTTGTGTACATATCTGGCACATTGAAAAAGTTTATAAATATTTTTATTGATGATACCATTTTTTTTATCTTATTCAACATAACAATTCTCCCATAAAAATAATATGAATATTTTCTGCTAACATATTATATATAATACCATAATTCTATATGAATTAACAAAAATATTAAATTTAATTCATTAAATACTGTATAAAAGAAAATATTTACCAGCGAGAAATATCTTATAAGACAGATCGTAAAACAAATACTTTAAGAACGTTTATAAATATATTATTTATGCAGATAATCTAAAGGTATATAAAATTTAGTCGAATTATAGAAGAAAAATGTTATAATATTAGTAGTATCTTAGCTTAAGGAGGATATTTTTAAATATGTCATTCATAGTTGGTCCTAGTAAATTTTCTACATATTTACCAAATAAGTATGTGGTAATAGATTTGGAGGCAACAGGAAATTCAAAATTTAACTATATAATTGAATTGTCTGCGATAAAAATTGATAACAATGAAATAGTCGACGAGTTTAGTCACCTGATAAAGCCACCTGATTTTAGATATGTTGGCGATACAAGGAAAGTGAGCTCTTTTTCTATAAAAAAAAATAGAAAAATTTTCTACATTGATTCATTTATTGAAAAGCTTACAGGAATTGACAACAAAATGATTGATAATGCGACACCAGAATCGATTGTGATAAAAAAATTCAACAGCTTTATTCAAAATAATATTATTGTAGGACATGGAATGGCAAACGATATTCATTTGCTCAATAATGCATATAATAGAGTTCTTGGTATTGATTTTGTCTGTTCATTTGTCGACACATTTGAATTAGCATTGATTATTGACAATGTTGAATATTCACTTGTAAATTTATGCACTAAGTTTGGCATTGACAACAAAATTATCCATAGAGCAAGATCTGATGCCTACAGAACATATCTGTGTTATGAAAAGCTGAAAAAAATTATAAATGATGACTCGGAGGGGGTATTTAGAGAAGGCTTTGATAATAAAATTAATTCCATGATTGCGTCGCAGAGGAATAATATGAATAGAAAGAGAATCAAAAAATTCAATGGTATGAATTGGAGTAGAATAAAGAAATTTCTTGAATCAGTTGGAAATCTTGAAGATATTTTATATGAAGAAAATATATTTGTGTCAAATTTAATGACTGATAGGGATAGAAAAAAAATTAAAGATATTGTCGAGTATTGTGGTGGCAATATAAGTGATACAATTGATGATAACACTGGTTTTTTTATTTCAAATTTCAACATAGATATAGATTTGATAGATTCTTTTACTCAAATATACCGAAATGTATTTGAGCATACAGAAAAAAATACTGACTCTGAAATAAGTGATGAAATCGAAATTGATATCGAAGTCGACAAGATATATCACTCAAATTCACAAAAATACGATGAATTATACCTTATTTATTCATCTATTTTGAAGCATAACAGGATAAAGGTAATTTCCTTTGAAGATGTAATGAATTCATATAATCTGGGATACAATCCTCATAGAGTATTTGATGAAAGTCTTTCAAGCCAGACATATGATAATACAAATAACTTTTATCTGTATCTGGATGGAACAAACAAATCAAATGTCGATATTATCAAAAAAAATATAATTGACAAGGGTGGACATATTAAGACGGTTCTTGACGAATCGATAGAATATATAGTTCTTGGAAAGAAAGATAATACATTTATTAATTCAAATGAGTTTATAAAGTTTATTTTTCTTATTTCTACAGGAAGTAGTATTTTTATAGTCAATGAGTCACGTTTCGAAAAAAAATCATTGGAATAAATTTTTGGATTTTTGCAAGAAAAAAAAATCTACAACCATTATCGTAGCTTGAATTGACAATTAATGGCTATAGTTGTATATTATTTTGTAGAAAAACAAAAAAATGGAGGCTATATATGAAGATTGATACTTACGGTGATTCTAAGAATCCCGTTGCATTACTTATTCATGGTATTTTTTATCCTGGGGTAACTAGTTATAGGTCAATATTGCCAATTCTAGAAAAAAAATATTATATAATCGTACCAAATTTAGATGGACTTTCATACCCAAAAACAGACTTTGTTTCAGCTAGAAAACAAGGTGAGAGAATTATAGAATGGCTCAAAGAAAACAATATAAGCCATATTCATTTTCTGTTGGGATCTTCATTTGGATCATCTGTTGCTTTTGAGATATTAAAGGATGTATCCTTAAGCATCGACAAGGCAGTGCTAGATTCACCGGCACTAAAGGAAAGCAAGCTGCATGGTATGATTTTATATTTCGAGATGAAGAGAACAGCAAAGGACTTTAGAAAGAATGGGATTAATGCATTTAAGCATTTTGATAAATATAGATATTTCGATAGCTTTGACAAGGAATATTGCTTAAAGGTTTATAATACGATGGATGACAAAACATTGAAAGAATTAGCATTTTCATGCTACAGGTACAGACTCCCCTCTGAATTATACAGAGATGATACGGAAATTAAATTTATTTTTGGTGAGAAAGATAAATCAAAAGCAAATTTACCAGAAGTTAAGGAATTGAAATCCGGAGAGATAAAGATTGTTGAAGGGATGAGCCATTTGCAATATATGTTTGAAAAACCTACGGAGTTTTTACATGAATGTGGAGTGATATAATCTTTCACTGTAAAAAACTTTAATAGTTTGGTATAATAAATGTATAGGTATACGTTGTGAAACTTTTAGTCAGTAAAATTTGTGTACATACCAGAGGAGGTTAGCTATGAAAAAATTTTTAATAGGCGCTATTGCTGGTGCTGCTGCTATTGCAATTGGGTATAAGTTGGTAAAAGACAATGAAGAAGAGGTAAAATCATTTATAAGTAATCACTTTGGAAATGATTTGGAAGTCGATATCGAGGATCTTGATGTTAAAGAATTGGAAGAGCTTCGTAGTTATGTAGATGAAATAATAGAGGAAAAGGATATGGATAAAAGCATTGACTACGATGATTATGCTTCTGACTATAATTCTGATGGCGAAAATAATGATTATGAAGAATACATAGATTTAAGTAATCTAAGTCCAGAGAAGTAGGAAAAGTGAAACGAGCTTTTATTTTATTTACAAGACTTCCAATACCAGGACATACTAAAACCAGACTTGAAAAGTATATTTCGAAGGATAAATGTGCAGATTTACACAAGTCGATGCTGATGGATATAGATTTAACTCTATCTGACGTAGATGCAGATATATTTATTTTTCATACGCCAAATGGAACTTCATCTGAATTAAAGAATATATTTAATGAAAAATATGAATATTTAATTCAAAGAGGTGATGATATTTGGAAGAGAATGGCAAATGCGTTTTCGGATATATTTTCACTGGGATACGAAAGTGTGATTTTGATAGGTGCTGATATACCATCAATAAATTCTAAGCATATCAATGACTCCTTCAAATTGCTTGAAAAATCTGATATTGTAATTACACCTACATTTGATGATGGATATTGCTTGATAGGGATGAATTATTTTTGCTCAGATATTTTTGATATAGAAGGTAATGTAGATTCCTTAGGAGTTTTTGGAGGTACATTGAAAAAAATTTATGAAAATGATTTGATAGTAGCCATTAATAGCAAAATTCTTGATATAGATGAAGAAGAAGATATTTTCTCGATTATATCCTTATACTATGATATGGAAAATTGCAGAAATACCATCAAATATCTAAAATCAATTGGGTACTAGGGGGTAATATGTCTGATATTTTAACAAAAGAAAACATAGAAAAGTCAATAAATAATCGTAATTTTGTCGAAAAGCTTGCCAAGGGGAAAAATATTCCCCTTGGTTTTGATAAATTTAGAGTAAATGTTTGTGAGCTTGCAAATGGCGAATACAATTATAATTTTAAGATATCCGTTATTTTTATATACAACAATTCTTCTCAAGTTTTTGAAGATGCCGTATTAAGAATTAATTATGGAAGTCAAATGAATTTCAAAAAACAGATAGAATATGAATATCGTTCACTTGAGCTACTTAAAAACACTGGTGTAACACCAGTGCCAATTTTCTTTGATGACACAAAAACGCTATTACAAAAGGATTATCTAGTTATGGAATTTGTAAATGGAGTTCAGATGTCATATTCCACGGATATGAAGCTTGCTGCAAATGTTCTTGCAAAAATACATTCTGAGAAAATTCCCGAAAATAACCATCTAGTAAAGCCATTTAATTTAATTTCATCAATGATTGATGAATGTAGAGCTATGTATGGTAAATACAGAAATAGCGAATTTTTTGATGTGAATATTGATAAGAGAATATCCAAGCTATTTAAAAAATGTGAGCTATTAGAAAAAAATGAAATTGAGCATATCGGCAATAGCTCTAAAAAAACGGATGTTTTTGATAAAACGATTAATTCTGACAGCAAATGTATGATAAACACCGAATTAAATTCCTCAAACTTCTTAGTTGACGGAGCTTCATGTTTTTTAGTCGATTGGGAAAAGCCTATATTGGGCGAAAAAGAGCAGGATCTAGGCCATTTTTTGGCACCGACGACGACATTCTGGAAAACTGATGTTATTTTGAATAAAAAGGAAATAGATATTTTTTTAAGAGACTATTTATTATATTACGAGTTATATGGAAAATATGGTACAGAGCCTATTGTGGATAATAGAAATCACGATTTGAAAAACGATGCTGATAAACATTATTTAAATATAGAAGCTGATAATATTGTTAAAAAAAATAATGAATTTGAAATGCTAAAAGAAAAAGTAAGTAAATACATTATTTTGAACTGCTTGAGAGGCATCACATGGTGTGCCATGGCGTGGGTCGAGTACAATTCAGAGGATAAAGCAATATTGAATGAATTTACATATAACAAATTAAAGCAATACCTAGATTATAGCTTTTTAGATCAGGTAATCGATATTTGTGGTTTAAATGACATATAGGCAAGTGATAAAAATAGAATGGAGAAAGTATGAAAAAGGTTAGTATTATCGTTCCAATCTATAATGAGGGTAGTAATGTAAGTAAATTAATAGACATTCTACTTAAAGTCGATAATATTTACGAAGTGATTTTTTCCGATGCTTCAGATGATGGTAATGCAAAAAAAATAATTGAAGCAAATGGATTCAGTTATATTAAATCGCCAAAGGGAAGGTCATTTCAAATGAACGAAGGATTCAAGCACTCTTCTGGAGATATTGTGTTTTTCCTTCATTGCGACAGTAAAATTGAAAAAAACTGTATATCATCTATAATCAATGCTTATGAGAATGGAGTTAGCTTTGGATGTCTGACAGTCGTATTTGACGATACTAGACTACTGATGAAAATATGTGGCTTTATGTCAAATTTCAGGGTAAATCATAGAAAAATAGTATTTGGGGATCAAGGTATGTTTTTTTCAAGAGAATTATTTATCAAATTAAATGGATTTGCTGAAATTCCAATAATGGAGGACTATGATATTTCGATTAGAGCCAATAAATTCGAAGCTGTAACAAAACTGGATGATAGAATTATTACTTCATCAAGAAAATATTATAAGGGGTATGGTAGATTTAACCACGGAAAGCTGAGCTTTATAGGAATATTATTGAATATGTGGTATATGCAGGTCTATCAGCATAAATTTAGAGCCGGAAGCTCACTGGAAGATATAAATAAAATGTATTATAAAAATAAATAATGCTTATTCAAACAAATATAAAAGAAAGTGCTGAGGTGTATTATGAGTATAGCAAATGTAAGAGCATATTTTAAACAATATAACAAAGAAAATGATGTAATTGAATTCGAAACTAGTAGTGCTACTGTGGAGTTGGCGGCAAGAGCTGTAGGGACTGAAGAAGCTAGGATAGCGAAAACTCTTAGCTTTATGACTCCAGAGGGTCCAATTCTAATAGTTACTGCAGGCGATACAAAAATAGACAATAAATCATATAAAGCACAATTCTCTTGCAAGGCAAAGATGCTAACAATGGAGGAGGTTGAGAAGCTGGTCGGACATAAAGTAGGTGGAGTTTGTCCGTTTGCAATCAAAGATGGTGTAGATGTATATCTTGACAATTCCATGAAAAGATTCGACTCTGTATTTCCAGCCGCCGGTAGCTCGAATTCAGCTATCGAATTAAATTGCGAAGAGCTTGAAAAATTCTCTCAAAGCTTTAAAGGCTGGATTGATGTTTGTGTAGTTAGATAATATTTCTGCAGCATAAGTAGAATTCATTTTAGGAAAACAATATGCTAAAGATACGGTACTAGTGTTTAGTAAAACTAAACAAATAAAAAAATTTTAAAAACATGAGTTCATTTATACTAAGAAAATATATTATATTAATAAATTTTAAGTTTTTTTATAATTAAAAATTCATTGATATTAAGCCAAATATTCAAAATTTATTTCGCGATACAAAAAAACCTTAAAAATGATGTTAAAAACTTATCTAAAAAAATGCCAATTTTAAAACAGGAAAACACTGTTGAAAATTGGTTTTTTTTTATGTATAATAGCTATATCAGTTAAGCTTAACAATTAAATAGTTTATAAAACAAGGGCGCTCCAGAATAAATGATTTGGTGATTGACGGTGTACCAAATCGCAAAGAAAAGGAAGGTAATTTTTATGGACAAACGGTGTATGATTAAAAAGCTATTACAAATAGTTGTTGGAACTTTAATATTATCGTTTGGTATTTACAATTTTTATTATCAAAATGGAATAACAGAAGGTGGAGTTCTGGGTTTATTGTTAATATTTAAAAATGTGTTTAACGTAGATGTTTCGTTATCAAATGTTTTTATAGATGGGTTTTTAATCCTATTGGGATTTAGATTTTTCGGAAAAAAATTCTTTGGTTATACGATTTTCTCAACAGTTGTATTTTCAATTGTTTATGGTATTTTCGAAAAATTTGGTTTCTTAGTTACAGTAGACAACAATATTATTGCGGCTATACTAGGTGGTGTTTGCGTAGGAGCTGGTTGTGGAATTATTATTAATGCCGGTGGTGCAGCCGGTGGAGATGATATAGTAGCACTTATATTATCAAAAATATCAAATGTAAGTATTGGTAAAGTATATTTAATAACTGATGTGATAGTTCTAGTATTAGCTTTATCGTATCTACCTGCTAGTAAGATAATATATTCTATTACAGCTGTTGTTGTTAGTGGACAAGTTATAAATATTATGTATAAGTTTAATGATTCAATAGAATTAGTATCGGATTTGACACCTGTAGTCGATAAAGAATTGGCAGCATAGTCATAAAAAATATTAAATAATATTATTCAGTATTTTTAGTATTAAAGCTTATACTATTAAAAATATCCTATTTTGTGATAAAAAATAGGATATTTTTATGTATATAATTTAATATAAGCATTACCTTTAAACCAATAAGCCTTATTAATAATTTAAAATTTCAAGTTGATATTTAACATTCATTTTATGTACTTTTTATAATATATTATTTTTATATTCATATTTATTTCATAGCTAATTTTTCAATTGATTTATTATCTTTGCTTAATAACGATTTTTCAACAAAATAACATCAAAATTTTTCTAAATTTATTCCTATTTTTTATTAAAAAAATTTACATTAAATTTACATTATTTCTATTGTAATATAACAAAAACATGTTATAATGTATAAATATTCAAAAAAAAAAAAATAAGATAATCAAATCATATAAATTGGTATAATTTTATAGAGCTTATTTTCTAGATATCTCTATAGTTATATATATATTATTTTAAAGGAGATAAAAAATGAAAAGTATTAAAAAATTTATTTCGCTGCTACTTGTAGCAATAATATTTGTCTCTACTGTACCTATTAACAATGTTAAAGCGGAAGGAAATTATAGTGGTACTATAACAAGAGTAGGTCAGTGGACAAATGAATCAAGAACACTTAGAGATGATACTATCAATGTGTCGAGTGGCTCTGATAAACTTGGTACACCTATTATGAATGGAGGGCTACTTAGAGGTCTTGCAAAAACTTTTTTGGGATGGTCAGACAAGGAGCCTGTAGGAAATGGAGAAATTGCCGATGGTGCAAGATTGTTTTCTCCAGAAGATACAGTATCAAAAGCATTTCCAAATGGTATTGATACAAATTCCAAAATTTATGCCGTTTATTTTAGTTTAAATGCGCCTAAAACAGCTTTGCCTGATTCAAATATTGCATTTGGACTAGCTCTTTTAAGTGGTGTTGGTAATATAAAAATTGATGGCAAAAAAATTGATATTAACAGTGATACTAACAATGAAGATATTTTACCACATACTAAAAACGTGTCTTCAGAGAATATTGATAATAATATATCAATAATTGATCGTTACAAGGCTGCAGATGATAATAATTCAGTTCACGAAATTATTTTGAGAGCAGAGTTTGAAATGGCAGACAATATACATATGGTAACATATAAAAATCCTGGTGGATATGCTCCTGTACTTTCTTACAATTATAGCAATTTGAAAAATACAGAGTTTAGCAAGAAAGCAAGAGAAGATATGAGCTATCAAGAAGAGTATACTTTTGTAGATTTAACTATTGAGTTGGATGAAAAGATGAATGTTCCCGATATTCTTTATATGGATTTTAAGAGTTATCCATGGCGACCATTATATGTATTGGACGAGCAAGGTAATTCTATGAACATTATTAGCCCTGCTGACGGAACGGATTTTGGAAATGGTATGAATGCTTTTAATACACTTGTGAGTAATACAAATCCAAGCACTACTTTCGGATTTAAAACAACTGGAAAGAAAAAATTTACCATAAGAACTATTTTAAGAGATGGTAGCAATGAAAAAATTCCTGAGAATAAAGTTGTTCCTACTGGTGACAATACCATAGCCGAAGAAATAATAGAAAATATGACATTGAGATTTCTTTCGAGTGATGAGATTATGGCGTTAACTGGAAAATCAAAAGAAGATAGTTATAAATCTGTTGTAACTATAAAAGATTCAGTTGCTAAAAGCATTGCTGATATAGCAGGTAGCCAGAAATTAAAAGCAATAGGCTCTGTCAAAGGATTAGCAGTGGCAAATGCAGGAAGAGTTAGCTTTTTCGAACTAAGATCATCAAAGGATATCAACACTCCTAGTAATGGAACTCTTAATATAGGTTATGTAATTAATCCTGTGGTTACATTTGTTAAAAACTATGGAGATGAAAATGCTCCTGACTACAAAATATCTGAAGTAGAAGTTGATAAGGAACAATCTATTAATGGTGATACACTTGTCAATCAAAGTATTCCATCAAGCCCTACTAGAAGTGGATATAAATTTATTGGGTGGAGTACAGATAAAGCTGCGAATACTTCAAATATAGCAAATACAAAATTTGATGGAGATACTATAGTCTCTGATAATCTAACTGTATATGCCATTTGGGAGAAAAATTCAACTGGTGGTGGGGGGAGCAATCCGATGCCAACACCAGATAAAGATAAAGATAGAGTAAGTGGAGCGGATAGAGTAGAAACAGCAGTGAAAATATCTGAAAAATATTACGACAAATCGAAAACTGTAATAGTTGTCAGAAGTGATTTGTTCCCCGATTCTATGACAGCAGCAGTCCTTTCTAAGCAATTAAATGCTCCAATACTTCTAACTGAAACAAATGCTTTGGATCAAAAAGTAAAAAACGAAATAAGAAGATTAGATGCTGAGGAAATTATTATAGTTGGAGGACCTCATTCAGTTTCTGAAAAAGTCAGAAATGAACTTAAAGAGTTAGATATTGACAAAAATGTTGAAAGAATTTCAGGGGAAGATAGGTATGGAACATCTGATATGGTCGCTAGGAGAGTAGTAGGCATAACTGGTAAATTGAACAAGGCTGTAGTAGCAAGCGGAGAAGTATTCCCAGATGCTCTTTCAATAAGCTCATTTGCGGCACAGAAGGGATATCCAATATTATTGGTAACTAAAGAAAATATTCCATCTCGTATCAAACGTTCTATATCTGACTTAGATATAAAGAATACATATGTTGTTGGAGGAAAAAATACAATATCTGAACAGAATGCATCAAATCTTCCAGGAGCTTTGGAAAGAATAGGTGGAATTGATAGATATCAAACCTCTGTAGAGATTGCAAAATCAAAATTTAAAACATCAAGTACAGCATTTTTAGCAAGTGGAGAAGTATTCTCAGATGCTCTTGTAATTGGTCCTGTTGCAGGTAAATATGCATCTCCAATACTATTAACACCATCTGAAAAGGCATCTAAATATGTAGTTGATTATGTAGCAAATTCAAATATTAGAAAGATAACAGTAGTTGGTGGACAAAGGTATATTCCTGATTCTATTGTAAATCAAATAATTAAATAATATTTTATTATTAAAAATGGGTTAGGTATTCAAATAAATATTTAATCCATTTTTTTTAAATTAATGCATACATACTTTTATTATCATTTTCTATAAATATATAGAGTAAGTGAATTGATTTACAACAGTTACACCCAAATATATTATATGATTATTTAAAGGCTCATAATATTTATATGTTGACATTTAGTACAAAGAACTATATTATATAGTATATAAAAAATCGTTATTACATCATTATAAGAATATTTTAAAGGAGGGATATTTATGATTAGGTTCGAAAATGATTATTTAGAAGGATGTATTCCGGAAATTCTAGAAAAGATAGTCAATACTAATTATGAGCAGATACCGGGATATCGTCTTGACGATTACTGCGAAATAGCTTCGCATAAAATCAAAGAGAGCTGCAATGCGGATTATTTAGATGTGCATTATCTTGTCGGTGGTACTCAGGCTAATATGACTGTTCTCGATGCTATTCTTAGACCTCATCAAGGGGTAGTATCAACAATCCTGGGACATATAAACGTTCATGAAGTAGGTGCTATTGAAGGGCGTGGACATAAGGTTTTAGCATTATATAATACTGATTATATGAATGAAGATAATATTGAATTAGCTCAGCAATTAGATGAAGAATCTAAATTATCTCCTCAAACACTAAAAAATTATCTTGAGGATTATTTTAAAAAAGATGATTGGCATACTGTTCAACCTGGAGCGGTCTATATATCACATCCGACAGAGCGTGGAGCTTTATATACTAAAGACGAACTAATTCAATTAAAGGAGATATGTGACGAGTACGAAATGCCACTTTATCTTGATGGTGCAAGGCTTGCTTATGCATTGGCAGCTGAAGAAAATGATATAGAGCTGGAGGATCTTGCAAAATATTGTGATATTTTCTATATTGGAGGAACGAAATGTGGAGCATTGTTCGGAGAAGCAGTTTGTTTTTCCAACAAAAAATATAACAAGGACTTTAGAAATATCACAAAGCACAATGGAGCAATAATCGCCAAAGGAAGACTTTTAGGTATACAGTTTGATGTCCTTTTTACGAATAATACATATATTGACAAATGTAGGGATGCGTACATTTTTGCAATGAGGATAAAGCGAGCATTTGAAGATAAAAATATCGATTTTATAGCAAATTCTTTTACTAATCAGCAATTTCCAATACTTAGCAAAAAACAGCAAAGTTATATAAAATCAAGTGGTATAAATTTTAATTATGAGGCAAAAATTGATGACAATTATGATGCCGTTAGATTTTGTACTGATTGGGCAACAAAAAAAGAAGCTATTGAGTATCTAGAAAAGGTAATATCAAAATTATAATATGCTATTATACAGAGATGATAGACAATTTAGATTACTGTAAAATAATGAAAATATTATTTAAGCTAAATACTATTTTATAATATAATTAAATTAAAAATAAAGCTAACTATGGTCTGGAGGGAAAAATGGGTATAAAATTAGTAGTAGATTCTTCTTCTGAAATCACTCAGGAGGAATCAAAAAAAATGGGAGTTTATTGTCTACCTCTTACAGTCTCGTTTGAGGAAGATATGTTTAGAGATGGTGTTGATTTGAGCTATGATGAATTTTACGACAAACTTGGTGAATATGAAAGCTTACCAAAAACTAGTCAAGTAACGCCATACCTATATGAAGAAGCGTTTAAAGAAATTCTTTCAAATGGAGACATACCAGTAGCTATTACATTGTCGTCTGTAATTTCTGGTACATATAATAGTGCTATATTGGCTTCAAATCAATTTGATGAGGAAATTCATGTCATCGATAGCCTTACAACATCATGTGCTTTAAAGCTGATTATTAAGTATGCATTGAGTATTGTTGATAAATATAATGATCCAGTGGAATTTGTAAATGAAATTGAAAGAGTAAAGAAAAAAGCTAAGATATTCTATTTGTTGGATACACTTGAGTATTTATACAAGGGTGGACGCCTTTCTAAGCTTTCAGCATTGGCTGGTTCAATATTATCGATCAAACCGATTATATCCTTTGATGAGAATGGTAAAGTAGTTATGGTATCAAAATCTAGAGGCTGGAAAAAAGGTATTTCTCTATTAATTGATCTTGTTAAAGAATCAGGAGAAATTGACGAAGAGCTAGGTGTAATTTTATCATATTCCGGAAAGGATTCGTCAATAGTAGATTCACTTAAACAAAAATCTGAAGCTATTTTCGACTTTGATGTAAATGATATTCCAGTCACACAGATTGGCTGCACAATAGGTACACATGCCGGACCAGGAGCAATTGGAATTTCTTATTTTACAAAATAAAAAAGCATTAAAGCACCCAATGAGGTGCTTTTTATTGTAAAGCAAACTATGATGACTTTATGAATTATTTTTATCCTCAACAGATATATAATTATTAGCATATATAACTATTCCTTAAATATACATTTAAAGAATAGTTATATGTTACACCTTCAAAACTCGATTTTTAATTTTAGTAATAAATATATTTATTTTTTCAATACCAATAATCCAGTTATCAAAAAAGGCGATCTAAATAATAGATCCACCCTCTTTACTAATTAATACAGCTTTGGCTGATAACGATTTTATCATACAGCCCAACATTATAACCAATACAATAGAATGTAAATTTTAGGAAAAAAAGAATTCTATCATTAGTGATATTACCATTGTAAATATTGCAAATGACAAAGATACTGTAAGAAACGAAATTGTCGTTATTACAATTTTTAGGTATTCTATCATAAATATATTTCCCATATTTAAAAATATAAGGTTTATCAAAAACACCAATAAAAAAAATAATAGAAATCCGGATTTACTGTTTCTCAAATCCTCGACACTCAAGTCCATATGAGTTGTTATTGAATAAATAATATAAACAACCACAATATAAGCGATTATATTGCTAGCTTTGAATGGATTCAGCACTGAAAGTATAGCAAAAACAAGGTTAACATATATGTTAAATGAATCAATGATATTGTTTATATTAGACATATACACCATGTTTTTGTTAAATGTCGCCTTTACGATTTCAAATTCTGATGGCATCAGTATCCACATACTTATAATCATTGTTAATGTTCCAAATATTATAGGTGAAATACCAATAAAGAAATTTCCAATTCTTTGGTATGGATTATTTATATTGCATCTGTGATTGACATATCCCATGATTCCATCGTATTTGCTTTTTATTGGTCTAAATAACGAAAAATCTACAATCTGATGACCAAATATAACGCAGAACAACATATGACTAAATTCGTGTACAACAGTGCCAATTATTCCGGTAATTATCAATCCGGTTCTACCAAAAGCATTGTTTATTGCTCTCGAATTGATACGCTCAATTACACTGAAAAATACACCAAAAAAGAACAGAAGTAAAATTAAAACGACTGTATATATAAGGCTGTTTTTTAAATTAATCATCTGGACATCAATATTTGCCAATTTGCTGAAGAATCCAATCATAAAGTATAAGCCTCCAACCTGTATATAGGCATTCCTAATTCCATGAATTTTTCTTCATATTCAGTTGTCACATTTTCCTTTGAAAAATCACTTTTAACAAGATTAAAGGAAATATTTCTAAATATCCATCTATTTTCGCTCATTTCATTCAAGCTAAATTCAAATAATTCTTGATTATCGGTTTTAAAATGAATTCCAGAGGATGGTTTTGAATTTAATTTTTTTCTATACAGCTCCAAAAATTTTTCGGAAGTCAGCCTTCTTTTAGAATTTCTCTTTTTAGGCCATGGATCGCAGAAATTTATATATATTCTGTCGAGCTCACTATCTGAGAAATAGTGTTCAAAAAATTCAGCTTCCCCCCAAAGGAATTTTATATTTGAAATATTTTTGTCCGATACTTTCTCTACTCCACGTATCAAAACCTCCTCTTTTATTTCCAAAGCAATATAGTTAATATCAGGATTTTTTAAAGCCAATGTAGTGATAAACTTACCTCTTCCACTTCCGACTTCAACATGTATTGGATTATGATTTCCGAATATCCTACTCCATTGCCCTCTGTAATTATTTACGATATTATCATATGCTCTGTCATTTACGACTTCCCTATTGTCAAAATTTGTGCGATTGGAAATCTGTGTATTAGAATCTGGAGGAACCTGATTTAATTTACCATTTACAACATAATTTTCGTATGAAAGTAGTTTTTCATCTGAGCCCTTTCTTTTTCTTCTTCTCATAATAACACCTCAATTTCAAAAAAGTGTAGTATGGATTAAAATCCACCCTACACTTTTTAATTTTTAATATTATTTCTCTATTAGTGGCAGCCTGAACAGCTTCCGCAACCACTCTGCATATCTTTAAGCTTTTCTGGAATAACTCTAAATCCACCACCTAAGTCCTGAATCAACATATCACCAAATTGTTCATATTCTTGAGCATCCATAATAAATTCTATATCTTCAACTGAACAAGAAACATCACTTGGTTTCTTTTCATCTAGAGCCAAACCAAAGGATGGTCCTGAACAAGCAGCACCTGCAAAGTACATTCTAACAGATGTTGGTTGATCAGTCTGTTCTGATATTATTTCTCTCAATACTTCTAAAGCCGTATTAGCTGCATCTACTTTCATATTATTAACCTCACTAAAATATTTATTGTCTGTCACATCCGACAATTGTATTATATCATATATATTTAATTTGTAAAAGTATCACTTATTTAGTTAATGTCAAAGGTAATAGTCGTACCAGTTTCAAGGCTTTTTAATACATCAATAACTCTTTGATTATTCGAACCTCTATATTTTAGTTTTATATCCCTATTTTCCAATTCAAATTTGCCATCAACTATGACATCACAATATTTGATAATCTCGAATTTTTTTTCATTTAAGATGGCATCTTCAAATGTATCTCCAGTCCATAACCAGATACTTTTATCTGGAAATTTTGTTTTTAGCTTTTCTAGCAAATTGACCAAAGAATCGTCCATAGTCTGTTGTAGAGGTTCGCCACCTAATATATTTACACCAACAACAACTGGATTTTCCACAAATGAGATAAATTCTTTTTCAGCCTTCAAATCCCATTCAGTACCATAATCGAAGCTTTGAAGCTCTTCATTGAAGCAGCCTTTGCAGCTATGGGTACAACCAGATACAAAAATCGTACTGCGTATTCCAGGACCATTTGTAACATCAAATTTTCTCATTAAACTATATTTCATAATGTTTTACATCTCCCTGGATATTATAAATGAAGAACTCTATCCCCTATTTCTTGAGTACGTCCCTTGTTCCAAAAATTGGTACCAATATATCCACAAGTACGTCTCATAACTTGCATTTCATCTCTATCCCTGTTTCCACAAGAAGGACAATACCATTCAAGCCCTTCATCTAATTGTATTTCTCCTGTATAGCCACATTTATAGCATACATCTGGCTTTGTATTGATTTCTGCATATTGAATATTGTGATAAATGAAGTTAATCAATTGTTCGACAGCTTCAATATTTTTCGTCATATCGGGCACCTCTACATAAGAAATACAACCACCTGTAGACAAATCATGGAATGGAGCTTCGAATTTTAGCTTTGCAAAAGCATCTATCTCTTCACATACATTTACATGGTAAGAATTTGTGTAGTATAGCTTATCTGTAACTCCTTCTATTTCACCAAAACGCACCTTGTCCATTCTACAAAATCTGTAAACTAATGATTCTGCTGGCGTTCCATAAAGACTGAATCCCAATCCAGTATCATTTCTCCATCTATCGCAAGAGTCTTTCATATGCTTCATAACATCCATTGCAAATCTATGCCCCTCTGGAGCTGTGTGACTCACGCCAAGCATTGCATACACCATCTCGAAAATTCCGACATAACCTAAAGACAACGTAGAATAGCCATCACGAAGAAGCTTGTCTATTGTTTCACCCTTTTCCAATCTTGCAATTGCACCATGCTGCCAGTGAATTGGAGATACATCTGACAATGTTCCCAAAAGCATCTTGTGTCTACAAAGTAAAGCGTCTCTACAAAGCTCTAATCTCTGGTCTAAAATATTCCAAAACTGTCCCATTTTACCTTCAGATAAAATTGCAATCTGAGGAAGATTCAAAGATACAACGCCTTGATTAAATCTACCATACCATTTATACTCATCATTTTCATCCTTCCAAGGTGATAAGTGAGATCTACAGCCCATTGGAGGGAATGCATTACCTTTGTAGTTTCTTTTCATTATTTTAGAGCTCTGGTAATCAGGTACCAATCTCTTTGCAGTACATTCTGCTGATAATCTTGTGATATAGTCATATTTTCCACCCTCTAAACAATTATGTTCATCAAGCAAGTAAACTAGCTTAGGAAAGGCTTCACCAATATTTTGTCCCCTGTAATTTTTCATACCTTCTAATCTCTGTCTTATCATTTCTTCACAGATTAGAGCCATTTCTTTTTCGTATTCGCTGTTTGTATCTATTTCAAGATAAATTGTGGCAAAAGGAGCTTGTCCATTTGTAGTCATTAGAGTTGAAAGCTGATATCTTATGGTTTGAACTCCATCTTTCAAATCCTTTAGCATCATATCCTCTGAAATTTCTTCAGCAAGCTCTTCATTTGAATATTTGTCCATATAGAACTTGTAAAATTTATCCTTAGTTTTTCTTAAATAAGGAGCTAAATGCTTGATTGTGATACTCTGCCCACCGTACTGATTGCTGGCAACCTGTGCCATAATTTGTGTCGTAACTGTACAAGCAGTTGAAAATGATTTTGGAGATTCAACCATCTTCTCGTTGATTACAGTTCCGTTGTCCAGCATATCTTCAATATTTATTAGACAACAATTGAATATAGGCTGTAAGGTATAATCCATATCATGCCAGTGTATAGCACCTTCATCATGAGCCTGTACGATATGAGGAGGTATCAGCTTTCTTCTGGCTATATCTTTTGAAACCTCACCAGCAATCAAATCTCTTTGAGTAGAACAAATGACAGCGTTCTTATTTGAATTTTCATCCATAAGATCTACATTTGCCTTTCTCATTAATTCAAGAATAGAGTCATCTGTAGTATTAACCTGTCTTTTAAACTGCTGAACTGCTCTGTAGCCTTCATACGCACGAGCCGTTTCACTGTGATTATAGTGAATTAATCTATCGTAAACTATACCCTCTATTTTGTAAATGGTAGGTTTTTCGTCAGTTTTCAAAAAGTGATTTTCGCAATCTCTGGCAACCGCTTCAGCTATATCAGGGTGGTAAATACCACTCCCATTCTTCATAGCTTTTTCAACCGCAATTCTTATCTTAGAACGATCAAAAGGAACCTCTGTCCCATCTCTTTTTATAATAAGCATAAATATCTCCTCTTTCTTTATCTTAAATCTAATCATATATCCTATATATACCCAATTTTTTAAGTGATAAATAAAAATAATTACATATAAAGCATGGATTATAATCCAAAAATCAAAAAAATATTCACTCTAAAAATTTTAAAATATATGATAAACATAACCATTACAGCAGTTTCTTCAATTATTTAAAAAATTAAATCTCAATACAATATATAGGGGCTTGAATTAAATTTCAATACAACATATTGTATCTTCGTTATTTAGTATAAGGTATTTTGAGAAATAAAACAAGAGTATTTTTTTTGTAAAAAAACGTGATACTTTATGAAATAATGTAGCTATCGGTTTCAATAATATCATAACATATAGCTTTATATTTATTACACTTATGACAATTGTAATTATTTAATAAAAGTCGCAAAATTTTTTCAAAAACTTATTTTATTTTAGAGATTAAAAAGTAACTATAAATAAAAATTAAATTAAAATATGTAATTTTTAATTTTTAAATATCTTAAAAAATAGATTTTTCAAGGATTACGTGATATAATTTACATATGCAAAGGCTTGAAGCAATTTCTTGTAGCATAGGGAGGAAAATAGTATGGAAATATTAGAAAATGAAAAGAAAGTATATGATAAACTAGATGAGCTAGGTATTGAATACAGTGTTTTGGAACATGAACCACTATATACCGCAGAGCAACTAAGCCAGATAAAGGACAAGACTGAAGGACTTCACTGTAAAAATCTTTTTTTGAGAAATGCAAAAGGTGACAAATACTATTTGATTACAACAAAGGATGATGCCGAAGTCGATTTAAAGCTTATCAAGGAAAAAATTGGATCATCAAGACTGTCATTTGCATCACCAGAAAGATTGATGAAGGTGCTTGGATTAGTGCCAGGCTCAGTTAATCCATTTTCTCTGATAAATGATAACGAAAAGGATGTAACATTTTTCTTGGACAAAAATGTAATGACTGGGGATTTGCTTAACTTTCATCCGAATGTAAACTATAAAATGGTGACAATTTCACTTGATGACCTAAAAAAATACCTTGATTCTATAGGTGTTGTAATTAATCCAGTTGAGATATAAAGCTAAGTGTAATAAAAAATGATAGTAGTATTTACTTCAGATTTAGATAAAGTAAACACTACTATCATTTTTATATTACACTATATCACTTTTTCTAAATATTTTTAAAAAATTAATATTGATGATAAATCAATATTCCAATTATTTGATACTTCACTGATATACATTTCTTTAAAACAATCAAAATTCTTATAATATTTTAGTTCCTTAATATAACTTTCGACAAGATTTTCCATCAAATGTCCACCACGATTTTTTCGAGCATTAGAGTCCAAACCTGTTTCTACACCTGTAACATAATCAAATAAATTGCTTATATTTTTCTCTTGAATCAATTTAAACAATCCAGTTTTTCTCATAAAAACAATATATTCTTCAATTGGTAAATTCAATTTGGAAAAATTAAATATCTTATCTTGGTTATCATCCAGTATGCTAATTTCATTACTTCTTACTGCTAGTAATATAGGAATACATTTGAGCGTTTCAGGATATTTTCTTACAATTTCTTTAAATTCATATTCAATATTATCAGAACCAATAAGCGAATTTAATATATTTAGTTCGATCTTAATATTTTCGACATTAGCATAGACCTTATTAAAATCGACATAATAGTCATATGTTGATATACTACTTTTAAAGCTTGATAACCACACATTAAAATCTCTTTTCATTTTACCTCCAACAACTAATAGTTACAAATAATTATTTCTTCTCCTTTTCTATTTCTCGAATCAGAATTAATGAATCTTCTTACTTTGACAACTTCTAGCTTATATCCCTTGTTAGAGTACAAGCTGTTGATTAAATCTGTATTATGATTTGTTAACATACAAAAGCAACCCCTATCGGTCAATTCATCAAATAATTCAGCCAATCTAATATGCTCGTCAATTTCAAAACCTTCCTTTGTATAAGAATCAAATGACGATGGATTTAATGGTGCATATGGACTATCAAAGAAAATATCCCCTTTTGTAGCAGTAACACAACAATCTTCAAAATCACCATTCATAATTGTTATTTTTTCAAATACTTTGAGATTTCAATAATATTATCTTTATTAACTGATGGATTTATGCTTTTGTTATATGGCACATTGAATAATCCTTTTGAGTTAACCCTATATAATCCATTAAAACAGTGTTTGTTTAAAAAAACAAACATAGCTGCTAACTCAGTATCAAAATTTTTTTCGGAAAGTTTGCTATTATACAAATCTCTTATATAGTAATAGTATTCTTTATTACCATCAATTATTTTTGTATCTAAATTATCAATATATTCTAAAAATAAATCTATATTATCTCTTATTTGCGTATAAGCATTTATTAGAGATAAATTTATGTCATTAATGATTGCTCCAGCTTTTTTCAATTCAAATAACAAAGCACCACCTCCAACAAATGGCTCATAATAAGCTTCAAATCTTTCTGGTAATAGTTCTTTTATTTTTGGTAAAAGTTGCCTTTTTCCACCCGCCCATTTTACAAATGGAGTAACAGTATCATTTTTCATATTTTTTTAATCCTCTTTATGTTCTATAAATATTTATAGGAATATTTCAAAAAAATAATCCTATAAATTAAAAACATCTTATTTTTATAGTACACCCATTCTCTGCAGTGCCTTCAAGCTGCCCATCTTAGAGTGGTCATATGTTAATCCACCTTGGAAATACACATTATACGGCTCTCTGATAGGTGCATCTGCTGATAATTCAATTGAAGAGCCTTGTACAAATGCTCCTGCAGCCATAATTACCTGATCTCCATACCCTGGCATATCCCATGGCACTGGTCGCACGAATGAATCTACCGGTGCTGCTTCCTGAACTCCTTCACAGAATTTAACCACTTCATCAGCATTTTTTAGCTGAACTATCTGTATAATATCGCTCCTTTGATCATCGTATCTTGGATTAACCTTATAGCCTAGCTTTTCAAACAATCTAGAGCAATATACTGCCCCCATCACTGCCTGAGAGACGACATAAGGTGCTAAAAATAGACCTTGAATAATAGTTCTAGTCGTACCAAACATCAGTCCACATTCTTTACCAATTCCAGGTGCAGTCAATCTATATGAAATCAATTCGATAATATCTTTTTTTCCGACTATATAACCACCTGCAAGTGCCAGACCTCCACCGGGATTTTTGATCAAGGAGCCAGCTATTACATCAGCGCCAACATCTGTCGGCTCCAATTCTTCCAAAAACTCACCATAACAGTTATCAACCATTACGATTATATCCTTTTTTACTGATTTCACAGCCTCTATCGCTTCTTTGATATCATTTATACTCAAGGATTTTCTCCAAGCATATCCTTTAGATCTCTGAATCATTATCAGCTTCGTTTTTTCACTGATAGCTTTCTTGGCTCCATCTATATCAATATTTCCATCCGGCAGAAAATCAACCTGCTTGTATGTTACACCAAATTCTTTTAAACTTCCTTTTTCTTCTCTTATTCCAATTACCCCCTGCAAAGTATCATAAGGAGCATTTGTTATAGAAAGAATTTCGTCACCAGGTCTTACTATACCCTGAATTGTTAGAGACAAGGCATGAGTTCCATTAACTATTTGAGGTCTGACTAATGCGTCTTCAGTATTGAATACTCTTGCATATATTTCTTCAACCTTTTCTCTACCTATATCGTTGTATCCATATCCAGTAGTCCAGTTAAAATGATTATCGCTCAAATGAGATTCCTGCATTGCATTTAGAACCTTCAATTGATTAAATTCCCTTATTTCTCTAATTCTATCAAATTGACCACTTATTTCTTTATTAATTGATTTTGACAGCTCTAAAATATTACCATCGATGCCATACATTTTGCTCAGTATATCTTCTGTTGATTTTAACATAATTCCTCCATTCTTATAAAAATATATACATCTTTATCAATCGATTTAATCTGTAAACCTATACGTATTTATCAACCAGTTTGTTTTGAAAAGTAAACATATCCATCGATATACCTGATTTGAAAAATTTATATATATTTATCAATCAAGTTATTTCGGAAAATTTATACATACTCATCAATCAGCTTAATCTGATCTATTGCTTCACTATATTTGTCCAGATCCAACCACAGTGCATCGTCATATTTTTTAAACCAAGTTATCTGCCTTTTTGCGTAATTTCTTGATTTTTGTTTTATTAGATTTTTGGCAGATTCCATATCTGTTAATCCATCAAATACGTCGAGTATTTCCTTGTATCCAATTCCCTTCATAGATACTAGCTCCTTGGAATATCCCATATTACGTAATCGCTCCACTTCCTCAACTAAACCAATATCAAACATAAGATCGACCCTCAGGTTTATCCTGTTGTATAAAACGTTTCTATCTCTGTTTAATACCACGATTTTTACATCAAAGCTATCATTAGGCTTCAAGTCATTTGAAAAGTCGCCGAAATCTCCTCCCAATTTGAACACCTCTATAGCTCTAATCACACGCTTTGTATTATTTGGATGTATTCGTGATGCTACATCTGAAGAATATGACTTTAATATATCATGCAAATATTCAATTCCATTTTTGTTCAAGATATCCCTTAGCTCATCTCTAATATATTCATCTGAAAAAGTATTTCCAAAGTCCATGTCATAAATAAGTGAATTTAAATAAAGTCCAGTACCACCAGTTACTATTGATAGCTTTCCCCTACTATGAATTTTTTTTATTTTTTCAATAGCCAAAGCTCTAAACTCCGAAACTGAAAAATTCACATCTGGTTCAACAATATCGATCATATGGTGTGGAATATTCTCCATTTCTTCAGTAGTGACCTTTGCACTTCCGATATCCATATATTTATAAATTTGCATTGAATCTGCTGAAACAATCTCTGCATCATACTTTTTTGCCAATTCAATTGATAGCTTTGTTTTTCCAACAGCAGTTGGACCAGTTAATATCAATATTGGTATCTTACTCATACTTACCATACCTCTTTTTCTGTAAAACTGTTTTTTACAATATTATTCTATAATATTATTCTATGCATTTTTTCTTTTAAACATCTTTTCTATTTCATACTTTGTTACTTTCGTCATTATAGGTCTACCATGAGGACAAGTATATGGATTTTCACATTTTTCGAGCTGTGATACCAATTCTCTTGCTTCATTGTAGCTTATTTTATCGTTTGCCTTTATTGCAGATTTACAAGCTATTTCAGCAATATCATCATATTTTGAGTCATATGGATTCTCTATTTTTTCGATATTATCGATTATCTCAAAGATAAATTTTTCACTTTCAGGAATACCAAATGTATTTGGCACTCCCAAAATTCTAATATTTCTCAGACCATATTCTTCAACAATAAAGCCAAATTTTTGAAAACTATCTATATTTGTTCTAACTATGTCTATGTCATTTACCGATAATTCCATTATTATTGGATCAATCAGTAATTGAGTATTGACGCTACTTTCCCTGAAAGCTTTCATATACATTTCAAATCTAACTCTTTCATGAGCAGCGTGCTGATCCATCAATATCATTTCGCCTCCACGTTGAAAAATTATATAAGTGTCAAAAATTATACCTATAATATTTAAATTCTTGAAATCATTTAGTCTGGAATCCTGTTCTTCATCATCAAAAAAAGACTTATTTTCTACTGTTGTATCTGCTACAGCTTTATTTGCCACACCACTGCTAAAATAATCCACTTCATTATGCGAGCTGCTGCCGACTATAGATACATCTTTCTTAAGAGAAACGTTGTTAGTTGAATATATGTCATTTTTAGGAATATTGTTGTCAATTGAACCTATGTCTTTTTTAGGAATATTGCAATCAACTTTATCAGCAATTTTTTTATTTATATCATAGCTGGCTGGAAATTCTGCTCTATTATCAATTTTACAACTTGCTTTATCATCTACCTTATAATTTACTTCATCATCTACCTTATAATTTACTTCATCATTCATTTTATTTTCCAGTTTATCATCCAAAATATTTCTTTTCGTAGCAAAACTAGAATTATTTTCGTATGTAAATGAGCTGAAATGCTTCATACTGCTATCTTCATCATAAAGCTTTTTGTTTGGTGTATATCTTCCAATCAAGCTTTTTTTTATTAACATCCCACGAATATAATCGCCTATTTCATTTAGTATAGCTGTCTCTTCATCAAACTTTACCTCGAGCTTGCTCGGATGAATATTAACATCTATTTTTGATGGATTAATTTCAAAGTTTAAAAAATATACCGGATATTTATTAATAGGTATAATTGCCTTATATGATTCATTAATTATATTCATAAGGTTGGAGCTTTTTATATATCTTCCGTTTGTATAAATATATTCAAAATTTCTATTCGATCTGTACACATTGTTGTTTGCTATATATCCCGAAACAGAAAAATATGGTGATTTGTATGAGATTTCTATTAGGTTATCAACGATATCTCTTCCCTGAATAACTCTTATCGCATTAATAGTGCTTCCGTCACCAGTTGTTTCAAATATTGTTTTTTTATTATTGATATACTTGAACCTAACACTTGGATTTCCAATTGCCAGCTTGTTTATTAAATCAGTAATAGCCATTGTTTCGGCTTGGTTTGATTTTAAAAACTTTCTTCTCGCTGGGGTATTGTAAAATAGCGAGCTGACTATTAACTGAGTTCCAGTATTTCCAGACGTTGGACTTTTAGAATTGATATTACCACCATTTATGATTATTTCAGTTGCTGTCAACTCGTCAGCAGTCTTTGTTATCATCCTTACCTTTGAAACCGCGGCGATTGATGCGAGTGCTTCACCTCTAAATCCCAACGAATTTAAGGTATTTAGATCTTCAACCCTCTGAATTTTACTTGTTGCATGTCTCATAAATGCCTTGTTCACATCGTCATGAGGTATACCTCTGCCATTGTCCACAATCTTTATCAGATCTTTTCCACCATTTTCTATTTCAATTGAAATATACGAGGAAGAGGCATCTATTGAGTTTTCAATCAATTCTTTGACAATCGAAGCAGGTCTTTCAATAACCTCTCCAGCTGCAATCTTATTTATTGTAGAATCATCTAGTATATTTATTCTCGACATAGTACCTCCTCATTAAATTTATTTAGCTGTTTTTAAAATTGATTTTTCTGATTTCAAGCTATTTTTTGTAAAGCTATTTGCAGTTTTCTTAAATAGATTTTGCTCTTTTTTGAAGCTCATAGAGCTTGTTTACCATATCAATCGGTGTAGAATTCATCAAATCGAAGCTAATAATATCATCGACGAACTCCTTATATTTACTATTTAGTCCTTGTGCAATACTATCTTCTTTTACAGTATTATTTTTTAGTTTAATATTATTATCTTTATTGGTAATATCAGTTGATTTTTCAATGCTAGTTGAATTGTACATATGGTTTTTTTCCAATTCAAGCAGAATATTTCCTGCACGCTCTATCACCTCATCTGGAAGCTTTGCAAGCTTTGCAACATAAATTCCGTAGCTCCTATCTGCAGCTGAAGGAATAATCTTTCTCAGGAAGATAACATCATCTCCATCTTCTTTTACCTGTATAGAGTAGTTTTTTATATTTTCATACTTGTTTTCTAGCTCAGTTAATTCATGATAATGTGTGGCAAAAAGCGTCTTTGCCTTGATATTATCATGGATGTATTCAACTATTGACCATGCAAGGGATATTCCGTCATATGTACTAGTACCTCTACCAATTTCATCCAATATTATCAAGCTATCTTTTGTTGCATTTGATAAAATCAAACTAACCTCATTCATTTCAACCATAAAGGTCGATTGCCCTTGTGCCAAATCATCACTCGCACCTACTCTTGTAAATATTCTATCCATTATAGGTATTTCTGCAAACTTTGCTGGTACGAATGTACCTATATGTGCCATCAGACAAATAAGTGCAGTCTGACGCATATAGGTAGATTTTCCCGACATATTTGGACCAGTTATAATATTTATTGAGTTTTCATTATCTATATCTGTGTTGTTTGTAATAAAGTTCTCAGTCCCAATAATCTGCTCGATGACAGGATGTCTTCCGTCTTCAATTGACAGCATTCCAGCTTTGTTCAGCATCGGTTTTACATAATCATATTTCCCAGCGACAATCGAGTGCGATAAATACACATCAAGCTCGGCGATTACGTTTGCAACATCTTGTATTCTCTTAATATTCTTGTAAATACTATCACGAACGGATACGAAAATCTCATATTCTAGATTTTTAATTTTTTCTTCAGCATTTACAATTTTGTCCTCTATTTCCTTTAACTCAGATGTAATAAATCTCTCAGCGTTTACCAGTGTTTGCTTTCTTATATATCTATCATCTAGATTTGCCTGAGTCAATGCTACCTTGGTAATTTCAATATAATATCCAAAAACCTTGTTGTAGCCTACCTTTAACGTCTTTGCACCTGTTAATTCCTTTTCTTTTTTCTCTATCTCCTGTACCAAATAAGCTCCTTTTGAGGAAATCTCTCTCAATTCAGCCAATTCATTTGAATACTCTGATTTAATGATATTTCCATCCTTGACATTGTTTGATGGTTCTTCCAATATGGAATGTTCAATCAATTCCCATATATCTAGCAACGGATCAAGCTTGGAGGTCTTTTTCTTCAATCTATTAGCATCAGATATATTTATTGCGTCAATAACTTTTGGTATAATTTCTATACTATTTTTTAAATATACCAAATCCTTTGGTGTAACTCTCTCATAAGCAATCTTTGAGCATATTCTCTCTAAATCGTATATCTTTGAAAAATATGATTTCAAATCAGTTCTCAATATAAAATTATTGAATAATTCATCGACTATCGAAAGTCTATCTTGAATTAGACTAATATTCGTCAATGGTTGTTCAATATGTTTTTTTAGCATCCTCGCCCCCATTGGAGTTGAAGTAAAATTTAATACCTTTAATAAAGAGCCGACCTTATTTCTGCCTCTAATAGTTTCAGTTAACTCTAGATTTACCCTTGTAAACAAGTCTAGCTTCATAAAATCACTATTTCTCTGTATATTGACAGAATTAATATTTGAGGTTTCTATCATCTGTGTGATTTTGATGTAGTTTAAAACCATTGATATTGATTTTGTCAATATTTCATCATATTTTATGCTGTTTGTAATTAGATATTCATCATCAAATCTTTCAAGCAATATACCATCATCCATCAAAGAATCATCAACGACATCATTAAGATAAATCCTAGCCAGCTTGGAAATCATTTCAAGCTCTGAAATAATAGCTTGTTTATTTGAAATTATCTCTTTAGGACATATTTTTGATACCTCGTCCTTCAGATGAATTTTCGATATTTTTGATGCATTTAGTTCACCTGTCTTGATATCATAATATGCTACACCTATATCATCAGATTCATTGGAATATATGGACATCAAATAGCTATTTGATGATTCTACCTCATCGGTTTCCAATAGTGTACCAGGAGTAACGATTTTGATGACTTCTCTTCTAACTAGTCCATTGGCAGTTGCTGGATCTTCCACTTGCTCGGCGATTGCGACTTTGTACCCATCCTCAACCATTTTCGCAATATATGAATCTACCGAATGGAATGGAACACCACACATTGGGGCTCTCTCTTCCAATCCACAAGATTTTCCTGTCAATGCGATATTCAATACCTTTGACGCAAGCAACGCATCATCAAAAAACATTTCGTAAAAATCGCCCAATCTATAAAAAAGTATACAATCTGAGTATTCTTCCTTTGTTTCAAGATATTTTTTCATCATTGGTGATAATTTTTGTTTATCTATTTTCATAAGCACCTCCCAAATACACTCTAACACCTTATTATATCATGAACATATGTAATATACCATACAAAGAGATAGCATAAATCGATAACTTTTTTGCAATAGACTGAGCATTTTGATATAAAAAGTGCCACATTCATCATATGGTGAATGTGACAGCTTCTTGAGTTTATACTTTTTTAGAAAAAATATAATGTATCAAATTTTTATTTTTATATTATTTTTTGAGTAATTTGGGTTAATTTCTATTATCTTCTATTATCTTCATTACTTCTTTCTTCATTGCAGATAGCTCCCAAATATCTACATTTTTGTCATAGCTACTCAAATCTATTTCTTCTAATACTACAGTTGGCTTGTTTGATAATACATATATTCTATCTGATATAGCTATTGCCTCATCAATATCATGTGTTATAAGCATAACTGTTGGCTTCAGTTTTTTTCGTATCTCCAAAAACCATTCTATCAAGCTCATTTTTGTTATAGAATCCAATGCTCCGAACGGTTCATCCAAAAGCATAATATCGTTTGAGTGAACAAACGTCCTCATAAAGTTTGCTCTCTGCTTCATTCCACCTGATAATTCATTTGGATACCTATTTTCATACCCCTCTAATCCAAATATCTCGAAATATCCAGAAACCTCTTCCCGAGCATCCTTTTTTTTGACACCCTTGATAGTCAATGGTAAACATACATTATCTATGATGCTTTTGTATGGTAATAGCAAATTCTTTTGGTACATATAGCTTATTTCACCATATACATCACAAATTCCAGAGTCTTGCTTCACCAAATCTGCGATAATATTAAATATCGTACTTTTTCCACATCCACTCGGACCTATAAGGGATACTATTTCTCCTTTTTTTACGTATATATTTATGTCCTTCAATGCGAAATCACCACCAAACTGTTTTGATATGTCTTTGAGCTTTAGCTTTATTTCGTCTTTTTCTACTGCGACTGTATCGTTTTGTTTTTCTGTTACGTTTCTATTATTTTGGCTTGAGATTTTTTTATTTTTTTGGAAGGAATTCATTTGTAAATGCCTCTTCTACATTCAAGTCCTTTTTTATCAAGCCGTTTGATTTCATAAATTTGGCATAATTTTCCCAAACTGATGACTTCATCTCTCCCCATCTTGGTGCATCTGCTTGATATTCCTTTGATAGATATTCTTGGCTTGCAATTACCAAATTTTTGTCTAGTTCCGGAACAGCCTTAATCAATATTTCAGCAGATTCTTTGGGATTGCCGATAGCTAAATCATACCCCTTTGCAGTAGCTTCCATAAATTTCTTTACAAGCTCTGGATTTTCCTTTATTGTCTTGTTGTTCGTTATCAAGATAGGTGTGTAATAGTCTAAAGAAGCATCGATATCTTTTATTGGTATATAGCTTATCTTTTCTTTAAGCAATTGTGCTTTAATTCCATCCCATCCGTAGAACACCCAAGCAAAATCAATATTTTTCTTTGTAGCCGTAAAGAAGTCATCCTGACCAATATCTACTCTATTTAATTTGGAAAAATCTGCACCGTTTTTTTCCATTGCCAATTTTATTATTGCTTCCTCTGATGGCGATCCCCATCCGCCATATGTCTTTCCTTCAAAATCCTTTGATGTTTTTATATTCTTTGAATCAGGTGACGCAAATCCAGATGTATTGTGCTGAATAATTGTAGCTATTGACTTTACAGGAAGTGGATCTTTTTCCTTAGTCAATGCATATGTAACGTCTTCTTGATAGCTAACACCAAAATCTGCCTTTTCTGTCGCAACCAAGGTTGCCGAATCGCCCTCTGACGGTTGAACAATTTCAAGATCAATTCCAAAATCCTTATAGAAACCTTTTTCTTTTGCCACATATATACCAGTGTGATTTGTATTTGGTGTGTAGTCCAACATCAATGTTACCTTTTGAAACTTGTCGGAGCTTGTAGTTTCGCTATTTTTCTGTGAGCAACCTGCCAAAACAGAAGCAGTAAGTGCTATAGTAAGGGAAATTGATGCAATTTTTTTTATCTTCATATTTATCCTCCAATTTAATTTTAATGCTTTTTAATTCATATTTTATCTAATTATTTTTATTTCTGCTATATCATTTTTTTATATGTTTTTCTTGATATTTTTCTCTTGATATTTTCATAATACTTTTTTCTTGATTTTTTTTATAATATTTTTTACAATTTTTGCTTTTCTATCAATGTTCATGATTAGACCGTATCACGATATCTCTCAAAATATTGATAGCACCTACAAATATCAGGCTAAATAAAACCACTAGAATCGTACAGGCAAATACCTTGTCAAGTGCATATGAGCTTTTAGCTCTAACCATATATACTCCCAAGCCAGAAGCTCCTCCAAGCCATTCTGCAACGGTTGCAGCAATAAATGCATATGTGCTAGATATTTTCAACCCTGTAAAAAAATCTCCCAATGCCATCGGAAATTTCAAGTGAATGAATGTTTTCAACCTACTTGATTTCATCAGCCTGAACATATTAAGAAAGTCTTGATCAATTTTGTCTATACCATCAGTAAAATTGACAAGAATAGGGAAAAAACAGGTCAAAACAACCAATAGAACCTTCGATTTTATTCCAAAGCCAAACCAAATAACTAGCAGTGGAGCAATTGTTATAGTAGGAATCATCTGTGTAACGTACATCAATGGGTATAGACTTTTTTTTATTATTGTTACAAAATCCATTAGAGTGCCGATAAATAGTGCTAGCAGGACTGAAATTATCAATCCTAGTATAGTTTCAATCAATGTAACCTTGCTATGCATCAGCAATATTTGCCAATCTTCTTTAAATTCAATTAATATGTCACTTGGACTTGGAATTAGATATGATGGTATTTTGAGCATATCTATAGTCAATTCCCAAACCAATATCAAAATAAACAAAGTAACTAATGGATAAATTCCATTTTTTATTTTTTTATCTATGGTTTTTAAGCTTTTCATCTATAGTAATTCCACCTTGTTTTTGATCTATTCTAAAAATAGTAATCACTCTCTCGCAATTTAGCTCAAATGGCAGTAAATGAACTCTCTTTGCCAATTCAAAAACTGAATCCAAGTCACCCTCTACAATTGTTGAATTGGCACTGATTTCGTATTTCATTCCACTTTCTTTGATAAGCTCTATACACTTATCTACTACTTTGTACATTTCATCCTCAGAACCATATGGTCTGAGAGGCATAACGGCAATGTCAGCAATCACCATAAAATCATCTCCTTCTCATTCGTTTTTATAATATAGCTTAAATATTTTGATAATAAAAAAATCCCACAGCGTGGGATAAATATTTCCTACACTGGCATTATCCAATGTGTCTAAGGGTCGAAATAATTCCTCTCAGCAAAAAGCTCCCCTGTATATATTTTGTTTCTCTAATTAGATTATATCATAATAAAATTTTCTGTAAAGAACTATCTATAAATATTCTAATTGTCAATAGATATGTTACACTAAATAAAGAACTATCTTATTTGTCAATACATATGTTACACTATCAATAAAGAATTAATTTGAAAATATCTAAATAGCTTTGGAAAAGCTCTAAATGATTTTGCTAACAAAATCTCTTATGATATATGCGGTTATCCCCCATATTATTTCATTTTCGTATTTATAGAAAATAACTTCATTATCGACTTTAAAGTCAAAATAATCCTTTGGTATTCTCATCTCTTCAAATGGGAAATCGTCAGCTGGTTCAAAAGTCAATTTATTTATAATAGCTTTCGGTTGAGTTGTCTTGAAAAATGATATTGGAACTGGAAGCAACCGATCTACTTCATCATTTGATATACCTAAATCTATACCCTTTACTCTTCCTAAAAAGGTGTAAATAATACCCTTATTCGGAGCTATATATTGATTTAGCTCTGAAATTATATCAATACTATCCTCATTACACATCAGCTCCTCACAAAACTCTCTAACTGCTGTATCTATAGGTTTTTCATGTGGCTCCATCTTTCCTCCAGGAAAAGATATTTCACCTGGCTGATGCTTTAGCTTATTGCCTCTAACCTCTAAAAGAATATTATCCACTCCATCAATATTTATTACTGGAATAACAACAGACGACAGCAATATCTTTTGAGAAGAAATAACATCTGGACAATGGTTTGAAAATATAGCTTCCAAATCAATATTTTTATAGCATTCTATGTTTTTATGATATTCTAACTCTATGTTTTTGTGACACTCTATATTTTTGTTACGTTCTACAATTAAATTTTCCAAATCTTCACCCCATTTCTAATATTACAAAAAAAGAGCTTAATCAAAAGCTCTTTTTGTTTCGCACATCCTATCGAACTATAGCTATTATTTTGATAATTCCTTTTTCGCCCTAATCAACGTACTTTTTGAAATACCAGTCTGTTCTTCTACCTTTTTGTATGAGTATAATTCCAACATCTTCAAAGCTTCTTCTATCTGACTTTGAGTATATTTCTTTGGTCTTCCTTCCTTGAAGCCTTCGGTTTTCTTTGCCTTGTTCTTACCAGATTGTATTCTTTCAACTAGTAGTGCCTTTTCAAATTCATTGATTGATAGTATTGTAGTGTATAGCAGCTTTCCCATTATAGAGTCATCTAATAATCCAATATCTAAAATATGTATTTTCGCACCTCTGTCAATAATTGACTGGATAATTTCACAGGCATCGCTAAGCGATCTGGCAAATCTATCCATCTTTGTAACAACAATAGTATCTCCAACAATTAATTTGTTCATTATCAAATCGAAGTCTGGTTTTATATTCATATCCAGTGAAGCTTCTTTTACAATAATACATCCAAAATACCGTTCAGTAATAGATTTTTCTTGTTCATCTAAATATCCATTTTCAACTTGCTTTGAAGTTGTTGCTCTACAGTATCCATAAATCAAAAGACACACCTCCTATCATCTCATAAAAAGTAGCAAAACTATTATCTATAAAAAGAATAGCACCTATTCGTATTTCTAATTTTTTTATACAAACATTATATCATACTTGCTATAAAAAAAACAATAACTAATATTCAAAAATAAGAAAATATTTTTGGACATTATAATTGACAAGACAATTTTATAAAAATATGGTATCAATACCATATTTATAGATTGATACCATATTCAAAAATTTTATCTAAAATTAAGTTAAAAATTTTTTTAAAAAAACAATGTTTTTCGATTATTTTTGATATAATTTTTGGCTATGCTTTATTAATAAGATTCAAAAAGCGTTTTATAACTTATACCAATAAATATTTACAATGATTTTCTTCAATTTTGTTAATAATATCGTCAGTTTTCATTTTTTATTTCTTATGATTGAACTATTTTCTTTAGTAGCTCTTGTATTTCATCACTTTCAATGAACTCATCAAAATCCATTTTTCTATCTACAATGCCATTTTCTCCAATAAATATTATTCTGTTTGCTATAGAAGAAATAAATTGATGGTCATGTGAGCTAAATAGTAAAACTCCTTTGAAATCCTCTAATGCTTTGTTTACGGATGTTATTGATTCAAGATCAAGATGGTTTGTCGGATCATCCAATATTAGAACATTGGAATTTGACAGCATCAGCTTTGACAGCATACATCTAACCTTCTCTCCGCCTGACAATACATTCGCTTCCTTCAACGCTTCATCGCCACTGAAAAGCATCCTTCCCAAAAATCCTCTTATGTAGCTTTCGCTCTTTTCCTCAGAGAATTGTCTAAGCCAATCAACCAAAGATAGCTCACATCCATCAAAATATTCATTGTGGTTCTTTGGCATATAGTCATTTGATGTAGTAACTCCCCATTTGAAGCTACCTTCAAAGCTTTCGTCTTTTCCTGATAGTATATCGAAAAGTGCCGTTGTAGCAATATCATCTCCTAAAAAGACTACCTTATCATCATTATCAAGTCTAAAGCTAATATCATTTAGTACCTTTACTCCGTCTATTTCCTTTGTTATGCTGTGTAATTCCAATACCTCGTTTCCAATTTCCCTCTCAGGCTTAAATGCTACATATGGATATTTTCTTCTGGATGGCTGTATTTCTTCAATGTTTAGCTTTTCAAGCTGTTTTTTTCTAGATGTAGCCTGCTTTGCCTTTGATGCATTCGAGCTAAACCTGGCAATAAATTCCTTCAGCTGAGCGATTTTTTCTTCTGCTTTTTTGTTTTGATCCTTCATCAGCTGTAGTGCAAGTTGACTTGATTCATACCAAAAATCGTAATTCCCAGTGTAAAGCTTTATCTTACCAAAATCTACATCGACAATGTGTGTACAAATCGTATTTAGGAAATGTCTGTCATGTGATACAACGATTACTATAGTCTCATCTAGGTTTATTATAAACTCATTTAACCATTTTATCGAAGCATAATCCAAATGGTTTGTAGGCTCGTCTAAAAGCAATATTTCAGGCTTTCCAAACAATGCCTGTGCAAGTAGTACTTTGACCTTTTCTCCTCCTGATATTTCATTCATCAGAGAATAATGTAAATCCTTTTCTATTCCCAATCCCATAAGTATTTTTTCAGCATTTGTCTCCGCATCCCAGCCGTCTAATTCTGCAAATTCGCCCTCAAGCTCTGCAGCCTTGATACCATCTTCATCGCTAAAGTCTTCCTTCATATATAGGGCATCTTTTTCTTTCATTATTTTCCACAGTTTTTCATGCCCCATTATTACTGTATCGATTACTGGAACTTGATCGTATTCAAAATGGTCCTGCTTTAATACGGACATTCTCTCTTTATCAGTTATTGAAACGCTACCTGTATTTGGCTCAATCTCACCAGATAATATTTTCAAAAATGTACTTTTTCCAGCTCCATTTGCTCCTATTATCCCATAGCAATTTCCTTTTGTAAATTTGATATTTACGTCTTTATATAGCTCCTTATCTCCAAATCTTAATCCAACATCTGTTACTTGTAACATTAATTCCTTCCTTTCGCTATTACTTCATGAAAAAAGGACCATTGAATTGATTATTAAACATTAATAATAATTCAATCAATAGTCCATAATATACTATACTACTATATTAACCAAAATAGAGCAATATTTCAATATATATTATTAATTTCTTATAAAAATGCTAGTTTTATGAAGAATAAAATAGCCAACACGACCATTACAGGTGAAATTTTTTCTTTTTCCTGCTTTGGTGCGAATATATTGTACAACAAGTTAATCAATACATATGACATTATACCTATTGTTAATCCATCACCTATACTATAAGTAAGGGCCATTCCCACTACTGTAATAAATGCCGGTAATCCTTCTGTAACATTGTGTATATCTATATTGTGGATAGAGCTCAACATCAAGTAACCGACATAAATCAGTGCAGGAGCAGTTGCACAGGCTGGAATTGCTATAAATATTGGCGAGAAGAACATCGCCAAAAGGAATAGAACTCCTACTGTAATAGCCGTATAACCAGTTCTACCACCTTCCATAACACCTGTTGATGATTCTACATAAGTAGTTACAGTTGAAACACCAAGAGTAGCACCTATAGTTGTCGCAAATGCATCAGCAAGTAATGCTCTACCTACATTTGGCACATTTCCGTTTTCATCAAGCATATTTGCTTTTGATGCAACACCTACAAGAGTACCAACTGTATCGAAGAAGTCGACGAAAAGCAATGTTGCAACCACAACAAAAAAATTACCAATATCCTTTGGGTGTGTCAAAAATCCAAAATCTACCTTTCCAGCAATCGGCTTGATAGATTCATATTTAAAAAGTCCATTTGGTAAATAAATTCCAAGCTCAGTGGCCTGCTTTGGATTCATCATTGCAAATCCCCATGCAAGTATTGACGATACAGCTATACCAGCTAAAATGGCTCCCTTTAATCCTTTTTTGTCGAATACTGCTATTACAATAAGTCCGATAAATGCGAATATTACAGTTGGTGTTATATGATTCATACTCACCAATGTAGCTTCATTGGCAGCTATCAATCCGCAACCCTTTAATCCAATAAATGCGATAAATATACCAATACCTGCTGTAACAGCGTGCTTCATATTTATAGGAATTGAATTGACAACAGCTTCTCTAACCTTGAAAAGAGTAAGTAAAATAAATATAATACCTTCGACGAATACGGCTGTAAGAGCAACCTCCCAAGGAACTCCACCTTTTAACACAACTGTGTAAGCAAAAAATGCGTTAAGCCCCATGCCTGATGCCAATGCAAAAGGTAGATTTGCCATAAAGCCCATTATAAAGCAACCTATTGCAGCTGCCAAGCAAGTCGCAGTTACCAATGCTCCAGCATCCATTCCTGCAGCAGAAAGTGTATTTGGGTTAACGGCTATGATATAAGCCATTGTCAAGAAAGTCGTCACACCAGCAACAATTTCTTTTCTTAAGTTGGTATCTTTCTCAGCTAACAAAGGAAATAGCTTTTTAATACCGCTTAATTCTTGATTTGAATTCATTTAAAACCTCCGTAAAAATTATTTAGTACATAAATTTATGTTATTAGATTCAAACTCTATTCTAAAAACTGTAGAGTTTTCTCTACTAAACATCTCATATTTAAAACCGTAGTTATCCAAAATCTGGCTGACAAAAAACAAGCCAAATCCACTACCTCCACTATTTCTATTTCTTGATGAATCGACTCGATATAGTGGATCAAAAATTTTTGCCAAATGCTCTTTTGATATCGTAACTCCAGTATTTTCAACAGTTAAAACAACAGTATATCCAGAAAGAGTATGCCTTTCCTCGTTTGCTGTTATTATAACAGTATTGTATTCTGGTGAATACATGATCGCATTACCTATTATATTGTTTAAAACACTTTCAATATCAGTCTCATTTGCAAAAATCTGCTTTGATGTTCTAATGTTTTTTATTAATTTCGTATTTTTTTTCTCATATAGAAACTTATGCTTTTCTATAGATTTTTCAATCAGTTTGTCGATTTGTATATATTCGGAAGCATCACGATTGTTGAGAATTTCATTTTTGGAGATTTCCATCATTTTATCTACTAAATGCTTCATCTCTTGAGTAGCGTCATAGCACTTCTTTAAATACAAATCTCTGTTCTTGAATTTTCCGACATTATATATCATCCCCTCCAGCTGACCACTTATGACCGTAATTGGTGTCTTTAGATCATGGGATATAGCTGCTATGAACTCCTTTTTTCTAGTCATTTGAAATTTATCATAATCAATAATCCTTATTAATGGTTCTGTTACAATACCGGAAAGCAAGTATGAGCCTATAAGCGAAAACAATGAAATAATAACTAACAGTCCGGGAAACAGAAATACGTCCGACTTGATTTCATTTTGTAAAATCAGTAATAAGTCTGGTTCGCTTAATTTTTTTGACTCTATAATAGCCGGAATAAGTAAATATATAGTTACAACAGTCGTCAATGCGAATATAATCTCCAGCACAAATGTCATAACGAAAATTTTCGTTCTTAATTTTTTTATATTTTTTTCTGATATATTTTCTTTCAATTTATTGAACATTTTTCTCCAACGTGTATCCTATCCCCTTAACAGTTTTAATGCATGGAACACCAATTTTTTTTCTGATATTTTTGATATGAGCATCGACTATTCTCGTATCTCCATAGAAATCATAGCCCCATATACTATCCAACAGATTCTCTCTAGTTACGATATGAGGGTATTTTTCTATCAATTCCTTTAAAATGTTAAACTCTTTCAAGGTAAGCTCAACATCTTTGTCTCCAACCTCAATCGAATATGTGTTAAGATTGAGCTTTAAATTGTCAAAGCTTAGAAACTCTGATGATACGCTATTGCTACTCCTTCTTAGAACAGCCTCCACTCTCTTTATCAAAATATTAAATGAAAACGGCTTTGTAATATAATCGTCTGCACCTATATCAAATCCGTTCATCTGATTGCTTTCCTCATTTAGTGCTGTAAGAAAAATTATCGGAACATTTGATGTATTTCTTATCATTTTACAGGTAGTATAACCATCAAGATTTGGCATCATTATGTCTAATATAATCAGGTCATAATCCTTTTCTTTGAATTTATGCATACATTCGATGCCATCAGAAACGGCATCTACATTATAATTATTGGCATTAAGAAATTCTACCATAAGTTCTTGTATATCCAAATCATCTTCAGCTACAAGTATATTGTATTGATTCATAATATTCCTTCTTTCAATAAAATAAAGTTCATATTACACTTCGAATTTTTGCGAACATTTATTGTAATATAAATCTGATTATAACATATTTTTTTCAAATTAGCAATTTTTTGATGAATTTTTTGTCTTTTTTTGAGATAAATTTATAATATCTAACGAAAAATACAAACATTTTTATAATCATCGAACAAAACTTCTTACAATTGCCGAACAAGTATTTTTATGATTGATTATGGTTATTAAATTATTGTATAATAGAAATAATGATAGATTTTGTGCAGTGAATCGTCCCTATACATTCTATACTGTAAGATAAAAATTTAATTGGAGGAAGCTATGAAGCATATCGTATTATTTAAGTTTGAGGATAAATCAAAGCTATTGGAAGCTGGAAGCCTATTAAAAAAGATTTATGAAAAGCTGAAAAATGAGTATAAGGTAATTTTGGATTATGACTTTAAAGTAAATTGTCTTGATAATGATTCAAACATGGACATAATACTTTTTGTCGAGCTTGCATCTGAGGCTGCTCTACCTGTGTATATCAATCATGATGAACACAAGCTATTCCTTGAAAGGTTTAAAGGACTTGGATTAATCTCCAAATCCGTAATCGATATTTAATCAAACACAATACCGACTCCCAAATGCTAGAACAAAATTCTAATGCTTGGAAAGTCGGTATTTTTGTATTTATTACACTTTGCATATCTTTATTACAAGCTGTATGTTTTTTTATATGTTATACGTCTTTATTACATAGCTTGTGTTTTTTGTACATCATATGCTTTAAAATATTTTAATCTAAGTGCGTTTGTAACAACACTAACAGATGAAAAGCTCATCGCAGCGGCTGCTATCATCGGATTAAGCAAAGGTCCACCTAAAATATGAATTATTCCTGCGGCAAAAGGTATACCAATGACATTATATCCGAATGCCCAAAATAAATTCTGTTTTATATTTCTAATGGTTTCCTTGCTCAATTTTATGGAATTGGCGACATTCATAAGGTTATTTCTCATCAATACAATGTCTGCCGATTCAATAGCCACATCAGTACCATTTCCAATCGCAATACCTAAATCTGCTTGAGCCAATGCTGGAGCATCATTGATTCCATCTCCAACCATGGCAACAAATTCATTTTCAGATTGGAAGGATTTAACTGCAGCTGACTTTTCATAAGGAAGAACCTCTGATTTGACAAGATCAATCCCCAACTCCTTAGCTATATTGTCGGCTGTTTTCTTGTTATCTCCAGTAATCATAGCAACCTTAATTCCCATGCCATGCAATTTTTCGATAGTCTTTTTCGAGCTTTCTTTGATTACATCCTCAACCTCAATCAATGCGTATAACTTTTTATCGATTGCGACGAACATTACTGTTTTTCCAAGCGATTCTTGTCTTTCTGCCAGCTTCGATATTTTATCTGAAATTTCAATGTTAAATTCGTCCATCAGCTTTCTATTACCTATTGAAATTTGTTTGTTATCTATTTCGGAACAGATTCCTTTACCTATTATATTTTTAAATTTATTTACATCTACCAAATCGACATTTTTTTCTTCGGCAAATTCTACAATAGAATCTGCAAGCGGATGTCCTGATTTTTTTTCTGATGATGCCACAAGAGTTAATAGATTTTCGATTGAAATATCCTTCTCTATTAGCTTTATATCTGTTACTCTAGGCTTTCCTTCTGTCAAGGTTCCAGTTTTGTCAAATGCTACAAGTGTAATCTTGTGTGCCAACTCAAGAGAATCGCCACCCTTTATAAGTATTCCATTGCTTGCTCCTATACCTGTGCCCACGAGAATTGCAGTAGGTGTAGCAAGTCCAAGAGCACATGGACAAGCAATGACAAGTACAGAAACAAAAATTGTAAGTGCAAATTCAAACGTTGACTTGCCTATAAAATACCAACCCAAGCCCGATACAAATGCTATTGCCATGACAACTGGTACGAATACACCAGAAACTCTATCAGCCAAATTTGCAATTGGAGCCTTTTTATTTTGTGCATCCTCAACTAGCCTTATGATTTGTGACAATACAGTATTCTTACCAATTTTTTCAGCCTTGAATTTGATATATCCATTTTTATTTATGCTACCTCCAGTTACTATGTCTCCAATATTCTTTTCTACCGGAATGCTTTCTCCTGTCAGCATTGATTCGTCAACCGACGAGCTTCCCTCAATTACAGTACCATCAACTGGAATTTTTTGACCTGGCTTCACTATGACTATGTCACCGATATTTACATTTTCCACAGCTATTTCCTTCTCGGCTCCATCTATCTCTATTATTGCAGTTTTTGCCTGTAGACTCATCAAGGATTTGATGGCATCAGAAGTTTTTTCCTTGCTTCTCGTCTCCAAGTATTTTCCCAGCATTATCAAGGCAATTATTACTGCAACGCTTTCGTAGTATAGTGGTAGATGATTATGACTCTGCATCAGACTATGATGAAAATCATGGTCAAAGCCTAATCTATACGTATTAAAGGCACTGAACACGAATGCAGCCGTAGTTGATACCGCCACAAGCGAATCCATATTGGGGCTTGCGTTGAATAATGACATAAAGCCCTTTGTATAAAACTTATTTCCAGTAATCATAACTGGTATGACCAACGCCAATTGCAGTAAAGCATGACTAAAGGGATTTTCTCTGTCGCTGATTATTTGTGGCAGCTTAAGACCAACCATTGGTCCCATTGAAACCAACAAAAGTAATGAGGCAAAGATTATCGCCAATAAAAATCTATTGAATGATATACCTTTTTCGGTATCCTCATCATAATTTTTTTCAATTTCCATTGTAAATCCAACCTTTTTTACAGCATTTTCCAAATCATCTATCTCTACAAGCTTTGGATCATACTCAACAATGGCTTTTTCAGTCGCTATATTTACACTTGCCGAAATGACTCCATCGATCTTTTTTAATGAACGTTCTGCCGATTTGGAGCAAGCAGCACAGCTCATACCCTTTACCACAAAGTCAATTTGCTTGAAGCCATCACTATTGAAGTTGTTCTTATTCAATTTAACACCCCTCCTCAATTGAAATTTATTATATGTATAATTATACCCCATTTTTTAAAAAATATCTAAATCTAATCCGTACTTATTTTCAATAGCTCTTATTGATCTTTATACTAATTATTGGCTAATTAATTTTTATCTGAATTATTATCTAGTTATTCTTTATTTGAATTATAGGCTACAATCTAATATAATATAGTTATGAAAATTATCCTTGTATTAAGGATACCCTATAATAAAATACTATGGGAGGGAAAAATGAGTAAAGCTACTAAAAATCTAATGTTGTTTATTGCACTTTTTTCAATAATTACTTCATCAGGAGCCTTGGCATACAAATTGGTATTTAATCCCAAAATGCCTTGGTTTGTAATTATTGGTGGATTGTTTTGTGGATTGGTGCTGACATACCTTGTAAAATCATATGATTCGGATGACGATTTCATGCCAAGGAACAAATAAAAAGCTATACATATAGCTTTTTTTTTGTTATACTTATTAAGTTATATCTATATACAGAATAATATTGATTCTTGAATTTGTTTTAAGACACCTTGAATTTATTTTAAAATATTATAATGTACAATTTTATAATATATACCAAATTAATATAATTTGGTACAATAATTTACAAACAGTCTAAATCTTAAAGTTTAATAATTTTACATATTATTTCTGTGAAAAAATATATTAATTTAAAAAATGAAAAAGTTAAGGAGCGTTTTAAGTGACAAGTACACATAATAAAATTATTAATATAGCAGTAATTGCCCACGTTGATGCTGGAAAATCTACACTTGTAGATGCATTTCTAAATCAGAGTGGAGTTTTTAGAGAAAATGAGGTTGTAAAAGACTGTGTTATGGACAGTAACGATTTGGAGCAGGAGAGAGGAATAACAATTTATTCAAAGAACTGTTCTATAAGACATGGTGATTATAAGATCAACATAGTAGATACGCCAGGACATAGTGACTTCTCCTCTGAGGTTGAGAGAGTTTTGAAAACAGTTGATACAGTTATTCTACTGGTTGATGCAACTGAAGGTCCAATGCCTCAAACGAGATTCGTGCTTCAAAAATCATTAGAGCAGGGTCTTAGACCGATACTATTTATAAACAAAATCGACAAAAATGACCAGAGAGCCGAAGACGTCGTTAATGAAGTTTTTGACTTATTTGTAGAGCTTAATGCGACTGATGAGCAATGCGACTTCCCTATTGTTTATGGTATTGCAAAGCAAGGAATTGCAAAATTAGAAATGGAAGATGAAAGCACTGATTTATCACCACTTTTTGAAACTATAACAAACCATGCTGAAGCATACCCAGATTATGATGAAGAACCACTGCAGGTACAGATTTCGGCATTGGCTTATGATGATTATATTGGTAGGCTTGGTATAGGTAGAGTTTTCAATGGCAAGCTTGATTCATCTGTACAAATAAATATTTGCTCTGAGGGTGAAGAGCCTAGAAAGGGCAAAATCTCAAGGCTTCAAGTTTATGAAGGCTTGAAAACAGTCGAAACAAAGGAAGCATCAAGCGGTGAGATGGTCATTATTGCTGGTATTCCTGATATTTCTATTGGCGAAACAATTTGTGATTCCGATTCCAACCTTCCAATGGGTAAAATATTAATTGAAGAACCTACTCTATCAATGAATTTTATGGTAAATGATTCTCCATTTGTAGGTAGAAGTGGAAAATTTGTAACCACAAGACATATCAAAGATAGATTGGAAAAGGAGCTTGAAGTCAATGTTGGTTTAAAGGTAGAGCCTTTGGATACAACAGATGGATATAAAGTTAGTGGCCGTGGAGAGCTACATCTATCAATACTAATCGAAAATATGAGAAGAGAAGGCTATGAGCTTGGAGTTTCAAAGCCACAGGTATTGTTTAAAAAGGACGAAAATGGAAATACAATCGAGCCTATCGAAAGGGTAACTGTCAGCTGTCCTGAAGAGTATTCTGGTACCATTATCAACGATTTAAATATAAGAAAGGGTATGATGGAGTCTATGGATCTTATAGATGGATATGTGAAAATTCAGTACCTTGTACCTACTAGAGGCTTGCTTGGATACAGAAGTGAATTTATAAACTCAACTAGAGGCGAAGGTACTCTTCTTACATCATTTGAAAGATATGAGGAATATAAGGGAGAAATACCTTCTAGATTAAACGGAGTATTGATATCTCAGGCAAATGGAAAAACAATGGGATATGCACTGAATGCACTTTCTTCTCGTGGAGTTTTATTTGTAAATCCAGGTGTTGATGTGTATGAGGGTATGATTATTGGTATAAACTCAAGAAAAGAGGATATGGTGGTAAATCCTACAAAGAACAAAAAAATGAGTAACGTTAGAGCTTCTGGCTCAGATGACGCTATTAAACTTTCACCACCTAGAATCTTTACCCTTGAAGAGTCCTTGGAATTTATTGAAGATGATGAATTAGTTGAAGTTACGCCTGATTCGATAAGACTAAGAAAAAAAATATTGAATGAAAATGATAGAATAAAATACAATAGATCCATCTCTAATAAGATTTTAGAATAGAGCAAAAAAATATTATTTACAATAATTTGATTGTATAATGTTTGGATATTAAGAATATTACACAATCATTTTTATGAAACTGTGAAAAAGGTCTGTAAATTAAAATCAAAAATAGCCTTCTATGGTACAATTATCATAGGAGGCTATTTTTATGGCAAAAATGTATGTAAGAAGTTTTTCCTACATACATTTTACTATTTATTGTTTATTCATTATCTACTGTCCGTTATTAATTGATTTTTTATTATTTATTTGGTTTAAATGAGCTCTTCAAAGGTACTATTCTATTAAATACCAAATTGTCTTTTGTAGAATATTTTGAGTCAACACAGTAGAACCCATTTCTGATAAACTGGAATTTGTCGTTTTTCTTTGCATTCTCAGTTGCTGAAACTTCTACAAATCCGTTCTTAACAATCAATGAATTGCTATTTATCTGTTCTAAGAAGTGCTTGCCTTCATTTTCTGGCTCATCATCTAAAATTAATGGCTCATATAATCTAAATTCTGCAGGCTTGCAGTTGTTTGCATCTACCCAATGGATTGTAGCTTTGACCTTTCTCCCTTCAAATCCTGATCCACTTTTCGTAGCTGGGTCATAAGTGCAATGTATCTCGATAACCTCGCCATTTTCATCTTTTATTACATCGTTGCATTTGACATAATAACCACCCTTTAGTCTAACTTCATTTCCAGGGAAAAGTCTAAAATATTTCTTTACTGGAACTTCCATAAAATCATCTCTCTCTACATACAATTCTCTTGAAAATGAAACAAATCTTTTACCCATTTCTTCATTTTTGGCATTGTTTTCTATCTCGATAAGCTCTGATTCACCCTCAGGATAATTTGTGATAACCAGCTTTAATGGATTGATTATCGCCATCGCCAAAGGAGCCTTCATCTGAAGATCCTCTCTCAAGAAGTAATCAAGCATCTGACTATCTACAGTAGAATCAGCCTTTGAAATTCCTATTTCAGAACAGAAGCTTCTTATTGATTCTGGAGTATAGCCACGTCTTCTCAAGCCTGAAATAGTAGGCATACGAGGATCATCCCAGCCATCAGTTATTCCTTCATCCACAAGCTGTTTTAATTTTCTTTTAGACATAACAGTATTCGTCATGTTCAATCTAGCAAATTCTATCTGTCTTGGAATGGCTTCCATTTCACATTCTCTCACAGTCCAATCATAAAATGGTCTTTGGTCTTCAAATTCTAGAGTACAAATAGAATGTGTAATCTTTTCAATTGCGTCTTCAAGTGGGTGAGCAAATGCATACATAGGATAAATACACCATTTATCACCAGTATTATGATGAGTAGAATGGGAAATTCTATATATAACAGGATCTCTTAGATTGATGTTTGGAGATGCCATATCAATTTTCGCCCTAAGAACCTTCTCCCCATCCTTAAATTCACCGGCTCTCATTCTCTTGAATAAATCTAAGTTCTCTTCTATCGTTCTATTTCTATATGGACTTTCTTTACCAGGCTCTTTAAGAGTTCCTCTGTATTCTCTGATTTCATCGGCACTCAAATCGTCAACATATGCCAACCCCTTATTTATCAAAAGAACTGCCCTATCATGCATTTCTTCAAAATAGTTGGATGCAAAATGTAGTTCATCCCAACCAAAGCCCAACCATTCAACATCATTTTTTATCGATTCAACATATTCAATGTCTTCTTTAGCTGGGTTTGTATCATCAAATCTCAAATTCACTCTTCCATCAAACTCCCTTGCAAGACCAAAATTTAGACATATACTCTTTGCGTGACCAATATGTAGATATCCATTTGGCTCTGGCGGAAACCTGGTTATTATACTATCATGTTTCTTATTTTCTAAATCGTCTATCACTATATTTCTAATAAAATTTGAATTTTCTCTTTCAAACGACATAGGAAACCTCCATTCTTTTTATTCTAGTAATATTTTATAGCATATCTAAGAAAAAATAAAGTGTTTTCAACAACTTTAAGATTGCATTTTTATTTCATTGTCAAATATCTCTATTGTTTTTTTCTGGATTTCTTCAATTTGTTTCAAATCATCTCCATCATATTGTCCATCTTTTCCCAATTGCAAACCAGTTTTGATATTTGATAAGATTTCGATCATTTTTTGTATATTGCTCTCAATATTTTTTTCGTTATTCTTTACCCTTTCAAAATAAGCATTGTCATTTTTATCCTTTTTTGAAAGCTCCTCCTTGTTGAATTCCATCTGCTCTATAACCTTGCTTACCTTTATGTTTTTTATTTCTTCAATCTTTATTTCAAGCTTGTCTATCTGATTTGATACTACTTTCCCACTCACCTTGTAGTTATTATCTTTAATAGCTATCAAAAATTCACCCAAGAATTCAGAGTACCAGTTATATCCTGAATTAAGTAAACCATTATTATATATAGAATACTCAATCTCATTTTCTTTATTAGACCCTGTATTCATTCTTTGATCCTGATAAACCTCTTCAGCACACCCTGTCAAATATCCCGATATGAGCAATAAGGATATAAAAAGAAAAAACGACTTTTTATTTATTTTTTTCATATATAACTCCTCTAACAAATTATTGATAAATATTTCCTTAAAGCTATTATACATCATTTGCCAAATTGTTTCCACAAATCAATTACTTGTTTCTAATAAAGAAACTATTTTATTTCCACAAGACAGCTATTTATTTAAATAAAGCGACAATTTGCTTCAACAAATCAATCATTACGTACCTTATCTCAAAATCTCGACAAGCTCTCCGTTCAATGAAAAAGACTTTGGATCAGTTATCCTCACATTTACCAATTTTCCTACCAGACTTTCGTTACCACCTGAGAAATTAACAGTTTTATTTTGTCTAGTCTTTCCAGAATAAATATCAGCCACTTTCTTAGAAGCACCCTCTACTAGAACTTCAACTATTTCACCCATATATTTCGAATTCATCTCTCCTGAAATTCTATTCACAGCCTCTAATACTCTGTCAAACCTTTGATGTTTAATATCTTCTGGTATTTGATTCTCCATTGTTGCAGCAGGAGTTCCACGTCTCTTTGAATAAATAAATGTAAATGCAGAATCATATCTCACTGCTTCTACAATATCAATGGTATCATCTACATCTGACTCAGTTTCGCCAGGAAATCCGATCATTATATCTGTTGAAAAAGCCATGCCAGGAACTTCTTTTTTTGCCTTTTCTATTATTTTCAAATAGTCCTCCTTTGAGTAATGTCTATTCATCTTTTTCAGGAGTGATGTTGACCCAGATTGAAATGGTAAATGCAGAAATTCACACACTTTTTCACAATCTCTAATCGCATAAATAACCTCATCAGAAATGTCCTTTGGATGAGAGGTCATAAATCTAATTCTCTCTAATCCATCAATTTCATTCACTTTTCTAAGCAAGGTTGCAAAATCAATTCTATCATCCTCATTCAAAGTTTTCCCATATGAGTTTACATTTTGCCCCAAAAGAGTTACCTCCTTAACACCACTTTCAACCAATTCTTTTATTTCATTGATTATATCGTTGTAATGTCGACTTCTTTCTCTTCCTCGAGTATACGGTACAATACAATATGTACAGAAATTGTTACACCCATACATAATGTTTACAAATGCTTTCACTGAGAACTTTCTATTGCTTTTTAATCCCTCTACAACTTCACCATCAACATCCCAAACATCGACCAGCATACTGTCACCAGAAAAGGTTTCGGATAAAAGTTCTGGAAATTTGTACAGGTTGTGTGTTCCAAAAATTAGATCCACATGACTGTATTTTTTCTTGATTTCTTCAACTACGTGAGGCTGCTGCATCATACAACCACACACAACAATCTTCATATTTGGATTTCTTTTTTTAATGTTTTTTAGATGCCCAAGATTTCCGTAAACCTTTAATTCGGCGTTTTCTCTAACTGCACAAGTGTTGTATATTACAATATCAGCTTGATCCTCTGAAATACCTTGTGAGTATCCCATTGCCTCTAACATCGATATTAGCATTTCGGAATCGTGCTCATTCATCTGACATCCGAATGTAGAGCATAGCCATGATTTCCTTTTACCTGTTTTATTAAATTCATCTTCATTCATTCTATGTATACGCTCAATAAATTCTTCCTGAGCTTCTATTTTTTCTTTTGGTACTTCTACCTGTTTTCTCTTTGACACGTTATTTCTCCTCTTCATTAATAATTTCTACAACATCTTCTATTTTGCAGTCTAATTCTTTACAGATTTTATCAATAACGGTTAATGTTACTGATTTATTTTTATTTAATTTTGCTAATGTTGTATTGCTCATTTTACATTTTCTTGCTAATTCTGTTCTTTTTACGTTCCTTTCAA